>CALVVU010000011.1 GCA_944363975.1 Candidatus Coprovivens excrementavium | reverse complement strand
GGACTCGCTTATTTAAAAACAAATACAATGGATACTGCTGAAGCGATTAGCAAAAGATTAGGTAAAAAAACAATAGAGTCCAATTCAATAAGTCAGTCAATTAGTTTAATGAATTACAATGGTAATAAATCTACTTCTCTAATTGCTCGTGATTTACTTACACCAGATGAAGTAAAAAATCTTCATTATAAGACTATTATATTTCCTAATATTGGTTATCCAATATTTAGGGATACTGTTATATATAAAAAGTTATCTTGTTACTCTAGTGGCGAGTTAAAACGAAATGTAACACCATTAAAGGACTTAAGTTATACTTATTTTACCGTTGAGAATATTCAAACTAAATATGATAGACTTTTACGAAATAAAGGTAATAAAGACTTATATAAAGAAGAGTTATCTTCTTATGATAAATTTAAGGAAGAAGAAATAAAGAAACTAGAAAATATTGTTCAAATAGTGCAAAACTTACTAAAAGAAAAAATAAACATATTTGAATACAAAGAAAATAATAATCGTACTTATGCTAGTTTTGAAGTTAGTGAACCACTTTCTACAAAAGAAATAACTTTTATAAAAGGAAAAATTAATAAAGAAGTATATCATGTAGAAATAGATACTAATAATGGTAAGTCTACTATTGAAATACATTTGAAGAATCCTTTAGAACAAGACTTAACTTTAGAGAAAGGAAATAAAAATGCTTAATTCAAAGAGCATATTTTTAGATTCTAATCATAGTTTTAAAATGGGTGATTCAATGATTAAAACTTATGGAAAAAAGACAGTAAAATTTGAGTTTAATTTTGATGAAACTGGTGAAGATCTAAAAAGAATAATTAATAAAACATATAAAGAAGAATTATATAGGAAAAAAATATTACTAGGAGGTGCTACTGATGAGTTGCAAAAAATCAAAAATGATGTTACCATGCAATCGTAGATATTTTAGACCCCTATCAGAAAAAGGAGGAATATAAATATATGATAGGAAATCAAATCTACAAATGTGCAGAATATAAAAGACTTTCAAAAGAAGATTTTGGAAAATGTGATGAATCTTCTTCTATATCAAGTCAAGGTATGATTATTCGTTCGTTTGCCAAACATAATGGTCTAAATATTGTAAAAGAATATGTAGATGATGGATACTCTGGTGGTAATTTTGAAAGACCAGCATTTTCTCAAATGATACAAGACATTGAAGATGGTTTAATAAATTGTGTTATTACAAAAGATTTATCAAGACTTGGTCGTGAAATGTACGGAACTGGTAAATATATTGAAGAATATTTTTTAGAACACAATGTTAGATATATAGCGATTAATGATTCTTATGATTCATTAATTGGTGATTCTATGTTAGGTTTAAGACTTGGGGTAAATGATTTATATTTAAGAGATGTTTCTAAAAAAGTTAAATCATCTTTTAGAGTAAAACAAGAAAGAGGAGATTATATAGGATCGTTTCCATGTTATGGTTATAAAAAAGACCCTAATGATAAACACAAGTTAATAATTGATCCAGAAGCAAGTAAAGTTGTAAGACTTATTTATTCGCTTGCTCTTGAGGGAAATGGTGTTTGTGTTATTTCAAGAATTCTTTCTGAAAAGAAAATCCCTATACCAATAGTTTATAAAAAAGAACCTAGAGGTTTAAAGGTTACAGAAAATGATGGATGTGGTATTTGGAAACATTCAACAATAAGGAATATATTAAAAAGTCAAATGTATATAGGTAATATGGTACAACATACACATGAGAAAATAAGTTACAATAATAAAAAATGTAGAAAAGTTAAAGATTCAGAATATATCATAGTAGAAAATACTCATGAGCCTATTATTAGTAAAGAAGATTTTGAAAAAGTGCAAGAAATACTTAAGCATAGGCATACAACTCCAAAAGAAAGAAATTTTGATAGATATTTATTGTCTGGGTTGCTTATATGTGGTAATTGTGGTAGAACACTAGGTATTGGTCATAAAAAAAATAGACAGACACAAACTAATTACACAAGTTGTAATAACTATAATCGTAAAGGAAAAATATCAGGATGTACTCCTAATAGATTAAATTATGATTTATTAGAAAAAGATATTGTAAATTATTTAAAAGATATTGGTGAAGAATTTATAAAACATTATAATACGAGAGAATTAGTAGAAGATTCTGTTTATATTTATAATAAAGATGTACTGTCAATGAAAAATGAAATTGATTCATTGAATACTAAAATAAAAAAAGAATTAGACACAATTTCAAGTCTATATAATGATAAAGTTGAAGGTCATATTTCTTTGGAAGTCTATAAAAACTTATCTAAAAAGCATGAAGATAATCTGCAAGAATTAAATAAAGAAAAAGATTTAAAAGAGTCTAGATATCAAAGTCTTGCAAACTCTACTGCTGAAATGGATTTTACAAAATGCAGAGAGTTAGTTGAAAGTTATGTAAGTATGAAAAATCCTAGTAGAACATTAATTAAAAACTTAATTAATAATATTGTCATTTATGATAACGGTGATGAAAAAACAGTAAAAGTTAATTTTAAATTTAAGGCATTATCATACTTTGCAACTACTATAAAAGATTAAAAATACCACACTTGGAAAGGCAACCCCTTATTTTTTTACCACACTAAAAAGAGTAACGGG
>CALVVU010000010.1 GCA_944363975.1 Candidatus Coprovivens excrementavium | reverse complement strand
TTTCTATATTATTAGCAATAGTGTAAACAAAGAAGTTGACAGAAAAAAGTAATAAGCAAATTATAAATTACAATTTATTGAATAGATTATCAATTAAGTTTGATAGTCTTTTTTTCTTTCCTGTAAAAAGTTTTGATAAAAATTTTTATTCTATTGACTTAAAATTTTTATTATCATATCATTTTAACAGAGCAAGATCTTACTCAAAAAAAATAAGAGAGGAAGATGATAAAAATGTATCACGGAAGATTTAAAAAAAGCCATTATGAGGCAGGCTTTAATTGGGGCAAATTATTATATAAAAAGGGGAAAATAATTAGTAATAATCATACTTTCAGAATAACTGAAGAAAGAAAAAGATTTGCTAAAAAATGTTTACCCATATATGAAAAATATTATCCAGAAATTTTAGAAGAAATCAAAGGATTAGCAAAAGGACAACATAGTTCTTATGAAGATTTTTATACATTCTTATTAAGTATGTATTGCTTTGAATTTGATAATCATTGTACTTGTATAGCAGTTAAAGATAATAATAACATTCTTTTTGGAAGAAATAGTGATTTTTTAGTATCGTTAGAAAAATTATATATGAATTGTCTTTATAATTTAGATAATGCTTATGCTTTTAATGGAAATACAACAGCATTTATAGAAATGGAAGATGGAATTAATGAGTATGGTTTAGCAGTAGGCTTAACATTTATCTATCCTACCATAATAAAAGCAGGCTTTAATGCTGGTATGATAGTAAGATATTTACTTGAAAAATGTAAAACAACTGATGAAGCATTATCTTTCCTACAAAGTATTCCTATCGCATCACAGCAAACATTAACTATTGCGGATCGAACTGGTAATATTGTAGTTGTTGAGTGTAATTGCGAAGAAATAGAAATAATAAGACCAAATAAAGATGGTAATTTTATAGTGGCTACTAATGATTTCAATTCTAATAAAATGAAACATTATAATAATTATGAAATTGATACTTGGAAAGCAGAAGAACGATATTTCGTTGCATATAACACATTAAAAAATCTAAAAGACAATTATTCATTTGATTTAATTAGAGATATTTTATCAGGAAAGTATGGATTTATGTGTCAATATGATAGAAAAAATGATGCTGATACAGTATGGTCTGTTATTTATGATATTAGAAATAATGCGATTTATAGAGTTGAGGGAAATCCCAAAAGAAAGAAATTCAAACTTGATACAAGACTTAAATTAAAAAGTTAAATTAATATGTGCTTAATACAAAACATTAAATTACAATTAATAGTGCAGATCATAATACTATGGTCTGTTTTTTTATACAATAAATTTTAAATAAAGGAGGAATGTTTATAAATAAAATTGGGAAAATATTAAAACAAGAAAGATTAAAAAATAATTTAACTTTGAAAGCACTATCAAATATTTCTAATATATCAATCTCTACTTTAAGTAAAGTTGAAAATGATAAGATAAAAAATGTTAGTAGTGTTTATTTATATAGATTAAGTAATATATTAAAAATAGATTATGGCTATTTAATTAGACAAAGGTGGGATATACTTCCTACTTTTTTTTATGAAAGGAATTCTACTTTTGCTGGTAAATAAAATATACAATGAGGACTGTCTAATTGGTCTTAAAAAAATACCAGATAATTCTATTGATTTAGTTGTCATAGATCCACCTTATGATATTTCTACTAAAGGTGGTAAAAAAGGAACTGGTAAATTATGCAAAGAACTAATTAAGTTAGAAAATGAATTAAAAGCAAGTAATTTAATTAATGGATTTGATTTATCGGTGTTAGATGAATTAATTAGAGTTATGAAAAATATTAATATTTATATTTGGTGTAATGGTAGACAAATACCTACCTACATTAAATATTTTATGGATAAACTTAATTGTAAATTAGAAATTATTATATGGGGAAAAACTAATCCTATGCCCCTACACAATAACAAGTATTTAGGCGACAAAGAATATTGTTTGTATTTTAGAAAAAATGGTTATTGTCAACCGAGCAATTATGAGGATGCTAAAACAATATATTTATCTACTATAAATGTTAAAGATAAACAAATATATGGGCATCCTACAATAAAGCCACTTCCCCTAATTAGAAAATTAATAAGGAACAGTTCAAAAGAAAATGATTTAGTTTTGGACTGTTTTTTAGGTAGTGGCACTACTGCAGTCGCTTGTATTTTAGAAAATAGAAATTATATCGGATTTGAAATAAATAAAAAGTATTTTGATATTGCTAATAAAAGAATTAATGAAACTACAAAGGAGTTGATGCTTAATGAAAATAAAACAAATACTAAATAGTTTATGGTGGAAACATAAATGTTTTTGGGGAAATAGATATAGAGTTATTAAAGATGGTAAGACTATTGAAAATTTACTTATTTATCATAAAAAAATATATATTTTAAAGGATGGTGGTAATAAATGAAAAATAAGTATGATGAATTAAGAGAAATACATCAAAAAAGAGTTAATGAATTTCCATTAATGTTTGCTTTTAATCAAGAGCAATTCGATAACGGTATGAAAAATTGGGGATTAGAGCCAAGTGATACTGATAAAATATATTCCATCGGTGGTGGTGGCTATATAAGAAAAACTGATCTAGATACTTATAATAAACTGTGGGAAGATATAAGAAAAGAACATAATGAGTTAATAGAAAAAGATAAAACTGGTGCTGGTTATATCAAAGATATGTTTATTAGTGAACTTGAAAATCACGAATATAGTTATACTCGTGATATATCTAGTACACTAGATGCTTTAGAACTCACTTATGAAGATATTAGAAATAATCCTACTCTTAAAAAAGGATTAGATTTAGCAATAAATGAAATCATAGATAAGAATTATGATGATTATGAAATAGATTAAGGCTGGTGGTTATATGATAAAAGAATTATTAAATTTTAAAAGTGTTGAAAACGATGATGTTATGTATTTAGATATAGATAACTTTATGGACTTTGTATATCAAAATAATTTATATGAATATACAGATGATATTTACGATAATAACGATTTAGAAGAACTGGTTAGAAATACTTTAGAAAGATCTGGCTGGGAACGAGTTAAATATATGTTAGATGATATTCATAATACAAATGAAAACTATTATTTTAAAGATGGTTATGAAAATTTTAGAAATATAACTCGTAAAGATATTAATTCTATTATTGATAACATGGTAAAAGAATTAAATAAGACCAAGGAGGATTATGAGTTATAACAATAAATTAGTGAGGGATAGACTATGAGTTTATCTCTCATTTTTTTATTGTTAATATTGATTTTATTTATTGTTGGTTTTATATATATTGAACCAATTATTTCAAAACATAAAATCAAAAGTAATAATGAATATGGATCTGCAAGATTTGCAACCGAAGCAGAAATTAATAAAAATTTTACTAAAGAAAAAATTTCTAATATAAATGAAGTTGGTTTTCCAGTTTATTATGATAAAAGTGTTACTCATGTATGGTTTGATAAAGAAACTCCCCATTATGTTTATTTAGGATCAAGTGGATCTGGTAAAAGTGTTACTTGTGTTATTCCAATGATTAGTTTTATTGCTAATGCTAAAAAGCCAAGAAGTGTTTTTGTAACTGATCCTAAAGGCGAAATATATCATGTTACTTCTAAAATGTTATATGATAGAGGCTATAAAATTTTAACAATAGATTTTAGACATCCAGAATTGTCTAATCATATCAATATACTAGAGCCGATTATTTGTGAGTATGAAAAGTATATTGAATTTGAGAATAAAGCCGATAATACAGATAATGAAGAAGAAAAATTAGATTATTTAAATAAGTCAATTTCTAGTTATGCTGAAACAAATAGATTAATTACTTCCATAGCATCAATGATCACTTATGATAAATCACAAGGTAAAGATCCTTTTTGGAATAATAGTGCCAAGAATCTTCTTGAGGGACTAATTGGCTTTTTTTTGGAAGAATATAAAGATGGTAAAGTAAAGCGAGAACAAATAACTATGACCTCTATTCGTAAATTTCAAAACTCTACTATGGAAGAAAAAAACTCTAAAAAGTTTAAATATTATATTGAGCAAAAGCCTTATGGTGCTAAATCTAAAGACAGTTTAATTCCTATTTTATCATCAAGCGAAAACACTTATAAATCTATTACTAGTGTGTTTTCAGAGAAAATGGCAATCTTTGATGACGTTAATGTTGCTAATGTAATTAGTAAATCAGATTTTGATTTTAATATTTTAGGAAAAGTTAAATCAGCACTATATGTTATAGTTCCAGATGAAGATAAAATATATTATTCGCTTGTTACTATAATTTTAGGATTATTATATAAAGAACTTGTAAAATTGGCTAACTCTAATGAAAACAAAAAAGTACCCATTGAAATTGACTGGATATGTGATGAATTTTCTAACTGCCCACCATTAATTGAACCCAGTATTGAATCAATAATATCCGTTGCTCGTTCTCGTGGATTAAGGTATCACTTATTTATTCAAAGTTTAAGTCAATTAGACAATGTTTATGGTAAAGAAGTTGCCCAAATTATTCTTGATAACTCTGGACTCGCTTATTTAAAAACAAATACAATGGATACTGCTGAAGCGATTAGCAAAAGATTAGGTAAAAAAACAATAGA
>CALVVU010000009.1 GCA_944363975.1 Candidatus Coprovivens excrementavium | reverse complement strand
CGAGAAAATATGGGTGAAGCAGTAAGTTCTATTATGCCACAAAGAAGTATGTATCGCCGAAGATATAGGTCAAGGGAGTGATAAGTTATGTATATAACAATTAAAAGTATTAAAAAAACATTAGGTAAATATATAGAAATGACTGATTTATATATAGGACTTCCTATGCTAGTAATTTTCTTAATAATGTTTGCATTTACGAATTTAAAAATACAAGCATTAATATTCTTATCCATTTGTGCATTTCTATTAATACCTATAAATTTATCAAAAAAGAATCGTATGTATAAAATTATGATTCTTCTTATAGAATACTTATTTAAAACAAAAGAATATTACTTTTTTAACGAAGAAATAAAAGAAAGTAAAATCAAAACAATAAGTAAATATATAAAACAATAGAAAGTGATGGTGATAGTATTAAAACGAATAAAGAAAAAGTTATAGAAAAAGAAAAACATAAACTAGAAAAACAAAAGCCAAAGTTTATACTTAAAAAACGACTTAAAAAGCGAGTTAAAAATTCGCAAGTTTTTTCTAATGTTAAAGCAGTTGCTGATGATGGTTTAATTGAATTAAAAACTGGTGAAGTAGCATCTTTAATTGAAGTTAAAGCAATAGACTTATCTCTAGCCAGCAGAAATGAAAAACAAAATTTCTTCTATTCTCTAAAGAGTTTATATCAAATAAAAGGGCTTACCTTAAAATGCTATAAACTAGATCAGAAAATTAATTTAAATAATAATAAGATTAATTTAGATGAGTTAATCGAATATTTTAAAGAAGATGCTCAAAAGCATAAACTTTTAGATGAAAGCAAAAGACTAATTGAAGAACTTGAAGAAAACTATTATACAGTTTCGAGTGTCTATTATTTAGTGGTTATTGCTAAAGACTTAAACATATTAGAAAAGCAACTAGATGAAATTGAAGATATTATTTCTAATATTACTCCTAAACTAAATATGGAAGTAATTGATAACAGATTAGAAATATATAAATTCTTAACTAATTTATATATGAATCCAAAAGCACTAGATGATCTCGTGTGGAGTGATCTACCATCTTTAATATCCCCATTAAATTTGCAAGAAAAAACTAATATGTTAAAGTTTGATGATAATGATATACAAATGGTAACTATTAAAAATATTCCCCCATTTGTTGATGAATTGTTTTTTGAAGAAATTTTTAATGTTCCAAATGTTAGGTCTTGTATTAGTATTAAAGATGCTATTAGTCAAGATGAGTTAATCCGTTGGGTTAATTCACAATATCAATTTTTATTATCAGATAGAAATACTACTAGAAAATTAAGTGATGCTACTGAACTAGATACTCAAAAGGAAAACTTCCAACAATTAATGTTAGAAATTAAAAATGGTGATGAGAAAATAAAAGAAGTATCACTTACTCTAGTAATAACTGGTACTAGAAAAGAACGAGAAAATACATTTAGAGATTTAAAAAGATTAGTAGATAGATACCAAATAAAATTAGATATTCCAAAATTAAGACAAATGGAGTGCTGGCAAAATTTTGATATTACTTCTACTTCTTTAAATGATTATTCAATTTATTTGCCTACACTTACTTTAAGTGCGGGTTTTCCTTTTACAAAAACTTATTTTAATGATTCTAAAGGATATATGCTAGGAGTTGATTTACATACTTCGCTACCGATATTCTTTGATCCTTTTACTTTAAATAATCATAGGACATCATATAATATAGCCATCGTATCTTCTACTGGTGGTGGTAAGAGTTTTACTATGAAAAAGATAATTATTAATGAGTATGCTCGTGGTACTAAAATATTTATCTGGGATGCTGAAAATGAATATAAAAATTTGGTGTTATCTAATGGGGGCGAATATATAGATCTCTACTCTAAAAAGGGTGGTATTATTAATCCCCTACAAATAAGGTATATACCTAGCGATGATGAAGATAAAGAAACAAAAGAAACAGATTGTCCTTTAGCCAAACATTTAGGCTTTTTAGAGGCTTTCTTTAAAACTGCTTTTGAAGATATTACGGAAAAAGAACTAGTTATGTTACTTGCAGTAGTAGAATCTTTATATAACAAAAAAGGTATATTTAAAAATACTTCTATTAATACTTTACAAAGTTTAAAGCCTAGTGATTATCCAATATTTAGTGAGTTATATGAGTATTTACCTATTTATAAAAAAGATTTGGAAAGTAATGAAAAAAAGAAAATCATCGATCAATTAGAGATACTAGTTTCCAGATTTTTAACTGGTACAGATTCTTTCCTTTTTGATGGGCATACAAATATTGATTTATCTAATGATTTAATCGCTTTTAACTTACAAGAACTTCTATATAGTGGTAATCAAAGATTAATTAATACCCAAGTTTTAAATCTACTAACTTATTTAAATAATAGTATTGTTGCTAATAAAATTCAAAATGAAAAATCAAATACTAGAAAAAAACATATAAGTATTATTGTAGATGAGTTTCATTTATTTATCGATGAGAAAAATAGCGAGGTATTAAAAAACTTTGGGCAACTTGCTCGTAGAGTTAGGAAGTATTCAACTAATTTAATTGTTAGCACTCAAAGTGTAAAAGACTTTGTAGGTAATGCTAATGTATTAAGGCATGCCACTGCAATTTTTAATAATTGTCAGTACACTATGATAGGTATGCTTAAAGAAGATGACTTAATTGCTTATTTAGAATTATTTAAAAATAACCCTTTGACTGATACTCAAAAGGCTTTTTTATTATCGGCTAAACGAGGCGAATTTTTACTAAATATAGATAATAAAAATAGACTTCGAGTATGGATTCGTGCTACCGAGTTAGAACGAACAATGATGGGTGAAAATTAGGAGGTGTTAATTTGAGTATAAGGTCAACTATTGCTATGAAGCAAAAAGATAATACATATAAATCTATTTATTGTCATGCTAATGGAAATTTGGAATACAATGGTTATATTCTATATAATGATTATCAAGATCCAACTAAAGTAAAATTATTAATGTCTTTAGGGGATATATCTGTTTTAGGAAAGTATGTTTTTCCAGACACTACTAAAGAACATAATTTTGATAATAGACAAGATGATGTAACTGTTGCATATCATCGTGATCGTGGTGAAGAACTACATTATGAAATAAATCGCACAAAAGAAGAACTGGTAAAAAACTCTATGGATTATTTGTACTTATTTGAAGATGGTAAATGGAAATATGGTGTTATTGATTTAGATAAAACAAATGTAGAGTTCATCGAGTTAGAAGATGCTTTGCTTGAAAAAAATATTATTGATATACCACAAAATAATAATGATATTTATTTAGATAAATTAGTAACAAGAATAGTTCAGTATGCTAAAGATTTTGATCCGTATGAGTTTCAAGATTCTTATGACAATGAAGAAATTGCATTTGAAGATACTAAAAAACATTTACAAACCGTATCTGGTACTTATGATATAATTGATGCTCTTTGCAAAGATATTCATTATTTTACTAGTGAAAATGACTTAAGTAATCATGATATAAATGATTTGTATAAAGAAGCCACTAACTTATTAGTAGAACTTAATCAATATTCAAAGACTTTAGCAAAAGATAAAGAAATGGATATTTAATGAAGAAAAAAATAATATCCATACTTTTAGGATCAACTGGTGGTTTGTTTTTTATTGGTTTTATTATTTTAATACCAGTCTTAATGATATTAGACTTCTTCGGTGCAAATATAACAGATGGCTATATAGAAAATAATAGTGGTTATGCAGAAGAATATAAAAAAGTCTTAAACGAAAACATAAAATCCAAAAATGGTTATGTATCTTTAGAAAGAATATTATACTTTTATTTAGCCGATAACTCTTTGATTTTTAGTGAAATATATACGGATAATTTAGATAGTGAACTAAAAAGACAACTACCAATTAGCCAAGTATGTGAAATTCAAAAATATAAAGTTTTAGAAGTATGTAAAGAAGATAATATCGTTGATAGTGGACAAATAGATGAAGAACAAGCCAAGCCATTTGCTCCACCTATTGATTTTACTAATTCTACTATTACCAGTTTTTTTAAAGAAGAAAGAATTGTGTACGGTGAATCTGATGTCCACTCGGCATGGGATTTAGCAAATTCGGCTCAAACACCAGTTTATTCTGTATGTGATGGTACTGTTGAAACAGTTGATTTTCCACATTCAACTAATACCATAGATACAAGTGATACACAAGGTGGAAATATAATTAAAATAAATTGTGAAGTAAATGAGTTGACTTACACAGTCTTGTATGGACATTTATATCCTAACAGTTCTCAAGTTTCTGTTGGTGATAATGTAACAAAAGGACAAGTAATTGCAAGTGTTGGAACAACTGGTTACTCGACGGGGAATCATTTACATTATCAAGTTTCATTAAATAATGAAGTTGTTGATGGTATGAGTTTAATCGATTTTACTTATGAAATAGAATCTACCCCTAGTTTTAATCAACCAGATTTACCATTAAGACCAACATATTAATTACCATCCTATATAAACTTGAAAAAATAAATATTTAGGATGAAAAGCCCTACTATAAAAGCCCCTTAATATATACGATTAAGAGATTTTATCCTTTTAATCAACCTACAAAGTAGGATGAATTTTGCAAGTGCAAAATAAGAAATGCACCTACATAAACCCTTATGAAATAAGGAATAAGTTTATGTGAGTGTGCATTTATCTTATCCTGCTTTTTATATTATGCCAATATTAAGGGGCTTTTCATCCTATTACAAAGGAGGAATATATGAGAAGATTTAATTTAAAATTACCGATAGAATTATATGATCGTATAAAATTAATGGCTAATTTCTATAATGTATCTGTTACTAAAATGATAATACAGTTATTAGAAATTGGTTATATTGATATGTTACAAGGAGGTTATGAAAATGAAATTATCAATAAATAAATTAATTGCAAATGATATTATTAATTATGGTATGGATCAAACAAGTGAATTTAATTATTCTGTTTCATTAAATGGATATTTAAATGATTTTGATGGAGAATCACAAAAGTATATATTAGATAATTTAGATGATATTATTGAGTGCATAAAAGACAATGAAAATGTGGCTGACTTATTTATTAGTGAACAAAGTGATGGCGATAAGGATTTTGATATGGTATTTTACTGGGGAAATTTACTTACTCAAGTTGAAAGAATTGTTTGTGAAAATGCTAAATCATTAAAAGTGAATTTAGAGTTTGAAGATATTAGAGAAATTGCAGATAATATTTTAAGAAGCGATACTTTTAATGATGATTTAGAATATGAGATTAAAAACTATGATAATGGTAGGGATATAGATTAATGAAAGTTCGCCTATATACAGACAATGAAATAAAAATACTTGAACAAAATATTTTTGTTAGAAAAGTAAAATACAAACGAGAAATTGAATACGATCCACTTTTTAAATTATGGGTTATTATGATGAGATTCAAGTTTCCAGAACTCTCTGCTCGTGAGATATTTTCTCGTGCTGGATTTGATGTTAATATACTTCATCCTAAATTACCACAAAGAAGAATCAAGGACTGGGTTGATAATTATAAAAAGTTTGGTATAAGATATTTTCTTCCAGAAGATGAATATTATCAAAGTATTACTTGTGTTAAAGATAAAAAGATAGTTTATGATACCATGAAAATGCAGTTAATGGATTTTGTTCTATCTAAACTAAAGGAATTAAATATCAATGACAATAGATAAACACATTTATTTTACGAATGAAGAATATTTAAAGATAAAATCTTATGCTGATAAGAATAATATGTCTTTTTCAAGAGCGGTATGTGAATTATGTATTAATGCTTTAAATGGTACTGATGTTTTAGATAGATTATCTACTATTGAAAGAAATATTGAATATATAATCAAGAAACAAAAAATAATGCTATCTTTAGAAGAGCAAATATATTCAGATATGGATTTTGATAATATAACTGATCCTAAACAAAGTAAGCCCTTAAATGAATTTAATAAAAAGATAAGGAATAATTATATAAATGACTAAAAGTCCTAAAGTTATATTTAATTCTATCTTTACACTTGCTATTAATAATCCAGATAGTAAATATAAAAACAATGAAAAGTCTAAAAAACGAGTTCGTGATATGTATGATTATTATGCTAATGAAGAAAAAAGAGCCATGTCTATGTATGACTATTATACTGGTAAAATTAATAAAGAAAATACTATGAATCTTGTTTTAGAAAATGGCAAGTTTGCATCGGAATTGGAAGTCGAAAAAAGAAAGAAACAAGCAGTAAAGTATTTAGAAAATTCTAACCTATGGCAAGGTGTCTTATCATTTAATAATGATTATATAAATGAAAATATTGATATACATAAATTAGAACAAGAACTTGCTTCTAATATATTACCTAATTTTTTTAAAAAGTGTGGTTTTAAAGATTCTAAAAAAATGTTTTATCAATTATCGCTACATACAGACACTGATAATCTTCATTTTCACTTTTCTTTTATGGAAAAACAACCTAACTATATTTATTCTAAAAATAAAGTTGGTTATAGAAGATCTGGACAACTTACCCAAAGTGAAATTGATTTTCTAAAAGCCCAAGTAGTTCATACTATAGAAAAAGAAAAAATCTATACACCTTTATTAATTGAAACTAATAAGGAAATTACCGAGTTAAAAAAGTTCTTTAGTCCTAATGAAAAGAATTATCTTTTGCGAAACAAAAAGGATTTAATATTAGAAGAAAAAATTTTAAGATTAGGTCAATTACTTTATAGGGAACGAAAAGATAAAGAAGAAAAAATAAAATATGGTTCTATAAAAAACAAAGAAATTATAGAACTTACCAAAGAAATTAAGAGTTATCTTTTTTCTAAAAAAAATTCTAATTTTAAATTGGAATATGCTAATTTTAAAGATGCTTTAAATGAGATAAACTCTTATTTTCATAACATATATGAAGAAAATCAGATTAAGAATATTGATATTGATACTACTTTAATCGATTCTAAAAACAAATATATAGATAATTATATTTATAATGCTATTGTTAATCATGCAAATTATAATTATAAGAAAGAATTAAAAAGTGTAAAAAGTATTAAAGAAAATGATATTATTCAAGAAATAATATTAAAACACTACTTAAAAAACAAAAAACAGACAAGAAAAGATATATTATATAATTATCTATCCAACACTAATACTAAAACACAATTTAAAAATAAAAATGCTATCGAACAAGCAATCAAAAATATTAATGATGAAATGGAAGAGGCACAAAGAGAATTTAGTAGATTATTTATCAGTAATGATAAGAGTGATACATTATGAAAGATATAATTATCAGTAATGTAATTTCTGACATGGGAAAATTTATTAATAATTATCAATTAGAAAATTTAAGACAAGTGCTAGAACATTATTTTTATAATGTAAGTATTACAGAAATAGAAGATATAAAAGAAGAAAAAATAGATTATAGCAATTTATTTTTATCTTCTAAAAAACTTGAGGGTTGTTCTAATAGAACAGTTGAGTATTATAAAAAAACAGTTGATGATATGGTATTGCAAATAGACAAAAATATAAAACTAATTGATACTAATGATATAAGACAATATTTATCTAACTATCAAAATAATCATAATTGTAGTAATGTAACAATAGATAATATAAGAAGAATATTATCTAGTTTTTTTTCTTGGTTAGAAAATGAAAATTACATTATAAAAAGTCCTATAAGGAGAATTCATAAAATAAAAACTCAAGTAACAATTAAAGAAACATATAGTGATGAAAATTTAGAGAAATTAAGAGATGGGTGTTATTGTATAAGAGATTTAGCAATGATTGATTTTTTATCATCTACTGGTATCAGAGTTGGTGAATTAGTTAATTTAGATATTAAAGATATTGACTTTGTAAATCAATCTTGTATTGTACTAGGTAAAGGAAACAAAGAAAGAGAGGTTTATTTTGATGCTAGATCAAAACTTCATTTATTAAAGTATCTTGAAAGTAGAAATGATAATAATTCTGCATTATTTGTATCATTAATTAAACCTTTCAACAGACTTAATATTTCTGGTGTTGAAATACGACTTAGAAATTTAGGAAAAAGACTTAATATTCCAAAAGTTCATCCTCATAAATTTAGAAGAACATTGGCAACAAAAGCCATAGATAAAGGTATGCCTATTGAACAAGTACAAAAACTTTTGGGGCACACTAAAATAGATAGTACAATGCACTATGCTATGGTAAAACAGTCCAATGTAAAAGTATCACATCATAAATATATTTGTTAATGATAAGGCTGCAAAAAAATAAAAAAAGTGTTATAATATAAATGTAAGCAAAGCAAAAAATAGTAATTTGTA
>CALVVU010000008.1 GCA_944363975.1 Candidatus Coprovivens excrementavium | reverse complement strand
TCCCTTGACCTATATCTTCGGCGATACATACTTCTTTGTGGCATAATAGAACTTACTGCTTCACCCATATTTTCTCGACCATGAGAACGAAGATTTTTACCTATATTAGATGGAGTTGCATTTTTAACTTTACCACCAAATTTTTCAATGGTACTTCCAATACCACTCTTGATAGGGTTAGATGAAGTTCCACCACCACTGACTTTATTACCAAATTTCTGAATAGCATTACCAACTTTATTGACTAATTGATTTCCACCAACTTTACCAACTGCTGATGATGCCACACCTAAACCAAATGCACCAGCACCAGTTATAGCATTACTACCAATATGAGTAGCAGTTGACATAGCATGACCATAACTCATTAAACTCATTAATTGTTCACGACCACTATTTGCAGAAACATTACCACCAATAAATCTATTGATTACTTGTGATCCAGTAAGTAAGAAAGTACCACAACCAATAAACATTAATGATTTTAAAGCCATATCTTTAGCAGGCGAATCTGAAAAGAAAGTTGTACTATTAATTGACTGCATTACAATTACAGTAATACCTATAATCATCATTACAACTGCACCTTGTAAAATGAGAGATACTAACTGTTCAATTACTGCTGATCGCCTTTGTTTATTTCCAACAGAAGTAGCAAATACTATCGGGCTTATTATGAATAAAAACAAAAATTCTATTTGTCTACGAGCAAGCATCATACCACTAAAGAATAGTGCATAAAGGAAAAAGCCTCCAACAAGAATAGCCATAATCCAATTTATACTATACTTATAATCTTTTTCATCTGGTAATATCCACCTCGAAGAAGTAACATACTTATCATTATACATTCGCTTATCTGTAAAATTGTCATTTTCCAAATTCTTGGTGATATCTTCGTTTTCAAATTCATCACTATTTTTGTAACCCTCTGAATGACTTATATACATGCCGAGCATACTATCAGATATAGTAGTACCATTATTGCTAAACATAGAAGAAGTATAGCCACTTAATTTCATAGAGAAAGAGTTTGCTTGAGTAAATAAAAATACACTCATTAAAATAAGGACTCCACATTTTACTATTTCAATTACTATTTGATGAGTAGATAATCCATCATCTGGCTCTAATATTTTCATAACAAATCGCCACATAATAAAAAGGGCAAGTAGTGTTATAGCAATAGCAATAATTCCCGTATGGAAATTGGAAAATATTGTGTTTTCTGATACACTATCGACAATATCATATAAATTTAATTCCTTTATGATATTAAATAAGGTATCAATTAAATTGTAAATAAAATCTATTACTGCCCAACCAAGTCGCCTAAGTAAATCTAATGCACTTAACATATATCAAGATCCTTTTGACTTTTAATATATAAATTCATAGACATCACCTAAAATAGACCTATGATTAAGTTTACAAGTGAAATGGCTAATATAATACCAACGATACCAAACATAGTTTGGATTATTCTTTGTTTTACATGGGCTTTTCTATCAACATCAGCAACTGCATACATAACAAATCCAACAACTAATGATACACCAGCAAGAGCAATACCAATTCGCAAACACCAGTCTGTTACGGTTTTAATGGCTTGCAATATAGAATCAACATTATAGTTGCCACCCTCTAATTTTTCGATGGCTAATAAATTCATAGAGTTCCCTAAATTTTGTAGGGAATTACCTATGAACTTAAACAATATTCATCACCCTTAATTTAACAATATTTCTCATAATCAATCCTCCTTTAACTTAATGAAAAAAAGCAATGAGTTGTGATATAATTACAACAGAGTTAGATTGCTTCGGGGCTTTTTAACTCTTTTTCATTGCTTTAAATTTCATATTTAATTACATTTCCATTTCGTTATCTTTTTCTATTTTCTTATCTAAATTTTTAACATAATCAACAACAACTTTATAATCTTTAACTGATTTTCCATCTTTTTCATAAAGTTTTGTTTCAGTTCTACCTTGAACTGCTAATTGTTCTCCTTTAGACATTTTAGAAACATATTCAGCATTATGATCCCATAAGACACAATCAATAAAATCAGCATCATAATTACCGTCTTTATTTTTATAACTTCTAGGAACTGCAACAGTAACATTTAATACCTTTTTACCACTATCTGTTTCTTTTAGTTCTGGATCATTTACTAATCTTCCAATAAAATATGTATTATTCAAATTACCACCTCCTTTCAAATAAGAAACTATAAATCAATTCCCCAAAATAATCTATCAATTTTTTTATTGGTATTTTCGATAGATTCTTTTCCAAAATATTTAGTATATTTTTCAATTTGTTCATCCGTTAGAGAACGATCTTCACCTAATTCTGGATCATCACCAACAATTAAAAAATTACCTGCAATAATATCATGTCCTATATCTCGATTAAGTGGTAAACCTAAAATTTTACCTTCCTCATTGCAAATAATAGTAATATCATTGCAATTTTCGATATAAGTATATTCAATTAAACCTCCAACTAATTTTTGCTTTTCTTCTAATGTATTTTTAATTGTTTTTTTTACTGGTAATTTATTTGGTTCTACAAATAAAACATTTAAATTTCTTTGCAAATCTTTATCACTTCCTTTATCTAAAATATTTTCTTGCATTTCTTTTATATAACTAAACATATCATTAAATATCAGTTCTTTTTGTATAGCATCATAAACTTTTATATTTTTTTCTTGTAACATATCTCTAATTTCTAATAATTCATTTAAATCTCTACCTAGTTTATTTACACTAAAAACTAATAAATTACAGTCTTTATTTTCATTTATTAATTTCTTTAAATTAACTTTTAAATCAAGTTTATTAGAAGTAGTTATATCGCTATACACTTTTAAAACATTAATTCCGTGGTTATCACATATTATTTTTATAGTATCGAGATCATTTTTAGCCTTATAATCATCTTTAGCATAAATATATATTAATGTATCATTGATATTCACTTAACAAAGCCTCCATTTCCTTTTGTTCTTCGGGAGTACACATTGTAGACTCACATCTTTTACCATTCCAAACCATAACACCATCTGGATCATAACTAATAGTAGGACTTGATGATTCATCTAAAGTATAATTATTATCCAATTCTTTTATTTCTAAAGGATAGATATAATAAATTACTTTGCTATCTTTTTTATATGAATTTAAATAGCCACTAACATATATATTTTTCCCTTTAAACAAAACACTTTGATATCTTTTAATTAAATTGTTGTATAATCTAATTTTATAAAAAGAAGAATTATAGAGATTATCATCAATGTATTCATTTTGAACTATATCAAAAAACATAAACTCATTATTGTTTATGTCTTTTTTAATTTCCGATATGCTGGTTATTTTTCCTATCAATTCAACTTTATTTCTATTTATATTTCCACCTCCAATTAATTCATGAATTAATTAATTAAATTAATTTATAAATTATATATTCACTTATATATTTTTACTTATATATTTATAGGATATTTTTGTCCTAACTAGATAGGACTTAATCATCCGTACCGATAGGACAATTTTGTCCTTTGATATCATTTATATAAATCTTTCTTCTTAAATTGTTCGGTTGTTTTTTATCAATGACAATGACAATGTAATCAGAAGATTCTAATTGATTTAATAATCTTCTAATAGTTCTTTCATCAACATTATTTATCTCACCCAAATACTTATTAGATGCATGGCAATACCCATCACTTTTTGCAAGAGAAGATATTTGAGCAAATAAAATTCTAGCAAGTGGTGGTATTGATCCATCAGTATAAGTATAATCGTGTAATATTATAAACTTTGGAATTTTAGATACTTACCATCACTCCAGTAATTTTTAATAAGTAGTAGTATTCGTTAAATAACCAATATATACTACTTGTGTATCTTTGCTATTCTTTTTACAAGTAATCAATGTAATAGTTGTTTTATCATAATCTCTTACAATTTCAACTTTACCATCTTTTGGAGTATCATATATTTCAGTTAAAGAATACTCATATTTATAACCTTGATAATAGACATAAATTTTATCATTGATATTCATTTTATTTAAATTCTTAAAGAAAGATATATAACTTGCTCCGTTATGACTAGCAAGAACAAAATTACCATTTGTTACATTGGGCATGGTAGAATTATCTATTATTTGAATATTATAGTTTACATTGTTATAAGGACTACTAGGATCTACTAAACCTCGTTTTAAATCAATAGATGGTATTTCTAAAACTGCTATATAATTATAATCTTGTTTATCAGACTTTTCTTCTTCAATAGTAATGTTTTCAATACTCACTTCGTTTGTTAGTGGTATTTCTTCATTTAAAAATTCTTCAATTTTAATATCTGATTCTTTATCAAGTTTTTCTATTTTAGAATAGTGATATATAAGAATAAAAATACCGCTTGCTAATACTAGTAGTCCTATAATTTTAATTATTAGTTTACTTTTTCTTTTTAAAGAAACCATAACCAATTAATCCTAATCCAGACATTACTAAAACAATACTTACTATAATTTCAAAATTAATATTACTTAATCCAGTATTTGGTACTTCAAACACTTCGTTTGTCATAGTGCATTTTACTATTTCGTTGTTTTCTTTAATCTCAAAATACATTTTCTCTGTATTAATTTTATAACCACTTGGGGCTTCCTTTTCTAAAATGAAGTATCTGCCTAAAGGTAGTCTGTCAATTTTAATTTGTCCTAACTCATCAGTTCTACCAGAAAAGACTAATTCTTCTTTATCGTTATAAATCTCTATTAGAGTGTTAGGTAATGGTTCACTAGTTGAAAAATCTACTTTACTAAAGATTAGTGATCCAGTAGATACATAATTTTCTAAATCGATAGTATAAAGAATTTCAGCAATATATTGGTCTTTATATTCTAATTTAAAAGTGTAGATATTTGAATCTAGAACATGATTACCAACTGTTTTTAATTCTTTTAGATAGTATTCACCTAAATATAAGTTATCAATACTAGCATAGCCATCAACATTGGTTACTAGTTCAGCAATTAATGTATCTTTTTCATATATTAAATTACCTAAAGTATCATAAATATCTTCTTTAGCATATAAACCAAAAACTACATTTTCTAAATTAATTTTATTATAAACATAGCCATTTTCTGTTAGTTCGATTCCTTCACCAGTTTTATTAATTTCAACTTTTCCTTTAACAGAAGTATTTTCAAATTCAAGTTCTATGATAGCTCCAAACACATCATCATTTTCAAAATTAGAATCTTCATTAATTGAAAACTCTAGTGCTTCTGGATTCCACAAATAACCATCAATTACTTGATCAACTTCTTCTAGGCGATAATCACCAGAATTTAAAGGTAATGGTGTCATTAAGATTCCTTGGTCGTTTGTTTCAAACACACATTGAACTCTGTCCGTGGTTTGACAAACATATTCATTGTTATTTAAATCAAATATTTTAAATTTAATACCAGATAATGCTATAGTTTGTCCAGTATCAGCATCTACCTTAACAACTTTTAATTTAGCAGTTATTTCAGCATTAGCAAATACCTTATTAACTGTATCACCGAGTTCTTTTACTTCAAATTCGTAATCTTCCAGCATTTCATGATTAGTAGTAGAAGTTAATTGTCTTAAAGTATATTTTCCATAAGGTAAGGTTACATATATTTTACCCTCTGAATCGGTAGTTACTTTAGTATATAATTGATTATTATGATCATATATACCAAATTCTACATTTGCCTCTGGTGTCATTATTCCAGTTTTATCTGTTGCTATTACTTTAGTAAATTCAAAATCACGAGTAATAACATCTTCTTTTACAATTAAACTAGCATTTATTTGCTCTAGGCTACTAGAAAAATAATATCTAGTTAAATCAATTTGGTAACCCTCACTAGGAGTGATTTCTTGTAAATAGTATTCGCCTAATTTTGGTAGGTTATTGCTAATTGCATAACCATCATCATTAGTAGTAACTGTTTGAATTAAAGTATCAGTTTCAGCATCATAAATACCATAAATAGCACCACTTAAAGTTGCTAAACCTTGTGGAGTATTGGTATTATTATCCTTATCATATTTGGTAAATTCAATTTTACCACCTAAAGACTTGATATTTAAATCTGAATAAACTGGATCAACTGCCCCAGGGGAAAGTAGAGTTTGATGTCCCTCACTATAATATACTAAATATTGAGTATTTAAATATTGTTTTTTTGCAAATCTAATTGTAATGTTTCCGACTGCAGTTGCTTTAACTGTTAGAGTATTATTATCTTCGTTTATATCGACATCAGCATTTTCTGATGAATAAACTTCATAATTCGATAATACCTTATTTGTATCATTTAATGTAATTTCTTCGCCAACATTTAAAGTAATAGTAGTTCCATTAAATGATGGCTTCTTAGTATGATTATTTACTAAATTCATAATTTCTTGTTTTTCTTTATCTACATTATAAATCGTACCTCGATCATATCTTTCAGAAGAAAAACCAACAGTTGATGTTCCCATTAGTTCCCAAAGTAGGGCTTGAGTTGCTGCTCTATATTCTCTTGTTTGATGATTAGGATAGTCATAACCGTAATAAGCAATTAAAAGGGCTTTTTCTTTTTGTTCATTAGTATAATTAGTTACACTCCAATCACCCGTGTTATAAGATTCACCCTCTGGTATAGTAGGTTCGATACAATAAGCAGTTCTACCATTAAAAGAATAATCTTTTAAATACCAACTGCTATACTCACCTTTAAATGTATATGATTTAAACCAGTCTGTATTTATTTTAGTAAGATTAACAGTTTGAGCATTAACAGTTTGAGTACCTAAAAGCATTAAAAGAGCAAATAAAGGAAACATCATTAATTTAATCATTTTTCTCACTTTCAATTTCGATCTCCTCCTTTTTTGAAATTCTACTTGATATAACACAAGCAGAGTATAAAAAAAGCACCATTATTAATAGTGCCAAACACAATATAATTAACATTTTTTCCTCCATAAAAAAATTAGTATTTAAACTAATCTTTATATCTTTCGCAATTTTCAGAATTGCATTTTACATCCATATAAATACCTAAAACTGTTCCTAAATCATCAATAACTTCATAACACACAATATTATTAATATCAGTTGTGTCTTTAAAGGCTATTCTTGGAGCATCGTTATAACAATCACTTAATGTTTTATATTTTTCATCAATCCTACCTAAATGAATAGAATAAAAGAAATCATTTGGACTAGGAACACCTATATAAGATTCTTCTTCAACAATACTAGGAGTAGTTTCTTCTTCTATAATTTCTGGTTGACTTTCTACAACATTATTAGTTGATTCTGATTCTTCTTGATAAGTATTTTCATTATATGGCTGTTCTTGTGAATCAGTAGTAGAAATAGTATCATTTTCTACGACCTCTTCTACTTTTTCTTCAATTTCCATATTAGCATCTAATTCTTCTTGATTTTGATTATCATTAATTATTTCTTCTTTAATTATTGGATCAATGCTTTCAATTTCACTTTCTATAATTGTTTTATCATTAAAAACATTATCAGACTGGATTAAAATTAAAGATAATAAAATAATTATGATTTTAGGAATATAGTAAAGCATAATTAATCACCTATAAGTATATTAACTTGCTTGTATTCACTTGTCAAATCATTGGAATTAGTATGTTTACAATCATAGGCACCACCTCCTTTAAGGCATTAAAAAAGTTGCAATTTCTTACAACTTAAATTTTTCTATAAAATCTTGAAAATCTGCTTCTTCATCTTCGCCAAATTTATCATCGTTATAAACTTCTATATCAAACACACAAGCAAATTTTATAATGCAACTTTTTTTAATTGGAATTAAACCATCAGCAGAGCAACCAATTTCTTGAGTACAACGATATTCAGATTTACCATTATAAAGGCAAACTGTATAATAAACCAATTCTTCTGGGCTCATATTTTCAGTAGCAAAAACTATTTTCCTAGACATTTTCTTGTATTCAGTATCATCATCTATATATTGATCTAGTTTAGTATAATCATTAATACCGATAGTTTTTTCATCTACAAAAACATATTTGTATTTGGTTGTTATAGTTAATTGTGGCTCACCAAAACTTTTGCACTTTAATCTTTTATATTTTCTAATTAATTTGCAAACACGATAATAAGATCTTTCAATATCATAATCTATTAAATCTTTTTTCGATAATATTTCATTTTCTAAAATTTCATCTGCCATGATTTACCTCCAAACACTAAAAAAGAGAGACTTAAAAAGGATAATAACCCTAGATAAGTCTCTCTATTAGACTATTAACACATTGATAACTTAAATCATCAACCACAAATCGTTTAAATAAATGATTACTCATTGTTACATCACCAATCTTTCAGATGAAGTAAGTTAATACTGCTCACCACTTCAAACAATTAATTTTCTTCCAAATATTGGATATTATTCTAAAGGTTTTAGATTTTAAAGTCAATGCTTTTTTAACAAAAAATCAAAAAAATTAGGAGTTTTTCTTCGTTTCCACCTAATTATTTGATTTTACTATATTTTAACACTTGACTTATAATAGTCAAGAAGATAATTTTGGAATTTTTACGATTTTTTGCGAAAATTTAAGAATAGATATATTTTATCTAATTCGTAAGTAATTTTATATCATTTTCACTATAATTATCTATTTTAGATTTTAATTCATTATAATACGAAATTGCATTATCATAACTAGCAAATTCTTTTAATAGTAGATTACCTTGTGATGTTTCATTAGTCTTATCTACAACGACTAAATAAACTTCATAATCCTTTGTAAACGAATTAAGTGTAGTTGTATCTGTTGTGATTAAAACTACACTGACAATATAATTATCAAATTCTTTTTCTTCATGCCTATTGGTGGAATTTATTTCTATACTTTTTAAGTATTCTATTGTTGGACTTTTTGATTTGACATTTTTATTTACTACTTCCATAATGCACCTCAAAAATTTCTTACATATATATATATATTATACACGATTATTTAAATAAAGAAATATCTTTACATAAAATAAATTTAAAATTTTACTTATTTTTTTATAAATGAATAAGCCTTATCATAAATACTTTCTAATATCCCATATACGAGAAATGGAACAAATATAACCGTAATTGCAACATCAACAAACATAGGAAATGCACTATAATTTAATTCTACTATTTCTGTTCTAAATCCCATATTTGTATCAAAGTAGAATATCTTTATTAGAAGTGTGAATACTAAAATTGATAAAGCAATAAAGATTATCTTTATACTTTTAGACATTACTATCACCTCACAAAACTTTAGAAAATATATTAATATCATAGTCGCATTTTACCAAAAAAGCAAGTCCTTTCTTAAACAGTTGTACAAAAGACATTTATTATACACTTGTATAAAATATTTTTAGAAAGTGGGGTAAGATATATGATTAGTAGTAAAGAAATCCTATCAATGAATTTAAAATATTACAGACAAAAATATAACTTATCTCAAGAACTATTTGCAGAGAAAGTCGGTAGTAATCTAGTTTACATTAATCAATTAGAAAATTGTAAAAGAAAACCAACGATAGATATGCTCGACAAAATTGCAACTGGCATGAATAATAATATTGATCCTAAATTAAATATGACAAGTTCTGAACTTTTAAGATATGATAAAGAACATAAAACTACATTTAATAGAGTTGATCAAAAAAAGAAATAACAACCAAATAAAATTGCTATTTCTTTTTTTTAAATTATATTTTTTCTTTTTTCGCTATTAGTAAAATAATGAACAACATTACTATATTTACAATTACTAGTTTTATAAAAATCGGCATTGAAAGACTACCATCTGTTATTGGCAACAAATACATAAAGTTAGATGAAGTGAGAAAACCAAATGAAATGAGAGAATAATATCCGAAAGCAGATAAATACCCAACTATTGAATTCCTACTTATTTCAGACATTAATAAACCCAGTAATCCCCAAAAATAAGCGAGAAATGTAGTAGCAATTACAAAACTCCAAAATGGGAACTCACTATTTAATTTTTGCATTATAATCGCATAAATCACAATCATTAGAAAAACTATTATAAATGCAACTATAAGGCGAGTAATAACTGTTAATATATACGATATTTTTTTTCCAAATATAATTTCTCTAATTTCTGTATTATGCTCATTTTTGGTAATCGGAATAATCATAGTAATTCCAATTAGTGATACAAATAATTCTAAACACTCTGCTGATAATACTACGGTTAAATTTCCAACACTTCTAACAATAGGAATGGCTAGCAATAATATTATTGATAAAACAATATTACTTTTTAAAGATAAGCAAATATTTTTCTTTAAGAATATACCATAATTTTGTAAATTTGTATTCAATATTTAACTTTCCTTTTCTTTTCATACTATAAATAATAGAAGATAAAATAATTAATATTATTGCTAATCCAAATAATAACCCTCTGTTCAACCAAATGGTTTCTAAATTATTAGATATTGCACTACTATTTCCTAATGTATTATGTCTGATAATTAATGTAGAAAGAGAGTTTTCGCCAACTAGAACATTTCTTCTATCAATAAACCACCAAATTATTTGAATTATTATGGCTATTGGCAAACCAGATAAAATAGTAAAAAATGTTCCAATAGCAGATACTATCATTGTTGTTGGAAGTAACCACCATAAAATATATTTTATAAATGCAAAATTATCAATTACTATTCCAGTATTTTTTGAATATTCCATCAAAGGAATTAAAGATTCAAAACTAAATAGGATGATTGGCAATAACACTGCTGTTAAAATAGCCAAATATCTTACAAATACTAATTTAAAAGAAGAAATTTTTTTACAGTAAATAAATTCGTTCATTTTATTTTTTCTATCTTTTAACCAAAGAACTACTGCAATAAATACGGGATATAAGCCTACAATTAAACCCATATAATCGCAAAATAATCTTGCAAATGATGTACTTACTTTATCAGTTTCTACATTTTGCTCATATTCAGCAACTGCATCTTCATAAGTCATCTCTACATTACCATAATACTGAATGAGCATATTTAATTCAAAATATGACTTTCCACCAAGAATACCATCTACTTCTTCCATTAATTCTTTAAATTGTTCGTATGATACTTGGGATTCAAAAAGATAATCTGATTCTTGGTCATTATCTAAAATATATTCGCCATTATCCCCAACTGATACATTAGCATTAGGATGAAATATATTGCCATTTACTGACGGAAAGTAATTATCGGGCAAATTATGTAATGTCTCATCATCTAGTCCAGTAATTTCCATTAATATTTCAAGAATTCTATTTTGATCCTCATCACTTAAAACTACTTCCTTATAATAGCCAAACGGATAAGTTGGATAACTATTACTTTCATATTGCATTAATAATAAATCTACTGCTCCAACCATAATGCCTTCTTCATTTTCCGATGGCATAGTACCGTAAGAATCTTGTCCTTCTTCTGGCTTTTGTAATATGGAATCACTAAAAATTGATGTATCATTATTACTATTTGCCAATTCTATTTGTTCTTCTGTTACACCTCTAAAATTATTACTCCAACTAAATATTAAAAGTGCTAAAAATATAACATATACAACACTAAAACATATTTTCTTTAATTCTTTTAGATATAATTTCATATTATTTTTTCTCACTTTCCAAGATATACATATAGCCATCTTCGATAGTCGGAGTTACGACCGTATGTTTTTCTTTTGGTGGTGTAAGCGATACAATTCTACATTTAATTTTATTATTCTCTTGAATCATATTAATTACTTTGTATTTTTCTTTTATTTTGTTTATTTTTTCTCTTTCAACTTCAATAATAAAAACTTTATTTGTTGCTTTTTCCTTTAGTTTTTTGGCATTTCCATCAAATAAAACTTTGCCCTCGTGAAGAATTGCAAGATTATTACAAGTAGTTTCTATATCACTCACAATATGAGTTGATAATAATACTATCCTTGAATTAGCAAGTTCAGTCAAAAGATTATGAAAACGAATTCTTTCTTCAGGATCCAACCCAACAGTAGGCTCATCGACAATTAAAACTTTAGGATCATTTAATAATGCTTGTGCAATACCTAATCTTCTTTTCATGCCACCAGAAAGATGTTTAAAAGTCGTGTTCCTTTCTTTGGTCAAATTTACTTGTTCCAATATTTTTTTAATTTTTACTTTTCTTTCTTTAGTAGAAATTCCAGATAATATACCTAAATAGTCTAATGCATCATAAACTGTTTGATTTGGATAAAATGAAAACTCTTGTGGTAAATACCCAATTATATTTCTTATCTCTTTTGTTTTTTCGATACTTATATCACATACAGTTATTTTTCCAGCATCCTTTTCTAATAAAGTTGCTAGAATTCTCATTAGTGTAGTTTTACCAGCACCGTTTTTTCCTAACAATCCATACATTCCTTTAGTAATGTTTAAAGATACATTATCTAAAACCGTTTTTTTACCATATTTCTTGGTCAATTTATCAATTACTATTTCCAAAAAAAATAACCTCCTTATCTAATTGATAAGAAGATTATAAATAATAAAAGTCAAAATCTAGTCAAATATTCAAAGTTTTTTAATTTTTACTAAAACTAGTGCACCTTTATCTTTAGAGTTTTTAAATTTTATAGATCCATTGTGTTTTTCACATAAGATTTTACTAATTGTTAAACCTATGCCAAATAAACCACTATTTGATTTAGATGTATAAAATAGTTCGGTAGCATTTTTAAGTTCTTCTTTTGAAAAGCCTTTGCCATCATCTATAATTTTAAATTCTAAAAAATCATTGTTTTCAGAAATATATACTTTTATGTCATTTGTTGCAAACCTAAAGGCATTATCTAAAATATTTTCTAGTATACGAAAAACTATTTGTTTGTCGATTATCATTTCATCGCTATGTAAAGAATCATATATAAATAGATTTTTATTTTTATTTTTTGCAATAATATTAAATTCACTTTTAAAATGGTGTAGAAAATCTTTAGTTTTTTCTGTCGTTGGATTTAATTCTATATTATCTATTTTTTGTATATTCTGAATACAAGAAACATAATTTTCTAATCTATTTATAGCCTCGTTGATATTATCTATTGTTGTGTAAATTGTTTCTGGTGGTATTTTTCCATCTTTCAAATACATTGTTAAGTATTCTAAATATCCTTTTATAACAGTAATAGGAGTTCTTAAATCGTGAGAAATAGAAGAAGTTAATGCCTTTCTTTCATTTAGCATACTCCACATTTTTTGATTATTGCTATAAAGTTCTTGCCTTACTATATTTAAGGAGTTACACAATTTTCCTAATTCATCTTCCGATTCATAATTAATTGTAAAATCTAAATCATAATTTAAAAGGTGATCAATTCCTTTAGTCAATTCTTGAATGGGTTTATTTAATTTTAATTTATAATAAATATACACAGCAATAAAAACTCCAACAATTATGTATATACATGGCAACAATATAATTAGAACAGAATAAATATTATATTTCAACTCTTTATCTGGTGTGAGTTCACTAAAAGTATATTGATATGGTTCTAAAATATAGGTGTTATTATCATAAGTTGTTTCGAGTTTATAATTAGATATTTCAAGAGTTCTGCTATCTAATATTTCTTGTCTACTATTTGCTAGAAAAAGAACAGTTATAGAAGTTAAAAGTGTAATAATTGCAATTATAAAAGTGAGTAATAACCACAATGTTTTTCTTAATGATAAATTGTGTACTTTACTTTTTATCTTTTCCATTTGTAACCAACTCCGTAAACAGTTTCCAAATATACTGTATCTGAATATTCCGATAATTTTAATCTGATTTTTCGGATATGCTCTTTAACAACATTACTATCACCATCAGCATCATAGCCCCATACTAACTCGTATATTTTTTCTTTATCAAAAATTTGTCCAGAATTCATTGATAATAATTTAATTATTTCAAATTCCTTTTTGGAAAAATCTAATAAATTATCATTTATATAAACCTCATATTTATCATAATTAATTATTAATTCATCAGAGAATTTTCTTTTTGTTTTATTATGAGA
>CALVVU010000007.1 GCA_944363975.1 Candidatus Coprovivens excrementavium | reverse complement strand
ACGCCGACGATAGTTCTCGCGAAAATAGGTAGTTGCCTCTTTTTTTTTTTTGCTCTTCTTTTTTTTCGCGGAGAGGGTGGGAGCACACAACAGAGGCAAATGGTTTCATATTTTCTCAAAACCCAACATATAATTTTGTATAAAAGTACAAAAAAATAAATTGATAAGCAAACAAATGTATGTTATTATATATAATATAAAGAAAGGGTAGAGAAAATGAAAGGTAGAGTAAAATGGTGGAGCAAAGAAAAAGGTTATGGATTTATCGAGTACAACGATAAAGAAAATGTCTTTGCTCACTTAAAAAACGATGATAAGAATCGTGAAAAACTAGAGGAAGATCAAGAAATAGAATTCTATATTGAAGAAATAAATAATTGTTCATATATTCACATTCTAAATCTTCAAGAAAACTAAAGCTTAAAAAGCTTTTTTTTATGTCAAGTTACACTCTTTCAAATTGAAGTCCCTTGTATAATGTTTTATAATTATTTTATTGTCAAAAGTTTTAAAGGAGCATCAATATGAAGACTAAATACATTTTAAATATTATTTTTATAATCATTTGGCTTTTTATAATTTTTTCTTTTTCTGCTGAAGATGCAACTAAGTCAGAGCATCGTAGTGATGAAGTTATCATTAATACTATTGAAACAATAAAACAAGAAAAAATTCCTCAAGAAGATAAACAAAAAATAATAGATAAATACATTGTAGTTGTTCGTAAAAGCGCTCACTTTTTTCTATACTTTTGTTTAGGTATTTTAGTCTTCATTTTTAATAAAAAAATATTTGGTTTAACTCCTAAAACTTTCATATATACCATTATTTTTTGTTTTATATATGCTTGTTCCGATGAAATTCATCAACTATTTATAAGTGGCAGAACAGCTCGCATTTTTGATATCTTTGTTGATACAAGTGGAGCTTTACTATCCACAACAATTCTAACTATAATATTTTATTTAAAAAATAAATTAAATACTTAATACGACAATTATCTTCATTTCATCAATATATTATTTAATTGGTGATAAAATGAAGATATTTTTAATTATTGTTTCAGTTATCTTAGTATCATTTCTTATTCTCTTTATCTACTGTGCATGTCGTTTAGCATCTATTGTTGATGAAGAAAATAAATTATCTAAAAAGTAGCAAACTAAATTAACTTTAAAATTATAAATTTCTTATAAAAGTATGATATAATATTAAAGTTAATTGAAGTCCTCGTAGCTCAGTTGGATAGAGCAACCGCCTCCTAAGCGGTAGGTCGGCAGTTCGAATCTGCCCGGGGACGCCATTTATTATATAAAAAAACTGATTTAATTTAATTATTATACTGGGATTATATACGTTCATAGATACTGAACTGTATAAAGATATGTTATTAATAACAGAATTCAAGTATTTTGATTATGAACAAAGTCCATATTTATTCTATCAAAGAAAAAATAAATAAAAGAACCTAGTGATTAAGTACTAAGTTCTTTTTTATATAATAAGATTATTCTATAAAATAAATTGTTTATTTTATAGATTTATATTATAATAAAATAGTAAATAGTAAATAGTAAATAGTATAGGGTGTGATAAGATATGAATAACGAAGTATTTAATAGTCAAAAAGAACAAAAACAAAAAAAATATAAATTAACTATAATTATTTTATGTTTTTTATTAACAATAACAGGCTTTAGTACTATCTTTTTAGCAAGTAATTCACTTACTACTAATAGTATTCAAACTAATAAAGTTTCTAATATATCTGTTAATGATGTCAAAAAAGCTACTGAATTTTTAAACGAATTATTAACTTATATTAAAACCTTAAACAAAAATGAAAATCTTGATGTGTTAAAAGTTGATATTGCTTATAAGATATATGAATTATCAAATAATAGTTATGATTCAGTCGCTGTTGATGCTATTGCTTCTGAATTATTATCTAATCTTTCTGGGACTTTTGCTGATAGCCAAAGCCTTATAAATGGGCTAGGTACTAATATTGGCCAAGTTATCAAAGATGTTGCAACTAAATTAGAATCGTTAATGTTAAATTATGATGAACGTATTCAAATTGAATCTACAACAGCAGCACAAACAAGTGAAGCAGGGCCAGCTTACAAAGTTAATTTAAATGCTTACATTTACTATGCTCCAACTAAATCTACTAAATGGGCAGTTATCGTTCATCCTTTTATGACGAATGGTAAAATATATGCACAAGCAATTGCTAAAATGTATTTAGACCAAGGATATAATGTTATTGCTCCTGATTTACGTGGCTTCGGTAAAAGTGGTGGATCTGTTGGCATGGGCTACCTAGAAAGCTTAGATATCTGGGATTGGCTAACATACATTAATGATGAACACAATTATGCTATTGCTGATCGCAAAGCATCAAAAGTAATTATTCATGGTACATCACTTGGTGGAGCAACAACCTTACAAACTTGGACTCAAGCGAATATGGGACGTGATTTAACAACTAAAAATGTTATTGGTATTGTTGATGACTGTGGATACGATTCAATGACTGGAATTATCGAAGGACTTTTAACAACTGGATCTGGAATGGAACTACTAGCAAAAATCACTAACTTAGTAGGTAAAGAAAACTTATATGACCTTATTGGTGAAGAGAATATTAAAAATTATTTAATCAATCAAATTAAAGTTGGTCTAAAGGAAGAAGATTTTGATCTTAAACAAAATGCCTTCCATCCTAATCGTCAAATAAGTAAAGTACCTTTATATATTATTCATGGGACTTCTGATACAACAGTTCCATATAGTATTAGTACTTCGATAGTCTATCCAGCAGCTAAAAAAGCTAATTTACTATATGACTTCTGGCAAGTTCAAGGACAACAACATGCTTTTATAATAGTTGGTCTAAATAAAACAGAATACACAAATAATATTTCTAAATATATTAGATATTTAGAAAAACAAAATACTTCTAATAAAGAAGAACAAGCATCAGAAGATATAACTAACTTAGATGACCAAAAAGATTTAGAAACTAATGAAGAAGAAAAAGAAGAAAAAGGTTTCTTTGCTAAAATAGGAGACGCTATTGTTAACTTCTTCAAAAGTATTGGCAACTTCTTTAAAAATTTATTTAATTAAGGAATATATATTATTCCTTTTTTGTTGCTTAAAAATATAAAAATGCTATAATATTACTAGTATAGTAGAGTATGAGGTGATAATATGAACAAAGATAATAATCTAACTAATTCTGAAATAGAAGTTCTAGATCTTGAAGAAACCCCTTCTACTCCTAAAAAGAAGAAAAAACCTATTATAAAATTTGAAAATGTTGTTAAAGAATATCATACTGGTGAAGTATATACACGTGCTTTAAATGGTATTAATTTTACTATATATGAAGGAGATATTGTTATATTTCTTGGTACAAGTGGAGCCGGAAAAAGTACAGCTCTTAATTTATTAGGTGGTCTAGACCAAGCAACATCCGGTCGTATCTTTGTTGACGGTGACGATATAACTAAATACAACGAAAACAAAATGCTAGAATACCGTCGCGCTAAAGTAGGCTACATATTCCAATTTTATAATTTAATTCAAACATTAACTGCTAAAGATAATGTGGAATTAGTCTTAGAACTATGTAAAAAGAAAAAGAAAAGTAACGCCGAATATCTTCTAGAACAAGTTGGTTTAAAAGATCGTATAAATAATTATCCAAGTCAATTATCCGGCGGTGAACAACAAAGAGTATCTATCGCTCGTGCTCTAGCTAAAGAACCTCGTATTCTTTTTGCTGATGAACCAACTGGAGCACTTGACTATAATACTACTAGACAAGTTCTAGAATTGTTAGTTAAAACTTGTAAAGAAAAAAATATAACTCTAATTATCGTAACACATAATAATTTTATTACTCCAATAGCTGATGTTGTCTATTCATTCCGTAGTGGAGAAATAATAAGCAAGGTTGAAAACAATAATCCAACTCCAGTAGGAGAATTACCATGGTAAACAAAGTTTTAATCAAAGAAACTAAAAATTTTATTCGTAAGAATATCAAAACTTATATAGCTCAAATAATAATTGTTACCTTAGGAGTTGGTTTTTTCGTTGGAATGAAAATATCTAGTCTTGACCTTCAAGATACAATGACTGAATTTGTTGAAAATAATAACTTTTACGATGTTAAAGTAAATCTAGAATATGGTATCGAAGCTAATGATATCTCTCAGTTAAAAACGACGCTTGAAGAAGTAAAATATATTGAAGGTGCATATACACAAGATATTGTTAATAACTTAGATGGTGAAGATTATGTTATAAGACTTCACTCATATAATAGTAAAAATAAAATAAATACTACCAAACTAATAGATGGTGAAAATCCTAAAAATAATAACGAATGTGTTATTGATAAAAAAATGCAAAAAGACGGATATGAAATAGGTGATGAAATCACTATTGAATCCGATTTATTAAAAGAAAAAAAGCTTAAAATAGTTGGTGTTATTCAATCACCAGAGTATCTAGCTATCGATCGTGGTAATTCAACTCTTTTATCTGGTAAAATAAATTATTATATTTTTGTTAATGAAGCTAATGTTAATTCGGATATCTATTCCGATTTATATATAAAATATGATACTAATAGTGTTGCTTTTACCGAAATGTACGATGATTATATCGAACGTAAAGAAATAGAAGCTACATATGCAGTAAGTGGTTATTTCAAAGATAAATATAACGAAATAATTACAGATCAACAAATAAAAATAACTAGTGCTAAAGCTGAGTATGAAGCTGAAAAAGCTAAAATAGATGCTCAATTTATCGAAGCTGAAAACGAAATAAAAAACAAAGAAGAATTACTAAATGATACTAAGAAAAACATCTTAACAGATAAACAAATAGAACAAAAAATTAATAGTATAAGCGATTCTACTAGAAATGAAGAAAAAAATAAATTAAACAATTTAAAAAAACAAATGAATAATGCTAAAACAACTTATGATAATTACAAAAAGAATTATAATAATCAAATATCTAATACCAAAAATAAAATAAATAATAATGAACAAAGAATTAGAGAACTAAATACATCTATTAATAGTAATACAGCTAAATTAAATGCTATGAAAGCTCAATATAATAGTATGAATGATTATACCCAAGGAAGTACTAATAACAAATGTTATCCTGGTTTTAGTTTATCTTCTGATGGCAAAAGATGTTGTTATCCAGGAGGTTTCTATTGCTATAACGCTTCATTTGGTTACAATGGTTTTTTTGGTGGTGGAACATCACCGACTATAAATGCCGAAAAAGTAGCTTTAAAAGCTGAAATAAATCAACTAGAAAATACTATATCTAATCAAAAAATTGAAAAAGCTTCCTTAGAAACTGAAAATATTTCTTTAAGAAAACAATTAACTATTTCAAGTGAATTATCATCTTATGAAAATAAATATCTAAATGCTAAAAAACAATACGAAGAACAATTAGAAATCTATAATTCAATGGGTAGCTCCAGTAAATTATCATCTTATTATAAAAAACAAAACAATGAACTACGTAAAACAGTATCTCAATATGAACAAGAGATATCAGCAGCCAAAACAGATTTAAATAATAAGAAAAATGCTGCTTATCAACAACTAGAAGCTACTCGTTTAGAAATTCAAAATGGTGAAGATATGATAAAAACATTATCATATCCTAAAAGTTACGTCTTCGATCGAAAAGACAATGCTGGTTATGGCCAATTTATCTCTGATATTGAAAAAATAAGTAATCTAGCTATAGTTGTACCTATCGTTTTCTATTTCATAACCTTCTTTATGATAAGTGCCTCTATTAATCGTATGTTATACGAAGAACGAAACCAAATAGGTACTTTAAAAGCTATCGGTATTAGAGACAACGAAATATTAATTAAATATCTAATATATTCTATATCTTCCGTAATAATAGGATCTTTTATCGGTATTATAGTCGGAGTTGTTATTCTTCCATTATTTGTTTATTTTATCTATGAAATGCTATATGAATTCCCATTTTATAATTTAAACTTTAATTTTCGTTATTTCTTAATAGCTAGTGGAATAGCTCTAGTAGTAGCTATAGCTTCAACTTTAATATGTTGTAAAGAAACATTCAAAGAAAAACCTGTATCTTTATTAAAAGCTAAGCAAGAAAAAGAAACTGTTTCTTCTATTTTTGAAAAAATTCCTAAATTTTGGAATCATTTATCACTTACAACTAAGATATCATTAAAGAATATCTTTCGTTACAAAGCTCGTATGTTAATGACTATAATAGGTATAGGTGGTTGTTTAGCTTTAATGTTAACCGGTTTATCATTACGTACTTCAATAACTGAAATGATTCCAACTCAATATGGTAAAATATTTAAAGTAGATGCTCAAATATTTTATAAAGATTTAAGTTCTCGTGAATCATTAAATGAAGGAACTGAAAAAATTTTAGCTTTAGATAACGTTAATAAAGGCTTAATAAGTAATTACGAAACTTATACTTCCGATTACAACGGAAAAACTATTAATATTAACTCAGTAACATTCTATGATGATAATTTCAGTGACTTTATCGATTTACGTGATTATAAAACTAATAAAAAATTAAAATTAGATGATGATGGTGTTATTATTAGTGAAAAACTTGCTACTATGAACAATATCAGAGTAGGGGGAGTTATTAAGTTAAAAGATAAACAACAAAAAGAATATAGTTTAATAGTTAAAGGTATAGCTAAAAATTACATTGAACATTATGTTTATATGAATTCTAATTATTATACTAAAGCCTTTGGGCAAGAACCACGTAATAACATGCTTTTATTAAAAACAAAAGGTAATTACGATGAACTAGAACTTGCTCAAAAGATAAATGATACTAATATTGTCTCTCAAGTATTATATGTTTCTATAGCTGAAAAAGCTTATGAAGATGTTATGAATAATCTAGCTTTACTAGTTGGTGTCTTTGTTGTCTTCTCAATCTTGCTTATCTTTGCTGTTCTATATAATTTAATTAATATAAATGTTCGTGAACGTTCAAAAGAAATAGCAACATACAAAGTACTAGGATTTAAAAACAGTAAAGTAATAAGTATTATAAAAAGAGAAAATATTATTCTTATGCTATTTGGTATCATATTTGGCTTAATAGCAGGATATATTCTTTCTATTATCGTTATAAAAACTTGTGAAGTTGAAAACTTAAACTTTATTAAAGAAGTAACATTTAATAACTGCATAATCTCTGTAATTGCTACAATTATCTTTACCTTAGCATTTAGTATGTTGATAAATTCATATGTCAAAAAAATCAATTTAACAGAATCTTTAAAGAGCAATGAATAGAATAGACGAAGAAATAATTCTTCGTCTATTTTCATAATTTTTAAAGAAATATTCACTAAAATTACAGATAAATTATGTTATAATATATAATCGAAAAGGTGATATAATGGCATATATTGAATTTAAGAATATTAGTAAAGTTTATCAAATGGGTGAAATATCTATAAAAGCTCTTAATAAAGCTTCATTTTCTATTGAAAAAGGTGAATTAGTTGTTATCCTAGGTCCTTCAGGAGCTGGTAAAACAACTTGTTTAAATATTTTAGGTGGTATGGATGAAGCTACTAGCGGATCTTTAATTATCGATGGTACTGATATTACTAAACTTAAAGGAAAAGACTTAATAAACTATCGTCGCCATGATATCGGCTTTGTCTTTCAATTTTACAACCTAATTCAAAATTTAACAGCTTTAGAAAATGTTGAACTAGCTGTTCAATTATGCAAAGATCACTTAAATCCCGAAAAAATATTAAAGAAAGTAGGTTTAAAAGATCGTATCGATAATTTTCCATCTCAATTATCTGGTGGTGAACAACAAAGAGTATCTATTGCTCGTGCCTTAGCTAAAAACCCTAAATTACTATTATGTGACGAACCAACTGGAGCTTTAGATTACAAAACTGGTAAACAAATTTTAAAACTTCTCGAAGATACTTGTCATAAAGAGGGGATGACAATTATTATTGTTACACACAATAGTGCTATCGCCGACATGGCTGATAAAGTAATTAAATTTAAAAATGGTCAAGTAGAAGAAATTAATATCAATCATAATCCACGTCCAATAGAAAGTATTGAGTGGTAATATGAAAAAGAAAAATCGTCTTTTAACCAATACTTTACGTACTATTAAAAAGACTTTCCCTCGCTTTCTATCTTTGATTATCATGAGTCTTCTAGGAGTCTTAGTTTTTGTCGGTTTAACTGCTACATCTCCTGATATGGTTGCAACAATTGATAAATACTTTGATAAATATAATACTTATGACATTAACGTCGTATCATCTATGGGTTTAACTGATAAAGACATCTCATCTTTACAAAAAATAACTAATATCCAAGACATTGAAGGCTCTTATTCTGAAGATGTTCTTGTTAAAAAAGATGATGTTGAATATGTTTTAAAAGTCTCATCATTACCAACTAAAATAAATACTCTTCATATAATAACAGGTCGTTTACCAGAAAACGACAATGAAATTGTCGTTGAAGAAAACTTCCTAACTAATTTAGATTATAAATTGAATGATAAAATTACTCTTAATAGCGATAATTTTATAGAAAAAGAAGTTACTATAGTTGGAACAGTTAGTAGTTCTCTTTATTTTAATAATGTTGAAGTAAATCAAAATAGAGGATCTACAACAATTGGTACAGGAACTATAAATTATTACTCTTATGTTAAACCATCTAATTTTAATACTGATTACTATACTAACATCTATCTTACTGTTAAAAAAGCTAAAGAAGAAACAACTTCATCTTCATCTTATTTATCTTTAATCGAAGATTTAACTAATGAATTAAATAAGATTAAAGATACTGAAGAAAATCGTCGCTATCAAGACCTATATAATGAAGCAGAAGATGAAATAAACAAAAATGAGGCTCAAGCTAACCAAGAATTCGCCGATGCCAAAAAAGAACTAGATAAAGCAAAAAAAGAACTTTCAGAAGGTAAAAAAGAATTAGACCAAGTAGCCAAGACTTTATCATCTACTAAAAAACAATTAAATGCAGCCAAAAAAGAAATTACCAATGGTAAACAAGAATTAGAAGATACCTTAAAAGAATATAATATTACTAATCTAAACACTTCTTTATCTAAAGTTAATAATAATATAAGTAATATAGAAAAAATATTATCAACCCTAGATCCATCTTCATCAGAATACCAAACTAATAGTGCTACTTTAGTATCTTTAAAACAACAACGAACCTTAATTAATACCTTAATTAATACCGAAGAGCAACTTAATCAAGCCGAAAAAACTTATAATTCAAATTATTCTAAATACAAAAAAGCCAATCGCAAATATCAATCTGGTTTAAAAGAATATAATACTAATTTAGCTAAATATAACGATTCATTAGAAGAATATAACGATAGTAAAAGAGAAGTTGAAGACGAATTAAAAGAAGCTCGTCAACAACTTGCTGATATAAGTAAACCAACATGGTATATTTATGATAGCTCTGATGACCAAACATATTCATCTTATATTGATCAAACAAAGAGTATAAGTAACTTATCAGCACTATTTCCTCTAGTATTTTATGCTGTTGCCATCTTAGTTAGTTTAATATCTATGAATCGTATGGTCGAAGATGATCGTGGTGAAATAGGAACTTTTAAATCTTTAGGATTTACTAATCGTGAAATTCGTAATAAATATTTAATTTTTTCCTTAAGCGCTACTCTTATCGGTGGGTTAATTGGTATAATAATCGGTCTAACTTTAATACCATATCTTATCTTTAGTATTTATCGTATTTTATTCAGTATTCCAGATTTTCAATTTACTTTAAATTTACCAAGTACTTTAGGAGGACTATTTATTGCCATTTTATGTATCTGTGGTTCAAGTATTATAACTTCAAATCGCATTTTAAAAGACAAACCAGCCAGTTTAATGCGTCCAAAAGCACCTAAGAATGGTAAAAAAATTCTCCTTGAAAAAATAAAACCTTTATGGCATCATTTAAAATTCTCTAACAAAATTACAATTCGTAACATCTTCCGTTACAAAAAACGTGTCTTAGTTACTATTATTGGTATAAGTGGTTGTACAGCTCTAATGCTATGTGGTTTTGGTATCAAAGACTGTATTGTTGATATAACTAATATGCAATATGGTCAAACATTTAAATACGACGCTACTATCTACACCAATAATCTTAAGCTATCCGAAGTACAAGACATTACTAATAATCCTCAAATAAAAGACTATACTTTAGCTGAGGTAATAACTGGTAATGTAGGAGAATCTAATATTAATATGCTTATTACCGAAAATCAAGATCAATTATCTAAAATAGTTAATCTATATAATGAAGATAATAAAAAAATAACTCTTCAAAAAAATGAAGTAATTATAACTGACAAACTAGCAGACAATCACAATTTAACTATTGGTGATCAAATAACAGTTCTTGATAGTGATAAAAAAGAATATCAGTTTATTATTTCTGGCATCGTAAAAAACTATCTTGGTCATTATATTTATATGAGTAAAGAAACCTTTGAAAATATTAATGAACAATATCAGCCTAATATTATCTATCTTAATACTCCAGAATTATCAACTACTGAAAAAGATGAATTAAGTAATGAATTATTAGCTAAAGATTCTATTATAAATGTAGTTCATACTAGTACTCTAAAAGATAGTGTTAAAGATATGCTTGATTCCCTTAATAAAGTAATTGTTATCTTAGTTCTTTTATCTGCTTTATTATCTTTTGTTGTTTTGTACAACTTATCAAATATTAATATCTCTGAACGTAATCGTGAAATCGCCACTCTAAAAGTATTAGGTTTCTACGATTCTGAAGTAGATCACTATATAACTAAAGAAACAATTATTTTAACAATTATTGGTATTACCATTGGTTTAGGACTAGGTATCGTTTTAACAAACTTGACAATTGGTACTGTTGAAATGGAAAACTATCGCTTCCTAAGAAGAATAAATCCACTTAGCTTTCTATATGCAAGTATCATATCATCATTATTTACTATTATTGTCAACTATGTGACTCATTTTACTTTAAAAAAGATTAATATGATTGAAAGTTTAAAAAGCATTGAATAAAATGTTATAATAAAAAAGAGGAGAATAATTATGAAAAAAAATGTAAATATGACATACTTAGATGATAAATTTGGTCACATGAATGCCAATATTTTAATGGAAGTAAAAAATGATTTAAATTCGATGTCTCTTGAAGATATCATTAAAGAAGTTGAGTCTAATAATTATCCTATTGATAATTATAAAGAGTTAACTAAAGAAGCCCTTATATCAGAAATAATTATTTGGCGTGCCGATAATGATACTCCTGTCGAAGCTGATGAACTAGCGGCTATTCTAAATGATGATTTATCTTTCTTTAATAAGGATATTTCTGAAGATACTATTTCATAGTATCTTTTTCTATTGTAAAAAAATTTAAAAAAGTATAATTCTTTATCCTTTTTTTATTTTAAATGATATAATGTATTTGGAGGTTATAACATGAAAATATTAGTAACAGGAGGATGTGGTTATATTGGTTCTCATACATGCTGTGAACTATTAGATAATCACTACGAAGTTGTAATTATTGACAACTTATGTAACTCTAAAAGAGACGTTGTTGACAAAATAAAAGATATAACAGGTAAAGACATTACCTTCTATGAAGGAGATGTATGTGATAAAGAAATATTAACTAAAATTTTTAATGAACATCAAATAGATGCCGTTATCCATTTCGCTGGCTTAAAAGCAGTAGGGGAATCAGTCGCTAAACCATTATTATATTATCGTAATAATCTTGATTCGACTCTATCATTACTTGAAGTAATGAATGAATTTAACTGTAAGAAATTAGTTTTCTCATCAAGTGCAACAGTATATGGTACACCAGAATCTCTACCTATCAAAGAAGATGCTCCATTAAGTACTACTAATCCATATGGCTCAACTAAACTGATGATCGAAGAAATTTTAAGAGACTTATATAAAGCCGATAATAATTGGAGTATTGCTTTACTAAGATACTTCAATCCTATTGGAGCTCATAAAAGTGGTTTGATTGGTGAAAATCCTCGTGGTATTCCTAATAACTTAATGCCTTATATTATTAAGGTTGCAACTGGCGAACTACCAGAATTAAGTATTTTTGGTAACGATTACGATACTAAAGATGGAACAGGTGTCAGAGACTATATTCATGTTGTTGACCTAGCACGAGGACATATTAAAGCTATTGAAAAAGTACTAAGTACTAAAGAAATTGATTGCTACAATCTTGGTACTGGAAAAGGATACAGTGTACTTGACTTAGTTAAGACTTTCGAAAGAGTAAATAATGTTAAAATAAATTATCGTATTACTGATCGCCGTCCTGGCGATATCGCCGAATGCTATGCTGACCCTTCATATGCTTTAGAAAAATTAGGTTGGAAAGCAGAAAAAGATATTGAAGAAATGTGTCAAGACAGTTACAATTTTATTATTCGTCAACATATTGAAAAATAGAGTAACAAACTCTATTTTTTAATTATCTATAAATAATAATTAATTTAAATATCTAAGAACATCATTCAACAAAATATTTCCTATAAAGAGTAGTTTTTTTTCAAAAAAAATGTTAATATTAATAATAGAACGATAAGAGGCGATAATATGGCTAAATATAAAGGAAAAGATCCAAATAAAATACCTACCATAATTAATAACCCTGAAAAGATAACTGATACTGAAAATTTATCAAATAAAAAAATTAATATTAAATCTATTCCCTTAAAAGTAAAACCTATTAAATCCCCATTATCACTTAAAAAAGGAACTAATTTAAAAAGTAAATCTACAATTAAAATTATTCTCGTTATATGTCTTTTATTAATAAATATTTTCCTTTTAGTAAATGTTATCTCTAATCAAGATAATTCTAATATCAGTTACTCTAATAAAGAAAAAAAAGAAATATCTGCTAATGTTTTAGGTAGCTGGTTATCTACTAATAATAGTTTATTTGTCTTTAATGATGATTATAGTTTCTATTGGTATGAATCTTATAAAGAACAGAGTACAAACTATTATGCTGGAACATATAATTATAAACAGGGTATTGAAGCTTTAAAAGAAATGGGATATACTGAAGAAGAATTTAAAACTACATTTGGTGAAGACTTAGATATTAATAATGCCTATTCTCTAAATATGTTACCATCCTTAGTTTATAAAGGCTATCAAGATACAACAACAAGAGATTTAAAAGATAACGAAACATGGTGGTTTATTCTAATAAAAAAAGATGCTAATCATGCTATCGCTTATAATAAGACACTTGATCAAAGATACGAATTAACTCTTAATTAGACAGAATATTCTGTCTTTTTTTAATAAATTTTAATAAACAAGTTATATTTATTTAATATTTAAATTATATAATAAAAAAGAAATGTTTATCTTATGATAAAATATAGATGAAGGTGATTATATGACCAAAATATTAATTGTTGATGATGAACAAGATATTGCTCAACTAATAAGTGACGTTTTAAAAGACGAAGGGTTTGATACTGTTATCAAAAATGATGGTTATGCTGCTATAGAAGAAGTTAAAAATAATCATTTTGATTTAATTCTTCTTGATATTATGATGCCTAATATATCAGGTACAGAAACATGTAATAAAATAAGAGATTTAGTATCATGTCCAATTATCTTTGTAACAGCCAAAAATCAAACCATAGATAAATTACTTGGTTTTGAAATAGGAGCTGATGACTATATTACTAAACCTTTTGTTATTGAAGAATTAGTAGCCCGTGTAAAAGCCCATATTCGTCGTGAAAATAGAGCAAACATTTCTCCATCTAATATAATTAAAATAGGAGATATCGAAATAAATAAAGAGAGTTATGAAGCAAAAAAGAAAGGTGAACCTGTTGTTCTATCTACTAAAGAATTTGAACTCTTATCATATCTTATGTCCAATGCAGGTGTTGTTCTATCAAAAGAACAAATATACAATGCCGTTTGGAAAACAGAATATGGAGATATTGGAACAGTTGCAGTAAACATCAAAAGCTTACGTAAAAAATTAGATCCAGAAGAAAAATATATTATAACTATTTGGGGATTAGGATATAAATTTGTAAAGGTTATCAACAATGATTAACTACATCAAAAAAACATTTAGTATTCGCACAGGTTTTATAATTGGTGTTACAACTCTAATCATGTCTAATTTCTTATTTATCTTTATTTATTATAATATTCTCCTAAATAATCAAATCAATAAAAACCATGATAATATTTCTTCTGAGCTCCAAAGCAATCTTAATTCCATAAAAAAAGAATTAAATAATCCATCTCTTGATAAATATCTTTCCTCATTTGCTAAACAAGAAGAAATAAATATTATAATAAGTGATACCAATAACCAAGAAATAAAGAATTATAATCCATCCAATAAGAAAGACAGCATCACTTTATCAAATATCATTGAATATCAAGATAAAACCTACTTAATAACTTTATCTAAAAAAAATGAAATTTTCAAACCCCGTATAATATTTGATTTTTTAATCTTCGAATTAATTATTGTACTCCTTCTTGCTCTAACTGGTATTTTTGGTGCAAACAAAAAAATCTTAGAACCAATTGCATCTTTATCTAAAGATTTAAATAATTATAAACTTGGTATCATCCCTAAAAAAAGAAAAATTCATAGTGGTATCGATACAATTCAAAATGATTTTGTTGATTTAGCTAGTGCCTTAGAAGAAGAAAAACAAAAGCAAAATCGTATTATTGCTAGTATCTCTCATGATATAAAAACCCCTTTAACAAGTATCTTAGGATACTCTGAGATTCTATCAGCTAAAAAATCATTATCTGATGAAACAAAACAAAAATATGCCAATACTATCTATAATAAAGCTCTAGTTATGAAAGAAATAGTCGAAGAATTCGACGACTATCTAAGCTGTAACATCAAAGACGAAAATAAAAAAGAAAAAATATCTATAAAATATCTTGTTAACTATTTAAAAGATTATTATACAGATGATCTTAAAGAAAAAGATATTGAATTTAAAATAAAAACCAATTGTCCTAATAGTCGTATTGAAGTTGACTTACCTAAGTTCAAAAGAGTCTTCAGTAATATTATAACTAATAGTATAAGACATTTTGATAAGCCAAAAAAAATATTAAATATTACCATAAATAGTCAAAAAGATGATAAAATAGTATTTGAAATAGATGATAATGGTTGTGGTTGTCAAGACGATTTAAATAAAATATTTGAACCCTTATATACAACAGATAAAAGTCGTAAAATAAGTGGACTAGGTCTTTCTATCTGTCAAGAGATAATAGAGTCTCACGGAGGAACAATTAAAGCTCAAAATAATAAGTATGGTGGCTTCACAATTATCTTTACCATCAATATATGTGAGGAGGATTAATATGAAAGAACCACTTTTATATCGTATAGTACGTCCTATAATTACATTTTTATTTCGTCTTATATATCGTCCAACATATATTGGTCTTGAAAATATTCCCAAAACAGGAAATTATGTCTTAGGTGGAAACCATACCAATAATTTTGATTGCCTCTTATTAATTAGTTCCATTAAAAGAGTAATTCACTTTCTAGCTAAAGACTCCCTAATAAAAGGGCCCAAAAAAATGATCTTTACTAATATGGGAATAATCCCTGTTAATCGTAATATTCACGATAAAGGGGCATTAAATAATGCTATAAAATATTTAAAACAAAACAAAGTGATTGGCATTTTTCCTGAAGGAACTATAAATCGTACTTCTAATACTATTATGCCATTTAAAATCGGCTGCGTTAAAATGGCTCATGATACTAATACCCCAATAATACCTTTTATTATTACTGGTCAATATAAACCATTTCATCATAGTATTACTATTGAATTTCTAAAACCATATATTCCTAAATCTAATTTAACAGATGCTAATCAAGAATTAATGGATATAATAAAAACTAAATTGAAAGAAAAGAGGAGATAACATGGGTATTTTAGATATGAACTTTTTTAGTTTAATTGGTTTAAAAAAGAAACCAAAAGCTATTTGGAAAAAATATTATCATAAAAAAGACATGAATATAGATATTCCTAATATCTCTATCTATCAGTATCTTAAAGAATCATCTTTACTAGGTGGATATAAAAATAATATTGCTATCGAATATTTTAGTACTAAAATTACTTATCAAGAATTCTTTAAGAATATCGAGCGTTGTTCTAAAGCTTTTCGTAGTCAAGGTATAAGAAGGGGAGATGTCGTAACTATTCTATCAGCTAATATACCTGAAGCTCTATATGCGATATATGCTTTAAATAAAATCGGTGCTGTTGCCAATATGATTCACCCCTTATCAGCTGAAAATGAAATTAAAGAAGCCTTACAACGCTACTCAACAGTTATGCTAGTTGCTATGGATATAACATACAATAAAATAAAAAATATTATTGAAGACACTGAAGTCTATAAAACAATTATTATATCAGCTAAAGACTCAATGTCTCCGTTAATGAAAATAGGTTATCAAATAACTCAAGGACACAAAGTTGAAAAACCTAAAAAAAGTGAAGAATACCTATATTGGCAAGATTTTATTAAACTAGGAGACAAATATACTCATGATAAAAGTCTATCTGAAACTAAAAGAGATACACCAGCTATTATTCTTCATAGTGGAGGAACATCAGGTAAACCAAAAGGAATCGTCTTATCAAACGGCAACTTTATAGCTGAAACTATTCAAGCTAGAACAGCATATCCTGATTTGAATAAAGAAGACTCTATTTTAGCTATTATGCCAATATTTCATGGTTTAGGTTTATCAGTTAGTATTACAACTGCTTTTGCAATTGGTGCCAAAGTTATATTAATACCAACTTTTAAAGCCAGTGAATTTGATAAACTACTAGTTAAATACAAACCAACTGTTTTAGTAGGAGTTCCAACTCTATTTGAAGCACTTACTACAAACGAAAGAATGACCAATGTTAATTTATCCCAACTAAAATATGTAATATCAGGAGGAGATACTTTAAACAAAACACGTGTCAATAAAATAAACGATTTTCTTCATGAACATGGTGCCAATACCAACTTAATGCAAGGTTATGGTATGACCGAAGCCGTAGCAGCAGTCTCAGTAGATCTAAAATATGCTTCTCATCCTGGGACTATTGGCATTCCATGGCCAGGAACATACATTAAAATAGTTAAACCAAATACTGATGAAGAAGTCCCATTTGATGAAGATGGCGAAATATGTATTTGCGGTCCAACAGTTATGCTCGGTTATTATAATAACGAAAAAGAAACCAATGAAGCACTTCATATTCACAAAGATGGTAATGTTTGGTTACATTCAGGAGACATAGGTTCAATGGATAAAAATGGTTTTATTACCTATAAACAGCGATTAAAACGTATGATTGTAACATCAGGATACAACGTTTATCCTTCTCAAATCGAAGAAGTTATAGAACAACATCCAGCTGTTATGGACTGCTCAGTTATTGGAATACCACATCCATACAAAGTCGAAGTTGCCAAAGCATATATTGCTTTAAAAAATGGTTACCGCGATACTCCAAAACTTCGTGAAGAACTTAATGAATTATGTCAAAAAAATCTTGCTAAATATGCCATTCCTAAAGAATACGAATTCCGAAAATCATTGCCGAAAACGATGATAGGAAAAGTTGACTTCCGTAAATTACAACAAGAAAATATGGAAAAAAGATTGGAGGAGAAGTATGACCAAAAAACATAGTATATGGGGGTACAAATTATTTAAACCTATCCTCGGTCCCTTATTTAAACTATATTATAATCCTCAAATAATAAATGCCGAACTTATCCCAAAAGAAGGACCGATTTTAATAGTTGGTAATCATAAACATATAATGGATCAATGCTCAGTTATTATTTCCACCAAAAGAATTATTCACTATATGGCCAAAAAAGAATACTTCGATAGTAAATTTGCTTGGTTCTTCCGTGCTGGAGGATGTATTTCTGTAAATCGTGAAGCTCATGATGGTGTAGCTAAAGGTGAAGCAATTGAAGTCCTAAAAAATGGAGGAGCAATAGGTCTATATCCTGAAGGGACCAGAATTAAAACCAAAGAAAAACTACTACTTGATTTCAAATATGGCACTGTTTCTATGGCTGATAAAACAGACGCTACTATTATTCCATATGCCATAACAGGTGATTATAAATTCCGTAGTAAAAACTTAATGATTCGTTTTGGTAAACCTTTTAAAGTCTTAAATGGTGACAAAGAAACTGCTCATCAAAAACTTCGTCAAGAAATAGAAAATCTAATTAAAGAGAATCTAAAAGCTACAAACCGAACTATTGAAGAAGAAAAAAACAGTCATATGGAAGAAAAATAATTTTTCTTCCTATTTTAATGCTATAATAAAAATATAATATAATAAATGAAAGGAAATATAAATATGAAAAAAATTTCAATCATTCTTATCATCGCTTTTTTAATTATTATACTTCTAAGTTACATTGCTTATGATAAAGGATATATTTTTAAAAAAGAAGATAATAATATTAAAGATAATACTCCCCAAGAAAAAGAAATTACTGATGAAGACTTAATTAAAACACTAAATGAAAAATTAGATTATTTAAGCAATTTAGATACTGATGAAGTAAAATCTCAACCATCTATATTTAATCAAAATACTCAAAATAGCGACTTAACAGATGAACAAAAGATAACAAGTATTTTATATACTTTAGTTCAAGAAGAAAGTAATTTTGAAGAATACTCAAATGAAGAATATAATGAAGTATTCCCTGAAATAACAGCAAGTGGATTAACAAAAGAAGATTTTCCTAAAATAAGTGCCAATATCGTACTTGAAAAAGTTGAAGAAATCTACGGCGAAAAACCTACTAATACAAAAATTGATACCGTGAGCTGTCCTACATATAATTACAATGAAAAATACAATGCCTTTTACATCGGCTCTCAATGTGGTGGCTTATATAGTAATATAGCTCGAATATATCCTTACAAATATACTCAAAAAGAAGATTCCTTATATATTTATGTTAGTGTTGGTTTAATTGAATTTAATAGTAATCTTAATGAATTTATATTCTATACCAATTATGATAAAAAAACAGAATATCAGAAATCTTCTTCCCTAAATGATCTTCAAATAACTAGTTCAAACTATCAAGAATTTACTAAATATAAAATAAAATTTATTAAAAAAGATAATAATTATATTTTTGATAGTACTGAAAATATAAAATAAAGAGATTAAGTTCTCTTTTTCTATTGAGAAAGATTTATAAAAAGAATATAATAATATACGTAAAGAAAAGAGTGATATTAAATGGAAAAATGTATACCTATTACATTATTAACAGGTTATTTAGGAAGTGGTAAAACAACCCTTTTAAATCATATTCTAAATAATCAAGAAGGTTATAAAATAGCTGTTATAGTTAACGATATTGGTGAAGTAAACATCGATGCCTCTTTAATTGAAAAAGGTGGCATAGTAAGTGGTAAAGATGATTCTTTAGTACCATTACAAAATGGATGTATTTGTTGTACATTAAAAACAGATCTTCTTGAACAAATTCAAGATATTATAGCAGCTAAAAAATTTGATTATATTATTATCGAAGCAAGTGGTATCTGTGAACCAATCCCTATAGCTCAAACTATATGCGCTCTAGAAGATGCCTATGCTGATTATAATATGCCTAAACAATGTTACTTAGATTCAATAATATCTGTTGTTGATGCCAAACGTTTATCTGACGAGTTCAATCAAGGTGGAGATTTATTAAACGATCACCTTGATGAAGAAGACATTGAAAACCTTGTTATTCAACAAATAGAGTTCTGTGATACAATAATTCTAAATAAAATAGACGAAGTATCTAAAGAAGAATTATCAAGTGTTAAAGACGTTATAAAAGCTTTACAGCCTCATGCTGAAATAATAGAAACAAATTATGCTAAAGTCGATCTATCAAAAATTCTTGCTACTAAAAAATTCGATTTTGAATCAGCAGCTACATCATCAGGTTGGTATGCTGAGTTAGATAATGTTGATAACGAAGAAGAACATCATCACGAAGAACATCATCACCATCATGAAGAAGGTGAAGTAGAAGAATACGGCATAACGACCTTCGTTTACTATCGTCGTGAACCAATGGACCGTCAAAAATTTTATGAATATATTGGTAAACCATGGCCTAAAAAAATAATTCGTGCCAAAGGAATAACTTATTTCAAAGACGATAAAGATATGTCATATATGTTTGAACAAGCTGGAACTTTAAAAGACCTAACAGAAGCTGGTTTATGGTTAGCTGCTGAATCTCCTAAATTCCAAGAAGAAGTTCTAGAAGCTAATCCTGATATCAAGAAAGACTGGGATCCTTTCTATAAAGATCGTATGGTCAAAATAGTCTTTATTGGTAAAGGTATATCTAAAGAGGAAATAACTAAAGAATTAGATGAAATCTAATTCTTTTTATTTCTATCTATAATAAAACTATTTAATTTACTAATATAATTTGTTAAAATATTATACGTAGAAAGAGTGATATTATGAAAAAGCCATTAATTCTTTGTATTTTAGACGGGTGTGGTCTAAGAGAAGAAACAAAAGGCAACGCCTTTAAAAATGCTAAAAAAGAGACTTTTGATTATCTTTATAATAATTATCCACACACTATTCTCGAAGCTTCTGGTAAACTAGTTGGTCTTCCTGATGGTCAAATGGGTAATTCTGAAGTAGGGCACATGAATATTGGTGCTGGTCGTATAGTTTATCAGCCATTAGAACTTATTAATCATTCAATAGAAACCAAAGAATTTTATCAAAATAAACATTTATTAGAAGTTATTAATCATACTAAGAAAAATAATTCTAAATTACACATTATGGGTCTTATAAGTGATGGGGGTATTCATTCCCATATAAACCATCTACTAGCTATCGTTGATATGTGCCAACAACAAGGCTTATCTGAAATTTATTTCCATCTTTTTACTGATGGTCGTGATACAGGTATAACTAGTGGAAAAGGCTTTGTAAAAATCTTAGAAGATAAAATTAAAGAAGTAAATATAGGTAATATCGTAACTATATCTGGTCGTTACTATGCTATGGATCGAGATAATAACTATGATCGTCTAAAACTAGCTTACGATGCCATTTGTTATGGCCTAGGTGAAAAAGAATCTGAACCAGCTATAATGTTTGATAAATCCTATGCTAATAATGTAACTGATGAATTCATTAAACCAACTGTTTTCAGTAATAATAAATTAGAAGATAACGATGGTATAATAGTCTTTAATTATCGTCCAGATCGCCTACGCGAAATGTTTACTGCTATTACTAATCCAGCAGAATCTCCTTTAGAAGGAAAAAAAGAATTTAAAAATGTTAAAACTGTTTCTATGATGCATATCTATGACTCTGTAAAAGCTGATCACGCTTTTGAACTTCAAACTTTAACTAAAACTTTTGGTGAGTATATCTCTAGCTTCGGTTTATCTCAACTACGTATTGCCGAAACCGAAAAATATGCTCATGTAACTCATTTCTTCGATGGTGACCAGGACTTAGATATACCTAATATGACTAAAATTCTTGTTCCATCTCCTAAAGTAGCAACGTACGATTTAAAACCAGAGATGAGTGCTGAAGAAGTAACAGATAAACTAATTGCTGAATTAGATAAGGACTACCTAGACGTTGTAATTTTAAACTTCGCTAACGGAGATATGGTAGGTCATACTGGTGACTACGAAGCAGCAGTTAAAGCTGTTGAATTTGTTGATCATTGTCTAAATAGAATTTATTCTAAACTTGAAGAAAAACAAGGCATAATGATTATAACTGCTGATCATGGTAACTGTGACGTTATGATAAATGAAGATGGCTCTCCATGTACTACACATACAACAAACAAAGTACCATTTATTGTTACTAAGAAAAATATTGAATTAAAAGAAGAAGGTAAACTAGCTGATATCGCCCCAACTATGTTAACACTTCTTAACTTACCAATTCCAATCGAGATAACGGGTGAATCATTAATAAAATAAAAGACTTAAAAAGTCTTTTTTTTGTTAAATATTACCAACATATTTATACATAATAAACCTAAACTACTAACATAGAGGTGAAAACATGAAAAAGAAATTTATAACAATCATAATTCTCTTTATGTTAAGTATATCAACTATCAAAGCCCAAAAAATATTCGATTATGATTGGTCATTTGATGAAACAAACTATAATTTAGGAGCCGGCTTAAATAGTGTAATTTATGTTAATAATAAATATTATACCTGGCATATCGACGAATATGATTATATCAATATAATTAGCGAATACGATGAATCAGGTAATTTAATAAAATCATACGAACCAGATATCGAAGCCCCTATTATTGATTTAATCTTCTACGATAATCAATTTATTGCTCTCGATCGTAATACAACAATTTATAAATTAGATAGTAACTTCCAAATAACAAGCCAAACCGATACCAAAGAAGACTACTACATTGGTTCATCCATGGATGAATTAAAAATTGCCAATAATAAAATATACTACCTTGATAAAAGTAATTTTTATTTATATTACACTAACTATGATTTAGATACAATAAAAAAAATAGATTTAACTGAAATAGAATCATATCAAGATTTAATTAAATTAGCTCCCTTTATAAGTGAAACAGATCAAATGTATTTTAAATATATGACGTATTTATATGAAAATGCAGACGAAGAAGAATATTACGAAATTACAGATATCTCTAAAAAAAATAATTTATTCTATTTAACAGGTTATAGTGTTATTGATAGTAATCCTCGTTCTTTTATCAAAATAATTGATAACGAATTAAATACAATTTGGGAAGAGAACAGTCGTAAAATAAGTATCTCTACTAGTTTATCTTTCTATAAAGATTACTTGGTTACTATGTATATTGCTCCTGATGAAAACTACAATACGATTCGTTATTTAAAAATATATGATCGAAAAAACAATTTGATTTCTGAAGAACAAATACCAATTAGAGTAGAGGAAGAAACGCCAATTGCAATTATTCCCGATGATACAGGAATAGTTGTTAAATCAATATATCGTCATTCTGAACCTGTAGTTAAATCAATAGTTGGTTTTAGTGAAAATACTATCTTTATTGACAAATTTACAGTTAATATCTATGATATCTATACTAAAACTGATGGTCATGGAACAATTACAGTTAAAGATACAGCTATTGCTGGCGATACTGTCTCATTTAGTACAACTCCAAATGAAAATTATATTCTAAAAAATCTAACTATAACAGATGAACTTGGTAATCAGATAAAAATAGATAATAACACATTCATAATGCCTTCAAGTGATGTTACAATAACAGCTATCTTTGAAATAAAAAATCCTGAAACTATAGATAATATTTATTATATAATACCATTATTTGCAATCTCTTTATCATTCTTAATTATATACCAATATAAAAGATACAAAAAATAATTTGTATCTTTTTATAATCCTAAAATAATACTAGCTACTTTAAAATATACTAATAATGAACCAGCATCAACAATTGTTGTAATTAAAGGATTAGCCATTACTGCAGGATCTAAATGTACTTTATCAGCTAATATAGGTAATATAGAACCAATTATTTTAGCTAATAAAATAGTTAAGAATAGAGAAAGACAAATAACAAAAGCAATTAATACTTCAACTTTATCAAATAATAATAATTTAACAAAATTACATACTGCTAAAGTTAAACCACACATAATAGCTATAATACTTTCTTTTAATAAGACTTTAAAAATATCTTTAAATTTCACTTCATCTAATGATAAAGCACGAATAATTGTTGCGCTTGCTTGTCCTCCAGCATTACCACCAGTTCCCATTATCATTGGCATAAACAGAGTTAATACAGCACAACTAGCTAAAGAACTTTCAAATCCAGAGATAATTCCACTTGTAAAGGTTGCACTAATCATTAAAAATAATAACCATGGCATACGACTTTTGTAAATATCCCATAAGCTACTTTTTAAATAAGGTTTTTCCGTTGGTGTTGTCGCAGCCATCTTTGCAATATCTTCAGTCGCTTCTTCTTCCATTATATCTACAACATCATCAATAGTAATAACTCCTACTAAACGATTCTCTGAATCAACAACAGGCAATGTTGAGTAATCATAATCTTGAAAACATTTGGCAACATCCTCTTGATCAGTCAAAGTACTAATACTATGTTCACATTCTTCCATAATATCATCTATTAAACAAGATTGTTCATTAATTAATAAATCTTTAACTGAAACACGACCTAATAATTTACGCTTATCATCAGTAACAAAACAACTATCATAAGAAACAAAATCATCTTTTTGCTTTCTTATACGTTCAATAGACTCTTTAATAGTTAATCCCATTTTCAAATGAATATATTCAACTGCCATTAAAGAACCGGCACTATTCTCTGGATACTTTAATAAAATATTTATATCATTTCTTGTCTCTTTATCAACATTACTTAATAAAGAAGTTACCAACATTGCTGGCATCTCTTCAAATAAGTCAGCTGCATCATCTGAAAACATATCTTCAATTATATATTTAGCTTCCTTCTTCGTTAAATTAGCAATCAAACTTCTCTGAACTTCATCATCTAAATTAACAAATACATCTACAGCAATATCTTTTGATAATAAACGAAAAACTTGAATTAACAAATCATTTGGTAATTCCTGAATTAAGGAGGCGATATCATACTCATTCATTTCCTGTAAAATCTTTTTTACTTCAACTAGTTTCTTATTTTCTAATAATTCTTCCAATTGTTCTAAATTTAACATAATATCACTCCTTTTCTTCTTTTTTTGACTTCTTACTTATATCACAAAAAAGGTTAAAAATAAAGCCTAAGTATCATATAAAATATACTTATTTGACAAGATTTATTGGATAGAGTATCATTTTTGATATACATCATTATATCTATGTTCATAAGAGGTTATATATGCAAAAAATAAATACATATTTAAAATTTATTATTCTTATAATTATCTTATTAATTATCTTTGTTATTTCTCTAATATATTATAAAAATACGCAACGTATTACAAAAGATATTTCTAATTTAAATCTTCAAAATATTAATAAGTTAATGATTGTAGCTCATCCTGATGATGAGCTATTATGGGGTGGATCACATTTAATAGAAGATGATTATTTAGTTGTTTGTGTAACTTGCGGTACACAAAAAAAACGTACAACAGAATTTATTCGTATAATGAATGAAACTCAAGATAAATATCTTATGTTAGGGTATCCTGAAACCACTAATGGTGAAAGAGATAATTGGGATACATCTCGTCAATCTCTTACAGACGATTTAAAAAAAATAATCAATTATAAAGATTGGAAAATAATAGTAACCCATAATCCTGAAGGCGAATATGGTCATATTCACCATAAACTAACTAGTGAAATAGTCACTAATATAATTACTAAAAAACAAAATTTATACTACTTTGGTCATTACTATACTAAAAAAAATATTGCTAAGTACTATGATCAAATGATACCTATTAGCAATAATAATTTAAGTATTAAAAAAAATTTACTAGGTCTATATAAGACCCAACAGTTTATTCAAACGACCTTTGATCATATCTATGCGTATGAAGAATGGATAAAAAGTGAAGAATGGGAGCCAAAAGAATGAAAAAACTAACTAAAAAAGATTACTTATATATGATAATAAATATTATTATTTTTCTTCTTTTTATTTTTATATTATGTGAAAATACTTATTTATATGGTTCAATATCTAATTGGCTATCCCAATATATTACAATACCTGATTATTTTCGTTCTCTTTTTTATGAAACAAAAGATATATTCCCAGATTTAGCTCTTAACATCGGTAATGGTCAAAATATTTATAATTTAGCTTATTATGGCTTACTTAGTCCTTTTATTTTAGTATCTTATCTTTTACCATTTATTCCTATGTCAACTTATTTAATTATTACAACTATTATATCTTGCTTACTAAGTTCTATACTTATATATATATTCTTATATAAGAAAAATTTTCATAGTGAGATATGTTTCATAAGTTCTTTTATCTTTCTTATGACGACCTCTATAACTTTCAATTCTCATCATCATATAATGTTTATTAACTATTTACCATTCTTAATATTAGGTTTATTTGGTATTGACAAAAAAATAGATAAAGGACGTAGTTGGCTCCTTATTATTTCCACATTCTTAATGATTATGACTAGTTACTATTTTAGTATTGGGGGAATAATATGCTTATTAATCTATACTTTATATCGCTATTTAAATAAAATGAATATTATTACTTTTAAAACTTTATTTCAAACATTCTTCAGTATCTTTATTCCTATCATCGTAGCTGTTTTAATGTCCTGTATTCTAACTTTACCAACTCTAGCAACAATCATTAATAACTATTCACCTTCTAATATAGTAATAACAATAAAAGATCTTTTACTACCTGATTTATCATTCCAAAATATTCTTTATGACTATTATGGTATTGGTCTTTCAGCAATTATAATTCCTTCCTTAATTAATCTATTTTTCAAAAATAAAGCCAATATTATTTTAGGAATAATTCTTATAATTTTTGCTACTCTAAATATAATAAATTATTTAATTAATGGTACATTAGAAATTAATAGTAAATCCCTAATTCCTATGTTACCACTATATATTTATATAATAGCTTTCTTCCTTGAAGATCTATTTACTAAAAAATTAAATTATAAAATATTAATTTTTATAACCCTTATTCTAAGTATAATAATTACTCTTAATAATAGTTACTTTCTTCCTTATTTAATTGAAATAACAATTATCCTAATAACATCTATTATATATTATAAAACTAATAAAAAAGCTATCTTTATAATTCCCTTAATATTATGTCTTTTTACAAATAATTTATTTATTAATAAAACTGATAAATTAATTCTAAAAGAAGACTATAACTATCAAGAAAATACTATTAAAGATAGAATAGATTTAATAACCGGTTTAGATGAAGACTTCTATCGTATAAATAATAATCTTTCTATCAATGAAACAACAAATAATATATATAATAATTTAAATTATTATAGTTCAACAATTTATTCTTCAATATCTAATCCCTTATATAATAATTTCTATTATAATACTATCTTAAATAATAACTCTTCTAATAATAGAGAATCCATTGTTTCTAATTCTAATATTCTATTCTTAATGCTATCCGGAAATAAATATCTAATTTCTAATAACAGAGTACCTTTAGGATATGAAACAGTTAGTTCCCATAATGGAATATATATATATCGTAACAACAATGTTTTTCCATTAGGATTTGCTACTAGTAATATAATGAACTATGACGATTTTAACAAATTAAGTGATCAAGTTAAACAAGAAGCTTTACTTAACGTTATTGTTGCTGATAAAGAAAGTAGTAATAACTTTATCTCTAATACTCGTCAAATAACTATTGATTATAAAGATATTTTTACTTCTTCATCATCTTTATTTAAAGAAGAAAAAGACGGCTCGATATCACTAAATACTCAAGAAAATCTTAAAATAATTTATAAACTGCCTAAAAAATATCAAAATAAAATTATTTTTATTCGTTTTAAAGTTCAAACTAATCAAGGAGAAGTCATAAAGATTAATAATGTTTTAAAAGAATCTTCTAACAACCAAGAAGTATTCAATTATGTTCTTGCTAACCAAGACCAAACTGAATTGATTTTTAACTTTACCAAAGGTTCCTATAATATAAGTGATTTTGAAACTTATCTTCTTGATTATGCTAGTATTGAAACACTATCTTCTAAAGTAGATCGTTTAATTATTGATAAAAATCAAACTAAAGGTGACAAAATTAATGGAAACATTAATGTTATTCAAGATGGATATTTTATGTTTACAATTCCATATGACTACAATTTTATAATCAAAGTCGACAATCAAGAAATAAAATACGAAAAAGTTGATGATGCCTTCATTGGTTTTCCTATTACTTCTGGTACACATAATATTTCTTTAGAATACGTTGCTCCATTAAAGAAACTATCTGCATATTGTTCAATCTTTGGTTTTGTTGTTTTTGTTATTATAACAGTCTTAGAATCGCATAAGAAAATATCTTAGTAATGTAAAATAAAAGTAAAATATTTAACATATAATATACGTTATTTTACATTATATGTCATAATATAATTATGTAAGAAATGGTGGTCCTTATGAGTAAATATAAGATAGTTTTTGTAGATATCGATGATACTTTGAATCCTTCAAATGGCAAAGTATCTGCATATACTAAAGAAATAATAAAAAAAGTTCGTGCTAAAGGTATAAAAGTAGTAGTTAATACCGGTCGCAGTGCTAAATATGCAATAGAAAAAAGTATCGAAGGAGGGTTAAGTGAATATATTATCAGTTCTAATGGAGCTGAAGTATACGATTATCATAATCGTCAAGAGATATTTACTAAACCAATAAATAAAGAAGATATCATTGCAATCTATAATTATTGTAAAACCCATGACATGACTTTGATACTAAATAGTTTAGAAAAGCGTTTCATTAATATAAAAGACTATAAATATAATAATGAACCAGCTATTTACTTTGAAGATATAAATGAAATTTTAGCTACTAATCCTATCAATCAATTAGTTATTCTTAGCTCTAATTTTGATCGTATGCTTGTTCTTCCTAATCTTTTTAAAGAAAAATTCCCATCTCTTAAAGTTATTCATTCCTCAATTGGTTTAATTGAAGAAAAAAGAGAAAAAAATAAAGAATATTACCATGACTTGGTATTAGAAAATACTGCTAAAAGTACAGGTATTGTTGAATTATTAGAATATCTAAAAATTGATAGTGAAGAAGCAATTGCTATTGGCAATGGCTACGACGATATATGTATGTGTGACGTTGTAGGAACATCAGTAGCAGTCGCCAATGCCACAAACCTTCTAAAAGAAAGAGTAACGTATATAACAGATTCATCTGCTAATGATGGCGTTGCCAAAATTTTAGAAAAACTATGTTTAAAAGATTAACAAGGTGATTTAGATGAAAAAGAAACAAAAAGTAGATATCGGAATTTCTCTTTCTTTAATATTTATTAGTATAATTATTTTAATTCTTCCTCTTTTTAATTTTAATAATGTATCATTCTTAACCTTTATTTTATATTTACTATATACAATAATTGGTACTATAAAATTCTTTTTGATTAAAGATAGTAAAGATTATGAAGGTTTACATATCGTTTTATCATCAATTATTCCTCTTATTATAACAGTCATTATTAAACCAGAAACACCACGTCAAATTGCTTTAATTCTTGGTATTTGGTTAATTCTAATGTCTATTACTAAATTAAAAAAGATTGATTATTACCATGATCGTCATGATCGTATGTGGAAAGTAAGGACATTTATCCTCGGATTATTTATTCTAACAGGTATTTTATCGTCAGTTAATTTAGCTTTTGCTAACGAATTTCAAATTGTTATCTTCGGCTTCTTAACTTTAATTCATGGTATTTTAGAATTGTTTGATCCAATATTAAAAACTTTAATAAATCATGCTTAAAAAAGACTAATAAGTCTTTTTTTTAATAAGACTATTTGATAAAATAACTTTGGTGATTAATATGAAAACAATCTCTGATTTTACAGAATATCAAATTATTGATATGTCCGATGGAATGAAACTTGAAAACTGGAATGGTTATAAACTTCTTCGCCCTGATCCTCAAATTATTTGGACTTCAAATCAAAAAAATCCTGATTGGAACAGAGTAGATGCGATATATCATCGTAGTAACAAAGGTGGCGGTCATTGGGAAATAAAAAATTCCAAGCTACCTAAATATTGGCAAGTACATTATCATAACTTCACTTTTAATATCAAGTTAATGGGATTTAAACATACTGGTTTATTTCCAGAACAAGCTTACAACTGGCAACTAATAACTAATAAAATAAAAGAATCAAATCGCCCCCTAAAAGTTCTTAATCTTTTTGCTTATACAGGAGCTGCTACTTGTGCTGCCGCTGCTGCCGGAGCTGCTGAAGTAGTTCATGTCGACTCATCACGTGGAATGATCGATTGGGCAAAAGAAAATGTTCTTTCATGTCATCTACAAGATAAAAAAATTCGTTTCTTAGTTGATGATGTTGTTAAATTTGTTAAACGTGAAATAAGAAGAGGGAATAAGTATGATATTATCCTTATGGATCCTCCATCATTTGGACGCGGCTCAAATGGTGAAGTCTGGGATATTGAAAAAGATTTATATCCTTTAGTAGAACTATGTACCCAAATTCTCTCTGATGATCCAGTTCTATTCTTAATTAATTCATATACTACTGGGTTATCAATGACTGTCCTAGAAAATATCTTGCAATTAACAATAAATCAAAAATATCCAGGAATAATTTCTAGTGATGAATTAGGTATTCCTATGAAAAATAGTAATTTAATTTTACCATGTGGTATCTATGCTCGTTGGGAAAAGACAAAATAAATTTTATTTTGTCTTTTTCTTATTTATGCTAAAATAATAATAGGTGATAATATGATAAGCAATGATACGATTGATAAAGCTATTGCTGAAACCCTTACATACCATCCAGACTACTGCAAGGAATATGGTGCAATTATTAATGAATGCATTATTGAAGGAATAAATTTTAGATACTTTACTAAAAAAAATGGAGCTCGTCAATCTCTTAGAGGATTAACAGCTGATAATTTATTAAAATACATTCTCGAAGAAGCTGTTACGATTTATTCAGCAATGACTGAATTATATCCCCAAATAGTTCAAAACGGTAAAATCGGATATCATGATTACCAACGATTACAAAATAATTTTCCGAATTGGAAAGTTATTCGTGAAGAAGTTGAGAAAATGATTCAAACTAAATCAAATCTCTTTAACTTTTATCGTCTAAATCCTAATCGTCTATTTAGTCTTGTTGACGCCGTAATTAAAATTCGTTTTAATTCTAACTTTTACCCTTTATATAAACAAGATGAAGAATTCTTTGATGCAATCTATACTGGTCAACAATTCCGTCGCAAAATAAGTGATCTGAGTATAAGAAATAGAACTTATGATAATCTCTATGATAAAATAAATGCTGACTATCAAAAAGTTAAAAATATTAGTAATGTCAATATTAATTTCCATTCTGTTAACCGTTGTTTAGTCGAGGTTCTAGATGGAAGTCAAATAAAACATAACCATCGTGAATATGCTCTTGATGGTGAGCTATTTGCTACTCAGGATATTGGTCGACGAAGAAACAATCAAGAAGATTCAACTATTATTATGACTCATCCCCAAAATCCAGCATTTAAACTTATTGCTGTTGCTGATGGAATGGGTGGGGGAGAATATGGAGAAAAAGCTAGTAATTATACCATCGCTGCCCTAAGTGATTGGTTTCAAAGTTTACCACTATCATATTACGAAGATTATGAACTTCTATATCCAGCTCTACGTCAAGAGGTTCAAAAAATTAGTGACCAATTATATTATCAGTATAGTCGAACAAATAAAACTGTTGGCTCTACATTAGTTGGAGCCATAGTTGGTCGTGATGTAACAACAATCGTCAATGTTGGTGATTCAAGAGCTTATGCTTATGCTAACAATAGTTTAAATCTAATTACCGAAGATGAATCCCTTGTCTGGTCTAATATGCAAAATCGTGTTAAACAAGAAAAAAGAAATATAACATATAGAGATATAAATAATCTTCGCTTCGACCCTAATAATAATCAAATATCAAGAGCTATTGGTATGCCTTCTTTACCAACTCCCCAAATTCGTCTCATTCCAAACAATGAATACGAAACCTTACTTTTATTCAGTGATGGAGTTCACGACCTTTTATCTACCGAAGATATTAAAGTCATAGCTCAAACAACGAGTCCTAAAGACTTAACTAATACCATTGTAAATGCAGCCATAAATAAAAATGCCATTGCTTATGATGAATATGGACGTAAAATAGAAGTATCAGCTGGAAAAGATAACACAACAGCTGCTGCATACGTAAGGAGATAATATGGAAAAGATAAAATTAACTAATAATCATGGTATTGAAAAAGAATATGATGTTATATTTGAATTTACCTCTCGCAATGATAATAAAAATTATATAGTCTATACTGATTATCAAAAAGATAAAGATAATAACCTCATAGTCTACTCTTCAATATATGAAAATAATATGTTACATCCTGTAACAGGTAAAGAAGAAATAGCTTATATTGATTCAATGCTTGAATCAATTGAAAATAAAGCTCATACCAAGTATAAAATAGAGGAAAACTAAGGAACAATTTGTTCCCTTTTTTTCCTCTATTTGTTATAATAAAGACATATAGGAGGTTAAAAAATGATATACACAAAAGAAGTAGAAAATATGTGTCAAGTTGCTAAAGGTGCTAATCATGGCCCAGCTCCAATTCCTGAAGAAGGAAAATGGGTTCAAGCTAAAGAAATTAAAGATATTTCAGGACTTACACATGGTATAGGTTGGTGTGCTCCTCAACAAGGTGCATGTAAACTTACGTTAAATATTAAAGATGGTATAATTGAAGAAGCTTTAGTAGAAACTATTGGTTGTTCTGGAATGACTCATAGTGCCGCTATGGCAGGTGAAATACTTATTGGCAAAACAATATTAGAAGCTTTAAATACTGACTTAGTATGTGATGCAATAAATACTGCTATGCGTGAATTATTTCTTCAAATTGTTTATGGCCGCAGCCAATCAGCATTTAGTGAGGGTGGACTATCTATCGGTGCTGGTTTAGAAGATTTAGGTAAAGGACATCGTAGCCAAGTCGGAACAATCTATAGTACTAAGGTAAAAGGTCCAAGATATCTAGAATTAGCTGAAGGATATATTGTTGAAATTGGTTTAGACGAAGATGATACAATCATCGGCTATAAATATGTAAACTTAGGAAAAATGATGGACAATATCAAAGCTGGTATTGAACCAATGGAGGCTATCGAAAAAGCAAGTGGAACATATGGTAGATTTGATGAAGCTGTTAAAAAGATAGATCCTAGAAATGAGTAGGAGGGTAATTTATGGCATTATTTGAAAACTATGAAAGAAGAATAAACCAAATTCAACCAGTAATGGATAAATATGGAATAAAAGATTTTGAAGATGCAAGAAAAATTTGTCAAGACAAAGGTTTTGATCCTTATGAGATAGTTAAATCAGTTCAACCAATTTGCTTTGAAAATGCTTGTTGGGCTTACACTTTAGGTGCTGCTATAGCTATCAAATCAGACCGCACTAAAGCTGCTGATGCTGCTAAAGCTATTGGAGAAGGACTTCAAGCATTCTGCATTCCTGGCTCAGTAGCTGATGATCGTAAAGTAGGTTTAGGTCACGGCAACTTAGCATCTATGTTACTATCAGAAGATACTAAATGCTTTGCCTTCCTTGCTGGACACGAATCATTTGCTGCTGCTGAAGGTGCAATTGGTATCGCTAAAAGTGCTAATAAAGTAAGAAAAGAACCATTAAAAGTTATTCTAAATGGTTTAGGCAAAGATGCTGCTCAAATCATCTCTAGAATAAATGGTTTCACATATGTTCAAACTGAATTTGATTTCTTTACTGGAAAAGTAAATGTTGTTAAAGAAATTCCTTATTCTAAAGGTGAAAGAAGTAAAGTAAGATGTTATGGAGCTAATGATGTTAGAGAAGGAGTAGCTATCATGCACCTAGAAGGTGTTGATGTTTCTATTACTGGAAACTCCACAAATCCAACTCGTTTCCAACATCCAGTAGCTGGTACATACAAAAAAGAATGTATCGAACAAGGTAAAAAATATTTCTCTGTTGCCTCAGGTGGTGGAACAGGACGTACTCTACACCCAGACAACATGGCTGCTGGTCCAGCATCTTATGGTATGACTGATACCATGGGTAGAATGCATAGTGATGCTCAATTTGCTGGTTCATCATCTGTTCCAGCTCACGTTGAAATGATGGGCTTAATAGGTATGGGTAATAATCCAATGGTTGGAGCAACTGTTTCTATTGCTGTAGCTATTGAAGAAGCTTGCAAGTAAAAAGAAGTGTTCACTGAAGTGAATACTTCTTTTAAAATGTTCTATTAATTAATTTTTCATGATCTTCAGTTAAATTATTAACAGGTAATAATTCATAAAATAAATCTCCATCTTTTAAACATTTCCTTATTTCCCGATAAAATAATCTAAAACCTCCATATTGTCCATTAATCAAACGATTAGGACAAGTCTTTATCTCTTTATTACTTAATCTTTTAGTCTCTTTATGTGAAATAACATTACTTATTGGAATATTCCATTTAATCATTAAAGTAGCAGCTAATTTTGCCTGATTATGCAAAGCATCAGGATATCTTACACCTTCACAAATTAACCTTTCAATTCCAATGCTATGATAATTAAAATCAGTTCCCGTATGATAAGCACATTGATTGTCTGGAATAAACTGAATAACATTTTTATCTCCAACTAAATAATGATAACCGATTTTACTACCATTTAAACCATCAAGTAATATTTTATTAGCATAGTACTCTAAGTTATAAGTAGCGGGAGATCTTCCATTACCTAAAGAAACCTCATGAATAATAATATAATCCGGTACTTGTTCAATTCCTAGATTATTAGCACATTCTAATGGTAATAATCTTTTTTCAACTACCGTATCCTTTATATTATCCTTATTTACCCAGTAAGCATGATTCTTCTTTGTCATAAATTTTCCCCTCATATAAATTATAACTCTCTTCTTTAAAAAATAAAAATTTAACATAAAAAAAATAGAATTACATATATTTTTAAAGAAAGAGAGGAAATTATAAGATGGAAATATTGAAAGTATCCAGTAAATCTAATCCTAGTAAAGTAGCTGGAGCTATTGCCAATATCTTTAGAGAAAAGGGTGGTGTCGAAATCCAAACCGTTGGAGCAGGAGCCCTTAATCAAGCTGTTAAAGCCGTTTCAATTGCACGTGGTTATATTTCCCCAAGTGGTATTAATCTCGTTTGTATTCCTGCTTTTACAGATATCGAAATTGATGGCAAAGAAAAAACTGCTATTAAACTTATAATTGAGGCTAAATAAACCTCAATTTTTAATTTTTATGCTATAATTAAAATAGGTGATACAATGACAAGAGAAATAGATAAAATAAAAAAAGAACTACGAAAATATCTTTATACAAACGATATTGAAATTAATAATATTGATAAAATAAGTTTTCAAAAAACTCTTTTTACCTTACTACGTGAATGTATAAAACAAAAAGAATATGAAGTTGAAATAGGTTCTTATATTATCAATGTCAATCCCGAAGAAACAATGGTTGAATATGAAAACGAAGAAACATCTATCAGAATAACTAAAAACGATGTCTATTACGAAACAACTCGCGAAACAGAAATTCGATACTTTATTCCTACATATCTTTCTAATCAAAGTGATACATTTGAACCAGAAAGTCCTGTTATTAAAGTTTCTGGCCTAGTTACCAATATTGACGGCGATTGTGAAGAAAGATATTGTTTTGAATTATTTAATACTGACGAAGATATAAAAACTTATTTAGAAATACCATCTAATATACAAATATCTCCATATACAGAACCAACCAAATATTCTATTATTCTAACTAAGTCAGTATCAGTTAAAGATCAAAGATTAGACGTCTTTAAAATATTTAAAGAAAATAAAGTAATTCCTGTAATTTATAATCCCAAATTAGATAAATATCTTAAGACATCATCCATAAAAGAATATTCACCATCAGATTATACAACCTTACTACCTAATTTAGATAATCGTAAAAATATAGTTAGTTTTATTTATAGTTCAATCGTTGAATTTTATGATAATTATTTAAAAAATAATTCTTAAAAGTGTAAAATACACTTTTTTTCATATCCAAAAAATAATATAATATTTTAGGAAAGAAGGTTATATAATGAATTTTATTGAAACAATTAAAGAACGTGCTCGTCAAAATAAAAAAACTATTATCTTACCTGAGACAATGGATAAAAGAGTCTTAAAAGCTGCAAGTATTTGTGAAAAAGAAAATATTGCTAATATAATTTTAATAGGTGAAGAAGACAAAATTAATAAGTTAGCTACTGAAGAAAATATTGATTTAAGTAATATTGAAATAATTAATCCTTTTACATCAGAAGAAACTGATAAATTAATTAATGACTTCTATGAATTACGTAAAGCTAAAGGTATGACTTTAGAAAAAGCTCGTGAAACATTACTTGGAGACTATATGTATTACGCTTGTATGCTAGTAAAAAATGAAAAAGCTGATGGCATAGTTTCAGGAGCTTGCCATTCATCTGCTAACACTTTAAGACCAGCTTTACAAATTATCAAAACTGCTCCTGATTCAGAATTAGTTTCTGCTTTTTTCTTAATGGTTGTTCCAGACTGTGAATACGGATACAATGGAACATTCATCTTTAGTGACGCTGGACTTGAACAAAATCCTAATCCAGAGCGTCTAGCTGCTATTGCTGCTAGTTCATCAGCATCTTTTGAACTATTAACTAAAACAAAATCAATTACAGCTTTACTATCTCATTCTACTAAAGGAAGTGCTTCTCATCCTGACGTTGACAAAGTAGTTGAGGCTGTTAAAATAGCTCATGAAAAATATCCTCAATACGAAATTGATGGAGAACTACAACTAGATGCTGCTATCGTTCCAAGTATCGCTGCATCAAAAGCTCCAGATTCTAAAGTAGCAGGACATGCCAATGTTCTAATATTCCCTGACTTAGATGCAGGAAACATCGGTTACAAACTTGTTCAAAGACTAGCTAAAGCCGAAGCATATGGCCCTATTACTCAAGGAATAAAAAAACCAGTTAATGATTTGTCTCGTGGTTGTTCAACAGAAGATATAGTAGGGGTAGTTGCTATAACTTGTGTTCAAGCAACAAAATAAAAATTGTAATTTTAAATTACAATTTTTTTTATTTAATTAAATATAAAGTAACAGCAGTTAAAATAATCGCAATTCCTACAACTAAAGCTATAACTTGTAAAGTACTTATACTACCAGCATTTTCATATCTAGTATCATCAGGTTTAGTAAGCAATAACTTCTTGACTTTATCTTCTTTCTTCTCATAACTAAGTTCATCTGTATTTAAAGATTTTTTCTCTTCCATTTCCATATGTTTATTAATAGCTTCTTGTTGTAAATTATTAATTGTTATTTCCTTATCGCCATATTCTAAATTAAAGACATATTGCTTAAATTGGTTTAATATTTGTTTTAACTCCGGTAATAAGTAATCTTCATACAATATTAAATCTCCTAAATAAGAGTAATACAAATCAACGTTTCTACGTGTTTCATTATCTAAATCATTACCGGCATTTAATATTGCATAAAATTCCTCAGTAGAAATAAGAACAGCTTCAATTTTATCCTCTTTATTTTCATAAACTTGAGTTTCATCTTTATTATCACTAACTTCGGTGTTAGTTTCTTTAGCTTCTTGTTCATCTTGAACTACCATATCTCCCGAAACATTTTGTTTATGATTTTCTACTACCATATCTCCAAATTCATTTTCTCTATAAGTTACAACTTGATGTTCTTCAGGATTAGAATCATTAGCAATAACTGCAATATCATCGCTTTCATTTCCTAATACACGAATTCTATTATCATCATTATAAGGATTACTAGTTGTTCTCATTTTATTAGCAAAGTCTTCTGATGTTTGTGAATTACCAAGTAAATCTCTTGAATCACTTAAACTAACATCATATAATTTATGATTCATTTCTTCTATAAAATCGCGTGGAGTTATCTCTTTACCACCATTACGTAATTTTAAACTTTCATATACTTGAAGAAAATCAACTTGACGATCATTTCTAAATAAATGGTCAATTCCCATTTCATCTACAATGTTGATATATTCATCAGTACCAACTCCATTACTTCTTTTTACAACACTAATATTTTGTAATAATGGATTTTCTTTCTTTATTACTTCAATTTTTTTCTCACTTTCTGATTTATTATCTTTATCTTTATTTAATGTACTATTTATTGTAATAGCATGTAATCTAATTATCTTAAAAATATCTTCTGAACTTAAAACACTTAAAGAAGATAAAAACATCGTTTCATCCGATAATAAATCATTAATATTAAAATTACTTATATCTATTCTTTCACCATTATATACTAAGTCTTTACCATCTAAACTTAAATCTTTAAAATTCTCTGGATATTGTTCATATAAATTAGCTAATGTCTCTCTATTAACTTCTAATATATTCATATTATCACCTATAATAATAGTACCAAAGAATTTATCTATTTTCAAATAATTATTCATGCGATATAATATGAACGTGATGTTTATGAAAAAAGAACTAAATGAACAATTTATTATCGATTTATCAAAAAAGAAAAACGAACCAACTTGGATGCTTGAATTTCGTTTAAAATCATATGCTAAATTCAAAGAACTATCTAATCCAACTTTTGGTCCTAAATTAGAAGTTGATTTTGATAACCTTACTTATTATAAAGGAAATGCCGAAAAAATTACTAATGATTGGAAAAGAGTTAATTGTAGTATTCGTAATAGCTTTGATAAATTAGGTGTCATTGATGCTGAAAAAAAATATCTAGGTGGTGTAACTAATCAATTTGAAAGTGAAGTTGTATACCATAATCAAACATTAAGTAATCAAGGAATTATCTTTACTTCAACCGATGAAGCTCTTCAAAAATATCCAGATTTATTTAAACAATATTTTAATCATTTAGTTAATTACGCTGAAAATAAATATACTGCCCTAAATGGTGCAGTCTGGAGTGGTGGATCTTTTATCTACATTCCTAAAGGTGTTAAAGTCGATCGCCCTTTACAAAGTTATTTTCGTATTGAAACTGAATCTCTTGGTCAATTTGAAAGAACAATTATTATTGTTGACGAAGGAGCAGACTTAAGTTATATCGAAGGGTGCACAGCTAAAGAATATAGTGTAACATCTCTTCATGCCGGTGTAGTTGAAATCTTTATCAAGAAAAATGCCCATTGTCGTTACTCAACTATCCAAAATTGGTCAACTGATGTTTACAATCTAGTTACTAAAAGAGCAATCGTTGAAGAAAACGGTTTAATGGAATGGGTTGATGGTAATATAGGAAGTAAAATTACCATGAAATATCCATCATGTATTTTAGCAGGTGAAGGCGCAACTGGAAATTCAATTTCCATTGCTTATGCCAAGGCTGGTCAACAACTAGATGCTGGTGCTAAAATGATTCACTTAGCTCCTAATACTAAGAGTAACATTGTTAGTAAATCAATAGCTGAAAATGGTGGTATTAGTAATTATCGTGGTTTAACTAAAATAAGTAAAAAAGCTATTAATAGTAAAGCTAGTATAAAATGCGATACTATTTTACTAGACGATATTTCTAAAAGTGATACTTTTCCAACTAATATTCTTAGCAATAGTAGTAGTATTCTCGAACACGAAGCTACTATTTCCAAAGTATCTGCTGAAAAAATGTTTTATTTAACAAGTAAAGGATTAAGTGAAAATGCCGCTAAAGAACTTTTAATAATGGGATTTATAAGTGATTTTAAAAAAGAACTTCCTATGGAATATGCTGTTGAACTAAATCGTTTACTAAAAGAAAATTAAAAATATCTAAAAAAATTCAAAAAGCCTCTAAACTCCAAGTTTAAAGGCTTTTTATTGTCTAAAAAAACAAAACCATCTACTCAAAATAAAAATATAATATCATTCCTAAATATAAAAGAAAAAAGTCCTCATTTGTCAATCATTTCCTTTATTGTTATTATCACTCCTTGAAAGGAGGAATTAATTTGCTAAATCAAGTTGTTCTAGTTGGTCGTCTAACAGATGATTTAATTGTTACTTCTAAAGAAAACGGTAAAAAAGTAACAACTATGATTCTTGCCGTTCAACGTTCTTTTAAGAATAGTGAAGGCTTATACGAAACAGACTTTATCAAGTGCACATTATGGAATGCTGTTGCATCTAGTACTAGTGAATATTGTAAAAAAGGCGATATCATCGGCATAAAAGGTCGCCTTCAAGTAACTAGTTTTGAAGATTCTGATGGTAAGAAAAAATATTCTACTGAAGTAATCGCCGAAAAAGTAACTTTCTTATCCTCAAAATCATCATCAGATGAAAAAGAAGAATAAATTAAACTCAATCATATCTCACACTAAGTTAATTCATCTAAAAAATAGATTGGATTAACTTTTTTTAATATCTGAATTCTTTTCTCAATATGAGTTCTTTCTCTATTAACTTTTCTTTTTTCTTTTTCATCATGTAACAAAATAAAATACTCTAATAAATCATTTCTTAATTCTTCATCACTAGGTATAGTAATCGTATTAAGATGAACACTCATACTAATAAACACCTTAATCTTTCTATTATTAATATCTTCATTATCTATTATTGCTTCGTTACATATATCTTCATATAAATCACTATATATTATAGTCAAAGCCAAATATTGTAAAACTCTTTTAGTTCTTAAATCATAACCCATCTTATCTAACTCACCTAGGGGATCAAAATCTTTAATAAAATATTCCCAAGTATTATTAGCAGCAGTTTTTTTATCACAACCATTTGCAATATAAAAATTATACAAATTACATATAACATCTCTTAAAATACTACTAATAGTTATTACTTTATCATTTAAAGCTTTATTCTCTAAAATAAGTAATCTTCCATCACTTTTGCTATCTGTTATTTCTTTTCTCTTCTTATCATATCTCTTTTTATCTACTAAAGCCCAAAAATAACTTTTAACCAGAAACATTCCCAAATCATAATTATCAATAAAAGCATTTATAATCTCCTCTAATGAAGAATTATCTAAAAAATATATTAACTTTTTATTATCATAATTATAAACATAAGTTTTACTAGCTAAGAAACTAACAATTCTTTCTAATGAAATATCTTTTTCAATTCCTTCATCACATATAAATATATATAATTCTTCAAAAACCATATCATTATACATATCTTTATAATTCAAAGATATATATTCATCATCACTCATCCATTGATTATTTCCCAGTATAAAAGACGAATCAAATTCTTCTGCACTAACACCTTCCCATTTCTTAACATATTCTCCATATATATCAATAATATTTCTATTTAAGAATTCTGCTATATCCATAAAAAACATCCCCTAAATTAAAAATATTATATAAAAAAATCGATATAAGATAAAGTAAAACATATAATAGTAGGGGTGATTAATATCAAAAAATTTTTTCAATACTTAGGTTTATTCGGTGTTTGTTGTTTAAGTTTTTACTATACTGAAAAAGTTGCTTTATATGTTAAGAATATGAATCCATTAATGCAGACAATTAAAAGTATGCAAGAATCTAAAAATACTTCTCCTATAAATAGTACAATCTACGATAATTTATACATTATACCTGGTTTAGATGGACAAGAAATTAACCTTGATGAATCATTTTATAATATGCAAGAAAGCAAAACATATAATGAATCAAAATTAGTCTTCAATTCCATAAAACCCCAAATAAGTTTAGAATCACATAAAGATAAAATAATAATTCGTGGTAATAAAATGAAAAATAGTGTTTCATTAATTTTTGAAAGTTTTAATAACCTAGCTCGTTTCTTATACCAAAATAATTATCTTGTAAACGTTTTAATAACTGATGAAGAATATAATCCGAATTATGAAATGATTAATAATTCTAATTTATCAAAGACCTACGAAAATATTGAAAACTATCTTAATAAAAATAAAATTAACAAGAATCTATGTCTTGTCAAAGACAATAAAATATCCAATTTATGTCAAGATAAATACTTATTTAAAATATCTTTAACTATTTCCCATTCTAATATAAGTTCTACTATAAATAAGATAAAAAGTGGAGAAATAATACTTATTAAAGATTCTTTAACTTTATCAGAATTAAATTTGCTTATTAATCAAATAAAATATCAAAACTTAAATATTGTTCCTTTATCAGAATTAATAGCTGAATCAAAGTAAACCTCTTTTTAAAGATTATTTTTACTCTATTGCTTAAAACAGATAATTCTGTTATAATTACAAAGACACAAGCCTTTTTAGATTAAAAAATATTTATAGAAAAGAGATGTTTTTATGTGTAATATAAAAATTTTTAGTCTGGGTGGACTAGACGAAATGGGCAAAAATTGTTACGTTGTCGAAATTGATAATGATATTTTTGTTTTTGATTGTGGCTTAAAATATGCCAATGAAAATTTGTACGGAATCGACTATATTATTCCTGATTTTGAATATTTAATCAAAAATCAAAACCGTATTAAAGGTGTTTTCTTGACTCATGGTCATTATGAAAATATGGGTGCGACAGAAGACTTATTAACTGAAATTCCTAAAGTTAAAATCTTTGCTACTAAGTTTACTAAATTTATTTTAACTAATGATGGTATAGATGAAAAACGTATTCGTGAGATTACTCCTCATAAAAAGATTAATTTTGGTCCAGTAAGTATTTTCCCAATCAATGTCAATCATTCAACCCCAGATGCTGTTATGTATGTTTTAAATACTAAAGATGGTGCAATTGTTTATACTGGTGATTTTATTATCGATCCTAAAATGAAAGATAAATATGCCATGGATTTAGGTAAAATAGCCTACGTTGGAAAGCAGGGAGTATTAGCTTTATTATGTGAATCTGTTTTTTCAGAAAGAATAGGGCACACTTCACCAGCTCATCGCTTAACAACATTTTTTAAAGATACTATAAAGCACCATGAAAATCGTATGTTGTTTGCTATTTTGCCAACTCATATATATACTATTCAAGAAATATTTGATGCAGCTGCTAATACTCATCGTAAAATTGTTATCATGGGTAAAAACTTACAAAATATCATCAACTTTGCTAAAAAAGAAGGCTACTTAAAATTTAATGATAATGATTTAGGAGACTTATCTAATATTGATGATAAAGATTCGATTCTATTAATACAAGATAGTAAAGAAAATCCATATGCATCTATTAGTAAAATAATCAACGGTTATGATAAATTTATCAAATTAAAAGGAACAGATACAATCGTCTTTGCTGAACCTCAATATGATAGTAGTGAAAAAACTCTAGTTAAAGTTCAAAACGAACTAGCAACACATGGTTGTGATATTATCACTATTCCAAAAGAAAAAACAATCCTTCATCATGCTTCATCAGAAGATTTAATGATTATGATCGATTTACTAAAACCTAAATATTATATGCCTGTTAAAGGTGAATATCGATATATGGTTAATAATGCTAATATCGCTACTGAATTAAATATGCCTTCTGAAAATATTATTCTAAAACAAAACGGAGATGTTGTTGAAATAGTTAATGGTGAACTAAATCATGAATGTTTTGACCATATCAAAGTAAATGATATTTTAATTGATGGTAATAGTACTGAAGATGTTGGTGAATTAGTTATTAAGGACCGTGAAATGCTATCTGAAAATGGTATTGTGTTAATTAGTGCAACTATCTCTAAAAGAGATAAAGTTATTTTAGTTGGTCCTGAAGTAACAACAAGAGGCTTTATTTATGTTAAAGATTCAACTGAAATGATTGACGAAATAAAAAGAATATCTTTAAATATTATCGAAAGAAATATTACTGAAAACTATGTTGAATATAATAAGATAAAAAATGAAATTCGTGAAGAATTAGGTAAATACTTATACCATGAAACCGAATGTAAACCAATGATTATTGCCGTTGTTCAAGAAGTTTAAAAATAAACTTCTTTTTTTTCCTTTTTTAGGCTATAATAAATATAATAGGGTGGATGATAAAAATGTTTAAATCAAAAATAAATCAAATAATTGTTATATCAGCTTTATGCCTTGTTGTTATTAGTATGGGCTTATTTCTAACGGCAGGTTCTTATAGTCGTGCTCTTAAAATAGTTAATGATTCTAATTCTAATCAAGTAGAAAAAACTTTTAATATTCTTCTAAAAGAAAATACTTATCTTGAATCAAATGGTAGTATTTCACCTAATCAAAAATCATTTACTAAAACAACTGCCAATTACAATATTTCTCTTAATCCTGGTCAGTACTATGAATTCACAATTGCCGTTGAAAATCAAGGAACAATTGATGCTAAATTAACATCTATTAAAAGTACAGGTTTAACTGACGAACAAGAACAATTATTAAAATATACAGTTTACTATAGTAATGAATATTATTCTCGTAATATCGATAATCTTAATATTGGTCTTGGAACAAACGCTGTTGATTATCTTCGTATTCGTGTAGAATATCCACTTATTGCAGGTACAAATCAACCATCTTTAAATAATCTAGATCTTTCTACTACCTTAGAATATACCGAATTGTAAGCATAACATTCTTCTTTTAGATAATAATATAAAATAGGTGATTATTATATGAAAGAAGATTTAAAACTCCTTGAAAACATTTATCAAAATGCCCAAATGGGTATTGTTGGTATCGATAATATTCTTGATGACATAACTGATAAAAAGTTAAAAAAAGCTATTCAAGAGCAACGTAATGACTACCATGATATTGCTTTAAAAATTACAAAGTATTTAGAACAATTACATCATCAACCAGAAGAAATAAGTAGTATCGCTAAAATAATGACATATATCGATGCTAAGGTAAGTACCATGACTAATAAAAAAGCATCTAATTATGCCATGATGATGATAAAAGGTAATAATAAAGGAATTACCGAAATAAAAGAAAAAATAAATGATTACGAAGGATCTAACAAAGAAGTTATAAAATTAGCTAAAGAATTATTACGTATCGAAAATAAAAATCTTAATCAATTAAAAAAATTTTTAAACAGAAATTAAAAAGAGGATTTAATCCTCTTTTATTAATTCATAAACTTCATCTATTGTTTTATCACTTTTTTTCTTTATTGAATAATCAGGTAATAAATGTAAGTGAAAATGTTTTACTACCTGTGAATCACCATAATTAATACAATAAGTTAAACCACGAGCATTTAACTTATCCATTAATTTAACACTCATTTTTTTTGCAATACTAAATATATAGTTTAGTTCTTCATTATTTAATTCTGTTATATCAGTAAGATGTTTTTTTGGTATTACCAAACAATGACCATCTACTTGAGGATTAGCATCCATTATAACAATAACTTTCTCATCTTCAAATAACTTTTTTGATGGAATATCTCCATTTACAATTTTACAAAATATACAATCATTCATTTTATCACCCTAAAAATATGTTACCAAAAAAAAGTTCAAAGGTAAATCTAATTCATTGAAATATCTTAAATCTTATAATATAATTAAATAGAATAGAGAATTCTGAGGAGATTTATATGAAGAAATATTTAATGATATTAATATTATTAATTATCGCTTTTCCTTGTTTTACAAAAGCCGCTACCGAGTTAGGTGCATCTACTCAAAATCCTGTAGTAGGCTCTAGTGTTTATGTTCAATTAGATGCTAACTACGGTGAAAATTACCAGATAAGTAGTATGCATGTCGTTATTTCATATGATACTTCATATTTAAAGTTAGAAGAAGTAATATGGTTACAAAACCGTGGGACATATAAAACGAGTAATGGAAAGATAACCGTTGATAAAGATGGCGGAAGTTATTGGGACACTGGTGCTATAATGCAATTTAAGTTCAAGGTTTTAAAAGCTGGTTTATCAACTGTCTCAGTCGATGCTAAGCGTGATTCTAATAACGCCATAATTGACTCATACTATAGTAATGGCAATCCTATTGGTCAATCGTTTGGTAAAGTATCAATTAGTGCAAGTGAACCAAGCAGTTCTTCTATAATCGGCTCATTATACGTTGAAGGATATAATATTCAACCAACATTTAGTCGTACTACATATTCTTATACTTTAACTGTTCCAGCGCATGTAACATCGGTAGAAATTAAAGCTCGAAAAGGAGATAACAATCAAACGATTACTGGAACTGGGGAAAAGAAATTACAATATGGTGCTAATCGTACTCGTGTTGTTGTTACTGCTCAAGATGGTTCATCGCGAACCTACGAAATTATGATTTATCGAACCGATGATCGAACCGGTGATACCAGTTTAAAAAGCATTAATGTTTCCAACACTAATATTAAATATGAAGAGGGTAAGACAACTTATGAAACAACTGTTAGTCGCAGTATAGATAGTGTTTTAATTACTGCCAGAACAACCGATGCCAATGCAACATTATCTGGAACTGGTAAAAAAAATCTTGCTTTAGGAAAAAATACATTTACTTTAACTGTTACCTCATCAGGTGGTAAAGAAACAACTTATACTATCGTTATTAATCGTTCTACTGAAGAACTACAAACTATTACTAATAGTAGCAAACTTCTAAGTTTAAAAGTAAATAATCTTGTCCTAGATTTAGCTAACAATCGAACAAAATGGTTATATGGTATCGGCAACGAATACGATAAATTAAATATTGAAGCTATAACTGAAAGTTCAACTGCTACCATAGATATAAAAGGTAATGAAAATTTAAAACCAGGTCTCAACAAAATAACAATAACAGTAACCGAAACAAATGAAGAAGTAACAGAATATACTTTAATAGTGTATAAAAACCCTAACAATACTACTATTATCGATAACTTAAACACATCCAATATAAATAGTGATGTTATTTACTTAACATCTAATACATCAAAAGCGACTATTTCTAAAAATTTACTAACATCTTTAAAAAATAATAACTACACTTTATATTATAATGTTGTAAATATTTATAATGGCTTACTATATCAGATAGCTTTAAATAAAAATTTACCAGATACTAACTTTGATTTGTTTTTTACTAAAAGCGCCGATAATCCATTATCATATCAAACCAATATTCCTGCGGGTAATGAAATTCTTCTATATTTAGACGAATTATTCGTCGATAATCAAGTTGTAAAAATATATACCTATAATGAAATGGGTAAGTATACATTACTAACAGCTGGTGTAACAGTAAAAGATGGTTATATTTCTTTTGTTACCAATGGTGAACAAAATTACGTTATAACAACTTCTACTTTAATTGAAGAACAAGGCCCTTTTGATAAAATAGTCAATAAATATGGTACTTATATCATCGGTGGTATTATTATTCTTGTTCTTATCTTTGCTATATTTTATATATATAATAAAAAGAAAAAAACAAAAGAAGGAAATGAACCATTATATTAATGGTTTTTTCTTTTTCTTTTAGTTTTTTTGTGCTATTATTTATACATATCGATTATAGGGGAGTGATTGTATGACTATTGAAGATGTCTTACAAGAAGTAAGAAAATATAATCCTGAAGAAGAAGCTAATGTTTTAAAAGCCTACGAAGTAGCAGCTAAAGCTCATGAACATCAAAAAAGAGAAAGTGGTGAACCATATATAATTCATCCCTTAAATGTTTGCATGAATTTAACCACTTTTAAGGCTGATGGTGCATCACTATGTGCTGGTTTATTACATGATGTTGTTGAAGATACTGAATATACTTTAGAAGATATTGAAAAAATCTTTGGTAAAGATGTTGCCTTTCTAGTTGATGGTGTAACAAAAATCAGTAATCTTCACTATAATACTAAGGACGAAGCTACTAACGCCAATATTCGTCGTTTAATAAATAGTTTAAATGACGATGTTCGTATCATAATTATCAAACTATGTGATCGTCTTCACAATATGTGTACATTAGAATATAAAGCTCCTGCCAAAAGAATTCGTAGTGCTGAAGAAACGTTAAATATTTTTGTCCCCTTAGCTTATTTCATTGGTGCTTTCAAATTGAAATGTACATTAGAAGATATCTGTTTATCATATATTGATAATGATGCTTATAAAACATTAGTAGAAAAAGAAAATGATATATGGAAAACATATCGTAATTGTTGTGATATAGCTAGTAAAGAAGTTGAAGAACTATTAAATAAAAATAATATTAAATTTACTTATCGTATAAAAATTTTAAATGTTTATCATTTATATCGTAAATTAAATAAGGGTTATAAATTAAATGATATTCATGATTTAGTTAACTTTAAAATAATTTTAGATGATAACGAAGACCCATATCATGTACTTGGTTTGATTCATAAATTATACACTCCTATGAATAATAAATTTAAAGATTATATAGCTTGCCCTAAAACAAATATGTATCGTTCATTACATACAACGGTTTTTGGTCCTGATAACCATCTCCTTCAATTCCAAATTAAAACTAAAACAATGGATGATATTAATACTATTGGCTTAGCTGCATATTGGAAATACTTTAAAGCTGAAGGCAAGACAAAAATGCAACACGAATTAAAACTTAATTATCAATTTTTCAATACTCTTCGTGATTTAAATGATGTTATTGATAATGACTCCGACTATATTGACCGCGTCAAAACGGAAATTTTTTCTAATAATATATATGTTTATACAGTACGTGGCGATATTATTGAACTTCCTAATAATTCTACCATTATTGATTTTGCTTATAAGATTCACACCGATATAGGCAATCACTTATATAAAGCTTTTATAAATGGTAAAGAAGTTAAATTAACCCATAAATTAAATAATAAAGACCGTATAATGCTACTACAAAGTGAAAAAGCCCATCCTCATTCTTCATGGTTAGATCATGTAGTTACTTCAACTGCTAAACGAAAAATAAAAGATGCTTTAAAAAAATAAGCATCTTTTAAATTTGACAAACAATTCTTTTTTTGTTAGAATACCTCCCTTAAAAACAAAAAGGGGGAATAATATGTTAAATCAATTATCAACTACAGAACAATTTAATATCTTAAAAAATGCTTTTGGAATTGTTTTTTTAAATACACATAACTATCAAACAATTTCATCTATCTATTCAACTCTTTTATTAGAAAAAAATAATCTTCTTACCAAAATATCTCAAACTAATGAAAGAATTCATTTAACAGAAGATGAATTAAAACTTCTTTTACTAAATAATCCTTATTCAGAATCAACTAAATATCAAGAATATTTATCATATCAAGAATTATGTATTATAAAATCACTATTAAAAGTAGCATCATATAAAGCAGAAACTCTTACTGAAGAAGAATTACTAAATTTAAGAGAATTCTTTGGTAAAGGCTCATCTTGGCAAGAAATATATAATAACTTTCCTAAAGGCTTAGAAATCCCTGTATCTAAAATCCCTCTAGTACTATCTTTACTTAATAAACAATTAACAGCTAATTATAATATAAATCTTTATCAAGACTTAGTTAATACTTACATGTTAACTCCAACATCAGATAAAATACTAGCATTACAAAGTGAATAAGACCTATAAGTCTTTTTTATTTTAGGTAATTTATCAATATTTGCCTCTTCTTTGCATAAATTAAATTAGAGGTGAATAATATGTCTAATTATAAAGAAATTGTCACTAAGACTATTGTTGGTAAAGGACGCAAGACATTCAAAAAAGAATACAATTTAACTCCTGAAAATACCCCTAATACAGTTCTAGGTTGTTGGGTAATCAATCATAATTTTAGTGGCAGTAACGATAAAAATGAAGTTTTAGTTCAAGGCTCTTTCGATGTTAACGTTTGGTATTCTTATGATCATGACTCCAAAACAGCTGTTACAACTAGAAATTTCACTTATACTGAAAGTATGCGTTTACGTATTAAAGATGTCGAAGCCCTTAATAACAATAACGAAATAATCGTTCGTAGTCTAAAACAACCGACTGTTCAAGACGTTAAAATAAAAAATAATGAAGTATACTTAACTATCGAAAAAGAATTAGGTGTTGAAATAGTAGGTGAAGGAAAAGTAAAAATTGCTATAGAAGAAGATGAATTACCATGGGACGACATCTATGAAGAAGAACCAGATATTGATGAAGAATATTTAAAAGATAATACTGAAGAAAGATGATAATCATCTTTTTTTATTTACAAAAAAAACGTAAATGTTATAATAATAATAGAGGTGTAGTATGAAACAATTTATTATTTCTTTACTATCTATTTTCCTAATTATAATAATCTTTACTCCATTTACAAAAGTAAATGCTGAAGATATAACTTCTACAGAAGTAATAACCTATATGAAAGACAACAACATCTTTGCCGAAAAAGAATACTTTTCTTTATTTGGACGTATTCTAAATGGCAATGATGAATACAACATTGTTCAATTTACTTATACCCTAAAACAAGAAGATAGTAAGGTGACAATTAATGTATCTTTAAATGATAAGGATAAAGGAAATATCACCTATGAAACAACTTTAAATATTAATGAAAACCAAATAAGTTATACTAATAATAACGAAATAGATTCCCTCGAATCACGAATAGATACCATCTTATTTACTGAGTTAGTCTATTCAATAGGTGGTGCTAGAGGCTATAATAAAGATGTTTTAGTAAACTGGATGAACCAAATAGATTTAGATAACCTAACTAATGAATCTGGTATTGAAGCTACTATCGAAAAAGTAAAATATACTTATCAAGTAGGAGAAGCCAAATACGATTACACAGTTAATATTCCCAAACAATATACTATTGATATAAATAAATTAACACAGAATATCCCTGTTACAGATTACGTTCAAATAAAAGAACTCAAAAAAAGTGTTTCCAGTATTACTTTAAGTGTCTATGCTGAAGGTCATTTAAACGAGGAATGTGATATTTATCGTTTAAATGATAACCAAAAATATGAAAAAGTTGGAACAACAAGTTGTAATAATGGCGAATTTACAGATAAAAATTTAAAAGATAATACAACATATACCTATCAAGCAGCTATCAAAAATGAAATAAATTGCTCCGATACTAAAAAAATCACAACTGATGAAATTCCTCTTACTGGAGCAACTATTTGTATAGGTATTCTTCTTATTTTATCAGCTATAGGTATCATATTATTCATTGTATACAAAAAATATAATTTATATAAGAAAGTATAAAGTGGTATAAATGAAAAGAAAATTATTATTCTTTATTAATCTTCTGTTAATAATATTTATTATTGTAACTATTAATTTTCTAAATCCTCAAGATAATATTGTTCATAATATCTTTTTTAAAGAAAATAATAACATTGAAGATAATTATGATGTTGAACAAGTAAAGCTTTTTGCCATTACTTTAGAAGCTCAAGAAGAGTATATAGAAAATACTAAAACAACTCCTTTAACATGCAAAATAAATGTTGATCGTATAACTCGACTTATTTATATGGATGGCGACGAAAAACTAGGTGAAAAAAAAGTTATTTATCAAAAACCAGTTGGTGAATTAATGACTCCAACTAAAAAAGGCTATATTTTTGAAATGTGGACTAATAAAGATAAAGAAGTAATTAATGAACAAAGTATAATTGATTCAACTACTGATTACTTAATATATGCTAATTGGAATATTATAGTTAGTAGTTTAACTATTAATCCAAATGGTGGTACTTGGAATGAGAGTACAGGAGAACAATCTTTTAATCTTGAATATAATGAAGAAAAAGAAATTGCTGACCCAACAAGAGTAGGTTATACTTTTAAAAACTGGGAAATAACTGGTGCTGATAGTTCAATTGAAGACCAAAAATTTACTATGGGAACCGAAGACACAACCATAAAAGCTATTTGGGAAGCTAATGGCTATAAATTAACAATTAATCCAAATGGTGGTACATATAATGGGTCATCTAATCCAACAGAAATGTCAGTTACATATGATTCTGTTACAGAAATAAATAATCCAACTCGTAAAGGATATACTTTTACTGGTTGGACAGTTAGTAATGGAACCCTAAATGGTAATCAATTTACTATGAATTATACAGGGAATGTAACAATAACCGCTAATTGGCAAGTAAATAATTACAAATATATTGTTTATCATAATCAGCAATCATCAGATGGAACTACTTATAATAAAGTTGCAAATGACACTATTACAGGCAGTGCTAACTATGGAAGTGTAGTTACACCTAAAGTAAATAACTATACTGGTTTTATATCTCCTAGTGAAAAGAAATTAACTATTGATGTTGATAATGATCCACCTACTAAGAACGTCGTTAATTACAATTATAATAGACGTCAATTTAATCTAATAATTAATCCTAATACTGGAACATGGAACGGATCAACATCTAACAAAACAATTTCCTTATTATATAAACAAACTTATAATGTCGCTAATCCAACTAAGACAGGATATAATTTTAGTGGTTGGACTAAAACGAATAATAGTAGTACTTTAGTAGATAAAGTATTCACTATGGATTTAGCTGATACGACTTTAAAAGCCAATTGGACTCCTAAACAATATACTTTAACATACTCCTCTAATGGTGGAAATGCTGTTACCCCATCTAGTAAAACAATTACTTACGATGCAGCTTATGGTACATTGCCAACGCCAACTCGTACCGGCTATCGTTTTGCTGGCTGGTATACAAGTGCTACTGGTGGAACTCAAGTTACAGCCTCAACAATTCATCGTACTGATGGAAATGTTACTATTTATGCTCATTGGCAAAATACTCCACCGACAACTCCAAATGTTACTATAACCTATGCAAACTCTGGTAATTCATCTAATGGTTATTTGAAAAATGGTTCTGAAACTGCAACCTTAGTAGTTAAATCTACCGACGCTGAAGATGTAACACCTACAATTACAGTTAAATGTTCATCTGGAAGAATCTGTAAATCTTTAAAGATTTCTAAAGTAAGTAGTACAACTAGTCAAACAACATTCCGTTTAACATCAACTGATATTGGAGCTGGTGTCCTAGAAATTATTGCTACTGACAAAGCCGGTGCAAGTTCATCAACTCGTAGTGTAATATATGTTTACTCTGAAGACTCAAGTACTTTAGTAAATGCTCATTATACTAATACTACATATGATAGTGGCTGGTTAGAAATGCTAGAAGGATGCTATATATCAAATTTCTCTTTTGAAGTTAAATTCGCAAGTGGTCACAGCAATAGTAGAAACAATGATACAATGGTAGTATATGGTATGACTGAATCAGGACGTGAAGTAGTACTTTACACCTGGACTGGAAATATGAAATCTACCTTACATGCAAGTAATTTAAATGTGTTCAATTCTCAAACAGAAAGAATCAGACAACTTCGTTTCTATACTTATTCACCACATGATGATTGCGCTCGTACTGCTCGAATAACTTATTCAGTTAATTATTCATTTGATATTAATCTCCTTGATAGTTCATATCAACCACGTACTTAAAGCTGTGAACCAAAAAAGGTTGACAGCTTTCTTAATATCTGTTATATTAATATCGCTAAGCAAAGGAGGGAATAAAATGGCAGTTAAATTAAGATTAAAAAGAGGCGGTTCTAAACAAAGACCATTCTATAGAATAGTAGCCGCTGATGCTCGTAGTCCTAGAGACGGAAGATTTATCGATACAATCGGTACTTATAATCCAATTCCAGCAGAATACGAAGTAAATATTAATGAAGAAAAAGCTTTATACTGGTTATCACAAGGAGCTCAACCAACTGATACAGTAAAAAATCTATTAAGTAAAAAAGGTATCATAGCTAAATATGCTGATTCTAAAAAAGAAGGTAAATAATTATGAATCTAAAAGAATTTACAGAATATTTAGTTAAAAGTATTGTTAAAGAACCAGATATGGTAAGTGTTCAACAATTCGGTGGCGAAGAAGATGCTACAATCTTAGAAATAATCGTTCACGAAAGTGACATGGGAACAGTAATTGGTCGTAACGGTAAAATGGCTAATGCTATTCGTGTCCTTGTTCAAGCTCATGCTTACATTCTAGGTTTAAAAAATATTAAAATAAATATTGATTCCTTCTAAACAACTGAAACTTTCAGTTGTTTTTTATTTTTATGAAATGTTATAATTTAAATAATAGGAAGTGTCATAAATGAATACAAATACAAATCGAACAACATTATTAATAATCATTATCATCATTCTTATATCATCTTCAATTATTATCGGTCTTTTATTCCTCAAAAAAGACTCATCACCAAAAGAAATAGAAAATAATTATCTTACTAAAGCAACTAATACAACTAAAGATGATTTAACTATTTTAATAAAAGACTATTATTACCAAAATAATCTTCTTGATGAGGAAAATCTTCTTAACTGGCAAATTAATAATATAACTTATATCGGCTACAATGAAGAAAATAAAACATATAACTACCAAGTAGAAGGGTCATACAAATGCCAAGATAATACTAATAGCTGTATTTATCTTTCCCAAGAATTAACTACTGAACCAAACTATCTTGTTTATCTTGAAGTAACAATAGATAATCAAGAATATCAAATAAAAACGATATCCCAAACTAAACCTGATAATCTTATTGAAGAAGAAAAAGAACTTCAACCAAACGTAGAATTTCATCAACAACTATCTTCTCTTATTAAAGAATATTTTCAAGAAAATTCATTAATTGATTCTTCTAAATTAGATTATTGGAATATTTTAGATATTGAATACTTTAAAAAAGATAATGATACTACTATTTATTACGCTACAACTAACTATCACTGTCAAGATGATTCTGATACTTGTCTTTATAATGAACAATCTAATGAACCTAAGGAAGATAAATCATATGATTTTAACTTTTATCTAAATATTAATTCTTCATCTCAGATAACATCTATTTCTAATAACTTCTTCACCCCTCAAGAAGAATTTCTTCCTAAAGAAGAATTAATTAAATTAACTAAAGACTATTTTAATAACAATTATCTGACTACACCAGATAATTTACTATTATGGAATATAAGCAATGTTACTTATATTGGCTATTATCCTAATAATATTGACCAAAAAATTATTAAACTATCTGGAGAATATCAGTGTCAAGACAATAGTTCTGACTGTCTATATCTTGAACAAATAGGAGAACAAAATCCAAATAATACTTATCCATTTAATATTTATATAACATTAAATAATAATGAGATTATAAATATCTTTAGTTCTTTAACAGGAGACATAGTAACATTTAATGAACCAATAAACTAAAAAAGAAATGTTAAGCACATTTCTTTTTATAACTTAAAATATATTCTTCTTTTAAACGTTCTTTATCTAATTTATCCTCAAACTCACTTAACAATAATAATGAATTCTCTACAATAAGACATTCCTCACTACTGGCTACACCTAATAAATATTTACGATATCCTGAAGGATTAACTCCTATTATTCTTCTAAATACTTCAGAATAATACTCTAAAGAATTAAATCCTGAATTTAAAGCTACATTTAATAAATAAGAATCATCTTCTAATAATTTTAAACTATTAATTATCTTTTTTTGATTAAGATAAGTTTTTATTGAAACCCCAACATCCTTCTTAAATCTTTTCATTATATAAGATTTATCATATCCAATAAAAGAACTTAAAGTATCAATATTTATTTCTTCATATAAATGACTATCAAGATAATCTAAAATCCATAAACTTAATTCTGTTATCATAAATAAAACCCCTTCGAATAACAATATAATATCACAATCTAAAAAAAATACTAAATTTTGCTTTTCAATAATGATTTATCTTTCTTGCCTTTACTAATTTAAAATAGTATAATTTACTAAGAAGGATTGATGTAAATGGAAAAAATATATCCCCAACATGTTGCTATTATTTTAGATGGCAATCGTCGCTGGGCTAAAGAAAAAGGCTTGCCTCAATTAAAGGGTCATCAAAAAGGTTTTGAAAATATTCGTCAATTAGCACCATATATTATTAATAAAGGTGTTAAAGTTCTAAGTGTTTTTGCTTTTTCAACAGAAAACTTTAAAAGAGCCGAAGAAGAAGTAAAATATCTTATGGATTTATTTGTTGATATGTTTAAAAAAGAATGTAATAAAATTCATGAAGAAAATATTAAAATAATCTTTTCTGGAAGACGTGATAATTTAAGAAAAGACGTATTAGAAGCTATGGACTATATAACTGAAAAAACTAAAAACAATACTAAAGGAATTTTTAATATTTGCTTAAATTATGGTGGACAACAAGAAATAGCAGATGGAGCTAAAAAAATAGCTCTTGATGTTCAAAGTGGTAAACTTAATCCTGAAGATATAAATGAAAATCTGTTATATAAGTATATGTACAACGAGTTACCACCAATAGATTACTTAATAAGAACAAGTGGTGAAGAACGTATTAGTAATTTTATGTTGTATGAACTAAGTTATGCTGAAATGTACTTTCCTAAAATATATTTTCCTGATTTCGATGCTGAACAATTCGAAAAAGCTATTGATATATATAATGGAAGAGAAAGAAGATTCGGAGGCAATAAAAAATGAAAAAAAGAATAACAACAGCTGCTATTTTAGTAATAGCGGTTATTCTCTTATTTATTATACCTAATAAAATAAGTACGATAATTATGGCTGTTGCTGCTGGTATCCTAGCAGCCTTAGCTTACAAAGAAACCCTTGATTTAAAAGAAAGTCATAAACCATATCCTAAACTAATGACCATAATTGGTTTTATATGTATGGAATTAATTACCTTAAATAGCATAAATGCTTCATATATTTATAATGGAGTATCCTTTGCTGCTATTGGTTTGACTATTTTATTACTTTTAATACCTAGTATCTTCGATACCAAAGGTAAATATACAACTAAAGAAGCTTTCTATTTATTAGGAACAACTATTTTTATTGGTTTATTCTTTAATTTATTAATGCTTTTATTCTTTGGAAATAAATGGCTTCTATTATATTTAATATTAATAGCTACTATGACAGATACTTTCGCTATGCTAATAGGTTGTCTTATTGGTAAACATAAATTAATACCTAAAGTATCTCCTAAAAAGTCAATTGAAGGAAGTATTGCTGGTTCCTTAGTAGGAACAATAATAGCATCTATTTATTACTACAATGTTATAACTAGTAATATAAATATAATAGGTTTAGTTCTAATGACTTTATCTCTTTCAATTTTAGGTCAATTAGGTGATTTACTATTTAGTAAAATGAAAAGAGAAAATAATATAAAAGATTTTTCTAATATTATGCCAGGTCATGGTGGTATATTAGATCGTTTTGATAGTATGACTTTTGTCATATATGGATATATTATAATCATAAATATAATTAACATGATAAGATAAGCAAGGTGATTTAATGGGGACACTTATAAACATTATATTATTTATTTTTATTCTTGGTATTTTAATCTTTGTTCATGAGTTAGGTCATTTCCTAACTGCCAAGAAAAGTGGTGTATATATATATGAATTTTCTATTGGTATGGGACCACTAATTAAAACTATTAAAGGTAAAGATGGAATTAACTATTCTATTAGAGCCTTGCCAATTGGTGGTTACGTTCAAATGGCTGGTGAAATATATGAAGATGATGACACTGAAAAAATTCCCAAAGAAAAATTCATGTGCAATCGTCCTTGGTATCAAAGATTAATTGTTCTTGTCGCTGGTGTATTTAACAATTTTCTTTTAGCAATTATCTTACTCTTTGTAATTGCTCTTATTTGGGGAGCTCAATCACTTGAACCAGTGATATATAATGTAACAGAAAATAAGCCAGTTGCTGAAGCTGGTATTGTCGCTGGTGATGTTATAACTGCCGTCAATGATACGAAAGTAAATACTTGGGATAAAGCTCAATTACTACTTTTACTAAAGAGTGAAGATAATAAATACGATATAACAGTTAGACATAAAGATGGAACAAGTGATACTTATGAAGTAGTTCCTGAAATTACCAAAGATGAAGAAGGTAACGAAACAAGATTCTTTGGAATTGAAATCAAAAATGAAGTTACTAAAGGTTTTGTCCCATCTTTAAAATATGCTTTTCAAAAATTCTTTAGTACTCTTGATCAAATGTGTTTAACAATCGTTAACCTTTTTACCGGTGGTTTATCTATTAATAACTTATCCGGTCCAGTAGGAATTTATTCCGTTGTCGGAGAAACAAGAGAAGCCGGTGTATCTAGTGTTATCTTCCTAATAGCTTACTTAAGTATTAATCTAGGTATTATGAACATTTTACCAATTCCAGCACTAGATGGTGGACATGTTCTTTTCCTAATTATAGAATTAATTACTCGTAAGAAAGTAAATGAAAAAGTTGAATCAATTACAACAACTATCTTCTTTGTTCTATTACTATTATTAATGTTATACGTTACAATTCACGATATAATAACATTAATTCTCTAAGAGCTAAAAGGCTCTTTTTATTTGCTAAATTAATCTGTTTATGCTAAAATAACTTTTCGTAAAAAAGGGGAGAATAATATGGAATTTGAAGAAATGTTAAAACAAGTAATGGATTTTGAACACGATCTTCATCGCTACAATTATAATAATACCTTTCAAGAATTTTCTTTCAGTCGTGGTTTAAAAAACTATCAAAATATTATTAAACGTTTAAAAAGTATTAATTTACCTGATCCAAATACATTTAAGTATACAACTTTATCACTTGACGAACTAAAAGAATATTTAACAACTATTTTAAATAAAATATTTTCATCTAAATATTCTAATATAATAGAAGAATATCATCAGATGATTTCCTTAGAACCAATTTCTAATCCTTTTGATGCTATACTAGAAAAAGAAATAATTGATGACACAGCAATAATAAAAAAATTCCATCTTAGTTCTAAACTTGCTTCTATTGAAGTAGCAGCAACAGCTCATGAATATATTCATGCTTTACTAGCTAAATATACAACCTTTAAATTTAATGATATTTTATCTAATATCCATTATAACGAATTACTAAGTATTCTAATTGAATACATAACTATTTATGAATTAAGTAAAATACTAAAAAAAGATCAATTATCAGAAAAACATAATATAATAAGAATTCATAATTGCCAAGAACAAGCTATTTCTGATGAAGAAAATCATTTTCTTTTACCAAAATTAAAGAAAAGATTATCTTTTGATCCATTTGTATCTAATGGAATAGACAAATCTCTCTCTTATTCAAGTCATAATTCTTTTGGTTACATAATATCTGATATATATGCTTATCAATTGTTTAATTTTTATTTAGATGATCCTAAAACTTTAATAAATATATTTACAGCAATTATAGATGGTGAAAATAGCATTGATAATCTTTTAAAATACTATAATATTTCTCTTAGAAATAAAGATTTAGTAGCTGATTATACAAAGAGACTAGCTAAATTATCTAATTAACCACCTAAATAACAAATTTTTTATCTAAATAACTAAAAAAGTATTGTCAAATTAAATTCATTGTGTTATATTTAATATGCTTACTTTTATGGCGATGTAGCTCAGTTGGCTAGAGCATCCGGTTCATACCCGGCAGGTCGTGTGTTCGAATCACACCGTCGCTACCATTAAGATTATTAACTAGGTATTACACCTAGTTTTTTTATTTACTTAAATGTTATAATTATCTAAACAACAAATAGTAAGTTGTAGAGATGATAGGAGTATTTATGAATAAAAAGTTAGTTAAGGAATTTTTAATAATAACATTTGTTATAATGCTA
>CALVVU010000006.1 GCA_944363975.1 Candidatus Coprovivens excrementavium | reverse complement strand
TGTCTCCTTAGCTCAGTTGGTAGAGCAACTGACTCTTAATCAGTGGGTCTAGGGTTCGAATCCCTAAGGGGACACCATTAAAAAAATAAAAATTCCTTAATCAAGGAATTTTTTTGTTTTATATAAGTCCGAATATAAGTACCATCATAGTAAAAAACAATAAATACAAAGCACAACTAGCAATCACTATTATTCCCAATGCTGATATAATAATAACTGCTATTTCATTATATCCAATATGTAATTCCTTACCACAATTTTTACAATATTTATAATTACTTTTAGCCTCTGTCCCACATTTAGTGCAAAATTTTTCTTTTTTATTTTTTATAATTGAAGCAATATAAAGTAAAGCAAAGCCAAATAAAGCTTGAATCAATACACTAAATAACATAAATACAATTCTAGGATTAAAAATTAACATAACATCACCTATAAATATTATATCACACTTTCTTCTTTAAATATCTATTAGATACATACCCCATTATTTCATAATGATATATATAAGACATATTTCCTTTACTATAAAATCTAATTACTTCATCTCCATTAGTTAAACCACCTATAATATTCTTAGAACTATTCAAACTTGTAGAACTTCTTACATTTAATGGTTCACTTGGTACTTCTGTAACTACATATGTTATATCAGACTCCTTAACAAAATTATACTTTTTACCTTTATAAATATCTTTTTTTATTACAGCATCTTCTCTAACAAAAAGATATTCTTCTGGTTTAACATTATTTGTCATAACATACTCTGAATAATTACCAGATACTTTCTTCGACCAATTAGCAATAGTTCCTTTTGCAACTTCTAAATGTAAATGATTACCAGTCGCATTTCCAGTCATCTTAGAAGTTGTACATATTCTTTCTCCTTGCCTAAACTTAGTTCCTTTTTTCATTGTTCCAATTTCACTTGGATGAGTAATACTAATTGTTAAATATCCATAATAGCCATTCGGAGACATCACTTTTTTTGTACTAGTAAGCCATACTGTATTTGCATGCAACCTAGTATTATCTGGTTGATACAATTTCGTAATTACACAATCAAATGGTGCAAAAACATCTTGTGCTCCTGCCAAATCAAGAGCATAAGAAAGCTTATGTGACGAAGAATTGCTACTATATCCTTGAGACAAGCTAATCGTCTTAACTGGAAAATAAGCTCTTTGATAAGCCATACCATCACCCCCTTTACTATATTTTATGAATAAAAAAAGAAGAGTTACTTCTCTTCTTTACTCTTCAAATACTCCTCTAAGGTTAAATTACCAATTTCTAAAGCTTCTTTTTCACCAATATAACGAATATGCCAAGGCTCATAAGAATAACCAGTAATTTCTTCTTTTCCTTTGGGATATCTTAATATAAAACCAAAATACTTAAGAACACGATGTATTCTATCAAATATCTTCTCATTAGCTAGCAAATCTTCATTTTCAACTACCCACTGATTATCCATTTTTATAACTATATCTAAAGCTTGACCTGTATGATGTTCAGAAGTACCGGGCATCGCCACTATTTCTTCAGCTTTATCTAAACCATATTTCCTCATAAATTTAAGAAAAATATTTTCTTGAGACTCTAAACTACGGTAAGCATCATCTATATCAATTTCAATTCCCTCTATACGTAAATGAGCTCTTAACATTTCAAAATGTTTAAAAGTTTCCTCTTCAATATATAGCATATCTTCATTATAATTTTCATACTCAACCATCTTAAAATTACTAATCATATTTTCATTAAATAAATGATCTTTATTAACTAATAAAATCATGAAATCACCCATAAATAGAGTATATCATAAAAAATATCAAAATTTTTACAATTTTTTGTTGCTTTTTTGAATAATGCTTGATATACTTAACTAGTCAGCAGCAAAAGTTTTAAAAAAAGCTTGCTAAAATGACAATAATACGATAAAATAAAAAAGGCTTAAAACAAATGGGCTTGTAGCTCAGCTGGTTAGAGCGCACGCCTGATAAGCGTGAGGTCGGAGGTTCAAGTCCCCCCAGGCCCACCATTTATTTATGGCCCGTTGGTGAAGCGGTTAACACATATGCCTTTCACGCATACATTCATGGGTTCAAATCCCGTACGGGTCACCAATTTATAATTAACTACTTGAAAAAGTAGTTTTTTTTATACCTAAAAAAACCGATTTTAATAATCGGTTAAACACTAATTTCTGGCATTGGTAATATATTCATTCTAATTAAGAAAACACTAATTAAAAAGATTACTAAAATAACAAAAGTCAAATTCAATACATTATATAATATTTTACGATTAATATTTTTAAACGTTAATATCTCATCAATACCAACCATAAAAGAAACTAAAGTATAAAAGAAAGTAAATATTAAAACTAATAAACCTAAATATCCTGATACAATATTAGCTGCCGGATACAAAACCACAACTCCAATAATAAAAGGTAATAGCGCTAAATTACTAACCATTAAATAAGAAGCAAATGGAACTCCCTTACTATTAACAAAAGAAGAAGCATAATATACCAAAGAAACAACTAAAATAGAAACACCAGATACTAAAAAAGCAATAACTAAATAAATTATGTAGTTATCTAAACTAAATATATTAGAAATATTAAAATTAATCGTATATGCCCCAGTAACTCCATTATACGTTCTATAAAATGATCCTAATAAAACTCTAACTCCTAGACACAACACTAAAGTCACAACAGTAATCCAAATAGTAATAAAACAAGCTTTATTAAAACTACGATACTTCTTAGCATTTTTCACAATCGTCGTTCCTGGTGTTAAAAGCATTCCAAACATCATTCCAATAACTGAAAAAATATTAGCTTTTACATTAGGTGAAACTTCTTCAGTATCAACTTCTTTTACCGACTCTGCAATCGGATTAACTGGAATCGGATTATTAGCATTATTTAAAGGATCCAAATTATTTATCTTAGATTCTTCTTCTAAAGTAGGCATATCTAATACTTCTGGTACCTGAACATTATTAGATACATTTACTCCATATGGAGGTATATTATTATTTACTCCTCCATTATTTACGTTATTATTTACATTAGGACTATTAGGCACAGACTGATAAACAAAAGTCTCTGTTTCATCAGATGTTCCTTGGCTATTAATAAATCGATTATTAGAAGGAGCAATATAACCTTGAATATTTACTTCATTTTCTTCACTTGTTTTCTTTTTAGGTCTTTTTTCAATTCCAAAAAATTTATTCACCCTATCACTCCTTATTCTATAGATATTATATCATATAAAAAAAATAAAAGTGAATTATTTCACTTTTATTGATTTTTAACATCAAGACGTTTAAATAACCAAACTGCTAACATAATTAAAATTAAAATAGTTAATAAACATATTCCTACTGATAAACCAAAGCTAGCATATTGATTAGTTGATATTCCTCCAAATAAATAACTTCTAAAATCCCAACAACTTGTTGGTAAAAAAGCAACTATCTTACTAGGTAAAACTCCACTTATTATACTACTAGCAAAATACAAACCAAATCCTGATACTATTGTACCTGTTGTATTTAACGTTAAAACTCCCATAAAAATAGCAAATAAATACAATATTATAAAAACAGGCAATGTAGCTAACCAATAAGAAAAACAATAATAAAACGTTGATAGTTCTCTAATTGTTTCATCGCTAAAATCATAAACAATAACAGATTGAAAAATCGAACCTATTTCACCATACAAAATTCCAAAACTAATAAAATTAATTAAGAAATAAAAAATACTAAATACTAAAATAGCTATTAAACCAGCAATCACTTTACTCGCTAAAATTTTAACTCTTGAATGCGGACGAACTAACAATTGCTTAATTGTTCCTTTATTAAACTCTTCTGCAATTATTCCTCCAGATATAATAAATAAAGCAATTAAAATAAAAATATCTATACCTGAAAATAAAGAAATAACCTGTGCTTGAGTATTATCATATCCTTCATTAAATATTTTATTATCCAACTTATATTTTGACGTATAATAAGTTTCTTCTACTTTTCTTTTATTTATCAGCTCACTTCTCTCACTATATGATGATTCGTCCTTCTTTAAAGATGCAAATTCAATAGCGCTAGAAACATAAGTATCAATCAATTCTGACTTTCCTGTATATGAAGGAGCAATATCATTATCTAAACGATACTTATATCCTTCTAGTTGAAAATTAACATTTTCTAATTCATGTTCTAAAGAAGTATCATCGCCTTCTTTTAACTTTTCTTCTAACTGTTCCTTTTGTACTAAAAGATTATCTCTTTCTTTAATAATATCTTCATGCCAATCATAACTATTTAATTTTTTTAAAAAATTATCATAATCAGATTGTGTCCTTGCAATTTCTTCTTCAGTCTTTGTCATATATTGAGCAATTAACATATCTTCAATTATTACACGACCATTAGTATCAATATAATAATATTCCGGTGATTCATAATCATATTTACTTAGCAGATTATATACTTCTAATTCTGTTTTATCCTGAATATACCAATTAATATCTTCTGTATCTTCTAAATCATATGCTTCTATTCCGTTCTCTAACGACTCATAATACAATTCATTCATCCCATTAACTAAATCATCTTCATAACCTAAAGTAATAAACAAATTAAGAGCAATAATTATTATTAAAATTATTCCCAAAATATACAATCCTTTTTTATGAAAAATTTTAACTAATTCATTCTTAACTAAACTAATCAATTATATTACCTCCTGCCTTTTTTAAAAAAGCTTCTTCCAAAGACATCAAATTCTCTCTTACTTCATAAATTTTATATTTTTTCTTAACTAATAATTCTATAAAAGAAGGAATATCTTTTTCATCACGATAAACTTTAATAAACTTATTATCTAATACTTCATCACCATCATTTAAAATATTTTCTATATTAGTAGTTCTATCTAAACGTATTGTATACACCGTTCTTTCAGTCCTCTTAATATCCTTAATCGCCGAAGTAACTATTATTTCTCCGTTTTTAATTAAACATACATCTGTTACAAAGCTTTCTAACTCTAAAAGATTATGACTTGATATCAAAACTCCCATTTTTTCATTCTTAGCTAATCTTTGTAATAAATCACGTAATTCTTTAATTCCTTCAGGATCTAATCCGTTTGTAGGTTCATCTAAAATTAAAAGATTAGGCTTATGAATTAAAGCTGCCGCAATTCCCAACCTCTGACGCATTCCTAGGCTATATTTAGATACTTTATCATCAATTCGATTATCTAATCCAACAAGCTTAATTATCTCATTTATACGTTCTTTAGGGGTATCCTTATACATTGCAGCAATCATTTCCAAATTTTTTCTTCCTGTTAAATACATATACAAATCCGGACTCTCTACAATTGCTCCTACATTTAAAATAGCCTTCTCAAAATCATTTTTTATACTATATCCATTTATTAAAACTTCACCACTATTCAAAGACTGCAATCCTAATATGACCTTTATAGTTGTCGTTTTACCAGCTCCATTAGGTCCAATAAAACCAAGAATCTCTCCCTCTTCAATACTAAAAGAAACATTTTTAATAACTTGCTTTTTACCAAAATACTTATTAATATTCTTTACTTCTAACAAAGACATAGTTCTCACCTCTTAATATATATGTTAAAATACCTATTACTAATTTCCTTTAAAACTTATATAAATTTAATCCTATTTCTTCACTAAATTCTCTTTCTACCTCATTATCAAAAGATGTTAAATACAATTCTCCAGTAGCACCTATTACACAAGAATTTAAATGTCCTCCTATAACTTTCATTTCTTTATCACATAAATTTATATGCAAATGTAAATATACTTCTCCATCTTTAGTCGACACATTACCTACTAAAGAAGTTATTTCCATTGGTCCCATATACTCATGACTAATATATTCTTTTTTAGTAGTATCAAATAAACCAATCGTAACTTTCTTAGCAGCTCCTAATCCAGTAATATAACCAACTTTTATCTTTTCTTCTCGACAGAACTCTGTAATTTTATCAATTACTTCTTCATCACGATCAATTCTTATAACATAATTGTTTTTGTCAACTTTTTTAAATTCCATTTCTATCACCATCTAAAGTATATCATAAATATAAAAAAGAAAGTACTATTTACTTTCTTTATGCCGTTTGTATAGGAGCTTCAGTATCGGATTCACTACTTTCTAAAGAAGACATCATTGCTGATAAAAATTCATTCCAAATTATATAAGGTTCACTTAATCCCAAACTATCCATTTTATCAAAAAACGCAACGCTTTCTTTCTCATATAAACTATCCGTATACGTAAGAACATCTTGTTCACTAAACGAAGCCAATTCTTCATCCGTAGCCAACCCTAAATACATCGTCAAATCTAAATACTCTGAACCTACTTTACAAGATAAATCTATATTATATACATGATTATCTTTTTCAAAATATATTAAAATATCTCCTTTAATTTTTTGTTCTTCATATTCTATCTCATAATCAAATTCTATTTTTTCTTCAGAAAATTCTTTAACATTTAAAGTTGCTATTTTTAAATTATTATATTTAACTTCAACTTCAGTTACCGTTTCTTTTTTTACTCCTGCCATAGATAAAATCTTTTGATTATCAACAACACAATCTCCACCAGTTAAACACTCTTCATCAGATGTATCATTATAATAGAAATCAAAATTTCCATTATCTTCATAATAATAAAAATATCTAAATCCATTTAATTCAAAATCTATTCCAACAAATTTATTACCCTTAACCGTATATACATTAATATTTTCTTCATAATCTTCATCAATATCTTTAGTTTCACTAAGATATGATTCATATTCCTCTACAGTCATTCCTTCCTCTTCAGCAGCAATTTCTAATAACTTAGTATCTTCTTTTAATAATTCTGCATATCTCTTATTAATCTTTTCCATTGCTAAAGCATCAATCTTAGCTGTATTTCTAACTACTTTAATGGTTTCACCATTTATTACTAACTCATCATCTGTACTGCTTATATCAGTCAATAAAAGCAATTCCTTAAATATAGCTGTATGTTTTTCAATATAATAAAGTAGATTTTCTTTACTTACTAATGTTTCTTCTAACGAATAAGCGATTTCATTATAATACTCATCATCTTCTTCAACATCACCTAAATCTAATATATTAGTTGAATTACTAAATTTCATATAAGCTTTATTATTCTTTTCAAAATAATTTAAACCATAAATATCTTGTCCATCTTTAATATAAACCATTTCATCATATAACTTATTATCTGGATCTACTCCCATACGAAAACCATAATTGGAATTCGTAAGATAATACAAATCATCAATATTAGAATTCAATCTAAAATTAACATCAAAATAATACTTAGTATCATCAACAATATTAGCATCAAGTACACTAACTATTTTTTCACTTGTTTTATCAATTACTGTTTCCAAAATAGCTTGTGGCTTACTTTGCAAATATTTATTATATAATGGTCTTACAACAAAATATCCCAAACAACCAAATAATAGAACAACAAATAATATAATAAATATAACTTTAAAAACTTTGCGTAATTTAAAACGTTTTTTTAATGGCTTAAAAGAAGTTGTTAAATAAAGATCATCATCAATATTTTTATTATCTTGTCTAACTTTATTTTTATCTTCTTTAACTTCTGCCTTTTCTTCTTTTATTTCAGCTTCGTTAATTTTATCTTCCTTAGATTTATCCTCAATTACTTCTTCTTTTATTTTAACTTCTTCAGTATTTCCATTATCTGTTGTTTCTTCTACTTCAATTTCTTCAAAATACTCATCGTCAATTTGCTTTTGTAAATCTTTAAATTTCAATTCTCTTGTCATAGATAAGCTTTCTGAAGTTTCTTTAATAAAAGTCTCATCTTCTGCTTCTCCGACTGTTTTCATCTCTTCTTCATACTTCTTTAAAACATCAGCATATTTCTGTTCTCTCATTACAATCACACTACTTCATCGATATTCTTATATAAATTTTATCATAAAAAGAAAAAAATAGATACTACTATCTATTTTTATTAGCTTTAACTACTAATCGATCATAATCTTTAAATAAATCATCTATTGTATACACTTCATCATTAATAAGAATATGACTATTATACATTTTATCTTTTTCTCTTATTTCATTAACAAGATTTCTATAAGTATCTAAAGCAACAATATTATAATCTAATTTATTATATTTTTCTAAAAATTCTTCACTATGCTTTAAAAGAGAATAACAAGTAAATAAATATAATTGGTTAGGATCAAAACACTCGATAAACTTATCAACGCTAATTGTTTTATCAAATAAATCTAAAACAGCATTATATCCAGTTAATAATTTAGTATATTTTTTCTTACACAATAAAACAAATTCTTCAAAAGATATATCCAATTGACAATTATTATATTCTCTTAATACTTCATCATAATATTGTGATTTTTCTCCCGTTTTTTCAACTTCACGATAAATATCTTTTCTCTCGCGTATTGCTTTTTTTATTTCCTTATATACAGTATCTCCTTCTTTAGTTACAATAGCATCAGCATTAGCTATAACGTTGCGTAAAAATGCCACTTTTGAAAAATACAACGTACGTCCACTATCACCTAATCGTGAACAAATAGCATATTTAAAGCTTCGTGCTAAATCTTCATCCTTAAAAATAACTTTTAAAGGCATATAATAATATCTCTCCAAAAATGCTTTAAACATATTCTTTCCATTTTTTTCTAAAGCAAGATCTTCCAGTCCATCTAATAATTCCCATTCACCATAATACATTATTAATGGTTTATATATTAATTTAAGACTAGGTACAATATTATCATTCATCACACTAACCACCTATTCTTACATTATTATACTATAAATTTAAAAATAATCAAACTAATAATATCTATTATAAATAAACTACCTATTATCCAAAATAATATATTAGTAAATTTAGATGACATCTTTGTATAAAGCTTATTAAATAAAGGCTGTATTAAATATAAAAATATAATTCCTCCTAATCCAAATCTTAAACTAGGACTTAAAGCTATTCGAGCTTGAAAATTATATTTATAATCAGCATATGTTTGCCAAGGCCAACTACCAAAAATCCACTCACATAAATAAGAAGATATTAATTCAATAGCAGTTGCTATTAACATACAACCAATAAAAATAATAGGCATTAATAAAATTTTATCTTTAAATCTCTTATTCTTTAATAATCGTCCTATTGTAAAAATAAAAATCAAAGCACCTACTCCATAAATAGGACAATAAGGACCAAATAAAATACCTCGATTAGTAAATCCCCATTTATAAATAAAAACTTCTAAAAATACTTCATAACACCAACCAATAACTGCATACATCATAAAACATAAGAAATATTTTTTTATCTGCTCAAACATACCATCACCTATCCTTAGAATTAATGATTAAAACATCACCATTTCCTTTATTTGTAATTAGATTGTGTAATAACATTTGCCTTTTACACTCTCGTGCAACGCCATTACTTCCATCTAATAAATCAACATTTTTAAAATATTTAGTAATTATTTTTTTAGCCATCGGATAATGAGTACATCCTAAAACAATAGCATTAATATTTTTATCATTATAACTTTCATAAATACTATGGATTAACTCATCTTGCCTTAATATATCACCAACTTCGATTGCATTAGCTAGTCCATCACAAGGCACCAAATAGATATTTTCAAAATCCTTTTTACTATTAGTGATTAATACATTTACTCTTTCGCTAGCAATTGTAGCAGGAGTTGCCATAACCAAAACATTTTCATATCCCTTATCACAAGCTAACTTAATAGCAGGTTCAGTTCCAATAAATACAATATTTTTATACTTATTACGCAAATAAGAAATACATACTGTTGTTACAGTATTACAAGCAATAACAATAATCTTACATCCTTGCCCTATAAGATATTCCACAATATTTTCAACTATTTTTTTTATTGTCTCATTGTCTTTTTCACCATACGGGTTATTTAAAGAATCCTCATAAAAAAGAAAATCTTCCTTAGGTAGTTCTTTTTTTAACTCTTCAATAACTGTTAAACCACCAATACCCGAATCAAAAACTCCAACTCTACACATCTTATCACTTCCTATTAAAAAAGAAGATTTATTCTCCTTTTGTTGTTAAAGATAACATAATATCAACCAAATAAGTATCACAAACCCCAAAACTTACATCCGTACCACTCTCATATTGAAATAATATAACATCATTATCAACCATAGTTGAACGATAATGAATATCATAATTATCTTTTTCAACTGATAAAGTATTCCAGTTAATTCCGTTTGATACAACACTATCAATTTCTGTAGTTGCATTTTCATATTCAGCTATCTCATTAATAGCTTCTTCGCTAGATTGGAAACCATACATCTTACTAAAAGTTAAAATACAACTGTTATTTTCTCCTGTACTATTACTTTCAACATAACGATACTTAAATATTTTATCATCATCTTTAACAAATGTTTCAGGTATAACAATGTTAAATTTTTTTTCAATATCATATTCTTCAAACAAAATATTTCCATCAAACTTATATTGATTAGAATCATCTCCATTTTCAATCAGACGATTTTCTTGTATCAAATCAACTACCTCAGGTACAATATAAGCATATGTTAAGAAAGACATTGCAGAAACATAAAGGATAAATAACATCAAAAAAACAACATAATTTATTCCACCTTTTTTCTTACAAATCATACTTAAATTGATTTGATTATCTTTCTTATGTTTCTTTCTAATTCTTTTTACTCTTCCTTTTACAACTTTTAAATACAAAGGATTTGCTATTAACCCAATAATTATTGACATAACAAAGAATACTATTAGTTGATATGGAAAAGGAACAAAATAAAAAATTCCTATACTAATAAGACATAAAATAACTCCGAATAAAAACATCTTACGAAACGCAAAATAACAACCATTAAACAAGAATGCTGAGAAAGAAAAAGGAGACATACTTATTTTTGTATATTTATTGCCAACATAATCTATAATTAATTTATTATTATCAACTTCTGGTAACGGATCCTCTAACATAATTCCATTTCCTTGTTGCAACGCTTGCTGTGCATGTTGCTCAATTTGTGTCTGTCCTTGCGAAGATATATTCTTGTCAAAAAAACGGTTCTGTTCTTCTACTTCTATACGTTCACCTTCGCTTTGCATACCAACACCTAAAGACGAAGCACTTAATGGTTGATGGTTCATCCAATCTTCTGTTATACCAGACATATTATTTATATTTTGAGTATCCATATTCTGATTAACAATTTGATTATTATTAACTGCATTATTAACTATGTTATCATTTGGTACACTTTGAAATAATGGACTATCTTGTAATGTAAGATTACTTTCTTGATTGTCGCCATATAAAAACGAATCATCTAATATTTCAGGTTGTTCATCAGTATAAACAACACCATTAACTTGTTCCATCAATTGACCTTGATAATTATTTAAATTTTTATTTATTACATTATTATTTACATTAGTTGCTTGTGTAGGATTGTTTTTAGCACCACCAACTCCCCAACTTATCACCTTATTACTTACATTATTACTCATTGAAGAACCAACTGAATCAGCTCCTACATCTTGAAATAAATCAGGAGAAAAAAAGCGATTTTTTACTGGTTGAGGGCCATTATTTTGAGGCATTTGATTCTGATTATTTAACTGTGAATTAAAATTATTATTCTGTTCATTCATAATCCTACACCTCTATACTAATAATATCATTATTTTGACAACATGTAAATTTAATAAGTTTATATATTTTCAAAATTATACATTTTAATTATTATTTAAACAAAAAAACTAACTATTTCTAGTTAGTATATATTATTAACTCAAAAGTTGAGATTACAATCAGAATGGTGCGAGTGAAGGGACTTGAACCCCCACTCCGTAAGGAACTAGATCCTAAGTCTAGCGCGTCTACCAATTTCGCCACACTCGCATTATTAAGTGGTGGACCTCATAGGACTCGAACCTATGACCGCCCGGTTATGAGCCGGATGCTCTAACCAACTGAGCTAGAGGTCCATCGACCATTTAATAATAACACAATCGCCAATCTTTTGCAACAATTATTTAAAATTTTTCTTAATTTGTAACCATCACTACTAAAAAAACAATCAGCAAAATAAAAACTACATCAACAAATACAACATACCCTCTATTATCTAAATCTTTTCCACATAATTTAGCTACAAATTTAAATAAAGCATAAAACAAATTAAATACAAAGAATCCAACTATCGATACCGTCAAACAAACATTAAAAACATTTAAACTAGTTAAATTATCAAATGCTTCTAAACTAAAACTAATACTGCTTACCATTCCAATACATATAGCAATAAATATAGCAATAATCGTTACAATATCAATAATATTACGATCATATCTATTTTTTAAATCCTTAACATTATTACTCAATTTAACATAATCATCATTACTAGCATCAAATACTTGTTTAAGTAAACGAATTTTAAAACCATCACTAACCATTTCCTTAGTACTAATATTGGCTTTTTCTATTCTATCCATCGCATCATAATAATTATACATGCTTACTAAATCTTCTCTTTTTACTTCCATTTCAATTGATTTAAGCATATTATTATAAATATTATCTTCTATTAAAATAGATTCACAATAAAAACATATTTTCTTTAAATTAGATGTAAACATTCCATTATCGTTTTTATAATACTCATAAATAAATCTTTCCCTTTTATCATTATCCTTTAAAAAATATAAAAGATCAAAAGCAACAATAAAACAAACCATATTAGTCCCATTACCACCATTTTCTAATCTTTTAATTTTTTCAACAATATCTTCAAGTTGCATTTATATCACTTCCTAAAAAAAGTATAACATAAATCAATATAAAAAAGCATCCCCTCCGATGCTTTTTACAACAATAAACCTAAATCTTCCTTTAAATATACAATATATAAAAACATCAAATCATAATAATCCTCTTCAAATAATAAATCTTTATTTTTTATATATTCACTACTTTTTAACTTATCAAAATTAATATTTTTCTTTTCACACAACGTTTCTATAACTATTAACGTTTCAGCTATTTCCTTAATTAAAATATTTCTTTTATCTTTTAAAGATAACTCTTTATAACTATTAGTATATTCTTCTAACATCATATCACCTACAATATTCTTTTCTTTATTCTATTATAATCTAATAGCTTAGTCCATTGACTATTTTGCTTAAATATATTTCTTATCTTTAAAAATTCATTATAATTGCCTTTAACTTTATTTTCTGTTGTTTCAGAAATAAATAAACATTTTTCATTAAAATAACCTAAACATATATCTTTATATTTATTAAACAAATCTTCACCATTAATATGCTTGATTTTCATATTTCTAAATATTCTTTTAACAATTAATTCTTGTGCAGCTTTCAATAGCTGTTCCTTTTCATAATTTACTTGTACCTCTTTATCATCGAAGAAACACAAATTATCAAAATTATAATTATTTATTTTTATTTTTAAATTTTCATATAATTCAACTAAATCAGGGGTTTCAACATCTTCAGTCATTACATTTAAATCATAATTTCTTGTATCATAATCACCTATCACATCACGAGATTTAAGTTCTGTAATACAATAATCTTCAATAAATTTTGTTCTTCTACCATTCAATTTAGTTTTAATACTTTTCATTGTTGGCAACGGACCATGATAACCAAATTCTGCTTTCTTGCTATTTAATTCACTTTCAAAATCCTTTTTAAATTCTTCATCTTTTTTCTCTAGAAGATTCAAAAACTCATTTTTAGCTTTTTCATAATAAGACATTAAATAAAAAGGATTATATAATTCATAAATTTTTCTTATTAAAGCACTTCGTACATCGTTATTTCTTTTTAATTCAGGAGAATGGCTTGCATCATACATAACTTTTTCAAATATTTGATTTTCTAAATCATTAGCTAAATTATATAAAGATATAACACGTTCAACATATTGATTTATTGAATTTTCATCTTTTATACTATTTTTAAACCTTTTATCAAAAAACGAATTAATCAATAATTCTTTAAATTTAGAAACATATGAATCGTCTATAGATGAAATAGGTTCAAATTCATTTTTTTCGTAAGCTTTCATTAAATTTTCTTTTTCTTGAATAAATTCATCAGTCAGCTCTTGAAATGTTTCAAATGATATATCATTGCTAACATTAAACTGACCTCTTAATTTCTTATCTTCTTTCATTCTATTAAAAATAGTATCAAAATGAAGCTTTACCATTTCATTTAAAATATCATTATTTAAAATAAATTTCTTACGATAAGCTATTTGCATAACTTCGCTTATCTTTTCAAAATCATCAGTCGTCTTTAATATTTCTTCAATACTAACTAAATAACTATTATACTTAATTACTTGTTCATTAATCCTCTTAAAAAATTTATCGTAACTTTCATTTATATAAGGCTTTATCGTTAACAAAGAATCAGTATACGTAATAAATCGTTTATATAATTTTCGATTATCACTTTCTTTTAACAACTGAACAAAATATTCTAACTTAGTTAGATTTTTCGCTTTATTACGTATTTCTTTTTTTTCTAAAGAAGAATATTTAGGAACTACATATGAAGAATTTTCTAATTCAAAAACACTTTTATTATCTAAACGATAATCATCATAAAAAGAACAACTTATTATAAAAGGCATATCTTCTAATTTATCAGTACACATTTCTACACAAGATTTATACAATAAATAATAATATTCAAATAAAGATTTATTTAATTGAAACATTTCATCTAATTGTTCTTTTATTCGTTTATTATTTCTATCAAGTTTAATCTTATATTGTTCCAAATCTCTTTTAGACATCTTGCGAATTTCCATTGTTAATTCACGAATCTTATTAATATTCCTTTCAACATTAACATAAGAAATATTACTATTTTCCTTATAGATAAATTCATCATAAAATAATTTAAACGCTGAAAATCTTTTTTTTATTTTTTTAGTCATTTTATTCACCTGCTAACTCTTTGTATTCACGATTCAACTCGCTAAATTTAACATATATTTTAGGTGTTTCTAATAAATTAGTTATCATTTGATCTAAGTAAGTTATTTGTATATCTAACAAACTTTGTATTTTTTCCTTCTCCTTAGCCATTTCTAATTTATTATGAGAATATAAATTATGAATATCCTTTTCTATAGCATCATATTTATCTTCTAGTTTATTACGTTCTAATTTTAAATCATCAACACTTATATTCACACTATCATCCCCTACTATACTAATATATAATATCATATTTTTTTCAACAAAAAAAGATAGTATTACTATCTTTAATCAAATGCTAATGTCTGAATTAATTGATCAAAGCCTGATGAACAATCATTATCATTTCTCGTATTGCTATATATAATATTATAAAAACTTCCTTTATATACTATTGAAACATATTTAAACTTAATATTAGGTGAATAACCACCAGTCCCTGCAGCATTCTGCTCTAAGTCCATAATTGATAAAGAATGCCACATATTATCATTTATTTTCATATCCTCCGTTACAGAAGTATAACCTTTTTCTTCTGTAAAATCATTTTTTATTTGCTCAAAATATTCTTCAACATAGTTTGAAACATCATTTGTATAACCATAACTTATTCTAATCGAACAACTATCACCCATTGTATAATATTTTGAATAATTATCATCAGTTTTTAAAATAAAATTTTCATTAATAGAATAATTTAAACCACCAAAATTAATATTTTTATCTTTTTCTGGTTTAATATAAGTAAAATAAATATATCCCATACCACATAAAAATAATATAAAACAAACTGTATTAAAAATAAAACTTAAGCTAATAGGAAATTTTCTACCAACCTTATCTTGATATCCCGAAACATCATTATTACTTGTTAAATTATTTCCCCAATTAATTCTTGGCTTTTCCTTTTTCTTTTCTTCTGGAGGAAATAAAGGTGGTTTTTCTGGTTCCTTAGGTTGCAACTCTTGACTAAAAAAACTACTTACTTCTTTGCTTGTATTACCAACATCTTTTTCTTTATTCATTTTCATTGCTTCTTCAGCATTAATTTCGTCTTTACTACGGAATCGTGAATCACCAGAAAATATTTTTTCAAGTGCAGTACGTTCATCATATTGCATAGAATTTAAACTATTCATTTGATTTTTATAAAAATCTGCTGAAGAAGAACTATTAGTAAATGTTGCATCACTATTGTTACTACTATTATTACTAAATACATCATCAACTTTTGCAGAAATATTTTCAACGTTATTAAATACGTTATCCTGACCCTTTGTTACAGTAGCTCCTATTTGCGTATCAAAGACATCACCGAAATTAGTTATATTATTTTTTTGCAAATCGCAACCACACATATAACACTTTTTCTTAGAGTCATCCAAAATAGTTCCACATTTTGGACATTTTTTCATCTAACCCCTCCTAAGTTTTTTCAATAAATTCAAGTGACTTAGCAAAATTATTTAACGAAGCATTACATTGTTCATCATTACTATTATTAACTAACTCTATATCATAATAAAAACCACCATACATAGATGTTAAATATTTATATCTTAATATAGTCGGATCACTATTATCATTTTCCTTATAAAATATATTTAAAGAATACCATGTATTATCTTTTAATTGAAATTCGTTTTCACTAGTTGTATATACATCTAAAGGATCCACTACATTAGCACTTGAATCTAATTCAGGAGCTAATGCTGCTTTTCTAGTATAAAAAAACTCTCTTACATGATCACCAGAAGTTCCAGTCCCTGAAGTAACTGTAATTGAACAAGCATTTCCTTTTCCACCACTCTTACTATACGTTAATGTATTATTATTTTGTGAAGTCATAACCAAACTATCATCAATTGTAAAATATAAATTTCCAATAATAGGCTCTATAGCTATTTCTTTACTTTTAGAGCCATAATACTTATAACCAACAAAAGCGATAATTGCAAAAACTAACAAAATTAAACAAGTTTGAATTAATGTCTTATGCTCTGCATATTTATCAAATATATCTTTATCTTCATCTTTTAGTGGCGCTAATTGAGCCTTTTTATAATCATTAAAATTAGATGCTGACTTTTGAAAATTCACTCCCACACTAGGATTTCTAAAATCATTTCCGCTCCCAAAATTCGCATCTCTATTTGTATTAAAATTATTAAAGTTCTGATTAGGAACATATTCATTTATATTAGTTCCACACATCTGACAAACTACTTTTCCTTCTTCTAAAAAAGCACCACATTTAGGGCATCTCATAAAATCACCTCTACAATTGTCTTTCTAACATTTTTGTTCTATAATCAAATATCATATTAAGGTCCTTTAAAACGTTAATATCTTTTGAAGTCTTAGCAATTGATGATAAATATTCTTTTGCCATATTATAGTACTTTAAAAACATATCTTTATTATCTGATTTCACTAAAAGTACTAAATATTTAAAAATAAAATCATTTCTAAAGTTAACATTATCTTTCAATTTTACCAATCCTTCCTATTTGAAATTCATCCAATATTAAGTTTACTAATTCTAGTAATAAATCACAAGCAATATTTGTACTACTAACTTTAATTTCTTGTTTATTTACAATCGCATAAACTAATTTACTCAAAAACATATATGGATCATCTTCAAACAATATAGATAAATGAAATTCATAAGGTTCAATATTATATAATTTATTTTTTACTAAATCTTTGTTAGCTAATAAAAAGCTAGATTCAATTATATCAATATTTTCTTTTAACCTTTTTACTAATTCTTTTATGAACTCTTCCTTAAATCTCATTTATATCATTCCATATCATATACCATACTATAGCAAAATTATAACACATTAAAAAGAAGATATCATCTTCTTTTCTTTATTTTTCGTTTTTTTCATCAAAATATTTCAAAATTACGTATAAAATTAAACTTATTACTAATATTTGAAAAACAATTTCATTTGCAAAAAACTCACTCATTAATATTCCAAAAAAACAAACCACTATTCCAAAGAATATTCTTTCTAAATAAGCGATACCAATCCCAAAACGTCCCTTTTTATCTTTAACTAATTCTAAATGGTAATCAAATCTCGTCTTCTTACTTACGTGTGTCAATAAATAATTAACATATATTAAAACCGGTAAAAAAGTAAAACATAATCCCGCAATAGTTACAATACCTTCTATCATCTTTATCACTCCAATATTTTATTTACGTAATTACAACCTTCAGATTTATAACCTATCTTTGAAAACTCTGGTTTAGTAAATGTCGATTGATTATATAAATAACTAATCGTAAACTCATAATAGGCAATCTCATCTTTATTTTCTTCTGTATAATTTTCGTCACAAAATTTCTTATCATAACCAACTAACATTTTAAAATTACGTGTTGATTGGTCAAAAGTAATATAAACACTATTTTCAGTTGCTAATGAAACATTATCTATAATAATAGGAAACATATTATCAGAATTATACGTTATCCCATCCTTAGTCAAGACTTTAAATCTATACGCATATCTTGTATCATCCGAATTCATATTCTTTTCTATTATAACTAAGTTTTTTCCAAAAGCGTATAAATCTGGTAAATAATCCAAGTTTTTCAAAGAATAACTATATAAATAATATTCACTTCCTATATCCCTAATCCCTAAGCTATATGAACCATCTAAAGAATTTCGCTTAAAATCCATTGCTAAATTAGATGAAAGACCATCAATTTTTACTCCATCTAAATCATAATAATATCCTTCTTGTTCTGTTTCTTTTAATAATAATTGATAAGTATCAGGTTGAATAGCAGTAATCAATTTTAATTTTTCAATACCCGGAACTATCTCTAAAACAGAAGAATCTTTAACAAACGTACGATCATCATAATCTATTCGATATGTTTCAGCAGTCTCATCAGTACTTATTTTTAATTCACTAGTCTTACCTTCTCCTTTTAGAAAAGTTCCCATACAAGAACTACGATATAAATAATAATCTTCATCCATTATTAATATATAATTGGCTATTTTCGATACAGAACATCCTCTAAATACAAAATTCGAACCATTTAAATCATCATATGATACATATATTCCGTTATAATTATCAAGAATCTCTGCTTTTTCATTAGTAATATTATCTATTAAATCAGATATTGGATTACTCTTACCCGTTATAAAATAATATCCACCAAATACAACTAGACAAATAATCAAAATAAAAAATAAAAATTTCATACTTTTCTTAACTCTTGATTTATTCATTTGCTATTCTCCTATACTATAAAAATTATATCATAAGTTAATATATTTTAACAAAAAAAAGAGACTAAATATTTATTTAGTCTTTCTTACTGCCGTATCAGCAGAACACACCATACTATGTTCTCTACACACTATTTCTTTTAAATCTTCATATATACTAGTTAAATCCTCATCAAGAATTCCAGGTAATCTTAAATCATTAAAAGAATCCAAATTTAAATAAATATCTCTTTGTAGTTGGGCTTCTTCTAATGAATGTTGAGAAGCACCATCAAGACCTTTTGAAATAACATCGATTTTCTCATTGCACTCATCAATCTTCATCTTTAATTCAGCAAGATGCTCTTTAAAATAATTTAAAACATTCTCAAATAAAGTTTTCACAAAAGAATGTTTATCAACTCCAGAAACATTTCCATTATAAACCTTATCAATATACGTTTTATAACATTCATCTATATGGATAATATCATCATCTATAGAATTAAAAGTTTTAAAATATTTAATAACACCAGGTATTCCAAACAATTCTCTAAAAACATCATAAAAATTATCTTTTTTCTTCCAAAACTCCCAAGATAAATTTCTTGTTTCCTTTAAACCATGATAATTTATAATACTTTCTACAAAGGAATGATATAAGTTAATACCTTGATGCAATTCTTCTTCCAAAGCTCTTTTTTCGTTTTCAACTTCACACAATTCGCTCTTTTTAATAACTACATCAGCTGCAACATCAACATGTTCCGCAAAAACGAAACCATTATCAAACTCGTCCTTCAAAGCCATTTTTTTGAACCAAGCATAGTAGTTATAATCAATACCATAAAATCTTTCTAAACAACTATAAAATTGTTCTTCATTACAGCGATCAACAATCGCATTTCTTTTTACCAATTCAACCTTTAATTCTTCTCTTCTTTTATCTTCACCATCTCTTAAAGCAGAAACTTTCTCATCAAAATCTTTTTGCAATTCATCTTTAAACAAACTTTTTCGATCATCTAAAGAAAAACTACCAAAAAAACTAAATGTTCTAACAGATGCATATAATACTTTTAAATTATCCAAATAATCTAAATACTTTTTATCTATCAAAGAAGCCATTATTTCACCATTACTATTTAATAATGCATATTTTTTTACATAATTAACTTCACTTAAAGATAATGTATAGTTTGAAGAAACATATTCGTCAATTTTAACATTTTTAAATTTCTCATAATCCTTAGGTGATACCTTACCATTGCGATAATCAAATTCTAAATTAGCTTTTAATTTCTCATATCGTTGTCGTATTTGAAATAAATTATTACGACATTCATTACAAAACTCCTCAACAGAAGCTAAAACCGTCTTTCTTTTTTCCATATTAACCCCCTTCATTTCGGGGTATATAATACCATAATTTATGTAAATTAGCAAAAATATCTCTTCAAAAGAAAATGTTAAGCTCAGCTTAACATTAACTACCAGACGATCCATTGTATATATTATCATTTAAAACTGTATAAAAATTTACATCATTTATATAATAATATTCATCATTATATAAAATCTTAACAAATTCTGTATTAACACCAACAATCCGTAAATTCTCGTTCACCGCTATTTTCTTATATTCATTATTATTTAAGAATGTATAAGGTTTATATAATAAAGTTACCTCTTTATCACATCTAACGTCCATATCAACCTCATTAAATTCTACTTGTTCTAAATTCATAATAAAACAATTTACATCATTTATATAAAACGTATTTCCATTATATAATATACGAATATATTTATCACTCATTCCTGTTATCGTAATAGATGTTCCCTTTTCCAAAGTACCAGCTTTATTAGGTAAAGTTGTATATGGACTACTTCTTAAAGTAACTTCCTTAGTTAAAGATGTCTTCATATTCATATCTTTAAAATTTACTTTTTCCAAATTACCTGTATTAGTTATTCCATTAACTGTTGACGCTTTAGTTACATCATTTGTAACACTAAAATAAGCAACATTCATATCTACTCGTCCACTAATACCTGGAACACTTCCACTACTTGTATATTGCCACATATGATAGTTACCCTTATATGTAACTTTATCATTATATTGTGCTAACCAAATTCTTTGACCACTAAATTTAGCTGTATCAAAATACTTTGTAAAAGCATTTGCATAACTATATATCATTGGAGTATATCCTTTGCTTTTTATATACTTGCAAAAAACTAAAGCATTATTAGTCATCGTCGAATAACTAACACCTTTCAATCTATTCCGATTAAAAATTTCAATATCTATAGCTACTGGATAAGTAATATCATAATCTTTGATAACATTAGCTACCCATTTAGCTTCCTCCAAAGCTTCTGTACTATTACGAGCCATCGAAAAGAAATAAACCCCTACATTTATATTATTAGCAATAGCTCCTTTAATATTATTCAAGAATTTATTATCCATTACTATTGTTCCAGCATCTAATCTTCTAAATCCAACTCTTATCATTGCAAAAGATACACCAGATTGTTTAACTTTTTTCCAATTTATATTACCTTGCCAAGTAGAAACATCAATACCTAAACTAGTTTCATTAGTTTCATATTTTTTTACTGCATTCTTAGCTGAAGAAGGCTTAGCAACTCCCTTATTAGCATTATTTAACTTTACTATTCTATCAGGATCTTCCTCATCATTTTCATCCGCAACAATAATCTTATTGAAGTCAACATCAGCATCAATACTTTCAATAACATCATCATCTATCATTTCAGCACCATCTAAGAATTCCCAAGCTTCTTCATCATCTAAAACCTTTTTACTATTTTGGATATCTGTAGTACTAATCGTATTACTATAACTAACTCTATACGATATTAAAGAAAGAATACCAAATATTATAATTAATGATAAAAAACATAACCTAAAAATATTTCTCTTCTTCATACTACCTACTCCTATTTTAGATAATAACAAAGAACTATAACTCTTGCAATAAATCTCCAATAAAAAAAGACTTTTAATGTAAAGTCTTATTGTAATTTATCTCCCTCTTCTAACATCGTAACCACACTTATACCATAACCACGATTAACTTCATCTACTAATACTCTCGTTACAGCTCCAATAATTAAATCGTCCTGAATAATAGGTGATCCACTCATTCCTTGAACTATTCCTCCACTCATTTTCAAAAGATTACGATCCACAATTTCAAAATAAATATTCTTATCATAATTATCTTTATCAATATCTAAAATTTTTATCTCATATTTTAAAACCTCATTATCTTCATTTGTTGTATAAATAAATGCTTTACCTAATTTAACTTCATCCAAAGTACCTACTTTCATAGGTTTACGTTCACTAATATTTTTAACTTTACCAAAAATACCATAGTTACTATTTATTTCAATTGTCCCAAATAAATTATTTTTATCAATATTGGCATTTTTACTACCAGGGCTACCATTTACACTTCTAGTAAAACTAGTAACTTCTGCTTCATAACTATATCCTGTTCTAATATCAACTAATTGATTTGTATTAGTTAAATTTAAAGCATGACCAAGTACACCGTATATTCCTGTCTCTGGATCAATATAAGATAACGTCCCAATACCTAAAATACTTCCTTTAACATATAATCCCGTTCTATATGATCCATCTACTAAATCCAACATTAACTCTGTATTGTATTTTTTATTATTTCTTTCATAAGTTATTTCTACTTTTTTATTCTTCATATTTTCTTCTATTAAATTTACTAAATCATTCGTACTTTTTACTTTTATATTATTTACTTCTAATATTTTATCTCCTACTTTTAAATTCTTATTTATATAAGTTCCATTAACTTTATAAAATCCCACTATCATAACACCTTTACTATTAACTTCAATTCCTAAAGTATCACCACCAGGAATGATATATTCACTATAAGCTAATACCCATAAAGGAAATAACAATAATATAAACCACAACAATTTCTTCATAATATCACCACTACTATTATAATATCCATTTAATTTCAAAATAAAAAAGCAATAATTGGTAATTGCTTTTTTATTGATTCATTGGTGTAGTATTAACATTTTGCTGTTGATTATTTTGTTGTTGATTTATACTACCAGTTACATAATTAATAGCTTTATTTACATATTCTTGAATTTTATCTGTTAAAGCATTTTTCTTAGCTGGTTTACCACTTAATATAGCAATAACAAAAGTAATTTGAGCTAATGTTAACATAATAGATACAACATCATCTGCAATATCCATTAAATAACTAACTGGTGCTACTATCTTTGTTACACTTATATAATCAATAGGATCAACATAAGTATTAAATAACTCTGCAAAACCAGAAACGGCATTAATTATAGCATTAACTACAGCTACTATAATATCCCATCCTACAGATACAATTGTATAACCAACATAGAAAGTTATTACACTAATTGCAACATTTTTTACAGTATCTTCAACATCACAGAAAGCAAATAATAATATAATAGCTAATAACATTCCTTGCCATCCAGCAAATATTGAAGCCACAAGAATAATAGAAGCTAAACCTGTATTCATTCTTATTTTACTCATTGCAAATCTCCTCCTCCTATTTTAATTATACCATATCATTTTCACATCACAACTATTTTATAAATGCTATTATCTACAATAACATATTCATCAATTTTATATATATATAAACCTTCCAACGTATCTAAAATATTTAGATTTTGATCATACATAGTAAGTTTCCATCCATTATCATTCTTATCTTTAAATTCACTATATATATTATTATAAAAAATATTCTCTCCTAAATTCATGTCCTCTTCTTCACCTTGATCATTAATATAAACTGTTTTTACTTGACCATTAACATCTTCATATATTATTTGATAAAGATTATTAGCAACTAATAAAACATTATTAATTTTTTCAGCATCATTTATTTTATATTCAATTATAACTTCAAAATAATTATCATAAATACTTAGTTCATAATTACTATCATAAGTATAAACAACACTTTCACAACCAAATCCTACTTCTTCAATAGTTTTTTGAATTTCTTTATCATTTATAACATAAAAATCATGATTATCATATTCTGTTTTATTAACATCTTCTAAATAATTATTAACAACAACTACCTTACCATTAACCTTATATAAAGAAACACTTCTAACACTACTTCTTAAATTAAAAGGGATTAAACTATCATAATTCATTTTAAATCCTGTTAAATTATCATAATCACTATTATATAAAGCCATCTTATTCTTCGAATTGACAATAACAAAATAATCATTAAAATCATATATTGCTTTATAATTTGTTTTAATCAACTTTTCTTCTTTATCATTAATTATGCCATACTTACCATCTTGTGAAATAATAAAAGAATTATTACTCGTATTTACAATATTTTCATATTTATAATCAATTATTGTTTCACCTTTTAAATCAACTACTCCCATCAATCCATCTTTATTTCTAACTACTAAATTATTTTCATTATTTATATAATAAATACCATCTATAATTTGATCACCGACTAAAGAAGCATCGTTTATAACATTCATTTCTATTTCATCTAGATTATAAATATATAAATCATCATCAATCATACTTACAAAGCATCTAATATATTCTTGAGAAAGATTTTTATATATAACTGGTTTTACATATGAAACATTATCTAATTCATATAAAGTTCTTATCTCCTTACCATCAAAAAGATAAACATTCAACTTATTATCCAAATTATTATATATAATATATTCATCATGTTTAGTTTTATATATTCCTTCATAATAAATATTATTAGTACTTTTATATACTTCATGTCCTTCATTATTTATAATTACACTAATTCTATTTTCCTCATAAGACCCAATAAAATAATTACTATCAATAGCTCTTAAAGTATAATCAGAAGAATATATTTGATTATACTTAACTTGTAATTTATTTTCATCTTCCGTCTTACTCGTTACTAATGTCGAAATAATAAATGCTATTACCAATATAAGTAATGTCATTATTACTACTACAACAAACATTTGATTAATTTTTTCTTTATCCATTTTTATCACTTCATCAAAATTATATCAAAAACAATAAATAAAAAAAAGACAATGTCTTAAAACATTAGTCTATTTTTTCAATATATAAATATTGTTCTGTTGTACTATAATAAAAAGCCTTATCATTCAATTCAATAAAATAGTTATTACTATCTTCACTAACATCAATATTAATTCTTGCTATTTCTTTAGAAGATGAGGAATAAACCATTTCTTTATTCTGTTTATCATAATTTACAGTAATTCCATTAATTAACAATGAAAAGTCTTTGATATCTTCAATTTCATGACCATCTTCATAATCAAAATATATCGAACTATCTAACTTTATTTCTATTGTATTTCCATTTATTAAACTTATTTCTGGAATACCTGCAAAATCATAATTATTTAAACTAATTTTATACATTTCATCTAAATTAGAATCATATATACTAACATTTCTATTTATATTATCATAAGCATATATCAAACCATCTTCTTTATTAACAGAGAACTTATTAGCTTGTACACTTTTAGATTGACCATTTTTATCAATTATATAAGTAATACTATTTTCATATTTAATATTATCTTCTAATTCACGATTATTTGTAATTAAAACATATTTATCATTTACTCTATATGAATCAATCGTATTCCAATCAGTATAACTATACAAAGAACCATCTGTTTTAGATTGATAGTCAAAATCATATTCCGTTAGCAAATCATATTCATTATTCATAATTGCCATCTTATTATTCTTGCTAACAACATAATAACCATCATATTTAGCTATAAAATCGTATTCAAAATTAACAATCTTCTTTAATTTTTCAGTAATAACTCCTGCTTTATTATTTTTTATAGCAATATAATTATCACCATCAGTATATAAACCTTCATATTGAGGATTAATAATCGTATTACCATTTGCCAAATCAAGAAGTCCATATCTCATATTTGCATAAGTTTCACTTGTCCCAACAATTATATTTTCTTTATCATAAGTTATAATTGCTTCAAAAGGTTCAGTTAACTTTTTATCTCCAACAAATTGATAATTAATTAACTCATATTCTTTTCCATTTAAATTATAAACATAAGTTGTATTTTTCTCGTTCATTTCTTCATCATAAGAATATTTTGTTCCAGAAAATCCTAAAGTAATATAGTGCCCATTTTCATCCTCATAAATAATTGGAATATAATAAACAGCTGATTCCATAAGTTGTTTCTCTTCTTTAAATTTTTTGTCATCTAATTTGCTTATTGTAACAATATTTTCGTTTTCAGCCTCATCATTTTTAATTAAATAAAAAGCTCCATCTTCACCTTCAATATAATAACTATACTCCTCTTCACCATCGAATAACACATTAGTCTTCATATCCAAGACTTTATAAATATAATGATCATCATATTCGATTAAATATTTATTATTTAAAACATCTAAATTATGTGAATCGGCAACTGTATATTTAAATGCTTGATACTGATCAACAATTTTTTCTTCCTTAACGGCTGGTTTTTTATCTTCCGTATAGATATGTGTATACCAATACCAACCACCTACAATAGCAACAATTATTATAATAGCTAATATCAAGAAAGCTTTTATCTCATCCCAAAATCTTTTTTTCTTCTCTATTTTAACTTCTTTTGAATCATCATTCACTTGAACAGTCTTAGTTTCTTTTACTTGCTTAACTTCTTTCTCGATTTTCTTCTTTTCAGGTTTCTTTTTTGCTTTTTCTTTCTTCTTTATTTCTTTTTCAGCCATTTTACCACCTCTATCTTAACAATATTATATCATATAGAAGAAAAAAAAGAAGATTTTATTCTTCAACCTCAAAATCTTCTAATTCACCATTTTCTTTCAATATTTTATTAACTTTTTCTGTTGCTGCACTAAGTTTATCACTACAATTTTTAGCTAACTTCATTGCCTCACTATATTTTTCAATTGCCTTATCCAAATCAACATTTCCATTTTCTAATTCTTTAACAATATTTTCTAATTCTATTAAATTTTCTTCAAAAGATTTCTCTTTTTCTTTAGTAGTCATTCTACTCACTCTCCTTAACTATTGCTTTAACACTACCTTCATACATCCGAATTGAAATTATATCATCTTTTTGTAATTCTTTAGCCTTCTTAATAATTTTACCTTTTTCATCAGTAACTAAACTATAACCTTTATTTAAAATATTCAATGGACTAAGTAAATCCAATTTATTAATTATCATATCATATTGATGTGAGACATTTGCTAACTTATTTGTTATTAAAGTTTTTAAAGTCTTCTTTAAATTTATAACTCTTTCTTTTTTTACTTCATACGATGCTAAAGGATTTCTTAAAATATAACTTTCCTTTATATGATTTAGTCTTAAACTATAATCACTTATTAATCCACTTATTCTATTATTCAAACGCTCTATAAAAGAATCCAGTTTTTGTTCCTTAACTTCGTATAAAGCCATTGGATTTTTTAAAACGTAAGAATTTTTTAAATTATCTATTCTTTTTTGATTATAAAGAATAATATTTTTAATATTTTCATTTAATCTTATACGATACTGATCAATTAAAGTTCTTAAATCAACTAAATTAGGAACTGCCATTTCTGCTGCTCCTGTTGGTGTTGGTGCACGTAAATCAGCTACAAAATCAGCAATCGTAAAATCAATTTCATGACCAACGGCCGATATAATTGGAATTTTAGAATTATAAATAGCACGGGCTACAATCTCTTCATTAAACGCCCATAAATCCTCAATAGAGCCACCTCCACGGCCACAAATAATAACATCTAAATCAAAATCTTGTGCTCTCTCTATCTGTGCTACAATACTCTCCTTTGCACCAACGCCTTGCACTAAAGCAGGAAAAAGTATTGTTTCACAAATTGGATATCTACGTTTAATGGTACTCAAAATATCTCTTATCGCTGCTCCTGTCGGAGCTGTGATTATTCCAATTTTTTTAGGAAATTTTGGAATAGACTTTTTATGAGATATGTCAAACAATCCTTGCTGTTCCAACATCTTTTTTAACTTTTCATATTCCAAATATAAATTACCAATCCCATCTAAGTCCATCTGTTCAACATATATCTGATATCCACCTGTAGCTTCATATACAGTCACACGACCACATACTAAAACTTTCATTCCATCCTCTGGCTCAAAATTTATATTTTTAGCAGCTGATGCAAACATAACTGCTGCTAAGCGACTATTCTCATCTTTCAAAGTAAAATAAAGATGTCCTCTACTATGATGTTTAAAATTACTAATTTCTCCTTTTAAATAAACTCTATTTAATTCAGGTTTACTATCAAACATATTCTTTATAGCTCTATTTAAAGCTGTAATACTATAATACTTTATATCATTCATATAATCACCATTACATTTATTTATTATACCAAACATTAGTTTTTCAAACAATAAAAAAGATTTAGTTTTATTTACTAAATCTCTTTCTAACTTTTGCCAAGGCATAAGGAATACTTCTAACTATTCCATTAGTTTTAATTCCTTCAATTATTTGAACTCTACTCTCTACTCTATTTTTTTTAACTAAATATTCCCAAACATTTATTCTTAGCATATCTATATCTTCAAAATCAGTATTTTTTTTATATAAATATTCTAATAAATTAATAGGTAATTCATTAAAATGAGCAATTAATTTTTCATAATCAATATAAAATAAACTTTGTGTTTTATCAGGGTTTAAAAAATCATTACTTAAAGGATAAATATGTGAAATAATATCAAAACTTCCATTTACAATATTCTCTACTTTATGAGGATTCTCAGCAATCGCCATTCGGGCATCACCTATATACGACAACCCACACAATTTATTATAAATTTCTTTCCTTGTTGTAACTGGATCACAAAATAAACACGCAATAATTAAAGCACATTTACGATTATAAGCAATTGAATCCCTTATTTTTTCCTCACTTGTAACTTCCATTACTGGTTTATGAAAACGTCCTGCAACAAATAAATTATCCCAAGTTTCCAAGCTTTCTATAAAATCATCGACTTCTGTAACGCCGTATTTAAAAGTGTAATCACCATCTTTAATTTCGCTAAAATATGTAATCTTATTTAACCCTTTTATTCTATCAACATTCCTTTGACTAAGATGTATTCTTCCAATTAAAGAATAGTCCGAAGGATGTAATAGCATATTTTTACAATGCCAATCTTTTAAATCATCAACAACGAAAATTGCATCAGTTAATATTCTTCCATTTCCTTCCCTCTTAGCTTGCTTAAATACTCCTGATCCATAACCATATATTGCACGTGCTTCAGGTCTCTTTCTTGCAAACGCCTCTATTGCTTCCTTATTACTCATTATATCAACCCCACTAGTTCTGTGAACAAATATTATTATAACACAAATTCACCAAAATGCACGGTAATAAGTCTAAATATCTATATGCAACGTCAATCTATCCCATAACCAATAATTTAATATCATTAATTTTTAATTTCCTATTTGTTCTTAAAACATACATTTTTAAAAATAACTTTCTAAAATTAATTATATTCATATATTTATTATTTATATTAATCTTCTCCTTCATTTAGCAATTTAATTTTATTCTCTAACGTAACCATATCTCGCATTTCATCATCTATATTATGTAGCTCATCACTAATTTTAACTAATTTTGTTTTTATTTCATCAGTACAATAATTACTTTTATATCGCAACTTGTGATCTAATGAAGCCCATAAATCCATTGCCATTGTTCTAATTTGTATTTCCGCTTTAACCATCACTTTCTCGTTAATAAATTCAACTGGAACTTCAACAATTAAATGATAACTACGATAACCACTATCTTTTGGTTTCGAAATAAAATCTTTTTCATTAATAACATGAATTATATTACTATTTCTAATAATCTCAATCAACTCAAAAACATCAGATTCAAAAGAACAAATAATTCGCACTCCAACAATATCATTAATATATTTTTCAACATTTTCTATTGTAAAATCCAAATTATCTTTATATAACTTATTAATTATGCTATCTGCGCTTTTAATTCTTGTTTTAATATGTTCTATAGGATTATATTTTTTTATATATTTAAAATCATCATTAATAATTTGTAATTGAGTTTCCAAAACCTTCAATGCTGATATATATTTAATCATTAGATTATCTAGTTTTTGTAACTCATCATCAATTTTTTCCAAATTATTCCTCCTCTATCTAAAATTATATTCCGAATATTTTATTATTTTATTATCCAATTCTTAAAAATAATTAAAAGGGACAAAAAGAAGTTGACCTACATAACATAAATCAACTTCTTTACTTCTTTTAATTACTTGTTAAATATAACACATTTTCTAAAAATATAATAGACTAAAATAGTTACTTTACATATCAATTTAATTGTTCTAATCTTTGTAAAATAATCTTTAATTGTGCCTCTTCATGAGCTAAATTATCTCTTTCCTGATTGACAATTTTTTCAGGAGCTTTAGCTACATAATTCTCATTTGCTAGCAATTTTTTTCTTCTTTCTATACTAGTTTCTAAATTATCTTTTTCTTTTCTAAGACTTTCTAATTCTTCACCTTTTTGTTTTGAATCATCATAACATATAATAATTTTATAATCATCTAATAAAACTTCAATACTGCCAGGTAAATTACTACTAATAACTATCTTATCTTCTATTCTTAACATTTTTAAAATCAATTCATTATCAATATCAGTTATTATTTCAAAATCACTGCCAATATTATTTTCAGCTTTCTTATTTCTAAATAAAGAAATAAATTCTATTATTCTATCCATTTCTTTCTTTTCTTTAGTAAATACCATCTCTTTATCATATTTTGGATATGTACTAATCATAATTGATTCGCTATCTTGAATTGGCAACATATGATAAATCTCTTCAGTAACAAAAGGCATAAAAGGATGCATCATTTTAATAATTCCTTCAAGAACATAAAATAAAACACTCTTTGTCGTTTGATCACTTAAATTAAACTTAGCAAATTCAATATAACTGCTACAAAAGTCATTCCATATAAAATCATATAACTCTGCACCAACTAAATTAAATTCATACTTATCCATATGTTTGATTGTTCTTTTTACTATTTCTTCATACTTCGTTAAAATCCATTTATCTTCTCTTTTTAAATTATTAAAATCTAATTTTTTTAAATCATCAATATTCAACAAAACAAAACGCGAAGCATTCCATAATTTATTTATAAAATTCCATGTTCCAGCAACTTTATCAGTATCAAAACGCAAATCTGTTCCCATTGCTACATCCGTTGTTAGATAAAAACGTAAAGCATCTGCACCATATTCATCTATCATATCCATCGGATCTATTCCATTTCCTAGTGACTTAGACATTTTTCTTCCGTCTTTGCTACGAATCAAGCCATGAATTATACAATCTTTAAAAGGTCTCTTACCGGTAATATGTTCAGCTTGAAAAATCATTCTTGCTACCCAGAAAAATATAATATCATAAGCTGTTACTAATACATTATTTGGATAATATCTTTCCATATCCTCGGTTTTTTCTGGCCATCCTAAAGTACTAAATGGCCATAATGCTGAACTAAACCAAGTATCTAATACATCAGCATCTTGAACCCATCCTTCTCCTTCAGGAGCTTCCATACCTACATATATTTCGTCATCCTTATACCATGCAGGAATTCTATGTCCCCACCATAATTGACGTGAAATACACCAATCATAAGAAATTTCCATCCAATGATTTAAAATTTTTTCAAAACGTTCAGGAACAAAATTAACCTTCTCATCCTTCTTCTTTTGTGTTTCTAAAACCTTCTTAGCTAGATCTCCCATTTTAACAAACCATTGCTTTGATAAATATGGTTCAACCATAACTCCAGTTCTTTCGCTATGACCAACAGAATGTGTCATTGGTTCAATACGCAACAACAATCCTTCACGTTCCAAATCTTTCAATAATTCAGCACGACACATTTCTCTACTCATACCTTGATACTGTAAAGCATTTGAATTCATTGTTCCATCAGGATTCATAACAATAACACGTTCCAAATTATGTCTGTTTCCAACCTCAAAGTCATTAGGATCGTGAGCTGGTGTTATTTTAACTACACCTGTTCCAAACTCTGGATCAGCATGTTCATCTCCTATTATTGGAATTAATTTATTAACAATCGGTAAAATAACTTTCTTACCTATCAAACTATTATATCTTTTATCGTTTGGATTAACTGCAACAGCTGTATCTCCAAATAAAGTCTCTGGCCTTGTTGTTGCAACATCTAAGTAATCATCTGTTCCTTCGATTATATACTTCAAATGATAAAATGCTCCAGGAATCTCCTTATAAATAACCTCTTCATTAGATAACGCCGTTTGTGCTGCTGGATCCCAATTTATAATCCTTTCTCCTTTATATATAATCCCTTCATTATAATAATCAACAAAAACCTTTGTAACAGCCTTGTTTAATCCTTCATCTAAAGTAAAACGCTCTTTATTATAATCAACACTTATCCCAACTTTAGCCCATTGATCTCTAATATTTCCACTATATTCATGTGTCCAATCCCAACAAGCTTCTAAAAATTTCTCACGACCATATTCGTATTTATCGATACCTAATTCTTTAAGCTTTTTAACCACCTTTGCCTCTGTAGCTATTGCAGCATGATCCATTCCTGGTAACCACAAACAATCAAACCCTTGCATTCTTTTATAACGAATAATAATATCTTGAATAGATACGTCTAAAGCATGACCCAAATGTAATTTACCAGTTACATTAGGAGGAGGAATTACAATACAAAAAGGATCTTTAGTTTTATCACCAGATTCAAAATACCCTTTCTTTTTCCATTCTTCGTATTTTCCTTCTTCAACTTTTTTATGATTATACTTAGTTTCAATTTCTTTCATCATTGTTCAACCTTTCTCTTATATATTTTTTTATCTCTTCATAAATTAGTTTAAACTGTTCACCACGACAGACCACTCGATAATAACTATCCAAATACTCCTCATATTCACTTAGTATAATCGAATTATGTATATCAAACACAAAAGCCATTTGTACTACTAATCGATCGTTATAATTCTGTGCAAGCTTAGAATCAATCGATTGATGTTTAAAAACACAGTCCATTACATCAGGTGAAATAATCAAATCTTTTGCTTCATGATTTAATTCTTTCAAAACCCCAATCGTATATATGACATCCATTTTATCTACATCTCTAAGTAACTTAGCAATTTTATTCATCTGTTCATTTCCACTTTCAGGTAATTCTAATTTATTATGATATTTAATTGCGAATCTTATAATTGAATACCATTCTTCTTTATCACAAAATAATTTAATCTCACCTTTATTAAATAATTGCTCAACACTATAATCAGCATGATCGACACTACGATAGTCCACGTAAGTATTATAGACTTTCAATTGTTCAAATCTTCCTATATCATGTAATAAACCAACAATCTGACAAATCTCTTTTTCTTCAGAAGTATAATTTAATAATTCAGCATATTTAACCATTCTTTTCATCACACGTAATGAATGATTATATTTAGATAAAATATCTATATTATTTAAATCATAATTTTCAACATATTCAGTAAATTTATCAAGCATTACTTCACCCCTTACCATAAAAAAACAGTTATAACTTAAGGACGAAAATCTCCGCGGTACCACCTTAATTTATAACTATTGTTATACAACTCCAATATTTAACGCATATTAACGGTTCATACTCCCAAGCAACCTTCATCTTTTCTCCCTATTCTTTCCCACCAGCCAAGAACTCTCTTTAAGTTCAAAAAAGACTACTCCTCTTGTTCAACATATTTAAGAGTATTATAAATCAAACAAGCATCAAAAGCAATAAAATTTTATTGAGTAAAAAAAACAAGTGCGATATAATTAGAAATATAAGAATAAGAATGAGGTGGCTACATGGCACTAAGAGAATATGATTTTGAAAAAGAACCAACAGTTAGTATCGTTAAAAAAATACTAACTGATGCAATAAATATGAAAGCAACAGACATTCATTTTGACCCAACTCCTGACGAATTAATAATTAAATTTCGAATTAATGGCGATTTAACAGAATATACTACTGCTCCTGATAATGTAAAAATCAACATCATAACACGTTTAAAAATAATATCTGGAATGAATATTACTAATTCTTTAATTCCTCAAACAGGAGCAATAAGTTTTGAGTTAGATAATAATTCTCACAATATGCGTGTTTCATCACTTCCCATCATCGATGGTGAAAAAATAGTTGTTCACTTGTCATCATACGCCAAAAACATAAAAAATATTAACAAACTAGGGTTTAGTGAAACAACCCTTCAAAAAATAAAAGAACTACTAAAAGAAAAACAAGGAATTATTCTTATTACTGGTACTACTAATTCTGGTAAAACAACTACTACCTACTCTTTACTAAAAGAATTAAATAATAAAGCTAATAATATTATCTCTATTGAGGATCCTATAAAAATGAAAATTAAAGGTATTAACCAAGTAGCTATTGCTCCAGAAAAAGGACTAACTTATCGAAGCATCTTAAAGGCAATCATGCTTCAAGATCCTAATATTATTGCTATTAATGAACTTATAGATGACGAAACAGCTCGTAGTGCCTTACGTGCCTCATTGACTGGACGTCTAGTTATTTCAACTATGTATACTAAAAATATTTATGAAACCATAAATAACCTTCTTAACATGGATATTGAAAACTATTTACTTGCCTCTAATCTATTAGGTATTGTTTCTCAAAGAATGGTCAAAAAATTGTGCCCATCTTGTCGTAAAAAGAAAAAAGCTAGTACATATGAAAAAAAGATAATAAAAGCTATTCTAGATAAAGATATTGAAGAATTATACTATCCAAACGGTTGTGAAGAATGTTTTAACGGATATATTGATAAGATACCAATAGAAGAATCAATTATCATAAATGATGAACTAAGAAATGCTATTGCTAATAATAAAAAAAGTTCTCTAATTCATGAAATAATTTATAGTGAAAATAATTCCATTATTCAAAATGGTTTGAGAAAAGCAATCGAAGGAGAAACATCTTTCGAAGAAATAATTCGCATTCTCGATTTAAATATTGATTTTACTGAAGAAGAAAAAGATATAAAAGATTTAATACTTGGTAAAGAAAAAAAATCAGAAGAGTCAAAAGAAAAAAATAAATCATCAGCGAAAGTAAAAGAAAATAATGAAGTAAAAGAAGATAACGAAATAGAAAAAACTGAAAATCAAAAAGAAAAAGAAGCTAAAGAAAACTTATTAAATCTAGCCCAAATAGCTAATCTTGCTTTTACTGAAACAACACAAGAAAAAAAAGCAGTTTCTACTACTCCAAAGGAAGATTCAAAAATATCAAAAGAAGACATAAAAAAAGAAGAGTTAAAAAGACAACCTAAAGATCAACAAGAATCAACATCTTCAACTAAAAAAGAAGAAACAAAAGTTATTACGCCTCCACCAATTTCACCACTTAGCGATGAAGACAATGATGACGATGACGACTTTAGCTATAATGATTCATACAAAATAAAATTTTAAAGAGTTTCTAAAAGAAACTCTTTATTAATTTAAAAAATTATCGATATAAAATCTTTTATTGGTTCCATAAAGATAAAAGAAATATACAAACCAGTAATTAGAAAAGGTCCAAACGGAATTTCTCTATTTTTATTTGTCAAAGATGAATACAAAGCGCATGGAAAAGCTAAAAATGACCCGATAATCAAAGCTACAATACTCAATCTAATACCTAACAAAAAGCCAAAAAAAGTTGATAATTTAACATCACCACCACCTAATGATTCCTGTTTAAATAATTTATCTCCAATAAATTTAATAAAATACATAAAGAAAAAAATTAAAAAACCACTACAAAGTGAAATTATAAAAGTTTCCAAGCCAAAAATTAACAACTTACAAACTAAGACTAAAATTCCTGCCAAGAAAACTGGTTTATCTAAAATAATATAATACTTAAAATCACTAACATAAATCATTACAGATAATAAAGTTAATATCATCATAACTAACATTTCATAACTAAATCCATATAACATATAAGAAAAAGAAAAAAGCAAGCCAGATAACAATTCTAAAAAAGGATAAAATAAAGATAATTCTTTTTGACAATATCTACAACGACCACAATTTATAAAATAAGATAAAATAGGGAACATTTCATACCACTTATAAGGATGATTACAATTATCACAAGCATTAAAATACTCCTTAGTAGTTAATGGTGATTTTAACCCAATAACAACCATCACAAATCCAGTAAAAACACCTACTATAAACAAAAAGCAAATTACATAAATATCAAAAAGCATTTTTTATCATCCCTTTTTATTTTCTAATACAAGTATATCATAAAATACTTTTTTTACATATAATATAATGGTGATTAACATGAATAATAATTTATCTCTTTTAAAAATAATAAATGGTCTATCACGAACTCTTAATATTGCCAATCAAATGTTACCTCTATATAAACAAATAAAACCATTAATAAATAATTCAAATAAAATATTTAATTCATTAAGAAACATCAATCATCCAATAAATAACAATAATAAAGAAATAAAAGAAATAAAAGCTATTTCTTCTAACTCTCCTACCTTCTTCCAATAAAAAAAACTATTTATTTTTATAAATAGCTTTTTTTAATTCTCTTATTTTCATTAGATAATTCCATTTAGCTTTTAAAGATGTAAAAGGAATTCTACGAAATATATTCTCCGTTTTCTTTATTAAATAGTTATTATAATTATTATTATTTAAAAATCCATATTTTAATTCTTGAACAGAATTTCTTTTATTACTTTTAATAAATTTACTAGTTACATACCATTTATTCTTATCTAAAGTATAATTTTCTTCTTCTAAATAATATCCCTTTTCGTTTAAACTACTTCTTAATAAATAATAATCATTATTAGATTGAATAATAAGTTTATCAATCTTTTTTAACTTTTTATTATCATTTAATATATGTAATATTGTACTAGTTCCCATACCAGAAATAATCAAAGTATTTATTTCTTTTAAAGGAATATTTTCTATTCCATCACTTAATATTGTTTCAATATTTAAATTTCTCTTTTTTATATTAGCAATCGCCGAATTTAAAGCATTTTGGTTTATATCACTAGCAATAACCTTTTTTACTAATTTATTTTCAACTAAATAAATACTCAATAAACCATGATCACAACCGACATCAGCTACACAATCATCACTAGATATATATAGTGTTATTGCTTTTAAACGTTTACTAATTCTAGTCACTTAAGAAATCTTTTAATTTTTTAGCACGTGATGGATGTCTTAGCTTACGTAGAGCTTTCGCTTCAATTTGTCTTATTCTCTCTCTTGTAACATTAAATTTTTTTCCAACTTCTTCTAAAGTATGACTAGTTCCATCGACCAAACCGAAACGCAATTCTAGAACCTCTTGTTCTCTGTCTTGTAAAGTCATTAAGACATTTTTAATTTCTTCTTTAAGGATTTCATTCGTCGCATATTCTTCAGGGCTCATACTTCTTTCATCTTTGATGAAATCTCCAAGATGCGAATCATCTTCTTCACCTATTGGCGTATCTAAAGAAACTGGATCTTGACTTATCTTCATTACTTCTCTTACTTTATCAACCGTAATTCCCATTTTTTCAGCTAACTCTTCTTCACTTGGTTCTCTATTTAATTCCAAAGTCATCTGTCTTTGAACACGAGCCATTTTATTAATTGTTTCTACCATATGAACAGGAACACGAATTGTCCTAGCTTGATCAGCCAAAGCTCTTGTAATAGCCTGTCTAATCCACCAAGTAGCATATGTACTAAACTTATAACCTTTACCATAATCAAACTTTTCTACTGCTTTCATCAAACCAATATTGCCTTCTTGAATCAAATCAAGAAATAATAATCCACGACCAACATAACGTTTAGCAATTGAAACAACTAAACGCAAATTTGATTCAGCAAGAATATTCTTAGCCGCCTCATCACCATTAGCAATACGTACAGACAACTCAAGTTCCTCTTCTGAACTTAACAAACTAATACGACCAATTTCTTTTAAATACATTCTCACTGGATCATTAATATTTATATCTTTAGTAATCTCTTCATCACTTAAAACAAGATTCTCTTCCTCTTTTAAATCATGCTTAGCCACATCTCCAGTTGCAGCATCCTCAGCTACTACTTCGATACCATTTTCCATTAAAGTATTATAAAGTTCGTCCAAAGAATCATTATCAATATCTAATCCTTTTAGCGCTTCAGCTAATTGTTCAAATGTTAAAATATTATTATTTTTCTTTCCTAGTTCTACTAAATCTTTAACTCTATCATTAAAACTTTTTATCTCTACCATATCTACACATCCTCTTTTTTTAACTCTTTAATTTGCAAAGCTATTTCTAGTTTCTTAGCCTCATCAAGTTCACTTTTCATCAAAGATTTTAATCTTTTAATCTCATTCTTAATAAGCATTCTTGATAAAGCATCTATATATTCATCCATTGCTGCAATTGTCACTTCATCATTTGCCGAATCACTAACAATCTCCCTTACTTTTTCTTTAATATGATCTTTATCATTAACATATGTAATAAAATCAGCAACAGTTATTTTTTTATTAGTTTCATAAAAATACACTATTTCATTAGCAATTTCTCTATATAAAGAATCATTAAATAATCCTAATTTTTTTTGATACTCTCTTATATATTCTTCCCCATTCATCATAAAATAAAGTATTTTTTCAGAACCAATCATAAAAGCATCTTTATGTTCTTTTTCTTTTTTATTCTCTATTTTTTCTTTTTTTATTTTTATCGGTGCAAATTGTTCTAATTTAGTTTTTAAAACACTTAAAGATAAATTATATTCTTTACTTAATTTGTTTAAAGTTAACTCCCTCAAAATTGGGTCTTCTATTTCAGTTAAACTCTTTAATACATCATTTACATAATCTGATAAATCTTCAACTTTATTTAAATCTTTATTTTGTTTTAAATAGTTCATTTTAAATTCAAAATAAGTTAATGGATGTTCAACATTTTCTTTAAACGACTCACCACCATTAGCTAAAATATATTCATCAGGATCTTTAGCCCCACTAAGTCTAATTACTTCTGTTTCAACTTCATTTTTAACAAGTTCATCCCCATTATTAACAGTTGCAATTAATCCAGCATTATCATTATCTAAGCACAAAATTACTTTTACTCTAAGTTTCTTTAATAATTGTATCTGATCCATTGTCATTGCCGTTCCCTGTAAAGCAATAACGTTTTTTATGCCAATTGATGAAATACGAATTGCATCCATAAAGCCTTCAACAACTATTATTTTTTTCTCGCGTTTAGCAACATCTTTAGCTTTATGATAATTATATAAAGTTTCACCTTTCTTAAAAAGTCTTGATTCTTTACTATTCATATATTTAGAAATATTTTTTTCATTTCGATATACACGTGCACTAAATCCAACTATATTACCATTCTTATCCCATAAAGGAAAAGTAATCCTTCGGCTAAACATATCATATATTTTTCCATTATTTGAATTAATCAATCCCATATCTAATAAGAGTTTTGTATCATAATTTTTCTTCGTTAACAACTGATACAAAGCTTCATTACTATCCAAACTCAAACCAATTCCAAATTCTTTAATAATATCTTCATTTAATCCTCTATTTTTTAAATAATCTAAAGCTTCAATTCCAAATTTAGTTCTTAAATTATTCAAAAAAAACTTTTGTGTTAAATCCATTATCTCATATTCTTCTTTTAATATTGGAGATATATTATTATTATAAGTTGAAACAGATAATTCTTTACCACATTTCGAAGCAACTATTCTAACAGCCTCAATAAATGATACATTCTCATATTCCGATACAAAAGTAAACACATTACCACTTGCCCCACAAGCAAAACATTTATATATTTGTTTATCAGGTGAAACACTCATACTCGGCGAATGATCATCATGAAAAGGACAAACTCCAACATAATTTTTACCTTTTTGCGTTAAGGGTATATAGCTTCCAATAATAGATACTATATCAGCAGAAGCACGAATTTCATTAATCTCTTCGTTACTAACTGAAGCCATAAAAAATCACCCCTCTATCTATATTTATTATAGGTAATAACACAATTTCCTTTTTTTTATTAACATTTTTCGTCAAAAAATTCAAAATACTTGTTTATTTTACCACATTTTTCGCAAAAATCAAAAATACACGCAAAAAATAATCACTTTCGTGATTATCCTATTTTTTCATATAAGAACCAATTAAACCTGATAGATAACTTTTTAAATTAGAATATACTTCGCCAACAACTTGATATTCATAACAAGTTGAATAACTGTCTTTAGATAATAAACATAAATCGTATAATTCAGCATTCTTTTTTTCTAATACCTTTTGTTTTATAAGATTTACTATCTGTTCGTATCTAACTCGTTCTTCAAATGCCTTTTCCTCATTTATTCTCTGACGATTTTCTAAAATATCTCTCAAAGACATTTTATCTTCATTACTAAGTTTAAACATTGCTTCAAATATTTTTGCATTTAGTTTTTCTAATTTAGAGGCATAAGATTCGTATAATTGAGTTAATTTATCGTAATCATTACCTTCAATTATTAAGACTTCATCATCTGATACGCCAAAAAGATCATAACGACAATTATTAACAAAATTAAATGTTGCACGATTATTCCTACTTAATTTAGAGCTTATTCTATTAACAATATAATTCAATTTAACATAGTCATTTAAATCATCTAATATTTGTTCAACCATTTTAACAACCCCTTAAAACGATTGTTATTATACCATTAAAAGCTAAAAATTGCAAATATACAAGAAAATAATTCGACCAATAAATCCCAAAAAGAAACATCAACTTTAGTTTGAGGAGGAACCTCTACTTCCTCTTCAATATAATAATTATATAATTCTTTTTTATGCTCTGCTATCTCATCAACTATTTTAAATTCAAAAGGAGAACTAAAAGTATAATTATCTAATCCTTTTACTTGTGCAACTTTATATGAACCATAACCTAATACAATATTAGCATAACCATTTTCGCCACTAATTATATCATCTACAATATTACCATCTCGATCAGTAATTCTAAAAACTGCTCCCTCTTCAAAAATGCAATCATCATAATAACAAGCATACTTAATAATATCCAAATCATTTTTTATTAATTGATTATACAATATTAATTTTGGTTCATTATTCTTTTCATCAATTTTAACTTTATATATCTTTTCATCCTTTTTATAACCTATTCCATAACTTGTCTGATATACTTCATACTCACCATATGGTAATATTACAGTTTTATATACCAATGGTTCTTCTGCTGTACAAACTTTATCAATTACATCATCACTACTTTTAATCTCATAACAAGTATTTCTAAAACTACTCTCAATAGTATAAACACTATTATCATCTCTTATATCAAGTATTATACTCCCTTTATTAACACCAACTTTAATAATATATTCTTTATTTTCTATATTACCAGGTCTTATCAAATCTTGACTATTTGTACTATCATAAATAGCTACTTTATTTTTATAATAATTAGCTTTCTCTTTTATCTTAATAATTCCATCATTTTTAATATTATCAACTTTAAAATTAGTAGACAATTCATAATTATAATCAGTCACAATTTCATAATTACTATTAAGTCCTTCAATAATTAAGTTATCATTATAATTAACAACATAATCTTTAACAAAAGTTGGCTTCATATCATGTTTTTTAACATCATTTAAGATACTATTCATTTCTTCCTCATATTTTTTTATTCGTGTACCATTCAATTTATCAGTAAAATAAATATCTGCATCAGGTTTTATTTCTTTCCAAATTAAATATTGTGTAATTACATACCATTTATTATCTACTCTTTTATTATATCCAAATCCATAATAAACGATAAGTTCAATATTTCTCTTTTGTTCAATAGTTAAATCTTTATAACCAGCTAAATTACCTTCGTATTTAATATAAGTCTTACCATTTTCAAAACTTACAAATGGTTCCAAACAATATACAATATCACCTTTACTATCCCTTATAAATTGCATTGTCATATAATAAGTTTTACCATCTATCTTCTTATTTATATATTCACCATTAATATATTCTCCCTCATAAAAAGTTTCACTATCTGCTTTAACATTAACTCCATAAAATAATATTCCTATAATAATTAATAATAATATTTTTTTCATTTCCAAATCCTCCCAATAGTATTATTTTTTTTATCCTGTTATCACCCTTTCACTTTATATTTACACTCTAAATAATTTGTATCCTTTTATTTTCATAAAAAAAACAAGTTTTAAACTTGTTTTAATTCATCTTCGTTCCTTGATGAAAATATAATTTCCATTTATTAATTTCATTTATCCAAATAGAAGTCCTTAATACATTAATATCATTTTCATGTGTAGATATATAATGAATAATATATGTTTTTTCATCAATTTTTTTACTTGTAAATTTTGATATTGTAATATTCCTATCTTTCATCCTATATAAAGACTCAATTGTTTCTTTCTTGTTATATATTAAACCAGATTTACCATACTCAATATAATCATTATGTAAAACTTTTTCCAAATAATCTTTATTACTTAAAAATTTTTCCTTAAATAAACTAGTTTCTAATTCGTAAAAATCCATTTAATTACTCCAAAATAGCTTTAATTCTTCTAACACCTGCACTAGAAGCTTCTTCTTTCTTTATTTTAAACTTCGTTAATTCAGATGTATTTTTAACATGTGGACCACCACACAATTCTTTTGATACAACACCATATTTATCATTACCAATTTGGTAAACAGTTACAATATCGGGATATTTTTCAATAAACATACATTCTGCTCCTGATTTAATTGCCTCATCCTTTGACATTTCTTGAACTGTAACATCTAATCCTGCTTCAATCCACTCATTAACTAAATCTTCTGTTTTTTTCTTTTCTTCATCTGTTAATTTATGATCACAACTAAAATCAAAACGCATACGTTCATCCGTTATATTAGAACCTTTTTGATGTACATCGGGACCAACTACTACTTTCAAAGCAGCATTAAGTAAGTGTGTTGCCGTATGATACCTTGTTTCAATCTCACTATTACCTGCTAAACCACCTTTAAATTTCCCAGCTGAAGCTGTTCTACTCTTTTCTTGATGTTCCTTAAATTTATTTTCAAATCCTACAATATCAACTTTTAAATTACGTTCTTTAGCTAATTCAACAGTTAATTCTAAAGGAAAGCCATAAGTATCAAATAAATGAAAAGCCATTTCACCATCTATATTTTCATTATTTCTAGTTACTTTTTCAAACTCTTTTAATCCTTTCTCTAAAGTCTTATTAAAACGTTTTTTCTCTTCAGTCAAAACATTCAATACAACATCGCGATTATCAACTAATTCTTTATAATATTTTTGATATTTATCTATCAATAAAGTAGCTATTTTTTGTTCCCAATCACTATTTATATCAATATTAAGTGTCTTAGCATGACGAATTGCACGACGTATTAATCTACGTAAAATATATCCTTGATCAGTGTTACTAGGTTTAATTCCAGCTGGATCTGCCGAAATAAATACTGCCGTTCTTAAATGATCAGCTATAATGCGCATACTCCTTTCATTACCTTCATAAGATAAATTAGAAATATTACAAATCAAATCAATAACATCTTTCCATATGCTAGATAAATAATTATCATTTACTCCTTCTAAAATAGCTGTTGTTCTTTCTACACCCATCCCTGTATCAACATTCTTTTTTGGTAATTCAGTTATTATTCCATTTTCAGCTTTATTATATTGCATAAAAACATTATTCCAAATTTCTACCCATCGATCATCATTAGGATCAAATTCAATAGGAATTTCATCTTCACTTCTAAAATAAAATATTTCTGTATCTGCTCCACAAGGCCCAGTTTCTCCAGCAATCCAAAAATTATCATCTACTGTTTTAGCAATTCTTTCAGGTTTTATTCCTAAACTTATCCATTTATTATAACTAACTTCATCAAAAGGAATATCATCATTACCAGCAAAAACAGTTACAGCTAATCTTTCAACAGGAATATTTAAATATTTAGTTAAAAATTCAAAACTCCAACTAATACTTTCATCTTTAAAATAATCACCTAAACTCCAATTACCTAACATTTCGAAGAAAGTATGATGCGTGACATCACCAACTTCCTCTAAATCGTTAGTTCTAATACACTTTTGATAATCACACAATCTTGTTCCATATGGATGAGATTGTCCCATTAAATAAGGAATTAAAGGTTGCATACCAGCCGTATTAAAAAGAACTGACGGATCGTTTTCTGGAACAACTGGTGCACTAGGTATTTGCTTATGTCCTTTACTAACAAAAAAATCAATATATAAATCTTTTAAATTCATTTTACTTCAATCCTTTCAACATTTCTAAAACATCTTTTTCTAATTTATCATCAAACTTATTATCAATAACAAAATCAAATAAATCATAATTATCCAATTCAACTTCTGTATGGTGATTTTTTTCATCACTATTTAAATTACGACTACTTTTATCACAATTTACACGTATTGTATATACATTTACATTGTTTAAAGCTTTAAAATACTCTAATTCATGAATCAACCGACAATCACTAATAATAACATTATCAATCCCTTCACGACGATAAACTTCTAAATCCTCAACTATTCTTTTAGTTAAGAAATCTTCATCAATCGCTCGTAGCTTATCTCCCATCTCTTGTAAAAAAACACGAGGTTTATCAAAATCTCTACCATCCCAATCAGTTAGTTCTAACGCAAATAATTTTATATATTTACTAAATGAAGTTATAACTGTTTTAGATAATCTTCGTTTTATTAACATTGCCACTTCATTTTTTCCACTTCCTGCTTTACCAGAAATTAAGAACAAATTCATAACATTCCTCCTTAATATAAAAAAGATGATACCTAAGGAGTGCATAAAGCACGGTACCATCCTTTTTTTAACTTAATTAATATAACGGTTTTTTTCCGTTTAATCTCCGAAGGTAGCTCTTTCTTTCTTCCATCTCTTAGTTTCCACCAACCACTAAGTCTCTCTAAGATTTCCCAAATACTTTGTCTTCATCAACGATTAATTTCATCAAAGATAAATAGATTATATAATTTTTTTTCTTTTTTGTAAAGGCACTATTCTTAAATAATTGGTTTTGTCTTAACTAATCCTACACCTTTTTCTTGACTTGCTTCGTCAAAAGATTGACCAAATTTTTTTAATTCACCAATTTTACTCTTATCTAAAATAAAATTTAAAACATCATAAAAATTATCTAAACCAAAATGATCTTTAAATTCATCTACTCCAATATCTGATGCATTAAAACTATCTAAAATACGATTTAATAAAATAGTTCTTTCTTCTGTTAAATCAAAAAATTTAAAAAACCATTCTAAGACATATTCCTTCAAATTACTATTATCTATATTATCATAACTTGTCATTTTTAACTTCCTTTCTAAACACACAAGGAACTAAATTGTACATCTATTAATTCTAAATGTCAATTTTATCTTTTTTTAAACATTCTTTCTTTACTTTTGGAAAATATTCAACTAATACTTTAATCATTGCAATTAATGGTGTTGCAATAATCATTCCTAGAATTCCCATTAATTTACCAAACACTAATAAACCAACAATGATTAAAATAGGACTAATTTTAATTCTTTTACTCATGACTAATGGTTGTAAAACATAATTCTCAAGACATTGAACTACAAAACAAATTACAATTGTTATTATTCCTAAAGTATTACTTTCTGTAAATCCAACCAACACAGCTGCAACTCCTCCAATATAAGGACCAATATAAGGAATTAAATCTGTTAATCCACACAATACCCCGAATAATAACGGTGCTTCTAAACCAACTACAAAAAAACTAATCGAACTCATCACAAAAACAAAAAAAGCTATCAACAAAGTCCCATTAACACATTTTCTTACTTCTTCACTAACTTTTAAAAATAACTCAACAACAATACAATTAATTTTTTTAGGTATTAAAACAAACAAGTTTCTCACAATTTTCTCATAATCAAAACTAATATATAAACCAAGTATTAATCCAATAAAAACAACACCAACATATTTAAAAATATTCTTTATAAAATACAAAATACCACTTGGTAAACTATCAATCAAAAAAACTAATACTTTATCTAAATACTTAACTAAACCCATATTATTAATTGTTAATTCTATTTTGCTAAACATTTTAGGCAATATTTCCAACAACTCCATAATTTCTTTATATAATGTTGGAATCAACAAATACAAAAATAAACCAATTATAAACAAGAAACAACCAAAGAAAATAAGACATACTAAATATCGATTACCTTTTTTACTAAGTTTTCTAATTAATGGATTAATTAACCATGCATAAATAAAACCTATTAATAAAGGAATCAAAATATTAAATAAAGTACTTATGTACTTAAAAACATTTAAATATTTAACAAGAAATATTATTAGAATAATAGCAATTAAAAATAAAACTATCTCCTTAAGTTTTTTCTCATCCATTTTCTCACCCTAGGAAAAAGGACCTTTAAAGGTCCTACATTTCATCTATAATACAACATGAATCCATACGCATTTTTTCTTTCATACAACCGATAGCAATTCCTGCAGCCATAGATACCATAGTTGCACCAGCTACTAGTATCATTTCTCTTTTACTTAATTTTTTCATAATATCACCTCTACTAGATATTATTGACCATCCTCTATAAACTTATGCATCAATTGCTCTTTTAAATTAGTTTTTCTATTTGTTGAATAATCATTATTAGTTGCCATAATAAAACTTTCTTTTTCTCCAATAATAATTAAACTCTTTTTAGCTCGTGAAACACCAGTATATATAAGTTTATTATATAACATTTTAAAATAAGCTTTTGATATTGGCATTATAACATGCGCAAATTCTGAACCTTGACTTTTATGAATCGTAATTGCATAAGCATGTTTAATATTAATTAAATCCTCTCTATTGTACAAAACTTCATTTCCATCAAAATTAATTGTTAAGATTTCTTTTTTCTTTGGTGCCATAACAATACTTATATTACTAATATATCCAATATCCCCATTAAATATGTTATTATCTGGATCATTTACTAATTGTAAAACCTTATCATGTTCACGATAAATAATATCACCAACTTTAATTTCTTTTTTACTTTCATCTTTAGGATTAAATATCCCTTGTAATAAAATATTTAAATTATCTATCCCATTTTCACCTTTATACATCGGTGCCAAAATTTGAATATCATCTTCCGTTAATCCTTTTTCCTTACTCATTAAACAAATCTTTCTAATAGTTTCTTTAATTGCTAAACCACTAGCAAATAAAAAATTATAATCGTCAGTTTGTCTTGTAAAATCTTCACTCAAATTATGTTCTTTTATTTCTTTTGCCAATATCGGAATATAAGAATTATCACTTTGACGATATATTGTTTCTAAAACCGTATGAGTAAATAAATCACTCTCTATTAAATCATTTAATATCAATCCGGGACCAACACTAGGTAATTGATTAGCATCACCTACTAAAACCAAAGTAATATTATGTTTTATTCCTTTTAATAAAGAATCAAACAAACATGTATCAATCATACTTGTTTCATCAACGATAATTAATTTATGAGGATTTTTATTATATTCATTAATTTGAAATTCGTTTTTTTCTTTATTCCATTTTAAATAACGATGTATCGTCATCGCTGGTAAACCAGTTGAATCACTTATTTTTTTTGCGGCACGCCCAGTTGGAGCCAATAAAGCAATTTCATTAATAACATCTTTATAATTCAAATTATGAATTCTCATATACAACTTAACAATTGAATTAATAATTGTTGTTTTTCCAGTACCAGGACCTCCTGTAATAATACTTATCCTATTTGTCAAAGCTTTTTTTATTGCTTTTTTCTGATCTACATTATACTTAACGCCATACTCCAATTGTATTGCGGCAATTAAATCATCAAAATGCATAATCTTTTCTTTACTATGTTTACTTATCAATTCTAAATTACTAGCTATATCTTCCTCATAATCATAATATTCTGTTAAGAAATATTTATTTCCCTTTATAATAATCTCTTTATTATTACTTAATTCCTCCAAATATAAATCAAATTCATCTTCGTTAATAAATATCTTAAAGTCATTTCTTATATTACTAAACAATTCATTTTTTGTTAAATATGTATCACCATTTTTAAATCCTAATCTTTTAAACGATTCAATTATACAAGCCAAAACTCTTTCATGAGCATCAGCTTCTTTCATTCCTAAGAAAACCCTATCTAACTTAACAAAATCTATTATATCAATCAATTTATATATATCATTATTAACAATCTCTAAAGAACTTTCTCCCCATTTATTTAAAATAGATAACGCTTCATTAATTGTAAAACCATATTTTTTTAATTGCACAATTATTTCATCTGTACTTTGATATTTCACTATTGAATTGTATATTCGTTTGGCTTTTACCTCACTAATCCCAGGAACTTTTAACAAATTAGTATAATCATTTTTAATTAAAGACAATGCCTCGTCACCAAGATATTCAACTATTGCTTCCGCAGTTTTCTCCCCACATCCTTTAATTAAAGAACTGGATAAAAAACTTATAACAGCATCTCTTCCTTTAGGTTCTTCTCTCTCATAACTAGATACTTGAAATTGATTTCCATATCGTTCATTAAAAGCATATTTGCCAACTAAAGTATAAAAATCATCATAATTAACATCAGCAAAATAACCAGTAAAAGTAATAGTTTTATTTATCATTTCCTCCATATCTCCAGTTGCTTCCTTAACTCTAAACAAACCTACTTTATATCCATTATCGCTTTCAAAAATCATTTGCTTAAATTTTCCTCTTATGCTGTCCATAACTATCACCTTTATAAATTTTATCACAACGAATAAAAAAAGGCGAATATTTTTTCGCCTTTTTATCTACTATTTAGATAATTGTTTTTCTGTATCAGATAAATGACTTGAATCAACATAAACTATTCCATCTTTAACAATGGCATCTTCTGGCAAATTAGTTAATGTAAAATTAGCATCTTCAGCTCTTACATATACTCTATAATCACTATCAATATAAACAGCTTCTTCACCATCACTTAAAATGACACTACCATTATCGTTTTCTTGCAAAACATTTCCATCTTGATCAACCAAAACAGCATCAGTAAATGGAGAATTTTCAAAAGTAAAATCAGAAAAATAAATACTATTTTTTAAATAATCATTAAAATAAATGAGTTTTTCTCTAAATGAACTATGAGCATTCTCCTTTGATTCTGCTATTAACTCAGCTGGAAAACCTTCCTTTTCTTGATCACAAATATCTACATAATTATAATAACTACTCATTCCTTTAGCAAAATAATCTGTATATACTTGTTCTCTTAAACTTTGAACTCCATCATATTCGCTTGCATCGCATACTTCCGACACTTCACCCATCGCATGATTTGCCCACTCGAGAAGTAAAATATCATTTGACTCATAAATAGAAGATTGTTGACTTGCTTCTTGAACAGCTACTGGAGTAGGATTAATATCTCCAGAAAAAACAGTTGACTTAATAACTCCCCATCCAGTCAAGGCTATTATACCTGCCGCTGCAATAGCTATACCAAGACGTTTCCTTCTTTGCAACTTAAATTTACGAGTACGTTGAGCATTTATACGACGATTTCTTTCTTTTAAAATTGCCTCCCTAGATCCAGAATGATAAACAGGTCTTTTATAAGCCCCTCTAATCTTATCAAACAACATTTCACCAACTAAAATACCAAAGTCTCCAACAAATATATATCCATCTTCATTTTCTTTTATTTCCTTAATTTTTAAATTAAATGTCTTTTCAAAACTCTCAGCAACATTTTCTAATGAACTTTCTGTTAAATTATATCTACGAGAAATAAATGAAAAATCATAATCATTTTTTGCCATTATATCACCTATCCAATAACACTTTTCTTACTATAAATAATTATATAATAAAAAAGAATCATTTTCAACAACAGAAAAAAAGAATTATAACAATTCCCCTTTCACAAAATCAACATTCGCATCTACTATTTTAACATCATAATTAGTATTTTCTTTTAAAAGAGCAGCAATTTCTACTTTCAAAAAATTTTCGGTATGGCCAATAGAAACACCATTTTTATTTTCTTCGATTAAAACTTTAACATTTTGACCTATAAATTGCTTATTAAAGTCCAATTGTAATTTATTATCAATTTCAATTAATCTTCTTGCACGTTCTTTTTTCACTTCGTTAGGTAACTGGTTTTCCATCGTAGCAGCCTTCGTACCCTCTCTTTTCGAATAAGGAAAAACATGAATTTTACTAAATCCAACTTTTTGACAAAAAAGAACACCTTCTAAAAAATCCTCTTCAGTTTCTCCTGGAAACCCAACTATAACATCAGTTGTTAAATTAATATTTGGACGAGCCTTTCTTATTTTCAATATCTTATTATAATACTCGTCTTTTGTATATTTTCGATTCATTGCTTTTAATACACTATCACTACCAGATTGCAAAGATACATGTAAATGTCCACATAATTTATTATTAATTTCCAATTCTTTAATAAATTTATCATTTATTTCTGTTATCTCTATACTTGAAACTCTTATTCTTTCCAAATTATTTATTAAAGATAACTCTCTAATTAAATCTGTTAGATCATAAAGTCCATTTTCTCTACCATAAGCTCCTGTATTTATTCCAGTTAAAACAATCTCCTTATGGCCCTTCTCAACTAAATCTCTTACTTCATCCACAACTTCTTCCATTTTTTTACTTCTAATATTTCCTCTTGTAAAAGGAATAATACAATAAGCACAAAAATTATTACAACCGTCTTGAATTTTAACGTAAGCTCTAGTTTGCTCAGCAAAAGACTCAACACACATCTTCTCAAACGGCAAATTTCGATCGTCATAAAACTTAATATATTTCTTTTTAGTTTTCAAAAAATCATTAATTAATGATCCAACCTTCGATTTATCATGATTACCAATTAAAATATCAATATTTAAATCATTTAATTTCTCACGTTGATTTTCAGCTGTACAACCACATACCACTAACACACATTTATCATTAAATCTTCTAATACTACGAATCATCTTTTTACACTTATTATCAGCTGTATTAGTTACGCTGCAAGTATTAACAATTACAATATCACTTTCCTTAAAATCTTCACAATAAATAAAATTATTTTTCAACAATTGTTCTTTCATAAAAGTTGATTCGTAAGCATTTACTTTACAACCAAAAGTAATAATTGAAAACTTCATAATATCACCACTTCGGAAAGATTATATCATAAAAAAAGTAATTTACAAAAATTACTTTTTAAAGAAAAATATTTAATAATAATATTAGTAACATCATAACTGCTAAAATTGTTAATATAATCCATGAAAATTTAGAAATTGTAATCTTTTTTTCAGGTGGTTCAATAGTTTCATTTATATCTTTAACTAAATGTATATCCTTAATACCAATAAACTTTTTATTCTCTAAATTATCACTTGTACGCAAACAAAATGGTGAAGAAAATCCCAATTCCTTAAATTCAATATCATTTTTTTGTTTTAAAAAGAAAACAAACATCATTAAATCACAAGAAGCACCACAAATATTAATAATCGATAAAGATATTAAAAAAAGAGAATTAATTAAAAATCCTATAACATAAGTAATAACCCCTATAACTAAAAAAGGAGCTATCAAAGAAATCATTACACACTTCTTAGATATATAATCACGACATTTACAATAAAAAACACCTTTTTCTAATGCTACTCCAAAAACAATACTATCCTTTTTAGCACCATTTAATCGATAAGCAATCGCATGAATAATTTCATGTAATATCATCCAACCAAACATTAATATATAAAATAATATAAAATCCCATATAAAAGTATCATAATTTAAATTACTAAATACAAAACTATCGTTCAAATTAATAATAACAAAAGTTATAATGACCATTAATACTAGAATAATTAATGACAAAACGTTTCCAAAAACCATATCATAATGTAAAATATATTCTTTTTTTTTCATCAAAATCACCTATAAAAAAAGATTACAAGCTAATTTAATACCTTCTGTAAATCTTTTAAAGATTTCAAAAATTCTTCTTCATGCTTGTAATCTTTATCTTTTTCACGAATATCATTAGAAGATTCTAAATCAACTTTTTGTGTCTTATCCAAATCAACTTGTTTAACTAAAATATCATTATCTGCTGTTCTAAACTCATTATTATAACTGATATTCTCATTCTTTCTGTTTACTAATTCATCATAACTTATAATAGCTTTTTCTTCCTGCTCCTCTTCATAAGGGGTTAAACTAACTTTTCTTTCTCGAGGCAATGACTCTAATTCATGCGAGACACTTAATAAATCAAAATCATCTTTTTGCCACAAAGCTTGAGTATATTCTAATTTATCTGGAATTTTTTCATCAGTTAATTTAACTAATTCTGGTCCCTCTTCAGGTAATTCTTCTTCCTTTTCTACTTTAGTCGAGTCTCGATCATTTAAACTATTCTTTCTTGCCAATTCTTTCATTTCTTTATTTTGTGAATATATTAAATAAAACATCGCTGCTGATATAGCTACTAGTATAATAACTAATATCAAAAAAACACTATCTGACTCCGTAATCGTATCAATAATATTACTTAAATATATCATAGCTACATCTCCCTACTATATAATAATAACATATTTTAAACTCAGATGATACAAAATTTAAGAAACAATTATATAAGGATCATCATTTGTTCCATTACCCTTTACCTTTGCACTAATCCCCACCTGTATAACAGGACGAATATAAGATACATTAGTTACTAAAACACCATCTCCAATTGCTCCATTTGACATTATATTAACCATCGCCACATTATTAGATGGATTTATAAAATAACTACTACTCGTTACATAATTTCCAGGAATATCTTTATTATATAAATAATAACTAGTATTAGGTACATTACCCGAGGCACCTGCCAATACAACCTCGTCAACACTTAGTAAACCTATCTTACCAGAATATATATTCCCATTACAATAAAGATTCGGATTTTTATCTTCAAAAATTCTCTCATAAGCTGAAGAATAAATTATTCCATTAATATTATTATTAAAAGTAGTATCTGTACAATAATCTCCTACTGTTAAAAATTCACTATAATCCCTTAAATTTTCTTCGTACCATGAATTTAAATAACTAATTAAAGAAGAACTTTCTAATAAAGTTAAACTAGAAGCATTAGTACCTACTGCTAACGAATTAGTATTATATGGTCTCGTTTCATCTAAAACTCCATCTAAAACAATCCTAATCGTTCCATCACCATTTATTCTAACAATTCGATACATTAAATCCCCGATTTTTACAAAATTGTTATCAACATTTCCTCTAAAATAGTATGACATTCCTTTATTGTCAGGCATACTAATCAATCCTTCATTAGTTGTTGCAATCTCGCTACCAACTCTTGTTTTAGGTGCTACAACATTATTATTTAAAAGAATTAAATCAGCAAAACTTTCACTCGATAAAGAATCGTTATCTACTTTTAATAATCCTTCAAAATTAATTCGTCTATCATTATCAAAAATAACAATATAACGTATTGTTTCTCCTCCTTCAATACTATCCAAATTAATTAATTTATCATCTAAAATATTACTAATTTCATTAACAACTTTACCATTTTTATCTTCTATTCTAACATTAATTTCCTCAACATTAGCCTCAGTTAAATAAACAGAATAATACAACTTAGCTGATGAAGTATTAGTAATTGAAATACTATAGGTATGTTCCTTTTTATCATTAAATTCTATTTCATCTCCATCTATATAATTAACTACTAAATCTCCTTCATTAACAACTTTAGCTATTGTTCCATCAACCTTTTCTTCAAAATGAACATTACTTAATATAATCGCAAGAGCAACTATCACAACAAAAAAACTAATTATAATAATCATAATTAATTGATACTTATTATCGATACCAAATACTCTAGCCATTTATCTTCATCCCATTCTCTACATTAGTATAACTAATTAACAACAAAAAAACAAGATTTCTCATTATCATTTTAATGAAAAATCTTGTTAATTATAAATACTTTTTATAATTTTTAAAAGCACTACCAACTTCTAAATCAGTTTTACTCAATTCCTTGAATAAATCTTTTTGTTTACGATCTAATTTTGTAGGAATTACAACGTCTAAAACGACATACATATCACCCTTTTTATTACGAACAGGATCTTTTACACCTTTACCACGTAATCTTAATTGGTCACCAGGTTGACTTCCAGAATCAATCGTTAAGACAACAGTTCCTGATAATGTTGGCACTTCCTTCTTGCAACCTAAAACAGCTTCTGTAATAGTTAAAGGAACATCTAAATATATATCATTATCTTTTCTTTCAAATAACGGATGATCTTTAACTCTAAACTCAATATAAATATCTCCATTAGGTCCACCATTAAAACCAGCAGCTCCCTTACCTGAAATTCTCAATTGATGACCATTATCAACGCCTTCAGGTACTGTAATTTCAATTTCTTTATTTTTTACAACATGACCAGAACCACCACAGTCTTTACATACATTTTTATATGTTTTACCTTTTCCATTACAATCAGGACAAGTTGACTCAGATTGGAAAACACCAAACATTGTTCTTTGTTGTGTTACAACACGGCCTCTTCCACCACAAGTTGAACAAGTCGTCTCACCAGTTCCACCTTTCCCAGAGCAACTTTCACATTCAGTATCTAAATCTATATTAATAGTCTTCTTACACCCAAAAACAGCTTCTTCGAAAGTTAAATCAACTTTAACTAAAGAATCTCGACCTTTTGTTGGACGTGTTCTCCCAGAAGTTCTTCTAGAAGAATTTCCAAAAATACTACCCCCAAACAAATCATCAAAAATACTTGACAAATCAATATCATCAGCCGAGAATCCACCAAATCCTCCACCAAAGCCACCTTGAGCAGCACCTTGTGTATACGCTTCATGACCAAATTGATCATATTTCTTTCTCTTATCAGGATCAGATAAAACAGCATATGCTTCACCTATCTCCTTAAATTTTTGCTCTGCTCCAGGCTCTTTATTAATATCTGGATGGTATTTTTTAGCCAATTTACGAAAAGCACTCTTAATTTCAGCATCAGTTGCCGTCTTCGAAACTCCTAAAACTTCATAATAATTTTGACTACTTGCCATCTTTTTTCACCCTCTTTACAATTTCACATGCTTGATTTAATTTTTCTTCAAACAAATTAATTGCTGATTCAATCGGTTCTTTACTCGTCATATCAACTCCACAATCTTTCAAAGTTTCAAGTGGATATTTACTACCACCAGCTTTTAAGAAATTTAAATATTTAAGACGAGCTCCCTCTTTATTACTCAAAATATTATTTGCTATTGCTAGCGCTGCACAAAATCCAGTTGCATACTTATAAACATAAAATGGAGTATAAAAATGTGGAACTCTAGACCATTCATATTTAATCTCATCATCACTAACAATATCGTCACCATAATACATTTTATTAATATCAAAATAAACTTTTCCTAAACTTTCTGGTGTCAAAGCTTCACCATTTTGTTCCATATCATGAGCTATCATTTCAAACTCAGCAAATTGTGTCTGACGATAAACTGTTGATCTAAATTTATCTAAAAATGAAGTAATATATAATAATTTTTCCTCATCACTCTCTGCATGTTTGACCATATAATCATTTAACAAAACTTCGTTAACTGTTGATGCAATTTCTGCTAAGAAAATTGGATAACCAGCATAAACATGTTCCTGTGACTTATCAGAATAATAAGAATGCATTGCATGACCTAACTCATGAGCTAATGTACTTACAGAATCTTCAGTTCCTTCAAAATTAATTGAAACATAAGGATCAACTCCATAACTTCCCCATTGATAAGCTCCACTTCTCTTTCCATCATTAGGATATTTATCAATCCAACGATTAGAAAATGCTTTTTTTAAATCTTCTACATATTGATTTCCAAGAGGAGAAACTGCTTCAAGAACAATATCACGTGCCTCTTCAAAAGTAAATTTTCTTGTTTCTCCATCTACCATATCCATATAAATATCATACATATGCATTTCATCAAAGCCAAAATAATCTTTTCTTAATTTCATATACTTATGTAACGGTTTTAAATTATCATGTATCGTTGAAATCAAATTAGTATAAACAGATTTATCTATATTATCTCTATAAAGACTCATCTCTAATGGACTATTAAAGTTTCTAACGGTACTCATAAAAAGATCTTCTTTTACTTTTCCTTTATACATTTCTGAAATAGTATTATAATGATTCTTAAAAAATTCATAATACTTTAAAAAAACACTTTTTCTTACTTCACGATCTTTATCACTAACTAATTTTATATAATTACTATGAGTTAGTTCAACATCCTTACCATTAACTTTAACAAATCCAAATTTTGCATCTGCATTATCTAAAGCTGAAAAACAATTATGTGTTCCTCCCATCGCATTTGATGCTAAACTAATTATTTTTTCTTCAGCTTCACTTAATGTATGCTTTTCATATCTAAACAGTTTTTCTAACGAAAAAGCATAGAACTTTAATCTCTCATCTTCTTCTATAAGTTTCAATACATAATCATATTTAACACTAAGCATTTCGCTTCTTATAAAAGAAGTATCTGATGTAATCTTTTCATCTAATTTATCAGCTTTATCTTTGAGAATTTTTCCTTTCTCATCAGTAGTATCGCTATAATGATACAAATATGAATAAACGTATATTTTTTCTAAATTAATACTTAATTTGTCATCTAATACTAAGAATTCATATAAATCATTAGCACTACGCATGATTGTTCCCTTACGTGAAACTATATCTTCTAATAAATTTAATGTTTCATCATACATTCTTTCATATTCTTTATCATCTTTAAAATATTTAGTTAAATCCCATTTATCTTCTTCTTTTAGTTTGCTTCTTAACATGATAATCCTCCTAATGTTTATGTTATTATATCATTTAAAAGTTCTAGTCGCCTAGAACTTTTATTTGATACTTAATATTATTTTTCTTCGTAATTAGCTTCTTGAACATTATCTTTTTTATCTTCAGATTCATCATCACTAGAAGCTTCTTGACCTGCTTGATTTGCTTTAGCAGCTTCTTCATATACTTTAGTAGCTAAAGCCATAGCTTTTTCTTGTAATTCATCTTTTACTTTTTTAATCTCATCAATATCATTACTATCTAAAGCATCTTTAAGTTCTTTAATCTTATCTTCAGCTTCTTCTTTATCTTTAGAATCAACTTTATCGCCTAAATCTTTAATAGCTTTTTCAGTTTGGAAAATCAATGAATCAGCTTCGTTTCTTATTTCTGCTTCTTCTTTACGCTTTTCATCTTGTTCCTTATTAGCTTCAGCTTCTTTCATCATTTTATCGATTTCTTCATCAGTTAAATTTGTACTTGAAGTAATTGTAATACTTTGTTCTTTACCAGTACCTAAATCTTTAGCAGATACATTAACAATACCATTAGCATCAATATCAAATTTTACTTCAATTTGAGGTACTCCTCTAGGTGCTGGAGGTATATTACCTAATTGGAATCTTCCTAGAGTTTTATTATCTTGAACCATAGGTCTTTCACCTTGTAGAATATGAATATCTACAGCAGGTTGATTATCGGCAGCTGTACTAAATACTTGAGATTTAGAAGCTGGAATTGTTGTATTTCTTGGAATTAATACAGTCATAACATTACCTAATGTTTCAATACCTAATGATAATGGTGTAACATCCAACAATACTAAATCATTAACTTCACCTGTTAGAACACCACCTTGTATTGCAGCACCAATAGCTACACACTCATCAGGATTTACTCCCTTACTAGGTTCTTGACCAAGTTCTTTCTTAACTAATTCTTGAATGTAAGGAATACGTGTAGAACCACCAACTAATAATACTTTATCAATATCCTTAGCTGTTAATTTAGCATCTTTCAAAGCTTTTCTTACTGGTTCCAATGTACTCTCAAATAAATCCATATTTAATTCTTCAAATTTCGCTCTTGTTAATGTAACATCTAAATGTAATGGTCCATCACTATTTTGAGTTATAAATGGAATATTTATTTGTGTACTTGTCATTCCAGACAAATCTTTCTTAGCTTTTTCTGCAGCATCTTTAATACGTTGCATAGCCATTTTATCTTTAGATAAATCTATACTATTTTCTTTCTTAAATTCAGAAACTAAATAATCCATAATTCTTTGATCGAAATCATCTCCACCAAGTTTATTATTTCCTGATGTTGATTTAACTTCAAATACACCATCACCTAAATCAAGTATTGAAACATCGAATGTTCCACCACCTAAATCGTAAACTAAAACAGTATGAGCGTTCTCTTGCTTATCAATACCATAAGCTAATGCAGCAGCTGTTGGTTCATTTATAATACGTTTAACATCTAAACCAGCAATCTTACCAGCATTCTTAGTAGCTTGTCTTTGAGCATCGTTAAAATATGCTGGAACAGTAATAACTGCCTCTTTTACTGATTCGCCCAAATATGCTTCAGCATCACTCTTTAATTTCATTAAAATTTTTGCACTAATTTCCTCTGGTGTATACTTTCTTCCATTTGCAGATACTTTTTCCTTAGTACCCATTTTTCTTTTAATAGATGAAATTGTATTATCTACATTAGTAACTGCTTGTCTTTTAGCAGTTTCACCAACTAATTCTTCATCTCCTTTAAAAGCTACTACTGAAGGAGTTGTTCTATTTCCTTCAGGATTAGTTATAACGTGAGGTTCTCCACCCTCTAAAACAGCAACACATGAGTTTGTTGTTCCTAAATCAATACCAATTATTTTTCCCATAATTTCATTTTCCTCTCTATATTATTAAATTATTTATTTACTTACTTTTACCATAGCGTGACGAATAACTTTACCTTTATATGTATAACCTTTTTGTAATACATCAATAACAATATTAGGTTCTACCCCTTCAACTTCTTCAGTTAAAACAGCTTCCATTGTATTTGGATCAAATGGTTTATTTAATACATCCATTGCAATTATTTCGTTATTTTTCAATGTATCACTTAAATTACCATATATCATTTTAAAGCCACTCAAGAATTTACTAACTTCATCTTCTAAATTAGTATCATCCATATTTATTGCTCTCTCAAAATTATCAACTACTGGCAATAACTTCTTTATTAAATCTTCGCCTTCGTATTTTAAAAGATTAGCTTTTTCTTCTTCCATTCTACGACGCATATTTTGCATTTCTGCATTTACACGTAAATACTTATCTTTCAATAAAGCATTCTCATCTTGTAATTTTTTCTTTTCTGAGTCTTCTTTTTTCTTAAAGAAACTTTTTTTATCTTCTTTTTTTGTAGATTCTTCGACCTTCTCTGGCTCTTTATTATCTACCTTTTCATCTTGAGATTTTTCTAAATCAACTTTTGGACTATCGATAGTTGAATTGTTTGATTCGTTAGATTTCACTTCAACTTCTTTTTCTTCATCCATAACTTGCTTTTCTTTTTCCATAATTCATCTCTTTCCTATCAATCATTATTGTAAATCATCAATCATTCAAATAATGTCATATTTCTCCATCAACTTCACTTAATTCTTTATTAATAAATTCTAACAATCCAATTACACGATCATATTCCATTCGCTTAGGACCAATTATTGCAATTGTTCCTTCTTCACCGTTAATTTTATATTTACTTTTAATAATTGTGACATTTGGATCAAATTCTGTTTCATCGCCAATATAAACATTAACACCATCACTATCTTCTTCAATTTTCTTAACTAAGGATTCATCTTCAAATTTACCAACAATCTTTTTGATTTCTTCAATATTATCATATTCAGGTTGTTTTAAGATATTAGTTTTGCCACTGAAAAAGACATTAGCACTATTTTTTGTAAAATCATTAAACGCATCATAAAATATCTCATATACTTTTTCATATTGTTTAATAGTCTTACAAATAATTGGTTTAACTTCAAACTCTAATCTCTCACTAACACGATCAATTGGAGTTCCAACTAGCATTTTATTTATAATTTCGCAAGTTTTAACCAATTCCTCTAAAAAGATATTTTCAGGTATTTTAAATTTCTTATTTTCAACAATTCCTTTATTAGTACAAACCAAAGCAATTACTTGATTATTATCAAGTGGAATAATATTAACCTGTTGCAAAGTATTATCACTTGAATTTTTTCCTAATACTACACTTGTATAATTAGTAATATCAGCAATAATTTCCATACATTTAGCAATTGCATCGCTTACTTGTAATTGTTGATTATGAAAAATTGTTTCTAATTTAAGCATCTCTTCGCCATTTAATTCTTTTGGTTTCATTAAATACTCAACATAATATTTATATCCCTTCTCTGAAGGAATACGTCCACTAGAAACATGATTCTTCTCGAGATAACCAAGCTTTTCTAATACAGCCATTTCATTTCTTATTGTTGCTGATGATAACTTAAACTTCTTACATAAAGCTTGGCTTCCAACTGGCTTAACACTATTGATATACGATTCAACTATTTCTTTCAATAATTTCTTTTGTCTTTCATCCATATCGTCACCACCATTAGCACTTATACATCTCTTGTGCTAAAACCATTATACCATCAAATTAGCACTTGTCAAGTGATGAGTGCTAATTTTTTTTAATTATCTTAAAATATTTTTCTTATCTATATTCTTCTGTTATAATATTATTAGGATGTGATTATAAAATGGCGCGAAAAAAAAGAAAAAAACGTCTTCGTTTAAAACCAAAAGTAGCTCGTTTTCTAATATATTTTATTTTCTTTATCATAATGGGTATTTATACAATCAATGAAAGTCGAAAAATCATAGCAGATTTCAAATACCGAGAAACCTACGAATATAAAATAACGGAAAAAGGATATAAGCTAGAAGAAGCTAAGAAACTAATTGAAATCCTTCCCGATGAAAAACTAAACTATATTTTAGATAATGAATACAATGAAATGTATTATAATATTGTTAGTCAAAAATACTATCTAAATAAAAACTTTGAAAAATATATTCAATATAAAGAATATCACGAAGATACTTCATATGAAGACGTAATTGCTATTGTAAACGTTCATGCCAATGCTGGTTGGTATAACGAATCATACGAAACAAATATTAACGATGGCTTTCTAATAATTGTCAATAAATTTTATCATCTTGATAAATCATATGAAAGAACTGATCTTCAAAATATTAATCTAGCCTATGCCTATGCTAATAATAGTGCTGCCGAAATCGTCATCAAAAAATTTAAACAAATGCGTGACGATATCGAAGAAGAAATGAATGTACATTTAATGGTTAACTCATCATATCGCTCTTATGAAGATCAAGAAGAAATATATAATGAATTTAAAAAAGTAAGTTTAAAATATGCCGACTCATATGCCGCACGTCCCGGATATTCTGAACACCAGACAGGACTTGCAATTGATATAACATCTCTAGAACATCCAACTGCTAATGAATTTAAAGAATCCGAAGAATATAAATGGTTAAAAGAAAATTGTCATAAATATGGTTTTGTCTTAAGATATCCTGAAGGAAAAGAACATATAACAGGTTATAGTACTGAAAGTTGGCATTTCCGTTATGTAGGAGAAGAAGCTGCTACTCAAATTTATAAAGAAAACATAACTTTTGACGAATATTATGCCTACTATATCGAAAAATAAAAAAAGATTGTTCTAACAATCTTTTTTTATGATCCTTCATTAACAACAATCTCTTCATTAACAACTTGTTCATCATAACTACTTCCATTATACACAGAAACTACGTAGTTACCATTTCCTTTTCTTACTTTAAATGCTGGATTAGCTGTCTTCGTATAAGCATAATTTCCAATCTTTACAGCATCCTTAGTAACCTGTTCACCATTATAATTATAAATATATAATTCTTTATGATTATTTACAGCAGCATAATAAGTACTATATAATTCTACATATTCATAATCATTACCAATTGCCTCACCATCAATATTATATACAGCATATTTATTATTTACTTTAGCTTTCAAATATTTAGTATCACTATTATAACCTAATATTTTACCAGGAATCAAAGCACTCTCACTATCTCCAAATAATATTTTCCAATTATTTGAAGTATCTTGTGCCAAATAATACTCTCCTAGTTTTTCAATCTTATTATAATCAAAAGTATAAAGCGCTTCCACAGAACTACCATCTATTTCCAAAACACCATATTTACCTTTTTTATTCATCGCAACAATTTGCATCTTGCCAGAATATTTATCAAAAGTATAATCATTACTTGTAGTATACGTATTAACATTAGTATATGACCCCATGATTTTACTAGTTTTTAAATTAACTAATTTAACTTCTGTAGGACCATCACTAATAAATACAAAAGTATCATTTATCAAAGGACTCATAGCTTTTCTACTAGCATCAGATTCCTTCATCATATCATTATCTTCATAAATTGTATCTTTTGCTATAAAACAAGTACTATAAGTATCGCTTTCTTTACTTACATTATTTTGATTAGAACAACTATAACTTCCCAATAGCTCTTCCTTATCTTCATCTTCATAAAAATACAATTTTGCATTAAAATAATTTACGTATTTATACTTCTTATTAACTAATCCTTCAATAACATTCAAATTTTCATATGATGCATCTTCAATTCCTTCTTCATATATAGCAAATTCAATATTATTATCCTTTATTTCCCACTCAAAACTTCTTTCAGTTCTAACTAAATTATCATTTTCATCATAAACATATATTTTAATATAATTATCATTTTCCAGTAAGATATCTCCCTCATTATATTTTGTCTTATCACTATCAATAACATATACATGAGAAGAACTATCTACTAAAGCCGCATATTTATTATTTACATCAATATAACGATATCCACCATCTATTAAAGAAGCTTTATAATTATATAAATTATACTCTCCTCCAACTTTAGCAACAACATAATTATTATTATAACTCTTTATCTCATAACTCTTATTAAAATTAGAACTAAGTTTCTTATTATTCTTATTTACTACTACATAACCTTTTTCATCTTGAGCAATCAAATTGTCTTCGCCATTTATCATTCCTAAATATTCATATTCTAAACCAATAACTTCTGTTATTCCGTCCTCTATTTTCAATAAGCCATATTTATTCTCTTTATCTGCTACAATTACATAATTCTCATCAAATGATTTTACATCGTTATATTCTTCCACAATCTCATTGTCTTTTATTGAATATAATTTAACTAATTTAGCATCTTCCTCTTCATTATCGAAAATAAAAACATAATTATTATCATAAATAGGCACGCGACGAATAATTTCTTCACCCTTCTCATCTTCTAATTTATCAACATCAAAATTATCACGATATTTATTATAAGCAACATAACATAAATTAGAATCTTGATTATCACAATCATAAGAGCCAATTTCTTTTTCCGAATCATCTAAAAAATATAATTTTCCACCTTTATAGTAAAAATTATCAGCTAATACTGGAGCTTCCTCAACTACCTCCTCTTTAGGTTTCTCATCTTTTTTATTATTCAAATTATTTATAAAGAAAATTACAAAAACTACAATTAATACTAATAGTAATATTCCTATTACTATAAACATAATTTTCTTCTTTTTATCAAGATTATTCCAATTATCTTTTATCTTTTGCCATAATTTCTTTTTAGGTTGTTTTTCCTCATCAACAATTGCATCATCTTTCTTTTCTGCTGCTAAATAAGATTCAGCTAAAGCAATATTTTTTTCAGCTAATGCCTCTTCCGCCATCTCTTCTTGTTCCTTAGCTTCATCTGCCACTAATACATCTTCATACTTTTCACTTCTTGTTTGTTCCCCTTCAACTTTATCTTCTCTACTACGATTTATATCATTTAAATCACTTAATATCTTAATAGGTTTAGTTTTTTCTAACTCTTTATCACTCATAATAACAAATCCTTCCTAGATTATCTAAATTATAACATATCGCTTTCACATAAAAAAGATATTATTGCTATAATATCTTTACTAATATCTCATTCATTACATAAATATATTCTGGATTAACATAAATATATTCACCATCAACAATTAATTCTTCATTTTTTAAAACTTCATGCAAGTCAAAAACTTCCTGCATATTTACACCATATTTAATAAAAAAGTCCTTAAGATTAATCCCTTCCATTTTTCTAAAACCAAGCATTAACTCATTATACATTTTATCTTCTATACTCAATATTTCTTCTTTTTTTCTTCTCTTGCCATTTATGTATTCTGTTAAACTTCTAGTATTCTCATATCTAACACCATTAGTATAGCCAGCAGCACCTAAACCAAATCCATAATACTCTTCATTATTCCAATATTTTAAATTATGTTTACTTTTTTTCCCTTTTTTAGCAAAATTACTAACTTCATAATGCTCGTACCTTTTCATATCTAATTTTTCACAAATTTCCTCATACATAGAAGCATCTAATTCTTCCGGAATAGGAATTACGCCATTTATCCCTATCTTCGTATTATCTTCTACAATCAAAGAATAAGTACTAATATGATCAGGTTCTAATTTCAAAAATAACTCTAAATCTTTCTTCAAATCTTTTAAAGTTTCCCCTGGTATTCCATAAATAAGATCAATATTGATATTGTTAAATCCCATTTTTCTCATTAATTTAAATTTTTCTTCAGCTTCTAAAAAAGTATGATGTCGTTCCATAAAATTCAATTTATCTTCATTAAATGATTCTATTCCAATACTTAAACGATTAACTCCATTATCTAAAAGAAATTGTAATAATTCCTCATTCAAATCATTTAAATTACACTCAAAAGTAAATTCTTCTAACTCAGTTAAATTAAATTGTTTAATTATTTCAAATAAATATTTTAAATCTTTAAGTGATAAAGAAGAAGGCGTACCTCCTCCAATATATAAAGTTTTTATTACTTCACCATCATATTTATCTTTTATTTCCTCAATTAAAGCATTTAGATACTGTGTAACCCACGAACCATTATATAACATTTTACAAAAGTCACAATAACTGCAAATGCTTTTACAAAAAGGAATATGTATATAAACGCTCTCCATTAAATTACCTCACCATCATTATTATATCATTAATATCTACAATCTATCTATTAGTTCTTGCGATATTTCCCTTTTATCTTCTAATTCTTTTAATTTACTTTCAACTTCCACTCTAACTGAAGCATCATATTGCTTATTTTGTTCTATTTTTAACTTTACATCCATTATTTTTTCTAAATACTCAGAACTACGTTCTTTTAAATATTTATCTATATAATAATATAATAGTTCAATTAAAGCCAATAAAATTCCATTATTAGAAGCTAACCATAAATATTCTTCATATTTTGTAATATCTCTACTACATACATCATCATAACCTGTTTTATAAAAATAAACAGCCAAATTATAATAAGCATAATAACATAAAGTACGATAATTACTTAATAACGCTTGATTATAATAATAAAAAGCTTTATTCATATCTTTTAAAACTATTCCACAGCGATAAAATTCTCCAACTTTATTACAAGCCCAACTTTCTCCTAAATTAGCAGAATTTAAATAATATTCAAAGGCTTTAGGATAATCTCTTTGATTTTCGTAAATTTTTCCTAGATTATTAAATGCAAAAGCATACTTATTATCAGCAGCCTTTAAATAATAAGATATTGCCACTTTTTGATTCATTTTAAGCGGATAAATCCCCTTCAAATACATATTTCCTATTGTATTAAGAGCTGCAACATTCCCAAGTTCACATGATTTCAACAAATAATTGTAGCCCTTTTGTAATTCCTCATTACTTCTACTTCCAATAGTACCAGTTATATACATATTACCAACCATATAATTAGCACTAGCATGATTTAATTCTGCTGCCACCTTTAAATATTCAAAAGCTTGATTATAACGACTAAATCCTTTAACATATCCATAATATTCATTAAATCCTAATTCATAATTAGCATAAGCATTTCCCGCCTGTGCTAATTTTTTCATTGAATAATCAAAATTAATACCTTCTCGTAACTTTAAAGATAAATACTCCTGCAAATCAATTGAACTAATACTCGTATCATTCAAGACATTTTCTAAAACTTCTTTTTTTAAATTATCTTCACGTACAGGTTGCTTCTTTTCTAATATAACAAACAATAATTCTTCAACTAAACATTCATACACCAAATGTTCTTCTAATAAAGAATGTAACTTAATAGTAAAATCATTTTTTACCTGACAATCATTTTTAGCCAAATTATATAATTTCTTAGCTAATAAATAAGCACTTTCACTTTTATTAATAAATTCTACTTTATTATTCACTGAATTATATAAAACACCATCTATTATAGATAATAAACTCATAATATTATCTGCAAAAACTTCTTTATCAGTTTTATAGCGACGTTTTTTATTAAGATAAATTTGTTTATACTCTCCACCTATACTACGACATCCTACACAATAATTGTTAACTGTTGTATCATTAATCGTCTCCAAATCAAATAAAAGACAAAAAATCTCACCTTGCAAAGCTGAAATTTTATTTTTAGAAGACTCTTTTATTATTCTAAAAAGATTTCCTAAACTTAAATGTTCATCATTATTATTTAATTTTAAATATGTTTTTTTCATTAAGATCACCTAACTTAATTTTAACATTATATGTGGATTTTATCTATATTCACCATCATAGTATGTGGATTATTGTCACTTTATATTTACAATTTTTTCGAATATTATTTTAGTAAAGGAGGAAAGACTATGAAAAAATTCTGGTCAAATTATAAACAAACAATTATTTTATTGTGCTCTTTAATCATCGGCGCAATAATCGGCTTAGTATTTGGTGAAAAAGCAGCAATTCTAAGTCCATTAGGTGATTTATTTATGAACTTATTGTTCGTTGTTATTACACCATTAATCTTTTTAACAATAACAACATCTATCGCTAAAATTAAACATGCTAAAAGATTAAGTAAAGTAATAATTACCATCTTCGGTGTTTTCATTGCAACAACTTTAATTTCCGTTATAATTGGTTTAGCTACCACCTTCAGTTTCGAACTAGTAAGTCCTAAAGATTCTCAAAATATTTTAGAAACATTAGAAAATACAGGAGAAACTGAAAGTGAAAAAGTAGAACTAAACATCTTAGAAAGAACAGTTCAAGCAATTAGTGTCGAAGATTTTCCATTAATTCTATCAAAAGATAATATTATTCCATTAGTAATTATTTCACTTCTAGTAGGTATTGCTTTATCTAAAATTGGTAAAGAAGGAGAACCTTTATTAAATGTACTAGAAGCTGCTAATAAAGTAGTTATTAAATTAATAGATATTATTTTCTTATATGCTCCTATCGGATTAGGTTGCTACTTCGCTGCTTTAATCGGAACATTTGGTGCTAGTATTGCAACCGGTTATTTAAAAACATTCATTATCTATACAGTTGTTGCTATACTATTCTACTTTATTATATACTCTCTATATGCATTCATCGCTGCTGGAAAAAATGGTGTCAAATCATTCTGGAAAAACATTCTTCCAGCCACAGCAACTTCAATATCAACATGTTCCTCAGCAGCATCTATTCCAGCCAACTTAAAATGCGCCAAAAATATAGGTGTTTCTGACGACATAGCTGAAACAACTATTCCATTAGGAACATCATTCCATAAAGATGGTTCTGTTATAGGTAGTGTCTTTAAAATAATGTTCCTTGTATATTTATTTGGAACTGATGTTTCATCAGTATCTAGTATTTTCCAAATCTTAATTACTGCTATAATAGCTAATCTACTAATAACAGCCGTTCCAATAGGTGGAGGAACAATTTCTGAAATGATGATTTTATCAATGATGGGCTTCCCAAGTGCTGCTCTTCCTATTCTAACAATCATCGCTACTATCATTGATCCACCTGCTACAATGTTAAATGTTGTTGGTGATGCATCTTGCTCAATGTTAGTATCAAGAATCGTTGATGGTAAAGATTGGCAAAAAAATAATTTAAATAAACTAAACAAAAAAAATAAACTAAAAGAAGCTTAGATTATTAAGCTTCTTTTTTTATTTCATAATTAGTAAGAAGATAATTCTCATTTTTTAATTTAAAAGTATATTTATATTCTACTAAATTATCCATTTTATCATATTCTTCAAGTTTCGTTGAAGCATCACTTGGCAACGCCTTAAATAAAGGATTTTTCTGTTCCACAGCATCATCATATGTTGCATAAAAATTATATTCTGTTTCATCAGTTGAAACATCTCCCAACAAATCAGAAAAACCTTTATATACAATAATTTCATAAGTATTATCAGTTACTTTTGAAGAAACATATCTATTTACAACATATGTCCTAAACCCGCCTCCACCATGGCCTAAATGATTAGAATTGTAAGAATAACTATCAGTCTTACTGTCATATAAATATAAATCTTCACTTGATAGAGAAACATTATAATGAGTACGACAAATAACATTTTCAGGTTCTACAGAGTAGTTTAAATATTTACTTACCAAAGTCTCTATTTCTGCAAATTTCTTTCCATTTAAATCGCCTAGCAATTCATACGTAAATTGCAACACATCTTGATTATTTAAATCAGCTACTCTAAAACTTTTACCCAAGAAATCAAAATATTGTAAATCATCAATAATATTTAAAAGTTTCTCTTGCTCTCCACTAGTCATTTCACGATAATTAGTATTATCTTTTTTATCATCTATTTTATCTCCATCATTAGAACATCCAGTTAATATTATAAAAAATACTATTAAAAGAAGTATTATTTTTTTCATCGCTATCCCTACCATTCATCTTCAACTAAAGTATACCAAAGTTTATAAAAAAAGAGAAGTTTTTTAAAAACCTCTACTCCTTACTAACTGCTACTGCTTTTTTACTTTGATCACCAACATATATTTTTATTAAACTATAAATAATAGATACTACTGGTACCCCAAGTAACATACCAAATACGCCACCAATAGAACCACCCAACATTACAGCAACCAATACCCAAATACTTGGTAAACCAATTTTACCACCTACTACTCTTGGATATATAAAATTACCCTCTATTTGCTGTAATATTAGGAAGAAAACTATAAATCCCAAAGCTTTAATTGGACTAATCATAAATATAAGAAAAGCTCCTATAATACAACCTATAAACGCTCCAAATATCGGAATTAAAGCCGTAAATCCAACCAATACGGATATTGTTGCTGCATAAGGTAATCTAAATATCAACATTCCTATAAAACATAAGACTCCCAATATACAAGCTTCTAAAACTTGAACTTTTAGAAAATTAGTAAATGTTGTATTAGACAATGAAGCAATATCAATAATTCTATCGTAAACATTTTTAGAACAAACTTTCTTTAATAATCTTTTCAATTGCTTTTTTAAATTTTCTTTATCTAATAATATATAAATAGCAAAAACCAAACCAACAAAGAACGTTGTTACAGCACTAATAAGTGAATTAGCAACTCCCATTGAAAAATCAATAATCGCTTCCGAATTTCGAGCAATTAACGAAGTAAGTTCATCCCCTAGACGACTATTTTCTAAATCTAAATATTCTAATTGTTCAGTTGAAAGTCCTATCTCTTTTCCAAATTTAAAAATCATCTCTTGATACTCTGGTATATTTTCTACAAATATCAAACCCGCATTTTTAACCTGAGGAATTAAAATAAACAACAAAATTATTATAAAGCCAATAATCAAAATTAAAGAAGTTAATATACTAACAACTCTTTTCCCCTTCTTCAATTTTTTTAAAACTCTTCGTTCCAACATTTTTATTAAAACATTTAATATATAAGCAATAATAAAACCTATTATAAACGGAAGCAATATTGTTCCTAAAAAACGTAATACATTTCCTATCCATTGATAATTCATCAATAAAACAAATAAAATAACACCATACGTAATTAAGAAAAGCTTATCTTTAAAATCTTTTGTTTTCATAAAACATCTCCTTTAAATTATTATACCAACAAATCCTCTTACTGAAAATAGATAATCTTATCAATATGTTTTCTTAAGAAAGTATTATTAATAATACCATAAAATAAACTAGCTCCTAAAATATTCAATATATAATCATCTATATCAAAAGATCCACTCATCGTTATCATTTGTAAAACTTCTATCAATAAAATAAATAAACTTACTAATAAAAAGAATTTATAAAAACAATCAACCTTCTTAAATAAACGTGGTAAGAAGAAAGCAAAAGGCATAAAAGCTAATATATTACCAGCAATATTATATAAAAAATTCTCCATTAACAAATTATTATTCTTAATAGCTAAAAAATAATTATCGATTGTTTCAAAAGGTATAATATTAAAATTAGTTTCAAAATAACTTTGAATTGTCATTTTATCAGACAAATAAAGTATTTCACCACTTCTTCCAAAATACTTATCAAATAAAGTAAGATTCAATAACATAATTATATACAAAGAAAACCAAACAATCATATTCAATTTTGTTAATTTAAACTTAAAGTCATCTTTTATCTTCAATATAAAATAACAACCAAAATACATTAATAAAATTACAATTCCTATTATTCGTAATCTAATTAATGGAGAAGTTACATCAATAATCGAAAATTCTAAAATTAAATAATATCCAATCAAAAAAAGCGAAACTAAATAACAGACTGACCCAATTATCAAATTAACTTTACTTGTCATAGTCTCACCTTCTCTAATATATTATAACAAAGAATAAATAATTAAGATATACAAACATAAAAAAAGCACTAAGGCTGTCACCAGAGTGCTTTTTTATGTGGAATACACTATAACTTTAATAATCTGACAGGAAAACTAAAGTATAATGCTCATTGATTTAAAATGAACCACACCGTACGTACAACTTAATAGCTCAATGATAAATCGTAGAAATCAACCTCCTAAATAGATAGTAAACTAAATACTTAAGAAGTTGACACCAAAGTTTTTATTCTTCACCAAGATATAAATTAAAAATTATATCTTTATATAAGAATATCTTTCAATTCTTATACAAGCAAATCATAATACTGATATCAAGAATTACCAAGATAAAAAGTATTATGAATACAATAAATAATTATATACCTAACAACTAATTTAGTCTTTTACCAAACTAGTTAATAAAGAATAAAAGCTATGTCTTCTACTCTTACTATTAAGTAACTTTATTATATAATTAATTATAATAATTGTCAACCACATTTTAAACATTTTATAAATTTTCTAATTCTTCCTCTCTTAATTCCTTAAGTCTAGCTTTAACTAACAAAACTAACTCCATTGGTGCATTAACTTTTGGTAAAACTATTAAACTATCTTGTAACTTAGTTTTAAGTTCCATTTCATCCTCTATTATTCGTGCTTCTTTTTCATAATCAAAATTTTCAATATAATTATCTTTTACAAAATCTCTTATATAATTTTCAATATCTTTTAAAACATATTCTTTGAGTTCATAATTATCCATCTCTCTAATTCCATAATATGCACCAACTAAGTATTTAAATGTATCTTTTATATTCATAATTCACCAACTTTCTTATAAATTATAGCATAAATATAAAATCTTTGTGTTATACTTGTAATGGTGATAATATGCTTATTAGAATTCTATTTCTTCTTATTTTAATATTTATAAACGGTATTCTTTCTAGTAGTGAGTTAGCTTATTTATCTTTAGACAAATATGCAATTTCACGAAAAAAAGACAAAAAATCCAAAAAAATTACTAAAATGCTCGCCGACGAAAGTAAGTTTCTTTCAACAATTCAAATTGGCATAACTTTTGCTGGCTTTCTTGCTTCAGCATTTGCCTCAGAAACATTTACTGAAATATTAATAGAAAAAGGCGTTTTCTTTATTAACGAAGAATTTACAGAAAGTTTTTTAATGGTTATCATAACTTTAATTCTTTCCTATATAACCCTCGTATTTGGTGAACTTGTTCCTAAAAAAATTGCTCGCTCTAACCCACAAAAAGTAGCCAACTTAACTATTAATCTACTTACAATAATTTCTAAAATATTTTATCCTATTATAATCATCTTAACTCATTCCACTGAATTTATATGTAAATTATTAAAAATTAAAGAAAAAAAAGATACTTTAACTGAAAAAGACATCCGTAAAATGATTATAACTGGTAATCGTGAAGGTATTGTTGAAGAAAAAGAAAAAGAATATATTCTTAATATTTTTGATTTTAACGATAAAACAGCTAATAAAATAATGACTCCTAAAGAAAAAGTAATTTCTATCTATTCTACAGATACTAGAAAAGAAATAATCAATAAAATCAAAAAATCACGTTTCACTCGCTTTCCTGTTATTGATCCTCAAACAAATAATGTACTTGGATTTATCAACATCCGTGACTTTGTCTACTTCCACCAAAATAACAATAAAATCAACCTAAAAGATTTAATTCATCCTGTTTTATCATTCAAAAAAAATGATAAAATTGATGATATATTTCGTATTATGCAAGAAAAAAGTGAAACATTCTCCATTATCAAAGACAAAAACGAATTTATCGGTATATTAACTATGGAAGATGCTATCGAAGAAATTGTTGGTAATATTGCTGACGAATACAATTAAAAAAGCTTTTTACAAAAGCTTTTTTTATATTAATTCAATATCATCAATATTCTTTATATGATAATCAATAATAAATTTAACAAAACTATTAAGCATTTCTTTAGTTTCTATATCTAACTTAGAACTATTCTTTATCAACGTAATAATATTTTTTAATTTTAATACATCGACAAAATTAGTAATACCAACTTCCTTCAAAAAATTAAAAATATCATTTGTAATTTTCTCACGTTCCTTATCTGTATGTTGCTCCAACCACAAAATAATGCTTCGATCTAAATTCTTACTTAATAAAGATAAAGGAGCCGATTTAAATTCTTTATCATTGACATTCCATGAAAAAATCGAATGAGCCATCAACCCAATTTTATTTGATTTAACTGATTTATAATTTTTATTATGACGAAGTAATAAGCCAAATAAAGAATAGTTCGGTATTATATGGCAAAGCTTTTTTTCAATACTTTTAAATCTACGTGACTCAAACTCTTTTTTACGTAACCCAGGGCCATCAAAATTATATATTTTTTTTACTTTCCACTTAACTAATATATTAGCATACATTCCAGCTACTAATGCTAAATGACCACCCTTTGAATGCCCTACTATAATAACTTCCTTATCCAAAAAAGAGACATATTTATTTATATAATTTATAGCATCTATATGAGAAGGAACAGGAAATTTATAACATAATGCCAAATCCTCTTCCCATCCCGACAAATTATGATCTGTCCCTTCATAAGCAACAACAATCTTCCCATCAGGAATCTTCATACTAAGAGCTCCAAATTGTTCATCATCTCTTACTTTATAAACATATCCATATAATAAAATATCTTTATACCTATTTTTATCTTTTATAGCTGAACATAATTTTATTAATTCTTTTTGAATAAAGCCTCTTTTTAAAAACTCTTTCATATTTCCAAAATTTAAAAAATATTCCAAAGCATTTGCCAAAGAAATTTTATTTTTATCTGCAAAAACTATCTTATCAAAATCAATATAAGTTAATAAAGACAATATAGAAGCATCTATCTCATTAAAAGGTTCTTCCATAAAAGAACTATCTCCATATTTTTTAATATAATCAAAAATACTTCCCATTATAATCCTACTCTCTTATAAAAATTATAGCATTACTTATTAAAATATACTATCTTTATAATATATTATCTTCCTTTAACATTTTCATAATTAAAACTGTACTAGTTAATATATAATCTAGTACTTTTTCTTTTCCTAAATAATATATATATGTCTTTTTAATATCATAACAAGACCAAATTAATAAAACATTATCATTTAATGAATTTATATATTCAAGATAATCGTTATAATATAATTTTTTTTCCTTTTCATAACTCATAATAATACTACGTTTTATTAATTTATCATCATTCTTATACTCTTTATAATCTTTTTTTAAATTATCTTCTATCTTTAAGCTAAAATCTGTAATCTTAAAATACTTCTTTTGTAAATTTGATACATCTAACTTTATTCCTAACTCTGTAACAAGCTCCTCATCAAAAGAACTATACCTATTACTAACTAAATAATCAGTATCAGTTAAAACAGTTAAATATATTAAAGTTCTTTCAAATTCACTAAAATTGTAATCATCTTTAAATAAATCATACAACAATAAACCGGTACTAGCATATTCCATTTCTATCGTATCATAGACTTCACCAGTTATAACATGATGATCAAAAGCTCCTAAGACTCTCTCTTTATCTAAACCATCCAAATTATTATGATCAACTAAAATAAAATAATTATTTTCTGATATCTTAACTGGTTTCTCTTGTAAAAAATCATTTATAATAGCTTTTTCTTTATCATTATAATCGCCATAACTATCTAAAATTGCAAAATAAGCATTTATTCCTTTATACTGTAATACTTTACTCAATATATAACTTGAAAATATCGAATCTGCATCAGAATAATTATGACCAACTATATATATTTCTTTACCTTTACACTTATCTAAAATACTCTCAATTATTTCCCTTTTTATTTCTTCTCTAACTTTTACTAAAATTTTTCCTATATTATTCTCGCCACTTTTATCTTTTCCAATACCCCAGTAATATTCATCGATAGTAGCCTCAGCAATATCATTCTTCTTCGTTTCAATTAACTTATATGCAATATCTCTATTTTGACGAAACTTTTCTAAAATTCCATCATACATAACCTGTTTTTTTATTTTTTTAAAATTATCTATTCTTTTATTACTACGATCTCTTCCAATATTTGAAGCCTCTTTTGGTGTATCAGCATTAATAATTTTATCCTTTATACTCCTATCAGAAAATTTTTCTGATTGATAATAATGCTCCACTGTTTTATAATAAATTCCATTTTTTTCAAATCCATGATTAGAATAATTAGCTAAATATCCAAGATTACCAAACTCTTTATAAAACTCAATCGTCGCCATCTTCTACTCCTTTTTATTTTCCAACATAACCGCCCCTGGATACAAATATTTATTCTTTAATTCATTTATCTTGTGATTGAAATTATCAATATTCAAAGCATATCTAAAAGATGTTTGTCCTTCAATAGAAGCAGTATTAAATAAATCCAGTTTTTCAATAATCAACTTATTATTAAATCCGCAACTTAATAACCAAGCACTATTTTCCTGTTTCATTGTACTACAATGTCTACCATAATTACGCTCATGTGTAGGTGTTAATGGTTCATTGATAAATTTTGTTAATCCTTTAAAATATCTGATAGCACGCCCTAAATTACATATAATTCCTGTATCAATAGTAAATTTCGAATCAAAAAAGCAATTAGCTGGATAAGAAGCATCTTTTAAAGCTTCAACATAAACTTCAATAACAGGTAATATATGTTCTCTTATATACTCAGCTTTATCTATTTTTCCTTTACCTTTATAATAATTGATTTCTTCTTTACAAATATTCAATACTTCATCGATATCACTATAACTGGCATTATTATATTTATCTCGTAAATTCATACCATGCTTTTCTTTAAATTTATATATTGCATTCAATAAAAATCTTTCTGTAACTATATATCCACTTTCTTCTCTAATAGAAGTTTTAGGATAAACATTAATTCCATAACAACCATTATTTTTTATCTGAGGTTCTATAGCATAATATTCTCCATCTTTATTAGTAAACATATAAACATCAACATCTTTTTCATAATCTAAATCGTTATTTTCTATATAAGAAATTATCTCATCTTTACTACTAACCATAAATGGTAAATTATACTCTCTAAATTTTATTGGATCTTCACTCAATCTTAAAGAATGAACATACGGATCAATAACAAAACATTCTTTAAAACTTATATTTTTATTATTTGATATAAATAAATAATTAGCAGTTGCAATAATTTTTTTATTCTGATAATCAAAAATAAATACTTTAGAATTTTCAACTAAAGGATTATATCTTAGCTCAACACACATTTTTCGTGAACCAGAACCAAACATCTCAAAATAAGGACGATATACTTCTAAAAAATTCGCTAAATCCTTTCGATAATCATCTAAAGAAACATCGGCATTTTTATCTTCCCAAACACGCCCATATTGACTAATAGATAATCTAACTCCTGCCAAAGCAAATAATAACCCTGAAGAATTAATTCTCTTATGCATAGCATTTAATTTTTTATTATGTCTACTATATCCAACTGTTGAAATACGAGTCCTAACTCCTAATTCCTTATAACATAAATTAATATACTTATCCAAATATAAATAAGATCCAATATCACTATTTATATAAGGAAACACTACTCCAACACGATGCTCTTTTCTATCCCAAGCTAATAATTGATCATCACCAGTATAAGTTAAAGCTGTTGCTTTAAGAGCACTAACAACATTTCGTAAAGCTTTCTCATCCCAATATTCACTTTTACAAACCGAAAACTTACTACAAAAACCGCAATTATTAAAACATCCAACTTGTGGTTGAAAATGTCTCATTTTAGATAAGAACTCTTTTGGTAAACTAATAAATTCTTTATACAAATTATTTCTTATTTCTAAATCTTCTTTTTCAATAAAATTTTCATCACTTAATAAAAAATTCATTTCTATCCCTACTTTACCTTTTTATCTTTAGTTAAAAAATCTATAAATTTATTTAGAGCTGTTGTTGTAAAATCTTCAACATATACTGCACAAACATCAACTACCGGTAATTCATTATTAAAAGTTATAACATTAAAATCATCTTTATCATTTTGAATATCTATAACATTTTTAACAAAATAACCAATCCCAACCCCTCTTCTAACCATTTCTAACATCATCTCTGTTGTCCAAGATTCAATCACCGGATAAAGCTTTGCATTACGCGCTTCCATAAACTCATCAAGTTTTAACCTAATTGAAGCTGTTGCACTTGGTAATATTAACGGATAATTCTTTAAATCTTCGACATTTTTTATATTTATATCTGTAAACACTTTATTATTATATGCAAAACAATTTTGTAATCTTGTTAATGCTATTTTTTTAACAGACTTCTTTGTCGTTGGAATAGGTAAAGTATCAACTATCAAATCTATCTTTCGCGTTTCTAACATTTCTACCATATCAGATGTTGATCTACTAATTATTTCAAATTTTATTCCAGGATATAACTTACGAAAATCCGCAATAAAAGAAGAAAGATAAAAGACTCCAATAAAAGAAGGTGTTCCTATTCTTATACAACCAACATTTAAACTATTTAAACTTTTTATGTGATCTTCTCCAGATTTAACAATATTAAAAGCCGTTGAAATATAAGAATATAACTCTTTAGCTTCCATCGTCGGTTCAATACCTTTAGAATTACGATAAAATAAAGTATATCCTAATTGATTCTCTAATTCTTTCAAACTATAGCTTATCGCTGGCTGTGAAACATATAGTAAATTAGCTGTTTTAGAAATACTTTTTTGCTCATATAAATATAAAAATATTTTATATAAATTATAATCCGTATTATTCATAGAAAATCCCCCTTAACAAACTTATTATATTTACTTTTTATATATAAGTCAAATAATATAAAACTATCTTATGAAATTAAAACTTATTTCTTTTTTTCTTTCATTCATATCCGTTATAGCCTGTAAAATATAAGGGTTTTTACTATCTTTTAAATTACTAAGTTTTTCCTCAAATTTCATTAACGTCAAGTCATTTAGTTCGTCATTACATGCGCATTCATAGGAGTATTCTCTTTCAAAATCATCACAAGACAATTGGTTATCGCTATTATAACGCCATGACTCATTAAGGCCCCAGTTTGTTAAACCATTTCTAATTTCATTAGCAGTAATTTGCCAATATTTAAATTGTCCATTAGCCACTCCTTGCAAACAATTATCAACTAAATCATCAATCATTTTAGCAAAATCATCTTTTTCTGAAGATGTTAATTTTAAATCCCCAACTTCAAATCCATTAGTAACAAAGAATTCAAGCATTTTCTTTGGATAAGTACGTAAAATCCATCTTTTATATTTAGCAAATGTTGGAATAACATTCTGCATTGCTTCTAAAAGTCTCAAAGAGATTTTAAATCTCAATTTTTCTGAAGTTTCTTTTTGCTCATTACTCGCCGAATCGTCATAATAAGCAATAGAACTTTGATTAGCAATACTTTGAGCATAAGAGCACATCTCAAGAAGTTCCTCTAAAGAATTATAATTTATTGGTGTTCCATCACCATTAAGTAAATCTATAATTGTAAAACCGCCATTTTTTAAATCTTTATCATAATATATATTTTTAGATTTTAATTCTAAACCCATGTTAAATAAAGAACAAATATCGCTAATAAATTGTTCGTAATGACTACTAGGAGCACAAGCTAAGATATATTGTCTTCTTAACTGTTCATTAGGATTTTTAAAACATTTTTGCTCATAATTAACAAAAGATTCTCCTTTAGCTCTTTCTTGCAATACCCAACAAATTGATTTATCATTCTCAACTTCTCTTTTTACTACAATATGTCTAGGTGTTCTAACTCCTTCTTCGTTTTTTTGATTAGCAACTGAAGCAACTTGCTCTTCCTTTGGACGTGCTACCCCATATTTCAACATATTAGTATATTTAACCAAAACAACATCATCAAAATGATAAGCTGGACTCCCACCATCACTAGTATTGTCCATCAATTTAGATTGTTCAATATAATAATCAATACTTTGCATAAAAACACCCCTTTTAATTGTTTAAAATTATATGTAAATAAAATAATTATGTCAAATTTTCCATAAAAAAACTATAAATATATTATTTATAGTTTTTTTTAATCCATGTCATTATTAACGCAACAATATAATTTATTTCATTATCACTAAGTTCTCTTCCCTTTGGAATATGATGCCACTTTTCTAGGCACCCTCGACAACATGTTGCTGTTGCATGCTGAGCTATAAAAACAGGATGATTTTTCATCGGCGTTTGAGCACCATCATTAATAGGATTAGCTGGCTTTAATTTGACATTAATAAATTCATAAGCATGATTTTTTATCTTATCTACTCCACACTTATCAATATAGGCTAATTCTTTTCTATGTAAATGAAATGAAGATCGAAATTTACTTTTCATCAAAGAATTCATTTTGTCTTCAATTATCTTCTGTGCTCTTTCAGATAACATTTTTACATCCCAAATCACTTTGGAAACGAAATAAATACCCATCTGGATCTTGGACTAAAAACTCTTTACATCCAAGTAACAAATTGCCATCACGATACCAATTTTCCTCCATTGGAAATGCAATCTTATAATTATTTTCTTTTAATTTATTATAAATGCTTTCAACATCATCAACTTCGACTTGAAAATTAACTCCTCTTCCAAATGGATATTCTAGATTTCCAACATACCATTTATTTTCTTCACTCAATTCTTGCAACATTAATTGTGTACCTTCTAAAGATAGAAAAGCAAATTTATCCTCTTTACGTTCATACTCAATTTTAAAACCACACAACAAATAAAAATCAAGTGCTCTTTTTAAATTAGTAACATCTAATTCAGGAATGCATTTATTAAATATCATTAAAGTTCCTTCATCCACAAGCCATGTAAATTACAATAAGCATAAATTTTCATGCCTTTTTCATAATCAAACTCTGCTTCAGGAGACTCTCCAGGTTGAAATTTGTATTTAACAATTGAATCACTATATTCTGCAACAACCCATTCAATATAATGCTTTTCTTCCATTGGATGTAAAACCTCACCAATTTTAACAACCACTATATCATCATTAATCTCACAAGAAGGAATATGTTTTTCATTGGCAGCATCAACAGTATTTGGCACTAATTCCTCCATTTTCTCCCCACAACACATTATATTAGAATTATTTCCTTCAATTAATTCAACTATATTTCCACATTTATTACATTTAAATATTTTCATAATTATACCTCCTATAATCATTGTACCATAAAAAAAAGAATAATGATTATTTTTCATTATCTTTTTCTTCATAAGGATTAACATGAATAACTGTAAGATAAATTTCAGGAACTTTTTTCTCTATTTCTCTTTCCAAATCATTAGCTATTTTATGACTTTCAAAAGTAGACATATTACCATCAACAAAAATTGAAAATGAAACTTGATATAAATATCCTACCGGTGTCGCATTAAAATGATTTATTTTCTTAATTTCATCATATTTTTCAATTATCTTCATTACCTTATCTTTAGTTTCAAAAGAAAAAGTCTTATCCATTAAAACATCATAACTTGATTTAAAAATACTAAATCCAGTATACACAATCCATAAAGATATACCAATCCCAACTACTCCATCAAAAAATTTAATTCCCCATAGATAAAATAAAGCTGATAACAAATTAAAAAGTGTTATAACACAATCATTACGATGATCTTTACTATTTGCTTCTAATAATAAATTATTATATTTTTTACCTAACTTATTTGTATAAAGATATAAACATAATTTAACAACAATTGTCACTAAACAAACAACAATTAACCAAATTGAAAAATCAAGCTGAGATGGTTTAATTAAAGAAAGAAAAGAATCTATTAAAATCTTTCCTCCCAATATAATCATTGTAATACTTATTAACATCGAATAAATATATTCGGCTTTGCCATGTCCTAAATTATGATCTTCATCCGCTTCTACTGATGCAACCTTATTTCCAATATAAGTCATTATCGAACTTAGAATATCTGATGCACTATTCATTGCATCAGCAATCATCGCCTGACTAGAAGATAATAAAGCAACAATCATTTTTATTATAAATAAAAATAAATTTCCTAAAATTCCTAAAACACTTGCTTGTTTCGCTACTTTAAACCTTTTCAAATTCATCACCTTATAACTAAATGTTATATAATTATATCATATTTATCCTAAAGTAACATCAAGAATCATCATTAACAAAAAACCTAGCAAAAAGCCTAAAACATTAACCTTATTTTGTGAATCGGACTCTGGAATTAACTCAATCACTACAACATAAAACATCGCTCCAGCTGCTAACGCTAAAAAATAAGGCAAAATAGTAGTAATAACATTAGTAAAAATCAAAGTAATAATTGAACCTAACAATTCAAAAATTGCTGAAATAAAACCATACATAAAAGCTTTATTTTTAGTATAGCCTTTTTTAATTAAAGGAAATGAAACAATTGCTCCCTCAGGAAAATTTTGAATTGCAATCCCTACTGCTAAAGCCATAGCTCCCATCAAACTCAAGCTTCCAGCTATATAAGAAGCAAAAGCAATACCTACCGCCATACCTTCAGGAATATTATGTAAAGTAATTGCTACCATTAAATTATTAATCTTTTCTTGAGACTTATTATTATATTTCTTTAAATATAAATCAACAAAATAAAAAAACAAAACCCCAATACTCATCCCAATAACTACCGGCAACCACTTTATTCCTCTCGCCGATTCAAGTGATGGTATAATTAAAGACCATATAGATGCCGCCACCATCACCCCTGCTGCAAAGCCTAAAATAAGATTTTCAAGCTTCTTACTTAATTTATCTTTCATAAAATAAACCATCAATGAACCAATAACAGTTCCTATAAATGGAATCGAAATACCAAATATTATTTCCATAAATAACTCCTATCATTAGTAGTCTATTCTAAAAAAAATATTTGGCAACAAAAAAGCAGATTATTCATCTACTATATTATTTTCACTATCAAAATTAATATTAATAACTTTTCTACTAGCCAAATAATCACACATATGAACAAATTTTTGTTCAGGTGTTTTAGGTAAAGGTAAAATAACATCACTAAATTCACTAGTATTAAATCTTCCCATATGACTAGCTATACATTCACATATAAATTCAACATCATCATTACTAATTTTTAATTCATTCTTATATTTTTTTATAAATTCACAAGCAACTAATGGATGATCAAATAAAGTATATTTATTTTCTTCTTCTCCTTTTTTTACACTATCATGTAAAAGTAATGCCATGATTAATAAATCCTTTGTTCTCTGTGGAAATTTATATATTCCAAATAATTCATAAGCCATTCTAACAGCAGCTTTAGTATGGCGTACTAATCCACCTTCTCCCTGCGCATACCCAGGATGATATTTACCAGTCGAAGCAGCAGGTATTACAAAAAAATAATCTGGTATTTTATTTATCATTAAAGATAAAGAATCTTTAATATCTTTATCTTTTATATATTCCAATTCTTTTTTAAAAACTTCTTGTTTACTCATAAAATCACCAATTAAATTATAACACAATCACTCTAACTAAGCATTAGATTTTACCTCCGCTATATTAGTTAATGTTTTTTGTGCAGAATCTAAATTTTCATGAGCTTTATTAGCAGATTGTAATATATCAGTTATTAACTCTCTTGCAACATCTGCCGTATGCCCCTTAAAATTATCAAAATCCTTAACTATTCTTGATAATTCATTAATATCTTCTATACATTGATTGTTAATAGATGCTAAAGTTGCTTTCCAATCATCAATTACATCTAAATCAATACGAACAGTACTATTACTCATCAAATCCTCCTAACTGAACTTTGATTCATGTTCATTAAAATTTTCTAACTTTTTAGTCATAAATTGCTGATAAGCTGCAATAGCTTCCGCCACAGCTTTATAAATTTCTATATAAGAATTCAAATAACTAATAAATGTTGGTTTTATAGCTTCATCAATCCAATCAGTAGAACTACTTATTTTATCTGATAATACATTTAAATCACTAACATGAGCATTATAATCATCTAATTTACTTCCTATCTCATCAATAGTATCCATTAAAGTTTCATATTCCAATTCTAACATTTTATCCCTCCATTTATTTTAATCTTGCTATAACATGAAAATGACAAGAAGCAGCAAATTGCAAAAAACTAATAATCAAATTTAAAGCTTCATCAGCTTCTTCAAAGGAAAAAGAAGGTGCAAATAAATATTTCTTTAAATCATCCAAATATTCATATAAATTTATTTCAACAAACCCTGAGGAACTATATGGACCTGTTCTTTCCCACCAATCTTTTGATAACCCCCTCTTTTTATTAACGTCATCAGGTTCATTATTCATAATATCATTTACCAGTCTTGACCAAATATGAATGGCATAAGCGGGATTTTCTTTAATCATAAAAATACATTCATATTCATCTTTATTTCCAAACTGATAATTATTTATAAATTTAATATCATTCACTAATATCACCTACCATCAAGATACTTGAGTATAAGAATCTTGTTCTATTACTCCAAGATTAATTCCAACCCAAGTATTAGAATAATCTCCCAAATTACGTGTATTATTTGAATCTAACTCTACACGATATTTAAAATCACCACTATTTGTAAAACGATGACCTGCATCATATAGAACAACAGCTACTGTTTCGCCTGCTTCATTTTTCTCGACTTCACCTACACAACATACATGATACCAATTACCATTCTTCTTCCAGCGACTAACATCTCCACTCATTGCATCAGCCTCTGAAACTGATCCAGAATAACATTGAATTATATCTCCAACCTGCAATTGATCAGCTCGTGTTGTAATTCCACCACCATTCTCGCTTGCATACTTTAATAACGAACTAGCATTTGCTGAACTAGAAGGTCCATCTTTTCCAAAAATTCCTGCTTTTCGATATAAATAATCCATTCCATAGTTACAATTAGTAGTCATATTAACTCCATCTTTTTGAGTACCTGCACAAATAGCATCAATATTTCCACCATTAGTATTATCATTTTTACCTGGTGAATTATATACTCCAGATGGATAAAAAGCATTTGAAGCTACACTAGCATTATTAGCACCATACTTACCATAATGTCCAGGATCGCCATTACAATAATCAAAGCCATATAAAACCATTAAACCGAAAACATATTCAGCAATTTCTTGAAATTCCGAAGCAGTTGTTCCTTCTCCTTTTCTCTTTTTACCAACCCACTTAGCAAATACTCCCCCTAAAACATTCTTACAATAATTTTTAAAATCCTCATCGCCTCCAATGATACTTTTAAAATTCTCATAATTAAAGTCATTAGCATGCTTAGTCACAATCTCTTGTGTTTGTTTAGAAAAAGTACTAGTAATCCCCTTCTTTTTACTTTTTACATTTAAATTAGTATTAGCAGCACAAATTGTATCTTCTGGTGCATCTGGGACATTACTCATATCAATCTTTTCTACAACATAATTAGGAACCGCCTCAACACTAACATATGGTTGAGTACTACCACCTGAACTAACTCTTGAAGATACACCCCCAGTATTAGTAAAATTATGTGATACAGAACTTGAAACAGCAACTGCTGCTGGAACCGTATCAGTCCAATCCTTACTACTATCATCATTAGATTGAACAGCTGTTACACCAGCACTAAATAAAGAATTAGGAAGTAAAGAAACAGATGTGCTAACTACATTAGTAGCTCCAATACTATTAATAGCCGAACTATAAGAATCACTAATACCATTTAATAAATTAACCGTGCTATCTTTACAATTATTCATTTCCTGATAAGCAGTATTCTTTAAATTATTATAATTAATATAATTACTATCATCGGAATTCATCCCTTGTAATAGATTAACGTAATTATTAAAAATATTCTCCTTATTATGAAATTCGTCTATTTTAGATAATGCTTCTATTAACTTTGTTACTTGTTCTAATAATTCTTTTAATGAAGAATTTAAATTTGTTATTAATTCATTCTGTTTTTGATATGCTTTTCCTTCCCAAGCACTAGAAAAATTAACATCTAATGAAATAGCATTAATTGCACTTAAACAAGCTTCTAATTTACTAATATCACTACTATAAGCCATCTTAATTCCTCCTACGCATAATCAAAATAATTTCCTTTATTCGTAATTGAAGCAACCCCCACAGCCCCATTACTCGTTACATCACCAGTACGTTCACTAACAAAATATTCATCACTAATAGAAGGATTAGCATGATTACTAGAATACCAAGAATCTTTATCTACAACAAATTCAATAACATTATTGCCATTTTGATGTCCCCATTCATTACATCCAGCATCTCCTTGACTCTTAATATCACCAATTACACATTTTATAACATTTCCATTTGTTAATTTAACATCTAAATAATCTCCAACATTTCCATAAGTAGTTGTCGTTGCAATAACAAAACGATCATTTATTTTTCCGTATCCTTCACTATCAAAATTCATCCCTGCTGCTTCTCTTAATTTATATTGATTAGAACTAGTAGCAGTAATACACTGCCATCCCATATAAGTACAAACAGTACCTAAACCAGCAGGCAATGTTATCGTATTGCCTTCAATTCCACCTAATTTCATTTCTAAAGGAGAAGAAGCAAAAGAAACATTCTTTAAAGAAGAAGTAGTTATTGTATTATTTGAAATACTAATAACTTCCTCTTGTGGATCAGTTTCATCAATATTAGTAATAGAATTAACATACTCATTTAAGTTATCTACTTCTGTTAAATAATCTTTTTTAATATTTTCTACACCACTAGCAATACTATTTGCTTTACTACTAACTCCACTTATTTTACTATCATCAGAAATTCCCTCTAAAGTAGAAATCAAATCTTGCAAATTAGCTGATAAATCATCTATTTTAGTTTTATAATCATTTACTAAAGATAATAAATCCCCTTTATTTACTCTTATCTTCGTCATTGAATCATACTCACTTTCATACACTATCATAAGTATAACATAAAAAAACTAAAATAGCTTCCTATTCTAGTTTACTTCTTTTAGCTAATACCATTTTTAATTCATTTAAATTTTTTCCATTCTTACGAAACTCTTCTATTTGACTATCAGCTTTTATAATATCATCTTCTGTTAATCCAAATCTTTCAATAAATTCAGGTGGCAAAATAAATTTTTCTTCTCCATCTTTAGTATCAAAATAACTAAAATTATTTTTACATTCTAAATATTTCTTTGTTGCAAAAGCTTCAATTACCCCATTTCCTAATATATCTAATAAACATTCACTATAAATAAAATGTCCTATCTCTCCTAAAATAATTATTATAGACAATATTATCTTCATAATTATATGTATATCTATATTATATAAAAAATACATACTAGCAATTCCACCTATTATAAATAAATATTTTTTTATCGTAATTTTTAAAGACTCATCACTAAGTCTATTTAAAAAATTGGGTAAATACTCTTCTGCTTGTTGAATCATTTTTAAACGATAAAATTGTAAATTATGAACGGTAAATTTTTCTTTTCTTAAAGAATTATCTCCCATTAATAATACTATCTCATCATTTTCTATTCTTATATCTCTTATAAATTCCTTTTTATCATCTGAAAACAACATATTTATCATCTAAAATCCCCCATTTTTTTACTTAAAAACCTTTCAGTATTTTTCCTTTCATCCTCTTTAACTTCAGTAGTTAATGACTTACCAATTAAATTTAAAGTTCTTATATCAGGCACTTCATCTATTCCAGATAAAGTTAACAAATACCAATCATGTTTTTTACCATCTCTACTATCAGTTATTTGAATTTTAAATTTGTCTTTATTTTCTAAGAATCTCTCTATAATACCAACTTTATTAACTAAATAATTATTAATTTTAGATTCAAGACTCCATATTCGTTGATAATATATAGATATCCCAGAAATAAAAATTATAATTAACCCCTTCAATATTATTGGCATTTCCATTGAACAAGTAAAATACAAAGAACCAACTGCTAAAATACTTTCAAAAATACTTTTCAATATTGATTGTAAACTTTCTTTATTACATCTTTTTACAAAATCATCCTTATACTTCCAAAATTGTTCCTCCATTAAACACCATATATCATTTAATCTATCAACGTCAAACAACTCTTCTACAACATGATTATCAGCATATATAATACTTAAATTATCTCCATTCTCATCTAATAAAACTGCTGTAATAAAATTTTTCTTATCGTCATCATTTAATGCTAAATTTATCATTTATAAACCACCTTTTATTTTAATAACTGCTTATTATTAAAAAACAATTATTTCTTTAATTAGCAAAATTTATTTTATATTTCTTCATCAAAAAAAGCAAGAAATTTATTTCTTACTGATCAGATTTTAATATTGCCAAAAAAGCTTCCTGTGGAACTTCCACTCTTCCGACCATTTTCATTCTTTTCTTACCTTCTTTTTGTTTTTCTAGTAATTTCTTCTTACGTGAAATATCTCCACCATAGCATTTAGCCAAAACATTTTTACGCATTGCACTAATATTTTCACGTGCAATTACCTTATTACCAATACTTGCTTGAATAGGTACTTGAAACATTTGTCTCGGAATAATCTTCTTTAAATTTTCAACAATTTTCTTCCCTCTATTATAAGCATCATCTTTATGAACAATCATACTTAATGCATCAACTATATCTCCATTAATTAAAATATCCATTTTAACCAAATTAGATTCCTTATATCCACACAACTCATAATCAAAAGAAGCATATCCTTTTGTCGTACTTTTCAATCTATCAAAGAAATCATAAACTATTTCAGCTAAAGGAATTTCATAATGAATATTAACTCTTGTCGGATCGATATAATCCAAACCTATATAATTCCCTCTCTTTTCTTGACATAATTCCATAATTGGTCCAATAAATTCACTTGGTACAAAAATATTAGTCCTTATATATGGCTCATATATAGTACTTATTTTCGCTCTATCAGGTAACTTAGAAGGACTATCTACAGAAAATGTCTCTCCATTAGTAAGTAAAACCTCATATATTACCGAAGGACTAGTAGCAATAACATCTAAATCAAATTCTCTTTCTAATCTAGACATAATTATATCCATATGTAGAAGACCTAAAAAACCACTCCTAAATCCAAATCCTAATGCTTCAGAAGTTTCAGGTTCAAAAGTTAAAGACGCATCATTTAATTGCAATTTCTCTAAAGCTTCTCTTAAAGCAGGAAATTTATTTGGTTCAACTGGAAATATTCCACTATAAACCATTGGTTTCATTGGCTGATAACCAGGCAATTGTTCAGTTGCCTCATTTTTTAAAACAGTTAATGTATCTCCTACCCTAACACTTCTAATATCTTTAATTGACCCACTAATCCAACCTACTTCTCCTGAAACTAATTCTTTTTTTACTTCTTCTTTAGGATGATTAACTCCCAGTTCAACAACTTCATATTGATCATTTGTTGCTAATAATTTTATTGTATCTTTATTAGTTATTTTACCTTCAAAAACTCTAACTAAAGCTATTACTCCTCGATAAGCATCAAAATGACTATCAAAAACTAAAGCTCTCGTTGGTGCATCATTATCAATTTTAGGTGCTGGTATTCTCTCAATAACCGCCTTTATTAAATCTTCAACACCTTCCCCAGTCTTTCCACTACACAATAAAACTTCTTCTTCACTAAAACCTAAAACATCTTTTAATTCCTTTAAAACTTTAGGAACATCAGCATTAGGTAAATCTATTTTATTAATAACAGGAATAATAACTAAGTCATCCTCCAAAGCTAAATAAAGATTAGCTAATGTTTGAGCTTCTATACCTTGAGCAGCATCAACAACTAATATTGCACCTTCACATGCTGCCAAACTTCTTGATACTTCATAACTAAAATCCACATGTCCAGGAGTATCTATCAAATGCAAAGTATAATCCTCATCATTATATTTATAATTTAATTGTACTGCATTTAGTTTAATAGTAATTCCTCTTTCACGTTCCAAATCCATACTATCTAACATTTGTGACTTCATATCATGTTTATTAACACTACCTGTAATTTCCAAAATACGATCAGCCAAAGTACTTTTACCATGATCAATATGAGCAATAATTGAAAAATTTCTTATATTCTCTTGTTTCATGTAAATCACCTATCAACGATTATAACAAAAAATATTAAAACTTACCATATATATTAAAAACCTAAAAAGAATTCATTATTTTATTAAATTATCTTATTACATTACTTCTTTTCGTGATATACTTTTTCAACATTAACATTCCATATAGCCTTTTTATCACTAGTCTTACCTAATATGTAATCTATTGTTTCAAACGCTGTCATCATCGAATGATCCATATTATTATATCTATGTTGACCATTTCTACCTATACAATATAAATTATCAAAACAATTTAAATATTCAATTACTTTATTAATATCTTTATAAGTATCAAAATAAGCAGGATATGCTTTTCTTACTTTTTCTCTATGAGAATCCAAAATATCATCTTTCTCAATAATCCCCATCGATATTAATTCTTCTGTCGCAAGTTTAATAGTCTCTTTTTCCGTCATATTCCAAAACTCATCATTTTCATTACAAAAGTACTCTAAACCAATCCATACAGTCTCCATTGGTTTTTTAACCATATACGGACTCCAATTATTAAATATTTGAATTCTTCCCATTTTTACATCATGCTCTTGTACATAAATCCAACAATCAGGAATTATATTATTTAATGTTTTTTTATTAGTTTCATTCTTTAAGTTTAACTTCTTAACTAATAGGCCTACTGTCACAAAATCTCTATATGGTAAGCCATTAGCTATTTTAGATACATCAGAAGATACTCCATTTATTCCACTTATTAAATCCTTTATCGGCATTGAAGAAATAAAAATATCACCTTCTACTATAACTTCTCTACCATCAACACCACACACCAAAGATTTAACATTATTTTTTTCAATATTAATTTTTTCCACTTTATGATTCAGCAAAATTTTACCACCCATTTTTTTTACATCTTTAGTAACTTTTTCCCATAAATGACCAGGACCAAATTTAGGATAATAATATTCTTCTATTAAAGATGTTTCTTGTCCATCTGTTTTTATATGAAGTATTTTTCTAAAACCATCTTTTAATACCGCTATTATTGAAATTCCCTTAACTCTCTGCACTCCCCAATCAGCAGATATTTCTTTCGGATGTCTTCCCCATAGTTTCTCTGTATATCCTTCGAAAAACATACTATATAATTTTCTTCCAAATCTATTAACATAAAAATTTTCCAAAGAATCTTCTTTTTTCTTAAAAACTAAACTTTTTAAATAACTAAAACCACTTTGCATAGTTCTAACAAACCCCATATTTTTCAGTGTTTCAAACTTCAATGTAATTGGATAATCGAAAAATTTCTTTAAATAATATATTCTAGATACTCTTTCTCTAACTAACATTACATTGTCTTCTTTTTCTGGATCGGGTCCTCCTTTTTGAAATTTTTTCTTCCTTTTTAATTTCTTATCATCAAAAGATGGTTTTCCTTGTATAGGCATTACTTCATTCCAAAACTCATTTACTCTATCACTTTTTGAAAAGAATCTATGTCCTCCTAAATCCATTCTATTTCCTTTGTAATTAATAGTTTTTGAAATACCACCAACTTGTCCATTCTCTTCTAGAATTTCAACATTATAATCTTTACTATTTTTTAATAGTTCATATGCCGCTGTTAAGCCAGCCGGACCAGCACCGATAATAACAACTCTTTTCATTTTATAACCTCAATATCATTTCTTACATATAGATTCATATAAGCATTACCATCTTCGTCAATATACTCAGTACTTTCAAATACTTTATCGTAGTCAGAACTATTCTTCAAATACTTATCTAATTTAGTTTCAGCATATACAATAAGATGTGTAAATTTATATTTTTCTATAAAATCTTCAACTATTATATTATCATTTAAAATTTCAACATATTCATCAAAAATATCACTTTTTCCATTAAATTTTTTAACAAATAATTCAGCTCTTCCATCTATATAAGATTTTAATCCCATAAATTCAGTATATCCACCATTATTAAAATCAACATACAAAATAACATCATCTTTATTATAATTATTTAATATGTACTTTGTAACTTCCTCATAATTATTCTTTAAAATACCTTGACTAAAGGAATAATTTTCAAAAGATAATTTCAATATCATTCCAAAGGTGACAAGACCAAATAAAGAAAAAGAAATAACAACTCCATTATATAAACATCTTAATATTCTCAATACTTTTCCTTTTGCAAAAGTCTTGATTTTAATATTTCCTAATGCATAAGAAATTGAATACATTATTATAAATATTCCCCAAGCAAAAGACTTCAAATGCATTGCAATTAAAAGAAATCCACCACATATAAAACATAAATGTCTAATATCAAATTTAAAATCTTTTCTAAAATGCATTAATAAAGTTAGAAAAATAATTATTCCCAAAAACGCTTTTCCGTAATAATTATCAAAAGACAAAGATTTCATTTCTCCAATAGCATTATTTATTGAATTAATACCATAAGATTTAAAAATAAAAGTTATTGCATCTATTCCATACGGATTAACAAAACCAAACAAAAACATAAAAATAGCCACAATTATAATAGGAGTTAATCTGTATTTATCTAATCTATATTTTTTTAAAAAATTTAAATTAAAAATGCTTAATCCATTGCAAATAAAAGGTAATAAAAAAATAAACTGAAACCACCACATTGATGCATGAAAATTAATTAACAATAATGATATAAAAGGCAAAACAATTAAATATTTAATGTTGTCTTTCTTTATATATAACTCTAAACACAATATTTCTAATAAAAGGAACATAAATGTTAATACCTGAGGCCTTGTCACAATAAAATCATAAATAATACAAAATGTTATACTTGTAATAATAACTGATAACTTTTTTTTATCAGAAACCAAATAACATAATTTATAAAAAAGATACATAAGTAAAAAAGATATAATATAAATAAATACAATAAAAGCCTTACCACCAAAATATTTATATAAAATCCAAAAAAATAAAGATGTTCCCCACTGTTGCATTACATATTTTAATCCTTCATGTATCGTAAAAGGATCAACAACAGGTATTCCACTATTTATAACATATCTTCCATTATTAAGTAAAAACCATATATCATTATCAGGCATTTTGTTATTATAGCAGATTAATATAAAAGGAATTAAAAATAAAACAAAGATCCAATTTTCAAATACAAACTCTTTTATCTTTTTCATTTTAACACCTCATATCCATTGTATCATTTATTATATAACAAAAAAAGACGATTACTCGTCTTTATATTCACAAGAACTACAATGTATTTTACCATTTTTTTCTAATAACATTTCTCCACAATTAGGACATTTCTTACCTGTTGGTTTATCCCAATATGCCGTCTTACATTTAGGATAATTATTACATCCATAAAATAATTTTCCTCTACGACTTTTCTTCTCAACAATTTTATTTCCACAATTTGGACAAGCACAGATTTCTTTTATTTCTACTTCTTCCTTTTTTATATATTTACATTCAGGATAATTAGAACAAGCAACAAACTCGCCATACTTTCCATTTCTTATTACCAACGGACTTCCACAATTTGGACATGACTCACCAGTTTTTTCAGCTTCCTTTTTTTCCATATTTTTAAAAGCATCTTCAACTAAAGGTTCAAATTTATCATAAAATTCTTTCAATACATCGACATTATTAATTTTTGCTTCTGCAATTTCATCTAATTCTTTTTCCATATTAGCAGTATATTCAACATTAATAATATCACTAAAACCTTCTTGTAATTTATCGGTTGTTTCGATTCCAATCTTAGTTGGAATAAATTTCTTATCTTCTACTTTTACATAATCACGTGCCTTAATTGTTTCCATAATAGTTGCATAAGTAGAAGGCCTACCTATTCCCAACTTTTCTAAATCTTTTATCAGAGAACTCTCAGTATACCTCGGTAATGGTTTAGTAAAATGTTGCTCCTTTAAAACCTCATCAGCTTTTATGGAGTCAATTCCTGTTAAATCAGGTAACATGACATCCTCTGAACTTTCATAATCACCATATACTTTTAAATAACCATCAAATATTAAAACACTTCCTGTTGCTTTAAATAAATAATCATTATTTATCAATGATAATGCCGTTGCTTTAACTTTTGCATCTGCCATTAAACAAGCTAAACTACGCGCATATATCAAGCTATATAATTTATATTCATCATTAGTCAAATATTCTTTAAGTGATTTTGGTGTACGATAAACACTTGTCACACGAATACCTTCGTGAGCATCTTGCATATTTTCATTTTTCTTTTGCTTTTTTACATAACCAACATACTTGTCCCCATAATTTTCCTTTATAAATTTAAAAGCTTCATCAATAAATAAAGGAGATAATCTTTCACTATCTGTACGCATATAAGTTATTAAACCAACAGTTTCACTACCTATATCTATTCCTTCATATAATTTTTGAGCTAAACGCATCGTTTTACTACTTGCAAAATTCAGTTTATTAGCTGCAACTTGTTGCAATGTACTAGTTTTAAAAGGCATTACACCTTTTTTATTTTTTTCTTTAATATCTATATCTTGAATTACAAAAAGTTCATCTAAAGAATCAATAACTTTTTGTGCTTCTTCTTCATTCTTTAATTCTATTTTTTTTTCTTTATATTTTTCGAGATTAGCCTCCATTTCACCAAAAACAGCTGTAATAGACCAATACTCCTCCGGAATAAAAGCTTCAATTTCCCTTTCACGATCAACAATCAATTTAAGAGCAACACTCTGAACACGACCAGCACTTTTTCCTCCCGTCTTCGATTGCATCAATTTAGACAACCTAAATCCTATAATACGATCTAGAATTCTTCTTGTTTCCTGACTTTTAACTAAATCAATATCAATATCTCTTGGTTCAGCAAAAGCTTCTAGAATTACATCTTTAGTTATTTCATTAAAAGTTACTCTTTCATAATCTTTTTTTAATCCTAAAGCCTCTTTTAAATGCCAACTAATAGCTTCCCCTTCACGGTCCGGGTCAGTTGCTAAATATACACAACTAGCATCTTTACTAAGTTTCTTTAATTCACTAATAACTTTCTTTTTACCTTTCATTGGAATATAAGATGGTGTAAAATCATTATCAACATCAACACCTAATCCAAATTTACCAGTTGTAGCTAAATCTCTAATATGTCCCATACTAGCAACTACTTTATAATCTTCACCCAAATATTTTTCAATTGTTTTACTTTTACTAGGAGATTCCACTATAACTAATTTTTTCATAAATATATTCCTTTCTTGATTATTAAAATATTCAATACTAACTAGTACTCTCTTCTGTTGCTTCTAAATCATCAACTCTATATTTATCTTTAGCATCTTCTAAATATTTAAAATAATTTGTTCTAATTGCCAAATTAGACATTGAAATTCTATTTTTAATTGAATTATTAATTTCCTTAATTTCTTCGCTAGTATAAGTAGTATTTGGTTCACTATAACTTATTTTACCAGTTGAAGCATTATAGAAAGCTACTGGATCTTTCCAAGAACCATCAGCAAAAACGACTCTATTTTCATAAGTATCAGATAAAATATCTCTTCCAGCATATAAACGTGGATCATAATCCAAATCAAACAAGTTAGCAATTGTTGGTGTTAAATTCATGTAAGAAGTATATTCATCATGTACTTCAGCATGAATCTGCGGATTATAAATAATAAATGGTGTTCTATCAACTTCATAGTCAACTCTAACATCATAATCAAAATACGAATTCAAAGTACTATTTGTCAAACCATAAGGATAATGATCTGCAAATAAAACAATAACAGTATCGTCTAATTTTCCTTGTTCCTCTAAACCATTTATTAAAGTTCCTATCGAATTATCAAACTCTTTTAATTTAGACATATATCTCTTAAGGGATGTATTATAATTTGTATCTTCAAATAAATCAAGATACTTATTACCAAGCTCACTACTTTGACTATAAGGTTGATGAGCTGATACTGTAGTTACCCAAGCCATAAACTTATCTTGATCTTCAGTTAATTCTAATACCTTTTCCATTAATTCTACATCACTAGGCCACTCTTGATATACATTACTATAAGGAATTCCCAATTCTTGAACGCCATAATAATGTCCACTACCCATATTTGGATGAATCGTTGCACGTGCATAATATTGTTCAGTATAATTATGATAACTACTTGTTGTATAACCTGCATTATTAAATAAGTTAAAAATAGCTTCTGGATATACATTATTTTTATAATTATTCGCTGTACAAGAATTATTTATTGTATACAAGCCAACCATTCCACTCATTTCATTATTACCAGTAGAACAAGAATTTCTTGGACTATATGCATTTTTCCAAGACCATCCATCTGTATATAATTTATATAAATTTGGATAATATTCTTCATTTAAGACAATATTCGTAGTTGACTCCATCATAATAACAATCAAATTCTTATCTTTAAAGAAACCAGTAAAATCATTTTTATCAGTTATTTCTTGACTAATAAAATAATTACTTAAAGTTCGATAATTAGAATTTTTCTCATTCTTAATAACTTCTTCCCACAAAGTATCATCAATATATCTAGTATAATCACTTATAACTTGTTCTTCTTTTTCATATCCATCACTAAATTCAGTTATTTCTTGATTATTTGCCGGCATCACAACACTTTTTACATCAACAAAAGCATACATCGTATATCCAAATTGTCCCATTGCAATATTTGGAATATCTGGATTAGAAAATAATTCTTTCGTTGTTTTTAATTGAATATCATTCTGCATAAATGGTGCAGATAAAGTATAATAATAAATTCCAGCTAAAATAACAGTTAATACAAAAGCATTTATAATTCCATTACGTTTTCGCGCTTTTTTTCTCTTTAAAATATAAAGCTCATTTTGCTTTTTACGTTCTTCGCCATCAAATTTATCAGCAAAATCTATTTCATCATTTCTTTCTAATACTTTAATTCGATGATCTACAAAAATATAAAATAACAATAAAATACCTAAAGGAATAGCAATTAAATAAAATGTCCACGAAAAAGATTGTAAATAATCTACTATGTAATCTTTAACTGCTCCTGCTTGTGAACTAGCTCCAAAAGACATATATACTCCTAAATAATTTTCAAATCCAGCCTGAGCAATAGCATATATAGTTCCTACCAAAGCAACTAAAAATGTTAAAATGTTACCCGCAATACGACCACAAAAAGAAAACAAAGCTCCACATACAAGACTAACTATATTAATTCCAAGAAATATTCTCAACAATGCCCAATCCAAAATAGGCAAACCAATACACCATCTAAAAATAATTTCTCCACTAAATAAAGTTAACATCAACAGAAAATAATTTTTAAAAACATTATTATAAAATATTCTCATTTCCTTACCACAACTTTCATCTTATTAATTAAATCACTTACTGGCTTATAAGTAAACCTATAATTTGATAAAATACCATATTTTTGTAAATTTTCCAAATGTTTTTTTGTCGGATAGCCCTTATGTTGAGCAAATCCGTATTCTGGATACTTTTCATCTAACTCATACATCATTCTATCACGAGTCACTTTAGCTATTACACTACCAGCAGCAATACTCAAAGATAAAGAATCACCATGTATTATAGCTTCATAAGGTATATCTATATTATCAAGTTTCATTGCATCACTCAAAACAAATTCAGGTTTTACATTCAAATTTTCAATTGCTAATTTCATTGCTAAACGTGAAGCCTCTAAAATATTTATTTCATCTATTTTTTTAGCATCCACTACCCCAATTCCAACAGCAATTGCATCTTTCATAATTATATCATAAAATTTTTCTCTTTTCTTCTCAGATAATTTTTTACTATCATCCAAACCTGATAATTTATAATTAACTGGTAAAATAACACAAGCTGCTACTACAGGACCAACTAAAGGTCCACGGCCAACTTCATCAACTCCTCCAATCAATGTAATTCCCTTTTTGTATAATTCTTTTTCATATTTGAGTAAATCTCTTTCTTCATCCTCTACTTGCATTAATAACTTCTCCTTAATTCTTCTCATTCAGAACAAATGAGCTTTGAAAAATCAAAACTCATCCCCACAGATATATTTTAACACAAATATATCACAATACCTACTACAATCAATCGTCAAAGCGATCAAAAGTTATCCCCTTAATTCTTTCATTTTTTATATCTTCTAAAATATTTTTACTAACACGATCATAATCAATTTCTCCACCAGAGATAATTGCACCTAATCTTCGTCCTATTTTCTCATACACCATTTCTATATCATCATTATCTATATAATCCAGTCCATATCTTTCTTTCAATATATTATTATAATATTTATCTAACTTATTTAATATATGAATGGCAACACTATCTACTGGCAAGATATCTCTAGGTATAGCCGTAAAACTCGCTAAATTTAAAGCTACTTCCTGTTTATCTAACTTTGGCCATAATATACCTGGAGTATCTAATAATAAAATATCACTTGATGTCTTTAACCAATTAAGATTCTTCGTAACTCCAGGAGTATTTCCAACAGCAGCAACCTTTCTACCGGCCATTCTATTTATTAGTGTACTCTTCCCTACATTAGGGATACCTATTACTAAAGCTTTAATATCTCTTTTAATTAAACCTTTTTCCTCTCTTTTATCTTGGACATTTTTGGTTAATTTATGAGTCAAATTAATTATTTCATTAACACTATTATTCTGAGTTAAATCAACTAAAGCTACAATATAACCTTTTTCCTCATAATATTTTTTCCATTTTAAAGTAACTTCCAAATCACATAAATCTTTTTTTGTCATAATTAAAATACGAGGTTTATTCTTCAATAAATCATCAATATCCTTTATCTTTGAAGAATTAGGTATTCTAGCATCTATAACTTCATAAACAACATCAATTAACTTACTCTTTTCATTTATTAGTCTTTTAGTTTTAGCCATATGACCAGGATACCAGTTGATACTGCTTTTTTGGAAACTTTTTTCTTCATTTACCATATAATCACTTCCTCGCATAAAATCTATTTCATTATATCATACTTTTTAATCAAAAGAAAAAGTAGACATTAATCTACTCTATAAATTGTAATTTGTATTATTTTTAGCTAATATTAATTACTTAAATATTATTATTTTTTTCATTATACATTCTTGC
>CALVVU010000005.1 GCA_944363975.1 Candidatus Coprovivens excrementavium | reverse complement strand
ACGCCGACGATAGTTCTCGCGAAAATAGGTAGTTGCCTCTTTTTTTTTTTTGCTCTTCTTTTTTTTCGCGGAGAGGGGGAGCTTGTTTGATCCTCTTTTTTTTGCCATTTTTTAATATTTATAATATAATATTTATCGTGATGATCTATGATTTTATTTGAATTATGTGATAATTCTAATTTTTTAACTATGTTATTGATTTTAAAGTATTTGATGCATATTATTGGTGTTTTGATTCCAATTATTTTTGCTTTTAATGTAATTAGAGGAATGTTTAGTACTGTTGTAAAACCCGACGAATTTAAAAGTATCTTAACTCGTATATTTAAATCTTTGATTGCAGGTTTAGTTGTTTTTTTTATTCCTTCAATAATGTCTTTTATTTTTATAACTTTTATTAATCATGATTTTAAATTATGTGAAAATAACCTTTCGATTGATAAAATTGATTATTATCGTGAATTAGAAAAAAAAGAAAGATTAGAGAAGTCTTTAAATGATCGAAAGAAAAAGGATGAGGCTTATCAAGAGCGATTAGAAGAAGACCGAAAGAAAAATGAGGAAATTAATAAACGCCGCGAAGAGATGAATAAAGGTAATGAACATAATATTCATGGAACTGTTACGATTCATATAGGTGATAGTCGCACTGTAGGGATGTGTATTGCTGTTACTAATGATTCTTCTGCTTGTCAATTAAGTAGTGGAGGTCCTAAATACTATGATAATGATATATTTATAGCTCAGGGATCTATGGGATATGATTGGTTTAGTACATCAGCTGTTTCGGCAGTTAATAGTATTATTAATAGTAATCCTGATACAATATATAATATTGTTTCTTATATGGGAGTTAATTTTTTACTAAGTGATATTGATGAGTATATTAATCTTTATAATGCCTTGAATAATGATTCTTGGTCTAAACATAATTTTATTGTTGTTTCTGTTAATCCGGTAGATGAGAGTAAAGAAAGACAATATGGATATTCAACAACTAATAATGATATTGTTACTTTTAATAACAAGTTAAAAAATGGTATTAATTCTAATATCAAATACTGTGATGTATATAATTCTATATTAAATAATTTTGATACTTCGGATGGGTTACATTATAAATCAGATACTTATTTAAATATTTATGATTTAGTTAATTCTTGTCTTTAATATTGTCAAATTACCTATTATTGTTGAAATTGCATTATACTTGTTGTTATAATTTATTTGGGTGATAAATTATGAATTATAAATTTACTTCTCGTTCTGAAGAAGATACTATTGAAATAGCAGAGAATATTGAAAGTGAAAAGTTTCCTGGAATGGTTATTTGTTTAAATGGGGAACTAGGAAGTGGTAAAACAGTATTTGTAAAAGGATTTGCTAAAGCTTTAGGTATTTCTGAAACTATAACTAGTCCTACTTTTAGTTTAGTTAAAGAATATTATGATGGTGAAATGCCTTTATTTCATATGGATGTTTATAGATTAGATGAAGTTAGTGAAGATTTTGGGTTAGATGATTATATGAATAAAGATGGAATATGTATAATTGAGTGGCCTGAAATGATTGATGATCAGTTACCTGATGAAAGATTGGATATTAAATTTAAGGTTGTTGATGATAATACTCGTATTTTAGTTTTTACACCATATGGTCAAATGTATGAAGACTTATGTGAAGCAGTTTTGTAAACTCGAAAGAGTTTTTTCTTTTGCTTTTGTATGGTATAATAAGGCACGAGAGGTGAAAAAATGTATACGTTATTTATAGATACACATGATAAAAACGTTTTAATTATTCTTTATAAAGATTCTCATATTTTAGTTAAAGAAAATATCATATCTCCAAATCGTCATAGCGAAATTACGATGCCAACAATTGAAAAAGTTATGACAGAAAATAAAATTGATGTTAAGGATTTAGAAAGTATTATTGTAGTAAATGGTCCTGGTTCTTTTACAGGTGTAAGATTAGCTGTAACAATAGCTAAAACTATGTCTTATGCTTTAAATATTCCAATTAGAGTTATTGATTCTTTGATTATTAAAGCATTAATGATTGATGCTGATAACAAGATAGTTGCTTTGGAAGATCGAAATGGTGCTTATATAGGAATTTTTGATAAAAATAATAAATTTATTAAACCTTATAAATATTTAAATAAAAACGATTATCTTATATTTAAGAGTGATAATGATATTGTAGTAGATGTAGATATTGATTATGAAAAAGTTTATCAATATGCGATGAGTTTGAAACCTATTAATCCTCATGCTGTTAAACCATTATATATTAAGGGAATTAGTGCTTTAAATGGTAAATAGTTTAACTATAAATGATTTGGATAGATTTAATGAATTAGGTAAGTGTATTAAAAGTAATTTTTCTGAAGTATTTAAATTAAATGAGATACTTTTAATGGATTATAATTTTGTTTTTGGATTTTATGATAATAATAAACTTATTGCATTTATTCATATAATTAAGATGTATGAAAGTGTAGATATTGTAAATATTGTTGTTGATAAATTTTATCGACATCAAGGGATTGCTACTAGATTAATTAATTATGTAATTGATTCTTTTGATGATGTAGAATCAATAATTTTAGAAGTTAATGAAAATAATAAAATAGCTGTTGAATGTTATAGAAATAATAATTTCTATGAGATTAATCGTCGTCATAAATATTATGGTGATGAAGATGCTATTATAATGAAAAGAGATGTTTAAAATGAAAGATGTAAATATATTGGCAATTGAAACTTCGTGTGATGAGACGAGTATGGCAATTATAAAAAATGGATGTGAATGTTTACAACTTACTGTTTTGACTCAGATGGATACTCATGCTGAATTTGGTGGGGTAGTTCCAGAGATTGCTTCGCGTATGCATACAGAAAATATTACGATGGTTTTTGAAGAAACTTTGACTAAAGCAGGAATGACAATGGATGATATTGATGCTATTGCTGTTACTTATGCTCCTGGATTATTAGGTAGTTTATTGGTTGGCGTTGAATTTGCTAAGACTTTATCTTTTGTTTATAAAAAGCCATTAATAGCAGTAAATCATATAGCAGGACATATATATGCGAATAATTTGGAACAAAAAATGACTTTTCCTTTATTAGCTTTAGTTGTAAGTGGAGGCCATACAGATTTAATATTAATGAAAGGCGATTATGATTTTGAACATCTTGGTGGAACATTGGACGATGCGATTGGAGAGTGTTATGATAAAGTAGCACGCGTATTAGGACTTAAATATCCAGGTGGACCAAATGTAGAGAAATTAGCTTTAGAAGGTAAGTATACGTACAATTTACCTATTCCTATGAATGACGATTCATTTAATATGAGTTTTAGTGGTTTAAAAAGTAGTATTATCAATCTTGTTCATAACGAAAAACAAAGAGGTAATGAAATAAGAAGAGCTGATTTAGCTAGGAGTTTTCAAGACGTTGCTGTTGATCAATTAGTTAGAAAGTCAGAATTGGCAATAAAAAAATATGGTATAAAGAAAATGATTATAGCTGGTGGAGTTTCAGCAAATAAATATGTACGTGATGAAATAAAAAAAATCGCAGATAAATATGGTGTATCTTTATCAGTGCCAAGAATGGCTTATTGTACTGATAATGCTGCTATGATAGGAGCAGCTGCATATCCTTTGTATTTAAAAGGAAAATTTGCTGATTTGAATTTAAATGCAAGTAGTAGTGATGAGTTATATTAGTTTATTCTAAATAACAAATATGATATTATAGAGATATACTATGATAATAAGAAGGTGTATTAAATGAAGAAAGTATTAGTTACTGGTGCTGCTGGAACAGTTGGATTACAAGTAATTAGATTCCTTTTAAGTGAGGGAAAATATGAAATAACGGCATTAGATTTAAAAAATAAGCATGTTTATAAAAGATTAAAACCATTTAGAAAAAGAATTAATATTGTTTTTGGTGATGTTAATGATTATGCTATAATTGATGCTTTAGTTAAAGATCATGATGTAGTTATTCATTTAGCTGGAGTTTTACCACCATTAGCAAATGTTCGTGAAGACTTATGTCGCGAGATAGATCTTGGTGGAACAAAACAGATAGTTGATTCAATAAAAGATTATAATCCAGATTGCTTTTTACTTTATTCATCTAGTGCATCTGTTTATGGTAAACAAGATGATTATGAACATATAACAGTAAAAACAAAAAGTAAATTAGATGATTATGATTACTTTGCTAAATATAAATTAGAATGTGAAAAATATATAAAAGATAATATAAAAAACTATTCTATCTTAAGATTAGCTTATATTTTGGGTGATCCTGGTCCGGAGGATTTAATTTATAATATTACTCCTAATAGTGAGTGTGAATTATTATCTGCTGAAGATGCCGGTTATGCTTTTGTTTGTGCTATTGATTTTAAAAATAAAGTTAACAAGAAAGTGTTTAATGTGGCAGGTGGAGAAAAATTTAGAACAAAATATTCTGATTATTTGATACATATTTTTAAAACATATGGGATATCTTTAAAATTTTTGTCTGCATATTTATTTGCAGAAAAAAATTATTATGGTGGTTATTATGAGGATGGAGATATTTTAGATGATATACTTCATTTTAGAAGTAAAAATTTAGATGTTTATTATGGAACATTAGAAAAATATAAATATAAGATATCACGTTTTATACCAAGATTATTAGCGTATCCTTTTATATGGGGATATTCTAGAAAAAAGAAAAGTAAATAAAATTGAAAGAGGTGAAAAAATGGGAAGAGCGTATGCTGTTAGAGAAGCTAAGATAAAAAAAACAGGTGCAGCTAAAGGTAAATTGTATACTAATTTTGCTAAAGAAATTTATTTAGTAGCTAAAAATGGTGTGCCTGAGATAGAAGCAAATAGCGCTTTGAAACATTTAATAGAAAAAGCTAAAAAAATGCAAGTTCCTGCTGATATTATAAATAGAGCTTTGGATAAAGCTAAAGGTGCTGGAAAAGATGAGTATGAACAAATTATTTATGAAGGATTTGGACCTGGTTCTTCAACGTTTATGATTAAGACATTAACAGATAATGTTAATAGAACTGTTGGTGAGGTAAGAGCAGCATTTAATAAGGTTCATAAAAGTTTAGGAGTTACTAATTCTGTTTCATATAACTATGATAATTTAACTATTTTGAGTTTTAAATCAGATAAAGAAGAAGAAATATTGATGGCATTGCTAGATGCCGGTGTTGAACCTGTAGAATGTGAAACTGATGAGAATGGAATGTTGAATATTTCAGTTAATTATGTTGATAATGTTAAAACGAGAGATATTATTGAAAGTATTGTACCTAATGTTTCTTATGATGTTGATGAATCTGGATGGTATGCTAAAGATTTAGTTAGATTAGATGGTGAAGATTTAGAATTGTTTAATCGTTTATATAATTTGTTGGATGAAATTGATGATGTAACTGATATATATCATAATGTAGAATTAGATTAAGACATATTTATGTCTTTTTTTATGTTATACTATATAAATAAATTGATGTTTTCATTTATTTGTCACATATCTTTTATATTATTTTAGTAAGAGGTGAGATTATGAAGATTTTGATAGTTGATGATGAAGAACTTATTAGACAAGTAATTAAAGAATATTTAGTTTTAGAAGGATATATGGTTGATGAAGCTATTGATGGTAATGATGCGGTTTCTAAAGCTTTAAGTAATGATTATTCATTAATTATAATGGATATTATGATGCCAAATAAGGATGGTTATCAAGCTTGTAAAGAGATTAGGTCAGTAAAGGATGTACCTTTTATTATGTTATCAGCACGAGGTGAAGAATATGATAAGTTAATTGGTTTTGATTTAGGAATAGATGATTATGTAACAAAACCATTTAGTCCAAAAGAATTAGTGGCTCGCGTTAAGGCCGTATTGAAAAGGAGTACTGGGGAAGAGTCGATTTATAAGTTTGGAAGTCTTAAAATAGATGATAAAGCTCATGATGTATTAGTTGATGATGACAAGGTTTATTTGACACCTAAAGAATATGACTTACTTAAATATTTTGTTTCTAATAAAAATATAGCTTTATCTAGAGAACAATTATTGACTAATGTTTGGGGCTATGATTTTTATGGTGATGATCGTACTATTGATACTCATGTTAAAACATTAAGAAAGAATTTAGGTAAATGTGGTGATTATATAAAAACAGTTCGTGGAGTAGGTTATAAGTTTGAATACAAAGATGTTTAAAACTAGTAGTATTAAATTTAAAACAATGTTTTATTTAATACTATTTTCAGTATTTATTTTATTGTTATTATGGGAATCACAAATTTTATTTTCTAGTTTTTTATATGAAAGATATCAAATAAAAGATATGAATAATTTAGCTAATGAAATTAGTGAAAAAGATGTTGACAATTTACCTAATTATTTGAAAAATGTTGTTTATAACAATAGTGTTTGTATAGAATATATGGATAACTTTGGAAATGTAATTTTGTATAATGATGCATCTACTGGATGCTTGTTAGGTAAGAGTAATCAGGAATTAAATAAATATAAAGAAGAGTTATATGAAAGTGGCGAAAAAACCAAAGCAATAAAGTTAGTTAATCCTGATTTTAAATCTTATGCTTTGCTATATGGAATTGAAGTTGATAATGGATATATATATTTATTTACAATGTTAAGTAATGTTAATAAGAATTATACTTTAATAAAAGATCAACTTTTATATATTACAATTGTAGTTATAATTTTAGCGATTATTATTAGTTTATTTTTAGCTAAAGTATTAAGTGAACCAATCGTTGATATAACAGAAAAATCTAAATTAGTTGCTAGTGGTAATTATAATGTAAAATTTGAAAAAAATGGTATAAAGGAGATTGATGAATTAGCAGATACATTGAATTACTTAGAGAGTGAAGTTAGTAAGACGGATCAATATCGAAGAGATTTAATGGCAAATGTTTCTCATGATTTAAAAACTCCTTTAACGATGATTAAAGCTTATGCTGAAATGGTAAGAGATATTACTTATAAAAATAAAAAGAAAAGGGAAGAAAATTTAAATGTTATCATAGAAGAAACAGATCGTTTGAATAATCTTGTTGGTGATATTTTAACTTTATCTAAGTTGCAGGCTAATTCTGATATTTTGGAAATTGAGAGTTTTGATTTAAATAAGGAGATTAAAAATATTTTAAAAAGGTATGATTATTTAAAAGAGACAGAAGGTTATGAAGTTGTAACAGAAATGCCTGATGAAATAATGGTTAGAGCTGATAAGAATAAGATTAATCAAGTTATATATAATTTAGTAAATAATGCAATTAATTATACTAATGATAAAAAGGTTTTAATTAAAGTAAAAGAGGATAAAAAGGATTATTTAATCGAAATTAGAAATTCTGGAAAAATAGAAGGACAAGATATTGAACATATTTGGGATAGATATTATAAAAATGATAAAAATCATAAAAGAAATGTAGTTGGAACTGGCTTAGGTTTATCAATTGTAAAAAATATTTTAGAATGTCATAGTTTTGAGTATGGAGTACGTAATGAGAATGATGAAACAGTTTTCTATTTTAAAATAAAAAAAATAATTCATTCAAAAAAATAAACTTGTTTTATCTTTCACCTTTTCTTCACTAATTTTTCATATATGTATAGTATTATTTAATTATGAAACGGAGGATGATAGATAGTATAAAAGATTATTGTTTATTAAAGATGATAATAAATAAATTTAATTATATAATATAAACCCTATACAATTAAAATAACATATAAACTCAAACTCACACTTTTTGGAAAAAAACGGAATTCGTTTTTTTCTTTTTTTTATATTTAATTTTGTTATTAAATGGTTTTATTATAAAGATATTTTTATTGCTTTTTTCATATAATTGTATTATCCTTATTATAGAGAAGACGGAGTGTGATTTTATGAGTAATGAAGAAAATGTTAACAAAGATGTAAAAGAAAGTGGCACTGTTAATAGTAAAAATAGTGGTGATACAACTAATAATCAACAAATAATTAATACTGAAGCTGCAAAAGCTAAAGCGAATGAAATGGCAGCAAAAGCTAAAGCTGGAGTTGGTAATTTTACTGAAAAATTTAAATCAGATAAAAAATTTAAAACTAATGTTATTGGAATTGGAATAGTTGTAATAGTTGTAATTGTTTTGCTAGTAGTTTATTTAACTGGTGGATCTAAGGGAGCTGTTAAAGGATTTGCTAAGGCTTATGTAAAGATGGATGCTAAGGAAGTAGTTAAATATATGCATGAGGATTATTTAGCTTATTACGAAGATTTAGATATTGATTTAGAAGATAGCCTTGATGATGGTTTTGATGACTTAAAAGATGAAGATTATGAATATCTTAGCTATGAGATTAATGATAGTGAAAAAATTGAAAAAGATGACGTTGAAGATATAGCTGAGAGTTTAGAAGAATTATATGATATTAATGAAAATGATGTTAAAGCTGCTGTTTTATATACAATTAAATTTAAAGTAGATGATGATGGTGATAAAGATACTTTAAAGAATGATGTTACAGCAGTTAAGATTTCCGGTAAATGGTATATATTCCCTGTAGATTTAACTTAGGAAAGAATGAGTGATTTCATTCTTTTTTTATGTTATAATTTTGATAGGGAGTGTTGGAATATGAAAAGTATAATTATTATATTTATTATAGTTATTATATTTTTTTTAATTTGGTTGATTACTTTTAGTGTTAATATTAGAAATAAACAATTGAAAATTTATAAAATATTCTCAACTTTAGATGTACTTTTATATAAAAGGATAAAAATCTTATATAATATGATGGATATAATAAAAAAATATAATAAATTAGAATTCGAAGATCTTAATAGTAAGTTATATGATTATATTTATGAGTATTATAATTATGAATTGAATAAGAAAGTTGAAATTAATAATGAAATTTTTTTGGATATTAAGAGAATTTTATTAGTTAGTGTTGCTTATCCAGAAATAAAAAAAGATTTGAAATATGTAAGATATGAAAAACAAATTGAACGTTGTAATAGTAGTATTTTAGTTATGAGTGAGAGGTTTAATTTAGAAGTTACTGAATATAATAAACAGTTAAAAAGTTTAAGTGGAAAATTGTATGGTAAGCTAAAAAAATTAAATAGTTATAAATTTTTGATGGTTAATTTATAATCTTTACATACATTGTAATATGTGATAATTTGTTATTAATAGGATAGGGATGTTAGATGTTTATTAAGTATTTAGTAATCTTTATTTTAGCAATGTTACCGTTTATTGAGTTACAAGGTGCTTTTAATATAGCTTTGGCTCTGAATTTGAATAAATATTTTTCTTTAGTTTTGATGATTATAAGTAATATAATGATTGTTCCTATTATGTATTATGCAATAAGGAAGTTATTAAATTGGGGTAAAGATAAAAGGTATATTGGAAGAATTTTTTCTCTTTGTATATTAAAAGGTGAAAAAATAGGAAATAGAATAATTTCTAAGATTGGTAATATAATTTATTTAATTTGTTTTATTATTATAGCTTTGCCTATACCATGGGTTGGAGTATGGTTAGTTTCGATATTGGCAAGTATTTTTAAGTTGGATTTTAGAAAGTTATACTTTTCAATTATAACAGGAATTTTATTATTGGGAGTTTTGTTGTTAATTATGTACGAGGTGATATTGTAGTGGAAACAGTAGTTTATTTAATTAGGCATTCTGAGGCGACTCCGAAGAGTAATTTAAAAAATATTAGTATTCATGATAGTAAGCAGATAATTAATGAAAAAAATTTTTTGTCTGTTAGTGGTGAAAAAAGAGCAGAGGAATTGAGTAAACAAGAAGAATTACAGAATATTGATGCTGTTTATTCATCTAATTATGTAAGATCATTAGAGACTGCAAAATACATTGCTTTAGAAAATAATACAATAATTAATGTTGATGATCGTTTAAATGAACGCAAAATAGGCGATATGGGTGATATGGAGTGGCGTGAATTTTATCGCTTGCAAATGAAGGATTTTGACTTTAAATTATCAGGTGGAGAATCTTTAAATCAAACAAAGAAAAGAATGGTCGAAGCGATGAAGAATATTTTGATGTTTGAAACTGGTAATAGAGTAGCAGTTATTAGTCATAGTACAGCATTAACATGTTTATTGAGTGCATGGTGTGAAATGGGAAAAAATTATAATGATGAAATTATACTTTCATATAATGGTGAGTCAATTATTGATGGTAGTTTTACAGCACCAATGGTATTTAAAGTTGTTTTTGATGGAATGAATGTTTTATCAGTAGAATATTTAGAATTGATTTAAAAAGAGCTATAGATTTTCTATAGCTCTTTTATATTCTTCTTCTTTAAATCCTGTTAAGATATTATTTTTACTTATTAACAGAGGTCTTTTAATAAGCATTCCATTAGGAGATATTAATTTTATAATTTCTTCATCTGACATTTTTTGTATTTTGTCTTTTAAGTTAAGTTGACGATATAAAGTTCCACTTGTATTAATAAATTTTTTGAGAGGTAGATTACTTTTTTGATAGTAGTTAAGTAATTCTTCATAAGTTGGTGGATTACTTTTAATGTCTTGTTCTTGATATTTTATATTGTGAGAGTCAAGGAATTTTTTAGCTTTTTGACAAGTTGAACATTTAGGATAGTAAATAAATAACATTTTTATTTTCCTTTCTTTATATTACGATAAATTTTTAATAGTATAGGAAGAATGGTATACCATAGTGGTTTATTGATAAGATCAAATTCACCAATAAATTCGATGTAATCGCCACCTATTTTTCTTTTGTATTCATATATTCCAGCTAAATTTTTGTATTTGGTTTTGGGATCTCCTACAACACCAAATAGGTCTGCGTATTCATATCCATCGTTATAGGCATCTTTAATAAACTCATAATATAAACGATTAACTGTACCTGTATAGGCAGCTACTTCATCATTGCCTATATAAAGAGACCAAGCTCCTGTTGCTGAGTATGTACAAATTAAAGAAGCACATGTATATTTTTGGGGATGTTTTTTTGCTACTTCAGTGAAGTAGTCAATATCTTTTTGGATTTTTATTTTACGTTCTTCTTTTTTTTCTTTGTCAAGTTCTTTTTGGTATTTGTCAATTATATGTTGAGGATCAATGTTAACATTGTAAACTTTTATATAGCCTTTTTTACTTAATTCGTCATAAACGTTTTTATAATAATCGTAACTATAAGCATGAAATCCATCTTTAGCAGAAATTAATTCTATTAAATCATGAAACGTTTTTACTTCTTGTGATAAATATATTTCTAAATCATAGTTATAACTTCTTTTTACTGGACGAAAGAAAGATTTGGAGAAGCTTTTTTCAACTTCGTCGAAACTCTTATATTTATTAAAATATGTTCTAAATGTATAACGTGGCTGATTTCCTTCATATAATTTATTAAATCCTTGATGCTTGTATCCAAGGTTAGTTAGAATGTTAAATGTTTGATAATTGTTTAAACCATTTTCGATTTTATCGCCATTTTCATCTATTTCTTGGTACATTAGAGGTGGATCAATTTTTAAATAAATAGCGTTTTCTTCTTTCAAGTAATTTTTTAGATGCTTAGTAAATTCTGTTAATATGTTTTTGTCACTATAATCAAGGGTATAACCTCGTGGAACATAGAAATAACACATGTTTAAAGGTGTTTTTTTCTTTAGAAGTAAAGCTTCGGCAACTATATTTCCTTTATCGTCTTTTAAACCAACGTAACATGGTATTTGTTGGCGATTTTTTTTACATGCTTGTCCCCATTCGTAACTTTGCATAAAGTGATTATTTGGCGTTTTTTCCCAAAACTTTTGATATTCTTCTTCACTGAGATTTTTTATAAATTTCATGATATCACGTCCTATTTAAAGTATAACATAATTTGTAAATATTATGTTTTATTTTGTAAATTGATGTAAAAAAATATTTGAGTTTTGGCTTTATTATTGGGGACTTTTTAGAAATTTTAATAAACGTGTATTTTTTACACTTTTATTTTGATAAAAGGTGTGATATATTTTAAATGGTAGAGACAATATGGTAAAAGGAGAGATTTTATGAAAGTAGTTATGCTTGGAAATAATACCAAGAAAGAAATAGAAAAGAGGCTACAAATAGTTGCTTCAGCTGGTAATTTGTCGCGTGCTGATGGAACAGTGACTCAAGTAATTGAAAATCATAAAGATTATGAAACTAATTTGAAATTAGCACGAGCAATAGTCGGATATGGACATAAATCAATATCGGAACATGATTATTTGGTATTTGCTTTAGAAGATGTTACACCGATAATTGAACAAATTATAATTGGTTATAGATTAACTTCATTTACAATTAAATCACGTCGAAATGTCGATTTTAGAAGTGTTGGGTTTTATGTACCGAATTTTAAAGACGAAAATGGAAATGTTCTAAAAAATAATAAAGAATTACAAAAAAAATATAAATTTTATATGCAGTCATTATTTGATAAATATGGTGAGCTAGTAGATGAAGAAATTCCTGTAGAGGATTGTAGATATATATTACCTTATTCTTATCATAGTAATATTATAATGGGATGCGATGCTAATGAATTATTAAATATGACAAGTGATATGTTATATGGTTCTATTTCTCATATTGATGAAGTACATGAATTAGGTGAAAAATTAGCTACTATGATAAAAAAATATGTACCTTATTTAGAGAGAGCTTTGAATAATGAACAAGATAAAGAATATTATAATGATACATTGGGATTTTTGGATGATTTAGTTAAAAAGGTAGATATTAATAAAGCTTCGTTGTTAGATAAAGTATATATGACAGATTATACTATTGATCCTGATTGGAAGGTCTTAGTTAGTACTTTAATGGCAAGATATCAATATTCTTATGATGAAGCTGAAAAATTATTACATCAATTAGTGGATTCTAATAAAAATATTAAAAGAGACATTATGAAAAGTATTTTACGTAAGAAGAATCAAAGAGAATTAGAGCAAGCTACATATACTTTTCAAATCCCAATATCATTGGCTGTTTTAACACATTTAACTCGTCATAGAATGCATTCATTAATGATTCCTGATTTTACATCATTTAATTTAGAGAATTATATAACTCCAGAAACAGTTGCTAGTAATCATAAAAATGAATATGATGAGATATTTGCAAATAATAAATCAATGAGAGATTATTTTAAGAGTCAAGGAGTTAGAAATGAAGATTTAATATATTTTTTATTATCAGGAAATGCATGTAATGTAACGACGACAATGAATGCCAGAAACTTGGAGTGGATTAGTCGTATGAGATGTTGTAATAAAGCTCAATGGGAAATAAGAAATATAGCTAACCAAATGGTTGATTATGCAAAAAAAGTATCTCCTTTAATTGGAGAATGTCTTGGTCCTACTTGTCAGGTTTTAGGATATTGTCCTGAAGGAAAAGATAGCTGTAAAAATCGAGGCGTAGTTATTAAAAGAAAAGAAAGTTAAAGAAGAGTTTATTCTTTTCTTTTTTTCTTATTTTTGATAGTATATTTGTCGTAAGTAGGTGATTTTATGTTGGATTATAAAATTGTGAATGCTAAAGATAAAGATTCAGAAATATTAACAAGTATTAAATTGGTAACAATGATAGATGATGAAATGGATAAAATTTTATCATATAAAGAAAAAGAGAAAATTAGAAAAAGTGTTATAAAAAATATTGAAATGACTTGTGAAAATTATAAAATAATCTATGTTGGGAAGAAAATTGCTGGAGCTTATGTTGTTGTTCCTTATGAAGATGGATATATGATTGATGAAATTTATTTATTTGAAGAATTTAGAAATCATGGAATAGGAACTAATATAATAAATAAAATAAAAAAAGAATATCCTGTTTTATATATATGGGTTTATAAAAATAATGAATTAGCGATAAAGTTATTTAATAATTTAGGATTTTTTATATTAAATAAAGGTAGAACTTTAATTATGAAGTGTAACTATGTTTATTATGATATTAAAGATAAATTAGCTGAAATTAAATTAGGATATCGTGATCGAGATGGTAGCTTTTATTCGGGTTTTAAGAATAATTTTAAAGAGATATTCTATTTACAAAGTCCAAAACAATTATTAGATAGTAAAATAGGATCTTGTTTTGATCAAGTTGAACTTGAAAGAGATTTAATTTCGAAGATGAATGTAGAACTGAGAACTTATTTTATTAATTATCCTAGTGATAATTATGATATGTCGCATGCTTTTTTAATATATAAAGATAATAAAAATTATTATTGGTTAGAAAATGCTTGGGTTAAATATAAAGGTATACATATATATGATTCTAAAGAAGAATTACTTATGGATGTTTTAAATAAATTTGTAAAGACAGTTCCAAATGGTGAATTTAAAAAAGTAAGACTTTATATGTATGAAAAACCTAGATATGGAATTAATTATGCTAAATTTTTGGCAAATTGTATAAGTAATAGAAGTATAAAAATTAAGTAAGATGTATAAAAATCTATTAATCAATGATATACTAAGTATAATAGGAGGTTGTTATGGAGGAAAAAATTGCAGAAGCTGTTGATTATGCAAGTAGTAGTGCAAAATTAGAAGATTTACACTTATCAAGTGAAGAGTTAAAAAAAATTATTGATGATATTCAAGCTGGAAAAAATGACGATAGTTTTTTATATGCTATTGTTAAGGAAGCTTTAAAGAATAAAGGAAAGGGATTAGTAAAATCTAAAAATGAAGAATTACGAAGATGATTTTTTTAGTTTTGTTTCAAGGTCAACAGATAGTAATGGTGTTTTGAAAAATAAATTAGGAATTACAGATGAAAAAGCTTTAGATGAAGTAGAAAGACAGTGGACAACTTATCGTTTAGCTCAATTATATCTTAATCCTGGTAAGCAAAAGTTTGATGTAGAACATTATCTTTCTATACATAAATGTTTGTTTGATAAAATATATCCGTTTGCTGGTGAAATTAGATCAGAAGTAACAGCTAAGCGCATAGTATTTTGTTTGCCACAATTTATATATCCTTCTTTACAAATTCTTTTTAAAGATGCACGTGCAAAAAGTGATGCAATATATGATCGTGATAGTTTGTTAAATTTTATTACTTATTTACATACTGAATTAGACGTTATTCATGCGTTTAGAGAAGGAAATGGTCGTACTAATAGAGAATTTATTAGACAATATATTACTGCTATTTGTCGTAAAAAAGGTTTAGAAGATTATTTTCTAGATTATTCTAAAATAGAAGATAGAAATAATTATATAGAAGCAGTTGTAAAAGCTGATAGTGGGCAAATTGATGAGTTAATGATATTATTTGATAGTATCTTAGTTATAAAAGATAAAGAAAAAGATTTTAAGGTAAGTAAATAAAATATTATGTTATGCATTGTTGTTAATGTTATGTTAAATATAATAAGAATAAGTCCCCATTATTCTTTTTATATTTTAAGAGTGATATAATAATGGTGGTGTTAAATATGAAAAAAAGAAATCGTCGATTATTAAGGATTTTTTGTTTATTATTTATAACTATTATTTTATTAGTAATAGGTATTTTGTTTGTTAATGATGTTTTTAATCGTAATCAAACTAAAATAGAAGAATTATATTTTGAAGATATAACTAATAAGAAAGAAATTGGTCGCTTATTATCGATTGATGAAAAAGAAAATAATATCTATTATAAGGTTGAATATCCTGCTATTGGAGATGATTTAATAGATAAGGAGATTTCTAATGAGGTAGATAATTTAATAAATAAAAATAAAAAACAATATTTAAATGAAAGTGATAATTTAGAATACTATTATTTTGTGAATTATGAAACTTATATAGGAGTTAATTCGTTATTAAGTATTGTCTTGAATGAAAATTTTGTATCTGAAGATTTAAAGATGGTTGAAGATAAAGCTTATACATATATTTTTGATTTAACGTCTTCAAAAAAAATAAATAAGGAAGATATATTTAAAGGAGAATATTTAGATAAATTACAATCTTATGTAAAGAATGAGGAACTAAGTGAAGATTTTAATTTTGTGATAAAAAATGATCAATTAATATTGATTGATTATGAGGTTAGTATTCCAGTAATGGAAATAAAAGATTATCTAAAGATTGATTTATCTAATAAGAAAGATTATTCTAGTGATAATGTTGAACCGGTATATAAGATTGTTAATAAGCAATATAAGCTAAGTGATGATACTTTATTATATAATGCTCCTTCAATTAAAGGAAATGTTGTTGGTAATATAAAGAAAGATGAAATAGTTAATGTATATAGTCAGAGTGATAAAGGGTGGAGTGTATTATTATATAATGATAAAGTTAGTTATTTAGAGAGTAGATATTTGAAAGAAATAGATAATATAGAAGTTAATGGTGAAGTAAAAGTTTATGCTATGATGGATGTTAATATTAGAAAAAATGCTTCTACTGATTCAGAAGTATTAGGAGTATTAAAAGAAGGAGATAGTATTACTAAAATTGGTGAAGTAGGGACTTGGACGAAAGTTTTATATAATGGAGAGGAAGCTTATATAGCTAGTTCTTGTTTGTCATTAGTTAAGATAAATAAAAGAGAAGTTAAATTAAATATTCCTCCTCAAGGAGATATAGATCCTGATAAGCCAATGGTTGCTTTAACATTTGACGATGGACCTAATCCTGATTCGACGCCGATGATTTTAGATGTATTGGAAAAATATAATGTTCGTGCAACTTTTTTTGACTTAGGAAATTTAATGTTAAAGTATCCTGATATTGTACGAAGAGAAGCTGCGTTAGGAGAAGTTGGAACGCATACTTATGCACATAAAGATTATAATAAATTAAGTGTTCAAGAAATTGGAGAAGATTTGAGATTAAGTCGAGAAGCCTTTAAAAAGATATTGGGATATGAACCAATATTGATGCGTCCACCTTATGGAAATGCTAATGCTACTGTTAGAGCTTTAGCAGATATGCCAATAATAAATTGGGATATTGATACTTTAGATTGGAAATATCGAAATAAAAATTTAATATTAGATGAAATAGATAAATATGGTAATTTAGATGGACATATTATTTTGATGCATTCTATATATACTTCAACAGCTGAAGCAGTTGAAATTCTTGTGCCCGATTTATTGGATAAAGGATATCAAATTGTTTCAGTATCAGAATTAGCTACTTATAAAGGATATACATTAGAAACAGGAACTATTTATCATAATTTTAAATAGAATAAAAAGGTATATCCTTCTTTTTATTTGGAATGAATTTTGTTATAATGTAATTAAGAATAAACTAGGAGTTGTTATTATTTAGGGTGTTGTTGTATATGGAAGTAACAAATAGAAATGATAATATTACTTTTAGAATTACAGAATTAAATAAAAGTGAAAATGGATGTAATTATCGAGTTGATATTGCTATACCAATGGAATATGGTTGGGTTGATTCAGTAGATTTTGTAATTAGAAAAGACTGGGGAAATAACTATTTTCGTTTAAATCATAAAGAAAATAAAAATGGATATGCATATTTTACTAGTGATGTTTTTTTAGAGACAAGAGCTCTTTATCAATTCTTTTTTAAATTGGTAATAAATGGGAATTTGAAAATTATTAAAAAAGAAAATATAGTTTTAAAAAGATATGAAGAAAAAGAAGAAAATGATAAAAAAGTGTTAATAAAAAAAGAAGAAGTTCTTGGTGATGATTCAGTTGCTGTTGAGGAAATGTGGAAAATGAGTGTTAATTTCGATATTCCTGAATGGGCAAAGGGTAGAATGATGTATCATATATTTGTTGATCGTTTTTATCGTGGATCAGAAGAAAAAATGAAGGAAATGCCACGAAGGCATATACACTCATCTTGGGATGAACCAGTTATGGTAAAAGGTGATGAGCAAGGAATTTGGAATAATGACTTTTATGGTGGTGATTTAAAAGGTATAACCCAAAAATTGGATTATTTAGAGTCCTTAGGTATAGAAATTTTATATTTGAGTCCGATTGTGTATAGTCAATCAACACATCGTTATGATGCATCTGATTATGAGATGGTAGATCCTTATGCTGGTAATCTAGATGACTTGAAGGAATTATGTGATCAAGCACATAAAAGAGGAATGAAAGTCGTTTTAGATGCTGTATTTAATCATACAGGAAGTGATAGTAAATATTTTAACAAGTTTAAGAATCCTGAATGGAATAATGGTAAAGGCGCTTATAACGATAAAGATTCGGAGTATCATTGTTTTTATAAATGGAAATATAATGAAGCAACGGGTGATATAGAACCCTTTTATTGGTGGGATTTTGATAATTTACCTGTATGCGATGGTTCTAACGAAAAATGGATTGAATATATCACAGGTGAGCGTGGAGTTATAGATAAATGGTTTGCTTGTGGAATTGATGGATTGCGCTTGGATGTAGCTGATGAATTGTCAGATTATTTTATTGAAAGAATTAGAATTGCTGTGCATCGTAATAAGTCTGATGGATTAATTATAGGTGAAGTGTGGGAAAATCCAATGTATCAAAATCGTGGCTATTTAAGTAGTGCTAAGGGTATGGATACAGTTATGAATTATAATTTTATAAAGGATTTAATTAAATATTTTAGAAATGGTGATGTAGTTAGTTTAGCTAATAAAATACAAGAAATAAGAGATACATATCCAGACGAGACTATATATTCAGCAATGAACTTTACATCAACCCATGATATGACAAGAGGGATAAATTTATGGGATACTTATATATTTGCTACTTATGGAAAGTGGCCTTGGGATTTAAATAATAGTGATAATATATGGGCTCAGCAATATAAATTGACATTGGAACAATATAATGAATTTAAAAACATATTTCAAGCTTATGTGTTTTTCCTATGTTTTTGGCCTGGTACTTTATCGATTTTTTATGGTGATGAACTTGGGATGCAAGGAGTTGGTAATTTAGATAATCGAAAACCAATGACTTGGAATAATTATGATAAGCAAATGTTAGAATATTTTAAAAAAATTGGTCAAATAAGAAGAGAAGAAGCTTTTTTACATGAAGCTTTATGGAATGTAAAGGATATAACATTTAATTATATTGCTTTTGAAAGACTGTTAAATAATGATAAAATGTTAGTACTTGTTAATAGAACTCCTTTTGAACAAACATTTATAGTGCCAAAAGAATATGAACAAGCAAATAAGGTTTATACTTTAAAAAAAAGTCGTCCAGGAGTACTTGCTCCTTATGGTGGTATTGCAATGCATAAGTAAAGAAAGGTTTGATATTATGAATGAGATAAAATGTCCTAATTGTGGAACTGTTTTTCAAATAGATGAACAGGATTATGAATCAATATTAAAACAAATAAAAGATAAAGAATTCGAAAAAGAAATATCTGTTAGAGAACAGCAATATAAAAATGAAAAAGAACAAGCGTTAAAAATAGCTAAGATAGAAGCTGACAAGCTATTAAATGGTGAACTAAATAAAAAAGATTTAGAAATAACAAAATTAAAAAATCAAATAGAAATAACTGAAAAAGAGACAAAGTTAAAAATTGAAAAAGATTTGCAAGAACAATTAAAACAAAAGGATTTAGAGATTAATAATTTAAAAAATGACCTAAAAATAATAAAAACTGATACTGAAAAAATATATACTGAAGAATTAAGTAAGAAGAATCTTGAAATTACTGAATTAAAAAATGAAATAAAATTAAAAGATACTGAAAAAGAATTAGCATTAAAAGATATTACTAGTGCTAAAGAAAAAGAAATAGATAATTTAAATAATAAATTAGAACTAAATAAAAATGAATATTTACTTAAAGAACAAAACTTAAAAGAAAAATATGAAGAGAAGATAAAGGATAAAGATGAACAAATTGCTTATTATAAAGATTTTAAGGCACGTCAATCAACGAAGATGATAGGTGAATCGTTAGAGCAACATTGTAATAATGAATTTAATAAATTAAGACCATTATTTAAAAATGTTTATTTTGAGAAAGATAATGATGCTCGAACTGGTTCGAAGGGTGACTTTATTTTTCGCGAGGAAGATGAAGATGGTACTGAAATAATTTCGATTATGTTTGAGATGAAAAATGAAGCTGATATGACTGCTACTAAACATAAAAATGAAGATTTCTTTAAAGAATTGGATAAAGATAGGAAGGAAAAAAATTGTGAGTATGCAGTTTTAGTATCATTATTAGAAATAGATAATGAATATTACAATAACGGAATAGTTGATGTTTCTCATAAATATCCTAAGATGTATGTTATAAGACCACAGTTTTTTATTCCTTTAATAACTTTATTAAGAGGCGCAGCTTTAAATTCATTAAAATATAAGAAAGAACTTAAAATTATTCAAAATCAAAATATTGATATTTCTAAATTTGAAGATAAACTTAATAGTTTTAAAGATACATTCGGAAGAAATTATCGATTAGCAAGTGAACGTTTTAATAAAGCAATAGAAGAAATTGATAAGACAATTGATCATTTGCAGAAAACAAAAGAACATTTATTATCAAGTGAAAACAATTTACGATTAGCTAATAATAAGGCAGAAGATTTAACTATAAAAAAATTAACTAGTGGAAATTCTACGATGAAAAAAATGTTTGATAGTTTAAAAAATGATGAAAGTATTGAAGAAAATTAAATTTAGTACTTGCATTTTTTTAAATAATGTAGTATTATTAGTTCATTGGTGACGATTGCTAAGTGGAGACACCTCTTCCCATCCCGAACAGAGTAGTTAAGCACTTATACGCCGACGATAGTTTATGCGAAAATAGGTAGTCGCCTTTTTTTTTGCTTTAAAGATACCTTTGGTATCTTTTTTTTTATTTTAATATGATATACTGATATTAATTAAATTAGATAGGGAATAAATATGAAATTAAATGACTTAAATTACGTAAATGACAAAATTGATGTTGATAAGTATATTGAATATAGGGAAAATGTAAAAAATGAAATGAAAGAACCTGATTGGTTAGGAGATTTTTCTAAAGATGATATTTTATATATGTTAGATAATAATTCTAAAATATGGATTTATTCTAAAGATGAAGAATTTATATGTTCAATGATGTTAATACCTAGTACTAAAAAAGATCTAGATAAATTTGGAATTGATTTAGATTTTAATGAAGTAGTTGATTATGGACCTATGTTTGTAAATTCTAAATATGTTGGAAATAGTTTACAATATCAAATGCTAAAAGAATTAGATGAATATTCTAGTAATAAAGGTTATAAATATGCAATTAGTACTGTTCATCCAAATAATATATATTCAATTAATAATTTAATTAAAGATGGATTTGAATTAGTTGGAAATCGAATATTTACTAGAGGAGAAAGAAATATTTATTATAAAAAATTATAATTGTATACTTGTTAATTATATGTTAATATACATTTAAGGAGAAGATATATGAAAAAATTATGTTGTACAATTTGTTTTAATAATAATTGTAATGAACGTTATAAATTTTTTCATATGAACTAAAAGATATTAAGTAACTTAGTAGACCTTCATATCATAGTTTATATGATATGGAGGTCTTTTTATGTTTTTTAAGAAGTTTGTTAATACAATACGATGTTGTCTTATGATACTTAATAAATATTGATAGAAAGAAAGAGGTATATAAGATGATAGATAAGTTAATAGGTAATACACCTATAGTAAAAATAAAATATGATTATTTAGGAAATGTTAGAAATATATATGTTAAGTTAGAATATTATAATTATACAGGTAGTATTAAAGATAGGTTGGCTTTATATATTCTGGAGGAATCTAAAAGAAAAGGATTATTAAAAGATAAGCAAATGATTGTTGAAGCTACAAGTGGTAATACAGGAATTAGTTTTGCTGCTATTGGAGCTTTATTAGGTCATGAAGTACATATTTTTATGCCTAGTAGTGCAAGTATGGAAAGAAGAAAATTATTGAAGTTGTATGGAGCTAAATTACATATTATAGATAATGGTTTCATAGAAGCAATAAGTGAAGCTGATAAATTTGCTTTAGAGAATAATGGTTTTAGACCTAATCAATTTAGTAATATTATGAATATAGAAACACATTATTATGGAATAGGTAAAGAATTAATTAAAGAGGTACCTAGTATAGAAGGATTTGTAAGTGGAATAGGTACTGGTGGGACTTTAATTGGTGTTGGTAAGAGATTAAAAGAATATAATAAGAATATTAAAGTAATAGCTTTAGAACCTAGTTCGATGCCTTTACTTAGTGAAAATAAAATAATTGGTCCTCATAAGATAGAAGGTATTGGAGATGATTTTATACCTAGTTTAGTTGATAGAAATATAATAGATGATATTATAAAGATAAATGATAGAGATGCTATTAATATGAGTAGAATGTTAGCGCGAGAGTTTGGATTAGGTGTAGGAATTTCTGGTGGAGCTAATTTATTAGCGGGTGTAATTAGTGGAATAGATAATATAGCTACAGTATTTGCTGATGATGCTAAAAAATATTTATCTACCGATTTAATTGGAGATATTGATAATAGTGAAGAATTAATTTCTAATAAAGTTAAATTACTTAATATAGAAGTAATATAGAAGTGATGAGTATATTTTGATATAATGTAATTATAATAGAGGTGTTTAATAGTGAAAAATGATAAGTTGAAAATTAATTGTCCTAATTGTGGTGCTCCTGTAACGACAGAAATATGTCCTTATTGTAATGCAATGACAGGGTTAGATACAAAAATGGCAGATATGGAATATCCGGTAATAGATTGTAAAGAAGCAAATATTGGTTTTTGGAATGTTTGTTTTCCGTTGATTTTTGCTATTAGTTTTGGCTTTTTTGGATTTGTTTTTCCCTTGATATTTTTATTTATGGAGTCTGGAGAATTTATTGGAGAATTATTAATTTGTAGTGTATTTGCTATTATTGGAGTAGTTGCATTTATAATAGGAATAAAACCAATAATAAGATATTTTCTTGTTAAAAGAAATGGTCAAGAAATAGAAGCTGTTGTATATGGCTATATGAATGATAATGTTTTATTTAATGGTGTACCTGCTCAAATAGTAAAATTACTTCTTAATACAAATGATGGAAAAAAGTTTATATTATATCAATTAGCTGATACTAAACGTCCTTATAAAATTAATAGTAAAATTAAGTTAAGAGTATATAAAGATTTATTTTTAATAGTTAATAAAAAACAATATTATTTTGAATAAAACATATCGAGAGATATGTTTTTGTTTTAAAGAGTCTTAATTATTTTAAAAATCTTATGATATAATAGTACTACTTGTATAATCTTAAGTATAAAGGAGGTCTTGATACTATGATATTAATAATAGCAGAAAAACCATCATTAGCTAGAAATATAGTAGGTGCTATCGGTAATATGAAAAGAAATGATGGTTTTTATTCTAATCAAGAATACTTAGTATCATGGGCTTTTGGTCATTTATTTACATTAGCTGATATTGAAGATTATGAAGATAAACCTACTGATAATAAATGGAAGATGGATAATCTTCCTTGTTTTCCTAAAAAGTTTAAATTTAATCTAAAGAAAGATTCTAATAAACAAATAGATAGCGGAATAGAAAAACAATTTAAAATAATAAGTAATTTAGTAAATAGAGAAGATGTAGTAAAAATTGTAAATGCAGGCGACTCGGATAGAGAAGGAGAAATAATAGTAAGATTATGTATTGATAATTCTTTAAAAGCAGAAAAAGAAATATATAGATTATGGTTACCTGATCAAACAAGTGAAACTATTAATCAAGCTCTTAGAGAAATGAAATTAGATAAAGAATATGATAATCTAGCTAATGAAGGATTTGCTAGAACATATATTGATTGGTTATATGGAGTTAATTTAACGAGATATGCAACATTAAAAACAGGGACCTTACTAAGAGTAGGAAGAGTTATTATTCCGATAGTAAAAGCTATATATGATCGAGATATGGCAATTAGAAATTTTAAACCAGAGATGTATTATGGAATGTGGAGTAATGAAGAAACAAATGGAGAAATAGTAGAACTTAATAGTAAAGAGAAATTTGATAAAAATAATCAGAAAAAAGCTTTAGAATTATGTGAAAAATATAATAGTGTAGATGCTATTGTAGTAGATAAAAAAGTAAAAAAAGATATAATGAATCCTCCTAAGTTATTTTCATTAACTAAGTTACAAAATTTACTTGGTAAAAAATATAAAATACCAATGAATAAATCTTTGGAAGTAGTTCAGAAATTATATGAGAGTGGATATTTAACATATCCTAGAACAAACTCAGAATATTTAGCTGTCAATGAGAAAGATAAAGTAAAAAAAATAATTGAGATAATTAGTAAAATAGGATATCCAGTTAAATTTAAAGATAAAAAAACAATATTTGATGATAGTAAAATAGAGTCGCATTCAGCAATAACACCAACATATAAAATACCTAAGAAAGAGAATCTTAGTGAAGAAGAATTTTTAATATATCAAATAGTTTTTAAAAGATTTGTAGCAGTTTTTTGTAGTGAAGATTGTAAAGTTGAAAAAACAGAGATAAAGATAAGAGTAGGAAATTATGAAGATTTCTTATTAAAGGGAATGATTATTAAAGAAGTAGGATGGACTAAGTTTGATACACCTAGTAGTAAAGATAAAATATTACCTAATTTAAATGTTGGTGATAAAGTTAATACATTGTTTAAATTAAAAGAAAAAGAAACTACTCCTCCTAAACATTATACGATTGAAACTTTAAATAATTATTTAATGAATCCTTTTAAAGAAGATAAAAAGGAATTGGAAGAAAGAATTGAAAATGGGGAAGAAGTTGATGATACTGAAGATTATAAAGCAATATTTGAAGGATTAGAATTAGGTACTGAAGCAACGAGAACTGGTATTATTGATAATGCTAAGAAATCGGAATATATTCAATTAAAAAAAGATGTATATACTATATTACCTAAAGGAGAATATTTAATAGAATCTTTAAGTAAAATGAATATATCAATGGATAAATATAAAACTAGTGAAATGGGTAAAGCATTAAAGAAAGTTTATCGTGATGAAATAAGTGTTCAAGATTCAGTTAATTTAGCTTGTCAAGAAATAAAGGAAGTTTTTGAGAAAAAAGATGTTGCTATTGAACGTGATACTGATATAGGATTTTATGGTGATATAGTTGGTAAATGTCCATTATGTGGTAATGATGTTATAAGAAATAGATTTGCATATGGATGTAGAGATTATCAAAATTGTAAATTTAAAATAAATACAACGATATGTGGAAGAATTATATCTAAAAGTAATGTAGAAAAATTATTAAATGAAGGAGTTACTTCTAATATAGAGGGATTTATATCAAAGAATGGTAAAAATTTTAATGCTAGATTAAAATTAGATAATGAAAATAAAGTAGTATTTGATTTTAGTAATTAGTAGTATGTTATAATTTAATTGGTGGTTATTATGATAAGAGATATTTTCGATGAATTAATTGAAGAGGCTTGTAAAGGGAAAGTTTTAATAGATGGTGAAGAGTAGCCGATAGGATTTGATACTATTATATTTACCGATAATAAAGATATATCTTATCGTAATGATAGAAATTTGTCTTGTTTAGTTATAAAGAATGAAGATGAATTTCTTAATCTAAGGGAATATTACGGATGTTACACCTTCATTTGTTTTATCTTTAAATATATTTATTAGTTTGTTACAAAAAGAAGGTATTCATAAAATAAAAGCTGTACCATATTTACCAGTTAGATATTTATCAAGAGAAATAGCTGCTAGTTATGTTAAAGATGAAGATAGAAGATTTGAATTAAAGAAAAGAAATGAAATGATTCAAGAAAATATAACTAATAAATTTATAAGAACGTTTCGTAGATTAGAATTTCATGATCAAGATATTAAGATTACAGCTATACCTTATGAAGTGTCAGAATATTTAGAGATGAATGTTAAAGATAAAGAACATATGTTAAATAATCCTATTTTAGAAGATATTTCAATGTCAATTTATCATATTAATGATAGTCTAGATAAAGGATATAGATAATTACTTCTATGTAAATAGAAGTGTTTTTTATGTAAACTTATATGAATATTAGGTGTCTATATTGAAATAGTTTTACATATCATATATAATGATAATTCATTACTTAAAAAGGGGGAGTAGTAAAATGTTAAATTATTTAAGTGATATAACTAGTATAGATAGTATATATTGGGAATTAATATTAAAAACATTAATCTTTTTTATAATATTTGAAATTATTAAAAGAATATTAATTAGAATATTTAAAAAAATTAAAGATAGTAAAAAAGAATATATTTATACACAGAAATTGAAGTTATTTGTATCTTTTTTAAAACTAGGGATATTTATACTTATTTGGGGTAAATATTTATCTGGATTTATTACAATAATAAGCTTTATATCAGCTGGATTTACTATAGCATTAAGAGATATTATATTAAATTTTTTTGCTGGAGTTTATATAAAGATTGTTAAACCTTTTCAAGTAGAAGATAGAATAGAGATTAATAATTATAAAGGTGATGTTGTTAATATAAATACTCTTAATTTTGAATTACTTGAAGTAGATAATAAAGATTTTATGGGACAGAGTACAGGAGTTATTACTCATGTACCTAATTCTACTATTTTTAGTCATCCTTTACGTAATTATGATAAAGCTTTTAAATATATATGGAATGAAATAACTGTTAATGTACCATTAGAATATAATATAGAGAAAGTACGTAAAGTATTATATAGAATAGTTAATAAGAATGATGTAATAGAGAAAGTTCCTGATTATGTAAAAAAAGATATAAAAAATATATCTACTGATTATAGAATATATTATAGTCAGTATAAACCTATTATATATTGTAAAGTTATAGGAGATTATGTTGAGTATACTGTAAGATATTTAGTAGATCCTAGAAAAGCTAGATATGTTAATTCTAGTATATGGAAATATATTTTAATAGCTTATCAAAAAGGAGAAATAGAGTTATATAATAAAGATTATCAAAAGAAAGAAGATATAATTATTGAGGATAATAAAGATCAAAAAGATAATAAAAATATAAATATTGTTCAAGAAGAACAAGTAGTTAAATAATACACTATTTAATAGTGTATTTTTATATTAATATAATTAATAATTATTGGTAAATTATGGTAATTGAATGGTATAATAATTTTATAAAAGATGAGATAATATTGGATAAAAAAAAGAACGGCTAACCGTTCGAACACAAGTGAGCATTTAGGCTTAAAGCTTTATTTTAACTCTCTATGTCATCTTAAATTAATGTTAGATTAACTTTGTTAATCTTTTTATTTGTCTTAAATTAGTTCTTTTGTTATACTTTGTTTGGTGATATAAATGAAACGTGTTGGTATTATTTTTGCTATGGAAGAAGAACTTAATGAATTAAAGAAATATTTGAAGATAGAAAAAGAATATAAGATATTTGAATTAACTTTTTATGAAGGAATAATAAATAATGTAGAATGTATTTTAGTAGAAAGTGGTGTTGGTAAAGTTAATGCTGCTCGTACAACACAAATATTAATAGATAATATTAAAGTAGATTATATATTTAATATTGGGGTAGCTGGAGGAGTAGATGAATCTTTAAAAGTTGGAGATATTGTATTAGGGGAAAAATTAGTACAACATGATTTTGATATAACTGCTTTTAATCATGAAAAAGGATATATACCTAAAGTAGGAGTATATATTGAACCAGATATATATTTACTTACATTAGCAGATAGTGTCTTTAAAAATATAGATAGTGTAAATTATAAGAGAGGTATTATTGCTTCGGGAGATATATTTTGTACAGAGTTAAAAATGAGTAAAAAGATAAATACTAAATTTAAAGCTTTATGTGTTGAAATGGAAGGTGCTAGTATTGCACAAGTTTGTTATTTAAGTCATATTCCTTTTTTAATAATTAGAAGTATTTCAGATGTACCTAATAATGATAATGTTGTAACATATGAGGAATTCTTAAAGAGTAGTTGTGAAATAATTGCTTTAGCAATGAGTAAATTATTAATTAAATTAGGTGAAGATGATATTGTATAATTATTTAATAAATGGTATTATTTTAATAGTTATTTGAAAAGCCAATGTAGAAAATATTCTATATTGGCTTTTTCACTTTAAAAGGAGATGGTAAGAATGAAGATAATTTTATTAGGTGGTAAAGCTAATACTGGGAAAGATTCTACTGCAGAATATATAGATGAATATTATAGAAGTAGAGGATTAGACGTTGTTAATATTCAGATAGGTTATTATATAAAGATGTATGCTAAAGAGATAGCTAAGTGGGATGGAGATAATGAGACTAAACCTAGACAGTTATTACAAGATTTAGGAACAGAGTTAATTAGAAAACAAATAGATGAATATTTTTTTATTAAGAGAATTATACAAGATATAGATATTTATTCGAGATATTTTGATATTATTACAATAAGTGATGGAAGATTACCAGAGGAATTTGCAGCAATAAAGTTAGCTTATCCTGAAACGGTTACAGTTCATGTTACAAGACCTGGATTTACATCACGTTTAACTAAAGATCAAAAAGCTCATATTACAGAGTCTTTAGTAGATGATATTGAGTATGATTATGATATTATTAATGATGGAACTCTTGAGGATTTACAAAAGAAATCAATTGAGTTAGTACAAACTATTGAAAAAGAAACAAGGTTTGAAAGACACGTGGTAAAAAGACCAATAGTTAAAGAAAATAAATAGGTGAGATATATGGGAGTACTAGATTTATTTAAAACTATAGGTGAAAATAATAAGAAGAGAAAAGATAAGGTAGAATATACTGAAGAAGAATTAGAAGCTTATGGATTAACAGAAAAAGAAAAGGAACTAGTTAGAAAGGGTTTATATAATCCATGGGATTTTGAGGAAAATCACGAATTAAATGACGATGATTATTATAATGAAAAATAATTTGACAAGATGAACATTTGGCATTAAAATAACGTTATAAATGTTGATTGAGAAGAGTATTTTATACTTAATTTTAAGAGAGTTAGTGGATGGTGTAAACTAATAATGAAGTATTTAAGAAGACACTCAGGAGTTGATTAGAGAATACATATCTAATCCGGTTAAGACCGTTATAAGTAAAGAGATTATGTTAAGACATAATAATTTGGGTGGTACCGCGGATTTAACAGTTATTCGTCCCTTGTGGATGATAACTGTTTTTTTATTATAGAAAGGTTGATATTATGTTAGAAAAGTATAAACATTATAATATTAAAAATGTTGGAGAAGAAGTTACGTTATATGGTTGGGTTGCTAAAGTACGTAATTTAGGTGGTTTAGTTTTCATTGATTTACGTAATAGAGTAGGTATTATGCAAGTTGTAGTAAGACCCGAAAATAAGTATTATGATGTAGCTCTTAGTTTAAAAAATGAATATGTTATTAAAGTAGAAGGTAAAATAGTTGAAAGAGAAAGTAAAAATTCTAAACTTGAAACTGGTGAGATAGAAGTAGATGTTAACAAGTTAGAACTTATAAACAAGTCTAAAGAAATACCTTTTATGATTACTGATGATACTACAGCTTTAGAAGATACAAGATTGAAATATAGATATCTTGATCTAAGAAGAGAAGCTTTAAAAAATAATTTTGTTGTTAGAAATGCTATTACTTTTGCAACGAGAAAGTTCTTAAATAATCTTGATTTCTTAGAAGTTGAAACTCCTATTTTATGTAAATCTACTCCTGAAGGAGCACGTGATTATTTGGTTCCTAGTAGAGTTAATAAAGGAAAGTTTTATGCTTTACCTCAATCACCTCAAATATTTAAACAATTATTGATGGTTTCTGGATTCGAAAGATATTTTCAAATAGCTAAATGTTTTAGAGATGAGGATTTAAGAGCTGATAGACAACCTGAATTTACACAAATTGATGTAGAGATGTCTTTTGTTGATGAAGATGCTGTTATGACTTTAGGAGAGAATTTAATAGCTAGTATATTTAAAGATGTTAAGGGAATAGATATTAAGTTACCTCTTGATAGAATGAAATATGATGAAGCAATGGCAAGATATGGTTCTGATAAACCAGATTTAAGATTTGGAATGGAAATACAAGATATTAGTGAATGTTTTAAAGATACAGAGTTTACAGTATTTAAAAATGTTTTAGAAAGTAATGGAGTTATTAATGCTATTGTAGTTAAAGATGCAGCTTCTAAGTATTCGAGAAAAGATTTAGATAAATTAACAGATTATGTTAAGACTTATAAAGCGACTGGTTTAGCTTATTTAAAGTATCAAGATGAAGTAAGTGGGTCAATATTTAAGGTAATGAGCGAGAAAGAAGTTAATGATGTTAGAAAGATATTGAATGTTGAAAATAATGATTTAGTATTAATTGTTAGTGGAGTATATAATGTAGTTAAAACTTCATTAGGAGCATTGAGATGTAAATTGGCACGTGATTTAGATTTAATTAAGAAAGATGATTATAAATTATTATGGATAGTTGATTTTCCGTCTTTTGAATGGAGTGAAGAGGAGAATCGTTTTATGGCTTGTCACCATCCATTTACAATGCCTAAGGATGAAGATGTTGATAAGTTGTTAACTGATAAAGCTCATTGTTATTCTAAAGCTTATGATATTGTAATTAATGGTTATGAAGCTGGTGGAGGATCTATTCGCATTCATGATGAGAAAGTACAAGAAACAATGTTTAAAGCTTTAGAGTTAACGGAGGAAGATATTCAAAATAAGTTTGGCTTCTTTGTAGATGCTCTTAAATATGGATGTCCACCACATGGAGGATTTGCATTAGGATTAGATAGACTTACAATGTTACTGACGGGTACTGAGAATATTCGTGATGTAATAGCTTTCCCAAAAACAGCAAGTGCTACTGATTTAATGTGTGAATGTCCTAGCAATGTAGAAATAGAACAATTAAATGAGTTGGGTTTATCTTTAAAGGAAGAAATAAATGAAAAAAATAAATCTTAGTGAATTAAATAATCATATTAATGAAGAAATTGTTTTATTTGGTTTTGTTGATAAAGTAAGAGATTTACAATATGTACAATTTATTATTTTAAGAGATAGAACAGGGATTGTTCAGATTACAGTAGAGAAGAATAATGATTTTAGCAAATTGAATGAAATTGTTAAGAAATTGAAAATTGATAGTGTATTAAAAGTATATGGTAAAGTTTTAGTAAATGAGAAAGTAAAATTAGGGGGAATAGAAGTTATTCCATCGAATATTGAAATATTAAGTGAACCTGTTAGTGAGATGCCATTTTACTATAAAGATTTAAATGGTGTTAATTTGGATACAAGATTAGATTATCGTTATTTAGATTTACGTAATGAAAGAAATAATTTAATCTTTCAAATTCAAAGTTGTTTTGTAAAAGCAATGCGTAATTATTTGGAAAATAATGATTTTATAGAAATTCATACGCCAAGATTGATAGGAAGTGCTTCTGAGTCTGGAAGTGAAGTTTTTGAGGTTAAATATTTTGATGATAAAGCTTATTTAGCTCAAAGCCCACAATTTTATAAACAGATGGCTATGGCAGCTGGTTTTGAAAAAATATATGAAATAGGACCAGTATTTAGAGCAGAGAATTCTAATACTAATCGCCATGCAACAGAGTATACTTCTTTTGACTTGGAATTAAGCTATATTGATTCTTATTTAGATGTAATGGATTTGGAAGAGGATTTATTAATTGCTGGATTGCAAGAAGTGAAGAATAGGTATGGTGAAGTAATTAAAAGTAAATTTGGAGTTGAAGTAATTGTACCTAAAAAACCTTTTCCAAGAATAAAATTGCAGGATTTGTATCAAGAATTAGAAAAGAGATATGGATATCATATTCCTGAAGAAGATATAGGAGATATGAATTCCGAAACAGAAAAATTAACTAGTAGGTATGCAATGGAAGAGTATGGGCATGAATTTATTTTTGTTACTGATTTTGCTAAGACAAAAAGAGCTTTTTATCATATGCGTAAAAATGATATTCCTCAAGGTTATGACTTGCTATGGCGTGGAATGGAGATAACGACGGGAGCACAAAGAGAACACCGTTATGATATATTAGTTGAGCAAGCTAGAGAAAAAGGCTTAGGTAAGGATGTTCAATATTATTTAGAATTTTTTAAATATGGATGTCCACCACATGGTGGATTTGCAATTGGAATAGATAGAATAACAATGTTATTATTAGGTTTATCGACATTAAAAGAATCAATGTTGTTATTTAGAGGACCTAGTAGCTTAATTCCGTAAAAGAACTTTATAGTTCTTTTTATTTTGATAATATTGTGTTATTCTATTAATAGTATAGGAGATTTGTTTATGGAAGAAATACAAGGTAAGAAAAAAGGAAATGGAGTATTAATTGTTTTATTAATCTTAGTTATTAGTTGTTTAGCTGGATACATAGTATATGATAAAGTAATTAGTAAGGATAATAAGGAAGAGACTCCAGTAGAAGAGATTAAGAAAGAAGAAGATGAACAAGTAAAAGAGCCTGAGCCAGAGGAAGTTTCTTTTAATAGAGAAGAAGTTAATGAAAAATTAATGCAGTTTGAAATGGCTTATATGTATACATTTGGGGATGATAGATTACCAGATAATATTGTTTATGATCAAGAGTTATTACATGGTAATAAACAAAGAATGTTTGATTTTGTTTGGAAATATTCTAATCTTTTAAAAGTAGAAGACGTCAAGTATCATGTTACGGCTGATGGACAAGAGGTAACAGGGGCTTATGCAATTTCAATGAATGCTTATTCAAATTTATATCAAAAGATATTGGGTGAAGAATTTGATGGAAATTATTCTGTTTCAGATAAGTATCAATTTGAATTAAAAGATAATTATATTTATGGTGGACTTTATACTGGTGTTGGTTTAGATGGAATGGTATTAAAGATAAATAGTTGTACTAAATTATTAGATACTTATAATGTTGTTATAGATGTATTATATTTTGATACTGATAAAGAAATTGATTTATTAGATAGTATTAAACAATTTAGTGTAACGTCATATGATAAAAAATATATTGATTATAAATTGAATTTGTCTGTTGTTAAAAATGATGATATATATATGATTGATTCTTTTAAAGCAGTAAAAAGTTAGGATGAATTAGATGGCTAGTGATCGTGCTTATCAATATAGTGTCGTTGATATGAAAGTTGTATATGATGATATAGATGAGTATATTATTCCTGAAAATCAACGTGCTTGTAAATTATTGTGGAGTAAAAATATTTTTACTAAAATGTGTAATAATTATGATAATGTTGATTCTTGGATAACAATAAGTTTATTTTCAGAAGAAAATAAAAAATTGTTTGATGAATTAGCTTTAAAGGATAAACGTTTTGGAAGAACGTGGGGTGGCATTGGCTTTAGAATACCAGTAAAACCTAGTAAGGGAAATGATACTTATGAATCATTTAAAGAACTGATAGATTTATTTCCTATGCAAGATGTTCAAAAAGATGGATATATGACGGTTGAGGAGTTTTTAGAATATTATGAAGGATGTTATAAAATGATTGCCAATCCCGAATATAAGCCATTAATTAAACCACGTTTACAAGATTATGACGATCCTATTTTATATTCACAGGCTTTTTCTGCATATGTAGAGTCAGTTTCTAAACCACGAGAAATAAGAGTTTTTGATGAAACTAAGGTAGTAAAGTCGACTGACGAATATTTGGCAGAAAGTAAATTTGCTAATTTTTATGATGCTGAAGAAGGGAAAATTTTCTATAATAAAATGTATTATGATGCTCATATGAGATATAAAGAATGTAATAAAGTTCATAGAATTTAGATGAAAAAAAAGTATATAATAGGGTTATTATATGCTTTTTTTATTTTTGAAGACATGATATAATAAATTAAGAATAATAAAGGAGTGTTTGTAATGACTGAAAGAGAGACAGTTTTGAGAAGTGTATTATTCCTTGTAATAGGAATTTTACTTCTGTTATCTTTGGTTATTTGTGTATATATTGTGAGTGATGAACGTGACTTAATAAAAGTGGAAGCCGATGTTACAGATGTTACTAAAGATGTTGATGGAACTGGTAAAAATGATGTTACTATTTCATATGAAGTAGATGGTGTAACTTATCATGATAATTTTTATTATAAGGATGATGTTAATGTAGATGATAAAATTCCAATTTATTATCATGAAAATAATGTTGAAAGTATTAAGACTTTTAAAACTTCAAAGTTAATTTTCATTTGTCCAGCAGTAGGATTAGTTTTGTGTTTACTTGGATTATTTGAGTTGTTTAGAAAAGATCGTTCTAATGATGAAGAACAGGAATTTAAGACGTCAGTAATTAATGTTGTTGATAATACACAACAGTTAAAAATTGTTACAACAGATACTCCGGTTAAAGAATATGTTAAAACTCCAGAAGAGAAGATTGAAACAGAAGTAAAAACTTTAAAGAAAGATAGTGTGCCAATTATTGATAAGAATGTAGTTCAAAATACATCTTCTAGTACTCCAGTTTCTCAATCTACTGTAGCTAAAACTACTCCAGCTAGTACGCCTGTTGCTCCTCAAGTAAAAAATTCATCAGCACCAAGTACAAACGTAGGGCAAACAATGGTATCAGCACCAGTTGCTAAAAACTCTACTCCAGTTGTTAATAAACCTGAGTTGCCAGCAGTTAAAACAGAGGTTAAACCATCTGCTCCTAAAGGAGAAGTTGCTAGTTCAGTAGAAACATCAAAAAAATTAGTTAATGAATTGAAAACTGAAAAACCTTTATCTCCAATGGAAGATGCTATAATGAAGAAAGTTCAAAATACAACAGGAAATAATACAAAGTTGTCTTTGGATGAAAGTGAAATTAAAGATGTAATTAGAGATGTTTTAAAAGAAGTATTACAAGAAGTTAAGGAAGATAAACAACCACCAAAAAAAGTTGTACAACGTCGTGTTTTACCTAATTATTATTATATTTCTGGAACTTCTTTAATATATGTAGAACCAGGCAAAGAGTCAAAAGAAATTGAATTAAAAACAATAAAAAAAGTAGTTAGAACAATTAATAGTGAAGGTAATGTTGTTAAATTAGTTGTATCTAATGACGAAATAAAGTGTATTTTAACTAATATGAAAAACATTGATTTGGAACAAGTAGCTAATTTGTTACATAATAAAATGCGTACAATAGATGAGAATTTTAAAGAGGAAATAGAGCATAAAGAGTATTAATAATATGTTAGGAAGAAAACTATGAATAGAAAGAAAAGAAAAATAAGCGTATTTACAATATTTTTATTTATATTAGGTTTAGTAATGTATTTAGGTGGCTTATTTTTATTATTTAGTTCAGGAATTAGTAAAACTTCATTATCTAACATATTTTTTTCGAATATTGTTATGACAACAGAAATTTTAAATAAGATAAAAATAATAGGATCAATATTATTTTTATTAGGTTTTATCTTATTTATGATAGCAGTTATTTTATTATATAAAAATGATAAAATTCAAGAAAATGCTGTTAATTTAATTATTGAAGGTAAAGCAGATGTAATTACTTTGATTATAATGACTTATGTTTTAATATTTATGATAGTTATTTGTTTATTATATAATGAATTAATAGGAGCATTATTATTTGGAATAACGATAATAATTCAAAGTGTAGTTAATACGATATTAATTAAATATTATAGTAAATCTTATAAAAGAAAGTAATATTTTGTTATAATTATAGTGGTGGTTTTATGGATAATAAAGATAGAAATGTATTAGATAAATTTTTGGATAATTATGAGAAACAAAACGATTCTAATATAGTTTATAAAAGAGTATATGAAAAACCTAGTAAAGGAAAAACAATAATAGGTTTTATATTTAGTTTAGGTTTTTTTATTATTTTAATAAGACACTTTCTACTTAAACCTTTTTATTTCTTTTTCTTGATTGGGGATATTTTGGTTTTGATTTATTATAGTTTGAATTTATTTACTAAAAAGGGCTTTGCTTTACCTAAGACTTTAGCTATTAAAGAAGAGAAAGATGATAAAAGTGATGAAGGAGATGATTCAAATGAATATAGGAATTGATATAGATGATACAATTACTTGTACTTATGAGACTTTATTACCAATGATTGCTTTTAATTATGGAATGGATTTGAAAAAGTTATTTTTGCAAAAGCCAACTTATAAGATGTTACATTCGATATTGCCAAATTATGAGAATTTTGTATTACAAAATTTCTCAACTATGGCTAAGATAGTACCTTTAAAACCAAATGTTGTTAATGTATTAACACGTTTGAAGGATCAAGGTCATAGAATAATTTTTATTACTTCAAGAAATAATTTAGAATATGGAGATCCTTATAAATTAAGTTATAATTATTTAAAAATGAATAATATTCCTTTTGATAAATTGATTGTTAATGTAAAAGATAAAGCTAAAGAGTGCGTTATGGAAGGTATTGATTTGTTTATTGATGATAACACAAAACATTGTAAAGCGGTTTTGAAAAGTGGAATACCTACTTTACAATTTGCCAATTCTTTTGTAAGTGAGAATAGTAAGGTTAAAAGAGTTAATTCTTGGGATGAAATATATCAAAAAGTACAAGAAATGTATGCTTAGAATAATGAAAATTATTCTTTTTTATTGTTATTAATTAGAGAAAATGTTAAAGTAAGTGGTGAAAAGTTTGGTGAATTTATGAAGGTTATATTTTTAGATTTTAATGGTGTATTAGATACTTGGGAAGAAATGGATAAAATTAATAGTGATAATATGCTAAGATTAAAGAGGATTGTTTTAGAGACAGGAGCTAAGATTGTGATTAGTTCATCTTTAAAAAATTCATATTGGATTTTAGGATGTGTTTCTAGTCATTTAAAAATGATAATAGATGAATTAACTAAGGAAGGATTAGAAGTAATTGGTTTTACTCCTTTATGTAAAATTAGAGAAGAGGAGATAATTAGTTATTTAAATGATCATCCAGAAATAGATAATTATGTTATACTGGATGACGATTATGAAATGCCTTTATTAAATGAGCATTTAGTTAAATTACCTTCACAAATGATTGGAAGTAGTCAGAGAGGATTAGAAGATGAACATGTTGAAAATGCAATAGAAATATTAGGAAGATTACCTAAAGATGAAAAAAGTCAAAGTTTAAGATTAGTTCCTAATAATGATTAGATATGAGGTGAGATGATGATAATTCCTGAATTTTTAAAAAAAGGAGATATAATTGGAGTTACGGCTGCTAGTTGTGGTGTTCTTGATAAAATAGATAAGTATGAGAATAGCATTAATAATATAAAAAAATATGGCTTTAAAATTAAGGAGACAAGTAATGTTAGAACTTCTGGAATAGTAAGTAGTAGTGATATAGAAAGAGCTAAGGAGTTAGAAAGTTTATATTTAGATAATGAAGTAAAGATGATTTCTATAGCTAGTGGGGGAGATTTCTTATTTGATATGTTAGATAATATTGATTATTCTATTATTAAAGATAATATTAAATGGATAAGTGGAAGTAGCGATCCAACTAGTTTATTATTTTTGATAACAACTAATTATGATATTGCAACGATATATAGTCCTTGTAATATGAGTGGATTTGATTTAGAACCATTACATCAATCTTATTTAAATTATTTTGAAATATTAAAGGGTAATTTAATTAAGCAAGAAAAATTTCTTTATTGTGAAGATAAAAGTTTTAGTGATGATTTTGATAAGGTTAATAAATGGACAAATATTAATGGTAATGTAAATGAGGAAGGTATTTTAATAGGTGGTTGCATAGAATGTCTTAAAGATATTATTGGAACAAAATATGATAAGACAAAAGAATTTGTTGAAAAATATAAAGATGATGGTATTATTTGGTATTTTGATGTTTTTAGTATGACTAGTGAGGATTTATATAAAACTTTAATACAATTTAAATATGCTGGATGGTTTAAATATACAAAAGCTATTTTAATAGGAAAAGTATGCTTTGCTAATAGTTTTATTGATTATAAGTATGAAGATGCTATTAAAAATGCTTTGCCTGATATGAAAGTTATTTATCAGTTTGATGTAGGACATGTTAAACCTTCATTTACGATGATTAACGGAGTAAAAGTGAAGATTATGAGTAATGAGAATGAAGGAAATATGGAGTATTTTTCTTAAGAAATGTGAAGAGATTATGAAAATTTATTAATCTTTTTTTTTACTCTTGCATATCTATATTGATAGATGTATAATTTAATAGTTCGCTATCGAACTATTGGAGATGAGAGGTATGGTAAAGGCTTCGTTATTACATGATATTAAAAGGTTAGATATCGATATTTTTCGAGGGATAACACGAAGATATAAGAAGATGAATTTAGATTTGACGCCAATGCATGCTAAGATACTATTACGTTTAAATGAAAGTGATAAATTATTATGTCAAAAAGATTTAGAGGAATTTATATCATGTAATAAATCAACTTTATCTTCTATAATTAGTACAATGGAAAAAAACGATTTATTAACAAGAGAAGCTAGTAAACAAGATTCTAGAATTAATTATCTTGTAGTATCTGAAAAAGGTAAAGAGTTAATTAATTTTTTGAAGGAAGATCAACTAATATTAGAAGATATTATTAATGAAGGAATTACAGATGATGAATATCAGACTTTTTCGAAGATAGTTGATAAAGTGAGAAAAAATATAGAAAGGATATAGAAATGATTAAGTTATTTAGAAATTTAACAAAAAGAGAAATATTTTATGCTATTGTATGTATTCTTTTAATAGTTGTTCAAGTTTGGTTGGAATTAACAATTCCTGATTATATGAGTGAAATAACGCGACTTGTTCAAACTGAAGGAAGTCATATGAGCGATATACTTCGTGAAGGAACATATATGGTTGGATGTGCTTTAGCAAGTTTAGTTTGTTCAATTATTGTTGGATACTTTGCAGCTCGTGTTGCTTCTAGTTTCTCTGCGACAATCAGAAAAAAAATATTTGTTAAAGTTGAAAATATGGGAATTGCCGAAATAAAAAAATTCTCAACTAGTAGTTTAATTACTAGAACAACTAACGATGTTACACAAGTTGAAATGTTAATTGGAATGGGATTGCAAGTATTTATTAAAGCGCCAATTATGGCAATTTGGGCTGTTATGAAAATTTTGAATAAGGGTTTAGAATGGTCTATTTTAACAGCATGTTGTGTAGCAATATTATTGTTTGTTGTTGGTACTTTGATGGCTATTGTATTGCCAAGATTTAGAAAAGTTCAAAAGTTAATTGATCGTATTAATGGGGTAATGCGTGAAAATCTATCAGGAATCCGTGTTATTAGAGCATTTAATGCTGAAAAATATCAAACTAATAAATTTAAAGCTGTTAATGATGAATTGACTGATATGCAGATGTTTAATCAAAGATGCTTTTCAATTATGAATCCAGTTATGAATTTGATAATGTATATTTTGACATTAGGAATTTATATTATAGGTGCTTTCTTAATACAAGAAGCTGGTATGTTAGATAAAATAACTTTATTTAGTAATATGGTTGTATTCTCTAGTTATGGAATGCAAGTTATTATGTCATTCTTGATGTTGGCATTGATATTCATGATGGTTCCAAGAGCACAAATTTCAGCTCAACGTATTAATGAAGTATTAGATGAAGAAATTAGTATTTTAGATGGAACATTTGAAGGTAAAACAAAAGAGATAGGAACTGTTGAATTTAAGAATGTTTCTTTCAAATATCCAGATGCAGATGATTATATTTTGAAAAATATTTCATTTAAAGTTAATCGTGGAGAAACAATAGCATTTATTGGTTCTACAGGTAGTGGTAAATCAACATTAATTAATTTAGTACCTCGTTTTTATGATGCAACTGAGGGTGAAGTATTAGTTGATGGAGTAAATGTTAAAGAATATACACAAGAGGCATTACACAATAAATTAGGTTATGTTCCACAAAAAGCTGTTATGTTTACAGGAACTGTTGCTAGTAATGTAAGTTATGGTGATAACGGACGTGGTGAAGTATCACGTAAGAAGATTGAAGAGGCTATTAAAATAGCACAAGGTGAAGATTTTGTCTTAAAAATGGATAAACAATATGATTCTCATATTGCTCGAGGAGGTACTAATGTATCTGGTGGACAAAAACAACGTCTAGCAATTGCTAGAGCAATAGCTCGTGATCCTGAAATATATATTTTTGATGATTCTTTTTCAGCATTGGATTATAAAACTGATTCAGTTCTAAGAAAAGAATTAAAGAAATATACTAAAGATGCTACAAGCATAATAGTTGCTCAGAGAATTGGAACGATTATTAATGCTGATAAAATAGTAGTTTTAGATGAAGGAGAATGTGTTGGTATCGGAACACATAAAGAATTATTGAAAAATTGTTCTGTGTATAAAGAGATTGCTTTATCACAATTGTCAAAGGAGGAGTTAGAAGATGCCTAGACCAGGAGGAGCTAGAGTTCAGGAAAAATCTAAAGATTTTAAAAACTCAATGTTAAGGCTTATTAAAAATTTAAGTCCATGGAAAGTTATTATGGTTATTGCTCTTATTTTAGCAATGATAAGTGCAATATTGTCTTTAATTGCCCCTGATAAATTATCTGTCTTAACCGATACAATTACTGCTGGTATTAGTCCAGATGTTGAAAAACTAACAGAAGTAGGACAGAAGATTACTGATAATTTAGGAGAAGCTGGACAACAAAGCTTTACAATTTGCAATGGTATGGTTCCAGAGGTTGATGAAAAAAGTGATGTTGCTAAGCAAGCATGTGAAAATCTAGAAAAAAATCTTACTGATATTGAAATAGATGGTGTTACAATTAGTGCTAAAGATCAAATAAAGTTTATGGAATTAACTATGGAAATGGGAGACGAAGCTGAATCAGAGAGATCTTTAGAATTAATTGATGAATTACCTGATTCTATTTATGAACTTGTTAAACCTTCTATAGATATGGATAAAGTTAAAGATATAGCTATATTTATGGCTGGATTATATTTAGTAAGTGTGTTATTTAATTTTATTGTAGGATTTTCACTTACTACAGTATCAAATCGTTTTGCCAATATATTAAGAGATAATATTAGTAAGAAAGTTAATAAATTGCCTCTTAAGTATTTTGATAATCATGAAATTGGAGATGTTTTATCAAGAGTTACTAATGATGTAGATATGATAGCTCAAAATTTAAATAATAGTTTGGCAACTTTAGTTAGTAGTGTAACATTATTTCTTGGTTCAATATTTATGATGTTTGTAACTAATTGGATTATGGCTTTAACAGCAATTTTATCTAGTATTTTAGGTTTTGTTTTAATGTTTGCAATCATGTCTAAATCACAAAAGTATTTTAATGAAAAACAAGAAGCTTTAGGTGAAATGAATGGCTATATTGAAGAAATGTATTCAGGACATAATGTAGTTAAAGCTTATAATGGAGAAAAAGAAGCATTGGCTGAATTTACAGGTTTAAATGAAGAGTTATATCAAACAAATAGAAAAAGTCAATTTTTATCTGGATTGATGCATCCAATAATGGGATTTATAGGTAATTTTGGCTATGTTATGGTTTGTATTGTAGGTGCAATTTTGACAATGAATGATGTTATTTCTTTCGGAGTTATAGTAGCATTTATGATATATGTAAGATTATTTACTAATCCATTATCACAGATAGCCCAAGCAATGGCTAGTTTACAATCAACGGCTGCTGCTAGTGAAAGAGTATTTGAATTTTTAGATGAAAAAGAAATGTCTAATCAAAAAGATATGAAGAAAAAATTAAATAAATCTCATGTTAAAGGTGAAATAGAATTTAAAAATGTTAAGTTTGGTTACGATGCAGGAAGAACTATTATAAAGAACTTTAGTGTAAAAGTTAAACCAGGTCAAAAAATTGCTATAGTTGGTCCAACTGGAGCAGGTAAAACGACAATGGTTAACTTATTAATGAAGTTTTATGAGATAAATAATGGTCAAATTTTAATTGATGGTGTTTCTACTTCTGAATTAACACGTGAAAATGTTCATGAACTATTTATAATGGTTTTACAAGATACTTGGTTATTTGAAGGAACTGTTAGAGATAATATTAAATTTAATAAAGAAGATGTTACAGATCGCGAAATTTGGGAAGCTTTGCGTACTGTTGGAGTTGATCATTTTGTAAAAACTTTACCAGGTGGATTGGATTATGTTATTAGTGATAATGATACTGTTAGTCAAGGTCAAAAACAATTATTGACTATTGCTCGTGGTATGATTGAAGATGCGCCATTCTTAATTTTGGATGAAGCAACAAGTAATGTTGATACAAGAACAGAAGAATTAGTACAAAAAGCAATGGATAAATTAACAGAAGGTAGAACTTCATTTATTATTGCACATCGTTTATCAACTATAAAAAATGCAGATTTAATATTAGTTATGAACGAAGGTAATATAATTGAGCAAGGAAGTCATGATGAATTAATGAAAAAAGGTGGCTTCTACGAGAAATTGTATAATAGCCAATTTGAAAAAGTTGGTTAGAGGATATTATTTAATATCCTTTTTTTATGTTATAATGTTAATGAAGATAGGTGATTTTAATGAAAAAGAATGAAGATATAATTGTTGATAACGAAGAAAAAAAGAAGAGTTTCTTCAATAAAAACTTTGTTTTAGTTATTCTGTTAATAGTTGTTTCTTTAGTAGGAATATTTTTTGCTTCGACTTATATTAGATGGAATGCCGAAATTAGTGAGTTAAATGAAATTATATATTATGGACAAGACGATATAAAAATAACGGAGTTAAAGGATTTTTATGGTAATGAAATGAGTACGGAGATTAATGACTATCAAGCATTAAGATTATATTGTACAAGTGAATATGGTAATGAGTGTCTTACTGGAGATTATGTTGATACTTTAGAAAACTTATTTAGAAGTCCTAGAGTAGTAATAAATATTGTTATATTAATAGATTTAATTATTGTTTATATTTTAATTAAAGATAAGAAATTAAAAAAAGTATTTATATATGCAGTTAGTTTGTTAATTTTATTATATGGAATTTATAGTTTAGGTTTTCAAATATATAAACTATCTGATTATATAGGTAGCGTTAATGATTCTCAGAATGTAACACAGGCGAAGATTATTAGAGGAGTTGTTACAAGTAATGAAGATAAATTTAAACCTATAATAGAATATACAATTGAAAAAGGAACTAATATAATATATTTGGATTATATTGTTAAAGGCAATATAGAAGATAAAATTGATGATACTATAACTGTTTATTATAAGAAGAAAGATGTTTTAGATGTTGAAGTTAAAAGAAGTTTTTGGGGATATATTTTACCAACTATATTAAGTATTGTAACTATTATTATGAGTGTGATTTATTTTAAGCTGAAAGATGAAAAAAAGAAGGAAGAAAATGAAAGGTCTTAACGACTTTTCTTTTTTATGATATAATTTTTTTATAGTATGATAGTGGGTTGATATAGATGAAATATCTTAGAAATGTGATACTTTTAATTTTTATATGTTTACCAATTTTAGTTTTTGCTAAACCGGTAGAATCAGAATTATCTTCTACTAATGGAATTATAAAGAAATTTAATGTTGGCCGAATATCGATAGAAAATGTAGGATATACAAGATATTCTAACTTATTATCTAGCGGTGTATCTGGAGTAATAATTAAGGGTGCTTTATATAATTCATATGCTAGAGATGTTAAGTTAGAAATTACTTTAAAAGTATATAATAAGAATCAAGAGCCATTGCAAGAATTTATTTCTGATGTAGCAGTTGATGAAAATGGCATAGCTACTTATCAGCAAAATATTTATTCTAATGAAATATCTTATTCCTTAGATGATATTAAGTATTATTCATTAACTGCAGAATTAGGTACAGATGTAGAAATTCTGGAAAAAGGGGAAAATGATGTTTATTATTTAGAGGATTATTTTGTTCGTGTTAATGTAAATGATAATAATGTTTTTAATGTCGAGGAAAGTTTTTTAGCAACTTTTAGGAATAAAATAGTTGAAGTAAAGAGTAAAATACCTTTTAGACATGTTTATGTTAGAGATGATGGTACTAAAGTAAATAAAAGAGCTATTATTAGTAATATTGATACAGATGATTATTATAATTTAACAACAGAAGAAGGATTAAGAGTATTAACAATTGGAAAAGAAGATAAAACTAATACTAAGAAAAACTATTATCTTACTTATGATTATAATGTTGGGGTTGATACTTTAAATGATAATGATGAGTTTGTCTTTTATTTAATTAGTAATTATGATGTTAAAGTAGATGGTTTATCTTTTGAAATAGTAATGCCTAAGGAATTTGATAAAGATAATATTGAATTTGTAGATCAATATGGAACAGAAGTCAAAAATGTCGATTATGAAGTAAATGGAAATGTTATTACTGGGTCAATTGATGGAATTATAAATCCTCAAGTAGCATATGCAATAAGAATTAAATTAGATGATAATTATTTTGGCAAGTGTACAAATAATATAAGTAATTTATTAATTGCATCTATTTTTGTACCAATTGTTTTTGTAATATTAACTCTTTTATTCTGGTTTATAGAAAAGAAACAAAGAAATAAAGTTTATAAAGGTAATATGTATTTTAATAAGAATATAAATGCTTTAGAATTGAGTTATTTATATAATGGTAAAGTTAAAGATCGTGATATTCCGTCTTTATTATTTAATTTAGCTAATGAAGGATATATTGAGATAGAGAAATTAAAAAAAGGCTATAAAATAATTAAGAAACGTGATTATAAGGGAATTGATCGTGTAGAAAAAATATTTATGAATGAATTATTTGATGACGGAGATATATTATATAGAAAAGATTTATCAATCTCCTTATATAGTATTAAAGAAATGATTAATAGTAAATTATCTGATGATAAACGTAAAAAGAAAATATATAGTGATAGTTTTATTAATCGAAAGATTATTTATTGGATAATGGTTTTAATTATATTAGCAATGAATATTATTAATTTATTAATTGAATATCAACCAAGTGTGATTATGTTTAATATAATAGTTTCAGCTATTGGATATATTATTTTATTGTATTCGTTATTCAAAAAGAAAAGTATTATGGAAAAAATGTTATATACTTTAGTAGCATTAATATTTATTGTGATACCAATTGTCTTGACATCATATAAAGCTTTTTTAGTAGATATGACTTATGACATTGTTTACGTTGTCGGAATTATTTGTATGTTAATTATTATATCAGTAGCTGGTTTAATGAGTGATAGAACTAGATATGGTAGATATATCTTTAATAAAATAGAAAGTTATAAAAATTATTTAATGAAGTTAGATGAAGATATTATAGTAAGAGAATATAAGAAAAATAAAAATCTTTTATATGATATATTACCTAATGCATTTGTTTTAGGAACTTCTGATAAGATAATGGAATTATTTAAAGATATAGTAGTAGATGGTCCAGAGTGGTATAAATGTCAAGATTTTAAAATTGATGAATTCTATGATGATTTTAAAAATATTTATTCTGATATATTTATTGCTTTAAAAAGTAGTAAGAAGTAATCTTAGATAGCTTACTTCTTTTTTTTATGTTATAATTTGATTATATAATAGGTGGTGTGGCTATGGATAAAATTAAAAAGGCCAAATTTAGTATTGGGGATGAAGTATTAATAATTAGTTCTAATACTAAAGGAGTTATTGAAGATGTTACTTCTTATTTAGGAGAAGGGGATAATATTTATTTAGTAAAAGTTAATAATGTAAGTAAGATGTGTATTGAATCTAATTTACGTATATTAAAAAAGAATAAAATGGATTTCTATATAGATGTTAATGAAATGGCTGTTAATTTTCAGATAGAAGATAAAATTAAAGAAATAATTGATTTATTAGGTTTGAAAGAATCTGATGATCCTTCAATACAATTATTAAATGCGTGTAAGTTACAAGCTTATTTAGCTACTAATGAAGATTATGATGATATTGAATATAATATTGGAAAAAGTGTTACGCAAAATGAATTATTTCATGGTTTAGTTAATGGAGATTTTGATAGTATTATTAATTCTTATGTATATAGTGAAATATTGAAGAAAATTAAGATGGATGTTTTAAATGTAGCTATGAAGTCTGAAGATGGGCAGTTCTATGTATCAAATTTAGTTTTAATAGAAGATAGCTATTATTATTTTGATGTTACTTTGGAAACGGTTGTATATCAAGATAATAAAGTTAATGATGATGAGTTTGTATTATGTTGTGGGGCTTTAGGAAGAAGAAGTTATGAACAGTTTTTTGTTCCATTGTGTATTTTAGATTTTCATAATGCTTTGGGTGAAAGTAAGTTACCAAATAATATTGCAATGGATGATATAGATATAGATTTAGTTAATAAATTATTAACTTTGGGAATTGATAAAAATGAAAAATAAAATTATTAATAAATTATTTGGTAAAGAATTAATTCAAGCTATGAACGAATTATTAGAAAAGTTTAAAAAATTAAATTATGATATTAATGATATAGAAAAGGATTTAAAAGGAATTAATGAATCAGTTAGAGTTGGAATTTATTTGATGGCTTTAGAAAAAAATTATGATAATTTGGCGATTAAAATAAAGAGAGCAAATAACGCTTTAAATGATTTAAGAATGAATGATTTTTTAAAAGCATATAAAGATGGAAAAACTGATCGTTTTTTAGCTACTTTAGGAAAAGGTGATAAATTATCATTAATGAGTGATTTAGGTGTCGATGTAGATGTTAGAGAACGAGTTAATTTAACGAAAGAAGAACAAGATTATTATCGAATAATAAGTAATTCAATTATGGAAGATCAAGCTATTGATCAACGAGATGGAATTGTTCAGTTTATTACTTATAAGAAAGAAGCAGAATAATATTGTGCTTCTTTTTTGGTATGATAAAATATAATTGGTGATTTAAATGAGTAATATATTAAGTGAAATTGAACGAACAACGAAATTGGTTGCTAGTAATTCTAGGAATGTAAGTATTAATTATCAAGAAATAGATGAAATAATAGCTAAAGGAGAATTTGATAAAGTTAGTTATTGGTTAGCATCTAATCCTTATGGTTTATTAGATATGTCTTGTCGTGAAATTGTAAATTTCTTGTTAATTTATCATACAATTGGAGACTATTGTTTTTGGGGAGATCCAAAGTGGACAATTAAAACTGATGAAGGAACAGAGTTAGATGGTTCAATGGCAATGATGTATTTAATTATTAAAAGATATAAAGAGGAAAAAAGTTTTGAAATGTCGATGTTAACTTTTAGCACTTGGTTAGATGGTAATGTAGAAATTCCATTATTGAAAGAAAGATATGATTGTCTTTGCGAACTTAATAGGTATTTGAAAAGTCTTAAGAGTGATTTTTACGATGAAATAAAAGATTTTAAAGAAGATATTAGTTTATTAGATTATATAATTAATCATTTTAGTTATTTTGATGATGAAAGTATATATAATGGAGATAAAGTTTATTTTTATAAACGAGCACAATTATTGACATCTGATATTTTACATGTTCGTGAAATAGTTGAGAAAGTTAATGTTGATTATAGTCATTTAGTTGGATGTGCTGATTATAAAATTCCACAAGTGATGAGAAATCTTGGTATGTTAGAATATAGTGATGAATTAGCTAAATTGGTTGATAATAAAGTTAATTTAAAATATGGTTCAGAAATGGAAGTAGAAATAAGAGCTAATGATTTAGTTGTTATCGATTATATTGCCAAAAAATTAAATAATAAAGTTTCAAGAATGGATATAAACGATTATATATGGTTGTTAGGTCAAAATAAGAGTAAGAATGATAAGCCATATCATCGAACTTTGACAATATACTATTAGGAGATTTATATGAAGTTAATTGCTGATAAGGAATTAAAAACTGATGAAGAAGTAGTAGAATACTTTAAGGAAAATAACATAGTATTAAATGATTATCGTAATGCTGTTATTGCTTTAATTACTGATAATAATGATAGAATAATATTGCAAAGAAGAGGCCCTAAATCGAGGGATGAAGAAAATAGACTGGCAGATATTGGTGGTGCAGTTGAAGAGAGTGATAAAGATTTTAGAGAAGCTTTGAAAAGAGAAATAATAGAAGAAGTAGGAAATGAAGCTAATATTCAAATAGAAAATTTTGTTTGTTGCTTTTTATGTTGTAAATATGATTCGCGAAGTAAAAAAGAAGTTAATTGGTTATTTTGGGTATATAAATGTCGTTATATAGATGGTAATTTATTATTTAATGAACCTGGTAAATGTTTAGGTTATGAATTTTATAAATATAATGAATTACCTAGGAATGAAATGTTAGATACTACTAAAGAGTTTTGGGATTATTATTATAAAACTCTTTAGTAGTTTTTGTATGAATGAAATTTTATTGTTAATAATAAAATTAGGTGGTCTAGATGAAATATCAGAGTCTTTGGTTGGAAGATAAAAGTAAAAGAAAATACCCGTCTTTGAAAAATAATTTAAATGTTGATATATTGATAATTGGTGGAGGAATTACGGGACTTAGTACAGCTTATTTTTTAAGAGATAAGGGATATAAAATAGCTTTAGTCGAAAGGGATAAAATTGGAATAGGAGCAAGTGGTAGAAATACAGGTAAAATAACTTATTTACAAGGAACTATTTATGCAGATTTGTGTAATATGTATAATGATGAGGTCGCAAAAGAATATTTATATTCTCAAGATTTAGCTATTTCATTAATAAGAAATATTATTTTAGATGAAAAAATTAAGTGTAATTTAGAAAAAAGCAAATCTTATGTATTTACTGAAAATGATGAAGAAATTGAAAACATAAAAGAAGAAAAAATTTTTTTAGAAAGTATTGGTTTAGATGTATATGAAAATGTAAACGAAAACGAAAAGATAAAGTGTAAATATATAATAGGAGTAGATAATACATATACATTTAATCCTGTCAAGTATCTAGATCAATTAGCTATAATATGTAAAAAAAGTAAAATAAAAATATTTGAGAAGACAAAAATTATTAAAATAATAAAAAATGATGGATATATATGTAAAACAGATAAGGGTTTGAAAATAAAGTGTAATAAGTTGATTTTAGCTTGTCATTATCCTTATTTTTTAAAACCTTATTTTATGCCGTTAAAGGTTAATATAGAAAAATCTTATTTAGGTGCTGCTATAGTTGATAAAGTTAAGAATAAAAGTTATATAACTAATGCTTATCCATATAAATCATTACGATATTATAAGGATAAAGAGAAATATTTAATTTATTTAACTAACTCACATATTATATGTGATAATCTTGATGAAAAAAGAAATTTTAAACAAATGTTAAAAGAAATAGATGATTTAGATATTAATCTTAGTTATTATTGGAGTAATGATGATTTGATGACAGTAGATGGTATGCCTTATATAGGAAGATTAGAAAAAAATAACGATAATTTATTTATTGGAACAGGATATAATACATGGGGAAATACAAATGGTACATTAGCAGGTTATTGTTTATGTAAATTAGTTTTAAATGAAAAATGTGAATATGAAAAAATATTTGATCCTTTACGTGTTAATAAGTTATCTTATATAGATAAGATAATAGTTAATTCTTATTATAATATGAAGGGGTATATAGAGAATAAATTAATAAAGAATAAGTATTGGTATAATAAAAATGTTTCTTATGAAGTAATTAATAATAAGAATGTTGCAATATATAAAGATGGTGATAAGGAATATATTGTCTATAGTAAGTGTCCTCATTTAGGTTGTACTTTAATATTTAATGAAATCGATAAAACTTGGGATTGTCCTTGTCATGCTTCAAGATTTAATTTAGAAGGTAAATGTATTAAGGGACCAAGTAATTATGATATTGCTTATAATGAAGAAGATGAAGAAGATGAACTTTAGATAAGTTCTTTTTTTTGTTATACTTTAGACAGGTGATAAAAATGAGTAAACATGAGTTAGAAAGTGTTGAACTTACAAATATGTGTATGATTTATGATTTAGTTAATGATAAAGTGCTTGTACAGAGAAGAAATAAGAATGATTGGGATGGTCTTTCTTTTCCTGGAGGACATGTTGAATTAGGAGAAGGACTAATTCCAGCAGTAATTAGAGAAGTTTATGAGGAAACTGGACTGATTATTAGCAATTTAAAGGTTTGTGGCTTTAAAGATTGGTATGATTTTAAAAGTCATAAAAGGTATTTAGTATAACTTTTTAAGACACAAAGTTATCATGGTAAATTAAAAAAATCATCTCGTGAAGGAGAAAATTTGTGGATGAGAATAGAGGAAGTGAGGAAAGCAATAACTGCTGAAGATTTCTTAGAAATGTTAGATATCTTTTTAGACGATAATAAAAATGAATTTTTTTACGAAGATAATAAAAGTGAAAATGAAGAAAAAAGGTGGATAAAAAGATTTTATTGACAAAGATAGATTTAGGATGTAATCTAATTTTAATTTAGAAATGAAGGGATTATATGTACATAAATATTCCACTAGAACCAATGGAATCAACTAATGCTCATGAATGGTTTGAAAACTATTGTCGTAGTATAGAAAAAGAAGCATCTGATAGAAAAAATATTGTTGAAGATAATGATTATATGGAATGGTTGTATAATTGTTTAGTTAATAGTTTGAGTAATCAAGATGAAGATAATTTTAGTAAATTGAAACCTTTATATAATATGATTGATGAATATGCATATAAAAGATATAGTATTTCTTATAGTGAAGAGGGTTGTCGATTTTATTACTTAAGGTATAAAGATATAGTTTTTAAAATAGGTTATAATATGGAAAAAAATGATGAATTCTTTTGTCTGTTAGAACAAGGTGATATTGGTAAAGTTAGAGTTTTTAATTTTGAAGAGATTAAAGATGAGGAGCAAAAAAAAGAATTTAATGGTTTTGTTAAAGAAGAACTTAGAGATTTATATCAATATCTTATGATTCTTAAAGAAAAAGGAATTACGGATGAAGAAATAGTTGAAACAACTGCAAAAGCACTAAGATTAGAAAATAAAAACACTTAGTGTTTTTTATTTTTTTTAAATGTGTGATATACTTTAAATATAGGGTGATTATATGAGTTATAAGAGATATGCTATAAAGGTGAAGAACATAACTAGTTTACAACAAATATTGATTGATTTAAAACCTAATCGTTGTGATAGTGATGTTTTTATTAATCAGAAGTTTGATGTTACTAAACTAGTTGATTATGTAAATAATAAGAAAGAGCAAGGAATTGATATTACATATTTTTATGTTTTTTTAACAGCAATAGGAAAAGTTTTTTATAATCGTCAAAAATTAAATTATTTTGTTACTAATAGACATTTATATCAACATAAAGATATAAAGATTTCTTTTGTAGCAAAAGTTGATTTTTCAGATAATAGTAAAGAAGTAATGGTTATGTTACCGATATTACCTAAAGATAATATTGTATCAATAAGTAAAAAAATTAAGAATAAAATTGATATGATAAGAGAAGATGGAAATGATAAAGATGGACTTAATAATTTAGTAGATATCTTAGGTAAAATACCAAATATTATAAGAATTCCATTAATGGGAATATTTAAATTATTAGATAAAAAGGGAATGTTACCTAGTTCTTTAATAGAAGATAATATTTATTATAGTAGTATTATTGTTTCTAATTTAGGTTCAATTAAGTGTGGAGCAATTTATCATAATTTAACTAATTTTGGAACTTGTTCATCATTAGCAACAATGGGTGAAATAAGAGATGAAATCGATAGTTATGGTAATAAAATAAAAGTTTGTGAATTTGGAATTAATTTTGATGAAAGGATTGCCGATGGGTATTATTTTGCTAAGTCTTTGAAATTAATACAATATATATTTGATAATCCTGAATTACTTGAAGAAAATATTGAAAATAAGATAAATATTGAAGATAGGAAATAAATTTTATATATTTATTTCTTTTTATTTGATATATTTATTTTGAAAATAATTTTATTTTTGCAATAAAAATGAATTTTAAAACATTATTATAGTGAAGGGAGTAGATAATATGTTAGCGCTAAATGAATATGACCCTTTGGTTAGAAATAAATTACTTGAAGATTATATTGGAGGAATGATTGAGCAAGATAAAAATGCGTTAGTCAATTTTTATGAAATGACTAAAGAAGCAATATATGGTTTTATTTTATCGATAATAGTTAATAAAGATGATGCCGATGATATATTTCAAGAAGTTTATATTAAAATATATGAGAATTCTTCTAAATATAAAAAAGAAGGTAAGCCATTAGCTTGGATTATGACGATAACTAAAAATTTATGTTATGAAAAGATAAGAAAGAGAAAAAATCATGTTGATATTGAGGAAGTATATAATGTAGGTTTTGATGATAAAGATAGTAAAAGAATAGAAGATAGAATGATACTAAATATGCTTTTAAATAAAATTACAGAAGAGGAACGAACAATTATTATGTTACATATTGTATCTGGAATGAAATATCGTGAGATATCTAAAACACTTAATTTATCTTTATCAACAGTATTATCTAAGTATCATCGTGCTTTAAAAAAAATGAAAAATTATTTAAAGGAGGATATGAAATGAGAAATAAAAAAGTTAAAGAATCTTTAAAATTAGCAGTTGCTAATTCTGTTCCCAATGTTCTTGATAATATTCTCAAAAAGTGTGAAGAAAAGAAAGGATTTAAAAGTAAAATGATTAAAGTTACTAACGAAGAGAAAAAAAGAAAATTTATAACACCTAAACTAATTGGTTGTGTATGTGGTTTTATTATATTACTAAGTTTTATTGGTATTATAGGATTAAATCAATATAATAAAGCGTTTAAAGTAGAAACAGTTATTGAATTTGATGTTAATCCTAGCATTGAATTAAAAATTAATGATAAAGAGGAGATAATTGAAGCAAAAGCATTGAATGATGATGCTAAAAAAGTATTAGAAGATATGGATTTAGAAAAGGTTGATCTAGATGTTGCTATTAATGCTATTATCGGTTCAATGATGAAAAATGGTTATTTATCTATCGATCAAAATTCAATTTTGGTATCAGTAAAAAATAGTGATAATAAAGAAAGTGAAAGATTACAAAAAGAAATTATGAACGAGATAAATGAGTTATTAAAAGCTAGTTCAATAGATGGTTCAATATTAACTCAAGGTTATGATGATGATAAAGAAATTGAAAAATTATCAGATGATTATAATATTTCTGTTGGAAAAGCTAAATTAATAAGTAATGTTTTATCTTCTAAGATAACTAATTCAAAAGGAGAGTTATATAATTTTGATGCCTTAGCTGGATTGTCTATTACTGAATTAAATCTTTTACTTAATGATAAAAATACTGATGTGACATCTGTTGATTCAACTGGTAAAGCATCAGATAGTGGTTATATAGACAGAGACAAAGCAATGGAGATTGCTTTAGATGATGCTTCAGTAAATAAAAATAATATTAGAGAATTAGAAATAGAATTTGATGCTGATGACGGTATATTATTATATGAAGTAGAGTTTAAATATAATAACAAGGAATATGAATATGATATTGATGCTAAAACAGGAGAAATATTATATAAGAAAAATGATTATGATGACGATTATCTTTCTAATAAAGAAGTAAATAATAGTGATAACAATAATAGTAACAATAATAATTCTAGTTCTTCTTATATAGGGAAAGAAAAAGCTAAAAGTATAGCTTTAAATGATGCTTCAGTTAATGAAAATAATATTAGGGAATTAGAAATAGAATTAGATGATGAAAGAAATGTAGTCTATTATGAAGTGGAGTTTAAAGCAGGAAATAAGGAATATAAGTATGAAATAAATGCAAAGAATGGAAATATCATAGACAGAGAAATAGAAATAGATGATTAGTATCATCTATTTTTATTTAAGATAATGAAAAAGGGCTATGCTTTCCATTATTAATTAATTTTTTAAATTGATAAACATCTATTGAATTTGGTTCACTTTCTAGTAGTTGGTTATTTCGTTCTCCTTCTTTAAAGTCAAAACCTAAAATTTTGAAAAAATGACATATTTGAGGATAGTTTTCACCATTTTTTTGATATCTTGCACGAGCATAGTCAACTAGAGGGATACCTAATAATGAAGATTTTATTGCGACATTCATTTTGTAACCAGCATATTTGGGATATATATTTGAACCATAGAAGTTATGACCTGATAATTCACCAAATGATGTGCAGTATGTAGCAAAATAAGCTAAGCCAACAATATATATATCAATTTCATCTTCTCTTAAATTGTTTAAAATATCTAGGAACTGACATTTAGAAATATTAGTTGTATCAACTAGACTTAGAGGAATATCTGTTAACTTATATTTTCTATTATATTCATCAGTTATTTCATAATTAAGAAATTTTTGAATTGATTCTTCATTAATATTTAAACCTTTTATAGGAATTTGTGTTAGTTTAATATTGTTATTATAAGGCAAGTTATTTAGGTATTCAGTAATATTTCTGGTAATAAAAAATGTAGATAGTTCTTCTTGGTAGTAACTAATATCAATATTATCTTGTAAACATTTATGGAGAAGAGTAAAAAATTCTTCTTGATAGTGAGATAATCCTTTTTGGTATAAGGTACTTGATAATTTCTTCCATATGTTGGTAGGAGTTGTAGAACTTAAATTGTTAAAGTATTTATCATCAAGAATATTTTCTATTAAAACAGAGAAAATATGCCATGGTTCATCATTTTGAATTATGTTTCTTTGATTTGGTTCAGTTATTTCAATAGTTAAATCTTTATTTTTGTTTTTTATACCTTTTATAGTTATAGCAGGTTTATTTTCTTCTTTAATAAAACCATTAATATATACTTCTTGAGGATTGATAATTATTCTAATAAAATTACGATTACCAGTATATTTGGTTAATGAACTTTCAATTTGAAGAAAATTGCGATAGAGAGTTATTTTTATATTTCCTGGATTACCAAATGATTTATCTTTAAATAATATTAATTGATTATTATTAATAGTAATATTTGTATAGGATGTTCCTTTATCTTGAAAATATGAAAAAATTTTATATATTTGGTATAGAATTAAATCTTGTTTCGAATTTTGAAAACCATATAATTCGTCAAATAAATGACGGAATTTATCGTAAAGTACTTTAGTATTTATGTAAGCATTTTGATCTGCTTCTTGCCAATTAATATCTTTGAATAACATATTAAGACCTCCATTAATATTGTACTATGAAATTTTAAATAATTCAGCTATAAGAAATATATAATTTATGATATAATAAGAGCGATATTTAAGTGAGAGGGGAACTTATGGAATATATTAAGATTAAAAACGCTGATAAAATTGTTAATAATAGTCCTTATGTAGTTAATAATCCAAGCAAATATAAAAATAAATGGTCGCTTTTATTTGGTAATAAAAATCCAATTAGATTGGAATTAGGTATGGGAAGAGGAGATTTTATTATTGAAATGGCAAGAACAAATCCCAAAATTAATTTTATAGGATTGGAAGTTGTTGATTCACAAATGGTTATGGCTGTTCAAAATTTACAAAAACTAAATCTTCCTAATTTAAAATTAATTAATATTGATGCTCGCGAAATAGATAAAATATTTGGTAAAGAAATAGAGACTATATATTTAACATTTTGTGATCCATGGCCTAAGCGAATAGATGAAAATAAAAGGTTTACACATATTAGTTATTTAAAACTATACGATAAGATTTTTAGAAAAAATAAACATATTATTTTAAAAACTGATAATAAAGGTTTTTTTGCATATTCATTAGAAACATTATCACAATATTGGTATACTTTTAATAAAGTTAGTTTAGATTTACATAATGATGAACGTAATATTGCTAATGTAATGACGAATTATGAGAAACAATATCTAAAAGAGGGTCGTCCTATATATTATGTAGATGCAAAGTTTGACGAATAAAGAACTATTAAAGTTCTTTTTTTATTGCTTATGTTATAATAGCTAATAAGGAAGTGATATAGATGATAAATAATGATTTGATAAAATATATTGAAACAAATATTTTACCAAGATATGACAAAAATGATAAAGGGCATGGAATAGATCATATTAAATATGTAATTGATCGTAGTATTAAATTTGCCAAAACAATAGAAAATATTAATATGAATATGGTTTATACTATTGCGGCATATCATGATTTAGGACATAGTATCAATCCTAAAAAGCATGAAGAACTTTCAGCTAAAATGCTTTTTGAAGATCAAGAATTAAGAAATTTTTTTACTGAAGAGGAAATTAGAATAATGAGTGAAGCTGTAAATGATCATAGAGCAAGTTTGGAATATGAACCACGTAGTATTTATGGAAAAATAGTTTCTTCAGCAGATCGAAATACAGATTTAGATGCTCCTTTCAGAAGAACTTATGAATATAGAAAAGCTAATTCTAATGATTTGAGTATAAAAGAGATAATGGATGAGTCATATAAACATTTAGTACAAAAATTTGGTAAAAAAGGATATGCTACAGAAAAAATGTATTTTGAAGACCAAGATTATAAAAAATTTTTAGAAGATTTAAATAGAATATTAGAAAATCGTCAGGAATTTGATAAAAAATTTATTGAAGTAAATGGTTTAGAAAAAGTTATAAAAGAAGATGATAATATTTTTAAAAGAACATTTGCTAAAATAAAGGATATAAATCCAGAATATTCTTTAGACCAAATATTATATGCGGTTTATAATGCTGTTAAAACGGGAGATGAATCGTTTGATATTTTAAGACCTCTGATATTAGATGAAGTTGGAATAGATGAAATAGAATATTATACTAGAGATGTTATTCCTGAATTGAAAGAATATGTTGAAAGGGATATTTTTCCACAATATGCCATAAATGATCAGGCACATGGTATAGTACATATAATGGAAGTTATTAGAAGGTCATTTGCTCTAAATGATACGTTTAAATTGAATTTGAATCATAATATGATTTATGCTATAGCAGCATATCATGATTTAGGTAAACATGAAAATCATGAAATACATGAGATGATTGCTGGAGAAAGGTTCTTCAATGATCAAAAAATGAAAGATTTTTTTAGTGATGAAGAAAGACTTATTATAAGACAAGCTATTGAAGATCATCGTTCTTCTAAAGAAGATGAACCAAGAAGTGTTTATGGAAAACTTATATCATCAGCTGATCGTAATACAAGAATAGAGATTGTTTTTATTAGAAGCTTCTTTGTAGCTAAAGAGAGAATGCCAGAAGAAAATATTGAAGACTATTTAGATTATACAATTAAAAGATTATCTAAAAAATATAGTGAAGAAAATCCAGAAAACATGTTTTTTGAAGATGAAGTATATAAGATATTCTTGAATGATATGAGAAATTTATTAAAAGATGAAGATGAATTTAAAAGAAGATATTGTGAAGTTAATCATATAAAATCACGTAGTAATAAAGTTGGCGATGAACAAGGAGAAATTGCATATACTAAGAGTCTAAGATTAAGTAATTAAAGATGTACTTTGAGTATGTCTTTTTTTATTATTTTATAAAGTGTTGACAACGTGTCAGATTAAATATATAATATTTTTATAAACTGACATAATGTCAAGAGGTGTTAAAATGGAGCATTCAGATTTAAGAAAAGAAGAAATTATTAAAGCGTGTGAAAAATTATATGAAAAATATAATTTCAAAGATATTTCAATAAAACTAATAAGTGAATTGACATCTTTTTCAAGACCATCAATTTATAATTATTTTGAAACGAAAGAAGAAATTTTTTTAGCTTTATTTCAGAAGGAATATGAAAAATGGTATTTTGATATAGAAAAAATAAGAACAGAAAATGAAAAACTAACGAAAGAAGAATTTGCTATTGCACTAGCACATACAATAGAAAATAAAGAACGTTTATTAAAATTGCTTTCGATGAATATGTATGATTTAGAAGAAAATAGTAGATTAGAAAGATTAATTGAATTTAAAAGAGCTTATGGAAATGCTGTTCATGCAATAAAATTATGTTTAAATAAATTCTTTAAAGAAATGAGCGAAGATGAAGTAATGGATTTTCTTTATTCTTTTTTTCCTTTTATGTTTGGAATATATCCTTATGCTGTTGTAACTAAAAAACAAGAAAAAGCAATGAAAGAAGCAAATATTGATTATAAATATCATTCTATTTATGAGATTGCCTATAAAGGTATTAAAAAGTTATTAAGATAGTGGAGGATTAAATGAAGAAAACAATTGGTATATTAGTAGTTGTATTAGTAATATCTATAATTGGTATAAGTTATTTTATTATTAATGATAAAGAACTTGATTTTCAAAAAGATGTAAATCAAGTTACTGAAGAGGAAATTAATGATGATAATAAGATAGAAGAGGAGAAAGAAAATAGAATGAAGATTAGTGTTAGTGATGGAAGTCATAATATAATATTTGAGTTAAATGATAGTGTAGCAGCAAATGATTTATATAATCAGTTACCACTTACAGTTGAAGCAGAAAATTTCAGTTCTAATGAAAAAATATTTTATCCATCAAATGAATTAAATATTGATGAAACTCCACGTGCAAATGATGGAGGAAGAGGAGTGCTTGCTTATTATGAGCCATGGGGAGATGTTGTAATGTTTTATGATTCATTTAGTTCAGCTAGTGGATTATATGAACTGGGAAAAGCTATAGAAAACGAAAATCAAATAAGTAATTTATCAGGGAAAATAACAATAGATAAAGTTGAAGAAATGGAGTGATAAATAAAAATAAGTTCTAAATCTATATTTAAAGAAGATTTTAATATAGATTCTGAAATATTAAAAGATGAAAGGAAAATTTAGATACTATTAAATATTATAGTACTGTTGATTTTGCTTATTATTTAATAGAAAAATCAAAAGATAATAAATAGGAGAAATTAAAGATGAATATTACAAAAAAGGCTTTGGGAAATCATGATGAAATTTTTGAAGGTGTTAAATATGCTCCAGCAGGGGAAACTAGACCAATGACAGAAACAAATCCAGAATATGTAGAAACATTTTTGAATTTTGCTTTTGATGAAGTTTATGATCATGGTAATTATGATAAAAAACTAAGATGGATGATAATTCTTGCTAGTATGATTGCCCAAAATACTAGAGATCGTTATAAAGTGTTTTTAGCTGCTGGTTTAAATATTGGTATTACACCGGAGGAGATTATGGAAATTGTCTATCAAGCTGTTCCTTATTGTGGTATAGCAAGAGTATTTGATATTATTTATGATACTAATGAAGTACTTGAAGCAAACGGAGTTAAATTACCTGTATCAGGAGGAAAACAAATTTCTTATGAAGATAGATTTGAAAAAGGATTACAAAAACAGAAAGAAATATGTGGAGCAGATATTATTGATAAGATGAGAAATAGTGCTCCGGAAGATGAGAAACATATTCAAGATTATTTGAGTGCTAATTGTTTTGGAGATTATTATACTAGAGGATATCTTGATAATAAAACACGAGAAGTATTGACATTTTCAATGTTGATTTCTTTAGGAGGATGTGAGCCTCAAGTAAAAGGTCATGTAGCAGCTAATTTAAATGTTGGTAATGATAGAGCGTTTTTGATTGAAACAGTTACACAATTGTTACCTTATATTGGTTATCCTAGAACTCTTAATGCTTTAAGATGTATTGATGAGGTAACTAAATAATGAAAATAGTTGTTTTAACTGGTAGTCCTCATAAAAATGGAACTTCTAATACTTTAGTTAATGAGTTTATTAGAGGTGCTTTAGAAAATGGAAATACTATTTTAAGATTTGATATTCCTTTTTTAAAGATTCATCCTTGTATAGGTTGTGATTGTTGTGGAATGAATGGACCTTGTACTTTTAATGATGATATGTCTAAAATATTAGATACTATTTTAGAATCTGATATGATTGTTTTAGCAACTCCGATTTATTATTTTGGTTTTTCTTCGCAAATTAAAAGTGCAATTGATAGATTTTATTCTAGAAATGGACAAATTCAAAGTAAAAAATTAAAATCTGTTTTTATTGCTACAGCATGGAATAATGATAATCAAGTAATGATTGCTTTTGAAAAACATATTGAGATATTAATTGATTATTTAAATTTAGATAATGTTGGAACAATACTTGCAAAAGGCTATGGTTATAGTGGTGCTAGTACGGAAAAAGAATATATGGAAGAAGCCTATAAATTAGGTAAAAGTATTTAAAAGGAGAGAAGATTATGAACGAAAAAGATTTTGAAAAAGAGAATGTATTTGGTAAAGGAAATTTTAATGAAGCTTATGCTCAATATTTTGTTGGGAATAGTTATCTAAATCCATTGGTTGATAAAAGTAGTCCTTTGTTCTTAGCAAATGTTACTTTTGAACCAGGATGTCGTAATAATTGGCATATTCATCATGCAACAAATGGTGGTGGTCAAATATTAATTTGTACTGCTGGATATGGTTGGTATCAAGAAGAGGGAAAAGAACTGGTAAGTTTGGAACCAGGTAAGGTAATTGTAATTCCAGCAAATGTAAAACATTGGCATGGAGCTAAAAAAGATTCTTGGTTTTCACATATTTCAATTGAAGTACCTGGAGATGATACATCAAATGAATGGTTAGAAGCTGTTAGTGAAGAGGAATATGATAATTTGTAAGGATGTTGAAGATGAAAATTTTTTTTGAGGAATTGAATAATAGGGCTGTTGTATTTGATAATCAGACTATCATAGGAGAATGTGATTACATTATTCAAGGAGATATTTGGAATATTGTACATACTATTGTTGATTCTAAATATCAAGGACAAGGCATTGCTCGAAAACTTGTTGAGTGTGTTATAGAGAACGCTAAAAAGGAAAATAAGCAAGTTATTGCTGATTGCTCATACGCAAAAAAAATATTAGAAAAAAAGAACTAAAGTAAATAATATAACTTTAGTTTTTTATATGTTATAATCTTTTTGATTATTTGAAAGAAGTGGAATAATTTATGATTTATAGTAGAACTAAAAAAGGTAAAAGTTTAGTTAAGGATTTAGATAATTATACTGTTTTAGATATTGAAACTACTTCTCTTGATTCACGTGATGGAGAAATATTAGAAATAAGTGCTTTAAAAATTAAAAATAAAAAAGTAGTAGATGAATTTTCTAAATTAATTAAAGTAAGTCAAGTGGGTTATTTTACGACACGTTTGACTGGTATAACTGATGAGATGATGAGAGAATATGGGGAAAATCTTGATTATGTATTAAAAGAATTTATAAAATTCTTAGGTAATGATATTATTGTAGGTCACAATGTTAATTTTGATATTAATTTTATTTATGATAATTTAAAAGATAATTTAAATATTTATTTATCTAATGATTATGTTGATACATTGAGACTTTCACGTAGATTACTTTCTTTTTTACCAAGGCATAGGTTAGATGATTTAATATCTTATTTTAATTTTGAACAAAGAAATGAACATCGAGCACTAAATGATTGTGTTTTAACTAATCAAGTATATTTGAAATTATGTGATTTATTAAAAATGAAAGACATAATGAAAAATTAAGTTTTTGTTATAATTTTGTTGTAAGAAATTAAGTGAGGTTTACTATGAATAAAAAAGAAATATTAGATAAAGTTGATAAACTTATTATAATGTATAAAAATGGTGAACTTGGTGGAGAAGTAATGCCTGAAGATGCGAATCCACATTTTGAAAGATCGAGTTTAAAAAATTATTTATATTTTACTTTGCCAATGGCATTAAATTATCAAAGAAATTCTTATATATTATGGGAAAGTGCTTTGAAAACGTACAATGATGTAGAAATAAGGTTTGTTTTTAATCCTAAAATGTGTTTAGAAAAGAGTTTCGAAGAAGTACAATATGCTTTAACTAAATATAAAGTGGCTCTACAAAAACAAAAACAAACTGAAATATGGTTAACATTATGTAATACGTTTGTAGAAATGTTTGATGGTGATATACGAGAACTATTTGATAAATTAGATAATGATGTTAATAAAATTAGAGATTTTATACAGAAAGAAAATAAAAAGAAATTTCCTTATTTATCAGGAACTAAAATTTGTAATTATTGGATGTATGTAATTTATCAATATACTGATCGAAAATATAAAAATATTGAATGTTTAACTGTTGCTCCAGATACTCATGTTTGTAAGGCAACTTATAAAATGGGGATGATTACTGAAAATGAATTTAATTCTAGTAATGTTCAACAAATTGTTATAGACAGATGGCAAGAATTGTTAAATAATACAAAATATAAACCAATAGATATTCATACACCTCTTTGGTTATGGAGTAGAAATGGTTTTAAAAAAATTATATAAAATAAAAACTTACGAACTTTTTACAGTCCGTAAGTTGTATTCAAATGGAGCAAGTGAGCGGAATCGAACCGCCATCTCAACCTTGGCAAGGTCGCATACTAACCGTTGTACTACACCTGCATGTAAATAGATAATATCAAATATAAAAAGAAAATTCAAGTGTAAATTAAAAAAATTAATGATATTGTGTCATAATGTATATATATGGTATAATTGGGTTTGTAAGAAGGGATTTAATTGAAAAGGAAGATTATAAATATCTTTAAGAAAACACGAAAGAAAATATCGAAATATCTATCTACTAATAGATTATTTTTAACTTTTGTTTTGTTTTCTTTAATAGAAACTATTGTTATTAGAAATTATACAATTAGAAATGTATTTGATTATAAACCTTTAATATGTGATTTTGCATTACTTATTATAATAGGTGCTTTTGGTTATTTTATAAAACCAAAGAAACAATTTAATTATTATTTTATTTGGTTGTTAATAATAACACTGATGTGTATTATTAATTCAGTATATTATGTTTTTTATACTTCATTTGCTTCTTTTAGTTTAATTGCAGAATTGGGACTTGTTGGAGAAGTAGGAGATTCAGTAGTTGAAAAATTTAGAGTAATTGATTTTATTTATATTATATTTCCAGTTTTATTTTATTTAGTACATACTAAATTAAAAAGAGGAAGTTATTATCATTTTGTTACTAAAATTGAGAAGAGTAAGAAAATGTTTGTTTCAACAATTTTAGCTGGTATTATTATATTAGCTTTTACTTTAGTTAATATAACAGGAACAGATGCAAGTAGATTAGTTAAGCAGTGGAATAGAGAGTATATTGTGCAAAGATTTGGGATTATTTTATATCAAGGTAATGATTTAATACAAAGTTTAACTCCTAAAATTAATTCTTTGTTTGGATATGATGAAGCTGCTAAGGAATTTAAAGATTTTTATAGTAAAAAATTTAGTGAAGAGCAACATAAAGATAATAAATATACTGGAGTATTAGAAGGTATGAATATTGTTTTTATTCATATGGAAAGTATTCAAAACTTTTTGGTAAATATGCAGGTAAATGGAGTAGAAGTAACTCCTACAATAAATAAACTTAGTAAAGAAGGAATGTATTTTAGTAATTTTTTCCCACAAATAAGTATTGGAACAAGTAGTGATACAGAGTTTACTTTAAATACTTCATTAATGCCAGCTAGTAGTGGAACAGTGTTTGTTCAATATTATGATAGAGATTATGTAAGTATTCCAAAATTATTAAAAGAGAAAGGGTACTATACTTTTAGTGCTCATGCTAATGGTTCATCAATGTGGAATAGAAATAATATGCATCCTAGTTTAGGTTATGATGATATGTATTTTCAAGATTTCTTTGTTTATGATGAGAAAACTGATCGTTTAGGATTAGGTATGAAAGATACTATGTTTTTTGAGCAAATGCAACCGGTATTAGAAGAATTAGAGAAGAATAATACTAGTTATATGGGAACATTAATTCAATTATCAAATCATTCACCTTTCTCAGCTACTGATTGGAATCCTCAATTATATGATGAACTTGGTTCTTTAGATTTAACTAATACTTATACAACAATTGATGAAGAAACTGGTGAGGAAGTTCAAATTACTGATGATTATTTAAAAGGTACTAAGTTAGGTAACTATTTGATTAGTGCGCATTATGCTGATTTAGCATTGGGAACTTTCATTGATTATGTAAATAATAGTGAATACTATGATAATACAGTTTTTGTATTATATGGTGATCATGATGCTAAATTAGATAAAGCAGAGTATCAGTATTATTTTAATTATAATATAGAAACAGGAGAACTTTATGAAGAGGGAGATCCTGAATATGTTAATTATGATAATTTTGCAAATGAAATAAATAGGAAGACTCCTTTAATAATATGGACTAAGAATAAGAATGTTGCTAAGAAGATAAAGAGAGTTAATGATAATGTAATGGGAATGTATGATGTAATGCCTACTTTAGGTAATATGATGAATTTTGATTATAAATATGCCTTAGGACATGATATATATGATATTGGAGAAAATAATGTTGTTATATTCCCAAATGGTAATTTTGTAACAAATAAAGTTTATTATAATAATTCTTCTGGAAATTATATGATAATTGGTAATGATAGTGGTGATGTTTCAACTAATTCTGTTGTAATAGAAGAAGATTATATTACTAATTTAAAAAATTATGCTGAAGAGAGATTAATTGTATCTAATGATATAATTATTCATGATTTAATTGCTAAAGAGGGAAATAATATTCCTATTATTGAAGAAAGTGGTGAATCTTAGTGGCACGAAAAATTAAGACAGAACAAGAAAAAAAGAGAGCGAAAAAAAGGGCAATTCTTATCTTTATTTTGATTGTAATTGTTGGAGTAGGAGCTTTCTTGGGCTATAAATATATTTTTAAGAATAATGAGCCAAAGAAAGTAGTAGAGGTTAAAGAATTAGATAATTTAACAGAATATGGTTATACATTGACTGATAAAGATAGTAAATATTTTGAAACAGAATATGAAGTCTTGAAGAAAATTTTAACTAGCGGTACTGTTGATGAAAAAGAATATGCTACGCAGGTAGCTAAGATGTTTACAATAGATTTGTATACTATGAGTACTAAGATTAATAAGTATGATGTTGGTGGTTTAGAATATTATTATGCTGATAAAAAGGATATGTTTGAAAAGAAAGTTATGGATACTTTATATTCTACTTTATTAGATGATACTTATGGTGATAGAGATCAAATATTACCTGAAGTAACTAATGTAGAGGTTGTTTCTACAGAAGATACAACTTATATGTTGGGTGAGAACGAAGTAAAAGGATATTTAGTAAAAATTAAGATAACTTATGACTCAGATATGGGGTATGATGATGAAGCTTCTTTAGTAGTATGTAAAGAGGATGGAATTAGATGGAGTGTTGTTGACTTTCAACCAACGTTAGATCCTGAATATGAATAAAATAAGCACTACTTATGTAGTGCTTTTATCTTTTTTAATACTTAAAAATTCAACTCTTTTACGAAAAAGGAAATCAAAATAATGAAACATTTTCGTTGAATGACTTAATTTAGTTATTCCTTCATATACGAAACCGTCTCGTTCGTAGATGCGACCTTGGGCATATTTAGGAAACAAGGTACGATTTGGTGAGATTAATCCTCGTGAGGTATGAAATATTTTATTTAAAGGATGGGATATGATAAATGGTAAACATCCATTATGCATATGACCAGATAGAATTAAATCACTTTTATTTAAATTATGATTTTTATTTTGAGCAAGATATTTATAAATATTTATGGGACTATGAATTAATAAAACATTATAGTTTTTATCTTCTAGTTGAGGATTAATTTTAGATATTTCATTACAAAATGATGAATATGTTTCATATTCTTTTTCATAGTAAGGGAATGATGGATTAAAACCATAAAATGTCACATTATTAATTGTGATTTTTTTATCTTGTAGAAAGTAAACGTTAGGGATATTATTTAGCATTTTTATTAAGTCGATATTTTTATAATATGACCAATTATGCATTATTCCTTTTTTTTCATCATGATTTCCAGTTATAACGATTGTTGGGGAGATATTTGATAATTCAATAAAGAAATTTTTTAATTTAGTTAAGTCATTAGTATTTGAATTATCAAGGATATCTCCGGCAACAGTTATATAGTCTGGTTTATTTTTTTTAATTTGTTTAATAATATTTTGAAATATTTTGATATTGTAATCAGAATAATAATGAATATCACTTATTAAAGCAATTTTAAAGTCAGTGATATTTTTTTTTGTATAAAATGTTTCGTTATGCATTTTTCCTCCTTATTTAAAAAGATACCTTTTTGGTACCTTTATTTATTACGTTATTGTTTCGCCTTGTGTTGGCCCACCAGGAATATTTTCATCAATTGGAGGGGTTATTGGATCTGGATTTTCTTCTGTTTCATTATCTCCGTTATCTCCGTTATTTTCTTCTCCTTCTTCGGTGTTATCGCCAGTTCCGTTATCAGGATTATTTTCATCGGGATTATCGACTTCATTATCTGTTCCTGGATCTTCAATCGAAGGATCGGTTGGTGTTGTTTCTGTGACACCTAAGCCATCACTTATGTAGAATGTTATACTATTTAAACTCTTTAATAGTTCTCCTTCGTGGGCTGATTGATTAATTATTAAACCAGCAGTAGCTGCATCTGTAACAGTTTCAAAAACACAGTTTATACCATTACTTTGACACCATGCATTAGCATTGTACTGGTTATCACCAATAAATGATTTGACGCGTTCTAATTTGGCACCACCAGTTAGTCCTTTTCCGACTAATGGAGTTGTATATTCTTCATTATATGATATGCTAAATGTTTTTATTGGTGTTTCAGATTTTAGTTCTAAATTAACTTTCATAAGATCTTTTATCGCTTCAAGCGATTCTGGATAATAGCCTAGAGCACTTGTATACATACCAGATCTAGGTAAATATACAGGAAGACTATAGTAAGATAAGTATGTCTTTTTTATTGATAAATTAGTACTTTTTGAATTAATTAACATGTCTTTTCCAACATTATAGAATGATAATATTTGTTCTGGTAACATATTGGTTTCGATATTATTTGAAACTGTATCTAGTATTTTTTCAAAATCATTAATTGTATTAAGTGATTTTAGCTTTTGAGCCATTGCTTCTATAATTTGTTGTTGATGTTGGTTACGTGCTATATCAGATAGTGCGTATTGATGTCTATTTCGAGCATATGCTAGAGCTTGTTCTCCATTTAGAGTTTGAATACCAGTATCAATATAAATCATTTCTTGGCCAAATTGTCTTAAAGAATTTTGTTCACAAACGCGATTTACTCCACAATCTCTTCGACCATTAAATTGGAAATCTGGTTCTTCAACATCAACTGTTATTCCACCAAGAGCATCTACTAATTCGACAACTCCGGTAAAGTTGATTTTTACATAGTAGTCAATTGTGATATCAGTTAATTGTTGAACGGTATTGATTACACAACTTGAACCATAGGCAGCAGATGAGTTAATCTTAGCATATCGATTATGATTACATGCAATTGGTACGTATAAGTCACGTGGGATACTAAACATTGTAGTTGTTAGGGTACTTGGATTAAATGTAACTAATATAAGAGTATCGCCATTAAATGCTTGATTAGCTTTTAAACCATCAATAGTAGAGTCAACTCCCATAACAAGTACTGTAAATGGCTCGGTTACTTTTTTGTCAGTACTTGATTGAAGAGTGGCATTATCTTGATTCTCCATTTCCTCACTATATTCATAAACTACTTTAACTCTTTTTGATATTGGTGTTGCTGTTTCTCCTTCAGCAACTGTTTCAAATTCTTCATTTCCAAATGTAATGGCATAGTTACTAGTTACGAAGCAGCCACCAATTTTTCCTTTATAAAGGTCACTAATCATTGAATGATAATCTTCATAAGTTTCAATTTTATTTGGAAGATTTTCTTTTTCAATTAGTTTTTTAGCAAGAATATTTCCTTCAATATCTTCTTCTGATTCTATCATACCAATAGTTAAATCATCATTAAATTCAGTTTCATTTAAAGCAATAAGATTGGTTGTATAAGTAAGTTTTTCGTTATTTATTTTACCTATTGAACCCATAACTTTGTTTATATAATACGATGATACTGTGAAAACTGGACAAAATAATAAAGTTATAATTGTTAAAAAGATAAATGTTTTGGTCTTTTTAGCAAGGATTGTTAAGAGACCAGCTAGTATATATATTAAAAACCATATAGTAAAGAAGGTGATAGCTATTCCTCTTATTAAATTTTCAATTCCTTTTAATTGTAGTATGCCATATATAAAATAAATAAATGTTCCTAAATATAATAGTAGAGAGAAGAAATAAAAAAATTTCTCTACTTTGTTGGCTTTTTTTAATTTTTTTGCTAAAACTTTCATCTGAATCACCCATACTTGTTTATTATTTTCAATTATATCATAAATAATGGGAGTTAACAAATATGGTTTTATGGACAATGTAACTTTACATTCTTATACGATGGATTGCTTTTTTTAAATGTAAACTATGTTATAATTATATTAGTATATCAATAGTAAGGAGGTTGTAGTATGAAAAAAATAATTAATCTTTTTATAATATTTTTATTTTGTATTGGAACAATCTTACTTAGTATTAAGTTAGAAAATATTAGTGCTGCGGCAAAATATCCTTTTACGGGACTTATAAGTGCTGATTCTTTAGTAGTTCATAGTAAAGCTAATACAGAAGCAGATACGGAGGTAACGGAATTGGCTTATGGAACAAAAGTTAATGTAACTGGTAGTTCTAAAGGCATGTATAAAATAACGTATGATACGAATAAAGTAGGATATGTTTCTGATAATTATGTTGTAAATTATGATGCAGGTATATTGACAACTGATGTAAAGGGAATAGAAACTTATGATAATTATTGTAATAGTTTAGTTAGTAAAGGTTTTGATCGTAGTTATTGTCAATATCTTTATTATTTACATTATAAATATCCTAATTGGGAATTTAAAGCAGATGTAGTAAATTATACTTTAGAAGAGGCAGCTAAAGCTGAAGAAGATAAAGTTGTATTACAAACTAAGAATGAAAATTATTGGTTAAATGGTAAACATATTGAAGGAGATTATTATTATATTAAAGATTCGGTAATTACTTCATTTATGGATCCACGTAATGGTTTATTTGATTCGTTAATTTTTCAATTTGTTGATTTAGAATCTTCGAAGAATATTTTTAATGATGCAACATTGAAAAGTATTTCTGGTAGTGGAAATTTGTCTAAGTATTTAGCTTCATTTAAAAAAGCTGCGACAACTGTTTCAATTAATCCAGTACATATTATGACAAGAAGTTCACAAGAAGGTGCTAATAAATCTAATTATGCTGCGGTTACAGGAAAATATACTAGTTCAACTGGTAGGACTTCAGTTCAAGGTTATTCATTAGATGGATATTATAATTTCTATAATATTGGATCATATGCTGATAAAAATTATGATTATACTGTTCAAAGAGGTCTTGCATACGCAGCTGGTTTTTTAGAAGATAATAGTTGTATGGTAAAGAATAGTAGTGGAAAATATGAATATAGTGCAAGTAAATGTGGTCAATTATCTTATAATAGGCCTTGGAATACACCTGAAAAAGCTATTATAGGTGGCGCTATGTTTATTGCTAATGATTATATAAGTAAAGGTCAAGACACTTTGTATTTTCAAAAATTTAATATTGCTACTTATTCAAGTTTAACTGATTTTACTCACCAATATATGACTAATATATATGCTCCTATGAGTGAAGGTTCAAAAATGTATAATGCTTATAAAGATGGAAATTTGTTGAATTCAAAGTTTACTTTTATAATTCCAGTTTATAAGAATATGTCACCTGATATTTCTGAACCTGTTGATAAGAGCTCTAATAGTCGTTTGAGTTCAATTACTATTGATGATAAAGCAATTAGTGAATTTGATCCGGTAAGAGTAGAATATTTAGATTATAAATTTATTACAGCAGCAAATACAATAAGAGTTGGAGCGAAGACTGAAGATAGTAAAGCAACAGTAACAGGTACTGGTACTTATACATTTGATAGTAATGGTGTAGCTAATGTTAAGTTAACAGTAACTGCAGAAAATGGAAATAAGACTGTATATACGGTAGTTGTTGAACGAGTTAAACCGGCCGAAAATATTACAGTAAATGATATAGTTAGTAAAATGGGAGTTAAAGTAGATGGTTCTATTATGTATGGAATTAGTCCTGGAACAGATGTGTCTACTTTGGTAAAGACCGTTACCAATAATAAAGGAAAAGCAACTGTTGTAGATAGTAGTAATAAAAGTAAAACTAGTGGTAAGTTAGCTTCTGGGGATAAAATTACAATTTCTGGTACTACTGATAATAAGCAATATACAATTGCGGTTAGAGGCGACGTTAATGGAGATGGAGTAATTAAGATAAATGATTTAATATTGGTACAAAGTCATATTCTTAATAAAGGAAAATTAACTGGATATAAACTTTATGCTGGTGATACTAATTATGATGGATCAGTTAAGATAAATGATTTAATTTTGATACAAAGTCAAATTTTAGGAAAAATTAATTTGTAGAAGTTTAGGAGGATTCAATGAAAAAGCTTAGATATTTATTGTTTATATTATTTATTTATGTAGTAGGATTTGGAATGTGTGAAGCTGCTTCTTTATCAGTTAGTGCTAGTAAAAAAACTGTAACTGTTGGTAGTACAGTAAAAGTTACAGTAAATGCTAGTGGAGCTGCTGGATGGGAATATTGTATTAGTTATGATGATTCAATGTTAAGTTTAAGTAGTTCAACTGTTGGAAATAATGGTAGTCAATCGTGTGTTTTAACAGGTAGTACTTTAACTGGTGGTAGTAGCGTTGAGTTTGTTTTTAAAGCAAGAAAGAGTGGTACTTCAACGGTAAGTGTTAGAAGTGCAGCAATGTATAATGATGCTGGTAATGAAATTAATTTCAGCAAAGGTTCAGTTAGTATTACAGCGAGAACACAAGCAGAAATAGAAGCTAGTTATAGTGATAATGCATATTTAAGTAATTTACGTGTTGTAGATTATGAGATTACTCCTGAGTTTAAAAAAGACGTATACGAATATGATTTAGAAGTTGAAAACGATGTCGATAAAGTTACAATCAGAGCTACAAAAGCTGATTCAGGAGCTAGTGTTAGTGGAACTGGTGAAAAAGAATTAACGGAAGGTATGAATTCTTTTAAGATAGTAGTTACAGCAGAAAAAGGAAATAAAAAAACATACACAATAAATATTAATCGTAAAGAATTGAATCCTATAAATGTTAAAGTAGATGATAAGGATTATACAGTTGTTAGAAAAGAAGATGTTTTAACGGCTCCAACTTATTATACTTCGACTACTATTAAGATAAATGATGAAGATGTTCCGGCTTTTGTTAGCGAAATAACTGGTTATACTTTGGTTGGTTTGAAAGATGAAGAAGGAAATATATCTTTATATAGTTATAATGAAGGTGATTATAAGTTATACCAACAGATTGATACAGAAGGTTTTATCTTTATTCCAGAAGAAGCTAAAGAACTTATAGAAGGCTATGAAAATAGTGAAACGATAAATATTAATGATCTTGAAGTTAAAGTTTATACAGGAGAAAAGAAAAGTGATTTTGTTCTAGTTTATGGAATGAATGCTCGAAGTGGAGAAAGTAATTGGTATACTTACGATACTAAGGAAAAAACTTTTCAAAGATATGTGGCTACTGAAAAAGAAAGCGTTTCTGATAATAATTTATATTTTTGGTTAATGATTGTCTTTGCAGCATTATCTGGATTAACGATTATTTTAGTTATTGTTTTGATGGTTTTAAATTCTAAAATAAGAAAGAAAAATAATAAACTTATAGAAATGGTAAAAGCTTCTAAGAAAGAAGATATCCTAGATCAAAGTGAAAATATTGAAGAGAAAAAAGAAGAAGATAATTTTGTTGAAGAAGAATCAAAGGAATCAATTGAAGAAACTATAATAAATAATATTGCTAAAGCAAATGCAGAAAATTTTGATGAGGATTTACAAGATACAAAGACTGATTTGGATGAAAGTATTCATGATACGGAAATATTAAAAGAGATAAAAGATCGTGAAGAAGAAATTGATGAAACTAAATTATCTAAAAGAGAACTTAGACGTCTTGAAAAAGAAAAAGCTTTACAAGAAGCAGAGGAACTAAAAAAAATGAGAGATGAATTTTTAAAGACTGAAGAGTATGAAATAATAGATGAAGATGTACAAGAAGAACCAAAGAAAAAAGGTAAAGGAAGAAAGAAAAGAAAATAAAGTTCTTCCTTTTTTTTGTTGATAGGGTATAATATAATTAGGTGATTTTATGAATTTAACTGTTAATGGTCATCATATATTTTGGATAGTGTTTGTTACTTTTTTGACAAGTGCTATACTTGTTCCTTTAGTGAAAAAAGGAGCTGAACATGTAGGAGCGATGGATATTCCTAATAGTCGAAAAGTTCATACAAAGCCTATTCCACGTATGGGGGGATTGGCGATATTTGGAGCTTTCTTATTGGGTTATATGTTATTTGCTAGAAGTTCGATGCAAATGTTATCTATATTAATAGGTGGTTTTATAATAATTATAATTGGTTTGTTTGATGATATAAAACCAGTACCTGCTAAAATAAAATTTTGTTTTCAATTAGTGGCTGCATGTATAGTTGTTTTTTATGGTAATATAGTTTTAAATCATGTTGATATGTTAGGGATTAATATTGATTTTCCGGAACCTATTAATTATTTAATAACGATTATTTTTATAGTTGGAATAACTAATGCAATTAATTTAATTGATGGATTAGATGGATTAGCTTCAGGAGTTTCTTCAATTTATTTTGCAACGATTGCAATAATTGCTTTTATTTTAAATAAAATGCAAGGACTTGATACTATTTTGTCTTTAATAATGCTAGGATCTACTTTAGGTTTTTTAGTTCATAATTTTCATCCGGCGAAGATTTTTATGGGAGATACAGGAAGTTTATTTTTAGGGTTTTCGATAAGTGTTATAGCTTTATTAGGATTTAAAGCTACTACTTTGACTTCTTTAATTATTCCACTAGTGATATTAGCTATTCCTATATTTGATACAGCATTGGCAATATTTAGAAGGCTATTAAAGGGTGAGAAGATTACGGCTCCAGATAAGGATCATTTTCACCATCAATTGTTAAAAATGAAATTCGGAGTTAGAAGTACAGTTTTAATTATATATGCAATTAATATTTTATTTGCTGCTGTTAGTGTTTTCTTTGTACTAGGAGATAGTAAACAAGCAATAGCTCTTTATGTTGCATTGATGATATTATTGTTATTTTTGGTTATGAAGACAGATATATTGTTTCATCATCATAAGGAGGAAACGAAAAGTAAAAAGTAAAAGTTGGTGAAAGTATGAAGTACGATTTATATGATTTTGATGGAACTATTTATGATGGCGATTCGGGAGTTGACTTAGTTCTTTTTGCAATAAGAAAGAAACCTATTGTTATTCTTTATCTTTTGAAATCGATAAAAATGGTTGTTCTTTATCTTTTAAAATTAAGAACAAAAGAAGAAGTTAAAAGTAAATTATTTTCTTTTTTACAAGAGTTTCCTGATACTGATGAATTTGTCAGAGAATTTTGGCAATGTCATGAAAAGAAGATAAAACAATTTTGGAAAAAGAAAAAAACGCATCGGAGAGATATTATTATCTCGGCTTCTGGTTATTTTTGGTTAAAGCCTTTTGCAGATAAATATAATGTTAAAGATTTATTTGCTACAGATATTAATCCTAAAACAGGAGAAGTTAGTGGTAATAATTGTCATGGAGAAGAGAAAGTTAAACTTTTTTACGATAAATATCCTAATGCTGAAATAAAAAAGATGTATACTGATTCAATAAATGATTTACCATTAATTGAAGAAGCTAAAGAAGGATTTTTAGTTAAAAGAAATAAAATATATAGTTATTATGATTATAAACCAAATATTTTTATTCGCTTTTGGCGCTGGGGATGGGGAGTATATCATAAAAACGAAGAATTATGGAATTATCTGATTGTTGGTTTATTGACAACTGTTGTAAGTTTAGCTACTTATTTTATTTGTACTGAAACATTTTTAGATCCTAATAATGATATACAATTACAAATAGCTAATATTATTTCATGGATTTTTGCTGTTGCTTTTGCTTATGTAACAAATAGAGTTTATGTCTTTAAAAGTAAGAGTAAAGAATATTTTAAAGAAATTTCGTCTTTTGTTGGAGCAAGAATACTAAGTTTATTGATGGATATGTTTACGATGTTTATAATTGTTTCTGTTTTACATTTTAATGATAAGATAGGTAAGTTATTTTCACAAATTGTTGTTACAATAGCAAATTATATACTTAGTAAATTATTTGTGTTTAAGAAAGAAATTTAATTTCTTTTTTTATGTTATAATAAAATAGGTGATAATATGAGAAATATGAAAAATATTGATATAAGGCGAGTTAATGCTCGTGGTCGTTATATTGATTTAAATATTCCTCTAATGTTTGATTTAACTGATGAAGAAATTTTATATTTAAGAAAAATGTATAATAATCCAAAAATAGCTAAAGATAGAGTTATTAAAAAGCAAGAACAAAGAGTTTATAAATTAACTAAGGAACAAACTTATAATAGTGGTAAACATAGAACAAAGGGAAAAGTAAAAAATAATATGGGAGCGAAAGTTATTATAGGAGGTCTTGTTGTTAGTTTAGCTCTTAGTAGTATGTTTTATTTAAGAGAAGATAGTGCATTATATACGTTAGCTGATTCAAAAAGTGTTTCTAATTATAGTGATACTATTGATTTAGAAGATTTTAATATTGAGATACCGATTGGTCATTTAAGTGATCTTGATGATGTTGGTCAAGAAGCGAATAAAGCTTTAAATGAAGAAGAGGAAGAAAGAAAGTTATTGATTAAAGATATATGTAATATATATCAAGTTAATTATGATGTTGTGTACAACAAATTAGTTGAAATAACAAATAATTTTACAGATTCTAAGTATTTAAACGGATATATTGAAGGAGTTACTTGTAAAGGAGATGTGGTATATGCTAATAGTGAGGAAGAATTGTTAATATATACTATTAGATGTATGAAACAGTTACCAGGAAACCTTGGAATGAATTCGGATAATTTATATATTAATAATGGATATAGTTCGGGAGATAATTATTTCGAACAGATTAATAAGGTTTCTAAAATATTAGGTGTTAATAGATGTTTATTATATGCGATTGTTCAATCAGAAAGCGGATTTAATAGTGAAATGTTTAATAGTATTAATAATCCTGCTGGTTTAAAGAATTCTTATGGTGAATGGTGGAGTTTTTCTACTAAAGAGGAAGGATTCTTTGAGTTGGGAATGGAAGTTTTAAAATATTATAGGATTATAGGAAAAGATCCAAGTCAGATTGATTATGATACATTAGCGCAAATTAGAGATATTCATGCTCCTTTAAGTGATGGAAATGATTATTGGTTACCAAATGTTGTAGAATGTTTAAATTATGCACAGATGAATGAGGCTGAAATGTTTGAGAATAAAACGGAAAATAATGGACTTTCATATTAAGAAAGTCTTATAATAATTAATTGAAAGGAAGATTTTGATGTATAAAATAATTGATGGGAATAAATCTTGTGCTGATGTTGCTTATTTATTTAGTGAAATAGCTAGTATATATCCTATTACACCAAGTAGTCCAATGGCAGCAGAAGTTGATGTGTTGAGTCATAGTGATAAAAAAAATATTTTTAATGATTCAGTAAAAGTAGTTGAAATGCAAAGCGAAGCTGGAGCAGCAGGAACAATGCATGGTGCTTTGTTAGCTGGTAGTTTAGCAACGACTTTTACAGCATCACAGGGACTTTTATTAATGATTCCTAATATGTACAAAATGGCGGGTGAGTGTCTACCAGCGGTTATTCATGTTGCAGCTCGAACTTTAGCAACACATGCTCTTTCTATTTTTGGAGATCATTCTGATGTTTATGCGACAAGAGCAACAGGATTTTGCATGCTAGCTTCAACTAATGTCGAAGAAGCTAATCATTTAGGCGCTGTTGCACATCTAAGTGCAATAAAAGGCAGTTTACCTTTTTTACATTTCTTTGATGGTTTTAGAACAAGTCATGAAGTTAATAAAATACAAGAATTAAATGATGAAGATTTAATTAAATTAGTAGATTTTGATAAAGTTAAAGAATTTAAAAATAGAATGTTAAATGTTGATGCTAATATTCAAAAAGGAATGGCTGAAAATGAAGACATCTATTTTCAATCAGTTGAAGCAAGAAATGAATTGTATAATAAAATGCCTGATATAGTTAATAATTATATGGAAGAAATAAATAAATTAACAGGAAAAGATTATAAACCTTTTAATTATTATGGAAGTAATGATGCTAAAGAAGTAATTATTGCTATGGGTAGTGTTTGTGATACTATAAAATTAGTTGTTAATGATTTGAATTCTAAAGGATATAAAGTTGGATTGATAGAAGTTCATTTATATAGACCATTTAGTTCTAAATACTTTATGAATGCATTGCCTAATTCAGTAGGGAGAATTGCAGTACTAGATAGAACTAAAGAACCTGGTAGTATTGGAGAACCTTTATACTTAGATGTTTGTAGTGTTTTAAAGAATACTAATATAGAGGTAGTTGGTGGAAGATATGGTTTATCTAGTAAAAATACGACACCTGATCAAATATATAGTGTTTATAAGATGTTACAAGGTGAATTAAAGAATAATTTTACTATCGGAATTGAAGATGATGTTACGTATCTAAGTTTACCTAAAGAAAATTATACAATTGATTTAGGAGCTAAAGAAATTAAGATATTTGGTTTTGGTAGTGATGGAATGGTAAGTACTAGCAAAGACATTATGAAGATAGTTGGTTCTGGTACTAATCAATTTGTTCAAAGTTATAATCAATATGATTCTAAGAAAAGTGGGGGAGTTACTATATGTAACCTTAGAATAAGTGATAAACAAATTAATGCACCATTTTATGTTACTAATCCTGGGATAGTAGTTGTTACAAAGGATGAATATTTATTTAAGTTTGATATGATAGATGATATTAAAGATAATGGAATATTTGTTATTAATACTACGAAGAATGTTAATGAGTTAAATGGATATTTACCTAATAAAGTAAAAGATATAATTAAGAAGAAAAATGTTCAATTATATATAATAGATGCTGATAAAATAGCTTTAGATGCAGGAATAAAAGGTAAAATAAGTAAAATAATGGAAATGATTATATTACATTTTATTTCTTATCCTGATGCTTTGACAGTAGTTAATAAGTCTATTGAAAAACAATTTGCTACTAAGGGAGAAGAAATAGTTAATGCTAATAAAGAAGCTATTAAGAAAGCTTTAGATAACTTAGTATTAGTTGATACTAATCTTGATGTAGTAGAAGAGAATGTTAATATTAAGAGAAATATATTTGATGAGATAAATGCTCGTCGTGGTGATTTATTACCAGTTAGTGAATTAATTAAGTATCGTGATGGTACATTCCCTTGTGGATTATCTAAAAATGAAAAAAGAAAAACTAGTACTATGGTACCAAAATGGAATAGTGATGCTTGTATTCAATGTGGTCAATGTGCAATAGTTTGTCCTCATGCTGTAATAAGACCAATTGTTCATCAAGATAAAGAACATGGTATTCCAATGATAGGTAAACCAGAATATAATTATGAAATAGTTGTATCAGAGGCTGATTGTACTAGTTGTGGTTTATGTATTAATACTTGTCCTGGTAAAGGTGGAGTAAAAGCTTTAGGTTTTGGTGAATATAATCAAGAGATGCAAGATCGTGCTCAAGAATTATTTGAAAATCATGAAAATCCAGACAATTTATTCCCTAAATTTACAGTAAAAGGAAGTCAATTTATAAAACCTAAATTTGAATTTAGTGGATCTTGTGCTGGATGTGGTGAAACACCTTATATTAAGTTATTAACACAATTATTTGGTGATAAATTAGTTATTGCTAACGCAACAGGATGTTCTTCTATATATGGTGGTAGTGTACCAAGTACTCCTTATACAATTCCATGGGCTAATTCTTTATTTGAAGATAATGCTGAATTTGGTTATGGAATGCTATTAAGTTATAATAAGACAAGAGATCGTATTGAGAAAATAATGAAAGATAACTTAAATAGTGTTAATGAAGAAGTAAGAGATATCTTTAATGAATGGTTAAGTAATAGAGAGAATTTTGATATTACATTTAAATTAAAAGATAAATTAGAAAAATTAGATATTCCAAAAGAATTAAAAGATTTAATTAATTATGTTCCAGCTAGAAGTGTATGGACTTTAGGTGGAGATGGATGGGCTTATGATATTGGTTTTGGAGGAATAGATCATGTTTTAAGTTCAGGAGAGAATGTTAATATTTTAGTACTTGATACTGAAGTATATTCTAATACTGGTGGACAGGCTAGTAAGTCTTCTAGAATAGGTCAAGTTGCACAATTTGCGGATAATGGAAAGAGAACTGCTAAAAAAGATTTATTTAAAATAGCGATGGGATATCCTAATTGTTATGTAGCTAATGTTTCTTTAGGTAGTAATTTTATGCAAACAATAAAAGCTTTTAAAGAAGCTGAAGAACATGATGGTCCTTCTATAATTATTGCTTATTGTCCTTGTATTGAACAAGGTATTAAGGGTGGTATGAGTAATGCTACAAGTGAACAGAAATTAGTTGTTGATTGTGGATATACTTCTTTAATGAGATATAATCCGGTAGAGGATAAATTATATTTAGATAGTAGAGAACCTGATTTTAGTAAGTATGAGTTATTATTAAATAATGAGGTTAGATATAATAGTTTAGTTAAGAAGAATCCTGAAATAGCTAAAGAAGTTTTAGAATTAAATAAACAAGAAGCTATGAAACGTTATGAATATTATAAGAAATTGAGTGAAGAAAAGAGTGAGTAATCGCTCTTTTTTTATTATGATTTGACTCTCCAGTTAACTGTAATGATATTCTCCTTTTAACAAAGGGGGAATAAGTATGAAATGCGCTTATTGTAAATGTTTAGATATTAATAATAAAAAGGAGGGTTGTGTAAGTGGGGCTTTATATTATTGTAAATTAAAAAAAGATTATGTATATGTTACAGATGAAAATTGTAATAATTTTGAAAAAGATTTTAGAGATAAGGAGTTGGTAGGAAAGTTGTTGGAAGATAGTAAAACTTACGATAATATTCCTTTTTCTCCTAGTACTTTATTCTTATTATCTGCTATACTTATTATAGTTGGTTTAATAATGGGCGTATTTTAGATAGGAGATAATAGAATGTATAAAATAGGTGATTTTTCTAAAAGGGTTAATGTACCAATTAAAACTTTAAGATATTATGATGAAATTGATTTATTTAAACCATCATATATTGATGATTTTACTGGTTATAGATACTATGTTGATAATCAAATTGAAGAAATAAAGAAAATAATTATGTTAAAAGAATTAAATTTATCTTTAAAAGAAATAGATGATTATTTAAAAACAGGTGATGTTAATATAATTGAGAATAAAGGAAAGGAATTTAAGTTGAAGATGGAAGCAATAAAGAATTATGTTGAAAAAGTTTCTTATGAAATTATAAAAGGAGATTATGATGAATTTATAAAATGGAATGGATATAGGTGTGCTGATACTCCAGCGGCCTTAGAAATTAGAGATAATGTTGCTGTTTATTATATCTTGTTAAAGAATGGCAAGTTTGAAAATGATTTTTTGGTTTTTCCAAATGAACAAAATTCTACTAATTTAAATAAAATGGTAACTGATGATGATGAATTTGTATTTTGTATAAATTATTTAAAGAGTCAATATAAATATTTGATTATGACTTCTTGTGAGCAAACTGATAATTCAGCTAACAGAGTTAGAGAACATTGTAAAGTTATAGATGAAGTATATAAACAGGAAAATGGATATGATGGAAGATTGTGGAAATATATTGATCATAAAGTTTCTTTAGAAGATAATAAATAGTTAATGTTTATAAATAATTGTTGTAAAAAAAAGCTAATTTTAATTAGCTTTTTTGTCTTCTTTTTGAAGTATTTTTCTTTGGTGTTTAGTTTTTAAATAGTATTTTTCCATTACTTTGTTTTTACGCATTAGTTTGTTGTATTGATTGTTTAGATGAATACGAAGATTAGTTATACGACTTATAAAGTTGGGGTCATAAGCTAGTTCTGGATAACGTGAAATAGCTTGTTGTTCTAAGTAATCTAGTTCAACTATGTTTTTGAATGTTAAGTCTAAGGCGCCATTTAAGGCGTCTTGGCCTTTTTTTATGTTAGAAAGGTCTGCTGGTTCATATTTATTAACTTTACGTCGCCAGAAGGCATTTATGAAGTTAAAATGGTTATCTATAATTAAACCGATGGTAAAATAGAAGAAATATTTATTTCTGATAAAAGGGAATGCTAGAATAGAGGTCATTTCTAAAAGTAAAGAGGCTTTGTTTAGTCGTTTCATTAAGATCCTTTTATCAGCGTTAGCAACTTGTTCTCTAGTCATTCCTTCTAATTTATCCATTCTTTTTAGTAAATCATCAGACACTTTTTCTTTGTATTCGATATTCATTTTTCTTAATTCTTCTTGAAGACCAAGTATTTCTGCTTCATGAATATCTCCTTGTAGGAGATTTTTTTCTGTTTTAATATCATTTTCTTTACTTTGATGTATTTGTTCTTTAGTAGCTTGTAATTTTTTTTCTTCTCGTTGAAGTTTTTCTTTTTGAGTTGGTGTTAATTTATCGCCATAACGTAAAAAGGTATTAGTTATGTCATTAAGCATATGATCGATTTGTCTTTCTATACGATCATAGTCTTTATTTTCAAATTCTTCCTTTTTTATTTCTTGTTTAGAATCTTCAATAACAGAATCTGTTGTTTTAGTTATGGCAGCAATTTCAGTATCGCGAATAATTTCTTTTATTTCTTCTTTTTTTTGTTGTGTAGGTTGATCTAATGATATTTCTTGTTTATCTAGTTCTTTATTTTTTTTATCTATTTCTTCTTTTATTTCTTGAAGTTCTGCTAGTTCTTTTATTTCTTCGGGCATTTTTTCTTGAACTTCAATTATTTCATCTTCTACTTTTTTTAATATTGGTAGTTCTATAGGTGGTTCATCTTGAATTTGATTTGAAGTAGTAGTTTGTTTTTCTACTTTTATTTCTGTTTTAGATTGTTCTTTATTTTCAAGTGATTTAGCTTTTTCTGTGGGTTTTATTAATTCTAAAGCTGAAGCAGCAGTAATGATTGAAGCTGAAAGAGCAGCATTTTTGAGTTCATTTTTGATACTTGGTTCTGGAATTGTATCGGTATTTTTTATCATCGATGCTTTGGAATTTAAAATATTTTGATTTATTTTAGTTGTTGTTGGAATTTGAACAATTGGTTGTTTTTTAATTTTAGGTGGATTATTGGTTGGTGTAGTAATCTGCGGTTGTTTAGGATGAGCGATATAATAAATATTTTCTTTTTGTTCTTCTTTTTTAATTTCAGGAAATAAAGGTTTTTCTTTTATAATTTCTTTTACTTCTTTTTTTATTTCTTTAATAACTTCTTCTTCTTTTAAATTTTCTTTAATAATTTTATCGTTTATTTTAGGAATAACTATTTTCTTTATTTCTTTAATTTGCTCTTTTATTTCTTTTGGAGCTTCTTTAATTTTTAATTTTTGTTCTTTATAAACTTCTTCTAATTCTTTATCAATTAATTCTTCTAATTTTTCTTGAGTAAAAAAATTATGCTGGGTTTGGTTATTTAGGTTTTTGATATTTTCAATTTTTTGTTTAGGAAGAGTCAAAATTATATTATCAGATGATTCTTCGTCATTTGAATCTTTTGAATTGTGAGGATTTGTTTTAATATTATCAGTATCTGGTAAAGAAGCATTAGATGAAGCTTTAATTTGCTTTTCTTTTATACTTTGTTGATTTACTTGTTCTACTTTTCTTACTTCTTTTTTATTTTGAATATTAAAAATTTTTTTAATAAGACCAATTATTGTAATTAGTAAAATTTTAAAGAAATTAATTATTCTTTTTAAGAGAGAGTGCTGCTCCATAGAAATCACCTTTTTTTATTTTAACATAACTTTAAGGCAAAAAAAATAGGAGTTGTCCCCCTGAGAACAACTCCAAAAAGAATAAAAAGGGGTTGGCTAGTGTGATACTAGCACCAATTCGCCGTAAAGTGAATTGGTACTTCATATATTAAGTGTTTGAGCTTATTTTGTCAACGATTTTATGACAAAAAAATGCTTTTTTTTGCAAAAAATTTCTTGGCTATAAAAGGGCTTTTTTTTAATAAAAATTAATATAAAAAATACTTATTACAAAAGCTGTTTTAGAAGAAATTTTTGACAAAAATAAAAAATGTATATAATAAAAAAGATTATTTAAACAAGCAAAACATATGTATGATATACTAATTATGGTGATATATATGGATATTAAAGAGATTCGTGGGGTTGGAGAAAAATCATTAGAATTATTAGCTAAATTAAATTTATATACTATAAATGATTTAATACTATATTATCCATATCGTTATAATATTATAAAAGTTATTCCATTAATAGAAGCTAGAGATGGGGAGACAGTAACAATAAAAGGAATTGTTGATACTGAATCAAGAGTTAACTATATAAATAAGAACTTTAATAGAATGACTTTTAGAGTTAGAACAGATAATTACTTAATTAATGTTGTTATATTTAATAGAGCATTTTATAAACAACATTTAAAGTTAGGAAGAATAATTAATTTAATAGGTAAATATGATCGAGAAAAGAATAATTTTATAGCTAGTGATATTAAATTTGAAATAATTAGAGAAACTAAAATAGAACCAGTATATCATTTAGTTAAAGGAATAAAATCTAGTTCGATATCTAAATTAGTTTTAGAATGCTTTAATATGAGAATAGAATTAGAAGATTTTATTCCTTTATATTTAAAAAATAAATATAAATTTATAGATAAGTTAGAAGCAGCTAAAAATATTCATTTTCCACAAAGTACTATTAATTTAAAAAAAGCAAGACTACGTGAAATATATGAAGAATTTTTTATATTTATGTTTAAAATGAATTATTTAAAATATAAATATGATTTAAATAATGTTGGACTAAGTAGAAATGTAGATCGAGATAAAGTAGATGAATTTATAAATGAATTACCATTTAAATTAACAGAAGATCAAATAAAAGCAGTTAATGATATATATAATGATTTAATAGATAAGAAGAGAATGAATCGATTAATATTAGGTGATGTTGGTAGTGGTAAAACTTGTGTAGCTGAAATAGGTATGTATATTAATTATTTAGGTGGTTATCAATCAAGTATGATGGCACCGACAGAAATACTAGCAAGACAGCACTATGAAGGAATGACTAAATTATTTGAGAAAACTAAAATAAAAATTGCTCTTTTAGTAGGAAGTATGAAAAAATCTGAAAAAAATAAAATATATAAAGAGTTAGAAAATGGAGAAATAGATATTTTAATTGGGACACATGCCTTAATTAGTGAAAATGTTAAATTTAATAACTTAGGTTTAGTTATTACAGATGAACAACATCGTTTTGGTGTTAATCAAAGAAGTAACTTACAAAATAAAGGTATTATGTGTGATGTTTTATATTTAAGTGCAACACCAATACCTAGAACATATGCTTTAACTTTATATGGTGATATGGATACATCGATTATAAAAAGTAAACCTAATGGTAGAAAAGAAATAATAACTAAAGTATTAAAAGAAAAAGAATTAAAAAAAATCTTATTTCATATGTTAGAGGAAATAAAGAAAGGACATCAAATATATGTAGTTGCTCCTTTAATAGAGGATGAAGATGGAGAGAGTAATTTAAATGATGTAGTCAAATTAAAAGAGAAATTTGATGTAGCTTTTAATAATAAAATAAAAGTTGAAATACTTCATGGTAAAATGAAAAATAATGATAAAGATGAAGTAATGGAAAGATTTAAAAATGGAGAGACTAAAGTATTAATTAGTACAACTGTTATAGAAGTAGGTGTTGATGTAAAAAATTCAACGATGATAGTTATATTTAATGCTGAAAGATTTGGATTAGCAACATTACACCAATTAAGAGGACGTGTTGGAAGAAATGATTTACAATCATATTGTTATTTAATAAGTAATATGGATACACCGAGATTAAAGGTAATGGAAGAAAGTAATGATGGTTTTTATATTAGTGAGAAAGATTTTGAATTACGTGGGGAAGGTGATTTATTTGGAACAAGACAAAGTGGAGATATGGTATTTAAATTAGCTGATATAAGAAGAGACTATAAGATATTAGTTCAATGTAAAGAAGATACTAAGAAGTTTATCAAAGATAATATTGTTAATAACTTTAATGATTATCCACAGTTTAAAAAGATTATTAAAGAATTAGAATTTATAGATTAAAAAGAATTAAATAATAATTGACTTAAATAGTTAAAATATATAAAATAATGCTTAATTATGGGAGGAAATTTGGTATGGTTTTTTTTAATAAAGAAAATTTAGAGAAATTAAAAAAGAAAGGAAAGTATGTTTTAGTAGCAGCTGCAGTAGTTGGTACTATATCATTAACAGGATGTAGTGCAACAGAACTTTCAACAAATAATAATGTATCATATGATACTATTGATACAACTGATACTGAAGCTTTAGAAGAAGGTATTACGCAAGTATTAGATGTACCAGGTGAAGACTTTAAACTAGTAGTTCAATATAAATGTGAATTACAAGAAGATGAAAGATGGACTGTTACATCTGATAAACAACTTAATATGGAAGTTAGAACTGATAGCTTACCAAGCGATACTAAAGTATATATAGATAATATTCATACTGATACTACTATATGTTCTTATTATCCACAAATAGATGGTATTACTCAAGATACGATGGATGATAGAATACATAATTCCTTAATGATAGGATTTTCAATATCTGATTCTAATCCATATTCAGGTATTAATCAAATACAAGGACAAAATGATACTTTTATTCAAGGATTTGTACATGGATATAACGGATATACTAATGGATCTATAGAAGAAAAGAGATTTTTAGAGTCTGATTATTTAGAAAAAGGAGTAAATGCTAATAAAATATCTAGTATTATAGATTTAATTATTATTAAAGATAATGAGGAAAGATTTACTAGTGTTAAGTCAGAAGTACAAGTTTCAGTATGGCCATATATTCAAATGCAAAAAGACAATGGAGAAATATATTATAAATATTATTATTTAAATGAAGATGGTGAGATGACTTATGATGAATTATCACAAGATGAGTATCTTATTCAAACACAAATAGATTCAAAGAAATTAACTAAATAAACATTGTTTATTTAGTTTTTATTATAAAATTGACTTTTTTTATAAAATGAATATAATTAATTTGGTAGAAAGAGAGAGAATATAAATATTTTATGGAAAATATTAATAGTGACGGGTATTCGTCGGTTAAGGATTATTTTGATGAATTAGTTTATAATACTTGGTTATTTGATAAAGTTGTTCCTAATATGTCTAATGAGGTATTAATTCAATTTTATGACTATATAGTACGTAAATTTGAAGAAGAACCAAGAGAAGTTACTGATCCATTATGGGGTGTTGTTATGCAATTAGAGATGATGCCTGTAATAGATGAATATAAAAGAAATAAAGAAACAATTGATAATAACTTGACAGATGAAGAACGTCAAGAAATTGACGATACTGTTAGATATTTAAAAAGAAGAAAATCTAATCCTATAAGAAGATTAATTAAATATTTAAAAGGTTAAAAAAATACAATAAAAATAATGAATTGTATTTTTTTTGTATTTTTTTAAAAACTTGATTGACAAAGATTTTAAAATAATATATCATTTAATTAGCATGATAGATGTCATGCTAGATTGCTCTTACGATTGAAGTGAGAGTGAATCAACCAAAACCCCCTGAAGGAGCCGCAAGGCTCCACTTTTTTTGTTTATTTATTGGAAAAATTAATGCCCTGGATTGTTCTATATGTAAGTTTAGATGTAAATTCGATATTTTTTCTGCTTTTCTATGATTTAAATAAATTAATATATTGTAGAAATGGTAAGATACTCAAAGATGTAATTAATTATTTAAAAAACAAATGCACAAGAAATTGCTGAAGCAATATCAAAAAGATTAGGTAAGAAAAATGTTGAAGTTAATTCTATATGTCAATAAGTTAGTTTAATGAATTATAACTGTAATAAATTTACTTTTTTAATAGCAAGATATTTAATGATTCTAGATGAAATTAAATAATTGTATTATAAAAAGATTATCTTTCCAATAGTAGGTTATCCAATATTTAGGTATACAATTATATATAATAAATTTAGTTATTATAAAAAAGCATACTTCTAATAAGATATAGAGATAAAAGTAAATCAAAAAGTAATAAATGAAAAAAATTAGATAAATTATTGTTTGAAGATATATTTAAATTAATATCTGAAATATATAAAAATGTAGTATGTGAAGAAACATATGAAGAAATATATTATCAAACAGTAATGGAAATAATATTATCTAAACTATTAGATAATAAAGAATATATTTTAATTAGTTCTTTAAATTCAGACAAATATCACATTTGAATTTTAAAATGTTGAAAATAAACAAATTATTAATGTACATTTTTAAATAATAGGTTCTACATAAGAATCTAGTGTTTTTTTATGCTTTCGTAAAAAATAAATAAAATATATTTTTAAATAAGTATGTATTTAAATGTAAAAAGTATTTTTTAGTTATTCTCAAAATAATGATATAATATTATTAAGGAAGATTGTGAGTTTGAGGGAGTACTTTGCCAATGGATAATAAAGATTTAAATGAATTAATAGGAATACTAGATTCTATAAATTATGATGAAATAATAAATTCTCTAGAAATAGAATCTTTAAAAAAATGGATTGATAACCATTCACATGTTCAAGACTATGATTTAAATAGTATAATAATCAAATTAAAAAAAATTTTAGAAGATAATATAGTTTCTGAACAAGAAATAAATGATATATTAGTAATCGTGGCGGATTATAGTAAGAAACAATTATCTGAATACGAAAGAATTTTTATATTGAATGGAATAATTAAAGGAATTGTAACCGATGGAGTTGTAAACTCAAAAGAAATAAATACCTTACAATTTTGGTTACTTAATAATGTAGATTTATCAAAATATAATTCATATCAAAAAATATTCGATTTTTTAAAAAAATTAGATGTAAATAAACTTGATGAAAATTATATTTTGACTTCTTTTCGATTAATACTTCTTCAAAATAATATTAATGACAAAACACAAGTTTTAAAATATAAAATAGATAATAAAAAATTAATAGGGAATGATTTGATAAATCTTTTAGGAGAAGAATCCATTATAAAAAAAATTCATTATACTGCTATAAATGAGTTAAAAAATCTTCTAAAAAATAGAATATCAATAATTGAATCAGATTACGAATCAATTATAATTTCATTATCGTTAATTGCGTTGCTAGATTATGACGGTTCATTTTGGAAATATGTAGAGTCAATATATGCAGAATTATATAAAAAACATAGTAACCAACGTATTAATGGTAAAATACGAGAAATAATAAAAACTTTCAATAAAGAATATAGTGATGAATCTAGAGTAATAAATTATGTATTGGAAAATGCTATAGTTCCTAAAAAATTTGCTTCTTCATATTTCGACTTTATTTATGATATATACAAATACAATTTCGATTGCAGTTTAATAGATAAAAATTTAGATGAGGAATTTGAATTCGTTTTCGATGGATTAAGAAGCAGTTTAACAAAGGAAAAAGATACAGATGAACTGTCAGTAAAGGTTACTAGTAAAACATATAAATTAATAAAGAGTACTAAAAATGTAATAATTAATAATGAGACTAAAGAAGAAATTATAAAGTTGAGTAAATCGATAGTTAAAATCATAGATAATTATTACTGGAACAATAGAAATATTTGTGGTGAAAATGTTTTCTTTAATTATGGTTTTAATGAGTGGTTGAAAAGTATAAATATTGAAGTTGAAAAAAGTGAAAATAAAAAATCAACAAAACGATTTGTATCAAGCTGGAAACCCGAATATGTTTTAGATGGAACAAAAATATATTTAGTTCCACCAATTCATAAAATTAAAAGTGAATATAATTATCAATATATTCGTGTAGTTGTTGAATGTGATGGTGAAGTTATTTACGAAAATTCTAAACCTGAAATATATGATATGTTTGGTGGATATAAGGTTATTGTTGATAAAATTAAAATAGAAAATCCGTTTGCAAATATTAAATATTTAGTTTATTGTGATAATCAAATAATTTATGATAGTAATGATAATCTGTATAGAAAAAATTTAATTTTTAAATACGATCAAACTGAATATAAAAACAACACTGATTATAGTGGTCAATTAATAATTGCCAAAAAAGAAGTTGATTCAAATTTAGCTCAAGTGTATTTTAAATCTGATTTTTATCAATTGGGATTTAAGAATGTGAAAAATGGCGATACATTCTCATTAGATGATGAATTAATTAATTTAAGTACTAAATTAGAATGTGGAATAGTCGGAAAATATATTCGAGCAAAAATATATAGCGATTTAGAATATCCTGTTTATAGTTCAGTTGATAAATATATTATAGAAACAACTGAATCTCCTAATAATATAGGAATTATGATAAATAATCAGAGAAATAGACTTGTTGATTTTGATTATCAACTAAAAAGTAGGAGTGGATATACAGATTATATTATTAATTTGAATCTTGAAAAAAATAATTTATTTAATATATATTCCTTTAAAATTAATGATGAGTCGGAAATATCTAAATCTAGAATATGTTTTGCATATATAAGTGATATTGATTATACGTGTGATCAATATGATAATGAAAATTATAGAGTAAATGTTAAATCAGATATTTTTGATAATGATATTTCATACATGTTAAATATTAAACAAAATAAGAAATTAGCAGTGAAATGTTTTATAAAGAATAAAGAGTATGATTTATATATTCCTTTACAATTAAAATTATTTAAATTAGATGATAGAGAATGGCAAACATTTGATGATTATATATGGGCCAAAGATGTAGAGAATTATTCCAAACTATATGTTTATGGAATAGAATCTGACTATATTGTTGCAAAAGGTAATAAATCAATTACAATAAGTACGATTTATAATAAAACAAAAGATAATATAATTAATACATTTGATGTAGGAAGTAGTATTGCCAACAATTACGAAGATGATTCAATAAAAATTGTTTTTTACAAAAACAATAATATACTAGACTATTTAACTTGTTACTGCAAAACAGTTCTTTCTAATCCTGATACGGTTTATTCGTTTGATTCATCATCTGCTGAGTTAAGCATTAAGCCAAAATTTTATGGCAAAGGAAAAGTACAATTATCTATTATGAACGATGATCAAATAGTTTATTTTAAAGAACAAATTGAATCGGAGCATCTTATAACTATTAAAGACTTATCTTCGTTTGTAAATTATCAAATTGAGTTAAAAGAATTGAACGAGGAGCTTAGTTTTGAAGAAGATAATATTATATATTCAAATAATGTTATTTTATATTCGAATAAAGATTTAGTAGGCAGATATTTTAATTTATCATATGTAACTTTTTCTCAAACGATTAGAGGAATTTTTCAAAGTCAATCAACGTATTTAAAAAATACATATTTAGCATTTAATAAGCAAGTAGAATCAAATTTATTTGAAGGTACAATATATTCGTTTAAAAATGGAATAAAGAAGGTATTTAAAACATGTAATCCAGTTGAGATTGAATTAATGACAAATGCTATAGATGACGTTATGGAGATTTCTATTACATATGAAGGTGATGGATTATTACTAGATTTTGTTAATAAAACTATTCTTGATGCTGATGATCCTAAAGCTACAGACATTTATTCGTACAAAATGGATTTACGAAAAGGAGGTATAACATGGCAAAATTAAATCCAATAGAGCAATCTAAATTTATAGAAAATGAGTATAGAGATTTCTTAAAAGATACATTTCGTTTTGAGGATGTTGAATATGAAAAACAGTTTTTAAAAGAATTAGAAAATGAATCTTTATATAAAGGACCATATTTGAATTTGAATTTGCCGTTTAAATCATCTTATACCTTAAACGAGTTAATTGAAAAAAAAGAAATTAGTCCATTGTTTAAAAAGTTATCAAATATAGATTTTGAACAAAAATTATATACTCACCAATATAAATCAATAAATAAAATAAAAGCTGGAAAAAATATTGTGATAACTACAGGTACTGGTTCTGGTAAAACTGAAAGTTTTTTGTATCCGATTTTAAATTCGATTTTAACTGACATTGAAAATGGTGAAAATGGAGCAGGAATTAGAGCAATATTTTTATATCCAATGAATGCGTTAGTTAATGATCAAATTGATAGAATTAGAAAAATGTTATGCAACTATCCAGAAATTACATATGGTTTTTATACAGGTGAAACGCCAAATGATTACACCCATAATAAAGATTATAAACATAAACTGGAAATATTAAATGGTTGCGATATTCCAGATAATGAAATATTGTTTAGAGAAGAGATGCGTGAAAATCCACCACATTTAATGTTTACTAATTATTCTATGTTGGAGTATATGTTAATAAGACCTAATGACAAGAATATATTTAGTTCTGAATATTTAGATAAATGGAAATTTGTTGTATTAGATGAAGCACATACGTATAATGGTGCACTTGGAATTGAACTTTCTTACTTATTGAGAAGATTAACTGGATTAATTCCTAAAATGCCACAATTTATTTTAACCAGTGCAACACTCGGTGAAAGAAATAAGGATGAGGAAAAAATAATTAAATTTGCTAACTCATTAACTTCAGCAAATTATTCAACCGATGATATCATTTTTTCTGACAGAATATATTTGGATAAGGATAATATACAATATGAAATAAAACCTAATGATTATATTGAATTAGAAAAGAATATAGATGATATTTCAAAATTGAATACTATGATAAAAAAATATACAAATGGAATTTTTTCTACTACTAAATTACTTTTATTTGAATTATTAATAAAAGATAGAAATGTTTATAGATTGTATGATTTTTTAATTGATGATAGTTTAATGTTTGACGATGTTCTAAATAAATTAAAGGTATATGGTTTTAATGAGCAAAGCTTAGTATCATTAATAGCATTAATTAATAAAGCAAGAAAAGATGGAAAAATGATATATGATATAAAGTATCATACATTTATTAAAACTATTTCAGGAGCTTATGCAACAATAAAACCAGAAAAGAATATAAAATTGATTCCATATAAAGAATTTAACAATTATAGAATGTTTGAACTAGGAAATTGTAGATATTGCAATACGACATATATTATTGGAAAGATTTATAATGATTATCTTTATCAAAATTCTGACATAGATATATATGAGAATTATGAAGAGGATAATGAATTTGTGAGTTTAGATTATTTTTTAATTGCTGATCAAATTCAAATTGATGAAAAAGCAGAAGAAAAATGTGAAAAATATACTTTGTGTTCTAAATGCGGTCATGTATATAAAACTGATAATAAAAACGCAGAAAAATGTGAATGTGGAGACAAATATGAGGTTAATTTGTTAAGAGTAAATTCATATTCAGAAAAGAAGAATAATATTACAATATGTCCAATATGTTCACATGGCTCTAGTACTGGAGTAGTACATACTTTGAATTTAGGTAAAGATATGGCTACCTCAATACTTGCACAAATATTATATAAAGCCATAGATCCGAATGATGATGAAATCGAAGATAATAATTTTGAATTATCTTTTGATGACTATGAAATTGATAATATATCAAAAGAAGGAAATTCAAAAAAACAGTTTATTGCTTTTTCAGATAGCAGGCAGCAAGCTAGTTATTTTGCTTGCTTCTTCGATTATAATCATACGAGATATTTAAGGAAAAGATTAATTTGGGAAATAATAAAAAATAATAATTATTCTGATGTTACATTTGAAAATTTAGTTTCAAAATTAGAATTGTTTATAAATTCTCATCAAGTATTTGATGAAAATTATTCCAATAATAAAGAGGCGTGGATTACTGCACTTTATGAATTACTTAAAGTTGATGGAGATTATAGTGCAGAAAACTTAGGTATCTTTTATTTTAAACTGAATATAGATGACATAATTAATAAATTTCCTCCTGGTGCAATTGATAGAACTTTTGGAAAATATGGAATAAACACAGAAGATTTAAAAATAGTTTTAAACGTTATTTTCAGTAATTTCAGGTCATATGGAGCAATTGATTATACTGAAGCTGGATTAACATTTGAAGAAAGACGTAATGAATTTGAATTTAAAGCGTATCAAAACGCGATTAAATTACAACTTCAAACATCTTTTAATCAATCAAATATTTTTAGTTTTTTGCCTATCAGTGAAAATGGTTCAAATAATCAATTAAAATATATAATGAAAATATTTAAATGTTCTAAAAAAGAGGCAATAGAAGTATTAAAGCAATTGTTTAATGTAATCGGAATTAAAGGTGGATTATTTAGAACTAATAATAATATTGGATTAGATGCTTATATAATTCCATCCCATAAATACATTTTATCGAATTATAAAAATTCTACATATTATAGATGTGATAAGTGTGGATTTGTAACACCATTTAATGTACATAATCAATGTTATAAAGATAAATGTGATGGTAAATTAATTGCATGTAATCCTGATGATGTATTTGCAAGTAATTACTATAGAAAGCAATATCTTGAAAAGAAAATTGAAAAAATTGTTGTTAGAGAGCATACTGCTCAATTATCTTCAGAAGAAGGTAAAGAGTATCAAAAAGAGTTCAAAAATAAATTAATAAATATATTAAGTTGTTCTACTACATTTGAAATGGGTGTTGATATAGGAGGATTAGAAACGGTTTTTTTAAGGAATGTTCCACCTACGCCAGCAAATTATGTTCAAAGGGCAGGTCGTGCTGGTAGAAGCGATGATAGTTCGGCATTTGTTTTAACTTTTTGTGGATCTTCATCACATGATTATACATATTTTGATAAACCTGAAAAAATGATATCTGGAAAAATTGCACCTCCTGATTTTGATTTGAAAAACGAAAAAATTGTTGTAAGACATTTGATTGCAACTAGTTTAAGTTATTTTTTTGATTTATATCCTATTTATTTTTATAATATGGAATCACTAGTTGTTAACGGAGGGATAGAAAAATTTAAAGAGTATTTATCTAGCAAACCAGATGATCTTAATAATTATATTAATGAGAAAATATTAATACCATCACTATATAATCTTAAAGATTATAAATGGTATGATTATATGATGGAAGATTCAAATTACTTAGATAATTTTGCTAGTTCTATTAATGATATGTTAGTTGAGTTGCAAAAAGCATATGAAGAATATAAAGCAAAAGATAATATGCATTATGCTGAGTTTTTTCAAAAAGAAAAAAATAGTGTTCTTAAGACAGAAGTATTGGAATATCTTTCTAAATATAATGTTATACCCAAATATGGGTTTCCAGTTGATGTTGTAACTTTAGAAGTGTGGGAACAAGGAAAGAAAAACAAAAAATATGACTTACAAAGAGATTTAAGTATCGCAATTTCAGAATATGCACCAGAGAGTGAAATCATAGTTAATAAGCAAAAATTCACTTCACGCTATATTAATTTGCCCAAATCTGCTGATTCAACATTCATAAAATATTATTATTATAAATGTAATAAATGTGGAAGAGAAAATGTTAATGTATTCCAGAAAAATTTAAAAGAATGTGAATATTGTGGAGAAAAAAATCTTGAAAATGTTACTGACTTTTTCATAGAACCAAAATATGGCTTTAAAACTGGAAGGAACATTTCATCTAGTAAGGAGAAACCTAAAAAAACATATACCGGCAAAACTATATATTTAGGCAAAGGAAAAGCAGATAGAGAAATGAACATTGCAAAAGATTATCTTACAATTACTACTACAGAAGACGATGAGTTATTAGTTATGAATGAAACAAATTTCTTTATGTGTAACATATGTGGTTATACTAAAATAGATAAAACTAAACCAATTATGTTAAATATAATAGAAGAACATTTAAATTATAAAGAACAACAATGCTCAAATAATAATTTACATGGTTTAAGATTAGGGCATAAATTTAAAACAGATGTTGCTACAATAAAAGTAAAAGATATTTTAGATAGATCTCATGCATTATCTTTTCTTTATGCTTTATTGGAAGGAATAAGTGAACAATACACTATTGATAGAAGAGATTTAGATGGATTAATAGTAAGTAATGAAAATGAATCATATGATATATTAGTTTTTGATAATGTTCCAGGAGGAGCTGGGCATGTAAAAAGAATAATGCAAGAAAATGAGTTTATAAATACTCTTTACAAAGCGTTAGAAAAAGTTAATCAAGATTGTTGTGATGAAAATACATCATGTTATAATTGCTTAAGAAATTATAATAATCAATCTTATCATAAAGAGCTTACAAGAAAGTCAGCTCGTGAAACAATTGAAAATATAATTAAAAGACTATAATTTAGTCTTTTTTATTATAAACAACTATTTTAAATTATTCATCATGTTAACAATATCATTAATTTTTATCAACACCTCCCAAAGACTTCATCTTGCAAGAACTTAAATTATTTTTTAATTCTTTATATTCGACTATTCATATTATATTATTCATTTATTTTTATATGGATAGTTATTTTTAGTATTTAAATAAATTTTTCTATGAAAGTTATATTTACCAATAACTGTTATAAAATTATTTTCTGTTAAACTACCAAGTAATTTGGTTATACTTCGTTCATTCATATTAAATATAGTAGATAAATAATTGTTATAAGCATGAATATATCCATGTTTATATTCAAGTAATAGTAGTTTTTCATAAAGTGGTTTAGTATTACTACATATATTTTTACATTCACTAACTTTATATGGAATCTTTAAATATTTATAGATTTCTTTAGTTATATATTTTCTTTTTATAAAAAAAAGAAAATATATAATTTCCTTAATTTTATATTTCTTGCGCTACTATACTCGATATACTACTTGACAAGTCTAATGTTGAGTCCGAATTTTGTTTCATGTTTTATCTCGTTTCTAGTCTCATTTTAGTAAAAAAAACTCGTTATCTCGTTATATTAATGAAACCAATTAAACAAAATAAAATTCATAAAGAAAATTATGCTTTTTTTTACAAAAATAATTATAAAAAAGAAGATTATGGAGTTATCATCATATATGTTAAAATCCTGTGTTGGAGAAATTTTCCAATATTTGCTAATAATACAAATATTAGGAATCTTCTTGAACATCATAGGGAATTTTGTTGTTTTATGGTATAATTATCGTGAAATAAATCGATAGTTGCGAGGTGTATATATGAAGTTGTCAGATTTATTTGTAGGATGGTATGAATACACAGACGATGAATATAATGATATGTTAAAAAATTCTTTAATTAGTTTTGATACAAATGTATTGTTGAATATGTATAGGTATTCAAAAAAGGCAAGTAATGAAACATTTGACGCATTAAAGACAATAAAAGATAGAATATTAATTTCTTATTATGTAGCAAAAGAATTTACAAATAATAGAAAAAAAGTCAGAATTGATAATATACGTGAATATGAAAATCTTTCAAAATTTATTGAAGATAAATTCTCAGATATGAGTATTGAGTTAGATAAATATGGTGAAAAAAAATTATCAAAGATTTCAGATATTAAAAACGCATTAGATAGATGTAAAGATAGAGCGTTAAAATACATTAATAGTGAAAAACAAACAAAATCAGATTTTTACAAAAATCATGAAATAGAGAACAATATTTCAGAGATTTTTTTTAATAACTTTGCACCTGAATATGAAGAAAAAGAGTTTGAATCGGTGAAAAAAGAAGGCTTAAATAGATTTGACAATAAGATTCCACCAGGATATATGGATGATGAGAAAGATGAAAATGGAGATTATTATATTTTTAAGTCTTTAATTGATTATTGTAAAAAAAATAAAAAAGATTTAATTTTTATAACAAATGATAAAAAAGAAGATTGGTTTAGAAACATTAGTGGTATTAAAGAACCAAGAGAAGAATTATTAAGTGAGTTTTATAAAGAAACAGGACAAAAATTAATGATTTTTGATTTTGATAATTTCATTAAGAATGATGTAATATTTAAAAAGAAAATTTCAGAAGAGGTTGCAAGTGAAATATATGAAATAAATAAATTGCAAGAAAAAGTGTCCATTAGGGAAATCCAAAGGATTCAAAGATATTTATATTTAATTTTAAAATATAATACTATCAAAGAAGTTCAAAATAATATAGATGAAGTTTTAAAAAATTATAGAACCATTTTACGAATTTGTGAAGGAATGCAAGATTATCCCTTAATAAAAAAAATAGAGAAATTATATGTTTTATTAAGCCAAGGAGAATATATTCATTATATTCATGTATTAAATAACATGAAATTACAAATTAAAGATTACAAAGTCGAGAACGAAGAAGAAATTAAAAACATGTATGTAGAGTTTAATAAAACTTTATCGGTTAATATAGGATTAATGTTGTTAGAAAAAATATCTATATATATGAGAGATTATTTGGATTCAAGTTATGATAATAGAGTTCTTTTATCAAAAGCTAGAGAGTTAAGGATGATTAAAAGAAATGAAGAAATTGAAGATAAAATTTTTATAAAAGAAACTATAAACATATATAATAATTTTCTTATTAAAATAGAGAACAAAATAGAAAGTGGGAAAATATATGAACAATAAAAAAGAACAAGAAAGAGAAGAATTACATAAAACAATATGGAAGATAGCTAATGATTTAAGAGGATCTGTAGATGGATGGGATTTTAAACAATATGTATTAGGTCTATTATTTTATAGATTTATCTCTGAAAATATAGAACATTATGTTAATGAAAATCAAAGAAAAGCAGGAATTACTAATTTTGAATATAGAAATATAAGTGATGAAGAGGCATTACTTGGTAAATCACAAATATTAGAAGAAAAAGGTTTTTTTATCTTACCTAGTGAATTATTTTGTAATGTAAGAAAAAATGCTGATAGTAATGAAAATTTAAATGTAGTAATTTCTAATGTATTTAATAATATTGAATCATCTGCTAGAGGAACAGCATCAGAAGATGACGTAAAAGGTTTATTTGATGATTTTACTATTGATAATAAATTAGGTAATACAGTAGATGAAAGAAATCAAAAATTAGTTAAGATGCTTAATGCTATTGGAGACTTAAAATTAGGAGATTATCAAGATAATAATATAGATTTATTTGGAGATGCTTATGAATTTTTAATGACAATGTATGCATCATCTGCAGGTAAATCTGGAGGAGAATTCTTTACTCCCCAAGAAGTAGGAGAATTACTAGCAAGAATAGTTATAATGGATAAAACTTCTGTTAATAAAGTATATGATCCAGCATGTGGATCAGGAGGTTTACTTTTAAAGTTTGCTAAAATATTGGGAAAAGAAAATGTTAAACAAGGTTTTTTTGGTCAAGAGATAAACTTAACTACTTATAACCTGGCTAGAATAAATATGTTTTTACATAATATAAACTATAATAATTTTAATATAGCAAGAGGAGATACTTTAATACATCCAGAACATTGGGATGATGAACCATTTGATGCAATTGTATCTAATCCACCATATTCAATAAAATGGGCAGGCAAAGAAAATCCGTTACTTATAAATGATGAAAGATTTGCGCCGGCTGGAGTATTAGCACCAGCATCAAAAGCAGATTTAGCTTTTACTATGCATATGTTATCTTGGCTTTCATCTAAAGGAACTGCTGCAATAGTAGAGTTCCCTGGTGTACTTTATAGAGGTGGAGCGGAGCAAAAAATTAGACAATATATGATTGATAATAACTTTGTTGATACAGTAATTCAGTTACCACCTGACTTATTCTTTGGTACATCAATTGCAACTTGTATTTTAGTATTAAAGAAAAATAAAACTGATAATAGTATTTTATTTGTAGATGCTTCAGAAGAGTTTGTTAGAAATACAAATAAAAATAAGCTATCTACTAGGGATGATACAAAAGATGAAAATAATAATGTTGATCATATTGTTAATTTAGTAAAAGAAAGAAAATCAGTAGAAAATAAAGCTTATTTAGCCACTTATGAAGAAATAAAAGAAAATGAATATAATATATCAGTAAATTCTTATTTAAAGAATAATACTAATGAAGAAAAAATAGATATAGAAGAAGTAAATAAAAAATTAGCTGAAATAGTTCCTAGACAACAACAAATAAGAAAAGAATTAGAAGAGATAATCAAAGAATTAGAGGCTGATTATCATGAGTAGAATACAAGAGTTAATAAAAGAAAAATGTCCTAATGGTGTTGAATATAAAAGTATTAAAGATATATTTGATTTATTTTCAGGAATGACAGGGGTAAGTAATAAATGGTCTGATACTGGAAACTGTAAATTTATTGATTATATGAATGTATATAGAAACAATAAAATTGATGTAAATTTAAAATGTAATGCAACAGTAAAAAATTTGAATCAAACAACATTAAAAAAAGGTGATATTTTATTAACTAGTGCTTCTGAAACAGCTGATGAATGTGCAATTTCATCAGTTGTAGAATCTGAAATAGAAGATGAAACTTTTATGGATGATCATTTATTTGGTCTAAGATTAAAAAATGATTATTCAAATAAAATAAACACTACTTTTATAAATTATTATTTTAGTTCAAAAATATTTAGAAATAAATTGTATAAAGCTGTTAGAGGTGTTACAAGATTTTATGTTTCTAATAAAGATTTTATAAAATTATTAATTCCTATTCCACCATTAGAAGTACAAGAAGAAATTGTCGGGATATTAGATAAATTTGGCGAATTAGAAGCAGAATTAGAAGCAGAATTAGAAGCAAGAAAGCAACAATATGAGTTTTGGTGTGAAAAACTTTTTAAAATTGATTGCGAATATAAGTGTATCAATGATGTTGCAAGTGTTATTACTGATTATGTTGCTAATGGAAGTTTTAAATCGATTGCAGACAATGTTAATTATAAGAATGAACCAGATTATGCTGTTTTATTAAGAACTGTAGACTATTCTAATGGTTTCGATAAAGATAAGTTTGTATATATTGATGAACATGCTTATAACTTTTTATCAAAATCAAAATTGTTTGGTGGTGAAATAATCATTAATAATATAGGTGCTGGTGTTGGAACAACTTTTTTGTGTCCAATATTAAATATGCCAATGAGTTTAGCTCCTAATACTATAATGCTAAGAACTAATAATAATAAGTTTTATTATTATTGGTTTAATAGCAAACGTGGACAATTATCTATTGAAAGCGTTACTGCTAAAAGTGCTATGCCAAAATTTAACAAAACTGGATTTAGAAGTTTAAAAGTTCCTGTTCCAACTTTAGAAGAACAAGAACGAATAGTTAATATACTAGATAAGTTTGATAAGTTAGTTAATGATATTTCAGAGGGACTTCCCGCTGAGATTGAATTAAGAAGAAAACAATATGAATATTATAGAAATAAATTATTAAGTTTTGAGGAGTTGAATGTTAATGAATCAAATTAAAGAACAAATTATTATGCAATGTTATCATTGTGGTAATAAAGGATTAATGAATGTTGTGAATATAATAACTCAACAATTTGGTGGAACATTTGTTAATTCTTTTGGAGATGTTGAACATGAATTTGAAGAGCATTATACGTGGAAACTATTATTATGTCCTGTTTGCCATATGCCAACTTTATATCAAACATATACAGATGAATCTATGGAATATGAGGAAAATCAAATAAATGATATAAAAATATTATATCCTGAAGTTCAAATGGATTTAACTAATGTACCTGAAATAGTTGCTAGTAATTTTGAATCAGCGCTAAGAATTAAAAATATTAATACAGATATGTGCTTGACAGCGTTAAGAAAAACTTTAGAGATGATTTGTTTAGATAAGAATGCTAGTGGCAAAAATTTAGATTCTAAAATTAAAAATTTAGTTGCAATTAATGTATTCCCCAAAGAACTTGATAATGCGTATTATCTTATTAGAAAATATGGTAATGATGGTACACATTCAGAAAATGTTTCTGTAAGTAATTATGAAGTGGAAGAATTAATAAGAATCCTTTATAATGTAATTAACTATCTTTATATGTTACCCATTAAACTTGTTAATATGAAAAATAGATATGATTCTAGTAATCATATGCAGGAGGTAACTCATGACTAATATTGGTTTAATTAGTGAAAATGATAAGTCAACAGTTCTAGCTGAATATAAAGCATTAAATAGAGTATCTACTTCTTTTCAAAGTGAAGCGGCTTTAGAAAAAGAATTTATTAATACTTTAGTAGAACAAGGGTATGATTATTTAACTGTTCATAGTGAAAATGAATTAATTCTTAATTTAAGAAGACAGTTAGAAAAACTTAATAATTATCATTTTACTGATGGCGAATGGGATTATTTCTTTAGTAAAGTTATTGCTAATAATAATGATTATATAATAGAAAAGACTAGATTAATTCAAGAAGATTATAAGCAAGAAATTACTTTAGATTCTGGTGAGAAGAAAAATATTTATTTAATTGATAAAACTATTATTCATAATAATAAACTTCAAGTGATTAATCAATATGTTAATAATGATGGTAATTATGATAATAGATATGATGTTACTATTTTAGTAAATGGTCTTCCTTTAGTTCATATAGAATTAAAGAAAAGAGGAGTAGATTTAAGAGAAGCATTTAATCAAATAGAAAGATATCAAAGAGATTCTTTTTGGGCTTCTAGTGGTTTATATAATTTTGTTCAAATATTTGTTATTTCAAATGGAACATTAACTAAGTATTATTCGAATACTACAAGAGAGTTCCATATTAATAATCAAAAGAAAAAGAAATCTAACTCATTTGAATTTACTTCATATTGGGCAGATCAAAAGAATAATGGAATTACAGATCTAATTGATTTTGCTAAAACATTCTTTACTAAGCATACATTATTAAACGTATTAACTAAATATTGTGTATTTACAAGTGAAGAAGATTTATTAGTAATGCGTCCATACCAAATAGTAGCAACTGAAAAAATTTTAAATAGAATTACTATTGCATATAATAATAAGTTCTATGGAACATTAAAATCAGGTGGATACATTTGGCATACAACAGGATCAGGTAAAACATTAACATCATTTAAGACATCTCAATTAGCAAGTAAATTAAACTTTATTGATAAAGTATTATTCGTAGTTGATAGAAAAGACTTAGACTATCAAACAATGAAAGAATACGATAGATTTAAAGAGGGAGCAGCTAACTCTAATACATCAACAAAAGTATTAGAAGAACAATTAAATGATCCTAATGCTAAGATAATAATAACTACAATTCAAAAGTTATCACAATTCATCAAGAAGAATGAAAAAAGTGATGTATTTAATAAGCATGTAGTATTTATATTTGATGAATGTCATAGATCTCAATTTGGAGATATGCA
>CALVVU010000004.1 GCA_944363975.1 Candidatus Coprovivens excrementavium | reverse complement strand
GATATGCAATTCTTTGGAGCTCGTTGTAACTTAGCTAAGACATTACTTTATGCTATTAATGGTGGTGTTGATGAAGTTAAACGTGAATTAGTTATTCCTGGATTTGAAAAGATGACTGATGAAGTACTTGACTATGATAAAGTCAAAGATACTTATTATAAGATGATGAAAGAAGTAGCTAGAATTTATAGTGATGCAATGAATATTATTCATTACATGCATGATAAATATGCTTATGAGGCAGGTCAAATGGCATTGCATGATACGAATGTAAATCGTTTGATGGCTTATGGTGTTGCTGGTTTCTCAGTAGCAGTAGATTCATTGTCTGCAATTAAATATGCTAAAGTTAAACCTATTAGAGATGAAGATGGCATAACTGTTGATTTTGAAATTGAAGGAGATTATCCTAAATATGGAAATGACGATGATCGAGTTGATGATATAGCTAAAGAGATTATTGAAAAATTCTATGAAGAATTATGTACACATCATTGCTATAGAAATGCTCATCCAACATTATCTATTTTGACAATTACTTCTAATGTTGTTTATGGTTCAAATACTGGAGCTACTCCTGATGGAAGAAAAGCTGGAGTTGCGTTTGCACCAGGTGCTAATCCAATGCATGGAAGAGATATTTCTGGAGCAGTAGCTTCATTGAATTCTGTTGCAAAAATGGATTGGGCAAATTGTTGCCGTGATGGTATCTCTAATACTTTCTCTGTAGTTCCTTCAGCTTTAGGAAATACAGAAGATGAGAGAGTTGAGAATTTAGTTGCATTGATGGATGGTTATTTTGGACAAGGTGCTCATCATTTGAATGTTAATGTTTTAAATAGAGAAACTTTAATTGATGCAATGAATAATCCTGATAAGTATCCTTTACTTACGATAAGAGTTTCTGGTTATGCTGTTAGATTTAATAAATTAACGAGAAAACAACAAGAAGAAGTTATAGCTAGAACTTTCCACGAGAAAATGTAATGAATAAAGGTTCTGTTGATTCGATAGAAACATTCGGTTTAGTAGATGGCCCCGGTATTCGTACCGTGGTCTTTCTTAACGGATGTAGTTTGAGGTGTAAGTATTGTCATAATCCAGAAATGTGGCAGATGAAGGAAAAAAATTATACTCCTCTAGAAATTGCAAAGAGAGTTTTACGTAATAAACCTTATTTTAAAAGAAATAATGGCGGAGTTACTTTTTCAGGCGGAGAACCATTATTACAGTATGATTTTTTGGTTGAAACTTGTAAGTTATTAAAGGAGCAAAAAGTTCATATTGCTATTGATACAGCTGGTATCGGTTTAGGAGATTATAAAGAATTGCTAGACAATATTGATATGGTATTATTAGACATAAAACATATTACATATGAGGGATATGAGGATATTACTTGTCATAATTATTTAGATAAATTTTTTCAATTTGTTGAACAATTAAATAAATCTGATGTTGAAGTTTGGATAAGACAGGTAATTGTACCGGGAGTACATGATAATGAGGAATATATGCATGATTTATCTTCTTTTTTGAAAAAGCATATAAAAAATGTTACGAGAGTTGATTTCTTACCATATCATAAGTTAGGTGGAGAAAAGTATGAAGCTTTAAAAATTAATAATCCATATATTGATAAACCAGCAATGGATAAAGATAGATGTGATGAACTTTATAAGATATTTAGTGAAGATTTTAATAGTTGAAATCTTCTTTTTTTTGACAGAATTTGTCATAAATGATAACTAATTTTCTAGATGAAATGGACAATTAGTCTATTATGTGGTAGTTTAGTCATAGCTTGAAAGGAGGGGAATCAATGATAACATCGGCTATATGTGAATTATGTGAAAATGATGATGATGGAGATTCCTCTTCGTCGTACTTAAATATAATATAAAAAGGGGATAAAGATTTATTAAAAGTAAGAAAGGGTGTTTTTATGAAGATTGTGATTAAGAAAAACGATGATAGTGTTATTTGTCACGTTCAAGTTAAAGATTTTTTAAAATTAGCAAGAATTAATGGAAATAAAAAATATGTTCAGTATTATATACATTTTGTAAATAATGGTAAGGGCGATAATGATTTTATTGATATTTCTAATACTAGTTATGCTGATGATATAGTTAAGTGCAGTGATATTGTTAATTTTATGGATTATAAAGATATGTCTATTCAAGGAATAAGTCAACAAATCGTACAATTTTATTCTTTTGTTACTAATTTAAATGGTCGTGGTGAAGTAGAATCTAGAATTGACGATATGAGAGATATTATTGCTTATAAAAAAGGTGAACTTAATTATTTAATTCCTGTTGTTTTGGATTATAGAATATCTTTAGAAGATCCTGATAATAATTTAGTTTTTAGTAGTAGTATTGTTAACGGATGCTATCTTATTAAGAATAAAAATGGCGAAGATATTAGTAATACTAATTATGATGTTTTTTTAAATCAAGCAATTGATAGAATTTATGAAGATGATTATCCAGAGTATGATGGAGATAGAGATTATCAAGTTCATCAAAGCGGGGGTTGTCTTTTGATAGTTGTAAATAATATCAAAAAGAAAAAAAGTATTGTTGATAGAATCTTAGGTAAAATCAAACCTAATTAAAAAAGTTATTTCAAATATTTTGCAATAGTAAAAAGAAGATTTAGTATTTTTCTAAATCTTCTTTATTTTTATTCTAAAACAACGTCAGAAATCTTAGTAATAAAGTCATTCATAATAGTTAAGTAATTGTCTCCATTACTTCTTTCTTTATCGGTTAAAGTTGCCATTGTATTAATTTCTATTAGTTCAGCATCATAGTTATCGACGATGTCTTTAATACTATCTGATATATTATCGGTATCATTAACAAATATTTTAGTATATGTTTTATCTTTGAATTTATTTTTAATATTACTAGTGATATTGTTTTCACTACTTATATTGATAATTTTGAAACCGTATTTCTCTAGGAATCCAAAAGAATTATAAGCGATAATAATAGTTTCGTTGTTGTTTTTTATTGCAGCTTTAGCTATAGTTCTTAGTTCAGCATCTAAAGTTGTTAAACTTTCTTCTAATTTATTGTAGTTTTCTTCAATTTGTTCAGCACTATATTTAGATGAACTTAGATTTTTTAAATCATCTTTTATTGTATTAGCAAGCATTAAGTAGTTATTTGGATTTAACCATAGTTCTTCAATTCCATATTTGTATTTTAATCCATATGAGGCGTCTATTATTTGAAGACGGCTATTCTTATTAATTAAAGTTTTGGCTATTTCTTTTTCGTTACTTAAGCCATTGTAGACAAATAAAGAAGTTGATTTTGAATAATCGTTTAATTGTTTTTCGGTAAGTTCATATTTTGAGACATCTGTATCATTTGGATAGATGCTATTGATGTTACTTTTGTCTCCATATAAGACATTTACTAAGTATTCTATTGGATAGATGGTTGTTGTAATATTTGAACCTTCTAGCTTATCGTTATTACATCCTGTAGTTATTGTTAGTGTTATTATACATAATATAAATAATAAAATTATTTTCTTTTTCATAAATCCTCCTTTAGGATAATAATCTATTAATTATTTTACTATAAAAAGGTTATTTTGTAAAATAAGTTTAGTAAATATGGTAATATTTTGATATAATTGGATTGGTGATTAAAATGGACTTTTTAAAAAAATTTGGAATAGAGATAAAAAATAAAGAATTATTGTTGCAAGCTCTTACACATTCTTCTTATTCAAATGAGCATAATGTGAAAAATTATGAACGTTTAGAATTTTTAGGAGATGCAGTTTTACAAATATTAATGAGTGATTACTTATATAATAATATGGATTTATCAGAAGGCGATATGAGTAAGACTAGAGCTTCTTATGTTTGTGAAAGTGCATGTTGTAAATATGCTGAACTATTAGAATATAAACCTTATATTAGAGTTGGCCATGGTCAATTAAATAATATTAATGACACAATAGTGGCTGATATTTTTGAAAGTATAATGGGATGTATCTATTTGGATCAAGGATTAGAAGTAGCTAAATCGTTGTTTGATCAGGTAGTAATACCTTGTGTAAAAAATCATAGTGTTTTTTTGGGTGATTATAAGAGTAGGCTACAAGAACTTGTTCAAACAACTAAAAAATCTTTAGAGTATCGTTTGATTGGGGAAAAGGGTCCAGCTCATGACAAAGAATTTACAGTAGAGGTTGTAATAGATGATATCGTATATGGACGAGGAGTTGGAAAATCAAAAAAAGAAGCTGAACAAAAAGCAGCTTTAGATGCATATAATAAACAAGCTAGATTATAGGTGGTATAATGTATTTAAAAAATATTAGAGCGAATGGTTTTAAATCGTTTGCTGATAAAATAGATTTAGAAATTAATCGTGGAATAACAGGAATAGTCGGTCCTAATGGTTCTGGGAAAAGTAATATTGTTGATGCTGTTAAATGGGTTTTAGGAGAACAATCTGTTAAGGCTTTACGTGGAGATTCTTCGATGAGTGATGTTATTTTTGCTGGTTCAAAATCGCGTGGGCCTCAAACTAGAGCGAGTGTTTCTTTAGTTTTTGATAATAGTGATCATTATTTAAATAGTGAATTTAATGAATTGGAGATAAAAAGGGTTGTTTATAAATCTGGAGAAAATGAATATTATATAAATAATACAAAAGTCAGATTGAAGGATATTACTAATTTGTTTTTAGATAGCGGAGCTGGTAAAGAGTCATTTAATATTATTTCGCAAGGTGCAGTAGCTGATATTGTTAATAGTAAACCAGAAGATAGAAGAATTATTTTTGAAGAAGCTGCTGGAGTTTTAAAATATAAGAAAAGAAAAGAAGAATCTTTTCGAAAATTAGATAAAACAAATGAAAACTTAGCACGCGTTAATTTGTTAATTGATGAATTATTAACTACTTTGACTCCTTTAAAAGAACAGAGTGAAAAAGCTCATAAGTATTTGGATTATAAGAGTGAATTGGAAAATATCGAGATTGCTTTAATTGCTAATGATATTGAAAAGATAAATGATGAATATCTTAAAGTAAAGAGTAGAGTTCAAGTATTAAATGAAGAAGTTGAAAAAATAACTTTGAATAATACGACTGATAGTTCTAAGGTAGAAAAATTAAAACTAAATAGTTTGAAGTTAGATAATCAGATAGAAGAGAAAAATAAAATAATTACTGAGTTAACTCAAGAAATAGCTGATTTACAAAGTAAAAAACAAATTACTATGGAGAGACAAAAGTATGAAGTAGATGCTTCTAAGTTGCAAGAAAGTATTTTGAACTTAAAAGAAGAAGTACTTAATTTGTCTAATAGTATTGCAACATTTACTGATGAAGTAACTGATTTAAAGAAAGAGTTAGAAATTAAACAGTTAAAGAGTATGGAATTGATAAAAATTAATGATGAGAATAAGATCAAAAAGAATAATTTAATTACTAAAATAAATGAAGAGAGTCGTCAGATATTGAATCTTACTAATAAGATTGAGATTTTGGAAGAAAACATTAGCAATGATACTAAACTTCCTTATAGTGTTAAGAATATTATTAATAATATTAGATTGTCAGGAATATGTGGGGTGTTAGGTAAACTAATTAACGTTCCTGAGAAATATGTTGTGGCAATAGAAACTAGTTTGGGTGCTAATAGTAATGTTGTTGTTGTCGATAATGAAAATAATGCTAAGGAAGCGATAAGTTATTTAAAGGAAAATAAATTAGGAAGAGCAACATTTTTTCCTATATCGATTATTAAACCAAGAAATGTCTTATATGAGGATATGGCTAAAATAAAAGATCTTGATGGCTATATTGGAACAGCTGATTCTTTAATAAAATATGATGATAAGTTTAGAGGTGTTGTATTAAATCAACTTGGGAATGTTATCGTTGTTGATAATATTGATACTTTAAATAAGGTTGGGAAGTTAATTAATTATAAATATAAGATTGTAACTTTGGATGGTGAAGTCCAATATTCTGGTGGTGCTATTACAGGTGGTACTATTAAAAATAATAATGGTGTTCTTAATCAAAAGTATGAATTAGCTAATTTAAAGAAAGAATTGGATAATAAGAAAAGTAATCTTAATAAGTTAGAACAAAGTTTAAAAGAAGTTAATGAAAATTTGGATAGTAAGGCTAATGAATTGGAGAAGAATCAAAGAGAAGTTATTCTAATGACAGAGACTGTTCAAGCTAAAAGTAATCATTTGAAGGACTTAGAAAGTAATTTTAAAGTTAAGAATAATGAGTTAGTTGGTACTCAAAATAAAAGTAATAATTCATTAGATAAGGAATTAGATGATCTTCTTAAGCAATATTATGATAAAGTAGCAATGAAAGATAAAGAAAGCAAAGGGTTAGAGAAACTTAAGACGGAAAAGTCTGATTTGAATACAGAAATAGCTGATTTAGAAAGAACTTATCGTGAAATGAATAGTCAAATTACAAGTAAACAAAACGAACTTAAAACAGAAGAAATAAAAATGGGTAAAATGGATGTTAAGTTGGATAATTTACTACTTAGTTTAAACGAAAATTACAATTTGACATATGAAAGAGCTCGTAGTGAATATGAATTAGATATTGAGGAAGAAACAGCACGAATTACGGTTAATAATTTGAAAGCTAAAATTAAATCTTTAGGCGAAGTAAATACAGGAAGTATTGCGGAGTATGAAAGACTTAATGAACGATATACATTCTTAACTACACAAAGGGATGATTTAGAAAGCTCAGTAACTAGTTTATTAGATGTTATTTCGGAAATGGATGATTTAATGAAAGTTAAGTTTATTGAAACTTTTGATAAAATTTCGGAAGAATTTAAGATTGTCTTTAAGAAGTTATTTAAAGGTGGAGAAGGAGTTTTAGAACTTACAAATCCTGATGATCTTTTAAATACAGGAATTGAGATTTCTGCTTTACCTCCTGGTAAAAAGTTAAATTCAATAGCTTTATTATCTGGGGGAGAAAAAACTTTGACTGCAATAGCTTTATTATTTGCTATTCTTAATGTTAAGCCGGTTCCGTTTGTAATATTAGATGAGGTAGAAGCGGCATTAGATGAAGTTAATGTTGATGCGTTCGGTAAATATTTGCTTTCTTGTAAGGAACGCAGTCAGTTTATTATAATAACGCATAAAAAGAGAACAATGGAATATGCTGATGCTTTATATGGTATAACAATGCAAGAATCAGGTGTTTCTAAGCTTGTAAGCGTTAAACTAGAAGGGTAGTGTATATATGAAGAAAAAGTTTCAAATGGAAAATGATATTGGAATTAAAATTTGGTATACCGTTTTAGCTATGAGTGAAGAAGATGGAAATGATTATATAATATATACTAATTATCTTCCTTCAGACAATGAACTTGGTGTACGTTTATTTGCTGGTTTAATTTTAGATAAAGATAATTTTAAAATAGAAAAAGTTAGTAAAACTAAAGAAAAGAAATTAATAGATGATTTTATTTTAGAAATGATTACTACTGGTAAAAAGATAAAAAGAGTTAAATAAAAGAATTGACTTTATTGTCAATTCTTTTTTTGAAAAGGATTTATAAATTAAGAATTTAAAATAATTATTAGAGAGGTAATTCGACATAATTATATTTTTTATTATGTTATTTTGATGATGGTGATATGATGAAAAAAGGTATAATTATTATATTAATAGCGGTAATGCTAGGTGGTGGATTCGCTTATTATTTATTTAATAATATAGTTGTTAAGGAGAAGGATACTGATAAAACAATGGTAAATGCTTTTCAAGTTGGAGCGTTTACTAGTTACGATAATGCGGTACGAGTTGCTGAAAGAGATAATGGAATTGTTGTTAAGGATGAAGATATTTTTCGTGTTTATGTAGCTATTTTGTATGATAAAGAAGCGGTAAATAAATTAGGAGATTATTATAATAAAATAGGTTTAAATTATTATTTAAGGCCTATATATGTTAGTAATTCTTTTATTGAAGAGATAAAAGATAATGAAGAACTTTTGAAAGTTAGTAGTACAGAAACTTATGTTACGATTAATAGCGATGTATTATCAAAGTATGAGGAGATGTTATGAGTTATTTAATAAGAGAAATTCCCTGAGGCTGAAAGACCACGTGAAAGATTTAAAAAGTATGGGGTAAAAGCTTTAAGTAATGAGGAGTTGTTAAGTATTTTGCTTAGAACTGGTACGAAAAATGTTTCAGTTAAGGAACTTAGTATTTCGTTACTTAAAGAGATAGATTTGTATGATTTAGAAAATCTTAATTATAAGACTTTAGGTAGGATAAAAGGAATTGGTGAAGTAAAAGCAATTACCATATTAAGCGCTATTGAGTTAGGAAAAAGAGTATTAAGTAAGGATAGTGAAGTTAAGAGAATTAAAACAGGTGATGATGTATATTATTTGGTTAAAAAGGATTTAGAAAATGAATTACAAGAAAAATTTCTTGTTCTTTATTTAGATACTAGAAATTATTTGATTATGAAAAAAATTTTATTTATGGGAACTGTTAATCATAGTTTAATAACGGCTCGTGATATATTTAGAGAAGGTGTTAAGAATAATGCTGTAAGAATGATTTTGGTGCACAATCATCCAGCTGGTTCGGTTAATCCGAGTTATGATGATATTTATATGACTAATAATTTAGTTAAATTAGGTAAAATGATGGAAATTGTTGTTTTAGATCATATAATAGTTGGAAAGGAATCTTATTATAGTTTTAGGGAGAATAACAAAGATATTTTTGAATAAGCAATCTTAGGATTGTTTTTTTATTATAGAAGAATTTTATTTGGGCAAAATAAAAAGAGATGGAGGTGTTTAATAGTGCGTTTTAAAAGAGATATTTCAATTAAGATTATTGTTGTCTTTTTACTTTTTTTCTTTATTTTTGGTTTGGGATATTTTCTTAGTTATTTGAGATTTAATGATAAAGAAATTGTAACAAATGAAGTAATAAAAAAACAGAATATAATGTTAAAAGATGAATTAAAAAAAATTCAAGAGTTAAGTACAATAGATGGAGATTATGTAATAGGAAGAGTTATTGTTAGAAATTTATATAATTTTTTAGATGAAATAATTATTAATGTTGGTAGTAATGAAAAGATTAAAGAGGGAGATGCGGTTGTCAATAGTGATGGTTTAATAGGAGTAGTTTATAAAGTATTGGATAAAACTTCGTATGTTAAATTATTAACGAGTAATTATAATGTCTCAGTTAAGATTGGTGATTTGTATGGTAATTTGAGTCAGGGTAAAGTTACTTTATTAGATAAGTATTCTGAAATTAAAGAAGATACTTTAGTTTATACTTCGGGGTATGGAAAAATAGCTGAGGGAATATATATAGGTAAAATAAAAAAAGTTACAATGGATAAAGATAATTTAGGGAAAGAAGTTATTGTAGATTTAATCGATAATCGACATTTAAATTATATAGCTGTTATGAGGAGCAAATAATGATTTATATTGGTTTGATATTAGATTTTTTGATAAACCTTTTTTTACCTATAAATTCTTATTTTATAATTGGGAATATTGATAAAAATAAAATATTTTATGTTATTGTAGTTGGAATTATTTTAGATATTTTATTTAGAAGGTGGTTTTTGTATTTGGTTTTGTTGTTGAGTTTTTATTTTATTTTGAAGATTATAAAAATAAAAAAAAGATATCGTTTAGGAGTAAATATTTTAGTATATGTAGTATTTTTTAATTTTACTTATTTAATGTTTGGATATGTTGGTAATTATTATTTATGGGATTTTATTTTTGGACTAGGGTTACAAGTTATTTATTTAAAAGTAATTAAAGTATTATTTGGATAGTTTTTTCATATTATTTATTGGTGAGATAATGAAAGATAGCAAGTATTACCGAAAGATAATTGAGAAAAATAAAAAAAAGATTGATAAATCTTGGATCACTAAATTGTTACTATCTATTATTATTCTTTTATTATGTTTAATAGTTTCTAATTTGAATTTAGAATTTAAAGATTATTTAAAAGATACTATTTTAGAGAAAGATATTAAATTTAGTAATATACATAAGTTTTATGATAAGTACATTGGAAGTATGAGTGATAAAAAAACTTCTTTGGTTGTTAATGAAGAATCGAGTATAGAGCAATTGCCACGAACGGAAGAAGAAGGAATATATATGATTAAGGTTGGAAAAGATTATGTTATTGATTTTTTACAACCTGGAATTATTGTTTATATAGGAGAAAAAGATAATTTAGGTAATACGGTAATTGTACAAGGAAATGATGGGGTTGATTTATGGTACTCAAATGTTTTAATAACAGAGTACAGTTTATATGATTATGTAAGTAAAGGAGATATTTTAGGAATTAGTAATGGTGAAGAAATAAAATTGACTATTGTAGAGGATGGGAATAAATTAAAATATGAAGAATATTTTGAAGAAAGTTAAAATTGATTGTACTACTTATTTATTAATTATTTTAGCTTTATTTGCTGGATATATAAAAAATATATCTTTAATTTTGCTTATTGTATTAATACATGAAATGGGTCATGTATTTTTCTTTATATTGTTTAAAATTAAAATTCAGAAAATTACAATATTTCCTTTTGGAGGAGTAACGTATGTAAATAAGAAGTTGCATGAAAGAATATATAAAGATGTTCTTATAAGTTTAGGAGGAATATTTTTTCAAGTTATTTTAGGAGTATTTTTTTTAATATTATATAATTTTGATTTTATAGTTAGTAGTACTTATAGTTTATTTACTTTATATAATATTAGAATTATTATTTTTAATATTTTACCTATTATTCCTCTAGATGGAAGTAAGTTTATTTTTGCTATATTGAGTAAGTATTTGGCTTATAGAGATAGTTATATAATGATGATTGTTCTAGGTATAATAAGTTTATTTTTATTTATTGGCTTTAATTTTGTTTATAAAGTTAATGATTTGGTTCTTTATGTATTTTTAATATTTAAGTTGTATGAGGTTATAAAAGAAAGTAAATATGTAATTAATAAATTTTATTTAGAGAGGGTCTTATATAATCATTATTATAATGAAATAATAAGTAATTATTTAGATATTAAAAAGATGAGAATTGATAAATATTATTTTTTTGATATTGGTGGGAAGTATCTTAATGAGAAAGATTATCTTAGATTGTATTATTTTAAGTGATAGTTAGATATAGGAGAATAAAATGGATAAATTTGTTTGACTTTATTATGGTTCTTTGTTATAATCTTAGTTGTTTTGAAGGAGCTAATCATCAAAACCGCACTAAAAAGGTTTAAGTACTTAGGTCACCTTAAGGGCGCGTCTTAAAATTTATAAGGAGGTATGAAGATGAAAGCTGTATTTGTGACTGGCGGAAAACAATATTATGTTTCTGAAGGAGATACAATCTATGTTGAAAAATTAGATGCTGAAGTAGGTAAAGATGTTGAATTTACTGAGGTATTATATGTAGATGGTGTTGCAGGAACTCCTGTTGTTGAAGGTGCAAAAGTTGTTTGTTCTGTAGAGAAACAAGGTAAACAAAAAAAGGTTATTGTTTTTAAATACAGACCTAAGAAAAAATTCCGTAAAAGAAAAGGACATAGACAACCATATACTAAGTTAACTGTTAAGAAAATTGTTAAATAATTATGATTAAAGTTAATGTTAAAGTAAAAAATAAAAAAGTTTATGAAATTATAATTAAGGGTCATGCAGGTTATGATATTAATGGTAAAGATATAGTTTGTGCTGCTGTTAGTACAATGGCGATTACAACAATTAATAATATTATAGCTTTAGAAGAGACAATTGATTATGAGGAAAAAACTGGTTTATTGAAAATTAGAGTTTTAAAAGATACTGAAGTTAATAATAAGCTTTTAGATAATCTAGTTAGAATGCTTGAGGAATTAAGTTGTCAGTATCCAAAGAATATTGAGATTAGAAATGAGGTTTAAATGATGAAATTTTTAAGTTTAAATATCCAATTATTTGCTCACGTTAAAGCTCAAGGTTCTACTCAAAACGGTAGAGATTCTAGAGGTCGTAGATTAGGTGCGAAAGCAGCTGATGGACAAACTGTTAGTGCTGGAAGTATATTATACCGTCAAAGAGGAACTAAGATTTATCCAGGTGTAAATGTTGGAATGGGTAAAGATCATACTTTATTCGCAAAAGTTTCTGGTGTAGTTAAATATGAAAGACTAGGAAGAGACAAGAAAAAAGTTAGTGTTTACGAAGCTTAGTTTATAAAAGACCTTTTAATAGGTCTTTTATTTATGATACAATTAAAAAGAGGGGTGATTCGATGTTTGTTGATGAAGTCACTATAAAATTAATTGCTGGAAAAGGTGGAGATGGATGCACATCTTTTAGGCGTGAAAAATTTGTACCATTAGGCGGTCCTAATGGTGGTAATGGTGGTAAAGGTGCTGATATTGTTTTTCAAGTTGAAAAAGGATTAAAAACATTAGTTGATTTAAAATATAAAAAGATTATTAAAGGTGATAAAGGTGTAAATGGAAAAGGTAGCAATATGCACGGAGCTAATGCTTCCGATGTTATTGTTAAAGTGCCAGAGGGAACAACTTTAATTGACGCCGATACAGGTTTAGTAATCTGTGATTTAGTTCATGATGGAGAGCGTTTCATTGTTTGTCGTGGTGGAAGAGGTGGAAGAGGAAATAAAGCTTTTGCGACTCAAGAAGAGCCAGCGCCAAAAATGAGCGAATATGGTGAACCTGGAGAAGAAAGAGTTGTAAAATGTGAATTAAAAGTATTAGCAGACGTTGGCTTGGTTGGTATGCCTTCTGTTGGTAAGAGTACAATTTTATCTTTAATAAGTGGAGCTAATCCAAAGATTGCTGCTTATCATTTTACAACTTTAAGTCCTAATTTAGGTGTTGTTAAATTAAAAGATCAACGAGTGTTTGTTATGGCTGATTTACCTGGATTAATTGAAGGCGCTTCTAATGGTGCAGGATTAGGTGAAAAATTCTTAAAACATGCAATGCGTACAAGAGTAATAGGACATGTAATTGATATGGGAGCATTTGAAGGTCGTAATCCAATAGAAGATTATAAAACAATACGTAATGAAATATGTCAATATGATGATAAACTAGGTCGTAAGCCAGAGTTGATAATTGCTAATAAAATGGATTTACCAGATGCAGAAGATAATCTGAAAAAATTTAAAGAAAAGTTTCCAGACTTGGAAGTTGTTTGTGTTTCGGCAATGAATCAAACTGGTTTAGATGAAATGATAATTAAATTAGCGGATATGTTAGATGAAGCTGAATTAGAACCATTATATGATGATAGTAAATATGAAGGTCATGTTATTTATAAGTTTACAAACGAAAAGCCTTTTACAATTACTAGGGATGATAGTGGAGTATGGATTTTAAAAGGTGAAGAAATAGAAAAATTATTAAAAATGACTAAATTTCAAGAAGATGAATCAGTTAATCGTTTTGCACGTAAATTACGTGGAATGGGTGTTGAAGATGAACTTGAAAAGCTTGGGGCAAAACGTGGTGATGATGTTCAAATTTTAGATTATATGTTTACGTTTAAAGAATAGTTAAGCTATTCTTTTTAGTTGAATTTGATATTATTATTTTATTGTAATATAATTAAGAAGTGGAAAAGAGGGGGTTAAATGGATAAGATAATTAAGAGTCAGGTATTAAAAGAAAAGAAGGTTTTTGATGCTTTAGGTATAAATTATTTAAATTCGGGAGATAAAAGAATAGCTAGCTTTGTAGCTAGAAGTTTGGTAAACGTTAAAACTGGAGCAATAACTTGCGGAAAAACTGTTACTTTATCTGATGTTTTTCATAATAGTGTTAAGAATATGGAACTTTTTGGTAATGATATTGCGCTTTCAGCGTATCGTTTTTCTTTAGTTAAGTTTTTACCGATAAATTCCTTTCAACATTCTTTTGCTACTCATGTTGTTTTTAATGCTGATGAAGAAACAATGAAAGTAGATCAAGAATCAGGAAAAGTTGAACATTTTAAAATTCCACAGATGATGGATGAAGTTACAGCAGATATATTTTTAACACACGAGTTTATTCATGGATTAAAAGAAGTTAATTATAATGAGTATGTATTAATCACTTCTTTAAGTGATGTTATTCCATTATTTTATGAATTAGTTCAAATAGAGAATGATAATCGTAAAAAGGAATTTTTGAATATTAGAATGTTTTTGTTAAACATTGAAAGAGAAACTTATAATAATGTTTCTTTACATATGAAAAAAAGTATGACTGATAAAGATTTATATAAAGTAATTCAAAGTAGAAGTGGTGAATATTTAAATAGTTTTTATTACGCTTTAGTATTATTTAATATGTATAAAGATAATCCTAAGATGATTTTAGAGTTAGTTAGAAAAGTGTTAAATAAAGAGATGAGTACATTGGATTTATTAGTTAATTTAGGATTATATCATAAAAATAGTGATTATATATTTAATGAGGAGCTAGGAAAAATAAGAAAAGTTTTGAAATAAAACTTTTCTTTTTTTGATATAATAATTGAAGGTGGTTTTTATGGGCAATGGAGAAGATATTGAAAGAACGACTGATGAAGAGATAGTTAATTACTTTACTGAAAATAGTGTTTCAATGTATTTAAAAGAAATAATGAGATATCCTGTAAATAACGCCCAAGTTAATAAAGATCTAATAGTTAAATATAAAAATGGTGATATTAAAGCACGTGAGATGATGATAAAAGGCAATTTAAGACTAGTTGTTAATGTTGCTTATAGGTATCGCAATAGAATAACTCATATGAATATTTTAGATATTATTCAAGAGGGTAATATAGGACTTATAAGAGCTATTGAAAGTTATGACCCGGAAATTAGTTCTTTTTCTAATTACGCAATATGGTGGATTAAACAAGCAATTACGAGAGGCATTGATAATCAAGAAAAAGAAATAAGAAAGCCAATTCATTTTATTGAAAAGAAAAATAAATATCTTAAATTTCTTAGTAGTTTAGAAAAGATGGGAAAAGAAATTCCGACTGACGAAGAAATTTGTCAAAAATTGGGCTTAACTTTAAACGATTTATTGGCAATAAGAAAGAACGATTCGACGGTAACTGTTAGTATTAATAGTAAAGTTAAAGAAGATGAAGAAGCAGAGTTTGGGGATTTTATTCCTTTAAGCGATGATAGTTATGTTGATGTAGAGAATCAAATGGCTGAAGAACAGTTATTTGTTGTTTTGAAAGATGTTCTTTCACCATTGGAATATTATGTGATTTATTATCGTCTTTTAAGTGCAGAACAAAAGTCTTTAGATGAATTAGGTAATAAATTTTTTGTAACCAAAGAAAGAATAAGACAAATTGAATCTAGGGCTTTAAATAAAATAAAACCTTATTTGGAAAAAGATTCTATAAAATTTAGAAAAAGAGTACAACAAATAAAAGTTAAGAATGGAAATTTATATAATAAGTTAAGTGTTAAACCAATTGAACCAAATGGTATTGTTAAGTATTTTTATATTAGAGAATATTTAAGTAAAGATGAATTAGATTTATTATATCTTTATACTTTTGGTAAGTATAAATTTAATAGTAGTGAATTGAGTGAATATTTGGGTTGGTCTTTAGATAAATTTAATTATGTTAATAAAACCTTGAGTTTAAAATTAAGAGATAAATTTAATGATATTGAGTCTTTTCAAAGATTTAAATTAGAGGTAAGTAAAAAATATGGAACTAAAATATTTAGTATTTATTTAGGTGATGATATAACTTATGATTATCTAGTTCTTAAAGATAAATATCTTTCTTTAGATTTTGCAGAAATAGATGAAAAAATAAATTTATATAAAGATTCTTTTAGTAAAAAAGAGAGATTGTTGTTAAGAAGATTTTTTGGGATAAGTAAAGACACTAATTGTACATTAGAGGATGCTTTTTGCGATCTTAATTTGACAGTTTTAGGTTATAAAAAGAAAAATACGAATCTTAATTTAAGTAAACTGTGGAAGGTGTATTTAAATAATAGAGAAGATTTTACGGATGAACAAGTATTATTTTTAGAATGTTATTTTTTTAAGGTAAGAGATGAAAAAGAATTTAAATATAATGGGACAAGGAAATCTTTATATAATAGGTATTATTATTTAATTGATCGTTTAGAGCGTTTATATTATAATATATATCGTTTTGCAGATGGAAATTTTACTAAGAAGGAATATCTTATTTTTAGGGAAAAATATAAAGATAAATTTAATAAAGAGAGATTAGATTTGCTAGATTTATATTATGGTATAAACGGAAAAAAACTTGGTATACAAGAGATTGCTTGTAAATATGGAATTGATTATATAAAAGTGCATGATGTGATAAGTAGAGCTCGTGATGCAGCTATTATGATGTATAGAGGATTAAATAATAAATTAGATATTAATAAAGAACTTTATATTCCTTATATTGATAATAAACTATATGAGTTTACACCTGAAACAAGAGAAGTTTTACATTTATTTTTAATTGATAATTGGAGTTATGAAGAGATAGCTAAGAAAATGAATGTTACAAGAGTTAGAGTTTCTAATATAGTAACAGATGGAATTAGAAGAATAGATAATTATCGTTTCGGAATAATCAAAGCAGTGAAAATTGATATTGATGAATTGAATGATTATTTTAATTTATATAATATTGAGGAAGAAGAAAGAAAAGTTATTATATTAAAGATTATAGAATGTTTGAGTAATGAGGAAATAGCTATAAAAGTTGGTATTACTAAAAATGCGTTAAATCGTTATGTAAGACATTTTAATGTTATGTATTATAATTATAGAATAAGAGATATTACTATTTCTAAGGAAGATATTGAACAAGAAGTTTCTAAACATCCTAGCGAAAGTATCTTATCAGAAATGGAAAAAGAGTTTTTATGTTATTATTATGGTATTAAGAAACATAAAAATGCAGATGGCAAAGAGTATTCTTCTTCTGAAATATGCAGTTTAATGAGTATTAATAAAAATGGATTTTATCATTTACATAGGGAATGTTTAAGAAAATTAAAAGGTGTTAAATGTGGTATTGATACTCCTGATTATTTATATATTAAGAGAGATAAATTAGCTAAATTATTAGAAGATAAACATTTACCAATATCTAGTAAAGAAAGAGATATAATTTGTTATTTATTCGAGTTAAATGGTTTTTCTTATAAGACGTTTGATGAATTAGTAAATGTTTATCAAGAAGGTAAAGGGAGTTTATTAAGAAGATATATTAGAGCTATTGTTAATATTTTTAAATATCAAAATGGAGAGATTGAAGGAATTATTGATTATGAAGATGATATTGAACCTAATTTAAAATATTTTGGTTTGAATGACAGAAAAATAATAGAGATGTATTATAAAGATAAATTATCAGTAATTCAAATAGCTAATAAGTACGGAGTTAGTTTTGATAGAATGGCTCTTGTAGTTGTAAATATAAAGGTATATCTTTTAGATCTATTAAATAATCCACAAACTAAAAAATTTGATTTTGACTATTATATGAAAGTTAAAAATAATAAAGATTTACCATTTTATGGAGATATTTCAAAAGCTATTGCTATTTTTGATTTATATCATGGGATGGGAGAAGAGTTAAATTTAACTATTCCTGAAATAATTAAAAGATTAAATTTAGAATTTAATAGTTCAGTAGTTAATAAAACGGCTAATATGTTAATGTTGGCAGTATGTAAGTATAGGGATGGAATTCGAAAAGAAAATAGTTTTTCTTTTGAAGAAATACAAGAATATTTTGATAAACATTGTAGTGAAATGAATAGTTTGTATCGTTTATATTATATAAGATATTTGAATAGAGAAAAAAATAATAAAAGTTTAGGAGGAAGTAGTTCAAGAATAAATCAAAATATATTATATGATTTAATTCGTGATAAAAGAGCTGACTTTATAATTCCGAATAGACTAGATAGATTTAAGGTAATTAAATTGTTAACGAAATATTATACTGAACTAAATAAAGAAACTAGAATTTGGTTTATGAGGGAATATGATATTAAAGAAAGAGAATTTATGAATGGAAAAGATCTTAATCATGTTTATCGAATACTTGGAAAATTGTATAAATTAGAGTATGAAATGGATGGTAAAAAATTATTATTGAAAAAAGACTAGTATATAGGTCTTTTTTTGTGTTAGAATTTACTAGGAGGTTAAACAAATGAAATATGATGTTATTATAATAGGTGCTGGACCAGCTGGTTTGTTCAGTGCTTATGAGTTAATTACAAATAATGAAAATTTAAAAATTGCTATATTGGATAAAGGATTTAGGGTTCAAAAGAGAGTTTGTCCAATGAATAAGAAAGGAATACCTTGTCAAAATTGTAATCCTTGTGCAATTTTAGCTGGTTATGGAGGAGCAGGTACTTTTTCTGATGGAAAGCTTAATTTTATTCCTAAATTAGGTAAAAGTGATTTAATGAAATATATGTTAGAGTCAGAAGCTAATAAGTTGATTGATGAAACTGAAGAAATCTTTAATAAGTTTAAAATGGATGCTGATGTGTATCCAAGTAATATGGATGAAGCGAAAGAAATTAGAAAGAAAGTTGCTATTGCAGGGGCTAAGTTGTTAATAATTAAGCAAAAGCACTTAGGAAGTGATCATTTACCAGAGTATATAGATGGGATTTGTGATTATTTAATTGAAAAAGGTGTTACTCTAATAGATAGAGCAGATGTTGTAGATATAAATACGATTAATGAAAATGATCATGATGTTACTTATGTAACTGGTAAAGATAGTATAACTTTAAAAGGAACAAATGTAATTGTTGCTCCAGGTCGAACAGGTGCTAAGTGGATTCAAGAATTAGCTGATAAATATAATATTCCATACTTATCTCAAAGTATTGAAATTGGAGTTAGAGTTGAAGTACGAAAAGATATTATGGAAGAAATTACAAAGGTTATTTATGATCCAACTATTTTTATTAAAACAAGTACTTATGGGGATGAGATGAGAACTTTCTGTACTAATCCAGGTGGATTTGTGGCAAAAGAAAATTATTATGGATATATTTGTGTTAATGGTCATGCTTTAAAAGATGTTAAGAGTAATAATACAAATTTTGCTTTTATTTCGAAAGTTAATTTAACAGAACCAGTAACTAATACTAGATTATACGGAGAAAGTATTGCTAGAATAGCTAATGTATTAGGAGATGGAAAACCTATAATTCAATCATTAAAAGATTTGAAGAACGGAAGAAGAAGTGAATGGCATAGGATTAATAAAGGTTTTATTGAACCGACGTTGAAAGATTGTGTGGCTGGGGATTTAGCTTTAGTTTTACCACATCGCATTATTACAAATATTTTAGAAGGATTAGAAACACTAGATAAGATAATTCCTGGTGTAGCTAATGATGATACATTACTTTATGGACCAGAGATTAAATTCTTTAGTAATGAGATTCAAACAAACAATCATTTTAAATTAGAAAATGATAATATATATTTTATTGGTGATGGAGCTGGTAAAGCTGGTAATATTGTTACGGCAGCAGCTACTGGTTTGGTTGCAGCAAGGGATATATTAGGCAAATAATTTTTGCCTTTTTTTATTTGGCATAAAGATAAAAAATAATCGTAAAATAATAATATTAGATATATAATTTTTTCTAATTTACTTTTATATTTTGTGATGTTATAATCTTATTAAGAGTATAGGAAGTGTGAATTTTATGGACCAGAATAAAAAGAAGAAAACATTAATAGTTAATACTATAGTATTAGTATTTTGTATTGGTATTATTGCTGCTTTTTGTATGATTCCTGCTAATAAGGTTGAAACTTTGCAAACATTTAAAGTTAGTTTTGATCCTAATGATGGAGGCAGTGTTGCAGCAATAGAAATTGAAGATGGTAAGATAGTTGAGGAGCCAGATGTACCAACGAGAGATGGTTATGTCTTTATCGGTTGGATGTTAGGCGATGAATTATATGATTTTAGTCAAAGTGTATCAGGAGATATTACTTTGAAAGCTGCATGGCAAGAATTAGAGCCAGATAAAGTTTATTATACAGTTAGTTTTGCTACTGATGGTGGAACGACTTATGCTAATCAAGTATTGGAAAGCGGACAAGTTGTTAGCAAACCTGAAGATCCTGTAAAAGATGGTTTTATTTTTAGAGGTTGGCAGGTAAACGGTGTTGATTATGATTTTAATCAACCTGTTAATATGGATTTAATTATTGTAGCAGTATGGGAAGCAGAAGAGGAAGAACCTGAAGAGCCTGAAGAACCAGAAGATGATGAAAAAGAAGACGATAGTAATAAAACATATACTGTTAGATTTAATGGTAATGGCGGAACTTTAGGTAGAAATTGTGGAAATCAAAGTATTAAAAACGGTAGTTTAGCAAGAAATACTTGTACAGCGACTAGAAGTGGATATACTTTAGTTGGTTTTAATACAAATAAAAATGCTAGTAGTTCAAATATATCTTCGACAAGAATTACTAAAAATGTTACTTTCTATGCAATATGGCGTGAGATACCTAAAACTTATTATAATTTAAGTTTTAATTTAAATGGTGGTAGTGGTTCATGTTCTGCTGTTAGGTTAGAATCTGGTACAAGAATAACAACTAGCATACTAAATAGATGTAAGCCGACAAAAAAATACTATAATTTGTCTAGCTGGCAAACTTCTAATGGAAGTAATGCCAATGGTATATTACTTACTTCTAATGCAACTGTAACGGCGTCATGGTCTAAGCAAAGTTTTAAGGTTACTTGTACATTACCAGATGCATATGCTCAAGATTGCGTACTTACTGTGTCTGGTGTTCCTAATAGTGATATAGATAAAATAGAATATTCATTTAGTGGTCGTTGGATAAATGTTGGTACTTATAGTGGTGGATATAGAATGAATAATAGTGTATTTAAACAACGTGCTTCTTCATTTAGAGTAACAATAGATGGCGAAATCTTTAATGCGTCAAAGTAATGAGGTGAGATAATGAATAAATTAAGAGTTATATTATTTGGTTTAAGTATCTTTGTTATGATGAATGTCGTAGATGCTAAAACATATACTTTAGATGAAATACCTGATGATTCTTATGTTATTGGTACACATATGTTTTCTAATACTTTAACGCCTAGTGATTCACCGTTTTATTCAGGAATATTTGATTCCTATTCAGTTATGCTTGGTTCTTCTACGATAGATACTACCGAGTTTGAATCAAGTACTGATTTTGTTATTTATTACAAAATTACGGATGGTTTTTGGATTGATTCTCTTAGTGGAATTGATTTAACAGTCCCTGAAGAGGGATTCGAGATAACACATGTAAATGGTGAATGTGTTGATCCGTCATGTATGGGAAATTCGATACCAGTTAAATTTTTATCTAATGCTGGTTTAGAAGATGTGTTTGAAACTAAGACGATAAATGTGAGTTATGGAGAAAAAATTTCAGCTGCTGAAATACCTCTTTTAAATAATAGACCTGGTTATAAGTTCACATGTTGGACATTGAAAGATAGTGAAGAATGTTTTGATTTAAACACTCCTATTACAGAAGAGTTACTTGGAGAAAATGAAGAGTTAGTTTTAGAAACAAAATGGGAACAAATTAGTTATACAATTACATATAATAATAATTTCGATGATTCAACAGAACAAAGAATTTGTACTTATGGAAATATAGGTAATGAAGAAATTAATTGCTCTTTTGAAAAATATGATAGTTTATTTGGACCACGTGCTAATTATATTTTTGCTGGATGGTCAACTTCTCCAGATGGTGATACTATATATAATGAAAGCACCGATATGGGAGTAATACTTGGTGATAATGAAGAAATTACTTTGTATGCAATATGGAAGACAGTTAGTTATAAGGTAACATATGATTTAGATGGTGGTACATTCAGTGATGTTGTTAGTCCACAAACATCATTTACTACTGAAGATGAAAGTATTACACTACCAGATGTAAGTAAAGTTGGATATAATTTTGTTAATTGGACTTATAATGATAATCCTTTTGATGGAACAGATTTACCTGATAAAGATATTGTGGTTAAAGCAGTATTTGAACCGATAACATATTCTTTCGTATATAGAGATGAGAAAGTAGTATGTACATATGACCAGGATTGTGTTATTGATATTACTGATGATGAAGTCCCAGAAGGTCGTAAATTTACTAAATGGTATATTAATGAAGATAGTAAAATTTATTTAGGTGATAATGTTAAAAACTTTACAACTATAGATGAAAAAGAATTTACTTTGAATCCAGAATATGAATTAATTAAGTATTATGTAACATATGATTTAGATGGTGGAATTGTTACTGAAGAAAATTTCAAATCATTTACATATGATTCATTAAATTTGGAAAATAATAAAACATATACATTAAATTTACCAACGAAGACAGGCTATGATTTTGTTGGATGGGAAGTTATTGAAGGTACTGGATTACAAGTTAAAAATGAAAAAGAAGTTGTTGTAATAGGAGCTTCTGATGTTACATTAAAAGCTAAATGGAAAGAAAAAACTTATACAATTCAATACTATAATGATGATGATTTTGTTGATAATAAAACTTGTACTTATACTAATTGTTTGATATCTGATGTTGTAGTTAATAAAGAAGGTTATGTATTTGATGGCTGGAAGTCAGAAAAAACAGGATTAGTATATAGCAAAGACAGTTTAATAGCGAATTCTGATTTTACAGAAGATACTGTTAAATTGGTAGCTAAATGGACTAATGAATATCGTTATACTATTGCTTATGACTTAGATGGTGGTAAATTTGATGGTGAAGCACCTGTAAGTTATGTAGCTTTAGAGAGTGTATTATTACCAACTCCTGTTAAAGAAGGATATAAATTTGATGGTTGGTTAATTGATGGTGAGCCATTAATTGGTAATAATTTAACAGGATATCAAAAAGACATTAAATTGACCGCAAAATGGGTTGCTAATACTTATACAATTCATTTTGATATGAATGATATTTCTATTCCTGATGTTACTTGTACTTATGATCAAGATTGCGATTTTGGTAGTCATAGTTCTTATGTACCTTTAAATACTAAGTTAGTTGGTTGGTCAACTAGTGAAGATGGTCCAATTTATTATGGTGATGATTTAGTAGTTAAGAATTTAACTTCTACTGATAAAGAAGTGATTAATTTATTTGCTGTATTAGAAGATACTACAGTATATAGACATGTTTCTTATTATTTAGATGGTGGAACATTAGATTCTGGAACAATTAATAATAAGTATGTTGATGGAACGAATATTGAATTACCAACACCGACTAAAGAAGGATATCAATTTATTGGATGGTACGATGTAAATAGTAGTTCAATGATTGAGAGTGGTACTGCTGTTAAAGCAGATATGCTATTAATTGCTAGATGGGAAATTCTTACTTATGAAATTTCTTATGTTGATGAAGATGGCGAAACATTAACTATCGATGATGAGGCATATCCAACAAGTTATGCTTATGGTGTTAAAGAAATTATTATACCTGGTGGTGAAGCTTTGCCAGAGGGAATTATTGGTTGGAAAGTTAACGATATCGAACTAAATAAATATGTGTTGAATGGCGAAGAAACATCTAGTTATGTAATTGAAATTAGTAATTATGATAATATTAAGATTGTTGGAATAAAAGAAGATGTAGTTGAACCTGAACCAGTTGAAAAAACATATGAAGTTAGTTTTTATAATAATGATGGATTAATGGGTGTTTTAATTGTTTATGAAAATGATACGATTATAAGTGAGAGAACAGTAGTAAAAGAAGGATACGACTTTACAGGTTATGAAGAATTAGAATGGGTTGATGGAGAAGGTTTGTCTTTTGATATTACTACTACTGAAATTGTAAGTGATATAGAATTACATTTAGCAGAATAAGATAATATGAAAGTATTATCTTTTTTCTTGTTACAAAGCTTATAAAATGATATAATTTATAAGAGTAGGGGATTATGAAGGTTAGTGATAATATGAAGATAAAAAAAGGTAAAAGTATGTGTTTTTTTTCAGCAAAAGGTGGTGTTGGAAAAACAACTAATATTTTAAATTTTGCTGGTATTTTTGAGCAATTAGAGAAAAAAGTTTTAGTAATTGATATGGATTTGTATAGTGGAGGAATTGCTTTATATTTAAATAAAAGTAATGATCGTAGTGTTTATAATATGAGTTTTGACTTAATGAATGGTTCTTTTACTACTTTTGATAATTATACAATTAAAGTTGATAATTATATAGATGTACTAGCAGCACCTAAAGATCCGCGAGATGCTAATAAAGTTGAAATTCAATCTATTAAGACAATTATTGATAAGGCATGTGAGATTTATGATGTGGTATTAATTGATACTAATCATGCTTTGAATGATATTAATTTAATGGTTCTTGATTCGGTTGATGAAATTATGTTTTTTATTACTAATGATCCTTTGGATTTAAAAAATATTAGAAGTTTATTGTCTATTTTAGATAATTTAAAAATTAAGAATTATAGTTTATTACTAAATAATAGTCGTGATCCTTTTAAATCATATTTTAGTTTATATGAAATGCGTAAAATTATTAATCATGATATTAATTATTCTCTTTCTGCTGATATGTATTTAAAAGATATGGAAAAATTAGTTATGAAGGGAGCTATTGTTTCTTTAGATAGAAAGTTTGCTGATGTTATGACTGACGATTATAAGACTTTTGTTCTTATGGCGACTGATTTATTGGAAAGGAATAGTTCGAAATGAGTAGATTATTAGAAGAGTTTAATATAAAAAGGAATATTCAAAATAATGTAGTTAATGATTATACAGCGTTTAAAGATAAAAATTTGTTAGATGATTTTAGATTAAGAATATTAGAAGATTTAAGTGATAAGGGTTTAATAGAACAATACGTTAATAAAGACTTAATTAATAGTGAAATAGACGATATTACTTATGGTTATGATTTGTCTAATCAAGAGAGAAGTTATTTGTTTCATTTAATAGATGGTGAAGTTAATGGGTATGGACCAATTACTGAACTTTTAAATGATGATAATATTACTGAAATAATGGTTAATAGTCCTAATGAGGTTTTTGTGGAAATAGATGGAAAAATTGAAAGGGATCTGTCAGTTTCGTTTATTAATGATCGTCATATTATTAGAACAATCGAAAGATTAATTGAACCATCAGGAAAGACGATTGATGTTAATAAGCCAATGGTTGATGCTCGTTTAAAGGATGGAAGTCGTTTTAATGCAATTATTCCTCCTCTTTCGGATGGACCAGTTATGACTATTCGTAAGTTTAGAAAAAATATTGTTACGATGGAAGATTTGATTCGTAATGGAACATTAACTCCTTATATGGCTCGTTTTTTAGAAGCTGCAGTTAAAGCTAAATTAAATATTATTATTTCAGGAGCAGCCGGTGCTGGTAAGACTTCGGTTTTAAATATTCTGGGTGAATATATTGATGATAAGGAAAGAATTATAACTATTGAAGATGTTCGAGAATTGCGTTTGAATAAAAGTAATCTAGTTTCTTTAGAAACAAGAAGTGCTAATTATGATGGGGTTGGAGAAGTAACAATGAGAAGTTTAGTACGTAATGCCATGCGTATGCGTCCCGATCGTATAATAGTTGGCGAAGTTCGTGGTAATGAAGCGTATGATATGTTACAGGTAATGAATACTGGACATGATGGTTCAATTACTACTATTCATGCTAACAATGTTAAAGATGCAATGACGAGATTGGAAACAATGGTATTAATGGATGGTTTAGAAGTACCAATTAGAGCTATGAGAGAATATATAAATAACGCAATTGATTTAGTAGTTCATATTGCTCGTATGCGTGATGGTCGTCGTAAAATAACTAATATTTCTGAATTGGTTGGAGTTAAGAATGAAGAATTAGTATTAAAAACAATTTTCGATTTTCGTAATGAAGGTCTTAATGATAAAAATATTGTTCAAGGTGAATTTGTACTAGAAAAGTATGTTCCTAAAGTATTAGATAAGATTAGAAATGAAGGAATATATGATTTAGATGATATTTTTAAAAAAAGTAAATAAGGAGGTATAATATGGAAGAATATAGAGTATTGCTACAGATTATTCTTTTAATAATATGTTTGTTCTTATTATATCTTCTTGTTAAATATATTCGTAGTATAATGATAAAAAACAGATTAAGTGATTATTCTATTAATTTGGGTGATGATAATTTAGAGTATAAATCTTTTTATAAGATAATTTTAGTTGTAGGTAATTTCCTAGATAGTTTAGTTATTTTTAATGGTTTAGCAAGGACTTATAAAAAATTTATTAATGATGATAGTAAATTAAGAAGAGAAATTGATTTTATTTCTTTAAAGTTTGTCTTTGGTATATTGATGATTTTATTATATTTGTTTTTAGTTATTTTATATAATGATGAAATTTTATTATATTTAGTATTGATATGTTTTGTATTAGGTTTTTTATTACCGGATTTTTATTGGGTATTTAAGGATAATCATCATAAAAGTATCGGTAATCAAGATATATTAAAAGCTGTTATTATAATGGAAAATAGCTATAAAGTTAATAGAAGTACGGAACAAGCTGTTAATGACGTAATTAATCGTACAGATGGCAATTTAAGATTAGAATTTAAGAAAGTCTTAGCCGATATGAGAATAGGATTAGATGTTTCTGATGCTTTTTATCGTTTGTATTATCGAACGCGTTTAGAACCTGTTAGAAGAATTGCTAATAGTTTTAAGATTATCGATGTAAGTGGTATTAGTGCTGCTTTAGTTTTTGAAGAAATAGAAAAATATTTAATTATGGATGAACGTTTTGAACAGGAAATGAATGTTTATTATAGTGTAAATAAGATTGCTCATTTAGTTTTTTTATTATTGCCATTAATTTTTATTGTATCTATATTATTGTTTAATAAAAGATATATTGATGTTTTATTAAGTGAAATAGGAGTATTTTTAATTCTTATTTTGGGGATAATTTATTTGTTATATATGTTATTCTTAAGAAGAATAATAGGGGGTAGTGTAAATGATAAAAAAGAGTAATAAAATAAGTAGAAAAATAAAATTATTAGGATTGCATATTAAGCCTGAGGTATTTATATATATGCGTTTAGTAAGTACATTAATATTGTTTATTGGATTATTGTTTTTATCTCCATATGGTTATATAGTAGCTCCTATTTGTGCTTTGATATATTATTTCTTTTTAGAGTATATAATATTAGACTGTGGTATAAAAAGAAGAACCATTTTATTAGAGAAGCAAGCTGATGAATTCTTTTCAACTTTTTTATTAATTTTAAAAGGAAATCATAGTATAAAGAATTCACTTGTTTTAACTACTAGCGTTATTGATAATGAGCTTAGTGAGGAATTTAAAAGAGAACTTGCTAATGTTAAAGGTGGTAAAACTCTGGATGAGGCTTTGACTTCATTAAAAGATATAATTCCTAGTTTATTAATAAATAATATTATAATTAGTATTATGGAAGCTAATAGATATGGTAATTCTTTAAATGAAAGCATTACATTGCAATTGGATTTTCTTAGAGAAAAAGAAAATAAAAGCATTATAAGATATTATCGTATGATTCCTTATAAAGCTGCATTGTTAAGTCTATTTTTTGGATTTTTAATGATAGGAGTTATAATTTTATTTTCTTTATAGTAATTAAGCCTTAAGGCTTTTTTATTTGCACAAATTTTTATGAAAAACGAATTTTTTTTAGTAATTTGACCATATTAATAATAATTATAAGGTGATAAAATGGAGAGATATAATGTTATGTTTGTTGCGAGTGCTGGTGGTCATTTAACAGAGTTATTGAAATTATCTTCTTTATTTATTAATTATAATTATGTTTTAGTAACTGAAAGAAATAAGATTTCACTAGATTTAAGAAAAAAATTTAAGGTTGAATTCTTATTGTATGGTTCAAGACATTATCCAGTCCGTTATTTTATAGTTAGTTGTTTTAATTTTTTTAAAAATATTTATTTATTTTTTAAATATAAACCAGATTTAGTTTATACAACAGGAGCGCATACAGGTGTAATGCTATGTTATTTAGCTAAATTATTTAGAAAAAAAGTTATTTTTGTTGAGGTTTATGATCGAGTTTTAACTCCTACTTTGTCGGGAAAATTAGTTTATCCAATAGCAGATTGTTTTATTGTGCAGCATCCCGAGTTGTTAATTGAATTTCCAAAAGCTAAGTATATTGGGGGCATATATTAATGATTTTAGTAACTGTAGGGACACAAAAGCAAAGTTTTCGTCGCTTATTTGACTATATAAATGAAATGAATTTAAAAGAAGATATTGTTGTTCAAAAAGGCAATATTAAGTATAGATTTCGTCAAGATATAATGGTATATGATTATTTATCTTTTGAAGAGATGGATTATTATATGAAAAAAGCAAGAGTTATTGTTACTCATGGGGGAGGTGGAACAATATTTAAGGCTTTACAACTAAATAAGAAAGTTATTGTAGTACCTCGTTTGAAAAAATATGGAGAACATATTAATAATCATCAAATTGAAATAGCTAATTTTTTGAGTAATAGAAAGTTATGTTTAGTAGCGTATGATAAGAAAGAATTGGAAGAAATGATTAGAGGGATAGACAATTTTATTTTTAAAAAATATTTTTCGATGGAATTAGATTTTATTCATAAGATAGGAAATGAAATTAATCTATTATTAGAGAATAATGAAAAAGATTATTAATTTATTATTTATTTTATTTATTATTTTTTTAATTATAAATCCTATATGGTTTAGAAATAGTGAATTAATCATTGGCTTAGGTTTATTATTTTTGATTTTGGATTTAATAATTATCGTTTTTAATAAGAAGAATTTTAAAATAGACTTTTGGGATATATTAATTATTCTTTTACCAATTTCTTATCTTTTACCATATATCTTCAATAAAAATGTTTATTTGTTTAAAAATAGTATCTTCTTTATTATTTTAGAATTTATTTTTTCGCTTACTCTTTTGGTTATGAGAAGGTTTGTTACTGTAAAAAAGATAAATATTTTATTAACTACAATATTAATAATTAGTACTATGTATTTTTTTATTCCTTTCATTTGTCAGGTTTGGCCTAAAATAATGGGATTATGGGGAATATTTGCTTATTTTGGAGATACTTATTTAAATAGTGTTGATCGTTTTTATGGAACTTTTGATTATTGTAATGCTTCGGCTTTATTATTTGCAATTAGTGTTTTAATATCTTTATTTAAACTGAATAATGATGATAATTATGGATATATTTATCAATTTTTATTTTTTATAAATTGTTTAGGTTTTTTGATTACTTTTTCAAAAATGTTAACAATTGCATTAGTTATTACTCTAATATTTTTGGTTATTTATTTAGTTTTTTATAAGCAGAAGAAGTTTTTTAAAATTATTATTCTTAATATAAGTGCTAGCTTAATACCACTTTTGATAATGGTTGGTAAATATAGAGATTTTTTGATTAATTTGAATATTTTTATTTTTCTTATTTGGTTGGTTTGTAGTTATATAGTTTATTTGTTGCTATATAAATTGTTTATATTAATTTATAAGAAGAGATTATTATATTATTTTTTACTAATAATGATGATATTTGTAATAGGAATGACGGGATTAAATGTAATTTCCATTCCTTTGAGAATTAATAATGTCTTAAATAATAATCAAGTTATATTGACTGATTTTGTTTTGCAAAAAGGAGTAGAGTATAAAATAGAGTTAGAATTGGATATTTATGATAGGTCAAATGTTAGTTTTTCTTTATGTAGAAGATTTTTAGAAAAGTTGCATCCACAGGAAGAAATTATTGATACGAAGATTGAAAATAATATAATTAGATTTTCTTTGATAGCTAGTGAAGCTGAGTATTATTATATAAAAATTAATAACTTAAATAAGAAAACTGACTTAAAGATAAAGTCAATGAGTATTAATAATGAAGATTATTTAATTAATAGTCTTTTAATTCCTTATGCTTATATACATCAATTAGATTTAATTAAATATGATAAAGAAAGTGTTACTCATCGTTTATGGTATTATATTGATTCGTTACATATATTAAGCGATTATGGTTTTTTCATAGGACAGGGAAAAGATACTTTTGCTTATTATGCATCTAGCTATGATTATAATTATTTAGAAAAGAATCCTCATAGTTATTTATTTCAGTTATGGTTAGATGTTGGAATATATGGTGTTATATATGTAATTTTATTAGCTGTTGGAGGTTTTTCTTGGATAATAAAGGAACGAAAAGTTAAAAATAAAATTATTTGGTTTAGTATATTTATATTATGTATATTAGTATTACCTTTTGATGCAATATATAATATTTTATTTTTTAGAGTTTTATTAATTATTTCCTTTTTGCTTGTTTGTGATAACAAAATTGGTAAAAAAAGGTTTAATAAATGAGGATTTAATACTCATAATACTAATAGATAGGATGGTATTATGAAAAGAAGAATTATTTTATTGTTTCTATTAATGTTGTTTAGTGTTTTATTAATTGGCTTAAAAACGTATTCTTATGATGATATATTTTTATTTGATGATTTGAAAGTTGATGATTTTATACCGAATAAAGCAACTATTCTTACTGATTATGATTATCATGATGCTTCAATGAATTATGAAGAAGAGGTTTACTTATGTTATACGGCAGCGGTTGGAGACGAAGACAATGTTGATTATCGTGGATTACCTAGAAATAGTTGTTATAAAGTAGAAAATAATTCAAAAGTTATTGTTTCTACTTATCAAGAAGTGTTTGAAAGTGATAAGTATAAGTTTAATGGATGGGTTGTTTCTTCGACAAAAAGTAATTATGTTTATTTAGAACCTGCTGATGAAGGTTTTCATATTGAAATTAAACCAGATAAAACTAATAATTATACTTTAGAAGGATATTGTGCATCTGGTAATTATGCTACTAATAAATGGTATAAATATGTTGATGTAAATAAGACAGATATCGGTAATGACTCGGTATGGGAATATAAAGATGATGTTTTGATATTAAATGAATTTTCGCTTAAAGATGACGATTATGAGGAAAAATTAACGTTTAATTTTAAAGCTGATAAAAATGATATTTTATATTTCGAGAGTAAATTATTTTTTCGACCTTATTATGGTAGTATAGATGGTAAAGATGAGTTATTAATTTATCTTGATGGAGAAGAAATCATATTAGATGAAAGTGATTTTTATCAGAAAAATTATTATGTTATTGAAGATGATGGACAGCATAAATTAGAATTGCGTTTTAAAAAGAATAATAGTGAATTTTCTTATATTCATCTTCGAAATTTAAGAATACTTACTTATTTAGGTGATGCAGATAGTTTAGATATTACAAATTTAAATAATGAAGATCAAATATATTATGAAGTTTATTGTGATGATTATGTTATGAGTGGTGAAACAATTGTTGTAAAAGATGTAGTTCCAGAGATAGATCAGGATTTGGATGATGATAATCCTGAAACTAGTGATTCGTTTTATAAATATATAATATTTTCTAGTATTCTATTGGTAATTGTTATTATATTGTTATGGCGTAGAAAATATACAAGACTTTAATTCTCTTTTTATGATATAATAATTATAGGAGGAGATTTTATGAAAGAAGATTTAAAAACTGTATTATTTATGGGATTGGGAGCTTTGGCTGAGACTAATGAAAAAATGAAAGATGTTAAAGATAGTTTATATACACGTGGTAAGGAGTTATATGAAAAAGGTGTAATAGCTAATGAAGAGTTAAAACATAATATTAATGAAGCAATGAAAGAAAGAGTGACTGTTGTTAATGTAAATTCTAATAAAAAGGAAGATATAATTGATGCTATTAGCAATATGTCAGATGAAGATAAAGAGGAAATTTTAAAAAGTATTAAAGTAAATAAAAAAAGTAATAAAGAAGAAAAGTAAAAAGGTATAGGCTTTTTACTTTTTTTGTTTATTAAATATGGTATAATTATAAATAGTAGGATATAGAAACTAGGAGAGATGGTGGTATCTATGGAAGAAAATATCAGTGGAAAAAAGAGATTAATGGAAATAGTGGGAATATTACGAAGAAATGATATTTTTTCTGAGATGACACCAGCTAAATTTAGAAAAATATTAGAGGAACTTGGGCCTACTTATGTTAAAATAGGGCAGATTTTATCTAATAGACCAGATATGTTATCACGAGAATATGTTGATGAACTTAGTAAACTTAGGACTGAAGTTTCACCAATGCCATATCAAGAGATTTTAGATATTTTGAAAGAAGAATATGATAAGCCGTTGTTTTTATTGTTTCGCAGTATAAATCGTCATCCAATTGGTAGTGCTTCAATCGCCCAAGTTCATAAGGCTATTTTACAAGATGGACAGGAAGTTGTTATTAAAGTTCAAAGAAGAAATATTAAAGAAAAAATGATTGCTGATATTAGAGTATTAAAAAAAGCGCTTCATGTTTTACAAGTCCAGAAGTTTTTTAAAGATATTATTTCATTTGATAATGTTTTAGATGAATTATTAAATACGACGTTAGAAGAGATGAATTTTTTAACGGAAGCTGAACATATTAAAGAATTTAAACATGAAAATAAAGATATAAAATATATAAAAGTTCCAAAAGTATTTAGTAATTTAACAACTGAAAAAGTTTTAGTTATGGAATATATTGAGGGATTTAATATAAGCCAAATTGATGAAATAATCGATGCTGGATATGATTTAAAAGAGATTGCTAATAAGTTGGCGAATAATTATATTTATCAAGCAATTGATGTCGGCTATTTTCATGCTGATCCCCATCCTGATAATATAATTATAACAGATGGTAAAATTGCTTATATTGATTTTGGGATGATGGGAAGGTTAAATAATCGAAATAAAGATTTGCTTGAAAAATGTATTATTGCAATTTTTAATGATGATATTAAGGAAGTTGAACGTATTTTGTTAACTTTAGGCGAAGCTAAGTATGAAGTTAATCATTATCGCTTATGCCATGAGTTGCAAGTGATATTAGATAAAAATAAAACTGTTGGTATTAAAGATATTAATATAACAAAGTTTGCTAATGAACTTTTGACTTTGTTAGGTGATAATGGTATTACTTTGCCTGAAGATATAACGATGTTAGTTAGAGGAATTGTTGTATTGGAGGGAACATTAGAAATTGTAAGTCCTGATATTAATTTGATGGAAGTTTTTGAAAATAGAATTCGAAATGGTAATATAAAAGAGTATCTTACGAAAGAGCGTCTAAATAAGGAGATAGCTCATGGGATTAATTCTTTACTTAGCTTAAATAGATTACCGAATGACTTGCACAAATTATTCAAGGATATGGTTCGTGGAGAAACAAAATTTAACATTGAGATAACAGATGCTTGGAAGGCGTTAGATCGCTTTGAAAAAATGATTCATCGTATTGTAGTATGTTTTTTGGATGTCGCTTTTATTTTAGGAGCATCTTTAATGGTCTCTAATGGTTTAGAGACTACAGATCAAAGATTTTTGTTTTATATTTATGTTGCTGTAGGTTTTATATTTACAGTATGGTTATTTATCAAGATGTATTTTGATAAATTGAATAGGAGAAAATAGAGAGAGTGTGATATTATAAAAACAGATCAGAATATGTTTATTACTTTAATAATAACTTTTTCTTTGTTTTTCTTTGTTTTATTTTTGGTATATTTAATATATTGCTATGCTTATTATGATGAAAATAAAGTGAATTTTTATACGGAGATTTTTAATAAAGGCCAGTATAAAGAAGTGTATGAAGATTTAGAAAATGATAGTGACTTAACCTATCAAGATTTTAGTAAAGTTATTAAATTAATGTATGATAAAGGTAATCTAAAAAATATATATTATTTGTATTATAGTGATGAAATGTCTTTAGATGATTTTATTGGAATTTTTTATTATGGAAATAGTAAGGTCTCAAGTGATGATATTGTTTTTAAAGAAGAAGGTATAACTAATCTAGTTGAAAGAAAAGACTTTAGTTATAAAGAGATTAACGTTGAAAATAGAGATGGATATAAAAGTAGTTTAGGATTAAAAAGGAATATTAAATTTGAAGTAGAAAATAATTCTACTTTAATATTAGATGACAAAGAGCTTGTTTGTATAGATAATGAATGCTTAGTAGATTCTTTATTTGGTGGATTACATGTAATAGAGTATAATTCTAATGATATTGATTATTATGGGATTATTAATGTATGGGAAGATAAACAAATAATTAAGATTGCTCAAGAGAATAGCTTAGTTAAAAAAAATAAGGCTGATGAAGAGGAAGTTGTTAAAGTAATAGAAGATTTAAATTTAAATAAAGGAAAGTATGAATTAAAAGAGTGTTATTTAAGTAGTGGATGTCCTTCAAAAAAGAAAAGTTATATTAACTTGAGTGAAAATGGCGAAGCTATATTTTATACATATATTACTTTAGATCAGGCAGGAGATTATTATAAAGGTACGTATTTGGTAGAAGGAGAGTTTTTAGTTCTTAAATTTAATAATCATATATATACAGTTTTTGATTATGATACGAAGCAATCTACTGATATTGAAGCTGATGTTGATATAGAATTTAGATTTAAGATTGAAGATAATAAAACAATAAAAAATAGTGATTATTTGTTTGAGTATAGTATATAGAAATATATACTTTTTCTTTTAATAAGTACAAATGTATGCTATACTTATTTTTGAGGATGTGGGAAAATGTTTAATTATATAAAAGGAATAGTTACGGCATATGGTCCTAATTATATTAGTTTAGAAAATAATGGGGTAGGATTTTTAATTTATGTACCTAATCCATATGTTTACCAAGAGGAAAAAGAGTATAAAGTTTTTATATATAATCATATTAGAGAAGAAGAATATACATTATATGGTTTTAGAAGTGAACAAGAAAGAGATTTGTTTTTACGTTTAATTAATGTTAAAGGGGTAGGACCTAAGTTAGCTTTACCAATTTTAGCTAGTCCGGTTGATGGTATTTATGATGCTATTGAACGAGAAAATATTTTATATTTAACAAAGTTTCCAAAAATAGGTGATAAAGTGGCTCGTCAAATTATCTTAGATTTAAAAGGTAAATTAGTACGTAATGATGATTTATTTACAAATGATGGCTTGGATGAGTTGATGGCAGTATTAGATAGTTTAGGATATAAAAAAGGTGATATTAAAAAAATATTACCACAAGTTGATGCTTCATTACCTATTGAACAACAAATTAAGGATGCTTTGAAATTGTTGATGAGGTAGTGGTATGAGAATAGGGATAGATATAGATGATACAATAGCAAAGACTAATAAAAAATTAATTGAAGAAGCTTTACGTTATGATAAGGAACATGTTAGAGGTCGTGGTTTAAAAAATAAGAATGCTTATTCTTTTATGGAGATGTTTTATTGGACTGTCTTAGATTTAGATGGGTTTATGAAAGAAGTACGTAGTGGAAAGTTCTTTTCATCTTTAGAGCCTGTTGAAGGAGCTGTTCTGAATATTAATAAGTTATATCAAGAAGGACATCAAATTATATTTATTACTAGAAGACAAAAAGATTTAAAGACAATGTTAAAAACTAAAAAATGGCTTAAAAATATGGGATTTAGGTATCATAAGTTGATTCTTGGAGGAGAACATAAAGATGAAATTTGTAGTAATTATCAAATAGATATATTTATTGATAATGATGTTAAGAATGTAATAGAAGTTTCTTCAGAAGGTATATTATGTGTATTAAAAGGAACAGAATTTAATAGGGATGAAAAAGATTTTCGTCGAATAGAATCATGGGATGATATATATGACTATATAAAGGAGGTTAATAGTAATGGGCAGAATAGTTGATGGAGCGAAAAAGGAAGAATTAGATTCTTTTGATCAATCTATTAGACCTTCTTCTTTAGAAGAGTATGTTGGTCAGACTGATATAAAGGAGAATTTAAAAGTATTTATTAAAGCTTGTAAAATGCGTGATGAAGTATTGGATCATGTTTTGTTATATGGTCCTCCTGGTTTAGGTAAAACAACTTTAGCTCATATTATTGCTCATGAAATGGGAACAAATATAAAAACTGCTTCTGGACCATCGATTGAAAAAAGCGGAGATTTAGCAGCGATTCTTTCACAATTGGAACCAGGAGATGTTTTATTTATTGATGAAATTCATCGTATTCCAAGGTATATTGAAGAAATATTGTATCCAGCTATGGAAGATTTTGTTTTGGATATTGTAATTGCAAATGGAGATGGGACATCAAGAAATTTACGTATTGATTTACCTCCTTTTACATTAGTTGGAGCTACGACAAGGGCTGGTGATATTTCAGCACCATTACGAGATCGTTTTGGAATAACAGCAAAGTTAAATTATTATACAGATGAAGAGTTGTTTCAAATAATTAATCGTACGAGTAAAGTTTTAGGAATGCCAATTATGGAAGAAGCTGCTTGGGAGTTGGCTAGAAGAAGTAGAAAAACTCCACGTATTGCTAATCGATTATTTAAGAGGGTTAGAGATTTTGCTTTAGTCTTTGATCAAGATACTATTGATGAAGAAATTACGAAAACTTCGTTAAGTAGACTGAAAGTAGATGAAGACGGATTAGATCAAATTGATATTCAATATTTGGAAGCTTTAATTACAAAGTTTAATGGTGGTCCAGTAGGTGCTCAAACAGTTGCAACAAGTATAGGTGAAGAAGTAACAACGATTGAAGATGTTGTTGAACCATATTTATTACAAGAAGGATTTGTTAAACGTACACCGCGAGGACGTGTGGCAACTGAGAAAGCTTATCGTCATTTAAATATTGAGTATGATAATAAATAAAAAGATATAAAAACTGATTAATTTTTAGTTTTTATATCTTTTTTTATCATTTCAATGAGTTTGTTGGCTCCAAAACTATGAAAAGAATTTTTAAGAGTTATTAAAGAAAAAGGAATACTTGGAATTGTTGGTTTTGTTTTGACGATAAAGAATTCGTTATTTTTAGCTTTGCTAACGGCAAATTCTTTAGTTACTAGACCGATACCTAAACCAATTTTAACAAAATCTTCTAATAGATTGGCAGAAGCTATTTCTATTTTAGTAGACATTTTAATGTTGTTTTGTTGACAAAAATTATCAAAGTGTTCTCTTGTTGTTGAAGGACTTTTTGGGAATAATAGTGGATAGTTGTTTAAATCACTTAAAGAAATTGTATAATTTTTTAATTCTTGAAAATGAGAAGATGCAATAAAGCATTGATTAAGTTCGCCTAGACGATATATTTCAAGATCGTCATCTTCTTTATCGCTTTCTTTGGCAATTAAAATATCGATAGTTCCATCTTTTAACATTTTGCGCATTATCTTACTTGGATCGGTAAAAACTTGAATGGCAACGTTTGGATACTGTTTATGGAATTGGTCAAGATATTTTAAAAGAAAAAGACGACACAGAGTTGTGCTGATACCTATTTTGACTGTTCCGGTTTCTAATTTTTTTAAATTGGTAAATTGAAGTTCAGCAGCTTCGAAATAATTCATTCCTTGTTTTATGTAGTTGTATATTTCTCGACCATTTTCAGTAAGAATAACACCTCTTTTAGTACGAATAAATAATTCACCACCTAATTGTTCTTCTAGAGCTTTTATTTGCTTTGTTACGGCTGGTTGACTAATCATAAGCTTTTGACTAGCTTTGGTAATATTGCCAAGTGTTGCAACAATGTAGAAAACACGATATAGTTCAAAATTAATATTCATATCATAACACCTCGTTATTACAGTTATTAAAAATTTGTATTTTTATTATAATAAAAACTTGTTTATAATGCAATTATAAGGAGTTGATAGTATGGGTGTTGTTGATTTACATATGCATAGCGTTCATTCTGATGGGTCAATGGAACCGATTGAATTGATTAAAATGGGGAAAGAAAAAGGTTTAAAAATAATGGCGTTAACTGATCATGATAATATTGAGGGATCAAAAGAGTTTATTAAGTATAATGATCAGGGAATTTATTTATATAGTGGGGTTGAACTAACAGCTAAGGCTTCTAAAGGTAGAATGCATATATTAGGTTATAATATTGACTTAGATAACGAAAAATTAAATGATGTTTTAATGAAAATGAAGGAAGCTTCAATTTATAATTTTTTATTATATGTTGAATTATTGAGAAAAGATTACAATTTAAATATTCCACAGGAAAAGATAGATCAAATTATTAATTCTAAGGGAAATATAGGACGTCCTCATTTAGCTAAAGTTCTTATTGAAGAAAAATATTGTCAAAATGTAGATGAGGCCTTTGATAGATTTTTGTCTCCGGTATATGAAAAGGCGAGAAAAGTAAAGAAAGGACTTACAGAAGAAGAATGTGTTACCCTTATTAAGGAAGCTGGTGGAATAGTTAGTTTGGCACATCCGAGTTCTCTAAAAATGGATAATGATGAACTTGAAAAAGAAATAATTTATTTAAAAAGTTTGGGATTAGATTCAATAGAAGTTATTCATATAAATAATAGTAAAGAAAACCGTCTTTTTTATCATTATTTAGCACAAAAGTATAATTTATTGGAATCTGGTGGTAGCGATTTCCATGGAATTGAGGTAAAACCTGATGTATTAATGGGAACAGGAAGAAATGGTAATGTTGATATTGGGGTTAAAACTTTGTCTTTAACGAGAAAAGTTAAAAGTAGATATATGGAAAGATAGTAATATCTTTCTTTTATCTCTTTTCAAACAATTAAAATAATGTTAAAATTATAATGAGCTAGAGAAGGTGTATTATATGGATGATAAGACAAGCTTATTTGATGTTAGTCTAGTTAAGCGTAAGTTAATATCTTCAACTTTGAAAGAAGTTTTTGAAGCTTTGAAAGAAAGAGGCTATAATCCAATAAATCAAATAGTAGGTTATTTAATTAGTGGAGATCCTGGGTATATTTCAAACTACAAAGATTCGAGAAGTAAGATGTTAGATTTCGATCGCTCGGAAATAATGGCCATTATTTTAGAGGATTATTTAACTAAGTAATGAGGTGTCTTGGTTTAGATTTAGGTACTAAAACTTTAGGATTGGCTTTATCTGATAAAACAAATATGATTGCATCACCATATGCTGTATTACATTGGGATGGTGAGAATTATAGTTTGTTATTTAAAGATTTGGATATTATAATAAAAGAAAAAGGTATTACAAATTTGGTTTTAGGTTTACCTAAAAATATGAATAATACACTTGGATTTGCAGCGGAAAGGAGTCTATTGTTTAAAGAAGCTTTAGAGAAGAGATATAATCTTGAGGTTACTTTAATTGACGAGAGACTTTCGACGATTGAGGCGACAAATTATTTGCTTGATGCTGATATGAGCCGAAAAAAAAGAAAAAAAGTGGTTGATGGTGTTGCAGCTAGTATAATACTTGATACCTATCTGAAAAGGAGAGAAAAGTAAGATGGAAGAAAAAAAAGGTGTATTTACAATAGTTGATGATAAGGGAGCAGAAATAGAATGTGAAATTTTATTTACTTTTGATTCTGATGAAACAAAAAAAAGTTATATAGTTTATACTGATAATACTTTAGATGAAGAAGGAAATACAAAAGTTTATGCTTCAGTGTATGATCCAACAGGTCAAAATCCAGCATTGATGCCAATTGAATCAGATAAAGAATGGTTAGTTATAGAAAATATATTATCATCAGTTCAACAAAAAATTGACGAAGCTGGAAATAATGCAGAATAAAAAGAAAATAATAATTATAGCTGCTGCTATATTTTCTTTTTTTGTCCTTTGTTTTTTAGGATTGATTATATTTTATAACTATTCATTGAAAGCAACAGCTAGTAGTAATGAGAAAGTAACTTTTGTTGTAGAAAGTGGTTCTTCTTCTAAAGATATTATAGATTCGTTATATGAAAATGATTTAATTAGAAATAAAATTGTTGGATATGTTTATTTAAAATTAAATAATGATGCTGTTTTACAAGCTGGTGTTTATGATTTAAATAGGGGGATGTCTTTAGAAGAGATTATTAATCATTTAACCGTGGGAAAGGTTATTGATGATAGTGTTTCAATTACTTTTGTTGAAGGTAAAAGGTTACTTACTTATGTAAAACAAATTAGTGATATATTTGGTTTTGCAGAAGATGATATATTAGTTAAATTAAGTGATGAGACATATTTAAAAAGTTTGATTAATAAATATTGGTTCTTGACTGATGAGATTTTAAATGATAAATTATATTATGCATTAGAGGGATATTTGTATCCTAATACTTATCAATTTTCGAAAGATGCGACAATAGAGGAAATTATTGATAAGATGTTAAGTGCGACAGATAGTGTTTTAAGTAAATATCGAAGTTTAATTGAAAATAGCAATTATACTGTTCACGATGTATTAGCAATGGCTTCTATTATTGAATTAGAAGCGGTTACGAAAAATGATCGAGATATGGTATCACAAGTTATTCATAAGAGACTTGATATTGGAATGACACTAGGAATGGATGTTACAACATATTATGCTGTTCAAAAGGATATGAAAGAAGAATTATGGGTAGATGATTTAAATGTAAATAATCCATATAATACGCGAGTTGTTAGTGGACTACCAGTTGGTCCTATATGTAATTCTAGTGTTGACAGCATAGATGCTGTATTTAATCCTACAGATACAGATTATGTTTATTTTTATGCAGATGTTACAACAGGGAAAGTTTATTTTGCTGAAACATATGAAGAATTTGCAGAATTAATTAAACAGTATGGAAATTAGATTTAGGTGATTTAATGAAAGAAAAAATTATGGAAATGGAGCAATATGCGAAAGATTATAACGTACCTATTATAGAAAAAGATTCGATTGCCTTTATAATGAAATTTATAAAAGCTAATGATGTTAAAGACATATTGGAAATTGGTAGTGCAATAGGTTATTCAGCTATTTTGATGGCTTCAGTTAAAGATGATGTGAAGATTACAACTATTGAACGTGATGAAACAAGGTATATGGAATGTCTTAAGAATGTAAAAAATTGTGGATTACAAAATAAAATAAATGTTGTTTATCAAGATGCCTTAGAAGTTAATTTAACTGGAGTAGCTTATGATTTAATTTTTATTGATGCTGCGAAAGGCCAATACACGAAGTTTTTTGAAAAATATAAATATTTTTTAAAACCTGGAGGAGTTATAATTACAGATAATTTGAAATTTCATGGTCATGTTGGTAATCGTAATAATATTGCTAGTCGTAATTTAAAGCAATTAGTAGGTAAAATAGAAAATTATATAGATTTTTTAAAGAATAATGATGAATTTGAAACTAAATTTTATGATGTTGGAGACGGCTTATCTGTAAGCATTCGAAAAAATGATATCTAAGATATTGATATATGTTGATGAATTAGAACATATTAATGATTATAGAAAAGTAGGTGTTTCTACTTTTCTTTTTGCTTTAGAAGGATATTGTGTTGGTTATAAAACTTATTCTTTGGAAGAGATAAATAAAGTTGATGTTTCAAATAAATATATTCTTTTAAATAGGGTGCTTGATTGTAATGATATTGATTCTTTGCGTGTAATTTTGGATACTTTAAAAGGAATTAAAGGTTTAGTTTTTGAAGATGTTGGAGTATATGAATTAGCTAAAAAACTTAATTTTGATGGTGAGTTAATTCTTTTTCAGAATCATTTTGGGACAAATGAACATTCAGTTTCTTTTTGGCTAGATAAAGTAGATAGTGTTTTTTTAAGTAATGAGATTACTTATGATGAAATCAAACATATAGTAGATAGTGTTAATAAGCCAGTTTGTGTTCATTTATATGGTCATAACCAGGTTATGTATAGTCGTCGTTTATTACTTAAAAATTGGAGTGAAGAGTTTAATATACCTTATAAAAATTATAATTTGATTGAAGATTTAGGTACGCATGTAAAATTTAGAGCATTAGAAAATGAATACGGAACAGTTATGTATTCAGATAAAATTTATAATGGTCGCAAATTATTAAATTGTAAGAATATTCTTTATTATTACATGAATACGATGTTAATTAATCATAAAGCTGTTATGAGATTTTTAAGTAATTTTGATTTGTTAGATGAAAATAGTGAAGATGATGGCTTTTTAAGTCGTGAGACAATTTATAAGTTGAAGGAGAGATAATTATGTTTGAAAAGTTGGAATTACTTGCTCCTTCTGGAGATTTAGAAAGATTAAAAATTGCTTGTTTATATGGCGCTGATGCTATTTATATTGGTGGACAAAACTATAGTTTGAGAGCAAATGCTTTAAACTTCAGTTTAGATGATATTAAAGAAGCAGTTTTATTTGCTCATCAATTGAATAAGAAAGTGTATGTAACTGTTAATATTGTTTTTCATGATAGGGATTTAGTTGGTGTTAAAGAGTACTTGAAAAATCTTGATGATATTGGTGTTGATGCAATAATTGTTTCAGATGTTGTTGTTATGGATTTATGGCGAAAATTGAAGTTAAAAATGGAACTTCATGTTAGTACGCAAGCTTCTTCTCTTAATTATGAGGCTGTTAATTTTTATAAGGAATTGGGGGCAACAAGGGTTGTACTGGCTCGTGAAGCTTCTAAAGAAGATATAAAGCGTATAAAAAAAGAAACGGGTATTGAACTTGAGTGTTTTGTTCATGGAGCTATGTGTACGAGTATTAGTGGTAGATGTGTTTTATCAAACTATGCTACAAATAGAGATAGTAATCGAGGTGGTTGTGCACAAGTTTGTCGTTTTAGTTTTAAAGCTGATAACACAGACCAAATATTTAGTATGACTCCTAAAGATTTGAATATGGTTAGTGATATTAAGGAAATGATTGAAATAGGGGTTAATTCTTTTAAAGTAGAAGGTCGAATGAGAAGTGTTTATTATATTGCAACAGTTATAGATGTTTATCGTCATTTAATTGATATGGTTGTAAATAATACGATTGATAATGCATATACTAATTATTACTTAAGTATACTAAATCGTTGTGCAAATAGAGATTCAACTAGTCAATTTTTTAACGGCTTACCGGGAAAAAATGAACAATATTTTCTAGGTCGTGACGAAGTTAGTAATAAAGATTTTTTAGGAATTGTTCAATCTTATGATAAGAATAATAAAACTGTTACTTTAGAACAGAGAAATTATTTTAAACCAGGAGATGTTGTTGAATTTTTTGGACCTAAACATAATGTTATTACTTTTGTGATACCTGATGATATTAGAGATGAAAAGGATAATATTATTACAGTAGCTAATCATCCGAGAATGATTGTTAAATTTAAAATTGACGATGAATTAGAACAATTTGATATGATGCGAATTAAAGTGTTTGACATTTCACAATTTTTATAGTATTCTTATGAAGATGTTTTTTTAAAGGAGATGCTATAATGGCAAAAAAAGAAGAAATATTATTGACTGCAAAAGGTTATGCAGATTTAGAAGAAGAATTACATGATTTAAGAGTTAATAAAAGAGCTGAAAATGTTCAAGCTATCAAAGAAGCTAGAAGTCACGGCGACTTGTCAGAAAATTCTGAATATGATGCTGCTCGTGATGAACAAGCAAAGATTGAAGCTAGAATACAAGAACTAGAATATAAATTAGAACATGCTACGATAATAGATAGTAAGGATAAAACACAAGTAAATGTTGGTTGTGATGTTACTATTTTATATGTAGATGATAACGAAGAAGATACTTATAGCATTGTAGGTTCTTTAGAAGCTGATCCATTTGAAAATAAAATTAGTAATGAATCACCTATTGGAGCTGCTTTAATTGGCAGTAAAGTAGGAGATATTATTAATGTAGATGGGCCTAATGGAACATATGCTGTAAAAGTATTATCGATAGCTTAATGGCTATCTTTTTATATTTAATTTATTTATTTCAGCTATAAAAAATAATTATATTGTTTAAATGAGAATTTATATTAATTAAATATTATATTTTCATAGTTCTTTGGTTGTAATTATGGGATTTGTAGGTTATAATATTGAAAGCGAAAGGAAGAAGTGGAAAATGAAAAATGTACACGATATAGAAATAGAAATTAAAGGTAGTGAATGGGAAGAAATATTAGATTCTACTTTTAAGAAAAAAAATAAAGATTTAAAAGTTGATGGCTTTAGAAAAGGAAAATGTCCTAAGAGTGTTTATTTACAAAAGTTTGGAATTGAATCACTTTATATGGATGCTGTTGATGTTGCTTGTGGCAAAGCTTATACAAATGCATTAAGAGAAAATAATTTAATTCCAGTTTGTGAACCAAAAATGGATGTTAAAGAAATTGATAAAGATCATGTAAAATTTACTTTTACAATTATTACAAGACCTGAAGTTAAATTAGGCAAATACAAAGATTTAGATGTTAAAAAAGATGAAGTAAAAGTAAGTAAGAAAGAAATTGATGAAGAAGTAGCAAGATTGTGTTCAAGATTCGCTGAAATTGTAGTTAAAGAAAATGGTGAAGTACTTGAAGGCAATACTGCTGTTATTGACTTTGAAGGATTCGTTGATGGAAAACCTTTAGAAGGTGGTAATGGCTCTAATTATCCATTAGAAATAGGATCACATACTTTTATTCCTGGATTTGAAGAGGGATTAGTTGGATTGAAAGTAGGTGAAACAAAAGAACTTGATTTAAGATTCCCTGATGAATATACTAAAGAACTTGCTGGTAAAGATGTTAAATTTAAAGTAACAGTTAGAGAGATTAAAGAAAGAGTTCTTCCAGAATTAAATAAAGATTTTTATGCTGATTTAGGATATGAAGATATCGAAACTGAAGAGCAATTTAGAAAAGAAGTTAAGAAAGTTATTGAAGAAAGAAAAAAAGAGGAAGTTAAAAATAAATATTTAGATGATGTTTTAGAAGCTGCTTCTAAAAATATGGAAGTTGAAATCAATCCAGAAATTATTGATGATGAAGTTCATAGAATGATTAATCAATTTGGTGAACAATTGAGAATGCAAGGATTATCTGTTGATCAATATTTACAATTTACTGGATTAAAACATGAAGACTTACATAAGCAAATGGAACCTGAAGCTACTAAGAGAGTTAAATATCGTTATTTAATCGAAGAAGTTGCTAATGCTGAAAAAATCGAAATAAGTGATGAAGATGCTAATAGTGAAGCTGAAGATATGGCTGCAAATTATGATGTTAGCAAAGAAGAATTCTTAACTCACTTTGGTGGTTTAGAAGTTGTTAAGTACGATATGAGAATGCGTAAGGCATTAGAAGTTCTTGGTGGTGAAGATATTAAGTAATTGTAATTTTGCAATTACTTTTTTTTTGCAATAATATAAAATATGTTATAATAAATATATAAATAATATATAGGTGATATAATGGCAAGGAAAAAAAAGGTAGCAAAACAAGAAAAAGAGGAACAGGTTAAAAATACTTCTCTTCAAAATAAAGAGTTTATGAAAATTCAGGATGAAATAAATCGAGAAATAGTTAAAGTAAAGAAAGAAAAAGAGAAGAAAAAGAAAAACAATGGAACATATTTATTTATAAGAGCTTTTATGACTAAAATAAAAGAAGATAAAGTTTATTTCTTTTCTTTTATAATTACAATTGCTTTTTTAGGAATTTTTTCTTTTAATAAATTGAAGGAAACAGAAGGGTATTATGATAAGAAAGAAAACTCTGCAACAAGTGAAAAAGGAGTTACGCCGACTGTTGATACTAATTTAAATAATAATACTTCGAAAAATGAAGAAAATAAAGAGAAGGAAGAAGAGCTTGATATATCGATGTATGTTGGTATTTATAGTCGTGATATAACAATGTCTTCGCCAGTTGTTTTAAGCGATACATGTAGCGTTTCTTCTTACAAATTAGTCTATCAAATAAAAAAAGATAAAAGTATTACTAAATATTTGATTAATGATTGTCTTGGAACAATAAAAATTTGGGATGATGATTTGGGTTATGTTGAGAGTAGTGGAGCTAAATATATAAGTGCAAATGGAATAAATTATTTATTTTCAGCAACTAATATGAGAGAAGTAGATGGTGAGACTTATAAAAAAGATGATAGTATTGAAAGTATAAAAGTAAATCAAAAGTTAAAAAATGTGGATATTTCTTTTAATAATGATAATATTTTGTTGATGACAAATAGTGATTTAATTTTATTAAAGGGGAATGTTATTGTTTATCAATTGAGTGAAAACTATGAAAATAATGGTGGAAATTTAGATAAATTAGTGTATAAAGATTCTGGTATGACATATAGATTTATCGTTTTTAATAATAAAGAAGATAAAGTCTGTTATACGGAAGAAGAAATTGCTGCTACTGATTTTGCAGATGGAGACTTATATAAAATATATTCAATAAAGTATAATTCTGAAAAAGAAAATTTTGATTCGGCGGAAGAACTTGTATCACGAGTTAAAAGTGCTGGATGTGATGTTTATGAAGAAGATTTGAAATTATTAGAAGACTAAAAAAGGATAAAATGGTTTTATATCTTTCATAAAAAGTGCTTATATTGATAAAAAAATAACGAAAAATAGAAAATTCGTTATTTTTTTTGTAAAATTCCGTAAAATTGATAGACAAAAAAAATATAAGTATATATAATAAATTTTATGTAAATCTTGAGGAGGCGAGACATGAAAAATAATTTACCAGTGATGCTTCTTAAAAAAATAGTTCTTTTACCTTTTCAAGATGTTAGACTTGATTTGAATAATGATATAAGTAGTAAGGTTATTGATTTAGCAATGACTAAACATGGGGGAGAAATTTTAATTGTTTGCCCAACTGATCCTTACGAAGAAGCTCCAGATGTCTCAGATTTGCCTTCAGTTGGGGTTGTTGGAAAGATAAAAAGCAAATTAGAATTACCGAATGGAAATCTAAGAATTGTTGTTAGTGGTTATAAAAGAGTTAAAATTATTGAATATGTAAATGAAATTTCTGATGGAGATATTTTGAAAGCTCATACTATGGAAATAGAGCTACCTAAGTTTGATGAGGTAGAAGAAACAACATTAAGAAGAAAGATTATTGAATTATTAAATGATTTTATTGATTGTTCATCTGTTATAAGTAATAGTGTTTTGTCTAGTATAAAAGATATAAATGATATTAATAAAGTGACAGATATAATAGTTTCTTTTATGCCTTTTACAATAGAAAAAAAACTTATGTATATGCAAGAAGTTAATCCTTTACATAGAGCAAATGCTTTGGTATATGATTTGTCTGTCGAGTTACAAATAGCACAATTAGATTTGAAATTGGATGATGCTTTAAGAGAGGATTTTGAACAAAATCAAAAGGAATTTGTTTTACGAGAAAAATTAGAAGAGATAAAAAAAGAACTTGGTGAGACGGATTTTAAAGATGAAATTATTGGCGACTATCTTGAAAGAATAAATAATTTGAAATGTGATGGACAGATAAAAAACAGATTAGTTAATGAAGTTAAAAAACTTGATTATACTAATGAAGCTAGTCCTGAGGTTAGTACGATACGTAATTATTTAGATTTAGTTCTTAATTTGCCTTTTGGTATTTATAGTGATGATGAAACAGATTTAGATGTTATTAAAAAGAGTTTAGATAATACACATTATGCATTAGATAAGGTTAAGGATCGTATCATTGAATATATTGCTGTTAAAACTCGTAATAAAAATTTGCGTAGTCCAATTATATGCTTAGTTGGTCCACCAGGAGTTGGAAAAACCTCTTTGGCAATGGGAATTGCTTCGAGTTTAAAGAAAGAGTTCTATAAAATAAGTGTTGGTGGGTTAAATGATAGTGCTGAACTTAATGGGCATCGTCGTACTTATATAGGAGCTAGTCCAGGAAAGATAATTCAAGCTTTAGAAAAATGTGGTACTTCTAACCCTTTATTATTAATTGATGAGATTGATAAGATGGTTAAAGATTATAGAGGAGATCCAGCATCAGTTTTATTAGATATTTTAGATCCCGAGCAAAACAATCACTTTATTGATAATTATGTAGAAGAGCCCTTTGATTTATCGAATGTCATGTTTATATTGACGGCTAATTATGAAGAAGATATTCCAGAGGCATTGTATGATCGTTTAGAGATAATTGAATTGTCTAGTTATACAGAGTTTGAAAAATTAGATATTGCTAAAGAATATCTAATTCCTACAATATATCAGGAACATTTAGTTTGTAGTAAAGAAATTAAATTTAGTAATGATATTATAATGGAAATTATTAATCGTTATACAAAAGAAGCAGGTGTTCGTGATTTACAGCGTAATTTGAGTACGATAGTTCGTAAAATTGTTACAAAGTCGGTTAAAGAAGCTAATTCACCAATAAAAGTTATAGTTAAAAAAAGTGATTTACAAAAATACTTAGGACCTTATAAATATGATATAGGAAATGAATCTTTATCTCATGATATCGGTTTAGTTAATGCTTTAGCTTATACACCAATGGGTGGTGTTGTTTTACCGATTGAAGTAACGATGTATGACGGAAAAGGAGATTTTAAAGTAACAGGAATGTTAGGACAATCTATGGATGAATCTGTTAGTGTTGCTTTAAGTTATATTAAGAGCAAAAAGGATGATTTTGAAGTTAATGATTATTATTTTACTAACAAAGATATACATATTCATTTCTTGGAAGGCGCCGTTAAAAAAGATGGACCATCAGCTGGTGTTTCAATAACTACTTCTTTACTTAGTTTATTCTTGAAAAAAGAGGTTCCAAGAAATATTGCGATGACAGGAGAAATATCTTTAAGAGGAGATGTTTTGAAAATTGGTGGTTTAAGAGAAAAGATTATAGGAGCTTATAATGATGGTATAAAAAAGATATTTATACCTTATGCAAATTCTTGTGATTTGGAAGATATTCCTAAGATTGTGAAAGATGAAATTAAAATTATTTTGGTTAAGAATTATAAAGAGATTTTTAAAGCTATTTTTAGTAATTAAAATCTCTTTTTTTCATATTCTTAATTAGGAGGATTTTTATGAAACAAATTATACCTTTTAGTAAAGAGATAGTTTTTAAAACAAATATAGCTTCTATTACAAGTATTTCTTTAGAACATGAAGAAAAAGTATCTGATGGTGAAATTAATGGCGATTTTATAATATTTGGAGATTATAAGATACATAATGATACTACAGAAAAAGAATTGTTTAGATATAGATTACCTTTTACAGCGATAATACCTGATAATGTAATTAGAGATTCAGTTGTTGTTGATATTGATGATTTTAGATATGAACAAATAGATGAAGACGTTTTAAAAGTTAATATTAGTTTTTCTTTAGAGGGTGAAGAAAGGCCTTTGGAAGAAAAGGTAATTGAGGAAGAACGTAAGTATGAAGAGGAATTAAATACATTTTTAGAACAAATAGATAATAAAGGAGATGTTAAGGATGATGATAGTAATGAGTTAGAGGATAACATCGAAGAAAATAGTGAAGAACTAGAGGAAAGGAAAATAATTGATAATGTTAAACAAGAAGAAAAGATTAAGGAAGATAAAAATATAGATAATGGTTTACATGATGAGTATATTACATATCATATTCATATAGTTAAAGAAGATGAGACTTTGGATACTATTATACGAAATTATAATGTAAATTTAGATTATATAAAGGAGTATAATGATATTACTAATGTTCAGATCGGGGATAAGATAATAATTCCAGAATTAGTAGATGAATAGAAGTTTAGAAACATTTACTAAATTATATAAACCTTATAAGATAAGCAAAATTAATGAAGTTTATGTTTTTAAGACAATGAATGGTGATTATGCTATTAAGTGTAATCCTAAAATAGATTATAAGAAATTATATAATTATTTGTATAGTCGTGGATTTTCTTATGTTCCTGAATTGTCTTTAGATAGTAGAGATGATATGGCTGTTTTTAATTATGAGGATGATATTATAGTAGATAGTCATCAAAAAGGATTAGATTTAATTCGTTTGGTGGCTTTATTACATTTAAAAACTAGTTATTTTAAGAATATAACTAGTGATAAATATAAAGAGATATATGATAATATATTAAATAATTTAGTATATGTAGATAATTTATATAATGAGTATTTTGAAATCTTTTTAGAAGAAGAATTTATTGTACCTAGTCATTATTTATTTTTACGAAATTATAGTTTAATATATAATGCAATACAATATTGTTTAAAAGAATTAGATGATTGGTATAGTGTGGTGAAAGATAAGAATAAAGAAAGAGTTGCGTTGGTTCATAATAATTTAAAATTAGAGCATATGATTAAAAATAGTAATGAGTATTTAATAAGTTGGGATAATTATACTTTTGATTCTCCAGTATTAGATTTATATCATTTTTATTTAAATGAATGGATGAATGTTGATTTTGAAGCAATTTTTCAAGAATATAGTGAGTCTTTTTCTTTGTTAGATGAAGAAAAAAAATTGTTAAATATTTTAATTAGTATTCCATATAAGATTGAATTTGACGATAATGAGTATTTGAATTGTCGTAAGATGAGAGAATTTATTAATTATTTAAATAATTCTTGGCATTTTGTTGATAGTTAATAAGGCCATAATAGTTTAAATAAAAAGAAGAATAGAAGGGAACATTCAATTAATAAAATTATAACATTAAAACGTAATGGTATTATTAGTGTAATAATTGCTTGATAAAAAATAAGAATACTTAGGCATAAAATGATAAGAATTAGTAGAAAAGAGTTTTTATGGCACATAGAATCACCTATTATAAAATATGATAAAGAAACTTTAAATGTTTCTTTTTTTGTGATAATATATTAGTAGAATAAAAGATATGGTGATTGTAATGAGTAAAAAGTTTTATATATTATTAGTATCGATAATGCTTGTTTCAGTGGTTTTGTTGGGTTTTTCGTATTCTAAAGAATCGGGTAAAAACGACGATAATTTTATAGCTGAGATAAATAAAGTTAATTATCGTGTTGTTTTTTCGAGTGATAAAAAATTGAATACGGTAGATAATAGCAAGATGGAAATTGGTATTATTAATAAAGATCAAAAGATTAATAATTTTGCTTTGGTGTTAAGTGAAGTAGATAATAAAAATGTTGAAAATGTATATTATTCACTTGATGGTGAGCCAAATCAATTGTTAGTTAATGGAATAATTGATTTAGGGGAATTAGCACCTTATGGAGAAAATGGTGATTTTGCTTTTCATACAATTGAAATATCTAGCACTAGTAATTATAAATTTAATATAGATGTTCAAACTATTGAATCTAAATTACTAAGTAATGTTATAAAAAGAAGTGAACAAGTATATAGAGATGATAAAGGTAATGAAAGATATTATGGGGAAATAGTTGATAATTATTTGCGCTATAATAATCATTTATATCGTATCATTGGTTTGATTGATGGAAAGATAAAATTGTTAGATACTGTAGATATGGGGTTAGGTATTTATAATAGTAGTGATGAATATCCAACGTTAGAAGATTATTTAAGTAGTTTTGATAATAAATTATTAAATATAGAGGATACTTTAAATCGTAAGAGTTGGATGACAGAAAAAAGAGATTATTGGCTTACTGATATAACAACTGGTAATGTTTATTATGCTAGTGATACTGATGGAGTACTAGCTATTGGGAAATATGTTGATTTATATCGCCGAGAAGTTGTTTATTTGGAAGATAATTATTATTTGAGTAATGGTGATGGAACAATTAATAATCCTTACGAGGTGACTTATGGTAGTTAGTAAACAATTAAAAAAGCAAATAATTATTGAAATATTAGCTTTAATATTCTTAATAGCTGTTTTGATATATGCTTTTTTTGCAATAAAAAAGAATGAAGAAAGTAAAATAACTAATTTAGATGGAATGGTAGTTGTAGTTGATGATACTAATGTTGATAAAATAAAAGGTTTGTCTGATGGAGAAGGATTATCTTTAGATGGAACAACTTATACAATTACCAATAATAATAAAAATAAAGTAAATTATAAGATTGTTTTGGTACCTAATGTTCATGATGAAAAGGTATTAAAACAAGTAAGAATAAGTACTGATGATTTGTATGTTGAAAATTTGATTGATTTAGAAAGATTAAGTGGTGGGTATGTTATTGCGTCTTCAACTTTGGATTCTGGATTTACTGATATGTATTTGATAAAATATTGGTATAAATTAGATAGTGATCAAGAAGTATTAGATGAAGATATTGATTTTGAATATCGTTTAGTTAAAGAGAGTTAATCCTATTATGGTTAGGAACATATAAATAATTAGATGTATTAGACGATATTTTAAGTATTTATAATTGTTTATAGAAGTATCATTTATGATACTTTTTATTTGGGTTTCAATACATAAACCACAGGTAGATATAGTAATGATTGTAAATAATATTTTAATATTAAGAGGTATATCTATTAAAAGAAGATTATTTAAAGATGTTGTTACTTCTAAAATACTTAAAAGAAAAGATTTAATATAAAGATTAGGAATTAAATTAGTTGGTAAAGTGTTAAAAAATATTAAGGTACCTAGAATAATTATTAATGTGTTTATATTGTGGGAAATACTTTGAATGATAGTGTTAAAAATATTTAAATTTTTTTTAATAATTGGATTTGGTTTAGGTTTTAAAAAAATAGTTAGAATAATATTACTAAGAATATTTGTTAAAATAAGGAGGATAGCTAATTTGATATTATAAATATTTTTTAAAAAGGTGTATGTAAATAAGAGGGATGTATATTTAGTTACACTTAGTGATTTAGTAATATCTTCATTATATTTATTTAGAATATGAGCATTAGTTGGAGAACCAGATATAATACTTAAAAGATAGATAAAATCAAAGTGAAATATTTTATTAAAGTAATATGGAATATTACTATTATAAATTAAATCGACAATTAGAAAGGTTGGAAATAAAGTAGGAATAATTTTGGTTATCCAAATGTTTATAGAATATATTGTTTGTTCTTGGATATAAGCATTGTAATTGATACAGTAAATAAAATAGATTAAAATAGTTGTAAATATTAATAAATCTTTTAGGATATTTTTCATATTTGACTCCGCTTAATGATATAATAATTATGGTGATATAATGTTTAATAAGATATATGATGTAATAAAGAATTTTATGAAGGACTATGGAATCTTTTTAATTGGAATGATATTAATTTTAATATGTGTTTTTGTTAGAGTACCATATGAAGTTAATATGCCTGGTGGAATTATTGATTTAGAAAATAGAGTTATGGTTGATGGTGAAAGTGCTAATATAGAAGGATCTTTTAATATGGCTTATGTATCTGTGGCTCAAGGAAGTATTCCTCATGTATTGTTATCTTTTATTATACCGGATTGGGATTTAGAACCAATAAGTGATGTTACTTATGAAAATGAAACAATAGAAGAAGCTAATGAAAGAGAGAAGTTGCTTTTATTACAGAGTAAGAATATGGCAATGGTTGCAGCTTTGGAAGCTGCTAATATAGAATATACTATTACGAATAATATTAATTATGTGGCATATATTGATAGTAAAGCTAAGACTGATTTGCAAGTGGGAGATAATATTATAGAGTGTAATGGTAAGAAAATTTTGAATATTGATGAAATTACTGATATAATTCAAAGTGAAGAAGTTGGAAAGAAAGTTTCTTTTAAAGTATTACGAGATGATGAAGAAGTTGAAACTTATGGAATAGTCTATGAAGAAAATGATAAGAAAATTGTAGGTATTTCGGCTATTACTATTTTTGATTTGAATTGTGATAAAGAAATTGAAATCTCTTCTAAAACTTCTGAAAGTGGTCCTAGCGGCGGCTTAATGATGTCTTTGATGGTTTATAATGCGTTAACTAATCAAGATTTAACTCATGGTAAGAAGATAGTTGGAACAGGAACAATTTCACGAGATGGTACCGTTGGTGAAATAGGAGGAGTTAAATATAAAGTTATGGGAGCTTTTAAAGCTGATGCTGATGTTTTCTTTGTTCCAGAGGGCAATTATGATGAAGCTATTAAAGTAAAAGAAGAAAAAGGTTATGATTTAGAAATTGTAGAGGTTAAAACTTTACAGGATGCAATAAATTATTTGGAGGGGTTATAGATGAATTATTATGATGAAAATTTAATTAAATATATAGATGCATCTGTCGTATTGCATCCATTATTTGATGAATGGATGCTTATAGTAGAGGAGATTTTATTAAATAAAGAATTTCAAAAAAGAAAGCTTTTTATGCATCATCATAATTTAAGTGTTTGGGATCATTCTATTTTAGTTTCATTTAGATCTTTTGAATTAGCAAGATTCTTTGGTGCTGATGAAAGAGTTTGTGCAATTGCTGGATTATTACATGATTTTTATAGTCAAGTATGGTTGAGTACTCCAGAAATAGAAGAATTAGAAGGTGGCAAATATGCGACGTTAATGAAAGAAAAAAAGCCATTTTATAAAATGCATGCATTTACTCATGCTAATGATGCGTCTTTAAATTATGTTAAATTCTTTCCTCAATTAGAGAATAAAAAAATTACTAATTCAATTAAGAGACATATGTTTCCATTGACTCTAATTCCCCCAAGGTATAAAGAAGGATTTATTATTACAATAGTTGATAAGTTTAATAGTGTACATGAACTTCCTAGTTTAAGATTAATTCCTAAAATAGTCAAAGATAAAGCTTATAAGTTGTTTTTTAAAAAAAATTAATTCCTTTACGTAAAGGAATTTTTATTTCGCCTATTTTATTGAATTATAGTTTAAATTAATTTAAAATATTAAACGTACGTTGGGAGAAATAGTTATGAAATTTAAAACAAGAGAAAGAGTGATAGTAATTTTGTTTTTACTTTTAATTGCTATTCTTATTACTTTTAGTGCATAAAACTAATTATATTAGTTTTATTTTTTTCTTTTAGTAGAGATTGATTTTTTACTTTTATTATTTTATAATTAATATGATATAGGAGCGTATATATATGAAGAAATTTAATCCCGAAAAAGAATTTGAAAATTTAAAGAAGAAAAAAAATAAAACTTTAAGTCGTAGTACTCTTAGTAACATGTATGTACCGTTATTAATTATAGGTTGTTCTTGTATGGCTTTATTAGGAGCAACTTTTTCTTTAAAGTTGACTGACGATACAAAAAATGAATATTTAATTAAAGTTGATATTATTAATGGAAATGAAGATTCTTTACAGCGTTATGTTAAAGAGGGAGCATTTTCAGCTACTGTTACAAGTAATAATTCATTTGGTTCTATTGAATGTAGTTCTGGAGAATTGAAGTACGACGCTCTGACTTCGACAATTTATTCACCTTATATAAATAAGAATACGAGTTGTGTTTTGTCATTTATGGATGATCAAGTTAAGGAATTAAAATTTCAAGATTTAGGTCAAGTAAATGATGAGTTAGGATTATCTTATTATTACAAAGCTGATGCTAAAGATAATTATGTAAGTTTAAATAATATGATTTTTCGTATAATAAGAATTAATGGTGATGGAACATATCGTTTGATGCTTGATGATAATGTTTTGGCTTCAGTATATGGTAATAGTGCATCTTATAGTGGTAGTAATTTAGAGAGTACTTTGAATAATTGGTTTAATAATAATTTTGCTAATGTTAACTATGTAGTTCGTAATCCTTTTGATGCTTATGCTGTCACAGAAGTTACGGGAGATAATTTAATTAATTTTAGTGGATATATAGATTCATATGTTGGAACATTGAGTGCTAATGAAATGGCTTTAATAACAAAGGATGTTGAAAATATTTCTTACAATGTTAGTGGAGGAATGTATTTGATGAATACTGATGGTGATGAGATGGCCTACGCATACCGTGATGGTGAAATTGTTTTAGTACCTCTTAATACTAATTTAGTTGTAAGACCTGTAATTAATGTAAAGGGAAATTTAGTAGGTGATGGAACTATTAATAGTCCATATATATTAGAAGAAGAATAATTCTTCTTTTTTTTAGGCAAATTTGTTATAATAATTAACGTGATGTAAAAATGAAAAGAAGCGAAGTAGATAGAAATAAATTAAGTCCAGGAATGAAACAGTATATGGAAATTAAAGATCAATATCCTGATGAATTATTATTTTATCGTCTTGGAGATTTTTATGAATTATTTTTCGAAGATGGAATATTGTGTAGTAGAGAATGTGAATTAACACTGACAAGTAAAAATGGTGGATTAGAGGAAAGAATTCCAATGTGTGGTGTTCCTTTTCATAGTGTAAGACCTTATATTGAAAAGTTAGTTAATAAAGGATATAAAATTGCTATTTGTGAGCAATTAGAAGATCCTAAGACAGCTAAAGGAATGGTTAAAAGGGGAGTAGTTCAAGTAATAAGTAAAGGGACTGTTGTTGATTATGAAATGCTTAAAGACTACGATAATAATTATATTGGTAGTGTTTTAGATTTTACAAATTTATATACTATTACATATTGTGATATTTCAACTGGATCTTTATATATTATGGATATTCCTAAAGATAAAGAAAAACTAGTTAATGCAATATTAAGTCTTAATTTAAAAGAAGTTATATTATTAGATAATCAAGATGAAGAGTTTATTAATATATTGAAAGATTCTTATAATGTTGAAGTTAGTATATGTAGTAATACTTTAGAAAATCAGTATGAGTATTTGTATAAAGATATTAAAGAAATGAGATATATTTTAGGAATTAAACATTTATTATATTATTTAGTAGTTAAACAATTAAAAAGTGTTGATCATATTAATCAGGTAGAAATTGTTCATCCTGATGAGTACTTAGAAATGGATGTTCATACAATTAGAAATTTAGAGTTGTTTGAAACTTTAAGATTAAAAGAACGCACTTATAGTTTGATATGGTTGTTAGATAAAACAAAGACAGCTATGGGAAGTAGATGTTTAAAAAATTGGTTAGCTAATCCACTTAAAGATAAAAAAATGATTTTAAATAGATATGATATGATTGATAAATTAAGAAGTGAATTTATTATAAAAGAAGAGTTATTACATATGTTGGATGAAGTTTATGATTTAGAGAGACTTTGTGGTAAGACAATATGTGGTAATTTAAATGCAAGAGATGTTTTACAAATAAAGAGAAGTTTAAGTGTTTTACCTGGTATTAGTGAAAAGATCAATGAATTAGGTTTTGACATTCGTTTAGTAGATGAAAGTAAACTTTATGATTTATTGGAAAGAGGAATATATGAGACACCACCTATTGGTTTAAAAGAAGGTTATTTGATAAAAGATGGATATAATCAAGAACTAGATGAATTGAAGAAAATACGTAGTGGTGGTAAAGAATTTATTGCTAGTTTGGAAGAACAGGAAAGAGAAAGAACGGGAATAAAGACTTTAAAAGTAGGGTATACAAAAGTTTTTGGTTATTATATTGAAATTAGTAAGGGAGCTTTGTCTCAAGTAAAAGATGAATTTGGTTATGAGAGAAGACAGACTTTAACTAATTGTGAACGTTTTATTAGTCCATTATTAAAAGAAAAAGAAGCTTTAATACTAAATGCTGAAGAAAAAATAATTGAACTTGAATATAACTTGTTTATGGAGATTAAAGAAGAAATTAAGAAAGAAATTTTTAATTTAAAGGCTATAGCTAGAGATTTGGCTTCGTTAGATGCTGTTATAAGTTTAGCTACTTGTGCTGATGAATATGATTTTATTCGTCCAGAATTATTAGAAGAAAGAAGAATTGAAATAGTTGATGGACGTCATCCGGTTGTCGAAAAAGTTTCAAAAACTGAGTATGTAGCAAATGATTGCTTTATGACAGAAGATGTTAATACGTTATTGATTACAGGACCTAATATGAGTGGTAAATCGACTTATATGCGTCAATTAGCAATTATCATTATAATGGCCCAAATGGGTTCGTTTGTTCCTGCTAAGATAGCAAAATTACCGTTATTTGATAAAATTTTTACGAGAATTGGTGCTTCTGATGATTTAGTATCTGGAGAATCAACATTTATGGTTGAAATGAAAGAAGCTAAGAACGCTTTGGTTAATGCTACTAGTAATTCTTTAATTTTGTTTGATGAGTTAGGACGTGGAACGGCGACATATGATGGAATGAGTTTAGCTCAAGCAATATTAGAGTATGTAAATAAAACAATAAAATGTAAAACATTGTTTAGTACTCATTATCACGAATTAACAGCTTTAGAAGATTTAGAAGGGATAAAGAATATTCATGTTGAAGCTTATGAAAAAGATGGTAATGTAACTTTCTTACATAAGGTAAAAGACGGAGCAGTAGATAAAAGTTATGGTATTCATGTAGCTAAATTAGCCGGAATGCCTAATAACTTGTTGGAGAGAGCAGCTGATATTTTAAAATATTACGAAGATAATGATAAGGATGCACCATTAAGTAGTATAGGGACACAGGTTGCTTTTCAGTTTGAGGAAGATGTTAGTAGTCCTGTAATAGATCGACTTAAAGAAATAGATCCGCTTAAATGTACGCCAATGGAAGCTATTAATTTACTTTATGAATTAAAGGAGCTATCAAAGAAAGATGTATAATGAAGAATATTTTTATGGACTTACTGATTTAATTCATTTTAATGTATATGCTTCTTTATTAAAAAATCATATAAAAAAAGAAGAAAGAGTTATTATAAAAGTTTTTAAAAAAGATAATGAAGTAGTTGTAATTGAAACAAATAATTTTAAAGATACTATATTAAAAGATACGAGAAAAGATAAAGATAGCGACTTGATGAGTTTTGATTTAGTTTTTTTAAAAACTTTAGAAAGATATTATTCTGATTATGAGATACCCGGAATGATATATGAGTATATAGAAGGGATTGGTTCTTGGTATAGAGTTCTTATTCCTGAATATAATGTTAATGATAAATATTTAAAACCGTTTTTTATGAAAAAGAAAATTAGACGTGAAGATTTGATTAAATATGCTAAGTCAGAAGAAGAACTTACTAAATTAAATAAATTTTATGATATTACGAAAGGTTTGGTAAGATTTACGGAACCTAAAGATGTAAAAAAACTATTCTTAAAGATAGAAGAATAGTTTTTTTGTGTTATAATAGTTTTATTATTTATAAAGGAGATTATTATGTTAAATGATAAGTTGATAAATCTTTTAGATAAAAGAGAATCTTTAGAGTTAACTTTTACAGGTAATGAACAATTTAATTTTGGAGATGTTGTTTTAGCTAAAAGATATGAAAAAAGTCGAGATAAAAAGAAATTACCTGTTGGTCATAGGGAAGGAGCTTATTTAGTTTTAAATAGCTTGAATGAAGGCCTTTTGGCTTTGTATGGTACTAGTTCTTTTCCAGCAAGAGAGAATGAAGAGGATTATTTTTGTCTATCTTCGAAAGATAGTGGTTTAGAAAAAGATTATTATTTCTTTTATAATCGAGGTGCTATATTAAAAGAATATATGATTAAAGGAAAAATGTATTCTTTAAATGGGGAAAATTTAGATATAATTAAAAAACATGTTTTAGAAGTTATTGAAAATGAAAAATTAATTAGAAATATAAATAAAGAATTAGATCGATATCCTTTATTGCCTGGAGATATTTTTGTTGAAGATGGAGTGAATTATTTATATTTAGATGATAAAGATGATACAAATATTTGGATTATTCCTTTAAATAATAAAGGAGATATTAGTTTTATATATCAAGGAAATGAAGGTTTTATTAATCCAAAAGATTTGAGAGTAGCTGTTAAAAGAGATGAATATCATCGTATTGGATTTATCCATGGTACGCAGTTAGATAATGTTATGAAGATTGTAAAGATTCCTGAAGTTATTAAAACTTATGTTGAAAATGATAAGCGAGTTACTAATAAAGTAAATAAATTACGTCAACAACAAAAGAAAAGAAAGTTAAGAGTATCTTTTGATGATGAAGAAATGACAAAAATTGATTGTATTGGAATGATAGTAAGATATCAAGAAGATGGTCGTGAATATATTATTTTAGATAGGAATACGGATTTTGTTATTATGTTAGATAAAGAAAAATATATTAATGGAGAATTCTATTTACAAGCTGCAAGAGGAGATATGATAAAAAAAGTAGGATATTTATCAACTAAATCTTTGATAGAAGTTCTTGGCTCATTACAAGGTAAATATAGTAGTTATCTTGCAAATGGTTATGCTTATTCTTTGAAAAAGGTTTTTGAAAATAATTAATATTTTATTATATTGTTTAAATAAATTTAAGTTTATGTTATAATTTCTTCTGTGAGGTGCATTTATATGAGTAAAACAAGAAGTGAACTAAGAGAAAAAGCAATGGTTATTCTTTATCAAATAGATATTATGAAGAGTAATAAAGTTGATTTTAATATAGAAGAATTGATATCTGAAAATTTAGAAATTGATAGTGACTTTGTAAGAAATATCGTATATGGTGTTGTTACGCATATGGATCAATTGAATGAATTGGCTAATAAAAACATGAAAGACTGGTCAATAGAACGTATTGATAAAACAGGAGCAGCAATATTAAGAATAGGTTTATATGAAATCTTATATGAAGATGATACTCCTAATATAGTTGCTATTAATGAAGCTGTAGAATTAGCTAAGAAGTTTAGCGATGATAATGTTAGAAAGATTATCAATGCTGTTTTAGATAAAGTAAGTAATGAAAATTAAAAAAGTTACCTTGAATGGTAGCTTTTTTATATTGAACGATATTTTTCTTGATCTTTATATGGATTTTTAGGATCGATGCGATCAGTAAAGAGAATTCCGTCTAAGTGATCCATTTCGTGTTGAAAGCCAACTGCAAGTTCTTCACGAACACGAATATCATACTTATTTCCGTTTTCGTCATAAGCTTCGATTGTCATACGTGCATGACGAGGAACAATTCCACAGGTAGGACGATTAATACTTAAACAACCTTCACCTTCGCCAATATAAATCATTTCCTCAGAAGCACTTTTTATCTTAGGATTTATTACTACATATCTTTTGAATTTTCCTTCTTCAATTTCTTGTGCTAAAACAAAGATTCTTTTAGGTACACCTATTTGAATATATGATAGCCCCCAACCGGCACGTAAGTCATATTTTTCACGATATTCTTCAATTTGAGACATTTCTAGATATTCTAGCATATCGTTAATATTTTTTTTATCTTCTTTTGATAAAGGAAATGTAACTTCTTTACTAATCATTCTTAATTTTTTATTTTTTTCATCTAATATTGTTATATTAGGTAGTTTACGTGTTTTTTTATTCATATATATCACCAACGAGATACATTTTACCAAAAAAAACAAAAAAAGACAAATTAAAAAAGGACTTTGTCCTTTTTAGTTGTTGTGCCAATTCCAGCCAGCGCCAATTATTATAACTAAAAGAATAAATAAGACAATCCATATGGCTGCACCGATACCACCGCCATTGGTATAACCTATGTAACCACAGCTAGGAGCGGCATTATAGTTACCATAGTAACCATTATTTCCATAATAATACATTTAATAACCTCCTTTATGTATCTAGTATATTTTATTAAAGGGTGTATAATTTTGACATTAAAAATAGTTATTTTTTTTAATTAACTTTTTAACTCTTTGTTTATATGGTATTATTAGAATGGGAGTGAATAAGATGAAAAAAGTTTTTAGTAATTTAAATTTTGTCTTGTTATTATTGATGATTATTTACTCTGTCTTTGGATTGTTGATGATTTTTTCAGCTTCTAGTGTAGCAGCTGTTTTAAGATATCAAGTACCAACTAATTATTTTTTTGTAAGACAGTTGATGTGGCTTGTTTTGGCTTATTTAGGTGGAATGGTTATTATACATATACCTACTAAATTTTATCGTTTTTTTAGTAAAATAGCGATGTTTGCTATATTATTATTGCTAGTATTTTTATTTGTAGCAGGTAATATTGCTGGAGGAGCACAGAGTTGGTATGAATTTGGATTTTTGAATTTTCAACCGACTGAATTAGCTAAATTGGTTTTAATTGTTTATTTGGCTGTTTATTATCATCGAATAGCTTCAAGAAAGAAAATTACATTATGGAATTTAATATATCCTTTATTATTATCAGGAGTGATATTTGTTTTGATTGCAATGCAACCAGACTTTGGAGGGGCTTTTATTATTTTCTTGATAACGGCATTAATTTTCTTTTCTTTACCAATTGCCAAAAGACATAAACATACGGTGTATAAAGTAATTATTATTGGAGGAGTGTTATTATTTTCTGTCTTATTGCTTTTTGGTAAGAATATATTACAATCATATCAGGTAAGTCGTATTTTAAATTTTACTAACCCTTGTCAAAGATATAATGATGATACTGGCTATCAAGTCTGTAATGGATATATAGCTATTCATAATGGGGGACTAACAGGTGTTGGTCTTGGTAATAGTACACAAAAATATCTATATTTACCAGAAGCTCATACAGATTTTATTTTTCCAATAATTTGTGAAGAATTAGGTTTAATTGTTGGAATATTAGTAGTATGTGGTTATTTTGTAATGTTGTTTTTGATTTTGAATATTGCTAAGGAAACAGATAATTTGCGAAATAGTATTTTAGCTTATGGAATATTTGTTTATCTATTAGCTCATATTTTAATTAATTTACTTGGTGTATTAGGTCTTATTCCTTTAACTGGAGTACCACTTCCATTTTTAAGTTATGGTGGTTCTTATAATTTGTGTGTCGTTTTAGCGTTATTTATTGTTCAAAGAATTAATATCGAAAATAAAGAAAGTAAATTAAGGAAGAAAATTGAAAATTTATAAAGCATCGTTGATGCTTTTTTATTTGCTTAAAGGATTAAATAAACGTATGATGTATAAACATAATGAAGGGAGGGATAAAATGGAATTTTTAGATGAAACTAAAAGAAAATTAATTGGATTTTGTTTAATTGTATTGTTACTTTTAGTAATTGTAGGATTAAATGTATTTCAAATTTTTAATGAAACAGGGACAGATGTTAAAGAAGAAAATAATGTAGTTAGTATTAAGAAAGATACAGAAGAGAAAACAACAGAAGAGATTGATGATACTAAGTTAACTAAGATAAAAGTTGATATTAAAGGTGCTGTTAAGAAACCAGGAGTATATGAACTTGATAGTAATAGTATTATAAATGATGTTATTAAAGTAGCAGGTGGTCTAAAATCAGATGCTTCAACTAAATATTTGAATTTAAGTAAAAAGGTTCAAGATGAAATGGTAATTAATATTTTTACTAATTCTGAGATAAAGAAAATGAAACAACCTAGTACAGATGAATGTGTTGTAAATACAGAAGACTTAAAGAGTTGTGAAGAAGCAGCAGTTATTGTTACTAAACCAAGTACATCTAATAATAGTGAAAATACGAATAATGAAAATGTGATTTCAGATAATAAAGTATCTATAAATACAGGGACTCTTGAAGAACTTATGACTTTGTCTGGAATAGGAGAAAGCAAAGCGCAAGCAATAATAGATTATCGTAATAAAAATGGTAATTTTACTAAAATAGAAGACTTAATGAATGTTTCTGGTATAGGAGAGACAATTTATAACAAAATTAAAGATAATCTTAAATTGTAAAATATTCTATGTAATAGTTGCTATTGGATTAATTTTTTATGTTTTATTTTCATTATTATTTAGAGATGATGAAAGTATATGGAATGGCACTGAAGAAAAGTTTATTTTAAGTATTAAAGATATCAATGATAAAGGAGATCGTTTTAGTATTACTTTTGCTGGTGATGAGGAGTTAGTTGGAACATATTATTTAAATGATATTGAAGAAAAAGAATACTTAAGTGATATTTTAAAGATTGGAACAGAGGTTTTAGTTAAAGGAACTTTGACTAAACCTCTTAATAATACAATTCCAAATAATTTTAATTATAAAAGTTATTTAAATAATAAAGATATTTATTATCAATTAAAAATAGAGAGTATAGAAGTAATTAAAGATTCTTCTAATGTAATAGATATTATAAAAAATTGGATACTTAAAAGAATAGATAAAATAGATAATACGGGATATATGAGAGCTTTTGTTTTAGGTGATAATTCACTTATTGATGATAAAATATATGAGATATATCAAGAAATAGGTGTTACACATTTATTTGCTTTATCAGGATCTCAAGTTGTCTTATTAAGTCTTGTAATATTACGTTTTTTAAAAATATTTAAGACAAGGATTAAGTATATAATAGCAATTTCTTTTATAATTGTTTATGGTTTTATAGTTGGATATCCTGCAAGTATTAAAAGAGCTATTGTGTTTTTTATAATAGCTAGTATTAATAAATTAGAAGTGATTAATCTTTCGAATATAAAAATATTATTTTTAACTGTGGTTGTTTTAATATTGAGTAATTATAAAATAATATATGATATCGCTTTTTTATATTCGGTTTTAACAGTATTTGGAATTTTTTTAGCAAGAGAATTTATAGATGATAAAAATAAATTTAAGAGTTCATTTAAATTAAGTATAGTAGCTTTTTTGTTTAGTTTGCCAATAACTTTATATAACTTTTATGAATTAAATGTTTTAAGTATTATATATAATCTTATTTATATTCCATATGTTAGCTTTATATTATATCCTTTTTGTATTTTAACATTTTTATTTCCGATAGGAGAAGATATTTTATTGTTTTTAATTAATATTATGGAAGAAGTAAGTTTATTTTTAAATGAAATATCTTTTTTAAGATTTAATTTGAATTTTAATTTAAGTGAAGTACTTATTTTTTATTTGATATTATGTATTATTTTTAAATATAATAAATATAAAATGAGTTGGATATTGTATTTTATTATTATATTGGATGTGATAGTACCTTATATAGATAGTAATTTAAGAGTATATTATTTAGATGTTGGTCAAGGTGATTCTACTTTGATTATTACGCCTTATAAAAAAGAAGTTATTCTAATTGATACTGGTGGTAAGATTACTTATGAAAAAGAGCTAAAAGGGTCTAAAAGTTATGTTAGTGATGGAACACTAATGTTATTAAAGTCCTTAGGGATTAAAAAGATAGATTATTTAATTTTAACGCATGGAGATTATGATCATATGGGAGAAGCTGTATATTTAATAGATAATATAGAAGTTAAACAAGTAATTTTTAATCAAGGAGGTTTTAATAATTTAGAGAAACAACTTATAGAAGAGTTAGAAAAAGAAGATATATTGTATAAAAATGATGTTAAAAGTATTAAATTAAATAGAAGTGAATTATTTTTTTTAGAACATAGTTTATATGATAATGAAAATGATAATTCTAATATTTTATATTTAAAGAGCTATAAATATGATTTTTTATTTATGGGAGATGCAGGTGTTGAAGTAGAAAAAGAAATATTTGAGAAATATGATTTAAAAGAGATAGATGTTTTAAAAGTTGGTCATCATGGAAGTAATTCTAGTAGTGATAAAGAATTTATAGATGTAATAAATCCTATATATTCATTGATCAGTGTTGGAAGAAATAATCGTTATGGACATCCACATAAGGAAGTAATTGATAATTTAGAAAATTCTATTATTTTTAGAACTGATATTGATGGTTCAGTTGTATTTACATTTAACGATAGAAGATTTAATATTCAGTTATATAAACCATAGTTTGTTTATGCTATAATTATAATGGAGTTGGTAAGATGACTAGTGAATATGTCTTTAAATATTTAGAAAATTCTAATAAGAAGGTTAAAGAAACTTTGATAGAAGGTTTTATTAATAATCTTGTTGTTGAGTATATTCCATTATATGCAATTGAATATTGTGCTCTTTATCCAAATGTTCAAAAGATATTAATGAAATTATCAGAAAATGAATTAGCAGTATTAGGTAAGATAATTATTTATGCAGAAAGAAATAAGCAAGATTGGGTACCACTTGGTGCTAAATATATACATGTATTAGAAAATGATAAATATAAAGCTTTAAGTGAAGATATAAGGAATAGGGGAATATCTTCTTCATTAATCAGTAATTTTTTGTTTTTAATAAGTAATAGTTTTAATTTTTATAATATAAAGAAAATTGAAGATATAGAAAATTTAAAGGAAATAAGATTAAGTAAATTAAATAAAATTTTAAAAACAAATGAACCTAATATTATATTACTTGTTAAATATGGCTTTAGTTATGATACGGCTTTTAATTATTATAAAAGATATGGAATTGATGTAATGAAGATGGAAGACTCTTTAGAAAAAGATTTTCTTTTGGATATTAAAAGAATTATTGAAGGAAAAGGGACGGAGAAAGTTTTATATGATAATTTAGATTTCTTAAATAATGTTGATTCATGTTTACGTAATTATTTTAATAAGGTATATAATGATTGTTTGTATAAAATTAATGATTATGAACCAATTGATTATATAAAAGTTGGAGATGATACTATACCTATTTATGATGCAGGAGTTGATTTTACTTTTTGTATTTATTCATATGGTATGGGTTTTTCTAAAGAAAAACCAGATAATTATAGAGATGACTGGTTAAAACCGAAGATTAGTGTTGATTATATGTGTAATTCAATTATAAATAGTCTTAATATGCGAACTTCAATTAAACATTGTGTTTATGGTTTTGATAATTTTGAAGAGAATGATATGGCTTTATTAGGTGCTAATGACTTAGGTACGGGAGGAATATATAATGAAGTAAATGTAACTAGTTCATATCATCATGATAAATTGATTGCTGATGTAGAATTTCGTTTACCGAATGAACTTATTAGTAATACTAGGTTTACTAATAATGAAGTTTATCGTAAAAGAAGAAGAATTAAAAATGGTAAATTAGAAAAAATTAAACCTAGTTATATAGTTTACTTTAAAGTTAAAGATGTAATAAAAGATGATAATATTTGGCAAGAAAGTGTTATGGCAGCTAGAGATTTTAAGATACCTATAGTTATTATTGATTGTGAAAAGTGTTTAAAATATAATATAGAGAAAATAGAAAAAAAGATGAATGATTTTGAAAGTTGTTATGATGATATTCAAAGTATTGATGATGTTATTGAGATGATTTATTCTTTAAAGAGTGGATATAAAGTGGCTTCTGATTTAATTGATAAATATTTAAATATAGAAAAATTGTATTCTTATGTATGGAGAATTATTCATCATTTAGAGGAAATGGCTGAGTTAACTCCACGAATGGCAATAGAAGGAATTAATTTGTTTTTAAGTAAGTTAGATGAAGAGTATACTAAGGTATTAAAGTCTCCTTATTGGGTTTTATATGCACGTAAACAAGGTTATATAGTTGATAAACCAAATGATGTAATAGAATTATTAGTTAATTTAAGAGAGAAGATTAAGTTAAAATTGAATAGTAAAATATTAAATTAAATATATGGATATAGATGGTACTTTATTGTGTTTTAAACATATTATATAGTATCATTAGCTAATGTTTAAATAGATTGAAAGAAGATATGAACTTCTTTCTTTTTGTTTTATGTTATAATATAAAAAGGTGGTATATATGGATAATATATATTTAATAAGTTCTAGTAGTTTTCGTTTAATGGAAGAAGAAATAGAAAAAATAGTTAAAGGAAATAAATATAGTACTTTTGATTTAAATACTGTTTTATTAGATGAAGTTCTAGAAGAAGCTGCTTATTTTTCTTTATTTGATGAAAAAAAATATATGGTAGTTAAAAATGCTAATATATTTGGGAGTAGTAAAAGAAAAAGTGTTGATGAAGAAAATGTTTCTAAGAAAGATGAGAAATTGCTTAAGTATTTAGAAGATCCTAATTATAATACAATTTTAATATTTACGATAAATGGTAAGATTGATAGTAAGAAGAAAATATGTAAAATAATTAAAGATAAATATCATTTTATTCAAATAGATGATTTAAAAGCTAAAGAGATAATGAGTATGGTAGATAAGTCATTTAAAAATGACGGATATAAGTGTGACTCTTCGATTATTTATTCTATTATAGAAAGTTGTCAAAATAACTATGATTTAACAATGAATGAAGTTGATAAGATTAAATTATATTATAGCCATGGATGTGTTGTAAAAAAAGAGGATGTTCTTAATATAACTAGTCGAATTATTGAAGATAATAATTTTAAATTTATTGATACAATTATGAGAAAGAATATTAAGGAAGCTTTTAAGATATTTGATGATTTAATGATACAGAAAGTAGAACCAATTATGTTAATGAGTATGTTGGCTAAAGAGATAAGAAATACTTTGCTAGTTAAGAAAATGATTAGAGAAAAAGATAAAAAAGAAATGATGAAAGTATTAGGAATTAATTATGATTTTATGATTGATAAATTGATTAATAATAGTTATTCGTTTAAAGAAAAAGAATTGGAAAGTTTTTTAGTAGATCTTTGTGATTTAGATTATAAGATTAAAAGTGGGAGAATTAGTAATAAATTAGCATTAGAAATGTTTATTATGGAAGTATGTAAATAATAAAAGAACTTCAAGTGTTATGAAGTTCTTTTATTATTTTTTAACGTTTTCTAAAATTTTATTTGTATTTTTAAAATTTAATTTAGCTATTTCTTCTAAAATTTTAGGACCATATTTGTTGACGAGAGTAACTCCAACTTCATCTACTAAATTAGAAGCTCCTAGTGGTATTTCGATGTTAAAACGTTCAGATAATTTTTTTATTTCTTTTAAGAAAATGTAACGACTTATAATAGATGCTGCAGCAACACTCATACATTGATCTTCAGCTTTGGTCATAAATGTGATATTTGTGACTTTTTCTTTCGTATGAGATAAATGATTATAATAAGCTTTTGGATTTTCGAATTGATCGACAACTATTTTAGTATTGGTAATATTTTCTTTTTTTATTATAGATAATAAACATTTATTATGAAGAATAGCTTTAACTTTATTCATGTTTAATTCGGTACTGTGATAACTATTGTATTCTTGATTAGTTAAGATAATTGTTGTATAAGGAATTTTCTTAATTATTGAAGGTGCTATTTTGATTATTTTATCATCAGTTAATTTTTTAGAGTCACGGACACCTAGTTCTTGCATAAAAGAAATATTTTCTTTACTTACATATGTAGCTGTAACGACTAATGGTCCGAAATAGTCACCAGTTCCAACTTCATCGGAGCCAACTGTAGATTCATTAAGAAATATTTTTTTCTCCTCTTTTTTCTTTTCTTTTTCTTTGGAATCGGTTTGAATAAGTCGATTGTTTAATATTCTTTCTTGTTCTGTCCAATAAGAGGCTTCAATATCGGCGCCAATTCCTTGAAACATAACTTTTCCAGATTCGTATAATGTTGTAACGCAATCAAAGTCTTTGACTTGGAAAATGGCATAAGGAGGAATTTTTTCGCATTTACGATCAGCATAATGCTTAATCATTTCTTCTTTTATATTATCACTAACTTTAAAAACAATTGTTGCTGGTTTAAAAGTATTTTTCATAAGTTCACCTCTTTAATAATATTATCATATTTTACTTTTAAAATCATCTTTATTATATTATAATTATTATAGAGTAGGAGTGGTAAGATGACGATGTTTTCTATTAATTTTAGTGATCCGGTAGTTGCTATAGTTAATATTGTTATAATTTTATATATTTTACTTGAAATAATTGCTGGTTATAAAAAGGGATTTTTAGAAAGTAGTATACGTTTTTTAGGATTTATTGCGGCAATAATAGGAGCTTATATTTTAAAAAATCCGTTATCAGTTTTTATGTATACTCATTTACCTTTTTTTAAGTTAGGTGGTTTGTTTAAAGGTGTATCTGCACTAAATATTATTATTTATGAAATAATTGCTTTTTTAATAGTTTTTATTGTATTGATGATAGCAATAAAGATAATTGCTAAATTGACTGGATTAGTTGATCGACTTCTATCTTTAATTTTTTTACTTGGTATACCTGGTAAGATTTTAGGAGCAATAGTTGGTTTTATTAAATCTTTAGTTGTATTATATTTTGTATTGTTTTTCTTTAGATTTGGTTGTAATTTATTTGGCTATACAATGAAAGACTCTTTAGCTAATGATATCGCGTCTTTACCAGTATTAAATCAGGCTTTTGGTTCTACTTTAAAATCGGTAGATGAAATAACTTCATTAGCTTTGGAATATGAAGATACTAAAGATAAAGAGGAGTTCAATGAAAAAGCAATTGATATTTTATTGAAGTATAATGTTATTACAGAAGATAATTTACAAATATTAATAGATAATGGTAAAATAAATGTTAATGACGAATAGGAGATGAATTATGTTAAAGGTTTTAAGTAATGAAAAAGATTTTGATAGTACAATAAAAGAAGGTAAATGGTTAGTTGATTTTTATGCAGAATGGTGTGGGCCATGTAAGATGTTATCACCTATTATTGAACAATTATCAAAGAAATATAATGTTCTTAAAGTTGATACTGATAAGTGCCCTAGTATTGCGATGAAATTTGGAATAATGAGTATTCCGACATTAATTGTTTTTGAAAATGGTACTAAGATAAAACAAAGTATGGGGTATATGCCTTTAGAAGAGGTTGAAGATTTAATAAAGTAAAAAAAGTTTAGTTTCCTAAACTTTTTTTTGGTATATATATTTTTATATCGTCTTTTATTGGAACTATATCTTTTTCTATTAAGTCTTGAGGATTACTTGGAATATAAGTTTCATTTATTTTTTGAAGATATTGTTTTACTTCTTTTTTATTAATATCGGAGTAGTTTGCAAAGAAAATTCCATATTTATTAGTTGTTGAAACTATTATACACCAATCATCACCGATAATTGTGCATTTTATTAATTCAGGATTTGTTATTAATTTATATTCTTGTTGTTTTTTTCTTTGTTCATCGATAGTTCCTGTAAAGCATGATAGAGCTCTTATACGGTTTATTCTAGCAAGAATATCTGGGGTTAATTCTGCTCCGATGTATTCTTCAATTTCTGTTCTTGGTCTATCATATGTGTCTTGTTGATCTTTTAAACTTATATCTTTTAGTGATGTTAAACCTATATTATTACGTGATGATATTAAAATTACTGGGTAGTGATTTCCAAAATCAGTTGTAAAACTTTTTTTTGGGTTATATGGTACTTCTTGAAGAAGTTGTTCTTGATTATCATAAGTGTGAATGAATTCTAACCAGTCTTGATCATATATGTTTATCGGTTCGTGAAATAAATCGGCATTAATATTTTCAAACTTGAAATATTCATCTATTTCGGTATTTTCTAAGATTCCAGCTTTATTACATACAACATAATCGATTGGACAATGATCTTTACTAGTTAATTCAATCATTTTTTGGGCCATTAGCTTTACTAAATTAACAATTTGAATCATTTCCTTTGTTTCTTCTTGAGATTTAGAAATAACTTTGTTATTTTTACATCTAATACCATTAATCATTAATATATTGTTACGACGGAAACATGTAGCACGAGCTAAAAGATTGTTGTCTTTATCAACTATTTTTATTACATATCCATTCTTATTTAATAGGCTATAAAAGAAAAAGTCGTTTTCATTTACAGAGATGAAAAAACATGTTTTTGTATCTATACCACTTGTAAAAATGGTTGGATCATTATTTCTATATCTTAATAAACGTAGATTATCGTATTTAACATTGCAGTTAAAAGGAAGACTGCTTTTTTTGATTCTTTCACTACGAACAGATAAATCAACTACTTTTCTTAAACGACTTTTTATAACTTCGTCTGTTACGTTGGTTCCAGAAAATTGATTGTAATTTATAACTTTGGCAGCAATATCTGTTCCAATTAAACCAATTATTAAATCGTTAGCATAATCGTAAAGATTAGCTTTTTTAATTATTTCTTTAATATTATCAATTGTTAGTTCTTCTTTTGAACAACAAGCTATTATTGAAGAAAAGTTATTGATTATTTTAGCGAAAGTATTTAATTCTATATTATCTGCAATATAAGCCCATAGAAATCCTTTTTCAATTAAAAAGTCTTTTAATAGAGCAAAATTTTCTGGAGTTAATTGATTTAATTTATCGATGTTAATGGCACTAATCGCTTGAATTATTTTTTCTTTTGTTAGCCAAAAATCTGTATTTATTTGATAATCTTCTTCATTTGATGATAGTGGAGTAGGAGTTTTGCTTACCGCACTATAGACTAATTTGTTTTGTTTTTCATAATACGGATAGATGAAATTGTGTATTGATTTTAAATATTTTTCTAATTTAATGTAATTTTTACATTCTTTTATTTCTTCTTTTGTTATATTTATTTTAAAGTCAAATATAAATTGGTTATTTATTAATTTAATTGAACAATTACATTTAGCCATTAGATTACTTATTTCTTCAAGTAAAATTTGATCATCATGAGGAATTGCAGCCTTTAAACGTTTTTTTATTGTATTTATTTCTAAATTTTCAGTTCCTTGATATAATTTTATTTTCTTTTTTAATTCTAATATTTGAATTAATTGTTCTTTTTGTTCCATAGTATAACGAGTAAATAATTTGTTTAATTTTGGTTCATAGTTTCTTTTTAAACGATCATAGACTTTATTTTCTTCAAAATTTTTAAAATATGGTGGTTTTGTTATTTTGTATATTGCTTTTAATGATTCGATATAATCTTCATCAAAGACTGCTCTTAATGTTTCTTTTAGTTGTGTTGTTGTAGGGTAGATATTTAATTTTTTGATAACAATTGCTGATAATGCTTCTATTAAAGCAGGTGTGTTGATAAAAAAGTCAATAAAACTTTCGATTGGGAGAAGTTTCTTGCTTTTTTCTTCTTTTTTGCGAGTTATATTTTGTTCTAAAAGATTTAGTTTTTCATCAATTATTCTTTTTATAAATTCTTCTTTATACTTAGCAGTAAATTTACGGATTATTTCTTTTAAATAATTTCTAGAAACTGTAAAAACTGTTGTTGCGATATTTTGTTTATTATTTAATTTTAAATTTGATAGTATTTTTATGATTTCTTTTTTGGGTATGTTAACTACTTCAGAGATAAGAGTTATTTCTTTATCATATTTTTTTATTGTTTTTAAGACGCCATTTTGATTTATTTCTTGTTCGAGTATTTGGTAAAAGCCATGAGGTATTGCTTGTTTACTCTTTTCATGTTCTTCAAATTTCTTTTCGGCATAAAAGATAGTTGTTTTTTTGTATACACTCATACTTATTTGTGGCTGTGTTGTAAATAATTCTTCTAATCTTGAATTATTTTTAGTGTATTCTTTTATATCTGAAATTAATTGTTCAATTTTATTAATATTTATTTGTTCCATATAATTTCCACCTAATCGGCATAAATTCTAGCATATGTGTATATTGTAGTCAAATTTAGTTGTTAAATAAAAAAAGTGTTTGCTTTTTTGATTTTATATGATATGATTATATTGGTGATAGAATATGCTGCTCAGTGATGTGATTGAATCTCGTAGGAGTATACGCAAATACAAGAGTGTCATATTAGAGGAAGAAACCTTGATGAAAGGTATTCTTGCCGGTGTAAGAGCTCCAAGTGCCCACAATAGACAACCTTGGAAGTTTAAGATATTGAGCGCATCAGAGAAAAATTCTATCGCTGATGTATTAGAAAACAAGACCAGAGATATTCCCGGGCATACCGGTCCTCATACTGCGGGTATTATTAGGAACGTTCCCCATTTAATTATGGTTTTTATCGATAACGAAGTGGTTGAGAATCGTGATATGGATATTATTTCTATAGGTGCTTGTATTGAGAATATGATACTTGCGTATACTGATATGGGTTTAGGTACTATCTGGATAGGTAATACTAACCTAGTAAGTAATGAAATTAAGGAGATTCTTGATGTCCCTTATGAAACTGTATCTTGTGTAGGTGTGGGCCTGTCTGATCAGTTCCCTAAGGCTAGACCGAGAAAGGACATAAGGGACGTAATGGTATGAAAAATACTATATCGATTTAAGATATAGTATTTTTCTTTGCAAAAAATAAGATTTTTATAGATCTTTAGTCACTTCATTTGCTGTTTCAGAGTAAGCACGTAATAATCCTCCTGCTCCTAATTTAATACCGCCAAAGTATCTGATTACAGCTACTAAATGACTATTTAAATCTTTTTTTTCTAATATATTATATATCGGAAGCCCTGCAGTATTAGTTGGTTCTTTATCGTCAGTTTTCTTAGCAGTATTGTTTACTTTATACGCATATGGGATATGACGAGCTTTTTTATGTTCTTTTTTTAACGATTCAATAATATTTTTAGCTTCTTCTGGTGAGGAGATTTCATAACATAATCCAATAAATTTGGATTTTTTTATTTCAATTATAGATTCTTTTAATAATTTCATAAGTTCACCTCGTAGAAATATTATAACATATATTGCTTTTTATATCATTTAACTTGTGTTATAATTATCGAAGATAAGGTGTTGAGATTTATGCAAGAAGATGTAAAAAAGTTTTTAAGTATGTTTGAAGGCGAAAAAATAGCTGATATATTTAAGAAGTTCGATTTGGATATTGATGATTTTGCTAATGATTTTTCAGCATTCCTTCAGCGTAGGGAAAAAATACATAATGAATATTTTTCTTTTGTAGATAAATATATTAATGATGAAGATTTTTTTAAAGAGTTAGATTTGGATACTGATATTGAAAATCTGATATTAACTAAGTTAGTGGTTTCTGATGAATTTTATTATTCATTGATGGATCATTATTATAACAATAAGGAGATTTTAAGTACTGCTGGTATCGTTTTTGATTCGAATGATTTAAATTATTATTTGAATAAGGGGATTTCTTTAAATGATATTATAGATAAATTTGAGATATTACCTGCTGTACAAGTCGAAATATGTTTAGAACATCCAGAGATGGTATATGCGATAATGGATTCTGTTACTTATCCTAATGTTTCTTTAATAGCTGTTGGGATAGTTCAAAATCATTATCAATATTTAGAAAAATACTTTGGTAATTATTCATCTTTTAGTGATAATCTTACATCTTTACTTAAAGAATTAGCTAATTATGATGATTTTGATTTTGATAGTTTTTTTGAAGTATTAATTACTTCTTATTTAGGCAATAATGACATATCGGTTTTAGAAGACGAAAATTTAGTAAGAAAATTTATTGATATAGGTGGTAGTAAGGCGTTAGTTTTTGCTACAAATCCTTCACCCGAGTTAGTTTCATATACTAATTTTTCTTATTATGATTATTCTCTTTATGATGGTTCTTACAGAAATAGTTCTTCTTTATTATTGAAATTTTTGCGTGAAGGTAAAACTGATGCTTTAATGTACGCAAAGAAAAATGCTGTTAATGAGGATGTTATTGATATAATAAAAAATAGTGATATTTCCTTAGATAGAATTAAATCTTATGGAGATATTAATGATTCCTATTTGGTTGCTAAGTATTTTGCTGAAAATGGTGATTATTCTTTAATAAGTAGTTTGACTTCTATACTATCTAATATTGAATGCTTTGAATATGTTTTGAATTTGCATAATACAGGTAAATATGTTTTGGAACCTTATTATGATAATTCTGATGCTTATAATTTTTTATGCGGTGTTTTAGTAGGGGATTGGAGTTTTTTCGATAATTATACAGATTTTGATATTTCTTTAAATGTTGCTTCTAGATTGATAGAAATTGGCTTTAATGTCGATGTTTTTGTTAGACATGTTTCTAAGTGGAAAAATAGAGATGTATTTATTGAAGCTTTTGCTATGAAAAATGAATATTTACCTTTACTTTATACTTATGACGAAAAAATTGTTACTAGATATGCTGATAAAATTAAATTTGAGCTATTTTTAGATGCTAAAGCAAAATATGGGGATGTTATTTTACCGAAAGTTTTATTATTTAAATTCGTTAAAGAAGGTCATTACGAAGTTTTAGATATTGATAATCTATATATATCGGAATTTGAATTAGAAGAACTTGGTTTTGATACTCTTACGTATGAAGAGTACTTAAAATTGCCAGATTATGTTCAAAATATTCCAGTTTTAAAAGAACTGTTTTTAGATAAAGACGCTTCTTATTTAAAAGAATTACTTGAAAATAATCCGAATTCTTCTGTTTTAGAAAAAGCAATTTTAAGTGGTATGACTTTTGATGACATTAAACCTTATATGGACGATGATCGTTCTTTAACACCGGCAACTGTTTTACATCTTTTAAAAAACGGTGATAAAAGAGGAGTTAGATATTTATCATTTTATCATGATAATGATGTTGTTAAGGAAATAGGAGATTTGTATTACGAATTATTAAATGGTAGATTACCTGATACAGAGGATTTAAATTCTTCATTTCATTTTGCAGGGATAATAATTCGTAAATTTATAAAAATGGGAAGATTTGAAATACTTGAAGTAGTCGATAAAATATATGGTGACAATGTTGAGTTATTATTGAATTCTGGTTATGATTTTGAAATGTTTAAAAAATATCCGGTTCTTAACGGAGAAGTTATAAAAAAATTTGTTACTTTAGAAAATGAAGAAGATTTAGTTAAGACTTTAGAACAATTGAAAGAAAAAAAAGAATATTTGTACTTCTCAGAAGCAACTGAATTATTTATAAATATGTATAAAGTAGGTTTTAGTAAAGATTCTCTTTCTAAAATGCAAAATATAATTAATATAAATTGTAAAGATTTGACTAAATATTTAAATGAAGATGATTATGAAATTTTTAATATTGTTGATATTAGAGAAATGGTTAATAATAAAATATTTTTGTCAAGAGTTTTAAATCATATCAGTTTAGAAAGAACGTTGGAATTATTAAATTCGTTTTCGATTAATTCTGATACTAAACTCTTTATAATCAGGAAGATGGTAACTAGAGGATATTATGACTTTATATCTTATTATACTGATAAGATTGAAGAAGATGTCTTAAAAAGAGCGTTATTAGGCGGATATTTTCCGGAAAAACAAGTCTGTGAAAATAGATATTTTAACATTTATTTAAAGAAAATGAGCTTTACAAAAGAAGAGTTAGATTATTTAAAAAGTAAAATTCAAGTAGATTATCGATATATTATATTCTTCCCAGAAATAACGGACGATTTTGAAGTACTTGTTCAATTTATTAAAGAAAAACCTTCTCTTATCAAATTATTAGATGTTGAGAAGCGTAAAGATATTAATTTGTTGAAGATTATTGTTAAAGAAGATCCAAGATTATGTAGTGAGTTAATATATTCTTCTATTAGTTCTAAAGATTTGGTTACTCTTTTAAATATGAATATTTCCTTGTTAAATTATTTAGAATCTAAGTATTTAAATATTGAAGTTATTAAAGAAATTGTTTCTTCTTATCCTAATGTGGTAGATTTTTATTCAGGATATCTTGATGAGAATACTATTTTAACAGCTTTGAATACTGGATATAAATTTTCTGATAAGACTTCAGTTTCGATAATAAAGGTTGCTTTAAAAAATAATATTAATGTAGAGAAGAGTTTACTTATTAATTTAGAAACTAAAACTTTATTAGCGATGGCAAATGATTTAATTAATTCTGCTGATAATACTTTATCTAATTTATTTAAAGATGTACTTAATGAACTTTACGAAAATGATAAATATGACTTTATTTATGAATTTGTACTGTTTATTAGAAATAATTGGTATTTAAGAGATGAAATAAAAATTTTTTTAGATTCATTTGAAATAGATACTTCTAAATATATGAATTATGATTTTTCTAATAAAGAAAGTTTCTTATTGTCTTTAAGATTAGATGAATTACCTAGAGATGAGACAGCTCTTTCTATGATTGATGAAATTCTTGAAAATGCTGATAATAAAAAAATTATTATTAGTTGGATTGATAATTATTTGGTTGATTCTGAAGCGGCATTAAAGAAAAAATATGAAATAGCTAAAAAGTATTTTTTAGAGAATCCAATGTATTATATTTCGATTGCTGATATTAATGATGCTGATATTATAAATATGGTTAAAGAACAAATTTATGAATATCCGCAGTTATATAGATATGTTCCAAGTATTTTAGATAATAAAAAACTTATTTTGAATTTGTTAGGATCATCTAATTTAGATTCAGTTAGTAATTTGTATTATTATTTAAATACTGAATTTAGAAACGATTTAGAAATACTAGAAGTTGCGATTAAACTAGATGAACGTGTCTTTAGTTATGTTAATGCCGACGATCCGAAGATTATTGAATTTGCTAAGAATTATTTGCTTGATTACCCAATTGTTTTTAAATATGTTCCTGGCTTAATTACTGATAAAGAAACAGCATTAAAACTTGTTTCGTATGATTATGGAGCTGTATATACTTTTTTACCTGAAAAATTAAAAACTGATTTTGATATATGTAGTAGTTTGTTAGATGTTAATGTTGATTTTATTTTTAAGTTTCCTAATAGTATGGATAGGTTTAAAGAATTAGTGTGTAAAGCTTTGAGTATAAGAGGAGACTTAATTAATAGAATTACTAATGTGATTGATTTGGATGAAGAATTAGTTATTAAAGCTTTATGTACTTATCCAACAGCATTCTTTACTGTTCCTGAACAATTCTTTAATGCAAATGTTTTTGCTCATGTTGGAGATTTGACATTGGTTGATAGAAGTTATTTAACTGTTCCTAAAATACTTGAGATAATTCATTATGATACTTTCGATATGAATAATCAGAAGAATTGTGAGTTTGTTGTAGATTATTTTTTAAGCAACTTATCTCATGATGTTGTACTAGATAAAAATGACCAAAGATTAAGAGATGTTTTTGCAAAAGGTATTAATTTAGATAATAGTAATTTAATTAGTCGTGATGGAGCAACTTTTAGAAAGCTTGTCATGTCTTTACCTTATTTAGATATTGAAATGTTTGATGTTGAAATTCGTACTGTTTTAAAGGATGCTTTGGAAATTTTAAGTAAGACTGGAAAATTAAACACATTAGAAAAGAATCCAATATTTAATTATGATGTTGTTAAATATATATACCCATTGTTTGGTGCTGATTTTGTTTTAGATATTATTAAATACAATACACCAGCAGCTTCTTTGGTAGCTAAAGAGATTAAAACACATAATGAAAAATTAGTTACTGACTACTATGATATTATTTGTAAATATAATATATTTGTTGCTGATGATAAACGTGTACATTATGCGTTTAGATATTTTGAAAAAATTAAACCTTTAGTTACCGATATTATTAATTTTAGAGATGATTTAACAGAAGCTGATGTTCGAAATTTAAGAAAGATTATTATTGGTGAAAATGTTTTTGGAATTAATACTTATGATGAATTAGTTGCATATGATGAATTTACTGAGAGTTTCTGGCAAGAGAAAATGAATACTGATGATATTTGTGAAATAAAAAATGTTTTAGCTACTTTATTTGGTTATAATAACGTATCCTTACTTGCTACTGATTTTAATAATTTCCAATTAAAAAATTTTCCTAATTTGAAAATTGTTAGAGAAGATATTATTAAACAATATGGTAAAGAAAAAGCAAAAGAAATATTTGAAGAATGTTTTTATACTAAAAAAGATGCAAGTATTATTATTTTAATGAGTAGGGTTATTGAATCTGAAAATATTAATGAATTAAAAGAGTTAATGTCAAAATTTATTCGCCAAAAGGATGGAGCTCTTGATTATTGTGATGAAGTAAGAGAAATAATAAATAAAATAAGAAAGCTTCATAACTATCAATTTAATGGTCGTCTTACTAGAATAGATGATATTAAAAGTGATAGATTAGAAAAAGATGATCCAAATAATCCTTATGGTGTTACGATTATTGAAATGAATTCAGAAAAGTTTAATTTCTTAGCTCATAGACTTTATTCTTATGATTCAAATATGAGTGGCTTTGCCGAAAAGTTAATGAAAGAGCCTTCTTTATGGACAAAACTAGAAGGAGCTTCAACATTATCTACTTCAAGTATTTCTGATAAAGGTTTTTGGTTTCTTCATAATACTAATCCGAATGGTGTTATATATTTATTTAATGACTTACCTAAAAATTTTATGTTATTTATGAATGGTCGAGACTTATATGTTGAACATGGCGGTTATAAAATGGAACCAACGGCAAGTAAAAATTCATTTACTAATATCGATGCTTTGAATCAATGTAGTTGTTTTAAACATTCTGGTTATAATGAAGTAGCAGGTTTTAGAGAAGGTATGTTACCTTGTGCATTTGCTTGTATTGGAGATGCTCCTAATGAAGATACTATTAGAGCAGCAAAATTCTTTTCAGAGATGCTTGGCGTTGATATTCCAATAATTAAATTTAATATTAAAGCTTATGATGAAAAGAAGAAAGAAGATTTAAGAAAAGCTAAAGAAGAATACATGTATAATCCTAATTATGAAGCGATGCGTTCAATTTTTATTGATGGTATAAAAACAAATACTCCAGAAGAAAGGATCAGAAAGAAAATTGATTATTGTTTGAATGTTTTAAATACTAAGTATCGTAATGGAGAAATTTCTTTCCAATTCTTTACTAAATCTTTGATTGAAATGGAATCTGTTGTGGGTCAGATTATTGTTGATTTACCAGATTGTAAGAAAGAATTATCGAGAATTGGTGTTTATAGAAAAACGCTTTTAGTGTTAAAGGGATGTACGAAAGAAGAAATAATTACTTTAGAGACTGCAGCAATGGGTGAGTCTGGTATTATGTATAAATATAAAGAAGGGGATAACACTTATTTGTTAAAACCATCTGTTGACAAAAAGAAACATGATTCTCAACCATTTAGAGCTGATATTCAAGAAGCTGCTTCTAGATTACAAGAATTTTTATCACCATCAACAGCTGTTAAAGTTGAAAGTATTGGTGGTAGCATGAAAATTTCTAAACAAGAATTAGTTGAAATTAGTTCGGAAAATTCTAAAGTTTTGGAAGATTGGGTTAGTAATGGTGGTGCATTAGATTACCAATACTCATCTGCATTATTAAGAGAGTATGTTGTGGATTTCTTATTATGTAATTTTGATTGTTTTGTAGGTAATTTTATTATTGATAGTTCAAATTGTGTTAGAGGAATTGACAAAGAACAATCATTTAGATTTATAGACAATCCGCAATCATTAAAAGCTGATTACTCGTACACACCTAATGGAGTGCATAGAATTCCTATTTATCAAATTTTATTTAATAGATATAAAAATGGTGAAATAGACCTTGATTTATCTGTTGTTACTGATACAATAGAGAAAGTTAAATTATTGAGTGATGAAGATTATAAAAATATTTTTAGAGATTATGCAACAGGTCTTGATAAGTATCGAGTAGATGAAATTTTAAATATGATATTGAAACGTCGTGACGATGCTATATTCAGTATGGAAGAATTTATTGAAGAACTACGAGAAATGAAGAAGAGTGAAGGAGTTACACTATGATGAATGAAAAAGAAAAATTACTTTCTTTAAAAGAATGTTTAGAAATAGTAAAAAAATATGATAATAAGAGAGAATTTAACTATATTGATTATTTATTAAATAATGAAAATGATGATTTAAATAAACCAGTATCTTCTGAATTGTTTACAAAAATGGTTCATGGTACAATAACTTCTTATACTGATACTGAGAAATCGTTAAAAAAATAAAACTGTATTTCAAGTACAGTTTTTTTTATTTTTTGATTGATACTACATAAAAATATATATGTTTTATGATATAATATTGTAAGGTGATAATATGTATAATATTCTATTTGTATGTTATGGAAATATATGTAGAAGTCCTATGGCAGAGATGATTTTTAAAGATATTATTTATAAAAATAATAAAAGATATATGCTTAGTTGTGTATCAAGAGCCACTAGTATGGAAGAGCTCGGTAATGATATATATCCACAAGCCAAGAAAAAGCTTATAAAAGAAGGAATTACATGTGAAAGTCATAAAGCGATGCAGATAAAGAAAGAAGACTACAAATTATATGATTATATTATCGTAATGGAAGAACGAAATAAAAGAGATGTTATACGTATTTTAGGACCTGATGTTGAAAATAAAATACATTTATTATTAGAATATACAGATAATAAAAACAAGGATATAGATGATCCTTGGTATACAGGTGATTTTGATACTGTTTATGATTTAATTTATCAAGGATGTATAGGCTTATATAATTATCTATTAAATAAGGAGGCTGATGATGAAATTTAAAGATAAATTAGCTTTAGTTCCACATAAACCAGGTTCTTATCAGATGAAAGATAAGAATGGAACGATAATATATGTTGGAAAGGCTAAAGATTTAAATAAAAGGTTATCTTCTTATTTTAATAGAACACATACAGGTAAAACAGCAAAGATGGTTAGTTTAATAGATGATTTTCAATATATAGTTGCATCTTCGGAATTAGAAGCCTTTATAATAGAAATTAATCTTATTAAAGAATTTAATCCTAAATATAATATTATGCTTACAGATGATAAAAGTTATCCTTATATTGAATATATAAAAGAACCTTATCCTCGATTAAAAGTTTCTAGATATTTAAAAATAAAAAAGAAAGATGGAAAGAAATTATTTGGTCCTTATCCTAATGCTTTTGCAGCAAGAAAAATAGTTAATTTGTTGAATAGGTTGTATCCATTGAAAAAATGTGAAGGAAATCCTAAGGAAGTTTGTCTTTATTATCATATTGGGGAGTGTTTGGGATATTGTAGCAAAAATGTTGATGAAGATAAGGTTCATGAGATGGAAACAGAAATTTTATCTTTTTTAAGAGGCAATGATGATATATTAAAGAACAAAATTATGGAAAGAATTAATAAATATAGTGAAAGTCTTAACTATGAAATGGCTCTTGATTTAAAGAAAGAGTTAGAATATATAGATGTTGTTTTAGATAAACAGAAAGTTGAATTACATGATTTTGTAAATCGTGATGTTGTTTCTTATTATGTTAATAATGGATATATATCGATTGAGATATTATTTATTCGTAATGGTAAACTTTTAAATCATAAAAATGTTATATATCCTTTACATTTGGAAATCGAAGACGAAGTTGAAAATTATATTATTCAGTTTTATGCTCGTCATGAGATTCCGAAAGAAATATTAGTACCGGAAACAATAAATGTTGAAAATATCAGTTCTTTTGTTGATAGTAGCATTTTAATTCCTCAAAAGGGTATTAAAAAGGATTTATTAAAAATGGCTTTTGATAATGCTAAATTAAATTTAAATAATAAATTTGAAGAAATTCAAAGAGATGAAGAGAGGACTAGTAAAGCCAATGATGAATTGGCAAAATTACTTGGAATGGATAATATTTATCGAATAGATGTTTTTGATAATTCTAATTTATTTGGTAGTTTTGCGGTATCAGGGATGGTAGTTTTTATAGATGGAAAGCCAGCTAAGAATGAATATCGTAAATATAAGGTGTCTGTTGATGTAAATGATGATTATAATACGATGAAAGAAATATTATATCGTCGTTATCAAAGAGCTCTAGTTGAAAGAAGCTCGTTACCTGATTTAATAATTGTTGATGGTGGAGAGAATCAAATTAGGGCAGCTTTAGATATTTTAAATTTGTTACATTTAGATATTAAGGTAGTAGGTCTTAAAAAAAATGATAAACATAGAACTAATGACTTGATTTCTTCTGATTTAAGTGTTATTAATATAGATAGAATGAGTAATGTATTTCATTATCTAACTAGAATGCAGGATGAGGTACACAGATTTACTATTAACTATCATCGAACGTTAAGAAGTAAAGGTAGTATTAGTAGTGTTTTAGATGATATTGAAGGCATTGGACCAGCAAGAAAGAAACAGTTGATAAAAAAATTCGGTAGTATTTCTAAAATTAAATTGGCATCGGTAGAAGAATTAGAAGAAATATTACCGGGAAGTGTGGCGCTAGAGTTAAAAAAATATTTAGATAGTAAGTATGAAAAAGAATAGAAATGTGGTGTTTTAGTTGAAACTAACTTATAAGTTTAATAATGATGAAAAAAGAATAGATATTGAAAGATTAGATTATTTAACTCCTAATAGTACAGAAATTTATGTTCGCGAAGGAGATACTATATATGTAAAGGATAATGATTATTTATATATCAATCAGCTTATTAAAGAATCAACTAGTGGTATAAAGTCTTATGCTACAGTATCTGGAAATGTTGAATTAGAAAATGGTATTATTAAAGTTAATAATGATAAATCGGATTCTTCGTTTGTTAGTGAAGAAGCTTTAGATGATATTAAGGATGTAAAAAAAGAGGAAATTATTAAAAGATGTGAATCTTTAGGCATTGATTATGAAAATAAATTAATTGTTAATAAATTAAAAGGCAATAGTCGTTTATTAATTGTTAATGCAATGGATGTTGAACCATATCAATTTAATAATAACTATTTATTTCAAGATAATGTGAAAGAGTTATTAGAGACAATTGAATTACTTGCTAAACGTTTTAATATTGATGCTTATCTGTTATTAAATAAATATGATGATAATAATGTTAATGCGGTTAAGGGTGTAATTAATAATTATCAAGATGTTAATTTAAAAGTTATTGAGGATGTTTTTCCTTATAATACTAATCAAATTGTTGCTAAGAAGTTTTTTAAAGAATATAAGTATGGAGATATTTTATTTTTAGATTCTTTTGCTTTATATAAAATTTATTTTGCTATAAAGAATGGTTTACCGGTTTCTGAAAGATATATAACAGTTAATTTAGGTGATCCTAATAAAGCCTATGTAATAAAAACTAAGTATGGAGCAAATGTTGGAGAGATAATTAAAGAAATAATTAAAATTGATTACAGCGATAGAGATATTTATCTAAATAATTTTATGCGTAGAGTTAAATGTGATAATTTAGATTCTCTTATAGTAACGGATAATATTAAATCAATATTTATTTTTCCAAAGGAAAATATTGTACCTTCTAAATGTATAAAATGTGGTAAATGCGTTGATATATGTCCTGTAGGAATTAATCCATTAGCACCAAAATTAGATTCATCTTGTATAAGATGTGGTTTATGTAATTTTGTATGTCCAGCTAATATTAATTTGATTAGTAAGGAGAAGTAGAATGAAAAAGGGTTTTTTTAGTAAGAATAAGGTTTTAGGAATTAATATGCTTTATGTATTAAGTGTCTTGCCTTTAATAATATATGGTTTTTATAAAAATGGAATTTTAGTATATCAGAATGGTTTTATGTCTTTGTTTTTATCTTTGCAATACTTAGTTATTCCGATAATAATAATTGCTTTAAGTTATGTATTTGAAATTTATTATTATATGGGAATAAAGAAAGAAGAGGGAACTAGTAGTGTTGTTAATTCAATTATTCCTTATATAAATGTTTTGTGCTATTTAGTTTGTGCACCGAATGATTATTTATGGTTAACAATACCTTTGATAGTAATTCTTGATATATTAATAAAATTTATTGATAAGTATGTGACGATTAATCAAATAGCTCTATTTAAATGTTTATTAGTTGGAATAATGACGTTAATTGGTAATTTGGAATATGCTAATTTATATGAAGCAAGTTTGACTACTCAAGTAACTGAACCTTCTTTATTATTTTTAGGTAATGGCATTGGAGCAATTGGAACTACTAGTACTTTATGTGCACTTATTGGTTATATAATATTATTATTTAATTCTTATTATAAAAAAGAAATTCCAATAGTAGCTTTTATTGGGTATGCTATTGTAAGTGTAATTATTTATTTTGTAGGGGGATTAAGTTTCAATGATATTTTAGTTAATACTTTTAATAGTGGAATTATATTTGCTTTAGTTTACGTTGCTTCTTTGTCTACTGCGACTCCAGTTGTTCGTAGTGGTCGTATTATATATTCTTTAGTACTTGGTGTATTGGGAGCTGTAATGGTTAACATTTTAAAACTAAATATTGGAGTTTATATAGTAATATTAGTATTAGGTTTACTAACGCCTTTATTTGATAAATTTAAATTGTCTTTAGGAGAATAACTTTAAGTTATTCTTTTTTATTGGACTTTTTTTCCTTTATTCATTATAATTGTAGAGGTATTGGAGATGGTCTTATGGATATAGAATTATTTGATTATGATTTGCCAAAGGAATTAATAGCGCAGACACCACTTAAAGATCGTAGTGCTTCGCGTTTATTAGTTTTGAATAAAAGAACTGGTGAAATAGTACATGAACATTTTACTTCAATTATTGATTATTTACATAAAGGAGATGTTTTAGTATTAAATGATACTAAGGTTATTCCTGCTAGATTGATTGGTCTTAAAGAAGAAACTGGAGCTGTGATTGAGTTATTGTTATTAAAAGATTTAGGTAATGATACTTGGGAATGTTTGTCTAAACCAGCTAAAAGGTTAAAAATAGGAACGGTTGTAACTTTTGGTAATGGGGAACTGAAAGGGAAAGTTGTAGCTAAATATGATGAGGGTTTAACTCATGTTAAGTTGCTTTATAATGGAATTTTAATGGAGATACTAGATAAGCTTGGTACAATGCCATTACCTCCTTATATTCATGAAAAATTGGATGATCAATCAAGATATCAAACAGTGTATGCTAAGAATTTAGGTAGTGCTGCTGCCCCAACTGCTGGTTTACATTTTACGAAGGAACTGCTGCAGAAGATAGAGAAAAAGGGAATTATAATAACTTATGTTACTTTACATGTTGGTTTAGGGACTTTTCGACCTGTTGAAGTTGAGAATGTATTAGATCATCATATGCATAGTGAGTTTTTTGTTATGAGTGATGATACTGCTCAAATATTAAATAAAGCTAAAGATGATGGAAGACGTATTATTGCAGTTGGAACTACAAGTACAAGGACTCTTGAAGCTGTTGCTGGAGGTAATAATGGGCGTTTTAGAGCAACAAGTAGCAATACAGATATTTTTATTTATCCTGGATATGAGTTTAAAGGTATTGATTGCCTAATTACGAATTTTCATTTGCCTAAAAGCACTTTAGTTATGTTAGTATCGGCTTTAGCTGGTAGAGAAAATATTTTAAATGCATATAAAGAAGCTATAAAAGAAAATTATCGTTTTTTTAGCTTTGGTGATGCAATGTTTATTACAAATGATTTGAAGAAAGATGAAAATAGCTAAATTTGACATTATCCTTTTATATATGTTAGTATCAATAGCATATAAAAAGGGGGATTTTGAATGGAAACTAAGATTTTAAATATTTTTGGAAAAACACTTGCTAAAATATGTAAAAAGAGTAAAAAGTTAACGGCATTTTTATTAGCTGCATTTATTGGTACTGGAGCTGTTAATGCAACTGGGGCTTATATAGGACATCGTGATCATCAAGTTACTTATGGAATTTCATCTGAAGAAGAAAATAAAGTTGGTTATGATGATATAAGTGTTTATTATAACAAAGAGGTTCATTCTAATGAATTTGTTATTTTACATATAAATAATAAGGATTTTCAAGATATATCTTTATTACGTGCTAAATTGCAAAAATGTAATGATGCTAATATATCAGTTGGATTAGTTTTAGACACTAATGCAAGTACATTAAGTGAAATATATAAAGATGTTGATTTTTTACAAGCAGTTATTAAAGAATATAATATTGATTTACCTGTATATTGTAATATTGATAATATTATGAGTAATGAGAATCTTAATACTGCTCAAAAAGGAGCTTTAGTTCAGGCATTTGTTGATAAAGCTTCACGTAGTAAAATGTTTTTGGGATTATATGGAACTGATTCTGTTTTGACTAATTTTAATGAATATGTTTTTAATATTGGAGATTATGATTGTTATTTAGTCATGGATAGTGAAGAGAGAAAATATCAAGGAACGACTTCAATTGTTGAAGATTTAGATGGTAATATTATTGCTTCTCAAAATTTAGCTGAAGTAATTAGGAGTCGTGGCTTAAATAGTCCTTCTAAATTAGTTTATAGTTCTTTATATACTATCAAAGAGGGAGATACTATTGAAAGTTTAGCGTTACAATATGGATTGAGTGTTGAAGATTTAAAAAGTTATAATTCAGATAAAAGTAAAGACTTTGAAGTTGGAGATGTAATAAAAATACCTAATCTTTATGTTGCTTATGATACTAATAGAGAAGAAGTACAATATAATTATGCTATAGCAAGAGGAATAGATATTTCAGATTATCAAACTAATTTTGATTGGAATCGTATTGCTGAAACATCTGATTATGTTATTGTTGAGGTATCAAGGGATCCTTCTGATTATCTTAATAACACAGGGACATATCTTGAAGAAGCTCCAGAAATGATTAAGTCAACTTTGAATAGTAATATCGATTTGGGTTTATATTTTTGTATATCAAAAGATATGAATATGGAAACTTATCGTGGCCGTTTGGAAAATTATTTAACTAATTTAGTTAATGATTTAAACGGTGTTGAAATAGATTTTAGTAATATTCCAGTGTTTTTGGATTTTGAAGTTTACTATGATAATAATGATTATTATGGACTTATGAAAATATTTGAAGAAACATGTAAAAAGTATGGCTTTACGACTTTTGGAATATATGGGAATACATCTACTTTAAGAAGTATAAGTAATAATATGGAAAGAATTCATGGAATTCCACTTAAAGATACGGATTGGAAAATATGGCAATCTGGGGGACCTCAATATTCAGCTAATGAAAGTACAGATCCTGGTATTAAATTGGAAGATTTAAAAGAAATAGGAACGGAAACTGATAGCGAAGTTGGTTTTGTAGCAGATATGCGTCAAGTTACGAATGTTTGCATTGATACGGGTGCTTCAAATGATGCAGGACATTGCGATGTTAGTTATCTTTATACAGAAGATATATTTGGTAATGAATTACCTCCTCAAGAAGATTTAGTAGATGTGTTAGAAATAGATTTATCTAATTATACTAATATATCATTTTATGATGCTGGTAATATTGCTTCTCTTGTAGCTGATTATATTTTTGCAGTTACGGGAAGTGTTGTAACTGTTACTGTTTTATCAATCGGCCTTTATTCAGCTGTTGTTGGAATATATAGAAAGCAAAAAACTAAAAGAAGATAAAAAAAATACCTTTCGTAGGTATTTTTTATATTGACCAAGGACTTATTTTTTTATCAGGATAAAATCTTTGATGATATTTTTTTTCCAAACGAAGGATGTTTTGGTCATAATATCCTAGTTCGTTTATAGCTCTTTGTCTGATATTAGGAATAGTTGATTCTTCTTCATATATTTGCAATAATTTTAATTCTGGATCTGTAATTGTAATAAAGAAAGCCAGTTCTTCAGGAAGAGATTGAAGAAGAAGACGAGCTCTTTGAGTTAAAATGTTGAAAGCTGCAGTGTTTGGATTTGTTTCATTATTAGTTTTTGTTAGATAATATTCAGCAATCATATTTATTTTGGCAAAATCTTCATCGCTTAGGCTTTCAAAGTCTTTAATATTTTGAGCATGGTTTAATAAAGACGTTAGGTAGTTTATTTTTACGTTTACTTTAAAGTCCTTATTATAACGACGATACATACTTGATTCATATTTTAATAATTTGGTATTATGAATTCCAACTTTGGAAAATATTTCTTTTTTTAGTTCTTCTATTTTGGCTAGTCTTATTTGTTCTTCTTCAATTTGTTGTTCTATTGGTAGAGTGCATATTTCTTCGAGTGTTGGTATTGAAGAACTTAAATAAGTACTGAAAATTTGAAGTTCGGGATCAACGCAACTTATCAAAAATAATACTTTTTCATCAAATGTTTTATATTGAAAAGATGTTGTAGGCGTTGTTAAATATAATAAAGTTTTTTCATATAATTGAATTTTTGGTGCATATAGATTATTTTGTGTTAGAACACGTTTTTTAAATTGATTAGCTTCAGTTTCTATTTGTGTTTTATCTTTGGCGCTTATATTAGAGAATTTTTTAAAATCTTTTCCTCTTTCAAAAAATTTTTTTTCAATCATATCGATTGAAACTGGATATTGCATAAATTTTCCCCCTTTTGGTATTTGTTATTATACTTATATTTTAGAAAAAGGCAAGTTTATTTTAAATAGGGAATATGTTATAATCTATTAGGTTGTAGTGAGGTGTTTTATGAAAATAAAATATAATTTATTAAAAGAAGAAAAAAATACTCATGCTCGTTTAGGGACAATAGAAACTAATTATGGTGTTTTTGAAACTCCGATGTTCATGCCAGTTGGGACTGAGGCGACGGTTAAGACATTATCGGTTGAAGAACTTAAAGATAATAAAGCGGGGATTATATTGGCAAATACATATCATTTATGGTTGAGACCTGGGGAAGATGTAATTGCTAAAGCTGGAGGTTTACATCAATTTATGAATTGGGATGGACCTATTTTAACTGATAGTGGTGGATTTCAAGTATTTAGTTTAGCAAAACCTAAAGATATTACAGAAGAAGGAGTTCATTTTAAAAATCATCTTAATGGCGATAATCTTTTATTAACACCTGAAAAATCAATAGAGATTCAAAATAAGTTAGATAGTGATATTGCTATGAGTTTTGATGAATGTATTGGTTGGCCAGCTGACTATGATTATGTTAAACAGAGTGTTGAGAGAACTTTGCGTTGGGCAAAAAGAGGAAAAAAGGTTTTTAATAATACGCGTCAATCTTTGTTTGGAATCGTTCAAGGTGGGGAGTATGAAGATTTACGTAAGATGTGTGTTGAAGAACTTGTGAAAATAGATTTTGATGGATATTCAATTGGAGGAACGTCAGTTGGAGAGGATAAACCAACAATGTATAAGATGGTTCGTTTTGCAACAAAATATCTACCTAAAGATAAAGTTCGTTATTTAATGGGAGTAGGAGATCCAATTGATATTGTTGAAAATGTGTGTCGTGGTGTTGATATTTTTGATTGTGTAAGTCCGACGAGATTAGCAAGACATGGTCATGTTTTAACAAAGTATGGCAAGATTAATATTAAAAATGCAAAGTATAAAGAAGATTTTTCACCGATAAGTGAAGAATGTGATTGTTATACTTGTCGTAGCAAATATAGTAAAGCTTATATTAGACATTTAATTGTTGCTAATGAAACTTTAGGAGCGCGATTATTATCGATTCATAATATTAGATTCTTGATTCATTTAACTGAAGAATTGAGAGAAGCTATTAAAACAGACACATTATTGGAATATAGAGAACAATTTATAAAAAATTATTATGGAGATAAGGGATTGCCTTATAAAGAAGAAATGGAAACTATTAAAGAATAGTTTCTTTTTTTAAAAAATAATTTATTTTTTAAAAAATATGGTAGAATATAATTAGAAGGTAGTGTGATATAATGAATCCTAATAATGAAAATGTTAATATTGCACCAAGTGTTAATCAAAATAGTAATCAGGATGTCAACAATGGAAATGGACCAGTACAGCAGAATACTTTTAGAATTAAAAAAAAGCCTAATATAGTTATTATAATTGTTATCTTAGCGATAGTTGGATTTATTGCTTATTTTATGTTGACGAAAGTTAATTTTGTGACGACTAATCCTAATAGTGAAGATGAGGAAAAAAAGAAGATTGCTGTTAGTACAGGAGAAAATTGGGGAGATAAGTATGCTCTTTATGTACAAAGTTTATTTGATATGGTAGATCAATTTGATATTACATATATCGATTTTAATCGAGATAATACTCCAGAGGCTGTTGTCAGATATTCTACAGATACAGAGGAAAATTTGACATGGATTTTAATGATAAATAATGATGAAGTTAGTGAAACAAAAGTTTTTTATAATGCTTCTTTTAAGTTGTTATATTCTTCTGTTACTGACGATGTTAATTGGTATATTTATATTGCAAGAAGTGAGAAATATGGAGCTTATACTTTGATGTCTAAAATATTAGATGGAACAGCTCTTGATTCTGATATTAAAGCGACTAACGATCGTGAGATAGCATCATTTAATGCTAGTTATGTAGCTTCTCCTTATGATCAGAGTTTCTATGAAGTTAAGGAAGAATCCTTTGCTGAAGATTTTAAAACAAGTGTTTCTAAATATTCTGGATACTTAGATGAAACTAATGAAGCTATAAGTAAATTATTAGATGATAATAAGGCTAGTTTACCAACACCTGAAGAAGATACAAATGAATACATTTCAATTGGAGAATTTATGTTACATTATGGAGATTATGTAACAGAGGTTCCAAAATATGAAAATGGAGAAGAAGTTGGTGTTGAAGAAAGAATTATTTCAGTAAATCGTGATGGAACAATTACAGATGGTGATAATATTATAAAATTTGAGGTTTATACAGGCAGTATTTCTTTAGAAACAGGAATAAGTTTTAAAGTAACTGGTAATGACACGTTTGTTTATGGTCAAGGTACAGGTTTGGAATATAAATTAAAAAGCTCTAGCGGTAGCTAGAGTCTTTTTTTGTTAATACCAATTATACAACCAAGAATAATAGTGATACATATAATAAGGAAATAGAAAATTTTTTTTAGAGGCAAAGCGAAATTTAGTGTTAGACAATTTAGAATGTAGAGAACTAAGATATTGATTAATCCTAGTTTTAAACCTTCTTTATAGGCTTGCTCTTTGGTATTTAGTCCTTTTTTAATACCAATTATAAAACATAATAAGAGAATTGAAATAAGACTTATTATTGAGTTTATTTGATTTGAGAGTGGGAATATTAAATTAATGATTGTTAAGATAATACTAAGAATAATAATGAATATTGGAAATTTTAATATGTAATTATATTTTTTAATGAGTTTCATTATATCACCTATAAATATATATGATTAAAAATAATGTTTTATTACCATAATATATTTAGGTGATATTATGTTTGATACAGTGATTAGAACTTTGTTTTTTTATTTTTTTGTTACTTTTGCTTACCGAATTATGGGTAAAAGAGAAATTGGACAATTAGGTATTATTGATTTAATTGTTTCAATATTAATAGCTGAGTTAGTTGCTATAAGTATTGAGAAAACAGATATTAGTATATTTTATACGGTTTTTCCAATTATTGTTTTAGTCTTATTAGAGTTAGTGTTAGGCTATTTAAGTGTTAAATCACGATTGTTTAATAAGATATTTGGTGGAAAACCGACGATGATTATTAGTGAAGGGAAAATAATTTATAAAAATTTAATTAGTCAAAGATATTCGATAGATGATTTGTTATTAGAATTAAGAAAAAAAGGTATTTCTTCGATAGAAGAAGTTGAATATGCTTTTTTAGAACCGAGTGGAGTATTATCTATTTTTAAGTATAAACCATTTAAAATAAAGAGTCTTTTACCACTTCCGGTTGTTGTAGAGGGAGTTATTCAAAAGAATAATTTGAAGTATATTGGTAAAAGCGAAACGTGGTTAAAAAGAATTCTTGATAGTAATAATTTAAATTTGGAAGATGTTTTTTATGCAATTTATAAAAAGACTCATGTATATATAATTAAGAGAAGTTAGCTAAAGCTTTTTTGGTAATAATGATATTTAGAATAGTTGAATATACTATGCTTACTATTTCAGCTGTGATTAAGGCATATATTTTAAAATCTAAAGAACATAAAATAGTCATGACAATTAATTTGATAATTATGCTACTTGTACTAATTAGAGTACAAGTTTTTATTTTGTTTAAACCAATTAGAATACTACATAATGGTGCTTGAAGATAGTAAAGTATAAAAAAAGGGGCGAGTATTTTAATGTAATTAATTCCTTCAGATGTTTTGTATAAAATATTTAAAATAAATGGTGAACCGAAGAAAATTAATGTTGTGCAGATAACCCCTATAATAAAGGAGATTGATAAAGCTTGTTTTATACGTTTTTTTATAAGTTTGTAATTATGACTGGCATTAAATTTAGAAATTTCAGGTAGTAATGAATTAGAAATGGCATTAATGAAAAATGAGGGAAATAAAAGAGTACTAATGACGTATGAATTATATACACCATATTCTTTAGTGATATATGCTATTGGTGAACCTCTACTTAAAAGAATATTTGTTAAGATGATTGGTTCTAGAAAAAAACCGATATTGCCTATAATTCGACCACTTATAGATGGAACACTGATATTAAGAATTTCTTTGGATTCGTTAAGATCAAAATGAAGATCTTTTCTTTTTATTATTGTGTGACGAGGTATAAAAAATAGTAAAATAATAATAGAGAATGATTCACTTAGTATATTAAAAAGGATAAGAGTTGTTATAGTGACAATCGTTCCATATTTAGTTATTGGAGGTAGTATAGTTAGAATGATTATTAAGCGAAATAATTGTTCTAAAACGTTGCTTATCATATGAGGAGTCATGTTTTGCTTACCATAAAAATACCCTTTAATAATATAACCAAGAGAGATAAATGGTAGAGTTATTGTACATGCAAGTAGAGGATAATAAGTAGCTTTGTTGTTTAATAGTTCTTCGCTAATAAATTTACTTGATAAAAACATAATACTGATAAGAACTAAGTTTAAAATAAACATAATATAACATGAGTTAATTATTACTTTACGAGGAGATATTTGTGAACTTATTCTTTTACTAGTAGATACTAAAATATTAAAGTTGGCTATTGTAATTAATAGGGAGTATGTAGGATTTATCATTGAGAAAAGAGATATTCCATCGATACCTATTATTCTTGTATAGATAATACGGATTGCTAGGCCGATTATCTTTGTTATACATCCTCCTATTAAAAGGATTAAAGTGGACTTTAAAAATTTATTTTTCGTAGGCTTTTCTCCTTTATAAGTTAAAGATTTTGTTATATAATGAATTTGTTAGGTGATATAATGGAAGATATTGTATTTAAGAATCAAGAAGAACTATATAGAAGAGTTTTACCAGCTTTACGTAGTAAGAGAAAATTATTACGTAAGGATGGATTTAAAACAATTAAAGAAATAGATATATGGAATTATATGCGTTATGTAAAATGGGCTGATTCTTATGGATTAGAATTATGTGATATGGTAGATGATATATTAAATACTAATAATAATGATGTTGCTAATTACTTTTTTGATAAATATATGCCAAAAAAGACAATTATAGAAGATGATTTTGAATTACCTAAGTTAAAGGATTAATAATGATAGGAGATGGATTATGGAAGAGACAAGAAGGGAAAAACCTATTACTTATGATGAATTATATGAAAAAGTAAAGAAAATAATCAAAAAAAATGAAGAGTTAGATGTAATTAATAGAGCTTATGCTTTTGCTTTAGAAAAACATGGTGACAAAAAAAGATTAAATGGAGATCCTTATATTTCTCATCCTTTAGAAGTTGCTTATATTCTTACGGATTTAAATGTTGATTATGTAACGATTGCTTGTGCTTTGTTACATGAGACAATTAATCATACGGATGCGACTATTGAGGAAATTAGAGAAGAATTTGGTGATGAAATTGCTAATATTGTTTCTAGCATTAGTAAAATAAATAAATTAGAGTTGTCTGATGACAAGGATTCGTCTGCTCAATATTTACGTAAGGTTTTAGTTGGTTTATCTGAAGATGTAAGAGTGCTATTTATTAAATTAGCTGATCGTTTACATAATATGAGAACGCTATATGCTTTGCCAGTTGAAGTACAAAAACAAAAAGCTAATGAGACAACGGCTGTTTTAATTCCGATAGCTCATCGTTTGGGAATTAATTCGATAAAAAGTGAGTTGGAAGACTGGTGCTTACGTTATACAAAACCGGATGTTTATAATGATATTTTAGAGAGATTAGATGCTTCTCGTGAAGAATTGAACGAATTATTAAATGAAATGAAGCAAAGTATTTCTGATATATTAACAGAGAATGGAATAAGTTTTAAGATAAAAGGAAGAGTTAAGTCAGTTCATAGTTTATATAATAAAATGGATAATGGCAAAAGATTTAATGATATATATGATATCTTGGCTTTAAGAGTTTTTGTTGATACTGTTCAAGATTGTTATTTAACGATTGGTTTAATTCATAGTAAGTATCGTCCAATGCCAAGAAGATTTAAAGATTATATTGCTAATCCAAAAGAAAATATGTATCAAAGTTTACATACGACTATTTTTGGTGTTGAGGGTCACTTGTTTGAAGTTCAAGTTCGTACTTATGAGATGGATGAAATTGCTGAAAAAGGTATTGCTTCACATTGGTCTTATAAGGAAAAAGGATCTGTTAAGATTCAGAGTATGATGGAACACAAGTTGGAAATGTTTAGAAATATTATTGATGCTAATAGTAATGTTGAGAGTGATAATGAGTTTGCTAGTAATTTAAATGACGAATTATTGAGTGATTTAATTTATTGCTATACTCCTAAAGGAGATGTTTTAGAGTTACCTAAGGGAGCTACACCAATTGATTTTGCTTATCGTATACATAGTGGTGTTGGAGATAGAACTATTGGTGCTATTGTAAATGATCAAATTGTTCCTTTAGATCATGAATTAGAGGACGGAGATATTGTTAAAATTAATACTTGCAAGGAAGCTAATCCAAATAAAGATTGGTTGAATTTTGTTAAAACTAGTCAGGCGAAAAATAAAATTAAGTCATTCTTTAGTAAACAAGATCGTGCTAATTATATAAATACAGGTAAAGAAATGCTTGATAAGGAAATTAGACGAAGAAAGTTATCGTTTAATGATGTTTTATCAGAAAAGAATCTGGAAAAGGTCTTAAAAGATACACATACTACAGATTTAGATGATTTATATTTATCTATTGGTTCTTTACGTTTTACTGCTGGATATATAATTGATTTAATATTTGAGGATAAGAAAGATGTTATAGATATTTATCTTGGTAAAGTTGGTAATCGTACTAATATTGGAAGTCGTGCAGTTAAAGGAGATATTATTGTTGCTGGTACAGATGATATTCTTGTAACGATTGCTAATTGTTGTAAACCAGTTAAAGGAGATCCTATTATAGGTTATATTACTAAAGGAGAAGGAATTGCGGTTCATAAGAAGGATTGTCCTAATATAAAAAACAGTACAAGATTGATAGAAGTTGAATGGAATATGAATAATGAATCTTCTTATTTAACAGATTTAGTTATTAAAGTCGTTAAGGGAAAGAATCAATTATTGAACATTATTACTAAGGCTTCACAAAGAGATGTTTATATTGAATCGGTGAAAACTTATGAAGATGAAGATTATACTACTTATGCTGTAACAGTTAAGACGATTAGTGTCGATCAATTAGAAGGATTTATTAGTGAGATTAAATCTTTACCAATGGTTGTTGAAGTAGGAAGGACACATAAATAATGAGGTGTGTTGTTCAAAAAGTAAAAGAGTCTTCTGTTATGGTTGATGGTAAGATTATTAATGAAATTGGTAAAGGTTTAATGGTTTTGGTTGGTTTTACGGATACTGATACGATTGACGATATTAAGTATTGTGTAAGAAAAATAGTTAATTTACGTGTTTTTGAAGATGAAAATGATGTTATGAATCGTAGCGTAATTGATGAACAAGGAGAAATATTATCGATATCACAATTTACTTTATATGGGGATGTTAGAAAAGGTAATAGACCTTCTTATATAAAAGCATTAAGTGGTGATAAAGCAATTTCTCTTTATGAAGAGTTTAATCGTTTACTTAATAATGAAGTACCAACTAAAGATGGGGTATTTGGAGCTGATATGAAAGTTTCTTTAGTTAATGATGGACCAACAACAATAATCATAGATACTGATAATAAGTAGGTGTTATAGTGAGAGATTTTATAAAAACTTGTATTTTAGTATTTATTATTTTATTAGTATTTGTAATTGTATTTATAGTAGTTGGTCATTTAAAACATGAAGTTGAGTTGTTGTCTAGAACGGAACTTTCTAATAATGATCCAACTGTTAGAATATTGTATAATCGTGTTAAAAATAAGACTGGTCTTCGAAAGGCTCATTTAGTAAATGAAGATTTGACAAGTGATGATATTATTAAGTTTGTCTTAGATAATATTGAACAAGAAGATTATGAAAAGAAGACAATTAAAGCAGAGAAGATTACTTGTCAAGTTACAAAAACAATCGATTTTATAACAAATACAGGGAAGTGTAATGTAGCGATAATTGATAATGAAACATTTATGGATTATCAGTTAAATTATTTTAATACAACTAATGAATTATCTTATGAAGATATTGAATATCATGGTTTAACTTGTAAAAATTCTGGTAAAAAATACTATTGTTTAATAAATGATTATCAAGATAGATTGCTTGGATATTCGTCTTTAGATAAAGTTTATGAAGAAAAAGATAGAATAGTTTTATATGAATATTATTTACAAATTGATATTTTAGATAATTATAGATGTTTAAAATACTTTGATGAAAATTATTGCACAAATTATGATACGGAAAAAAGACCATATATTGATGAAAGTGTAATTCAAAAAGATGGTGTTTTATATGCTCATATATTTAAGAAAAATGGAGATAATTATTATTTAGAACAAAGTTTTATAGTAGGAGATATTTAAAATAGTTTTTATCTTCTTTTTTTTATGTTAAAATATTTAATAGTAGAGGTGATATTAAATGTATCAGACACCACAAAAGTTAAGTAAGAAAAAAATTATAGAATTATGTATTTTAATATTTTTGATTTTATGGGGAATTATATTTATAATTAATTATATTAGATATTCAAATAGTGAACCGTTAATAATGGCTATTCATGTTAGTAGTGAATACGAAGATGGTGTTGTTGATGAGTATATTAGCTTGGGGTATATATATCGTTCTTATAGAAGAGTTTCTATTAGTCGTGAGGAATTGGTTCCTTTTTGGGTTTTAAAGGAAAATCCTGAAAGTGAAGCTGATTTGCCAGAGATATTAACTGATTATGAAGTACCAGAAAATATAAGACATGAGGATAAATATCGTGGTTTATTATATTATTATAATATAAAAGGTGAATTATTAGGAACTTATAAGTGTATTAATTCAGTGGGTGAATGTGAAAAAGCTACTAGTGGATATGATGAATATAATATTGCTAATGCTGATCCTCTTACAAGATTGGAAACTCAAAGAACTTTGACAGCTATTCATGATAAATATGCTTTTGTTGATGATTCGTCAGAGCAGGATGTTGAGTATGGAAATAATAACTTCTTGAGAACAATATATTTGATTAATTTCTTAGATGAAGAGAAAGAAATTATTGCTAAATATGCTGATGTTAAAGAGAGTACACATAATGAAGATAAAAATGTTGGTGATGGAGAAAATTATCGTTATATTGTAAGAAGTGCTGAGAACAATAAGTGGGGTGTTATTTATCTTTCTGAAAAAGGAAATATTACGGAGATAATGCCTTTTGAATATGATTCTATTAATTATGATGAAGATACAGGATATTATATTTTGTGTAAAGATGGATCTTGGTATATTTATGATTTACAAAATGAAAAGACTGTTTCAGCAACTAGTACTGATCCGATATATGATGTATGGCGTAATGATAATTTAACTTATTATTACAAGACAGGGAGAGAAAGAACTGTTGGAGATGAAACATTTATTGATTATAAAGTGTATCGTATAGATGGGAAAATATTTTTAAATGTTGATCGTGTAACTTTAGTTGAAGTTCGTAGTAATTGTATTTTCTATTTAACGGCTAATGATAGTGTTTTGCATTTTATAGATTATAGCAATGAAGAGAAGTATAAAGTTCAATTAGCTTTTTCAAATATGGAAAAGGATAGTTTTAATCATCCGGCATTTGAAATAGCACGTGAATATAGCGGTATCATTGTTTTACATGTTTATCAAGGAAGAGATTTGAAATATGATTTTGAAAGTATACCGGTTAATACTGTTAGATGGGAAAGCAATGAAGAGAGATAATATGATGATATTATTTCTTTTCTAGTTAAAGATAGATATTAAATATTGACTCTATTTAAAAAAAATAGTAAAATACATTTAGATTTTTCTTATTGAAAGACGAGTAATATATTATGAAGATAAAAGAGAGGGCTAGATGGTGAAAATGCCTTATTGGATGATATATGAATAACAACTTTCTAATAATAAGAACGCATTAAGAGCGATAAAATAAGAATTTGAGAGTACCTAAGTAAAGTAAGGTGGCACCGCGGAGTTATTTCGTCCTTACATAATTAGGTACTTTTTTAATTATAAAGGAGGATTATTATGATAGTTAAACCTAAAGGAAGTTATGATATTTATGGTCATGAAATGAAAGTATGGCAGTATGTTGAGCGTGTTGTTGATGAAGTTATGGAAAGATATAATTATGGAAAGATTAGAACTCCTATTTTCGAAAGTACAGAATTATTTCATCGTGGAGTTGGCGATAGTACTGATATAGTAAATAAGGAAACGTATGATTTTGTTGATCGTGGTAATCGCCAAATGACTTTAAGACCTGAAGGAACGGCAGGCGTTGTTAGAAGTTTTATAGAGAATAAGATGTATGGTGATCCTAATCAGCCAGTAAAACTTTATTATAACGGAACAATGTATCGCTATGAAAGACCACAGTCTGGGCGTGATAGAGAATTAACGCAATTTGGAGTAGAAGTATTAGGTTGTGATGATCCAGCTATTGATGCTGAGGTAATTAGTGTAGCAGTTCAAATATTTAAATTGTTGGGATTAAAAGGAGTTAAAGTTAAAATAAATAGTTTAGGTGATACAGAATCACGTAATAACTATCGTGAAGCATTAATTAAATATTTTGAACCATTTATTAATGATTTATGTGAAGATTGTCAAGAACGTTTAAAGAAAAATCCATTACGTATTTTAGATTGTAAGGTTGATGCTGAGTCTGAAATAATTAAAAATGCTCCTATTATGTTAGATTATTTAAATGAAGAATCTAAAAATAGATTTATGGATGTTCAAAATTATTTAGACGTTTTAGATATTGATTATGAAGTTGATCCTAAGATAGTACGTGGATTAGATTATTATTCCCATACTGTTTTTGAAATAGAAGCAACAGTTAAGGATTTTGGAGCTAATAATGTGTTAGCTGGTGGTGGACGTTATGACACGTTAGTTGAAAATTTAGATGGGCCTAAAACACCAGGTATTGGGTTCGCTTGTGGAATTGGTAGACTTGTTCGTGCTTTAGAAAAAGAGGAAGTTAGGTTACCAATTAATGAAACAATTGATGTTTTTGTTTTATATGTAAATAAAACAGAAAAAGAGTATGCATTAGCTTTGACTCAAGATTTGAGATTAAATGGTTTTAGAGTTGAAACAGATTATATGAATAGAAGTTTGAAAAGCCAGTTTAAACAAGCTGATCGTTTAAATGCTAAGTATTTAATTATATTAAATGATGAAGACTTGGTAGCTGGTGAAATGCAAGTTAAAGATAATTTAACAAAAGAAGTAGCTATGGTTAAAGAAGCAGAAATAGATGATTATTTAGATTTGAATTTAAGGTGAGATTATGGATTTAAGAGATTTGTTTAAAAAAGAAAAAGAAGGTAGTACTGTTACTGTTGAAGGATGGATAAGAAATCATCGTAAGCAAAAGGAATTTGGCTTTATTGATTTTAGTGATGGAACTACTCAAGAACATTTACAAATTGTTTATGACAATAGTTTATATAATTTTGAAGATATTCAGAAATGGTTAGTTGGATGTGCTATTAGCGTAACTGGTGAACTTGTTGCTAGTCATGGTAATCAAAATATCGAGCTTAAAGCATCGATTGTTAAATTGTTAGGCGATTGTCCTGCCGATTATCCTATACAACCTAAAAGACATACTCGTGAATTTTTAAGGGAGCAAGCTTATTTAAGACCACGTACAAATTTATTTCAGGCGGTATTTAGAGTAAGAAGTATCGCCGCATATGCGATTCACAAGTATTTTCAAGAACGTAATTATGTTTATTTTCATGCACCATTAATTACAGCGAGTGATTGTGAGGGAGCGGGCGAAATGTTTCAAGTTACAACTCTTGATTTGGGACGAATTATTGGTGAACCAGATTATTCAAAGGATTTTTTTGGTAAACTAACTAATTTAACAGTTAGTGGTCAATTAGAGGCTGAGACTTTTGCTTTAGCATATAAGAAAACTTATACTTTTGGACCTACTTTTAGAGCAGAAAATTCTAATACTAAAACACATGCTAATGAATTTTGGATGATTGAACCAGAAATGGCATTTACCGATTTAGATGGTGATATGGATGTAATGGAGGATATGTTGAAGTATGTTGTTTCATATGTCCTAGAGAATGCTTCTTTAGAAATAGATTTCTTTAATCAGTATGTTGAAAAGGGGTTAAAGGAAAAATTAGAAAAATTAGTTAATTCTGATTTTGTTAGAATTGATCATGATGAAGTTATTAAAATTTTGAAAGAAGCTCCAGTAAAATGGGAGTTTGAGCCCGAATATGGTGAAGATATTGCTAAAGAGCATGAAAAATATATTACAGAATATTTTAATGGTCCAGTATTTATTAAGAATTGGCCAAAAGATATTAAAGCATTTTACATGAAACAAAATGATGATGGTAAAACTGTAGCTGCTGTTGACTTAGAAGTTCCTGGTGCTGGAGAATTAATGGGAGGATCTCAAAGGGAAGAATCTTATGATAAATTAGTTAATCGTATGAAAGAATTAGGAATGGATATTTCAAGTATGGAATGGTATTTAAATTTACGTCGTTATGGTAGCTGTGTTCATTCGGGATTTGGAATGGGGTTTGAAAGATTATTAATTTATTTGACAGGTGTTGAAAATATAAGAGATGTAATTCCATATCCTAGAACTCCAGGTAATTGTGATTTTTAATAAGTTAAATAGAAAGGAAGATTTTAATGAAAGAAAATATATATCGTACTCATCATTGTGTTGATATCGACAAGACAATGGTTGGTAAGAGAGTCGTTGTAAGTGGATGGATTGAAAATATTCGTGATCATGGAGGAGTTTTATTCTTAGATTTGCGCGATAATACTGAAACTTTACAAACAGTATCAAATGATGATTCTTTATTTGTTGGGTTAGCTAAGGAATCAGTAATTAAGTTAACTGGAACTATTCGTGAGAGAAGTAAAGACACTTATAATGCTAGACTTAAAACTGGTGAAATTGAAATGCTAGTTGAACATTTAGAAGTTTTAAGCCCTTCTTTACATGAGCTTCCTTTTGGAATAATGTCTAGTAAAGAAGCATCAGAAGATTTAAGATTAAAATATCGTTATTTAGATTTACGAAATAATAAGGTCAAAGATAATTTTAAATTACGTAGTGATGTTTTGCATTTTTTAAGAAATAAAATGTATGATTTAGGTTTTATGGAGGTACAAACTCCTATATTAACTGCTTCTAGTCCTGAAGGAGCAAGAGATTTTGTTGTACCTTCACGCAACTTTAAAGGTAAATTTTATGCTTTACCACAAGCTCCACAGATATATAAAGAATTATTAATGGTAGGTGGAATTGAAAAGTATTTTCAAATAGCACCTTGTTTTAGAGATGAAGATGCACGTGCTGATCGTACACTAGAATTTTATCAATTAGATTTCGAAATGAGTTATGTTACAGAAGAAGAAGTATTAGAGATTGGCGAAGAGATATTTTATGATACTTTTACTAAGTTTAGTAATAAGAAAGTGAGTTCTCGTCCTTTTAGGAGAATAGCTTATCGTGATGCTATGGAATTGTATGGAACTGATAAACCTGATTTAAGAAATCCTTTAATAATAAAAGATGCTTCTCTAATTTTAAAAGATACAACTTTTGGTCCATTTAAGAAAAGTATTATTAAAGTAATTGTTGTTCCGAATATTGGTGATAAGTCTAATTCGTGGTTTAATGAAGTAGTTGATTACGCTTCTAGTATTGGGATGCCTGGTATTGGTTATTTAACTTTAATGAGTGATGGAACTTTCAAAGGACCAATTGATAAATTTTTAACAGATCAGGAAAGAGAAGATTTAGTTAAAGAGTTTGAAATGAAGGATAATTCTGTTATATTCTTTATTGCTAATAAAAAATTAAAATTGGCTCAGAAACAAGCTGGATTAATAAGAGATGAGTTAGGTCGTAAATTGGATTTAATTGATAAAGATCGTTTAGAATTATGTATTATTAAAGATTTTCCAATGTTTGAATATGATGAAGAGAAAAGAAAGTATGAATTCTGCCATAATCCATTTAGTCTTCCTCATGGTGGAATAAGTGATTATGATAAGTACGAAGATGTTTTGGATATATTAGCATATCAATATGATTTTGTATGTAACGGTAATGAAATGGCTAGTGGAGCTATTCGTAATCATGATTTAGATAGTTTAGCTAAGGGCTTTGAAGTTGTTGGTTATACAAGAGAAGAAATTGAGAAAAGATTTAGTTCAATATTTACGGCATTTAAATATGGTTGCCCACCACATGGTGGAATGGCACCAGGAATTGATCGTATTTTAATGTTGATTAAAGATGAACCAAATTTAAGGGAAGTTCAAGCATTCCCAACTAGTGCGAGTGGGGCTGATAATATGATGGGAAGTCCTTCGGAATTAACTTTTGAGCAATTGAAAGAATTAGGTATTAAAGTAGAGGTGAAAAAAGATGAGTAAGTTTACAAAAGAAATGGTAGATGATTATGCTGATAAACTTTTAATTGGTTTGACAGAGGAAGAAAACAAAATGGTATTGGATGAATTTGATATTATAGATAAGAATCTTGATTTAGTTAATCAAATACCTAATATAAGTGAAGTTGAACCGATGACACATGCTTTAGATGATTTTAAGTTTGAATTGAGAGAAGATGTTGTTGAAGCATCAGTTCCGATTGAAGATTTGTTACGTAATAGTGATGATACTGAGGGCGATGAAATAGTTGTTCCGAGAGTTGTAGGATAGAGGTGATATAATGAGTTATATGGATAAATCGATTGAGGAGTTACATAAATTACTTATAAATGGTGATGTAACTAGTGATGAGTTAGTTAAAGAATCATTAGAGAAAAGCCATGAAATTCAAGATAAATGTAATGCTTTTGTTACTATTTTGGATGATGCTAAAGGAGGAAAGGTAACAGATAATCTGTTATCTGGGATTCCTTATGGTGTTAAAGACAATTATTCGACAAAAGATATCTTATCGACAGGATCTTCTAATACATTAAAAGATTATATACCTTTTTTCAACGCTACGGCGATTGAGAATTTGAATGAAGCTGGAGCTATTAAAGTTAATAAAACAGCGATGGATGAGTTTGGTATGGGCGGAACAGGAACAACTGCTCATACAGGTATTCAAAGAAATCCTTGGGATTTAACTTGTATGTGTGCAGGTTCTTCTTCAGGTTCAGCAGCAGCAGTGGCAGCAGGAGTTTATCCTTATGCTTTAGGATCTGATACTGGAGATTCAATACGTAAACCAGCTGCTTATTGTGGGATTGTCGGATATAAGCCAACTTACGGAATGATTTCACGTTATGGACTTTTTGCTTTTGCTTCTTCATTAGATCATTGTGGTGTTTTAACAAGAAGTGTTAGAGATGCTGCGATTGTCGTTGATACGATGAAGGGGATAGATGAAAATGATATGACTACTTGGGATTCTAGTAATGTTCATTTATTAGATGCTTGTACTGGTAAAGTCAAGGGAATGAAGTTATGTTATATTAAAGAAATTGTTGATCGTGATAAATATAAAAATGGTTCTAAAGAATTACTTGAACATTTAGATAACTTTTATAAAACACTTGATAAATGTCGTGAATTAGGAATGACAGTTGATGAAGTTTCAGTTGATGAAGCATTGCTAAAAGCTCAACCATCTGTATATGTAGTTATATCTTGTGCTGAAGCAACGAGTAATATGAGTAATTTAACAGGTATTGTTTTTGGTCCTCGTGGTAAAGGTGATAACTATATTGAAATGATGAAAGATCATCGTACAAAAGGTTTTTCTCCGTTGATTAAAAGACGATTTGTTATTGGTTCGTATGTTTTACAAAAAGAAAATCAAGAAAGATATTTTAAAAACGCGCAAAGAGTTCGTCGTTTGTTAGTCGATCGTTGGAAAGAGATATTTAAAGATTATGATGCAGTAATATTACCAGTTGGTTCTGGACCTGCTAAACACTTAGATGGTTCTAAAGATATTTTAGATGAGAATACAGCAGCTTTAGAAGAACATTTACAGATCGGAAATTTTGGTGGTTTTCCTTCGATTACTATTCCAGATGGTTTTGTTTCTGGTTTACCAGTTGGAGTTAATATAACTGGTAATTGTTATGAAGATGAAAAAGTGTTAAATATTGCTTATGCACTTGAATCAGCTATGGATTATAAAGGACAAGTTGTAAAGGAGGTTAAATAATGACTAAGTATTTAGCAAAGATAGGATTAGAGATGCATTGTGAAATGAGTGAAACTAATACAAAAGTGTTTAGTGCAGCACGCAATTCTTATAGTGAATCTCCTAATACTAATGTTAGACCTCTTGATATGGGATTTCCTGGAACATTACCTGTTGTTAATAAAGAAGCTGTAAGATTGGCTTTAATGGCTTCAATGATTTTGAATTGCCAACAACCAGAATATATTTATTTTGAAAGAAAAAATTATTATTACCCTGATATGCCAAAGAATTTTCAAATAACACAAGAGACTAAACCTATTCCAGTTGGAATATATGGCAAAGTTTTGTATGAATGTGATGGCGAAATAAAAGAGGTTAGAGTAAATAATATTCACTTAGAAGAAGATGCTGCTTCATTAGATCATTTTTATGCTACTTCAAATATTGATTATAATAGAGCTGGGGTTCCTTTATTGGAATTAGTTACTGAACCAGATATTCATAGTGCTAAGGAAGCAGTTGCTTTTTTGGAACATATGAGAAGTGTCTATCAATATGCTGGTATTTCGGAAGCAGATAGTAAAAAAGGTCAAATAAGATGTGATGTTAATGTTTCTTTAATGGATGCTAGTGCCGACGAAAAAGATCCTAGAAATTGGGGTGTTCGTGCAGAAATTAAAAATATTAATTCATTCGGAGGAGTTAGAGATGCTATTAACTATGAGATAGAACGTCAAACTGAAATACTAAATAATGGTGGCGAAGTTGAACAAGAAACACGTCGTTGGGATGAAGAGTCCGGAACAACAATTCGTATGCGTAGTAAAGTTGATGCTATTGATTATAAGTATTTTGTTGAACCAAATATTCCTAAATATAAAGTTACTAAGGAATGGCTAGATGAAATTAAAGCATCAATTCCAGAATTAGCAATGGATCGCAAGAAAAAATATATTGAAGAATATGGTTTATCTCCATATGATGCTGGTGTTTTGGTAAAAGAAAAAGATATTTCTGATTATTTTGAAAAATGTGTTGCTTTGAATATTGATGTTAAACAAGCAGCTAATTGGGTTAGCGTTAATGTTATTGGTGAGTTAAATAAAGAAAATATTAGTATAAAAGACTTTTATTTAATACCTGAAATGTTAAAACAAATTACTGATGCTATTAATTCTGGTACTTTGTCTTCTAAGCAGGCTAAAGAAGTATTTTTTAAAGCTATAGAAGAAAAGAAAGAACCAAAGAATTATATTAGTAAAGAAAATGCTCAAATTAGTGATAGAGATGAGTTAACTAAGATAATTTGTGAAATATTAGATAATAGTTCAACACAGATAGAGCAATATAAGAGTGGCCGTGATAATATTTTTGATTACTTTGTTGGTCAAGTTATGAAAAATACACGAGGTAAAGCTAATCCTGTAATAACTAAAGAAATATTACATGCCGAATTAGACAAGAGATAATTCTTGTCTTTTTTATTAGATAAATTTGCTATTTTCGGAAAAGAATGTTAGAATACGACGTAATTAAGGGGTGTTTTTATGAAAATTAAGCAAGATGAAGTCTTTGGATTGGACAAAAAGAAAGATGTTTTACAAACAACTACTAAATTTGATGGGTTTGATTTAGTAGAAGCTGTTTATGCTGATGATGTAGACACTGTTTGTTATGCTTATGTTGTTGCACCATATAAGAACGTTTTATTTAGTACATTAGATAATGGTGAGGGTAAGATAAATATTGTTGAATTGGATGAAGAAAATTATCTATTGTGTTCAGCTAAACATGCAATGGTTTTAAGAATTGTTGATGATAAACCATATATATTAGCTTCTGTTGTTGCTGATAAACCATGTGAAATGTATAAGGCTGGTAAATTTTTAGTGGATAATGGTTTAATTGTTTTAACTGATTATTTACCAGATGAAAAGAGAAATTTACAATATTTATTTAATTTTAAAGATGGTAAAGTAATTTCTTCAGGTTATGATACAATTGATATTGTAAATAAGAAAATTCGTGCTTCTTATGGTTTAGCAGATGGCTTTTTAGATAAAGATGGAAACTTTATTTTAAATGGTGATGATGAAGAAGTTAAAAAGTGTTCTTTTTGGAAAAGATTGTTTAGAAAAGAAGATAAAGTTGTTGGTCGTTTTTTGAGATAGAGATTTGATAATCTCTTTTTTTATTTTAAAAAGTATTTTATCTTCTTTTAAAATGTGGTAAGATTAGAATGTATAATAAATGAGGTGTTGGTTATGTTTGGAAAGATAAAATTTATTTCTGGAAACGTAGCACATGTTGAAACAGTTGCTAAAGCTGAAGAGCTTGGAGATTTAATGAATGTCCATGTTGTTTTTGAAGCTCCTAATCAAGAAATATTGGGAGAAGTTGAAGAAGTAACTGATGAGGTTATCAAAATACGTTTTTTAGGTGAATTTGTTAATGGGAAGTATGTAAGTGGTGTTATTCGTAAACCTGTTTTATCAAGTAATATTAGAACTATTAACGATCAAGAACTTAGTGCTATAGTTGGAGTCTATGATGATACGACATTTAAATTAGGTAGAAGTTCTATTTATACTAATTATGATGTATGTGTAGATATAAATAATCTATTTGCTAATCATATGGCAGTATTTGGTAATACTGGTAGTGGTAAATCATGTGGGGTTGCTCGTGTTGTACAAAATATATTTTCAAATCCTAATCTTGTTTCATATAATGCAAATATTTTTATTTTTGATGCTTATGGTGAATATAAAACAGCATTTAAAGATTTAGGTAAATTAAATCCTAATTATACATATAAGTTTATTACAACTAATATGCAAGATGAAACAGATTATGAGATGAAAATACCTTTTCATTTACTTAATTTAGATGATTTGACTATTATGTTACAAGCTGATAAACATAGTCAAATTCCGATTTTAGAAAGAGCTTTAAAGTTAACAAGAATATTTAGTAAAGATGATGAAGTAGCTGAGAAATATAAAAATCATTTAATAGCTAAAGCATTAATTGCTATTTTGTATAGTAACCAAATAACGGCTAATAAGAAAAATGAGATTTTTAAAGTGTTAGAAGTTTGTCACACTAATGATTTTAATTTTGGTAGTATTATTCAAGGTTTAGGTTATACTCGTACTTTGTCAGAATGTTTTGAAATTGATAGTAATGGTAATTTTGGAGAATCAGTTTTGATTACTGATTATATTTTGAGTCATATAGATGAAGAAATGGAAATGACTGAAGAACCGATGAATTGTTTTTATTCAATGAGAGATTTTGCGGCGGCTTTAGAGTTTACGTTAATTAGTGAAGGTTTTCAAAATAATGAACAATTATATGATGATTCGATGTTATTAAAAGTTCGTTTGAATTCTATTATAAATAGTAGAATTGCTAATATATATAAATGTGATACTTATATATCTACAGAGTCTTATATTGCTTCTTTAGTTGCTGTTGGTAATAAAAAAGCACAAGTAATTAATATGAATCTTGAAGATATAGATGATACACAAGCGAAGATTATTGTTAAGATAATTGCGAGAATTTTCTTTGATTTTTGTAAGACAAGAAAACAAAGAGCACAAATACCTTTTCATTTGTTTTTGGAAGAGGCTCATAGATATGTTCAAAAAGATGCCGATGTATTCTTAATTGGATATAATATATTTGATCGTATTGCTAAAGAAGGTCGTAAATATGGTGTTTTACTTAATATCATTTCTCAACGACCAGTAGAAATATCTGAGACGGTTATTGCCCAATGTAGTAATTTCTTAATATTTAAAATGACACACCCTAAAGATATTGAGTATATTAGAACAATGTTGCCTAATATTTCAGCGGATGTTATTGAGAAACAAAAGATATTACAACCTGGTAATTGTGTTGGATTTGGAGGAGCTTTTAAATTACCAATGGTTATAAAGATGGAAATGCCTAATCCAGCTCCTAACTCTAATTCTTGTGATGTTAATAATTGTTGGAAGGTTAGGGGTAATACTGGTAGTACGACTTCTAGTACTAATAATCAAAGTGGTAATGGTGGTGGAACGCCAAATATGGTAGTTAATCCAATGCCACAGCAGGCGCAAACTGTTAATCCAGCGATGTTAGGTAATTATCAAGCACCTGTTCAAAATCAAGGTGGAACAACTATAAAACCTAATTTTGTACCTCCTGTTGGATAAAATGTAAAAAAAGATGAATAATTATAGTGTTATTCATTTTTTTATGTTATAATTAAATTACCCAAGGATAAGTGCTTACTTTTCATAAAAACCGAGTAAGTGATTATAAGGGAATCTAATTGGCTTATGGTGTTGAAGACCTTGCTTTTATAGTGTAGGGATCCTAAAATAAGTCATGTGATGCCCACCTGTGTAGTGCAGGTTTTTTATCACAAGTAGGTATCTCCCTGGGTTTTTATGTGATATAATTTATTTGGTGGTTTTATGCTTGAACGTGTATTGAATCTTATTTCTATTGAAGAATTAGATAGGTTTAGAAATAGTAATATTTTATTAGTTGGTCTTGGGGGAGTAGGAGGAGCTTGCTTTGAGGCTTTAGTTCGTATGGGTATAAAAAAGATAACAATTGTTGATGGGGATTCTTTTAGTATTAGTAATTTAAATAGACAATTGTTATCAAATTTATTTAATATAGGTCATATAAAAGTAAAAGAGGCACTTTTAAGAGCTAAATCAATTAATCAAGATATTTTAGTTGATTCACGTGAAATGTTTTTAAATGAGTCTAATATTGATTTATTTGACTATAAAGAGTATGATTATATTATAGATTGTTGTGATACAATGACAACTAAATTATTACTGATTAAAAAAGCATTATTAAATGATGTTAAAATAATATCTTGTATGGGAACTGGTAATCGAGTTGATCCAACAAAACTATGTATTACAAGCATTTGGAAAACTAGTTATGATCCAGTAGCTAGAGTAATGCGTAAATTATTAAGAGATAATGGAATAAAGGATGATATAAAGGTATTGTATTCAACAGAGATTCCAATTAAAAATGGTTCTAGAGTACCTGGATCATCAGCTTTTGTTCCAAATGTTGCTGGTTTTGATATCGCAAGTTATGTTTTTAATGATATAATTAATGATAGGAAGTGATTTTATGGAAGAAAAGGAAGAGTTGGAGAATGTTTCGAAAGTAATGAAGGATAGTACTCTTTCTAATCCTGATTTGACTTTTTGTGAGAAAACGACTTATTTAGACTTTCTTTTATCAAATGCTAAAGATGAAGAAGAAGCACAACAGATTAAAGAAACAATTAATGATTATTTAGATTTATATGATGATGAAGAAGAGGAAGATGAAAATAATAAATAAAATAGACATCAAGTTGATATCAACAGATGTCTATTTTTTGTTTATTAAGAAATTAATTAGTTGTTTAGGATCTTCGTCGTTCATAACTATTTTGTAGATTAAATCAATAATAGGCATTTTTATTTTTTTATTTTTTATTAATTTATAAATGCTTTTTAAAGTGTAGTATCCTTCAACTGTATGTTCTTTTAAGTGTTGTTCTTTTTCTTCTTTAGTAGCTCCAGCACCAATTACATATCCAAAAGTAAAGTTACGACTTTTTGTAGATGTGCATGTAAGTAGTAAATCTCCAACTCCTGCAAAAGAGTTGATAGTTTTAGGATTTCCTCCTAAAGCTTCGATTAAGTTTTTGATATCATTTAAGGCTTCTGTTATTAGAAAACTCTGGGTTGATTCAGGATAGTTCATACCGTCTAACATTCCGGCTGCAACGGCAATAACATTTTTGATACTACCACATATTTGAACGCCAATTAGATCACTAGTAGGACGTAGTTTAATGGTATCATTTTCTAAAACACTTTTGATTGCTTTGATGGCTTTTTTACTATGAGAGGCGATTGATAGACCAATTGGATTATTATATGCCATATCAATAGCAAATGAAGGCCCTGAAATAATAGCAATATTGCGATTTTTTAGTTCTTCATAAGCAATATCACTTAAGAATGAACAACTGGTATTTTCAATACCTTTAGATGCAATACAGATTATTGTTTTTTTAGTTATGTATGGTTTTATTTCGTGACAGATGCTTCCAACGAAAGCTGCTGTTGAAGTAATGAAAACGATTTCGGCATTTTTGACAGCTTTTTCATATGATGTTGTTAGTTTGATATTTTTAGGAACATCAATATCTTTAATGATGTCTTTTATTGAACCATCTTGAAGATATTTTTGATATCTTTCTTCTGATTCAGTCCACATAATAAGGTTTTTTTCTTTTTTATTTAAGGATAAAGCAATGGCTAAGCCATATACTCCTGTTCCAATTAAGGCGATTTTCATTTTATTTTTCTCCTTTCATTTCGCTATGCAATTTATTTAGGTTAACTTCATATTTATTATTTTTTGGTTTATAATAAATACGATTTTTAATTTTATCAGGTAAGTATTGTTGTTTGATCCATGCGTTAGGATAATCGTGCGGATATTTATATAATGGGGAATTAGTTTGTATGTGCTTTGGTAAGTTACCAGTATTTCCTTTTTCGATGTCAGCTAATGCTTCATCTAAAGCCGTATGGGCACTATTACTTTTAGGACTTAGAGCCATCTCTGTAACGATTGTTCCTAGAGGAATACGAGCTTCTGGAAGACCAACTAGTTCGGAAGCATGGATGGCAGCCATAAGCTTAGGTCCAATGGATGGATTAGCAAGACCAATATCTTCATAGGCAATAACACTTAAACGACGATAAATACTATCTAAATCGCCAGTAATTATTAGTCGTGCTAGGTAATGTAATGAAGCATTGACATCGGAACCACGAATCGATTTTTGTAGTCCTGATAAGACATCGTAGTGGCCATCTTCGTTGGCATCTGAGAAAAAAATAGCTTTGCTGTTAATATTTTCAACTGTTTCTAATGTTACGTGTTTGTCTTTTGTACCATAATAAGCTATTTCTAGTAAATTGATTGCACTTCTTAGATCACCACTAGATAATCTAATTATAGCATTTAGTGCATCATTATCAATTTTAATTCCTTTTAGGTATTTGGAAGCTTTTTCTAATCCTTTTTTTATATCTTCATTAGATAGTTCTTTTAATTCGAATATTTGACAACGACTTCTAATAGCTGGATTTATTTTATAATAGGGATTGGATGTTGTCATACCAATTAAGATAATTAAACCATTTTCGATATATGGTAATAGAAGATCTTGTTTATCTTTATTTAAGCGATGTATTTCGTCCATGATAATAATCATTTCGCCGTGCATTTTCGCTTCTTCAATGACAATATCAAAATCTTGTTTATTATTTATAGTGGCGTTTAACATACGATATGGCTTATTTATTTCTTTGGCGATAGCGCAAGCTATTGATGTTTTACCAATACCAGGTTTACCATATAAAATCATACTTACTAGGTGATCATTTTCAACTAAGTTTCTAATTATTTTATTTGGACCAACTAGATGTTGTTGACCAATTATTTCGTCTAAGCTTTGTGGTCGTAATTTATCTGCTAATATTTCCATCTATATCACCTTTATTCATTATAACAAAATAAATTGAATTATGATATTATTTTATTTTATTTACTTTTTATAATATTTTTTATATAATTTTATAGTAGGGTGGTGGATATGGATACTCAAGATAATTTAAATAAGTATATTTTAAAATATTTTGATTATTTAGAATATGAAAAAAAATTATCAGAAAACACTTTAAAGAGTTATCATAATGATTTAAAGAAATTTAACAACTATTTTAAAGGTGATGTGCTAAATTTAGAATATAATGATATTCAAAAGTATATTGTTTCTTTAAGTAATGAAGATGCACGAACAATTGCTCATTATATTACTGTTATTAATTCGTTTTATGATTTTTTAATTGATGAGAATATTATTAAAGAAAATCCCTGTGCTAATATAGTTAGTCCTAAAGTTGCAAAAAAGCTGCCTGTATATTTGACAGAAGAAGAAGTCAATCGTTTACTAGATGTGCAACTTATTACTCCTTATGATTATCGTAATAAGGCGATGCTCGAATTGCTTTATGCAACGGGATTACGTATTTCAGAATTAGTTAATTTAAAGTTAACTGATTTAGATGCTCATAATTGTTTTGTTAGGGTATTTGGTAAAGGTAAGAAAGAAAGAATTGTTCCGATTACAGATTTAGCTTTAAAATATTTGGTTATTTATGTTACAGAGTATCGAAATATTATTTTAAAAAATAAGGTGTCTGATTATTTATTTATATCTAATAGTTTAACTAATATTTCTAGACAAGGTTTTTTTAAAATTATTAAAAAAGAATGTAAAAGAGCTGGGATTGAGAAGAATGTTTCACCACATGTATTAAGACATTCTTTTGCGACTCATTTATTAAAACATGGTGCAGATTTGAGAATTATTCAAGAATTATTAGGACATGAGGATATATCGACGACACAAATATACGCTCATTTGGTAAATGAAAAATTAAAAGATGATTATCAATATCATCCACGTAATAAGATTACAAAGGAGGATTTATGAAAAAAGGAATAATAAAGTTAATTTTTGTTATAATGATTGTCGTATTGATTATTGTTGGTAAGAATATTATAGATAAGAAAACATTTAGGTATGAGGAAACACTAGAAAATAGTTTATCTTCGTATATGGTTTCTGGAAATGCATCTGATTTAGATCCAATTGTAGAACTCTTAGATGAATATGCAAACGATAAAGATATTAGAAATGGTATTCAGTCTTATAGTTATTCTTTTTTAGGTGATTGGTATACATATTTAGATGGCAAGTTTGATTGTGACCGATATAATTTAAATTCTTGTGAAGTTCAATTAAGTGAATTTGAAGTTTTAAATAGCAAGTTAGAAAATTTGTATAGTATAAAGAGTGAAGAAGGATATTCTATAATTGTTACAAGTGCTTATAATAATTTATCAAGTGAGGGAGCAAAAAAAATAGAAGGTCTTGAAAAGATAGTTAATAGTCCTAATGCTACTAATCCTGACGATATTGAAGAAGAACGTGTTCAAAAATGTGCTGTAGCAGTTGATTGTGAAAGTTGTCGTGATGGTGTATGTACTTGTTATTATCTAGATGAAGATCGTAATAGAGAAGAACTAACTTGTAAGAAAGATATAACTAATTAAAGATAAAAGAGCCAAGATTTTTCCTTGACTCTTTTATTTATTCATATAATTTATTACTTATTTTCGCTTTTAGCTCCAGACATTTTATTATTGTCTTTAGCTTTAGCATTTGATCTTGCATTGTTATGGCAAGAATTTTTTGCTTGATTTTTGCTCATATTATAACCTCCTGTTTATATTGTTAACTTTTTTAGTAATTATATTATGGTAAATTATGGTAAGTTCTAAAAATGTTAAACATTAATACAATTTAATATGAATAATTTTATTTATCCGTTAATTATTACTTCTATAGCTGGAATTGCGACATTACTTGGTAATATATTATTATTTGTTAATTTAAAATATAAAGATAATTTAATATCTTTTGCTTTAGGTTTATCTTTTATTGTAATGTTGATGATTTCTATATTTGATTTAATTCCTGAAGGTTTGGTATTGGGGAGATTGGAAGTAGGGGATACTAAGATCTTATTTATAATTACTTTATTACTTTTATTGATTGGTTATTTTATTGTATCTATTATTGAAAGAAAAATTAAAAATAACGATAATTTATATAAGATTGGTTTATTAAGTATGATAAGCTTATTAATTCATAATATACCAGAAGGAATTTTATGTGCTTTAACTAGTAGTACAAACTTGGAAGTAGGAGTGAGGTTTAGTTTTATGATAATGATTCATAATATACCGGAAGGAATATGTATTAGTTTACCAATTTATTATGCGACTAAAAATCGTGGGAAAGCATTTTTGTATACTTTAATAAGTAGTTTTGGAGAGATAACTGGTGCTTTAATTGCATTATTGTTTTTAAATAAATTTTTAAATAATAGTTTATTGTATGTAATATTAATTGTTGTAGCTGGAATTATGATTACTTTAAGTATATTAAAAATCTTAAAGGAAGGTTTAACATATAGAAGATATTTTTATTTGATTTTAGGGATTATTATAGGGTTTATTATTGTATTATTAACTATTTAAATTTTAAAATATTCTTTCGGTTAACATAATATATATTATACGAAGTGAGATTTTTTTCTTTTTTGTTTAAATTTTATGATATTTTTGCTTTTAATTTATGATATTTTATTAATTTAATATTTTATTTATTTTGTTGTTTAGTTAGAAATAATAACAAAATTAAAAATTTATAAGAATTTTAAATTTTAATTAAATTTTAAATTAATAATATTTTTTATATATAATATACATTTGTTCGTTATCTGATATAAATTAGAATAATTATATTATATAAGATTTTCTATTGTATTTTGTTAAAAATTAGGAATCTAGATTTATTTAGTTGATTAATTCTCTATTTCGAAGAATTGTAGTCTTAAATATTAGGAATCGAGGATTACTTAGATGGACAATTTATCACTTCGTTTCTGTTGGTAAATAATATTAGGAATCGAGATATTAGAAGATGATTAATTCTATGTCTCGAGGAATTGATATGTTTTAGTTAGGAAGTGAATTTTATTTAGTTGGATAGTTATTAATTTGATTCTTATTATATTAGGAATTAAATAGTATTGTATGTTATATTTTATTCAAGTGAAGAGAATATTTGTAATAGGGGGATTGGATGGGATAAAATAGGTAGTTAACTCCCCTATTTTTTTTTATATGAAATAGGGGGAGTGTTATTTTTTATTTAATACATATAAAATACATTTTTAAAATACATTTTTTAGTATTTTAACATTTTAATTTATTGATTATAGATTATCTATTATTATAAATAATTTTTTATAATTTGTTTTTGATTAGTTTTAAGACGTTTTAAAAAGGTTTTACATTTTTTGGTGATTTCCCCTTCTCTATTAAATAAAGTTGCTGATAAGGCGTTTTATTTGTTAATTTTAGCTATATAAAAAGGTTTAATTAATATTAAACCTTTCGTGATTGAATTTCAGCAATCTTTTCAAAGACATCTGCAGCATTAGATTCGTTTATTTCTGTATATCCAAGTTCTTTTAGAGCTTGAATCTTAATAGTATTTAACTGTTGTGTTCTTGAAAGTTTCTCTTCATTTTTCTTTTCTATTTCTTGAACAAAACGTTTATGTGATTCAGCAAGTCTTGATCTAGATGCTCCACCATTATTATATAGTGTTAATGCTGAATATAAAATGCCTTCAAAAATAAATTGTTTATCTTCTTGAAATTTATATTCTTCTGGATTGGTAAAGCCAGTTGTTTTACTCATATATCCAAATATATATTTAATTTCAGGAACATTATCTAATGATTGTAATAGATGATATAAGTAAAGAATTGCGTAATAATTTTCTTCGTTTGAGTCCTCACTTAGTTTTTCTTTTAATAGATAGGTAATATCACTTAATAATACTTGTGATTCTTTATTTAAACCTTTTAAGTCTAAACCAGTTTCTATTTCAGAACTACTTTTTACTCCTTGATTTAAACGACTCTCAACATTCATTAAGTAATCAGTTGTAACGTTTATTTCATCTATTTCTTTACCATCAGTTATATCTAATAGTTTAAATAATAGTAATTTTTTTTCTTTAGGCCATTTATTTATATCATTTAATTCAAGATAATTATAAACCATTTGTCTTGAGACACCTAAATATTTAGCAAGTCTTACTTTAGATATTCCTAATTCTTGAAATAGTTCATTTAATTTACGCATGTTTTACCAATTCCCTTCTTTAATATTTTACATATTTATTATATTGCTAGACAGTCTTAATGTCAAGGAAATGAAAGAAAAAAACTAGTTAAAAACTAGTTTTCATTATATAACTTTGTACTGTTCCAATAATAAGAACCGTTTGTTTTTTTAAATGTTGAAATATAGGTTGCTTCCCCTACTTTATCTGTGTTAAATCCTTGATAATGAATATTGTTATTGACATAATAGTATTTTTCAATTATTTCAAGATGATCTTGATATTCATAGGCTCTGACAAATTCTTTAACGGCATATGATTGAGAAGAGTTTGTTTTTTGAGATACACATAAGTATTCATTATTAATGTAATAACAAAGATTATTTTCGCTTGTATAGAAGTTAGTGTAATTGGTAATATGGCGATTAAAGATTTTGGTAATTGTTTTATTTAGTAAATCTTTAGTTATGTGGTTGTTTATTGTGTAATTTGTAATATTAGTTTTATTACCACCGCATTGAATTATATCTTGAGCTAAATTGACTTTTTCAGCTTCTTGACATGTTATATATTCTTGATTATTAGAAAAATCAGTGGTTTTTTCAAGATATTTATAAGCAATATAGAGCATTGTTTCTTCATCTAGTTGTTCTATAGTTACTTCGTTATCTATATTATACATGCTTTGATATATTTTAAAGGTGTTTAAGTCTCCATCGTTCATATATAATCTTAATTCCTTAATTTTTTCTGTTTCTTTATTTATCTCTTTTGGTTGAGTTGTAATATTAGATATATTTTTAGTTGTTGGTTCTAGCTCTTTATAAAGGTTTGTTTCGTGTTTTATTATGTATAAAATAGCTGCTAGTACTAGAGCAAAAAATAGTAAACCGATATAGTTGTTTTGTTTTACCAAATATTTAAGATTTTTTTTATCTTTCATTGTTTCACCTTGCTATCTTGAAGCATTCGTAGCTCTTTCTTGACCCCATCTTCTTATAGCGTTGATCTTTTCAGGATTAGTCTTTGATAGAGATACTACTTTTGATAGTTCATTAATAATTAGATTTTCAGATAATGTTAAGTCTTTATTAGCGATAAGTTTATAAGCTATAGAACGCATTGTTGCTTCAATATCAGCTGAGGCGAATCCATCGGTGATAGTAGTTAGTCTTTCAAGAAGATTCTCCCCTATTTCGACTTGAAGATATTTATTAGCATATAGTTTTAGTAGTTCTTTACGTTCTTGATTATTTGGTAAATCAACGAAGAATATTTCGTCGAAACGACCTTTTCTTATTAATTCAGGAGGTAGTGAATCAACACTATTAGCTGAAGCAATAACGAAAACTGGTTTAGTACATTCTTGAAGCCAGAAAAGGAATTGACCAATCATTTTAGAAGTTACTGAACTATTGTTATCGTTTAAACCTTTTTCAATTTCATCTATCCATAAGACGCAAGGTGATACGTATTCAGCTGTATCTAACGCTTCTTTTAATTGACGTTCTGATTGACCAACGTATTGACCTTGTACTGTAGCTAAATCAAGACGATATAGAGGAATGTTAAAGATACTGGCAACAGCTTTGGAACAAAGACTTTTTCCACAACCTGGGACACCGGTTAAGAGAATACCTTTAGGAGTAGCAATTCCTCTTTTGGTAAGTTCTTCTTTTTTTATTGGATCCATTAGTTCTTTTTTTTCATATAGCCATTCTTTTAAGTTAGCTAGACCAGCTATATTAAAGTCTTCTTGAATAGGTACAGCTTCTAGACCAGCTATTTCATTAAATAATGTTTGTTTAGCATATTTTAATTCTTTTAAATCGTCTTTTTTAATTGTTCCTGTTACGATAAGTGAAGAGATAATATTTTTGGCTTCCATTTCACTTAAACCTTGAAGATAGGTAGCTGCATTACGGTAATCTGTTTCATTCCATTCTATTTGAAGACGATTTTTATATGGTTCAATTGTTTTAGTAATAGTTTCTTGGAGTTCAGTTTCGGTAGGATAATTTAACTTTATGTTAATACCTAGTCTTTGTATATTAGCCCAAACAGGTTCGTTAGTTATTAAAATAATGACTCCTGACATTTTTTCAGCTGAATCAATAACATCAACAAGATATCTTGATACCATTGTTGATTCGTTTATATCAGATATTTCACTGATGACAAAGTTAACGTTTTCTTGGTGCTTTATTTCGTTTGATATATAGTCTAGAGCACTCATAATAGTTTTATCTTCACTTAGACGATTATTAGTTTGAAGATCTATTATTCCTTGAGACATTTGATATAAACTAATATTCATATTGGTTGATGTTGATACTTCTTTTATAAGGCGCAAGGCACGATTTTTTTCAGCTGTGTTTAGTATAATGACAGGAATTCGAGCTTTTAAATATCTTGTTAAATGTTCTTTAGCTTCATTATAATTCATTATTATTCACTCCATTTCATTTTGTTATTATTAATTGTTATTTCATACATTCCAGTATAATCTATATTACGAGCTTCGTTAAGAAGTATATCGTATATTTGTTGTGATTTATCTTTTAGATAATCTTTTAGTTGTTCTTGTTTTTCTTTAGGAATTTGTTTTAAAGAGGCAATAGCAAGTAAATATGTTAAATCTTTTTTTAAATTAACAAGAATTAAATCTAAGTAGTTGTAATCAGAAAAGATATTACCTAATTCATTTGTTATATTGTATATTATTTTTTCAAAACGTATTTTTATTAATTCTTCTAATTTAGGGACTAGTAAATCGTTTATGTTATTATTTATTGGTGCTTCTTGTAGTTTTTGAAGTTTTTCTTGATTTAAATTTCCTTTTTTTAAATCATTAATGATATTTAACCAAGTTTGATACTCCATTACTCATTACTCCTTTTGATTTCTAATGGTGGTTCGATATTCCAAGTTGGAAGATTATTTAAAGTTTTTTCTTCGGTAGTTTGATTGGGATTTTGTTCTTTAGCTTGAGGTAATTCAATTTTTTTTAATTCAGGAGTCTCATTTTTTAATGGTTTTAGATTAATTTCTTCGTTCATATTTATTCTCCTATATTTATATTTCTTTCGTTGTTAGAATTGATGTAGTTATTAATATTTAAGTTATTTAAATAGTTAATTAAATTTTGATAGTCTTCATCATCAGTTTTTAGAATTTCATTATAGTCAGTTGCTTCGGCAAGTACTCTTTCGAGATTATTTATTGTTTCATTATACATTTTTTGCTTGGCAATATTTCTTAATTTAGTTCTTTTGTTTAACTTATAAAATAATATTATGTTACCAAGAACTAAAATGATTATTAAAATAGAGCTTAGTAATTTACTATTTAAGGTAATGAAGATACCTATTATACCTATAATATTGACTAGAAGAAGAATTATTATCAAATCTTTGTCTTCTTCATTAAATTGACTATTAAGATGTGTTTCTAACTCTTTTTTTATTTCGGCAAAATTTTGACCGTTGAGTGTTTTAGTTTCGAAATTATTAACTGTTATGTTAAAAGGATCTCTTATTATTTGTTTTCTCTGTTTTTCAAGTGCTTTGATGATATATTCTTTAATATAACTTAGAGCAATTTTTTTTGTTTCTGGTGAAACTTTGTATAAGTCTTGATTAATGACAATGTTACTTAGAAGACTTATTAAATCAGTTTGATTGTTAAAGACACTTTCTTGTTTGTTATATAATCGTTCTGCTTCTTCACGATTGCCATTGCAAGATATTATTAATTGATTACGAAGGTTATCTTTTTGGAATGTTTGCTCTTTTTCTTCGTATTCGTATATTAAGTTATTTAGAATTTGATTAATTGTTTTATTAGAAAAATCTTGGCTTATTATATCTTTAAATTCGTTTAATAGTGGAACATATGAAGAAGTAATTATAAGATTATTACGAAGGATATTTATATCTTTTGAGTATTTTATTAATTGATTAAATGGAACATTGTCTGCTTGCTTGTTTGATATATAGTTAAGCCATGTATTAAGTTGTTTTTCTTGTATTTTAGTTTCAGAATTGAGTTGTTTAAACCAGATATTTATTTTATTAAGGACTTCTTTTTTAGCTTCATCACCAAAAGAACCCGTTGTTACAAGATCAAGAATTGTGACGAAGTCTTTATCTAATTTTAATGGATTTTCTAAAGATAGATATTTATTTAACCAGTTGATGGAAGTTGAAATGCGACCTAATTTTAAATTAATTAAAGTAAAGAAAAGACTTGTTTTTTTAGGATCTTTTTTAAGTGCATTATTTACTTCTTTTTCTGTTTCTTGACGATTATTTAAAAGCCATGAAGTTAGAGCAGCAAGAGCATTAGCTAGCCAATAATTTGGAGTATTTAAAAGTAAATCGTGTTTTAGATTAGTTAAAGAATTTAGACTAATTGTTGAATTTTGGATGGCGTCTATTAGAGATTCGGTTGTTCTTCTTACATTATCATAATAACCATATTTTTTGGCTATTTGTTCGTTATTATACATAATGCTTTGACGGGCATTGGTAATGATAGTTGTTTCACGAATTTCTTTCATTAGGTTTTTTACGTCATCATTTAAGCTTTCTACTTTAGCTTCCATTTTATTGACTTGGCTATTTACGCTTGATACGTTAGAAATAACACCTGTTAGTTCGTTAGCTACAGCACCTAAGTTTTTTTCAATGGTGTCTAAATTAGCAGCTGATATTGTTAATGCTTCCATACTTCCACCTCTATTATTTATTATAACATCTATTTTAGATTATTGTCATTAAATATCCGTTTATATTAGTGCTAAATATAGATAAGAAGAATTCGTATATAATTAGAAATAAACTAATTAGAAGATATTTCTTTAAAATGATAATTAATTGACGCTTTGATTTATAATCTTTTTTATATATAAGTTTTATTATATTTAAACTTATTGTAGTACTTATACGTATGAGGATTAAAATAAATAATAATGGTATTATATAATAAATTATTGTATAAATTAGGGAGAATTTTAGACCATAGGTTGTTAAAAAGGAAAAAATGAAACCAATTTGAAATGGTTCAATAAATATTTTTAAATAATTATTAATAATAGTAATTATTAAGATACTAGAAAGAAAGATTATAAATATTTCTTTTAAACGTTTGGAAATATTATTTGTTCCTTTTTGTAAGTCTTCTTCGATATTAATCGATTCTTTGATATCATTTTTGATATCATTTGGTTGAGTCTGATAATAAAAGAAACCAGTTATAAAACCGATTATCGAAAAAACAATAATAAAAAGGTAGACATATTTATGCCTTAGAAGATATTTCATATTTTTCACCTGTTAAATATTATTTACTTAAATGGTAAAATATGATAAATTATTATATATGGTTTGAGGTGATATTAAATGAGTAGAAAGGAAAGCCAAGAAAAGGTTGTTAAGGAAAAAGTTACTAAAAAGAAGAAAACATCTTACGAAAAGCGTAAGTTGGCAATGAAAATAGCAGGATGGTTGATGGCTATTGTAATGCTTTTTGGAACTTTGATATCTATTTTTGGAATGTTATTATATCGATAATTTATTAATAATAAATTAAAAATAGCATCTTTGGATGCTATTTTGTTTTTTGATTTTCTTTTAGAAGATCTCTTATTTCTTCAAGAAGGATTATTTCTTCTTTTTTTGGAGCTGCTTCTTTTTCTTTAGATGCAGCTTCTTTTTTGGCAAATATTTGATTCATTATTTTGATAACAATAAAGATGCAGAAAGCAGTAATTAAAAAGTCAACTGTATTTTGTAGAAAAATACCATATTTTAATTCGACAGTTTTATGCCATACTTTAAAAGTGTATGAGAGATTAGTAAAATCGAAACCGCCGATAACAATACCTACTAAAGGCATTAAAATATTATTTGTTAAACTAGTTACAATTTTAGAAAAAGCATTACCAATTATAACACCGACAGCTAAATCGATTACGTTTCCACGGGCGATGAAAACTTTAAACTCATTAATGAAACCATTGCTTTTTTTGGTGATGTCTTCGAATCCTTCTTTAACTATTTGAGCATTGACTATTTCTTTCTTTTTCTTTTTCATAAGTACTCCTTTTATTTTATGTAATCTGGATTATTACGTTTTATTTCAGCAAAATTTTCATCTAAGTTCATATAAGAATCATAGAATTTAAAACGTTCTTCTGAACTTATTTCGTTATTATCGATTATACCAGAGAAATTGTCAATAATGTCTTTTAATTCGCTTATATAACGTTCATTTAGCATATAGTCAACTACATCGTGAAGAATTTTTTTATTAGCGTAAAGAAAGTTATAAGCGATATATAATTCTCCAGTGGCAGCATAAGCTACTTGTTCAATCATTTCATAAGCGCTTATTTCAAGACGATCTATTCTTTTTTGGTTTAAGAGAAATTCATCTTCTGTAACGTTGAAAGCATGACCACGTAAACCGAATGAGGCCATACAATATTTAATAAGAATATGAGCTAAATCATCTTCTTGAAGAAGCATTGCTTTTTTACGAGCATTTAAATTGTTGGAAATATATAAATATTTATTTTCAATTGGTTCGTTATCTTCAAAGACAGATTCGTCATCAAATAAAACGTATTTTATTGCTAATAAAGCATTATTTATTCCTTGGCTTTCTTTGGTGGCATAAAAGATATCGTCCAAATCTTTAGTGCGACATAATTTTAAATCGCGCATTTTATCACCTACTCTATTCTTATTATAACATATCTTTTATTTTATTTATAATAGATTGTATTTTTTCTGGAGTTTCATTTAGTAATTCAATTCTATATGTGCCAAAACCTCTTAATTCAGGAAGATTATTAATTAAATTTATTGGTTGATGATTATAAATATGAGTTTCATTATCTTCATATTTTAGAAGATATTTATTATGTTTTATATCTTCTAAATACGCTTGTTCTTGTGATAAATTAAAGATATTATTTTTTATAATCATACATTCTGGTGTGCCATAGATAATTATTTCACTTTGTTTTTTATTTTTTATATTTTGGAAGTGAGAAATCGTACATTCAACACTTAAAGTACTACTATTTACATTTAGTTCTTTTAAACTATTCAGAGTATAATCATTAGCAACGTTTAAGTAATAGTCACTTCGGATATTATTTTTGTGATGATATTTAATAATTGATCCTAGTTCAGTACATAGTAAGTTTTCGTTATTAAAATCTTCTAATTGAGGAGCAACACGGTTTAGTCGGAAGTATAGTTCATGATGATTTTTATATTTTAAATATAGTTCTCTGTTTGGAGTATAAATATAATCTAAATGATTATTTAATGCTATTAGAAGTTGTTCCTCGTTACGTACTAGAATACTTATTTTACTATTATTTGTTGTTTCTTCTGTAAGAGAAGGTATTTGATATTTATTCTTTTTATTAGGGCTTTGAGATTTTAATTTAATTAATTCATTTATTGCTTGACGACGTAATTCATTTAATTCTTGAATGTTTATAAAAATATCTGATGGAATATTAATAGATATTTTTTCAGCTTCGAAAGGTGTATTTCCTAATTTAGATAATTGGGTAGATATTCTTTCTTTAGTAGTAGGACTATTTATAGCTTTTGTAGCTTTAGCACCAGTTATTTTATAAGTATATTGATCGTTTTTAACTATTAGGCTTGAATTTTTATTTAATTCAGCAACGAAAGATATTGTAAGAGGTAGTTTCTTTTCTGTTAGTTGATTTAGTTCTTTATTTAAAAGATAATCGATAGTTTTTAAAACAGGACTACCGATTATGTCTTGTTTTTTTAGATTATATTTATTGCTAATATAAATTGTTTCATTTGATTGACCTTCTTTTATTAAGAGACCTTTTTTATTATAGATAGTATTTAGATACATTCCTTTATTTATTTTAGTTATTCTAATCGCGTCTTCTTGGTGAATTGGTGATGTTAATTTGATACCTATTTTATTATTAGTAACATCGACAATTGTACCGATTAATATGCCTTGATGATTAGGTGTTTTTTCATTAATAATATCTTCGGCATTAAACAGATATCCTTTAGTAAATTCGCGATTATATGTTTTAAGAAGATCTTCTTTTTCTTTTAAAGTTAATGAAGTTTCTTTTTGATTATAGTAATCATCTATAAGACGACGATATGTTTTAGTTATCAAGGCAACATATTCTTTGCTTTTCATACGACCTTCTATTTTAAGAGAATCTATATTAGAAGAAATGATAGTTGGTAATTTTTCGATAGTGTTTAAGTCCTTTGTACTTAGAAGATAACCTTCTTTTTTAATTTGATTGTTGATTATTAGTTTGTATGGTAAACGGCATGAACCAACACACATGCCGCGATTTGCACTTCTTGTACCGTTTAAAGCACTGAATAAGCAGTTTCCTGAATAGCATATACAAAGAGCACCATATACGAAGATTTCTTTTTCAATTGGTGTTTTAAAGTTTTTTATTTGTTCTAATGATAGCTCACGATCAAAAACAACTCTTTGGCATCCTATTTGATAGTAGTATGACAATTGTTCTTCATTTTGATTGTGAGCTTGTGTAGAGACATGAATTTTTAAATTGGGTATTAATTTTCTTGTTAGATTTATGAGCCCGAAGTCTTGCATTATTACAGCATCAACGTTATTTTCATATAAAAAGTTTAGGTATTCTAGTATTTCTTTTACTTCGTTATTATATATCATTGTATTTACTGTAACGTACACTTTTACGTTATAAAAATGACATAGTTTTATGGCGTTGATTAGTTCTTGATTATCAAAGTTGTTAGCATAAGCACGAGCGCCAAATTTTTTACCACCTAAGTAGACGGCATCAGCACCATTATGAATTGCTTTTTCAAGTGTTTCTTGATTGCCTACGGGAATTAGTAGTTCAACTTTTTTCATATTTACTCCTTATTAAATAAAAAGTAGCTTATTGGCTACTTTCTAAATTTAAGTCATCGATTTTTTTAGCATAACCTGGAATTGATTCCATGGCATTTATGGCAGTTGCATAGACGACAAGTTGTTTATATAAGTCGGTATCTTCGTCAATTTTTCTAAACATTTGTTGTCCATTTTCTTCATAGTTATGAAGATATATGGCGTCATCGAAATCAAATGTATTATCAGGATTAACTCCAACTGCTGAGAAATATCTGCTACCATCATCTACTAAATCGCTTAATTCATTTAAAAGATAGTAACGACCATTGTTTGAAAGTCTAATAACATAATCTTCAGCTATGATATTTGTGTTTTCGTTCATTATAAGCTTCTTCCTCCTTTTGATTTTTGAGCTTCTTGATATCCTTGAATTGTATCGAAGACATTTTTTAAGATTTGCTTTTGATTTTGTTTAAGGCTTTGTAATTCTTGCTCTTTTTGTTGATATTCAGGAGTACCTGGAGTTAACTTCGATAATTCGAATTCTGCACTTTGGATTCGAGTACAAATGCTTTCGTATAGAAGTTTATTGCTATTAATCGTTCCTAAAAGATTTTCGATATCATTTTCGTCTGAGGTGCTTGGTTGTCCACTGCCTGATGGTGGAGGCGTTGGATTACCTCCATTTCCTCCGTTACCTCCTGAAGGACCTTGACCATTTCCACCAGTAGGGTTTGGATTACCGCTACCTGACCCACTACCTGAACCTGATGGTGTTGGATTATTACCGCTAGGGCCACCTTGTGGAGGTTGTTGAGTTGGTATTGGTTGTTTTTTACCGTATAGCAAGTCTTTTGCTTTCTCTTTTATTTTCTTAAATAGTTTTCCAAGGAAATAACCACCTATTCCTGCTGTTGCTCCAACTGCTACTAAAGATATTCCAATAGAATTACTAAATAGTAAAGCAACTGCTCCTCCAGCTACACCAAGGCCAAGAATAGTTCTTATTTTTTTAGTTACTGAGCCATTAGTCAAGTTAGTTTTAATAGTTGTGCCTAGGCGACCTATTTTTTGAGGGAAAGGGATTTTTTCACCTGGTTCTGAATCAACGAATGTATATGTTTGCCCAGTTTGAGCAGGATTATTTTGACTGCCTGGTTGTGGCTGTGTTTTTTTAAGTGTACGATTTAAATAATTAAGATAATACTCAGAAGAATGTGATTGATCTATTTTATTTCCCTTAGCATAGTTAATTTTTTCGTGAGTATATGATTCTCTTACATTTGTACCATTATTGATTATAACTTGTTGTTCACCATTTTTTTCGTAATAGTCTTTAAGAAAAGCTTCGTACTCATCAGCACTTTCTTCTACGAGACGTGGTCTTGGAGCTTTATATGTTTTTCCAGGAACTAAGTCATCTTTGTATTTGAATTGATAGATTTGGTCAGGAAATTTTATGCCAAATTTGGTAAATTTATCTTCGTTGTTAATTATTTTTTCAATATTATCTTCAGAGATACAAATTGTCATATTTAATTCTTTGCCTTTAGAATCTTTAATTCCTTTAATTGTTAGTCCTGGGATGATATAAGTCTTATCTGCCTCGTATCTTTCAAAATCTAACCAACTTAATAGTTGTTGAAGAGTATCGTATTTTTCTTGATCTTCTGGTTTTATAAAAGCTGTTCCGTTACCACTAATATCATAATTATAAAGACCAATTGATTCTGATTTAGTAATATCTTTAATCATTTTTTTTAATTTGTTAATTACAGTTTTGTTTATATTTTTTGGTTTATTATCCATTTTACTCTCTCCCTTTTTCTTAGATATTATAACATATTATTTTGTATTTTGATATCCTTTTAGCCATTCGTAATCTTTATTTGGTAGAATTTTAGCAAAGACGGAAGCAGCGTCTTTTGTGAAAACTAATGTTTTATCTTTGAGTTTTATTTCACATGTTTTATTATCAACTTTATAATACTTAATATCACTTGGCTTAATTGCCATATATACAACATTAAAATAAATTAGATTTAAAAATATATGAAAATAGCCATTAGCAGCCCATGTTAGGTAGCATACATTTTCAGTAGTATATATTTTATCAAACTGATCGCTAATACCTAGTGAATATTTAAGTTCATTAAAATAATCGATACATTCGGGGTCATTATTAATTATTTTGATAGCATCTTCGTCATTAATTGTTTTTTTGATTTTAAAAGAGATGATTTCTTTAAAAGCATTGTTTAAGATAAATATGGCAATAATACTAATAATTATAAGAATGAATTGATATGAATGAATTATGTTTTTAATGATAATAGAAATAATTATAAATATTAAGGAAATTATTAGTTTACTAATATTATTTGATAGTCTTTCATTGTCGTAGATTGAATTAGTATTCATTTCCTTTTTTATTCGATGCATAAATAGTTCAAAGTCGTTGATATAAACGTCGGGGGTGAAATTTTTAATATTTTCTAATCGTTTATTTTTCATTATTTCATTTAAAATAGGTAAAGATTCTGGTTTTAAATGATATATTTTAATGTCAGTCTTTAGAATAAGGCAGTGGCGTTCGTTATCAACGCGGAAGTAACGAACATTGGCGATGCGAATTGTTTCAATGCTTGGTTTTTTATTAGGTTTAGTATTTAGAAGATTTATTTTATCTTGTTTGGCATTGGACCATATATAATATTCGTCTCCTCCTATAGTAGAAATTTTTCTTGTTGTTTGATCGTTTATATTATATTTAGCTTTAATTTCATCTAATTGCTGTTGGTAGTATCCAGTTGGACCAGTAATATATTTTCTTATTTTATCTTCATAATCTTCGATCGAAAAATATCCTTGTTTTTGTATTTCAGCTAAATACTTATTAGTACTTTCAAGATTAAATGTTTTAGATATAATTTTTATTATTATATTAGTTATTAATATAGAGATAAGACTTATTATATAACTTGTAGTGGTAAAACCACCAATAAGAATAATTATGATACTAATTATAAATGATAAATTATTAATTAAGAAAAGAATACTTTTGGGGAGATTATTTGAATCTTGCTGAAGAATATTTTTGTAATACTCTTCTCTTAATGGAGAAATATATTTTTCGTAATTTTCGATTAATCTTTTATTTTTTTTCATGTTATACGCCTCTATTCTATTTAATTATAATATAATTTATTTTTTTAGAAAAGAAAAAAAGCTGATAAAAATATATTTTAATATTTTTAATCAACTTTTTTTGCTTCAATTACTTTAGTTTGACATATTATGTCGTGTAATCCTCTTTCGTCATCTCTAAATATCATAAAGCCTAGAATTATTAAAAAAAAGAATTCTTGTACTTGAGAAACTATACCAGTTAAATTATACCAAGTATTTGCGTTCATCAATGATAAAGATGCAATATTAATTATTTGGGGAATGATACTTGTAATAAGTAAAGTTCTAATAATATATAACCCCGGATTAAGCTTATTATCTTTAACAGGAACGACTCTTAGTTTGGTTATCATTTTGCCTAATGTTTGACCGTTGTTAATGAACGCAATAACTCCAAAATAGATGAAAGTTACGAAAGCTGTAACAACTGTAAGACTTGATGATTCTTTTTCTAAGTCGTATAGTTTTTCTATGAGGATGTCTTCATCTGGGTCAGAAGAACCAGTGTTAAGAAGTGAATCATACATTTCATTAGTTTTTTCTTGAATTGCTGGAGCATTATAATTAAATATCGGAATCATTACAATGAGTGATGATATTAATGAGACAAAAAAGATGTCTAATAAATAAGCGAATATTCTTTTTATTTTCATTTTTTATTTTCAGCACCTTTCTTGTCTATTATATCAAAAATAATTATTGTTGTTGTAATTTTTTATTTAATTCATAACTTTTAATTTTTACATATGTAATATAGTCATAAATTGAGCCAGTTTTTTTAAATACATTCCATGCTTCATTACTAGTCATATTGCCCCTCTTTTCTAGAATAAACTCTACCTTATTTTATTCATCTTTATTATATCATTAGAACTTAATGAATAGCAATCACTTTTACCGAACAAATGTTTTTTATGTTTGAAGACTTTATTTATCGTGTAAAGTTAGTTAACAAAAAAAAGTAAATAATTCTATTTACTTTTTAGCATTAGCTTGAAATTCGTAGAGAATTTTTACTTTACGAGAATTTATTATATTATTTTCTAGGAATTTATATTGATTTTCATTAACTATTAAAGCTCTAAATTGTTGACTGTAAAAATCAGTGAATAGTTTGTTTAAATCAATATATTCTAAATAAGTTACTTTGTTTAATTTAGTATTTAATTTTCGTTCGATATTAGTGCAATTCTCTTTTAGTAAACCTACTTTTTTATTGTTTATGTTATAAATACTTTTATTTAATCCGTTATCAAAGGTTATAACATAATATGTTTTATATTCATATTCACTACTGTTTAGGTTACGTATAAAATCATATGTGTATTGCATTTTATAAATAGCAAGACCCATACCTATTACAATAAGAGTTGTAAATACTTTTCCACTTAAATATTTATTATATGAAATAGCAACAATCATTAAAAATAAAACGATACAACCAATATAAACGATAGTACTAGCTTCATACATTTCAATTCTAATTAAACCTATTATCATGATGATGTAAGTAGAAATGATGACAGCATTAAAGAATATGTGGAGATTATTTTTTATAAAACTTAAAAATCTAGATATCTTAGAAGTATTTTTTTCTTTTATAATCTTTTCACGATATGATTTTTTTAATTTAGGAAGAACAATCTCTGGTTCTTTTGGTGGCCTTTGTTTTATAAGTTTGTTTTTTAATTTTGTTATTAAACATGAAATTTGCTTATTTATTTGAATTGTTTTTTCTTTTATATTATTTAATATTCTTTTTAATTGAATTTGTTTTTTTTCTTTTTTTAGTTTAGGAATATCTTTTTGTTTAACAGGAATATCTTTTTGTGCTGATTCATTAGATTTTGGTTCTATTTTAGTAATTGTTTTTTGTTGGATTATTTTTTGTTGTTTTCTTTTTTGATTACGTTTATACTTTTGCGTCTTTGATTTCTTTTTGCCCATTTTTATGTCACTCCTAAATTTCATTATTAATATATCATATTTTTATTAAAAATAAAGATGTAATTAATGTTTTTTGATAAAAATTTTGTTATACTTTTATAAGGTGAGGCTTTGTGAAGCGAAGAACAATCTTTTTATCTTTAATAGCTAGTTCAGTTTTAATGACTGAAGCTATTGGTTTTGATGGAACTAACGCTAAAATAGTTCAATTTTCATATAGTTTAACGAGCGATTCTTTTTATTCTGGAACAGATAAAGATTTTAATAATTATTATAAATATTATAATGAGGGAATTGTTAATACTGACTTAGAAATTCCTTTAGATGATAATATGATACCACAAGGAATAACTTTATATAATGATTATATTCTTACTACTTCGTATAATTATAATAAGCAAGAAAATTCTTGTGTTTATGTTTTATCTAAGAACGGAGAATTAATTAATACGTGTGAGTTACCAAATAAAGCTCATGTTGGTGGAATTGCTTATGATAAAGTTAATGATTTAGTATGGATATGTGGTGTTAATGGCTGTATAGACGCTTATAAACCTTATTTTCTATTAAGAATGAAAGAAGCTTATCCAATGTATGCTAATTTAGATGTTGGAGATGGTTTACCTAATTATAAAAATTTCTTTTTAAATTCTGTTTCTTATTTAGCTGTAGATGGTAATGATATTTATGTTGGAAGTTTTTCGTTAAAAGGTTCTGGACTTGTTAAAAAATATACTATTGGTATTGATGAAGAGACTATGACTTTAACATTGAAATTTAAAAAAGAATTTAAAGTTCCAAAAAAGGTACAAGGATTAACTTTTTATGAAAAAGATGACCAAAAATATATTATATTTAGTCGTTCTTATGGCAAGTATATACCTTCTGTACTACAAATTTTTAAGTATGATGATGAGATTTCAAGTTATGATAATAGTTTGCCGAGTGTTTCTTATGAGGCTCCGACAATGATGGAACAAATTACCTGTGATCATGATTTAATTTATTCGATATTTGAATCTGGGGCTGATTATTATAAAGATGGACTTGATAAAATATCGAATATACATGTATTAGATAGTGAAACGTTAGTAAGAAGACTTAAATAATTAAAGATCATTTTTAATTTTGCTAGTATATATAATTCTTACTTTATCTTTAATAGAATTGTCTTCGGGAATATTATTGTATTCTTCTTCATTAATTATAAATGATTGAATCTCGCCATTTTCAATTGCATATGTTAGTTCTTCTATTGTATTATATTCAATACATTCTATATTAATTATTTTATTTAGGTACTGAGAAATATTTTTATTATTATCTAATGTACCTATTTTTTTATTATTTAATTTTTTTATATTACTATATATGACATTTTTCTTTTGAACGTAGATATTATATTCGAGATATTGGTATTTTTGGTTTATTGTATTACTTAAATAATTATATTTATAATTTAAATCAACAATATTGTATAGTAAGATTATATTTAGTAAGAAGGTTATAAAGATACCTATATTATATAGTTTTATCTTTTTATTGAAATATAAATATATAGATATTGCTAACGTAATTATTAAACCAATTATTATTAAAATTGTTTTTATGTTAGAAAATATTTTTATTTGCCATAGGCCAATAGATAAAAGAATTAGGAATATTATAAATATTATTATATTAAGTGATGCTAAAATATATTTTTTAGTCATAGTTATCGCCCCTTTTAATAGATGATATATTATTATATTATTTAAAAAAAGGCAAATTTAGGTATAAAAAAAAGAGTATTTTTAATACTCATTATTGTTTATCTTGTAACATTTTTAATAAATCTATTTTAAACATATCTTTTGAAGCATTTTGTTTTGATATCATAATACCTTTATAAGTAGCTAATTCAGATTTATGACCTTCTAATAAAATATCAGATGGTGTAATAGTGTTTAACATAATAGTTTGTTCATTTACATAAACAGTATATATTAATTTAACATCACCATGAATTTGAGTAAACATGCTATCACTTGGTAATTTTAACTCGTATGTTTCAGTTCCAGCTTTTTTATTTTGACTTGTCATTTTACCAACAAATTTACCATTTCTTAGTGCTGGGTAATATTCAAAGTTTAATTTTTTATAAGCTAGCATATTGTATTTTTTTAAAGCTCTTTCTAGCTTTTTAAACTCATTTTCATTAATATAATCTAATACATATCCTTTCATAATATTTACCCCCTATTTCCTTTTCTTGTGCTTATTTTAGCACTAAAAGGATTCCCCGTCAAATTTTGCTATATTATTGCTATATCGTAAAGTTTTATGGGTTTTAATTATATCATATTTATCTGATTAAAGTCAATAAAATAAGCCTAAAATAGTACTTTTAGGCTTATTTTATGTTTAATTCGACGATTGTTTGACCATCGTTCAGACCGTCTATATAGTATTTGTTAACATCATGGTGATGTTTTAGAATTTCATGAGTAGCTTTTTTTAGTACTCCACTACCCTTTCCGTGAATAATTATAATGTTTTTGTTTTTTAGTTTCATGTTATCTTTGATAAAGCTGTTTATAACGGCGAGGCAAGTAGATGATGTTTCACCATGAATATCGATACGAGGAAAGCGATATGTAAATGGATCATTGATAATTCTGCTCATATAGGTTTTTTATTTCCTCAAGAGTTGGAATTGATTCGGTTGTTCCAATTACTTTAGATGATAATCCGGCAGCAATGCATCCTATTTTAACAGCTTTTTCAATGTCGCCACCATTGACGATTGTATGAGCGAAAGCAGCACGAAAAACAGCATTACATGTATGAGTGTCTTTAACGTCAACTTTAAGAGATGGGCTTATTTTTATTTGATTGTTAATGCAATATAAAGCACCTTTTTCTCCTAAAGTTATAACGAATTCAGTTTTTAGATATTTTTTCTTTAAAGTTTGGTATACAGAGACTAACGTAGACATATTTTGAAAATCTATTTTTTGACGACTTGCTATTTCAGCGAATTCTTTTGTACATATAGCATATTTAGCTTTTCTTACTAATTCCATTACGGGAGTTGTAGCTAAGCTAGCATCTAGAACTGATGGACAGTTTGGAAAACGTTCTAAAAGATTCTTAGCTTGAACTGAATCATAGCCATCAACACATATTATATCTGGTGTAAAATCAAAATCGCATTTTTTAAGACTTATATATTTATCAGAAAGATTTAAAATAGTTTGTTTTTTAGTAACTGTATTAATTTGAATTACTGAAATTGGCGTATCATTGTCATATGATGGTTCAATATATCTTGTATCAATGTGAGCTTTATCTAAAGTTTTACGTATTCTTTGACCATTAACGTCATTTCCTAAAACACAAGTTAAAGCAGTATTGATTCCCCATTTAGATAGACATATCGCTACAGTTCCGATACTACCACCTATGCCACCTTTTTTCTCAAAAAACTCAGTTGTTGAACCCTCTTCTGGCATTTTTTCAACTGGTAGATTAATTTCGTAACACACTCTTCCTAAACATATTGCTTTTAACATATTATCACCTTTTATTCTTAGTTAATTATAATATATATTTTAACTTATATCAATTGTTTATATTAGAATCTTATTTAGTTAGTTAGATAATCATCTAAGTTAAAAGTAAATTCGATTATACCACTATAGACATTATCATCATAGCTATATTCAGTGTAGAAAAAGGCATTCATTATATATTTATTTTTTATATATCTGGTGATTTTTATATTTATTTCTGGTTCTACACCATTTAAACCATTTATATTAAGCCAAGTTTCGCCTCCTAATAGGAAATCGTTAAAATTAATTGTTTCATATTGAGGAAGTTCTAATAATTTATTGATACTACAATTTAATGTGAAGGAAAGTGAATAATTATCTCCTGATATCGTAAAAGATAAAGCTTTTATGTTATCTTCTTTTTCTTTTTTTCCGTCTTTAAAAGAACAATGTGAATGATTAATAATTTCGATATTTATTTTTTCATTTTTAACATTTTCTAATTTAGCTATTTTAAACATATTATCCCGTTCCTTCTATTTTATTATAGCATTATTTAGTAAAATAAAAACTAAGAAATATTATCTTAATTTTATAAAATTTTTGCATTTTTAACATGAGTCATTTCCGATAGCAGTCATCATCGTAGTATTTATTTTTATTTAGCTAATAAAAAAGTTTATTAGATTAAGATTAGTATCACAATCAATATACTCATTAATTCTATACTTTAAACAGTCGGATAAAAATCCATATATATGGTTGTATCATAAATAGTAAAAAACTCGCTAAAAGCAAGTCTTATATTTTATGTTCTTTCTTTAATTGATTTATATATTGTTTTTGTGTTTCAATAAATTTTTCTTTATCTTTCAGTAATTCTCTTAGCTTTTTTAAAAAAGATTCATATAACGCATCTTTAAAATAAAATTTTGCATAACCATTTTCTCCAAATTTTTTCAATAAAACATCATAAGCTCTTAAAAATAAGTCCTCATCTGTAGCGGTAGGATCTAATTTCTTTCCATAAGTATATGTTCTTCTTAAACATTTCTCTACAGTATTATTTCTATCTGCAGAAGATACAATTTTTCCATAAATACTTCTAGGATCATCTTTTGCAGAAGCTCTATGATCTTCAATCGCTTGTTTAATTACGATTCTTTCTTCATCAGAAAAAAATCTTTTTAAGTTTTCATCTTGAAACATAATATCAGCAGATATTATTTCATGATTCTTAGAATCAATATGATGTCCTATATCATGGTAAGCAGCAATTGTATAGACCATATCTAAATTAACATCTAGTTGATTTTCATTTACTAAATCAAAACTCCTACTAATTACATATTGAATATGGGCAATAGCATGAGCCGGCTCATTTTTATCGTATTCAGGAAATATATTGTTTTCTATATAATTTTTAAGCTCCAAATTTACATTCATTTTCGCATCGCCAATTTAATTATACTACAAAATAATAAGATAAAATATATTAATTTACTGATATTATAGTAAATAATTCAGTTCGTTATGAATACTTTAGTTTTTTATACGATAAGACTTATTATAAAACTAAATTTACTATTTAATAATAAAAAACTTAAAGTAAATGAATTTATTTCTAATACAAATATAAAAAGCTAAGAATAAAATCTTAGCTTTTACTTTAATCAATTAAAATATTAATTACTCTTAATTGCAGCTTGTGCAGCAGATAGACGAGCAATAGGTACTCTGAATGGTGAGCAAGATACGTATGTTAAACCGATGTTATGACAGAATTCAACACTTGATGGATCTCCACCATGTTCACCACAGATTCCTAGTTTAATATCAGGTCTTGTTTCTTTACCTTTATGAGCTGCCATTTCTACTAATTGACCTACACCTGTTTGATCTAATTTAGCAAATGGATCTTGCTCATATATTTTATTTTCATAATATGCATTTAAGAATTTACCAGCATCATCTCTTGAGAAACCAAATGTCATTTGAGTTAGATCGTTTGTTCCAAATGAGAAGAATTCAGCTTCTTTAGCAATTTGGTCAGCTGTAAGAGCTGCTCTTGGTATTTCAATCATTGTACCAATATGGTATTCCATATTAGAATTCTTTTCTTTTTTAACTTGTTCAGCAGTTTCAACAACTACGTCTTTAACAAATTTTAATTCTTTTACTTCACCAACTAATGGAATCATGATTTCAGGAACAATATCATATCCTTCTTCTTCTTTTACTTCTATAGCAGCTTCCATTAAAGCACGAGTTTGCATTTTAGCAATTTCTGGATATGTTACAGCAAGACGGCATCCTCTATGACCCATCATTGGATTGAATTCATGAAGTTCTGCACATTTAGCTTTTAGGCGTTCTACTGTTACACCCATATCTTTAGCTAAAGCTTTAATATCTTTTTCTTCAGTTGGTAAGAATTCATGTAATGGTGGATCTAGATAACGAACAGTCATTGGTAATCCTTTTAATTCTTTATACATTGCTTTAAAATCACCTTTTTGGAATGGAATTAAAGCATCTAAAGCTTTTTCTCTTTCTTCTACTGTATCAGATAAAATCATTTTTCTAATTGCTGGGATTCTTTCTTCGTCGAAGAACATGTGTTCTGTACGACATAATCCAATTCCTTCTGCTCCTAATTCGACAGCTTTTCTTGTATCAGTTGGATTATCAGCATTTGTTCTTACACCTAATCTTCTGTATTTATCAGCCCATTCCATTACACGACCAAATTCACCTGCAATTGTTGCATCAACTGTTGGAATTTCACCGTCATAGATATTTCCTGTAGAGCCATCGATAGAAATAATGTCTCCTTCATGGAATGTTTTTCCAGCTAACTTGAATTCTTTTTTAGCTTCGTTCATTTGAATATCACCACATCCTGATACACAGCAAGTACCCATACCACGAGCAACTACTGCAGCGTGAGATGTCATTCCACCACGAACTGTTAAAATACCTTGAGAGGCTTTCATTCCTGAGATATCTTCTGGTGATGTTTCTAATCTTACTAAGATTACTTTGTCTCCTTTACCACCAATTCCTTGTTTTTCAGCTTCTTCAGCAGTAAAGACAACTTTACCACATGCAGCTCCTGGAGATGCTCCTAATCCTTTTCCAATAGGTTTTGCTTCTTTTAGTTTTTGAGCATCGAATTGAGGATGCAATAATGTATCAAGATTTCTTGGATCGATCATTAGAACTGCTTCTTCTTCTGTACGCATTCCTTCGTCAACTAAATCACAAGCAATTTTTAGAGCAGCTTGCGCAGTTCTTTTACCGTTTCTTGTTTGAAGCATATATAGTTTACCATGTTCTACAGTAAATTCCATATCTTGCATATCGCGGTAATGTTCTTCGAGAGTTTTGCAAACTTTTTTGAATTCTTCGAAAGCTTCTGGGAATTTGTCTTCCATTTCAGAAATATGCATTGGTGTACGAACACCAGCAACAACATCTTCACCTTGAGCGTTTGTTAAGAATTCTCCAAATAGTCCTTTTGCTCCGGTAGCTGGGTCACGTGTAAAGGCAACACCTGTTCCACAATCGTCGCCCATGTTACCAAAGGCCATTGATTGAACGTTAACAGCAGTTCCCCATGAATATGGAATATCATTATCTCTTCTGTAAACGTTAGCACGAGGATTGTCCCATGAACGGAATACAGCTTTAATAGCTCCCATTAATTGTTCTTTTGGATCAGATGGGAAGTCTTTTCCTATTTTAGCTTTGTATTCAGCTTTGAATTGATTTGCTAATTCTTTTAAATCGTCGGCATCAAGTTCAACATCTTGTTTAACGCCTTTTTCTTCTTTCATTTTATCTATTAATTCTTCAAAGTATTTCTTGCCTACTTCCATTACAACATCAGAATACATTTGAATGAATCTTCTGTAGCAATCCCATGCCCATCTTGGATTCCCGGATTTTTCTGCTAAAGTTTCAACTACCTCTTCATTTAATCCTAAATTTAAGATAGTATCCATCATACCTGGCATTGATGCTCTTGCACCAGATCTAACTGAAACTAGTAGAGGGTTTTCTTTGTCGCCAAATTTTTTTCCAGTTATTTCTTCCATTTTTACAATGTACTCATTGATTTGACTTTGAATTTCGTCGTTTATTTCGCGACCATCTTCATAGTATTGAGTACATGCTTCAGTAGTTATTGTGAAGCCTTGTGGTACTGGTAGACCAATATTAGTCATTTCTGCTAAATTAGCACCTTTACCACCTAGAAGGTTTCGCATATCTGCATTGCCTTCAGTAAATAAATATACATATTTGTGCACAATGTTTCCTCCCTTGCATATTATGTCACAAAAATATTATATCAGTATAATGACTAAACAGGAGATATTATCTCCTGTTTTGACATCATTTTTACAGATATTTCTTAGGCTTTAGTAATGATTTTACATTATTTAACTTCTAGCTTCCATCAAATTAGATGAAGTGTAATTTTTTAATCCACGATAGAATAGACAGAAAGCTATAATTATTAAAACGATAGTTGCTAGAATTAATATAATAAAATGATAAATATTAAATTCAATTATTAAATGAACTGGAATCCATGATGCTAAAGCACATGGAATCAAGGTAAAGAAGATAATTTTAATAGCTCTGTTAAATATTACATCTGGATATAAACTGCCATTAATAAAAATATCTTTTAATATTTCGGATGTTTCACTAAATCTAATAAAATAGAAAGTGAATGAATTGCAAATTATGATAAAACTAGCGTAGATTAAAGCTCCTATTATAATTAGTAGTGAATATAAGAATATATTTTTGATACTGAAATTAAATATTATAAGGGCAATATATCCATATATAAGATCTCCCCATGCTGATGGTTCAGTACTAGATGTTATTACGTGGCATAAAACATTTTTAGGCATAACTAAGTAAGCATCTAACTTACCATTTTCGATATATTCAGGTATTTTGTTGGCTCCGTTAAATAGAATGTTTGTTAAACCATAAGATCCACTTGATATAGCCCAAAATAACATGACATCATTTAAAGTATATGAGCCAATATATTTTACTAGGCCGAAAATTGTTAACCATTGGATTATGAATGATGCATTATTAAAAATCATCATACTTACAGAAGTTAGGAAAGAAACCCTATTTTCCATTACTCTAATTAGATTATATTTTAATGATAGAAACATTATTTTTAAATTATTTTTAACCTCCGTTAACATTTAGTTTTCTCACCCCTCTTCGATAGACAATATTAATAATTATACTGATTATTATAATAGTTATTATTTGTGTTATTATGATATTTAAAAAGAATGATGAATTAAAAGATAGCATTAATTTTGCTGGGCCATAGCTGACACTATATATAGGGGTATATCTTAATATATTACCTATTGTTTTAGGAAACATTTCAATAGGAAAGAAGATACCGAATATCAAAATAAATTTACTATAAATCATTTGGAAAGGATGGGAATCTTCTACCCAGAATGATGTTAAACTTATTAAAACTTTTATCATTCCAGTTATAAGAACAGCTAATAAAAAGATTGGTATACATGATACAAAAGAAATAAGTGAAACATTATCGATTGGACCAACATAGATTAATCCTAGTATGGTAGAGATTATAGCAAAAGCGATGAATCTTATTAAGGTATCAGCAAAGTATTTAGATATACTATAAATAATATAATGATATGGTTTATTTATTTGATAAGCTATATTTCCACTTTTGATGCAGTTTTTTACTTCTTTTGTGGCAACTGGACTATTGCTTCCGAAAGTTATAGTTTCAGCTAATAATAAGTACCAAAACATTTCTTTTAGAGTATAACCATTGATAGTTGTACTATCTTGATAGATAAAGGTCCATAAACTAAGGAGAATACTCATTGTAATGGCAAAACCTATAAAGCGAATAAATAAACTGCTTATGTATTGAATTGAATCGTTGAATGTTGTTTTCATGATATATAGATATTTTTTCATGATTTTGTTCCTTTATATATTGAACTGATTATTGTTTCTAGTGGAATATTAGATATATTGATATCAATTATATTATCGGGATTTAATAATTTTATAGCATCACTAATATTTTTTTTAGTTAAATCTACTTCTAGTTTTAGATTATAGTCTTTATCTTTGATAATACTTATTCCTTCGACATCAGTTAGATTTATTTTAGTATTCATTTTGGCTTCGACTATCTTTTTATTTAAATAATGGTATTTTAGATTTTCCATTGAATCATCTAGAACTATTTTACCATTATTAACGATGATTACTCTCTTACATAGTTTTTCGATGTCACCTACATCATGACTGGTTAGAAAGATTGTTGTTTTCTTTTCTTTATTTAGTCGTTTTATAAATACTCTAATTTTTTCTTTGATTACAGGATCAAGTCCGATTGTTGGTTCATCTAGAAAAAGAATAGATGGTTCATGAATTAGAGAAGCAACTATTTCACATATCATTCTTTGTCCTAGCGATAAACTACGTACTGGGGTATTGATAAATTCGTCTAGTTCAAATATTTCTTTATATTCAGCAATTCGTTTGTTTATTATTTGTTCTGGAACATCATAGATAGCACCAAAGAATTTAAAGTTATCATATGGTGTTAAATGAATCCATAGCTGTTCTTTTTGTCCAAAAACGGTACCTATTTTATAGGCTAATTTTTTACGATTGTGTTGAGGGTTTATACCCATGATATTAATTTCACCTTTAGTGGGAAATAGAATACCAGTTAGCATTTTGATAGTAGTAGATTTACCTGCTCCGTTTGGGCCGATAAAAGCAATTATTTCACCTTTTTCAATAGAAAAGCTTATGTTATTAACGGCTTTTTTGGTGTTATATTTTGGTTTTATTATAGCTTTTAAACTACCTTTTAAACCAGTTTCTTTTACTTTAGTTTTAAATGTTTTAGATAGATTTTTTACTTCGATAGCTTTCATACTCACACTCCTTTATTTATAATTTTATTTCCATTATTTTTCTTTGTTCCTTAAAACCATGTTTTAGATAAAATGCTATAGCGCTATCATTAAATGACCATACATTTAAAATAATATTATCACATTTTTGATTGATTGCTATTTTTTTTAATTCTTGAATTAATTTGCTTCCTAGGCCAGTATTTTGATATTCTTTTTTGATACCAAATGATGATATAAATAAATTTTTGTAGTGAATAGTATTATTACTACTTTTATTATTTATAGTAGCATGAATAAAACCTTCAATATGTTTATTTTTTATAACGAGAAATATTTGGTTTGAATCATTTAATATATTTTGAAATTCTTCTTTAGTAAAATGACTTTTAGTTTTGAATAAATCTGGTCTATTCTGTTGGTGAAGGTTGTGTACTTCTTCAAATATTGAATGGATTTCATTAAAATCATTGATATTTGGTTTAGTTATTTCCATGATTACCTCCTTTTTAATATTTTAGGTTCATATTCGTGACGATAGTTTTCAATGGCAGCATCAACGTAGATTATGTAACGATATATTTTATTAGAATAATTTTCTGATGAGTATTCTTTTATTCGGATTCCGCCTAAGGCTTCCATAGTTTTATATGAACCTGGGTTGTTGCATTCGCAATCTAAGTAAACTTCTTTTAAACCTAATTCTTGGCAACGTAATAGTGCTAAGTAAAGATTTATTTTGTTATAACCTTTTTGACGTTCACTAGGACGAATTCCATAACCGATATGTCCTCCACATTCAGATAATTTTTTATTTAAATAATGTCTAATATTAATCATACCAACAATATGATTATCTTCTTCGCGAACTAAGTAGTAAGTATCTGTAGGGACTCGGGCTTCATTTGGTTCTGGATGGCGTTCTTGTTCTATTTTTGTTAACCATGCTGGATAGTTATCGATGTAGCGATTTAAACCACCTGAGCCATTGATTTGAGAATTATATCGATGGTGTTCATCGATATATTCTTTAGCTTGTTCTTCGTATTCCATATTAGGAATTACATATTTTAAATGTTCCATTATAAACCTCCTTTCTTTAATTTAGGAATTTGATTGCGTAATGCAAAATTTTGAATATCAAATTGGCCATCAGCAATTACAAAGTCGTGTAAATTTTGCAGATTATGACGATTAGGATAATCAAAACATTTTATTACTAGATGATTAAATTCATTATTTGGAAAATCTCCGATATCATAATTAGCACGATATTTATCATCTTTAAAAAATTTTTCTATTTTTTGTTCTGGTAATATGCAATAACCATTATTAGCTAAATAACATTCAACTAAGTATTTTAAGCATAAATAGTATTGAAGTTCGTTGTGATATGCAGCAGCTAGATATTCATCAAATGCATGCCAACAAGCATAATATTTCATAGGATCTTTGGCGGGCTTGATTTTTTTGGCTATTTGGGCTTCTTTTTGAAGATCAGGGATAATATTATGACGGTCAATAATAATTTTCCCTTTTAGTAGCATATTGGCCATTGCTCCACCATGCCCACGTTTGTCGTTTTGAAGATATTCACGAACTAAATGAACTGGATTGATAAAGTATTCAATTAAATAATCATCTATTTTTTTATTGCCTCTTTCTCTATATTCGGCATTATCGTTTAGGATTATATAAACGTCTATGTCACTAAATTGATTTTGATTATTAACGGCATAGCTGCCAACTAAAAGAATTGCTTCAACTTCTTCATCTTTTAAATATGGCTCAATAAATTTTTTTAGTGCTAGTTTCCACATTTTGGCACCTCCTTTTATTCTTTTTTTTATCTTTTAAGTAAACAAAAAGAGTCACATATAAAGATGTGACTCCGATTAAATCGTGTAGGAATTATAGTTCCCTATGTAGCTTTGTATACATACTCACCAAGAGTACGAATATATGAAGGTATATTTATGATTGACAAAATAAACATACTTCTTATTGTTCGTACATTAAATTTTAAATATTGCATAAAGGTATAACCGACTTTTGACCAAAGTAGTTTAATCATAAATATCACCTCTCTTTCTTGTTTATTCGTAAACTTTAAAAGATATAAAAAAGCCACGAATAAATAATTCGTGACTCCGTAATACGTGTAGGTTCTTCGCCCAGCACAGCTCGTTTTAAAACTTATGTGCTCTCACTTGTTTAGAAAATAGCATATTTATTTTAGCTTGTCAACTTTTTCTTGTTGACGAGGAAATGTTTTTAAATATACACTTCGTAAACGTTCGTTTGTTATGTGAGTATATATTTGTGTTGTAGATAAAGAAGCATGACCAAGTAATTCTTGAACACTTTTTAAATCAGCACCATTATTCAGCATATCTGTTGCGAAAGTATGGCGCAGTACATGAGGAGAAATATTATGTTTTAGGGATGATTCTCTAACTATTTTATCAATTATCTCTTCAACTCCACGAGTACTTAAATTAGTTCCAGTATTGTTTAGGAAGAGATAATCGCTTTTGTTTTTCTTGATTAGTAAGGGTCTTGCTGTTTCTAAATATAGTCTTAAATATTTTTCTGCATAATCTCCAAAGTAAACAATACGTTCTTTGTTACCTTTACCACGAACTTTGATTTCATGATTATTAATATCAATTGAAGATAATTTTATATCAGTTAATTCTGATACTCTTAAACCTGTTGCATATAGTAACTCGACAATAAGACGATTTCTTATTTCGAGGGGTGTTTCTATTTTTAATGAATCAAATATTTTTTGAAGTTCATCTGGTTGAAGAAAATTAGGTAATTTTTTGTCTTTCTTTGGATTATGAATACTTTTAAATGGATTAGTTTTTACTTTATTATTTATTTCTAAATATGAGTAGAAATGACGTAAAGCACTTAGATTACGAGATATAGTACTTTTGGAGTACTTTAGTTGATCTAAATATTTTAAATATTCTCTTATTTGATCTTTTGATATGTTACAATAATCTATTTTAAATTTGATAATAAACTTTTGATATTCGAATAAATCGTTTTGATAACTAGTTGAAGTATTTGGAGAATATCGTATTTCGCTAGTTAAATATGTAATAAATTGGGAAATATTTTTTTCGAGATCTGATTTCATATTATCACCTATTTTATTATAACAAAGTATAATAAAAAAAGAAATTAGAGTTCTAATTTCTTGCGACGTACTTCTTCATATTCTATTGAACTAATTGGAACTATTCCTTGGTTCATTAGATATTCTATGCTTGGTAAGTCTTCACCATACATTTGAATTATTTCTTCGACTGTCAAAATTTGTGGATCATCGTTTGGTTGGACAGCAAACTCTATGTCGTGTTGTAAACTCGACAAATAAATCTTTTTGGCAGAGGTTGAAACTGATTCGCTTTGAAATACTTGTTTAGCTTCAGAAATTGTTTCTTTTGGAGCTTTAGCTGTTGATGTAACTTTTTGAGAAGTTTTTGTTTTTCGTTTGCTTATTCCTAATGATTTACGAAGAGAGCTTAATTCAATATAAGTCATTGCTTTTAGTTCTTTTAGAGAATAATAAGCTGCTTCTGGATGGCTTAATAAATAGTTATGTATTTCTGATGGATAAATTTCTAGCTTTTCACTAACGCTTTGAGCAATTCTTTTAATGACTTTGGCGTATTCTTCATAGCTTCGGTAATTTCGGCGTGATAAACGACCGGAGTCTTCATATCCACCGCGAGTTAATAAATATTCTTTAGCACTATCGACATCGTAGAAAAACATCCAACATCATCCCCTTAATCTGCCTTGATTATAATATATAAATATTATTTAAGCAACTTTTCCTTCATATGAGAATGATTCTTTTTTTAGAATTTGTTTATTATCGTGTTCATGATTATTTAATTTTCTTATAACTTTTATCATAATATCTCTTTTTTGAAGATAGGATATTTTATTAAAAATAGATAATGCAGCGTAAACAGCATTGTGTCCACGATTTATAAAATAATTTATATTTTTAAGAATAAATTTAAATTCAGTAAGAGCTTGTTCTTCTTTTTTAGAGTAACAGGCATTATATAATTGATTTAAAAAAATCTTATCTTCTACTGCTTTTGCAATATAATTTATAAAATTTTCGGTATTTAAATCTATTTGGTCTTCTAAAAAGATAGTTCCTTCTTTTTCTTCACGATTTTTGCCTTTTTCGTAATAAATAATGGCAAAATCAAGAAATTTTTCATCGCTATCAATCATATTTAATTTTAGAACTTCAGCTAATAGTTCTGCTTTTGTTATTTTAGATGTGAAACTATCAATTCCTTCAATAGTAGATAAATTTTCACCGTTATAGTAAGAGGTTAGATGCCATTCTAGTGGCAAGTAATCGTTGTTGTTTCTTTTGATAACTAACAAGTATGTTTTTTCGTCATTATATGGCATTATTATTCCTCCTTAAGGAGTGAATTATATCATATTTTAATATTTAAGGTCAATATGTCTACTATTTGAAAAAACTACCAATGTAATTGAAAAATTTGGCAACTTTTTCGTTTAGCAGATTATCGACTTGACAACCAATATTGTAACCAAGATCGGTAATAGGTGTTGATGTATCAACATTGTTATTAGTTGTATAATCTTTAATATCAACGTATTGACCATTTTGAACATCTTTTTCGAATTCTTTAATACTTTGTTCTGTTAAAATTGTTTTTTCGCGGTATTCATCAATGTAATTGCCACTTTCTACTTGAAAGTAATTAATGAGATAAATTATAAAAAGAAGAAGGAGGAGACGACGAAATTTAATCCACGTTTTTTTTGTACTTTTCATGATATCCCTTCTAGGTATTTTAAAATTATTTTAGCTAGAATTTTAAGAGTATTATTTAACTCTTCTATTTCATTATATTGTCCTCCTAGTTCGATTAGAACACTTTTAGGACTTAAGTCTTGATTATATATACCATTAACCCCTTCCCCACTCTTTTTAATAATACCACGCGTAATATTAGGTATTTCCTCGTTAAGAGAATCGTTTAAAGTATTAGCCAATTCGTAGTTTACTTCGTAATTTTCGTGTTCGGCACCGACGACAAATAATAAACGAGCATAATTAACTTTATTATATGTTAGTAGTGTTTTAGCTAGAGATGAAGAGTCACGGTGTAAGTCGATTATTAGCTTTAATGAAGGATTTTCTTGGATAAATGGTTCAGCTAATTTTTTGGATGCTTCGTAACTATATTTATATGACCAATTATTGTTATGTAGAATATCTGTTACACTTTGATCTTCAACTTTGACATTAATTCCAAGATCATTTAAATAATCTTTAAGAATATAGCTCATCGTTTTGACTGTTGGTTTTATATTATACACTTCTAAATATTTATCGCTATAGCTTTCTGTTTCATGGGTTGAATAAATATATACTTCGTATTCGTCATTTAATTCCTTAACTGTTTTAGCTGTTTCATCTTTATCTTTAAAAGTAAAATCTTCGCTTAAAATAAGAGTTGGATTTTGATATTTATCGAATATATTAGAAGAACTTTTATTGTTTTTAGTGTTTTTTATAATATGTTCAATTATGTCTTTGTTAGATAATTTGGATAAATAAAGATTGTAAATTAAATTATATGATAAGTTAAAAAAGATATAAATTATGAGAAGAAAACATATTATTTTGAATGGTTTAGAATATTTATTCTTTGTAGACTTAAATCTTTTTTTCATATAATCACCTTTATATAATATAGATGCTTTTAGTATAAAAATAAGTCGTTTTTTTTACTTTTACTTGCATTTAAGTAGATTATTTAGTATAATTCTATTTGTATTTAAGGGAAGGAGCGACGAAGATGGCTAATATTAAGAGTTCTAAAAAAGCAATCAAAGTTATAGCTAAGAAAACTGAAGCTAATCATGAATTTAAAGCTAGAGTAAAAAATACTATTAAAGAATGTGAAAAAGCTATAGCTGCAAAAGATGTAGCCGCTGCTACTGAAGCTGTTAAAAAAGTACAAAAGAACATTGATAAAGCTGTTAGCAAAGGTGTAATTAAGAAAAACACTGCTGATAGAGAGAAATCAAGATTAAATAAAAAAGTTAAAGATATGAAGTAGTATTTACTTCATTTTTTTTAATATGTTATAATCTTTATGGTGATAATATGATTAAGATTAAAAACTTTATGTTTTTTTTAATAAGTATTTTAGTTATTTTAATGATTGTAATTAATTTTGATACTTTATCTTCTAGATTTAAAGATATATTAAGAATTCATCCAGAATTAGTTATTAAACCTGGTAATGAGTATCAAAAAGATGATTCTTTTTTATTTGTTAAACAAGTTGATTCTTATACTCCATATAATTATGAAGAGTTAAAAAATATTTTTTATAGTGTTTTGAACCAAGGATGGAACGAATTTACTTTTTATTGTCCGGTAGAATATCAAGAATGTCTTAATGATGTAGCTGATATTAGTTATGATAAATTATTATTGAGTAATATAAATAATTTTGTTCATCCTTATAATAGCTACACTTCAATAAAAACATTATTTGATGAAACTGGAGAAATTACAATAAAAGTTACTCATTTATATAGTAATGAAGAAATAGATAGAATTGATAAAGATATTGATTTACTTATTGAAAATGTAATAAAAGATTCAATGAGTGATAAAGAAAAAATATTAGCATTACATGATTATATTATAAATAATACAAAGTACGATGTTGAACGTGCTAATAGTGAGACTAATTCTAGCGAGTATGATTCGGCAAGAATATTAGGTGTTTTATATGATCATTATGCTATATGTAGTGGATATGCTGATTTAATGAGTGTTATATTAGAAAAGTTAAACATTCCTAATTATAAAATATCTAGTGAAACTCATGTATGGAATGCTTTGTATTTAGATAATGAGTGGTGGCATTTGGATTTAACTTGGGATGATCCGATTTCGACATCTGGAAAAGATATTTTAGATCATTCATATTTCTTAATAGATAGTAAAACTTTGAGAGAATTAGATGCTGGTATTAAGGATCATATTTATGATAAAGATATTTATATGGAAGTAAATTAAAAAAAGATTATTCAATAATCTTTTTTAATTGGAATATAATATTTTTTCACTATTATAGGCTTTTATAATATATGTAATAACAACTACTATATATATAAAAGTTGAAATAATAGTAAGAAGTAAATTAGTAAGAGTTATGTTATTACTAAATAAATCGATTAAAATTTGTTCATAGTTACATATTGGTATTAAATAATAGTAATAAGTTATTTTAGTTTCAAATAAATTAACAAACATAGGGATGATACTTATCATATTTAGTAATTGACTGGCGCTTTGAGCTTCTTTATATGTTTTAGAATAGCAAGTTAAGGCAAAGGCAATACTTGCGATAAAGAATGATGCTAAGAAGATGATGATTATACTAATAATTATTGTGCTAAGATCTATTGATAAATTTATAGTACTGAAGACATTATAGTTTTCCTTAGAGTAATATAAACTTATTATCATAAGAATTAAACCTATAATGGATGTTATGAAGCCAATTATAGCTGATGAAAGATATTTGCCAATTAATAGTTCTGTTCTTTTTATTGGGAATGTTAATATAGTTTCAAGAGTACCATTTTCTTTTTCAGCAGCTGTTGTACTTGTAGCCATATTGCTAGTACTTAAACAGATGGACATAATAATATAAGTAATAGATACTAAGAGAATAACTTGTAAGAAATAGTTTGATTCGCCAATATCTTGAGACTCGTATGTGAAATGGTTATATGCTTTATCTAAATCTATCCCCTCTTCTGTTAAATATTGATTAGTTAAATACTGGCTGTAATTTTCTAAATATTCTGTTAATAAAGCATTTATTGTCATACCAGAAGTAGCACTTTGATCGGTATAAATTGTGTAATTATTGTCTTCGTATATCAGATATCCACCGATTTGTTTTTCTTGATATGCGTTTTCTAGTTCTTTTTTAGTATTATATTCTTTATATTGGATATTTAAAGTATCAGCTATTTGTTTTTCAACCTCACTTATTTCATAGTTTACTCCGACGGTATGAGTTATTTCTTCGTTATCAATATTATCGTATAAAATACCATAGAAAATAATCATAGCTGGAATTATTAAAGGGAATAAAAACATACGAACTATGCTTTTTCGATCACGAAAGATACTACGTAATTCTTTTTTTATAGTTATGAGAATTTTTTTACTCATTGTTATTACCTCCTATTAGGCAGAAGAAAGCATCTCTTAAATTAGTAACTTGACATTCTTTGATGATAGCAGATGGTGTTCCTTCTTTAATTATTTTTCCTTTGTGAATTAGAATTACGCGATCACAGATGTTTTCTGCTTCTTCCATATAATGTGTTGAATAGATAATTGATTTGTTTTTCTTTTTTTCTTCTTTGATGAAATCAAGTATTGTTTTACTAGCAATAATATCTAAGCCACTTGTTGCCTCATCAAAGATATAAATATTAGGATTGTGTATAACACAACGAGCAATATTTGTACGTTGCATTTGACCAGTAGATAAATTATCTATTCTTTGATGAATAAATGAATCTAAATTAAATCGTTTAGTAATTTCATTAATACGTTTAGTAATTTCTTCTTTTTCTAAACCATAATATTCTCCACACATAGTTAGTAATTCATATGGTGAGATATCTTTATATAGCTTTGTACTACCTGATAAGAAGGAGATTTGTTTTTTTATTTCTTCACTATTATCGTGGTAGTTTAAATTATTTATTTTAATACTTCCTTCGGTCGGTTCCATAATGCCAGCTATCATACGAAGAAGAGTTGTTTTTCCGGCACCATTTGGACCTAATATTCCTACTATTTCGCCTGATTTTACTTTAAAACTTATATTATCGTCGGCTTTGAATTTAGTAGTTTCTTTTTTGGATATTTTTTTAGTAAATTCTTTAGTAACATTTTTAACTTCTATCATTTGGATTATTCCTTTCAATATATGATGTAATTTCATTTATAGTATTTTGAAAATTATTAAAATCGACGTTAAACCATGTAACATTTAGTTGATTATTGAAGAATGTGTATTGACGCTTTGCATAGTGGCGAGAATTCTTTTTAATAAGATCAATAGCTTCAGTAAGTGATAATTGTTTATCAAAGTATTTGTATAGTTCTTTATACCCTATTCCACTTAGTAAAGGTTTAGTCTTTAGACCTTGGTTATAGAATTTTTTTACCTCTTCAATTAAACCATTATCAATCATTTTATCAACACGATTATTAATTCTTTCATACAGTTCTTCACGGTTGGTAGTTAACCCTATTATAAGGTGATTATATAATTTGACTGGTGGATATTTGGTTATATCCGTTTTATTTAAGAAGCGTTCAAGACGAACTCGATTATGGGGATGAATCTTAGTATGGGGATCTTTTTTTTGGACTAGATTATATAGTTCTTCATCACTTAAATTAGAGTAATCATTTTTCTTAGTTTCTTCGTTAAACCGATAATCGTACAAAGCAGCTTTTAGATATAGACCAGTACCACCGACGAATATTATGTTTTTATCTTTGTGTTTTTCTATTAAAGCACGAGCGTCTTTTTGATAATCATAGACAGAGTATTCTTCGTTAATATTTTTTATATCGAAGAGAAAATGAGGGATATTTTCTTTTTCTTCTTCGGTTATTTTAGCAGTCCCGATATTTAGATCTTTGTATATTTGCATAGCATCACAATTAATTATTATTGCATTATATTTTTGAGCTAGAGCAATAGATAATCGTGTTTTCCCTACTCCAGTTGGACCAACAATACATATAATCATATAAATCTTCTTCCTTTTCGAAAATATTATATCATATAATTATTGTTTGTTGAGAGACCATTTTTGTTTAAATAATATAATATTATATCTGTTATAATGATTACATTGAAAGAGGGGTTTATTATGGTAAAGAGCAAAAAAGAAAAATTTGATAATGCTTGGAATAACTTAAAGAAAACTTTTTATTATGCTAAGAAGCAGAAAAAAGAATTTATTATATATTTTATAGCTAATATATTACTGGCTTTTTTAGGAGCGATTGTACCTTTATTATCAGCTAATCAATTATTAAAATTAACTGATGGTTTATTAGCTGATTTGCTTATTGTTTCAACAACAATTTTAATTGTTGAAATAAGTGTTAATTTTTGTCGTTTTTTTGCTCGTAAATACGCACAAATATTTACAAGAGAAATCTTAAAACATATTCAGATTGATATTGCAGGTGAATTATTAAAAGTAGAGACATCGGATTTAGACAAAAAATCAAGTGGAGTTTTTATAGATCGTTTAGTTCGTGACACAGGAAGAATCGCAGATATTTTTTTGAATTTAAATTTGTCTTTAACGGATTTAGTTACTAATATAGGAATATTATTTGCTATTTTTGTAACTAATAAAATATTATTTATTTATTATGTATTAGGAATGTTAATTATTTTTTACTTAGAACGCAGAAGAATTAAAAAATATAATGTATTAGATAAACACTATCGTAAATCAGCTGAAGCGACTACTGGTTTAATTGGAGAATTAGTACGTGGAATTAGAGATATTAAAGTATTAAATGCTGGAGATTCATTTATGAGAAGAATCAGCCAGAAAATAACAGATATTAATCAAGAAAGATATGAGATGAGTAATGTTTTAAGAACATATCGTTTATTTACTGGAAGTGTTCATGATATTTTGGATTTTTTTTATATTGTTTTAGCAATATTTTTAATATCTAATAATTTTATAGAAATAAGTAATGTAGTAATTATTTACATGTATAAAGGACGTGTATTTAATTTATTAACTATTATGTCGCAAGTGATGGAATGGTTTAAAGATTTTAATCTTTCAGCAAGTCGAGTATATGAGATAATAGATAGTGAAAATTATAAGAAAGAAAAATTTGGAACTAAGCATTTAAAGAAAATTAAAGGCGATTTTGAATTCAAAGATGTTTATTTTGGATATTCAAACAAAAAGAATGTTTTAAATGGAGTTAGTTTTAAAGTTAAACATAACGAGACAGTTTCGTTTGTTGGTAAATCTGGCGCTGGTAAGTCAACTATATTCTCTTTATTAGCCCGTTTATATGAACCTAGTTCTGGTAGTATATACATAGATGGAATAAATATAAAAGATTTAGATTGTGATTCGATAAGAGGAAATATTAGCATCATCACACAAAATCCTTATATATTTAATATGACTATTAGAGATAATTTTACTGTTGTTAAAGAGAATATAACTGATGAAGAAATTGTTAAAGCTTGTAAGATGGCAAAATTGCATGATTATATCATGTCTTTACCTGAAGGATACGATACTCTTGTTGGTGAAGGAGGAATAACATTATCAGGTGGTCAAAGGCAAAGATTAGCTATAGCTAGAGCGCTTGCTCAAAAAACAGAAATAATCTTATTTGACGAAGCAACTAGTGCCTTAGATAATGAAACACAGGAAGGAATTCAACAAGCTATCCATAGTATGAAGAATAAATATACAATTTTAATAATTGCTCATCGATTATCAACTGTTATTAATAGTGATCGAATATTGATGGTTGATAATGGAAAAATTGTTGGAGAAGGAACTCACGAGGAATTATTAAAAAATAACAAACACTATAAGAAACTTTATAATTTAGAGTTAAAAAAATAAGAATTTGTAAATTCTTATTTTTATTTGCGTCTTATATAGTATAATAATATATATGTAAGGAGTATGAGGAAATGGATAAGGAATATTATAACTCTTTATATGATTTGCAAAGTCAATTTCAACCTGGAAAAATTACTAATGATGATTTAAAGATTTCTCTGTTAGTTGCGAATGAAATTTTGGCGATTGGAAAAAGGAATTCATTAGTTGATAGCCAAGAAATTGAATTATTAAATTTGTTAAATAGTGTGGCACCGATATTTTATGATATTGGTTGTTATGAAGCGGCTTCGAAAACTTATTCTATATTAAGCAATATTGATTATTATTTAACTGAAACGAATAGACCAGAACTTTTTGTGACTTATGCTGAGGTTTTTGAAAAAAGTAATGGTCAATTAGCTAAGACAACTGTTTCTATTGCCGTTCCTAGTGTTGTAAATAATGTTTCAAGTGTTTTTATGGCTCATGAAGTTAGTCATGCACTTAAGGAGACTAATCCATGGGAATGTAAATTATCTTATCGTTTAAGTGAAATGATTCCGATGCTTATTGAATTAATTGCAGGATATAATAAGGATAAAATTGCTTTTAAAGAAGTTATTACTGGTCGTTTTAATCTTTTATTTAGTGAAGCTTATTATTTTAAAAAAATTTTTAAAGAAGTTGGTAAATATTCTAATGACAAAATACCTAATTATTTATATGCAGCTTTAGGTAGTACGGTTGTTTATTTAAATTCATTTTATTATACAGTAGCTTTTTTTAGAACATATTTATCTTATCCTGATACTATTATTAAATATATTAATTTAGTTCTAAATAATGCTTTAGCAACTGAAGATATTATTGAAGATTCAATTAATCGTGGGTTAATTCAATCTTTTTTGGAAGAATATCGAAAAGGAATGGATTTTATTAAAAAAATATAAAGAGTTATGATTAATTCATAACTCTTTTAAACATTCTTTCTAAATCGTATGTACTAAATTTGACAATTGTTGGACGGCCATGAGCACAGTTATAAGGATTGCGACAATTTTCAAGATTGTTAATTATTTCTTCCATTGCTTCGCGACTTAAGCGTGTATTGGCACGAACACTCATTTTGCAAGCAATAGTTGCAATTAATTTATTGTTGAAGCGAAGTCGATCGAAGTTTTCTCCTTGGCGAATTATTTCATCAAAGATATCATGAATTATTTCTTCTTCATGACCTTCTTTTAACCATGATGGATGACTTTTTATGGTAAAAGTATTTAGACCAAATTCTTCGATTTTAAAACCAAGATTAGTTATTATTTCAAGATGTTCTTTGATTTTTAAAAAATCACTACTATTTAATTCAATATTAATAGGAATAAGGAGATCTATCATTGTTGTTTCTTTGTTTTTAAATTGTTCTTGAACAAGCTCATAGTTAACTCGTTCTTGAGCAGCATGTTGGTCGATTAAGTATAGGCCAGATTCATTTTGGCAAACAATATACGTTCCTAATGTTTGTCCTATAACATATAAATTTAAGTTTTTAAATTCTGGATTTAATAGACGATCTTTAAATGATTTATAATTTGTTGTTTTTATTTGAGGATTGTAGTCAGATGATTCTTCAGATATTGTAATTGATGGTTTAGAGTCATTGGATGAAGTAAATAAATCTAATTCTGTTTGGATGTCTTCGTGAAGATCTTGTGAATCAGATTTTTTTGGTTCTTCTATCATTGATTTAGGCAATGATATTTCCTTAGTTTCATTCTTTAGAGCGTTAGGGACTAATAATTCTTGATATAATTTATCTTTTATAGTATCAATAATCATTTCATATAATTCTGCTGTTTTACTTAATTTAATATCTTGTTTAGTTGGATGTATATTGACATCAATTAAGGTTGGATCTGTTTCAAACTTAAGAATAACTATAGGATATTTGATGTCTGGCTTGTAACGGAAATATGCGTCGTTAATGGCACGATTTAGTTCGTTATTTTTGACGACACGACCGTTAACAATAGTAATCATATGGTTTCTATTTGATTTTAAAATTTCAGGCTTACAAATATATCCTTCCATTGTATAGTCATCTGTTTGACCTTTTACCTCAATCATATTACTAGAAACGTTTAAACCGTATATTTCATGAATTGTTTTTAAAAGATTTCCTGAACCACTTGTTTTAACTAGTGTTTTACCATTATTTGTTAATTCAAATTTTATATTTGGATATGAAAAAGAAAGCTTTTCAATATAAGAAACAGAGTTAGATAGTTCATATTGTTCACTCTTTAGGTATTTTAGACGTGCTGGTGTGTTATAAAATAAGTTACTTACAGTAATAATGGTGCCTTGACGAGCTTGAGAAGGTTCATTTATTTCTAGTTTACCACCTTTAATATGAATATGAGTTCCAATATCACTTGCGCAGGTAACCATATCTACTTCGGATACTGAAGCAATCGATGGTAAAGCTTCACCACGAAAGCCAAGAGTATTTATAAAGAAAAGATCGTCTTCACGAATTAATTTACTAGTTGCATGACGTTGAAAAGCTAATATTGCATCTTCTCGTTCCATACCTTGACCGTTATCGGTTATCTTTATCTCTTTTAAACCGCCGCCTTGAAGATCTATACGAATAGATGTCGCTTGGGCATCTATACTGTTTTCAACTAATTCTTTGACTACTGAAGCACATTTTTCAACAACTTCGCCAGCAGCTATTTTATTAGCAAGATTTTCACTCATTACTTTTATTTTAGTCATTTTATTCACCTGCCCTATTAAACAATGATGGACGTATTTCAATTAGGGATGGATTATTTATTTGCATTTTTAATGTACAAGCTTTTTTAATATTAATAAAGCCGAGAGATTTAATAACAATATCACTATTATCTTCAATTTTTATTTCTAATTGAGAATATGGAAGTAGTTTTTTGTCATCAAAGATACGTTCTAGTTTTAAATCATTACTAAGATAGAATGTTAAACTATTATGACTATTAGGGGTTATTCTAATTAAATTTTCAACTAAGATACTTGTATTATCTTTGGTTTGATAGGTGATTGGATTTAAAGTTTTTGATGGATTTATTCTGCTTATTAAATTAAAATCATCTGGTTGGTAAATTGTACTTTGGTAGGTGAATCCTGGTGAATCGATAATACTTAGTGAAGGAGTTAATGGTATTTTGATAAAGTCAATTGTCGTGTTAGGAATAGAGCTAGTTGTTATAATAGAATTTTGATTGTTATTTAATTTTGATATCTTATTAATAAGAGATGATTTCCCACTATTGGTAAAACCTAATATATAACATTCTTTTAAATGATGTTCTTCTAGATATTTAGTTATAAACTTAGTATTAAAATTCTTTTTAGTACTTTGAAATATAATATCCTCTTTGAGGCGATAATTTTTTTCTAACCAATTTGTAATTGTTTCTTTTTTGATACTTTTAGGAATTATGTCTATTTTACTAATAATTAATGTTTTAGGAACGTGAATATTTTTAAATGTGTTAATAGTTTCGGTATTGATATTTAAAAAGTCTATTAGAAAAAAAACATATTTAGCTTTTTTATTTATTGTTTCGATTATATAGTTATTAATATTTGGTAATAATGTTACTTGCTTTTGACTGTAGTGAATTATTTTATAACATCTTTCACAGTATATAGCATCATTAAATTTAGATGCTGGAACAAATCCAAGCTGTTCGGGATTTTGATATTGAAGAATAGTTCCACAACCTTGACATTTTTTATTCATAGTATTCACCTCTTTTAATAATATGGTATTTGTTAATTAAACGATTTTCTTTATAGCGATTTAACTTAGTTATGAATGATTCGTTAGATGATATTTTATCAACTAATATACTTGTAATGTTATGCTTGTTGGCACCTTTAATATCAGTTAATATTTGATCTCCAATGGCTGCTATTTTATTAGGAGAAACTTTAATTTTTCTCAATATACGATGATAGTTGTAACTTAATGGTTTAAATGATAAATAATAGGCTTTAACATTTAGTTTTTTGGCAAAACGTAGAGCACGATGTGGTAGAGAGTTGGTTATTATGACTAATTTAAACCCTTGTTTTTGAAGTGTTTTAAATAATGAGATAATCTCAGAAGAAGGATATTTTTCGCGGTTATCAGCAATAGTATTATCAATATCAAATAAAAGATATTTGATATTTTTTTCTTTTAACTTAGAATAGTTTATTTCAAAGATATTTTTAGCATAGATAGTTGGTTTATATAATTTAGTCATAAGAATCAACCTTTCTAAGATATTATAACCTAAAATAGTTATATTAGTTTTAAAAAACCACTTTGTGGTGGTTTATTCGGAAGAACATGTAGCATTACTGCGAGCATATATTTTGTTACATGCAGCATCACCACATAATTGACCATCTTTGGTGTATAGAATTTTTGTTTCACCATCTTCATTGTCAGGTGTAAAGGTAATAATACCTTTTTTGATTTTATATTTACCGGTTTCTAATTCGTTTTCGGTTGCTTCATCAGAATTAGTGTATGTGTATTTACCAAAACTTTTTAAATTGTAGATAGAGATATCGTTTTTGGCACTTCCCTGCTCTACTTTTTCAATACCTGACATTTCGCTTAGTTCTTCAATATATGTACCGATATTGTCCATAGAATCGAAGGAGATAACATATGCATCATATATATCATTTTCGTTAATATCTCCAATGGATTCGGCATAATCTTCGCGAGCATAATAATTGCTGCTTTGAACGTTTTCGAAATCGGCAATTTTAGCTTCAACTCTTTCGCGGTCTTTATCTTTATGATCGTGAGTGAAAAGAATTACGATAGTTGATGATTCGTCATAATTGCACCAGTATCCTTTATAACTAGTACAACCCGTTAATAGGATTGAGACTAGAATTAATATTCCTAATGTGATTATCTTTTTCATATTTAGCTCCTTTTAGCGAAATTTAGTTTTTCTTTAGTTTCAATATCGATTAAAGTTAATCTTTCTTCATTGATACTTTCAATTTGATATGTTTCTTTATATTTTCCATTATCATAATTACTAATATAAATTATATCATCTTTTATATAATAATATTTTTTTTCATATTTAGATAAATCGTTTGGTTTTTCAAAATCTTGATAATTATCTTCAACAATTATTTGGTAAAAGTAATTAACGTTTGATATAAAAAAGAAACTATAATATTCAACTTTTTTATGTTGATCATCTAGAAATTTGTAAGCTTCCCAACTATTAATTAGTTTATAATATTTATTATTTTGGTATGTTTTTTTAGCTTCTTCAGTATTCCACGCTTTATTTAAATAATTAAAAGCTTGAGATATTTGTCCTTCTCTGTAAAGTTGATCTGCCTGTTTTAGATATTCTTCTTTTGTTTTAGCGGATACTAAATTAAGTGAGGTTGTCTTTGTAATAGTTTTTAACTCTTTGTACATTGCTGCAAAATCAGTAAAGTCGCTACTAATAGTTATTTTTCCTTTTTCATATAAATAATAACTATTTTCAGCAAAATTACCGAAGTCTGAAGTGTATAGATTGAAAGATGATTCGTCATCAAGATGATTATATTCAACATAATAAACATCAGAATTAATATTGTTGACTAGATTTTCTAGAGATTGATAAAATGTATCGGCATTTTTTTTATCTGTATTATATAAAGCGAAAATAAATTTTTGATTATCATTGTTGTAAAGATTATTAACTAATTCTTCGCCTGTTATTTCAATTAACTTGTATTCCGTTTTTTTGTCTTTACAAGCACATATAAATAGTATTAAGAATAATATTATAAATAATTTAGTAAGTTTTTTCATATTCATCAAATCCCTTTATAAATTATAACATTTTTAGGTACTTAATAAAATACTTTTTAAATATAATTAATTAGGTGATTTGATGTTTTTTAAACTTCTTAATTTATTTAAAGGATTATTTTATTTTACAGGTAGTTATTCTAATGATATATTTCCTCCACCATTAAGTAGTGAAGAAGAAAAAGAATGTATTAAAGAGATGATGAATGGTAATAAAGATGCTCGTAATAAATTAATTGAACATAATCTACGGCTAGTTGCCCATATTATTAAAAAATTTGAAACTAAAGGTGTTTCTAACGACGATTTAATAAGTATTGGGACGATTGGTTTAATTAAAGGGATTGATACTTATAATCCTCATCGAAGAATTAGAATTACAACTTATATTGCTAAATGTATTGAGAATGAAGTTTTAATGTTTTTTAGAAGTAATAAAAAATACATAAATGATATAAGTTTAAATGATTATATTGGCTTAGATAAGGATGGTAATGAAATTACTTTAGAAGATGTATTACAAGATAATAAAGAAGATTTAATGACTATTGTTTTTAAGAAAATAAGTATTGAATCTTTGAAAAAATATTTGGGTGTTTTAAATGATAAAGAAAGAAATATTATTATAAAAAGATATGGATTGTATGGGAGTGATATTTTTACCCAAAAGGATATAGCAAAAGAACTTAATATATCGAGAAGTTATGTTTCAAGAATTGAAAAAAGAGCATTAATTAAGTTATATAGAGAGTTTTACAAAAAAAATTAAAAGGTAAAACCTTTTAATTATTTTTTATATTATCAACATCATCAACCATTGTTAATTGTTCTTCGATTGTTTGCTTGATACGAGCCTTATATATTTTTAAACTACGACGCAGTTGATCTGCTTCTAATTCTGTTTTTTCAGCTTTTAGAAGAGCGTCATTTATAATATGTGAAGCATTTTTCTTAGCTTCTTGAACTATCATTTTAGCTTCATCATGAGCTATTTTCTTTATTTGATTAGATGAGTCTTCGGCTACTAAAACCGCTTTATTAAGTGTTGTTTCAATGTTTTTATAGTGAGCTAATTCTCTTTTTAAGGCGTTTATCTCGTTATCACGTTTTTTTAGTTTATTTAACATGTTTTCATATTCAGTAGTAACTTCTTGAATAAAAGAATTAACTTCTATTTTGTCATAGCCATTAATAACTGTATTAAATTTTCTCATGACTCACCTCTTTATACGAAAAAGGAATAGATATTACCATTCAGGATTTTCTTCGATTTTATCTTGTTCCTTATTGTCTTCACTTATTTTTCCTTGAACATTAACATTCTTAGGAGTACATAAGTAAATACCAACACCAACTTTTTGCATTGTTCCCCCTATAGCATAAATACATCCGCTTAAAAAGTCAATAATCCTTTTGGCTTGATCAGATGTTACCCTTTTTAAATTAACAACTACACTATTGCGATTTTTTAAATGATCGGCGATTTGTTGTGATTCAGAATACGCACGTGGTTCTAAAAGAATCATTTTATTAGTTGCTTCAGTTTCAGAGCTATCTGATGCATAGTATTCATCTTCAGTACCATTGAATCTATTTTCGTCTTCTTCATCTGTTTCAAATATTTTTTTAATACTAAATGCCATATATAAGCCTCCTATACTATATTACCTTTTAATTATATCTAATTATTATTTTTTTTTCAATAAGATATTAAAAAAAGAAAAACTTTTTTAGTTTATCTTCTTTGTTAAACCATATGGTTCTTCAGGATTATATAAATTTAAGGCATGTAAGATTAAATCTTCGCAAGTTTTTTGAAAATTTTGCATTTCTTTAGTATTGGCGTTTGTTAAAATATGTTGAATATTATTAAATTCACTCTCTGTTAGCATAGGATTTATTTTTTCTGAACGACGAACAACATTACTAATAAAGATATTGTTACCTTTTTTGATATAACGTAATGTTAGTTCATGACCACTTATGGCACAAATGTTAAAACCATTTACTTTATTAATTGTTGTACCTACTGTTTCATCAATAGATAGTTCATTTAGTAGATAATATACTTCGGCATATAAGGTTGTATCAAGAGCATCTAAGCTTCTTAGCATAATTGGAAGTCCGTCACTATTAATTAAGTAATTGAAACGAGATTCTTGGATTGAAGGTTTTTTTATTTTAGCGATTTCAGTTTGGAGAATATTTATTTTACCGGTAACTCTTTCGATATTTTCTAAAAATTCTCGCGAATCAGACTCTACTAATTCAAGGTAACGACATAAAGAGATAACATCTTTGATACTTCGTGATAATAGATTATCTAATTCTTCAGATGAGATTTCTGTAATCAAACTGCAAGCTTCGTTGAAGATAGCTAAGTGTTCTGGAGATAAGTATTTTTGTAATACTCTTTTATCTTCTGCCTGACGATGAGCGATTTTCTCTTCTTCAATTTTTCTTTCCATTTGTTGAATATAATCAATTATTGTACCTTGCTCTAAACCAGCTTTTTTAAGATCTTTTTTAAAGGAATCAAAGTCAGGAGTTGCTTTGATAATTTTATTTCCTTGAATATATTCTTGAAGATTTAACAAAGCTTGTTGCTCTTCAAGAAGTATGTTTCTGGCTCCTTCAAGGCTATTTATTTTTTGATGACGAAGTTGAATTTCGTTATTTATGCCATTGATAGAGACAGGATATTTACTAATATAATCGTCTCCTAAGACAGTAATAAATAGTTTATTAAAGGAAAAAAGAAGGTCTTCAATTTTTGTCCTTTTATATGGGTAATTACGACGATCAAAGTTATTTGATATATCGCTTTCTAATTGACTTTCAACATGATAATCTTTAGTTGTTTGACGAAATAGACTGATTAGGAGATCAACTATTTCTGATGGTTTAATGTTATCTTTTTCACTATATTCTAATATTTGTTGAATAATATATTTGTGAGATGAGTTTTCAGAAAAAGATGGGACATCTTTAACAAAACTATTTTCGATTAGTGATTCTACAACTTTTTCCAATATTTTAATCTGTTTAGTTATTTTAGCTTTTTTATTTGTAAGAAGATGTCTTTCGTAATTATAAATAAAATTTTGTAATTCTTTTTGACTTGGAATAAATAATTTTTGAAGTAAATGTTTTTTAACATGGCTTTTATATAAAGCGATAAGTTCTTTTTTAGTACCGTATTCTTCTAATATTACATCTGAAGGATTAGATAACTTTGTAAGATTGTTGTCAATTGAAGTTATTTCTTTTTTTAATTCTTCTATTTTATCTATTGTATATTGTTTAAAATCGATTGTTTTCATTTTACCACCACTCCCTTTTTAAATACATGTTCTATTATATAATATATATTTTTATGGGAGCAACTAGAAAAGGGGGATTTTCTTCCCCCTTTTACTATAAGTTGACGTTAAAATTCAATTTTTTCTTGGATATAATTGGTAAGTTCGTCAATATTTAATTTTATTTGTTCCATTGAATCACGATCACGAACTGTGACAATGTTTGATTCTAATGATTCGTCGTCAATAGTTATGCAGAAAGGTGTTCCGACAGCATCGCTTCGACGGTATCTTTTACCTATAGAACCTGATTCATCATATGAAACGTTGAAATGTTTACAAAGTGTGGCATATACTTCCATAGCTTTTTGACCATGAACTTTTTTGATTAGTGGAAGAATCGTTACTTTAACTGGAGCAAGAGCTGGATGTATTTTTAAGACTTCTCTATTTTCACCGTTTGCTAATTCTTCTTTTTCATAGGAATTGCAAATAAAAGCTAGTATTACACGGTCTAAGCCTAGTGATGGCTCAATAACGTATGGAGTGTATTTTTCGTTTGTTTCCGGATCTAAATAACGTAAATCAGTTTTGGAATGTTCCATATGAACTGTTAAGTCGTAGTCAGTACGATCAGCAATTCCCCAAAGTTCACCCCATCCCATTGGAAATAAGAATTCGATATCTGTTGTTGCTTTACTATAGAATGATAATTCTTCTTTTGAGTGATCACGATATCTTAAGTTTTCTTTTTTCATTCCTAGTGATTTTAACCAATCTATACAATAATTTTTCCAGTATCCAAACCATTCTAAGTCCGTGTTTGGTTTACAAAAGAATTCTAATTCCATTTGTTCGAATTCACGAGTACGGAATGTAAAATTTCCAGGAGTTATTTCGTTACGAAAACTTTTTCCAGTTTGACCTATACCAAATGGTACTTTAGCACGCATTGTTCTTTGGACATTTAAGAAATTAACAAATATTCCTTGAGCTGTTTCTCCTCTTAAATACACTTTCGATTTAGTATCTTCAGTTACTCCTTGATGAGTTTCGAATAGAAGATTGAATTTTCTAATAGGTGTGAAATCTGAGGCACCACATTTTGGACATGTAATGTGATGATCAGCGATAAATTTTTCAATTTTTTCATTATCCCAGCCATCAGCTGTTTCTGTTCCTTCAGTATATTCTTCAATCAATTTATCGGCACGATGACGACTTTTACATTTTTTACAATCAATTAGTGGATCGTTAAAGTTGGTTACATGACCACTTGCTACCCACACTTCTGGATTCATTAATATTGCAGCGTCTAGGCCATAATTATAAGGATTCTCTTGAATGAATTTTTTCCACCAAGCACGACGAATATTCTCTTTTAATTCACGTCCTAATGGTCCATAATCCCACGTATTTGAAAGTCCACCATATATTTCACTTCCTTGGAAAATGAAACCATATTGCTTACAATAATTTACAATGTCTTCCATTTTTAGTTTTTCCATATAATATTCCTCCTTTTATTACAATATAATGACTAAGTAAAAAAAAATCTAGAAATACGTAGGAACGAAATATTATCCGCGGTTCCATCCTACTTATTTCTAGAAGAAATCAACTTTATTTATATAGCTCGTGGTTGCCAACCCAGTCATCACTTGTATGTATTGATTATAACAAATTATAAAGTTTTGTCAATAACAATAATATTATGCTGTAAGCGAATTAATTTTTTTAAGAAAATCTTTACTTTTTAGATAAACACCCGTATATCGTTCGTAATATTTATCTAAAAAATAATTTATTTCATTAGCTGTTTGAGATTTAATGTTGATGTCACTAATGCTATTTATATCGATGAGATAATACATTCTAATTAGTTTTATGCTTTTAGGACTCAATAATTTTTCATTAGTATAACAATTTTGACAAATGTATCCTCCTTCATCAGGATCAAGAGTAACAATATTTTTTGTCGAGCCACATTTAATGCATGATGTTAAGTTCAAACCTACACCTAAGTAATCAAGGTATTTTAATTCTAGTATATTAGTTAGAATTAAGGGATTTTTTTGTTCATTAAGTTTTAAAACAGTACTAATATAAATGGAATAAATTTGAGAATCATTATTTTGCTTAACTACTTGGTATGTTAAATCTGTTATATATGACATATAACTAATTAGTTCGATGTCGTTGCGAATATTTTTTAAGTTATTGATAATATCGACATCAACTAATTTAGATAATTTATTTTCATGATATTTTATATGAAAGTATCCGTATGTAAATTTTAATGTTTTAGTACGAAGAGGATTTTTTATATTCTTGACATTATTACACATTATACCAATTAAACCTCGTTCTTTAGTTAAAACATTAATTATTTTAGAATTATCACCATATGGTGTTTCGGTTATAATTATACCTTCATATTTTTCTAACATTTTATATCACTTCTACTTTTTTCCTTTATATTTAAGATAATATTCTATTTTACCTGTTTTTTTAAATAAATTCCACGCTTCTTGTTTATTCATAAAAAGAACCCATCCTTTCTAATTTTATAATGGGTTCTTTATTAGTTTTTTATTCATTAATTTATATATTCTTTTTCATCAAAACCTAATTCTGCTAGGTATCGATCGCGATCACGCCAGTTTTTTATTGTTTTAACATATAGTTCAAGATAAACTTTTTTACCAACTAAATTTTCAATATCTTTACGAGCTTCGATACCGACGGTTTTAAGTAAAGAACCTTGTTTTCCAATAATTATTTTTTTTATAGAATCACGGTCGACAATAATATCAACAGTGATATTAATTATTTTACTTGTTTCTTCAAATTTAGAAGTAATACAAGTTACACTATGAGGAATTTCTTCTTCTGTCATTCGAAATATTTTTTCACGAACAAATTCACTAACAAGGAAGTTAAGTGTACTTGTTGTAATTGTATCGTCATCAAAATAACGCATGTTATCAGTTAAGTATTTTTTTATTACATTTAGTAAAGTATCAACGTTTTCTTTCGTTATAGCTGAAATAGGAACAATTTCAGCAAATGGGTATAAATCTTTATAATCATTAATTGCTTTTAATATTTCAGTTTCATTCATCTTGTCAATTTTATTTAAAACAAGAATTACTTTGGAATCTGTTTCAGTTAAAGAGGCAATTATCTTTTTGTCACCGATACCTAAGCCATCTTTAGCATCTACTAGTAATAAAATTACATCTACATCTTTAGTTAGACTTTGAGCTTCTTTGTTTAAAACACGTCCTAATTTATTTAATGGTTTATGGATTCCAGGGGTGTCAACGAAGACAATTTGATAGCCATCTTCATTATATATACCTTGGATAATATTACGTGTCGTTTGAGGTTTATTGGATGTTATTGCTATTTTTTGGTTTATTAAACTATTTAAAAGTGTTGATTTCCCAACATTGGGACGTCCTATTAAACTGACAAAACCACTTCTCATATTATAATCCTAGCATATTAATTATATATGGAATATAAACAACACATCCAATAACAGCTGCCATACAAGCTAAAACAAAAGTAGCTGCGCTACCACAATCTTTAGCAATTTTAGCTAGGGGGTGAATTTCTAAAGTAACTAAATCAACAACGGCTTCAATAGCTGTATTTATTAGTTCGGCTGATAAAACCATCCCAATAGCTAAAATAGTTATTAACCATTCGATTCCTGTTACTTGAAAGAAAAAATTAAAGCAAATAACAAAGATTGTAGCTATTATATGTATTAGCATACTTTGCTCATATTTATACGCATATTTTAATCCTTCTATTGAATATCCGAAACTTCTAACGAAACGAGTTATTCCTCGTTTTTTTATTTCATCTCTTGATATTTTTGCCATCTAAAATCAACTCCTGTAATGCAAACATCTTTTTCTCATCTTCTTGTGTCATGTGATCATAACCTAATAAATGTAATAATCCATGAACGGCTAGAAATGATAATTCTCTTTTTTCACTATGGCCTAAAATATTAGCTTGACGTTTCATTTGGGGAATACAAATGTATATATCACCAAGCATTCTTATATCATTATACATTATATCTTGATTATCTTCAAATGCAAATGATATTACATCTGTAATTCGGTCTGTTTGACGATACTTTTTATTCATTTCATGTATTTCGTCATCGCTAACAAAGACAACAGAAAAAATAGCATTTTTAACTTTTTCGTGTTCTAGTGCATAGTCTAAAACTTCATAAAGATAATTGTAATCACTATATAAATTGTTGTCTACAATTGTATAATCATTTTTCATTATAAATTAACACCCCATATACTTCCGAATAGTAAAATAATTATTATTAAAACGAAAATAGCTAAAATATTATAAAAGATATTATTTTGTAAAAATTTAGGAAGATGATTTTTAATAGCTTGAATACTTATATAAAACATAAATCCTAATATCGCTCCAATAACATTTAATATGATGTCGTCAACATCAAAAGCACGTCCTATTTTATACTGAATTGTTTCTGCTGTCAAACTTATTAAGATAGAAACAATTAAAATATGGTGGATTTTTTTAGCTTTTAGATAATCTGAAACAAAATATCCAAATGGAATAAATAAAACAATATTACCTACTACATTGTAGAAGAATAGTTCTGTACCAATATTATATCTAGTCATTTCTTTGAATGGGATTAAGTTGATTCCACTAGCGGCTTTTTCAGTACTCAGTAATAAGTAATATAATAAGAGGATGTATATAATAAATAGAAAATTATAAAATTCTTTATAAAATGTAAAATGATCTTTATTTATTATTACTTTTGTTAACTTTAGAGAAAGCATAATGATTCCAAATAGTGTTAGCATAGGCCATGTGTTGTTAATTGCCCAGTAGAATGTTTCGTAAAAAGGAGATAGATTCGTCATTTTACACTTCCTATTCTGTTTTTGTTTCCGGTTCGAATGTTTTAGTTTGACTTATTAATTCTTCGGCTACAATAAATATTTCTATATCTATTGTACTATTATTATCTTGTTTTTTCAAAACTTTTTGTTCGAGAATTTGATGCTCTCCTTTTAACATTTGAGACATTTTATCAGTAACTAGTTCTTTAACTTTATTTTCTAATTCTTGACTGGTATAAAATTTAGTTTCTTCAATTACTTCAGTATCTTTTATTAAATATAAATCAAGGCCGAAAATACTAACTATTTTTTGACGTTCAGAAATATATGTTTTTAGACGAGGTTTAAAAATAGAATATTTTTTATTATTAAATCGTAATTCAATATTATATCTTTGTTTTTTTTGAGGAATTTTAGAAAGATATGTTTTGGGAATAGTAATATTAATTGTATACCAAGTTTTACCATATACTTCGCCTTGGGCGCATATTTGATTTTTTATCTCTTCATTTAACTTTATATCACCTGATATAAGTATTTCACCTTTTTTAACAGAATCATTTACATCTTTAACTTCTATTCCTTTAGATGTTATTATTCTTGTAACAAGAGCATCTTTGGTAGATATAACATGACAATACTTCTCTTCTTCTAATGGTAATGCTTTAACTTTTGGTTCGAGATTAATTATGTATTTCATTCCTTGGCGTTCGATATTTAACCATTCTAGTTTATCTTTTTGGTTATTTAGAATAGTTTTTTTGATATTAAGTAATTCTTGATCGCTTCGTAAAAACGTAAATTTTTTTACAGATAATTTATCTAGTTCGTTTTCAATAATACTATATAAGTCTTTATTATTGGTTAGAATATCAATATCAATAATTATTCTAGTAAAGAAAACAAGTAAACTAATAATTAAAAATAAATAAAAAAGAGATAATTTATTATTTTGAAAGAAAACTTTTAATTTGGAGATTCCATAATATTCAATTATTTTATACTGGAAAAATTTTTCAATTAATGGCAAATGTTTTTTATTAATAGTGATAATTAAGTTATTTTTAAGGTAATTTGTTTCATATATATTAATTTGAAGATGATGAAGATATTTAATGGTCTTATTGGGAGAATTTGTTTTAAGAGATATCTTTATTTTATTATTTATAAAGGTATTCCATACTTTCTATATGACCATTAAATAGAATCTCTTTATCAATCATTTTATTTATTTTGAAGTTAGAACCATTAATATTGAGAATAAATGTATCAAAATCAATAGATATATAGTTATCTGTTATTTGGGCTAGTTTATGATAATTATTAATATATATATTATCTTTACTTAAATTAATATTATATGATTTGGGATTTAGATAATTTCTAAGTTCATCAATTAGCATATATTATCACCCTATTTTAATATATGAAAAAAGAAGATATTTATTTATCTTCTTTAGAATTTTCGCTTGTATATTCATCAACATGTTTTCTAAAGTTTGTTGACGAGTATTTGCCACTACGATATGTGTATCTTACATCACAATATTGACGTAATTTTTCAAAACGTTCATCACCTTCCCAATCACTGCCCATAGCAACGATTGAAATGTCATATTTTTTTATATCGTCTGGTTTTTGTTCCCAATTTTCTTCTGGGATTACTTCATCAACATAACGTATTGATTCAACAACAAATTTTCTTTCTTCGTAAGTTAGATATGATGTTTTGTGTTTAACACGATTGAATTCATCAGTTGAAACAGCAACAATTAAATAGTCTCCCATTGCTTTAGCGTCACGAAAATGCTCAACGTGACCAGCAGTAAGTAAATCATATGTTCCATATGTTATTACTTTAATTGGTTTTTTCTTTTCTTCTTTTTTCATTTTTGTTTTCTCCTTTACTTAGTATATCTTTAAAGATGACTTCGATAACACGTTCACTAGCATGACCATCGTCTAAATAATTAAATTTTTTGTTAAATTTCTGATATTTAGACGAATACTTTTTAGTATACTTATCAATATGACATATGATTTCTTCTACTTCATCTTGAGTTTTAGCAATTGGACCTGGTAATTCATCAAGTGAAATATAAAAATCACGGAGATTATTTTTGTAATCATCAATATCATACATATAGTATATAATTGGTCTTTTTAGATTAGCATAATCAAAGAATACTGATGAATAGTCTGTCATTATGATATCAGCTACTAAATATAGTTCGTTAATCTCATCATAGTGAGCAACGTTGAAGACAAAGCCTTTATATTTATCTAGATTAATACTATTAGCTATAAAATAATGAGGACTAAATAAAATAACATATTCTTGTCCAATTTTTTCTCTTAGATGATCAAAATCAATAGCTAATTTATATGTATATCCTACTCCTGATGTATGTTGATTATCTCGGAAGGTTGGCATATAAAAGATTACTTTTTTATCTAATGGTAATCCTAATTTTTCTTTTATTTTATTTATATCTTTAGTTGTTTTATTAAAAAGAAAATCATTTCTAGGATATCCTTTTTCAATAATGATATTTTCTTTACCTAAATTTTTTAAATTAAATGCTGAAGTAAATTTTTCTGTACAGTATTTTGATGGAGAAATAAAGTAATCAAAACGTGAAGCATCTATATCATTACGTTTTTTTATTTCTTCAACAGTGTTTAGACTTGCACCATTTACTTCAATATCACATCTTAGCTTTTTTAATGGTGTACCATGCCAACATTGAACATATATTTGATTATCTTTTTTATCTATTTCTTCTGGCATTATAGAATTTACAATCCAATATTTAGCAATAGAACAATATTTATAATAATCTTCTGATTTACTTTTTATAATAGTTAGATTTTTAAAAGGGGCTACTTCATGTTTATTCGGTTCAATAAAAGCCCATATCATTTTATAATCTTTAAATTCAGGCATAGTTATCATTTTTTCATAAAGGGCTTTTGGTGAACATGTATAGTTGCGTCCACCAAAAGCTTCAAATAAAATAGTTTTATTATCTACTTTATATTTTTTATAAAATTGATGATACTTGAGATTTTTACTCTTTCTTAAAACGAAACGAGCTAATTTACGAATAGTTTTGTTCTTTTTACAAATATCAACTACTATTTTACGTAATTTATTCATCTAAACACCTCTTTATTAAGGCCATATTAGCCTCTGTACTAGTTGTTTTAATATGGGGAGTATATTTCTTTTGAAATTCATGATAAGCCTTTATATCATATTTATTTTTATTTATAACGTTCATTAGTTTTTTAGCATCTTGATAAGCAATAGTAGGAAAATCATTTAATAAATCTAAGTTAACACCATTATTTTTTTTATATTCATCATAATCATAGACATATAGAAGAATCTTTTTATTAATTACAGCAGCATCAATCATTAAAGCAGAATAATCAGTTATAACATAATCTACTATTTTTAGAATATCAAAGGTTTGAAATTCATTACTATTAATATTTATTACTCTTGGATCAGTAGCACGTTCTTCTACTTTAAAATGATTAGTAATAATTAAATTTACTTTTGTAAAGTCTGTATTATTAATTAATTCTTCGTAATTATAATTTTTTTCGTTACGAAATGTTGGTGAATATAAGACATTAATTTTATTTTTTAAAGCAGGATATTTTTCTTTTATTTTTTTGGTTATTTTGTTATCTTTTTTCTTTAGAAATTCTATACTAGGAGTTCCTATTGCTAATACTTTTTCAATTGGAACATTAAAGGCTTCTGCAAAGTATTTATTCATCCCTTCACTACCAGATATGACGTAATCATAGTTGGCATGCATTTTTAGAATTCTCGCAACAGTAGGATTTATTCCATCAACTTTACCAATTGATTGATAACCGAATTTTTTTATAGCTCCTAGAGCATGCCACATTTGAATAACCTTAGTGCCTTTTTTATGTTTAAGAAGACTTACCGGTAAATTGTAGCCATCAACAATTATAACTTTAGATTGAGCAATTGTTACCATTTGACCATATAAACTAAAATAGTAAGATAGCGCTCCTTTTAAATTAGTACTGATTTTTTTTAGCAAATTAAAAGTGTTAGAATAATTTCCTTGGGTACGCATACTATCATTGATACTGGAAGATATTTTTTTACATTTTATTTTATATGGTATATTTAATTTTCTTAGTTCATCAATAATTATTTGATAATTTATTGAAGGACTATTAAATTGCCTACTTAAGAGATATACTTGTTTTTTTTGTCTAGTAAATAGCTTAATAAAAAAATATATTAGTACGAAGTGTCCTCTAATAATATATAGAATTATCTTCATTTTACCCCTGCTCTCTTGTTTATTGTTTCATGAATTCTTCGTATTTAGGTATTACGTCTTCTGGTTTACCAATCATTTTTACTACACCATCATTTAACCATAATACCTCATCACATAGTTCTTTTATTGTGCCTAAACTATGAGAAACGATTATGACAGTTCTGGTATCATCAGAAATAAGTTCTTTCATTTTGTTGTAGCTTTTTTCTTTAAACTTAACATCACCAACAGATAAAACTTCATCTATTAACATAATATCTGTTTCTAAGATTGCAGTAATAGCGAACGCTAATTTAGAATACATACCAGATGAGTAAGTTTTTACTGGTTTTTTAATAAAATCGCCAATATCAGCAAAATCTATTATTTCTTTTTCTTTTTTAGCTATTTCTTCTTCGGAGAAACCTAATAGCATACCAGATAAATAAATATTTTCACGACCGGTTAACTTTTTATTAAAACCGACACCAATTGATAGTAGTGATATACTACGTCCATGTAGATCAATGGTTCCTTTATCTGGAGAGAAAATACCGGCTATTGCACGTAGCATTGTTGATTTACCTGAACCATTTTTACCTATTATACCTAATATTTTTCCTTCTTCTATTTCAAAACTTACACCTTTTAAAGCATGGAATAACTCTACTTTGTCTCCAAAATGTTTCCATGAAGCTCTAATAGATGTTTTCTTTAAACCGCGGTATGTTATATGAAGGTCTTTAACGGTTACAGCGATTTCTTTTTTATTTTTTTGTTCCTTTGCCATCTTATATCACCTTCGCATAACTATTTTCGTATTTATGAATAACATGTACGCCATAAGAACATAATAATAGTCCAAGTACTAACCAAACAGTTAAGCCTTCAAAACTTGGTAATTGTCCATATATACATACTTTACGGGCTTCATTCATTAGAAAAGCAATAGGATTAGCGCGTAAAAGAATAAAACCTAATGTACCACCAAGACGTTTTCTAATATTATAGAAGATTCCTGATAGATAGAAGACCATTCTTAAGGCTATATTAGTTAAATTACCTAAATCATTAAATGTTACTCCATGATGCATTAAAATCATACCAATTCCAAATGATATAACATATAGAACAAATAATACTGGGATTAAGAATATAATATGCCATGTAATTGGTACTTGTTGGAATAACATTAGACCGAATGCTAAACCTAAAGAGATACACATTTTAAAGAGATATGTTAGTGATTTAGAGAATAATAAGACGTATTTAGGTATATATACTTTTGTAACTAAATCACGATTGTTAATTATTAATTTAACACTTCCATTTACCATGCGATTGAAAAAGTCCCAAGCGGCTTGACCTACCATAACAAATGATGCAAAATATAATTCATCATTTGGGAAAACAAAACCAAAGACAAAAGTATATATTAACATAAAGCAGAATGGTTCAATTACCCACCATAACCAGTTTAAGTATGAATCAGCTACTTCGCTTTTTAATTCTGCTTTAGCAGAACGAATTGCATACTTATAATATTTTTTCATATTATTAAAGAATCTTTTCATTTTTTCACCTTCATATATATTTTATCATTAAACAATCATTTATAAAAGATAAAGTCGTTTTTTTGACGTTTTTATATATAAAAAGGTACTTGTGTACCTATTTTTTATATTCAGTCTTTCGCCATACTTTATAATCAATAAATTTTAATTCTGTGTCTTTATTGATATGATAATATTCTTTAAAACGTTCTTCAAAAGATACAGGATTTGGAGCCCATAAATAATTTGCATATGGTATTTTAGGAAGGATTATTTTATCATCATTTATATGTTTGGCGATATGCTCTTCTCTTAGATTATCTATTTTATAAATATATCTATATATACTTATATTGCAAACAAACAGTAGCAGAACGATTAATTTTAAAGCGTTATTTAAATTAAGCATTTCTTTTCTTTTAGTAACCTCATTTAACCATTCTATACATAATAAAATAAAGAATACATAAGTCGGGAAGAAACATCTTGGACCTATGGGCGTAACTACTAATAACGGACCAGCAATTATAAAAATTGAAATTAGTTCAAAGACCATTCTTTTTTGGCGAGCTTTACTTACACAAACAATTAACGAGATGATAAGTAATGAAAGAGCGAAAATAAGCATTATTATTCCTTCTAGATAAAGCTTGTAATTATCTAGAATAAAAATATTTCCTCCACTCATTATTCTTTGATAAATAATGTATGTTAAGTACCCTATTATGCCAGTTGTGGCTAGTTTTAAAAATATATCTTTAACTTTATTTAATGGTTCTTTTTGATATTTATAAAAACGATATACGGCATATAAAACTAAAAGACATAACACTATATTTAATACTGTATTATTATGAATAAAATATTTATAATAGTCAGAAAAATATGTATTAAAAGCATTTGTTATTATATTACTTTGTTCTATAGTTCTATAAGAATCTTCGCCTGTTGCAATTGCTGTGTAAGCGGTATTAGTAAACATTAGTAAAGCTCCTGCAAAAGCACCTATTAGATAAAAGATATTAGCTAAGTTTGGTTCTTTTTTTACTAATTGATAAATAACAATTATTAAAGCTAGTAAGCAATTATAAATTGTCATGTGTTCAATAAATAAGGAATTTATAAATCCCATTATTAATAAAGGAATAATTAGTTTATTGTTTATTTCAACCTTTTCTTTATAGAAGATATTTCTATTTAAATATATGTATATTAAAATTAATAGAACTGGTGGAACATAATTAGCAAATCCAGAAGTCCATGCAATTGCTTGAGCTAACATACTTATAGGCATACAAAGCAGTAAAAATATACTTAGAAGAGTCCCTGTTTCAGTTGTTTTAGTAATCTTTTTGATAAAATATATTATTCCTAGAAGTGTACTAGCAATAAAAATTGCTCGGAATATACGGAATCTAGTAAGAATCATTACTAGGATATTTCCTGCCCATCTTCCGTTATAGCCATCAAATAAATTCTTTAAGCGATTAAGCCCTTCAGCTCCAGACCATGGCCAATCATCATGTGTATAAGGAAACATGAAACATATAACTACTAGGATAATAAATAAAATTATGTAAAAAAGCTTTTTCTTATTTTTTTTCATCTTTTGTTGCTCCTTTATTACTTAGTATTTCTTTAGCTATATATATAGGGCGATCTTTTACTTCCATATATATTCTAGCTATATATTCTCCTATTATACCTAGACCAAATAGTATTAAGCCTCCAATTAATAAGATACATGCTATTAGAGTCGCATATCCTGGAACATCAATAGTAAATATTAATTTTTGAATAATAACTATAATTAAATATATAAAAGATAATAAAGAAAATAGTAAACCACTATAAGTTGCTAATCTTAGTGGTGCTACAGAGAAAGATAAAATCCCAGATAAAGCATATTTTATCAAACCCTTAAAACTGAAATTACTTTTACCGTTTGCTCTTTCTTCAGGAATATATGGAAGATAACAAGTATTAAATCCTATCCAGCTAAAAATGCCTTTTGAAAAACGATTTTTTTCTGGCAATGATAAGATTGCATCAACTACATATCTTCTGAACAGACGAAAATCAGATGCACCATTAACAAACTCGATTTCTGATAATTTTTCGATGACTTTATAAAATGTTTTTTTGAAAGATGAAATTACATTACCTTCGATTCTTTTTTCTTGATAATAGCATACGCAATCATATTCTTCATTTTCTTCTAGCGTCTCTATCATCGGAAGAATAAGTTCTGGCTTTTGTTGTAAATCAGCGTCTATTATTGCTACATAATCGCCAGTTGTATTTTTTAAACCGGCATACATTCCAGCTTCTTTGCCAAAATTTCTAGAAAAATTAATTATCTTTATAGCAAAAGTTTTTTCTTTTATTAATTTTTTTAATTCTTTAATGGTGTTATCTTTAGAACCGTCATTTACAAATATTAATTCAAACTGATATTTTGAATTAGAATATGCTTTCATACATTCTTTATAAAATAAAGGAATATTTTTTTCTTCATTATAACATGGTATAACTAAAGATATCTTTCTATTATGCATATTAACACTCCTAACATATTAATTATAAACGATATATAATTGTTTTTCTAGATTATTAGTTTTTTTAACTAAAAAAATAAAGAAATTATGCAATTTCTTTATTTAATGTTTTCTTAATAATTAAATTATTTAATTTACCAACTACTTTGGTATATATAAACGTCAATATAATTGTTGTGATGAAGGCTATAAGGGCAAAACGATATGCGTGATTACTATACCCTAGTTTAGACATTACTTGCATCGGAAGTCTTTGTAAAATGTATAACCAAAACAAATTTTCTCCGCACCATTTAAGAACTGGACTATTTAATTTTACTTTTATACTTAACAGAATAACACATAATACAAATAATAAAGAAGATATACTATAGAAGATTGTATTTATATTTTCTACTTTTTTGAATAGAAAAAATATAGAAAATATTGTAATAAATAATAATATATATTTTTTATTGTTAAATACAATTTTATTTATTTTTTCTTTATAGAATGAATATGTTAACCCAAATGGATAGCATAACAAAGTATTATAGCAATATTCATATCCTTCTCCTCGATATATTGCAATAATTGCCATTATAAATATAGTTAGTATCCAATTACATGTAATGGCATTTTTATCATTTTTATCAAAGAGTTTAAATGATATATATGTACTTAAATACAAGAATAAAATAGCGAATATGTACCAGTTACTATTACCTATTCCTCCCCATCCTGTTAATGCCAGTAAAATTTCTTCTAGTGTTTTTCCATTTCCTATTAATTGATTTACAACCGCAAAAGTTAATACAGCTATATCAAAGTTTAGTAGTGTAATAAGTATTCTTTTTATTGGAATATTATTTACATAATTACTTTTTTTCTTTTTAATGGATTCATAAATTCCATAGCCTGAATAAAATAGGAACATTGTTACCATTAATTGACCTAAAAAAGATCTCAAGTCATACATTAAAAAGTCTTTCGAATGTTGATAAGGAATATAAGTGCATAAATGACTATAAAATACTATTAATATAAATATTCCTTTTATACAATTAGTATTTTCTTTACTTAAATAATCTTTATTTGAATCTTTTACAAAAAACTTTATTCCTATTAGTGATGTTATAAATATTAATACTAAATATAAATTCATAATCTTAGTCCTTTATAGTTTTTTTATTTCTTCATATACTCTTTGACAATTGTTTTGATCTTTAAATTTAAAGAAACTATCAATGCGTTTAGAATATTTATCTTCAAGGGTACAATCTTTTTCTATTATTTTAATCGTTTCTTTAATTAAATTTTCATAAGTTTCACACACTGGACCGAATCCCATTTCTTCATAATCAAAATATCCTTCATCATATAATTGACCAGCGAAAAATTCTTCTCTATCTGACTGAAAATATATTATTGGTTTTTTCAAATAACCAAAGTCAAAGAATATACTCGAATAATCTGTTATTAATAGTGAATTTTCACAAAATTCTTTTTGGTAATTTATATTATTATTTTCTATTTTTACATATTCATTTTCAGTAAAATCTTCTAACTGAGTTAAAACATTTGGATGTGGGCAAAAATTGATAATATAGCCTTTTTCCTTAAGTACTTTTAATAACCTTTTATCATTCATAAAATTATTTAAATTTTTAAAATAATCAGTATTTTTAAAATCTTCGTTATATATTCTTTTACCTGTTTTTTTGTCTATGGCACTTGCTAATGAGTTACGCCATGTAAAGGATAATAATATCTGCTTTTTTGGTCTTATATATTTTTGTTTGTCTACTAAAGTATCGTATCTTGGCAAGCCTGTTAATTTTACTACGTCTGGTCCAAAATAATATTTATACTTAAGTAGTGATTCATATTCAGGAACACTTGATGTAACAAACATATCCATTTTTTTTGTGTTAACATTCAACCAAGGACTTAAATCATCTTTTATAATTCCGTGTTGAAGAAAAACATATTTAAAGTTATACTGATCTTGTACATATTTTCCACCATTTCCTAAAGGATTAAATATATAATTTTCAGCATGTGATGATACAACATAGTCGCTTCGATGAAATAAAAGTTTATATTTGTTACTATTCGGATCAAGAACTGGACCAATATTTGATAACCTTTGATAATCTGGGCTATCTTTTGTTAATATAAAATATGCTTTGACTTCTGGATGATTTTCAATCATATATTTAAAGAAATGCTCGCCATTATCATCTGCTTTATTTACGCGATCTGATATTAACCATATTTCTTTTCTTTTAAATAAGCGCATTATTTTTGTAGTTATTCTAGCAAGCCATGCTTTGTATCTTTTCCTTTTTATTAAATTCATTTCATTTCTTAATTCATAGTAAAATGATTTTAAAATATTTCTTTTTTGATTGTATAATTTATTTTTCTTTAATACAATCGTTCTATTTTTTTCATGATGATAACTTCTAACTAGAAATTCGGTAAAAATACTGCTCCTTTTAAAACGTGGCATTAAGTATTCGTCTTTTATGTAAAATCCCAAATCCCAATTTTGATTTAAAGGTAAAACAAAGTTAATGCCTATGTAATCATGAAGATTTTCACCACTAAACGTTTCTTCATTATAATCGTTTGTTAAGTCGTAATAGTTAATTTTTAGCTTTTCACCATTACTAATTATATTAAAGTCTTTTCTAGGAATAAATTTTTGATCTAATTTACCGAAAACTTCAAATTTATTTTTTTTGGTATATATTTGATCTATTATTATATGGCCTAATGTTTTCTTTTTGATTTCTAAATCTTTGATAAGTATGTGATCACCTTCATATGTAATCTCGTTTATTATGTTTTTTTCACCCTTTAACTCGAATAAAAAACATTTTGCAGCTAAATTTAAGTGGCGATGATTTAAAATGATGTCATCATCCATATCTTTTGCTAAATCTACCATTACTTTAGAGTATATTTGACGATTTTTATCACTCATCTCAAATTTCTTATTAAATACGATACGCCAACTAAATTCATATCCCACCAAATATTGGATGTATTTAATTACACAACCGAATTTTTTCTTTGATAAATCAAACAAGTAACGATATACTTCTTTTGGAGTAACTAGATACCAATTAATATTCATTGTTTGTCCTTGAATTGCTGATGAACCAGTTGCTCTTTTTCGATAATAATAGATCGGTTTTTTAAGCATCATTATATTTTGTTCATCAAAAATTATTTCATTTATCAGTTTATTATCTTCTGAATATTTAATATTCTTGTCATAACGATATTTTTTTAATACATCTGTTTTGATAAAAATAGAACTTGAACTTAATTGAGGGTACTCATAATCTTCCAATATATTTATAACTTTATCTTTTATGTATTTGTAATTTAATGGATGATTACCTTTTCTTGCATCAAAAAATTGCATTTGACAACTAAATAATGTTATGTTTGAATGTTTTTGATAATTTTTATACATATTTTCGAAAGCGGTTAATGACCATAGGTCATCACTATCTAGAAAGTTTGAAAATTCCCCTTTTGCGGCTTCTATTCCTTTATTTCTTGCGGCAGATACTCCAGCATTTTCTTGCTTTATATATGTTATATTATCTGGATATTTTTCTTTGTATTCTAAACATATTGCTTCTGAATTATCTGGAGAACCATCATTCACAAGAATTATTTGAATATTCTCTTCAAACCCTATTGTTTGATTTACTACTGAATCAATTGTTTCTTTTAGATATTCTTCGACGTTATAAACTGGTATTATTACAGAAAATTTAAATTTTTTTGCCATTACTTCTTCCTCCTTAGTTGTTGTAATTCAATATAGATTAGCATCATTGGATATGACGATCTATAAAAGCGATAATATTTTGTTTTAAATCCGTTAATTTGATGTTTGTAGTGTGTAAAGTTATTGGCAAAGAACTCTAAGAATTCTTTGACAAAACGACGTTGAAATTCCTTATCATTATAATTTTTAAATTCACGAATTCTTCTAACATAGAAACCAGCACATAATTCAACTAGTTCATCTTCGTATTTTTCAAATACATTATTCTTTTTAAAGAAATCAATTATATCTTGTAGTACTTTAATTATATCAAATAGATTTTTGTTATAACTATTAGTTATAGAGCCTTCACTATCTTTTAAGTAGTAATATAGTGGTTCTCTTAATATGATCATTTTATTAGCGTAAAAGCGATATTTTATTTGAAAATAAAAATCTTCTGCGTATGAGTATTGTTTGGGAAATTTAATATGATGTTTATCAATGATACTTTTTTTGTATAATTTAGTGGCAGCATAATTTGACGTTTTAGTGAATGCTTTAGCATCTGTATCAGTATTTTCATTAATTACTGCTTTTTTTCCTTTTGATGTTACGTCAAATCTTGAGCAAACTACTAAATCTACTTCGTCTGTCATTTTAGAAGACATTAACTCACACGTATTATCTGCAATATAGTCATCAGAATCTAAGAAAAAAATATATTTTCCCTTAGCTTTTTCAATTCCTTTGTTACGAGATTCTGATGGCCCTAGATTTTTTGCATTATTTATTAGAACTATTTTATTACCATATTCTTTTAATTTATCTAGTGTATCATCTTTACTTTTATCATTTATAACAATTACTTCTACTTCTTTTATAGTTTGCTTTAATGCACTATCAACACATTTATTTATAGTTTTAGAAGCATTATATGCAGGAATTATTATTGAAACTAATGGTTTCATACTACTCCTCCTTCATTATCTATTTTTAATCGTAACATATTCTTTTTTTATGTGTCAATTAAACTATTTTAATTTATTTATATTTTTATTGGATTAACATTTTATAAACACTTTTTTTAAATGATAAGTAACATTATATTTATTTAAAATGTCAATTAATTTCATTTCGATAATTGAAAAGATTATTGATATTATTACAGCTAACAGTGATTGATTAACTGGATTTATTTGGTCAAAAATCGGAGCGTAATCGATGAGATTTATTACAAATACATGATTTATAAAAATTGGCATACTTAATTTTTCTAAATAATAAAAAAATTTACCAGATAGTATATTGTATTCTAAAGTTTTTTCACTAGAGATAATTATTATTGCAATTGATATAAAGAATAACATAATATAATCGTAATATTTTGGTGCATCTATATAGTTAATTACTATTAAAACAGATACTAAAAGTCCTTCTCCTAAAAATGTTAAAGCTAACTTACCAATTTTTGTATATTCGACTTTAGAAAGTTTTAAATGAATTAAATAGAAAATCATTCCTAAATTTAATTCGATAAACCCTCTTATAATCCCAGTTCTTGTAAAACCACTCCATATTTGATAGGAGTGATCTAACCCAACCCAATTATAACTTAAGTATCCCAATCCAAACAAAACTATTAAAGGAGAAATAAAAGCAATAAACTTTTCTTTATATTTTTTTACTATTGGATATAGAATAAATATACTGATAAACATCGATGTTAGATACCATAATTGAGGTAATATAATAGTTGAACGTAGATCAAACTCTCTTAATAAAAAGAGATTCCAAATACTATTAATTAATTCATTAGTTTTTAAATTAGGATTATAATATAATCTTATAATAATTGAAAAAATATAAGCTATTAATATGTAAGGAAATAACTTTAATATTTTTTTTAAGATATATTTTATTGTTTCTCCTACTATGTTTTTAGTATCATATTTTTCTTTTATTAATTTTTTAGCTAAATAAAAACCCGACACAATAAAAAAGAATTCAACAGCTATATATCCACCAGGGAAAAAGGGATTTTTTAAGTCTTGGTAGAATTGAGAGCAATGAAAAAAAGCTATTACAATTGCAAATAAAAATTTCCATAGGGAAATTATACCATTGCGTTTTTCTTTCATAGACTATCCCCCCTACTGTAATGTCTATCATCTAAATAAATTATAACATTATAGATAATATCTTTCAATAAAGATATTATTTCTTAATTATTACTTCATAAAAAATAAGATGATTAAATCATCTTATTTAGTTAGCTTTTTATATCGGATTTTAATTTATTAATTCAGAATTATTTTGATTTTATTTATTAAATTACGTTTTTGTTTAACTTTTTATCTTTTTATGTTTTGTTTTCAGATATAATAATTTTTTTAATTTTATTTATCATTTTTTTGTTTTGAATATAAGTAATAATCTTAATTTCTATTATCGAGAATATTATTGTTACAACTACGGTTATTATTGACTTACTAATTGGTGAAAATTTTTGAAACAAAGAACCATAATCTAAAATCACTACAAATATTGTATGATTTAAATAGATAGGTAAACTTAGTTTTTCCAAAAAATATATTATTTTATTTGATAATAATTTCAATTCTATGTTTTTATTACTAGTAAAAATTATTAAAGATATGGAAAGCATTAATAATATTATTAGTTCGTATTTTTTAATGCTTGTTATAAATAATATTACTAATAATATTGTTATTAATAATAACTCGCTTATTACAGATGTTATAATTAAAAATATTTTTTTGAAAGAAATATTTTTAATTTTTGAAGAAATTAGGAATATTATCATTCCAATATTAATTTCAGCCAAAGCACGTAAAACTCCTGTTGGTAACATCCCATAGAATATTTTATCTAAATGGTTTATTGTTCCATATGTTTCGTATAGAAATCCTAGAGAAACTATTACTATTATTGGAGATATTAATTTAATAAAGTTGTCTTTATATTTTACAACGATAGGATATAAAATAAACATAACTAGTAACATATAAGCGATATACCATAATTGCCCAAGCATAATTACATCGCCAAAGCCAAAATGTTTTAGCAAGCATAAATTCCAAAAAGAATTTAATATTTTGCTAATACCCCAGTTAGAATAATATGCTTGAACTATTAATGAAAATATATAGGCTATTAAAATATAAGGGATAAAAGAACATATTTTTTTAAAAATAAATTTTAATGTATCTGTTCCTATTGTTTTTTTAGAGTATCTTTTTTTTAACACACTTGCTGCAAAAAAGAAACCCGACACAATAAAAAAGAATTCAACAGCTATATATCCACCAGGGAAAAAGGGATTTTTTAGGTTTTGGTAAAATTGATTAGTATGAAAGAAAGCTATAACAATAGCAAATAAAAATTTCCATAAGGAAATAATACCGTTACGTTTTTCTTTCTTCATAGACTACGCCCCCTATTGTAATGCCTATCATTTAAAAGAATTATATCATTTTAGATGGTATCTTTCAATAAAGATAGTGTATTTTAGTGATTAATTCATAAAAAAAAGATGATTTTCATCATCTATTTTGATAATCTTTCTTTTACAAGTTTACTAATTAATGAACCGTCAGCACCTGCTCCTAGACGAGATGTTGCTTCTTTCATAACACGTCCCATATCTTTCATACTTTCAGGTTTTAATTCATCAAATATAATATCTAAAGTCTTATTTATTTCTTCTTCACTTACTTCAGCTGGTAAATACTTTGATAAGCATTCTATTTCTTTATTTAAATTTTCAACTTCAGAAGTCTTACCATATTTTTCAAATTCACTAATACTATCTTTTCTTTGTTTAACTTGTCTTTTGATAACTGTCATTGCTTCTTCATCAGACAACTCATGTTTTAAGTTGATTTTTTCCATTTGAAGAGCACTTTTTAACATACGTAAGACAGATAAATTAAATTTATCTTGTGCTTTCATAGCACTAGTCATATCTTTGATTATAGTATCTGTTAATGCCATATTATCACCTATCTATCATTTCTTCTACGTTTACGAGAATTTCTAATCATTTCTTCTTTAGCTTTTCTTCTCTTAACTCCTGGTTTATCATAGCATTTTTTTTCTTTTAGCTTTGAAGGGACTCCACTTTTTGCAACTTTAACTTTAAATTTTTTTAATGCTGCATCAATGTTACCATTTTGTACTACTACTTTAGTCATATAATCTCCCTCCCTTCATTAACTATAAATGATTATAACACCTACATTTTTTTTTGACAAGAAAAAGCTTGATAAATTAGGCTTTTTTGTTGTATTTTATCTTTTTTTTACTATTTTGGTTGATAATTTTTATTATTTAATTCTTGAATTAGATTATTTATATTTTCTTTTATAGTACTCATTAATTGAATATCACTATCAGATATATTTTCTGTTTTTCTTAAGAATGTTTGTTGTTCTTTAGTTAACATATCATATATTTGATAATATTTTTTTAATATGTAAAGATGTCTTATTTGTGGATGATCAATCGGTAAGATAATTTTTCCTTGAATACGTAAAGATGTAAAATAGGCTTCTACTATTTCGTTAAAGGATAAATTATATTTTTTTGCTTTAATTATTTTTAATTCGTTATCTGGTTCGAGAATAAATGAACAAGCCAAGTATTTTCTTATACTAACTATATATTTTTCTAGAATATCAAAAAGAATTGTTCTTTCTTCGTCTGTAAGATTATATTCTTTATTTAAATCATAAAAACGTTTAGCTATAGCAGTTGTTATTTCATCTTCTGTTTTATCGCTAGACATTTCTTCAACTAAATAGTTTAATAGTTCTTCTAACCAGAGATATTTTTTATTAGGAATATTTCTTTTAAATATTTCATGACGAATAGCTTCTTCTAGCGATAAACAGTATTTACGCATATTATAGAGAATACCTGAACTATCAACATTTATTAAAAGAAGTAAATGTTTTAGTAAAAGTCCATATTTTTCATATACCCATAATGTTGGTTGTTTTTGTCCATTATGACGATAGGTATCGATAGCTAGTTCAACTAATTCAGAGAAATTTTTATTAGGTAATTTACGATATATTTTTAATAAACGAAATATAACTTCGTAATTATAGCCCTTTCTTAGACAGTAATTTTTTAATGTTTCTCCTTGATATAATGTTATATTGGGGCTTCTTTTTTTATTTGGCGATGTACGATTTAGAAATTTGTTTAAAGTAGTTATATTAATATTGAATTCTTTTAGAAGATCTTCAACTTGAAAGTCTTGATTCTCTTTTTGATGGCGTCTTTGACGAAGTTTTTGATTAGCTGAATAAATTTTAAGAGCTCTTTTTTCATTTCCTTCTAAGTAACTTATTATATTAGTTAATTCATTAACGGTTTTCTTAGCTATTTCATATCCTTTACGATATTTAGGATTATGTTTTAATTCGTAGGCGATTTGAAGTCTATTTTCTTTAAGAGACCAGAAGTTACCTATTAATTCTCCGTTATTAAAAGATAAATTTGTTTCATCTTCTTGTGGTAAATATCCATTATTTAATAGTTCAATATATTCATGTGTTTTATTATTTTTAGAGTAATGTTTCATTATTTCTTTTATTGCTTTTTCATAATTGTTTTGATATTTGGAATCAGTACTTATTCTTTTATATATTTTATCTTTGTTATTTGACCAAAATATATTAATTGGTTCACCGTTACTGAAGAAATGTTCTTTATCGGAATATTTTATAGTAATTGTACCATTATTTAATAATTCGATGTATTCGGCTATTTTATCAAGAGTTTGATTACTTAGATAGAGTTTAATAGTTTGTTTAGCTACTTCGTAACCTTCTTGATATGTTGGATTAGTTTTTAATTCTGTGATAATTTGTTCTTTGTGATGAGACCAAAAACGATTTATTAGTCTGCCATCATGAAAAGAGATATTTTTTTCATATGTAGAGATCTTTAATTGACCAGTATTAAGTAAGTCAATATATTCTTTAAGATAGTTAATATCTTGTTTAGATAGATAATCATTTATTAGTTTTTTAGCTACTTCGTAGCCTTCTTGGTAACGGGGATTATTATTTAATTCGAAGATTATTTGATCTTTATTGGTTTTCCAAAAGTAATTTATTGGTTCATTATTACTGAAATAGTGATTGGGATCGAAATTAGTAATAGAAATTTTTTTAGCATTTAGAAGAGTTAAATATTCATATATTTTATCGATATTTATTGATAATAGGTATTTCTTGATTACTTCTTTAGCTACTTCGTAGCCTTCTTGATACTGAGGATTATTTTTTAGTCTATTGATTATTTCAGTACTATTATTACTCCAAAAATAATTAATTGCATCTCCGTTACTAAAATAATGGGTTGGATCGTATGTACGAGGTGTTATTTTATTGCTATTTAGTAATTTAATGTATTCAGCTATTTTATCATAGTTAAGAGATGTTAAGTAAGTTGATACTACTTGATGAGCTCTTTCATATCCAATTTGATATTTAGGATTATTTTCTAAGGTAGTAATTATTAATTCTTTATTATTTGCCCAATATTGATTCACTTTAGTACCATTACTAAATAAAGTTACTGTATCTCTACTAGTAGGAATAAGACCGTTATTTAATAAATTTATATAATCATCTAAGTAGTCAAAATGAAGTGAATCTAAATATTCTTGAATAGTTTTTTTAGCTACTTCGTAGCCTTCTTGATATTTGGGATTATGATATAGAAGATTAATTATTTTATCTTTATTATTAGACCAAAAGTTATTAATAGGACGACCGTCACTAAAGAAGTTATTAGGATCTTTATCTTTGGGTGTTATTACTCCTTCATTTAATAATTCAATATATTCAATTAAACGGTTTTCTATTAAACTAGCTAAATAGTCTTTTATAGTTCTTTTAGCCACTTCATAGCCTGTTTGATATATAGGGTTATTTTGTAATTCACCAATTATTTTGGAACGGTTTTTAGCCCAATATTGGTTTACTTTAGTACCATTACTAAACAAAGTATTAGGGTCATAATTTTTAGGCTTTAGTCCTTGGTTTAATAGTTCAATATAATCTTTTAGTTTGTTGAATTTATCACTCATAATAGATCCCCTTTTTCTAATTTGGTATTCTATCATAAAATTTATTTTTTGAAAAATTTAACATATAAAAAGAGTCTTTTTAGACTCTTTTTTAACATTTCTTCCCACTTATTAACATTCTTAGAGCAGTACCACATGCACGTCCTATTGAATATAAAGCTTCTATCCCACGTGATAAGGCGTTTAAAAAAGAAGCCGATGTATATGATACTGCACCACCAATTACATTATTTAATTCTTCTTTTGTCATATTATTACCTATTTAGTACTAGAACAAGTTAATGGTCTTAAGTAACCGTTGATAAGTCCAATTGTGAAAGATAATATTCCACCTATTATAAGGAATGTTCCAACACTTAATTTTATAGCTCCACCATTAACTTCATTTAATTCTTTTTCTGTTAACATATACTATTCCTTTCTATAATATTTCTTTTATTTTAGTAATTATTCTTTGCTTATTATAGAGAATTTTAAAGTTAATTATTTGATTATTAACTTGAAGATTAGTAGTAATATTAAGATCTTGATACGCAATATTATTATTTAAGTATGGTTCTTCGTAAGTTATAGATTTAATATCATATATTTTATTTAGATATTCTATTTTAGGATTTTGATTTAATATATCAATTTTATCGTATATCATAGTTATTGTAATATAACAATCATTATTTTCACATTTCATAATGCCAGTTGTTTGATATACATCATAAGTATTATAATTGTATGCTATTATAAGAAAGGCAATTAACAAACTTATAAATATAAGATGTATAACTAGGTTTTTCTTTGGCTTTTGGTTAAGGAGTAATAATTTTTTTATCATTTTGTGATTCCAACTTAATTATATTGGGAAAGCATTTTGAATTAGTATGTGAAATATATATTATTGTTGTATTAGGTAAATATTTGTCTAGTGATTTTAGAATTTCTGTTTCTGTTTTTTTATCTACTTCACTTAATGATTCATCCATAATTAATATTTGAGGGTGTTTAAGAAGAGAACGAGCTAGAATAAGTCGTTGTCTTTCTCCCCCACTTAAATTGTATCCTTCATTATAAATGATAGATTCTAATCTTAGAGCTTTTTTATCAATTATTTCATTAACTTTAGTAATATTTAGAACGTTTTTTAATTCGAATGGAGAAATATCTTGATATAGAGTTAAATTATTTAAGATAGTATCAGTAAATAATTTTTCCCGTTGAGATATATAGATAATACTATTTCTTAAGGTTTTTAATGAATAGTCTTTAATATTAATATCATTTATAGTTATTTTTCCTTTGTAATCAGAGATATTTAAATTTAACATTTTCATTAAAGTTGTTTTACCACTACCTGTAGATCCGACTATTATATTATGAGAATTTTGTTTTATATTTAGTGTAATATTTTGAAGTATTTGATGAAAGTTGTCATATGAATATGTTATGTTTTTAAATTGGATATCTCCAGGAATTAAAGATTCTTGATGACCTAATTTTTCTGGAGATAGATTTAAAAATTCTCCTATTTTAATAATAGATAATTTTATAAAATTGAAACGAGGTAATAGATTCAAAGTATTTGATATAGGCTCAATAAAATAAGTTAATAATGTATTAAAAGTGATTAATGATAATATATTTAATTGATTTTGATATATTAGATAAACACCATAACTGGTTATAATAAATAAGCCTATTTCATTAATAGATTTTTTTATAGTTTCAATCATATTTAATCTTTGATAATAAATAAAAGAACTTTCTTGATAGTTGACATAACTATTAGTTAAATCATCTATTTTAAGAGATGTTAAATTCAAATTCTTAATTGATTCTAGTGATGATATTTCTTCACTTAAAGATGAATTAAATTCTGTTTCTAAATCAATGTTATCATTAATGCTACTTATAATAGTAGGATTAAGTGAAAGACCCGTTATTATATAAAAAATGGAAATTATGCAAAGAATAAAAAATAATTTACTATTTATGTTATATAATAAATAAGAACAACTTAAACATAATATTAAATCGAGAATTATGGTAATGAAGATTTCACTAAATAATTCTTTAATATTAGATAGTTCTCTTATTCTAGTTAGTATTTCGCCACTAGTTCGGGAATTGATAACATTTAAAGGGAGATTAAAGATATGAGAAATAAAATCTGGGATAATTGATATATCAATATTTTTATTTAAATAGATAGCTAAGGTATTGCGAAAATGAGTGAAATATAGTTTGAATATGTGTAATATTAAAAAGATTCCAATAATAAAGTATGTTGTATTTATATAATTAGTTTCAATACTAGTTATTACTATTTTAAAATAATAACTTATTATAATAGAGAGAATTGTTAAAATAATACTTGATATGATTATTTGTCTGATTAAAGATTGCTCTTGAATAATTATTTTTATAAATAGTTCTTTTAAATTGTTTTTTATTTTATATAGAGGTATTTGTTTGAATGGCTTAAATATTAGAATTATATTAGTCCAATTATTTTGAAATTCTTCTCTACTTAGTTTGATATATCCTTTAGCTGGGTCCATTATAGAAACATATTTTGAATCTTTTTTGTATATTACGACAAAATGATTTAGTCCTTTAGGTGTTATTGTATGAGCAATAGCTGGTAGTAATAATTCTTCACTATCTAAAGTTAAATCTTTTCTTCCTAAAGCATTAAAACCATATTTTTGAGCTGTTTTAATTAAATTTAAAGCGGTCGTTCCATTAGTGCCAGTTTTAGTATCTAAACGCAATCTCTCTAAGGGAATATAACCTTTATAATATTTAATAATTGATTCTAAACAACATATTCCACAATCTCTTATATCTTGTTGCTTTACTATTAATCTCTTATTCATAATTGCTCCCTTCAATATATATCTTCGTTTTGAAGAGAGAAATTTCCTTTTAATAGTTTAAAAAAAATAGATTTTCATCTATTTTATTCGGTATATGTATCTGGATCATGTTCAGGAATAGTACAATTTTCTGTATCTAATAAACAATTGGTACATTCTGTAAAGTTTGATTCATCAGCGCCAATTAAGGAATCAAAAGTAAAATCTAAAAGTCCTGGGATTAAAAAGACTACAAGACCAGCAATTATCTTTTTAGCTAAGATTCCTAGACTAGCTGTCATATCTTCGCTTTTACCACTAATAATAGTTTTACTAAAGGTTATCATACCTGTAATAATAAGAATTAATGGGACAACAATTTTAACGATATTTATAATGATTCCTAAAATCATGAATGTTCTTCGTACTCCACTATAATCACAGAAGGCTATTTTACTTGATGTTGCTGCATATACAACATTAACTAAAAGAAAAGAAGCGAAAAATAAAAAAACTGCTACCATTGAAAATATTTTTTTCTTATTTTGCATAATATCACCTAGTAATATAATAATATATTTTTTTTAATTAGTAAATAATAGTAGTATATTTTTTTGTGTCAAATAATATTATTTATTAGTTATGGAGGAAGATAGATGATAAATAAGCAAAGTATTTGGTTTACCTTTTTATTTAGTATAATCTTAGTATTAAGTATTTTTTATGTTACGATGAATGAAAATGATTTAAAAGAATTTATTGAGCCGATAGATACTAATGATACAACTTTAGTTGTTAATGAGAGTACAGAGATTGTTTCTTTGAGAATTCAAAATGACGAAGAAGTATTGGAAACAATCAATAATTTGCAAGATATTATTTTAAGTGAAACAAGTGATTTATCAGCTAAAAATGATGCTTATAATGATTTACTTTTAATTTCAAGTAATAAAAGTGATGAGCAGAAACTTGAAAAAATTATTAAAGATGAATTTCAAAGTGAAGCATTTGTTAAAATAAATGGTGGAAATGTTACTATCGTAATAGATAAAGATGAACATGATTATGAATTAGCGAACAAGATAATTCGTCGCATAAATCAAGAGTTTGATGAACCGAAATATGTAACAGTAAAATTTAATTAACACCTCATATATGTTCTTCATATATTATATTAGTTGGGAAAGCGAGATAACTATGAAGAACATTTTGACCAAGAGGGAAAAAGAAATTTTAACTTATTTAGAGAAAGGCTTTTCTACTAAGGATGTAGCAGAATTATTAGGGCTTAGTACTAAAACAATAAGAAATCACATTTCTAATGTTATATTAAAATTAGGTGTTAATAGTAGGAAGCAAGCAATATTGGAATTAAAAAAATTAAATGAACTTTAATAAACTCCTTTAAGGAGTTTTTTATTCTGAATTTATATAATTATTAATATAATTTGATAAGGGTGGTCATATGTTAAAACGTTTTACTTTTAAGAAGTTAGGAATTACAACTTTACTTCTACTATTAGCTTTAATTCTTTATAATTATCCCGAAGTAATTAATGAGGAATATATACCAGAGCAATGTGAAAATATTAATATTTATTTAATTGATAAAAATGATTTTGTAGCAATGACAGAAATAGAAACTAACAATAAAAATATTAACGATCAGATAAAAGAAATATTAAACGCTTTAATTATAGGCAATAACGAGGAAAAATTACCCGAAGGATTTAAGGCTGTTATTCCTAGAGGAACAAAGATTTTAAGTTATCAATTAAATGATGGCTTATTAAAAATTAATTTTAGTCGTGAGTTTTTAAATAGCGATGAAAAAGATGAGGAGAAAATGATTGAAGCAATTGTTTTTTCTTTAACAAGCATAAATGATGTTAAAAAAATCATGATTTTTGTAGAAAATGAACGTTTAACTGAATTACCTAAGTCAAAAAAGAAATTAGACTTATATTTAGATCGTAAAATAGGAATTAATAAGGTAGTTGATATAACTAGTTTAAATAATACGGAAATGATAACAGTCTATTATCTTAGTAATTTAGATAATAAATATTATATTCCGATTTCATATATAACAAATGATGAAGGCGATAAAATAGAAATAATTATTAATAATTTGAAAACAAACCGTTTATATAGTAGTAATTTATCAAGTCATTTAGATTATCAAGTTGAATTAATGAATTATGAAGCAACAACCGATGAAGTTATACTTGATTTTAACGATATTTTATTAGCTAGTGTTTATAAAGGGAAGCTTAAAGAGGAGATAAAATATGCGATTTCATATTCTATTTATGACACTTTAGGAATTGAAAATATTACTTTTCAGGTTAATAATCAAAAAATAGATGAATTTAGACTTGAAAGTTAATGAAATATATTATATAATCTATTTGTTCCGTGAGTTATGTCCTCGTAGCTCAGCTGGATAGAGCAATCGCCTTCTAAGCGATCGGTCAGGTGTTCGAATCACCTCGGGGACACCATTATAAAAAGAAAAACGACATTGTCGTTTTTTTTATTGTTTTTTAAGGGAAGTATTAACTTCCCTTTTTACATTAATTTAAATTTATTTGGATTATCAAGTGTATCTCTTGTCAGAATTAATCTTTTATAAGATTGGGGATTAGCTAATATTTCATATTCAGGTAAAGCGAGGTATTCTAAAAGACGATTATTTAAATCACGCATGCTTTGATCACTTTTAGCGAGTTGATCAAGAAGACCGTCAATAAAATCATCTTCGAGAATAAAATCTATATTAAATTGTTTTTTATAGCGTTTTTTCTTTTGAAGATATTTACTAATTTTTGATTCTAGAATGACTCTTTTTTGTTCTTCTCTTGTTAATGGAAGATATGGTATGATACATGAAATACGTGTTACAAGTTCTTTTCCGTAATATTCAGCATCAGTTATTTTTTGACGAGAAAATTGCATATCACTTTGTTCGGTTGCACCAAAGCCAATCTTTTTTGGTTTTTCAAAAAGTTCTTGAAAGGCACCTGAACAGATTTTATTTAACATAGTAGTATTAAATGTATAACTAGATAATCTTTCATCGACAATAAATGGTCCACCTTCAAGGAATTTTAGAAGAATTTCTTTAACAGATGTTTTTATATCTAAATCACTCTTCCCTAGCTTGTCGAATTCATCTAAGTAGACAAAAGCTTTTTCAGCACGAGTTAAATCACCATTACATAAGGTTTTTAAACTATTTAAGTAACTTTCTAACGATGCACCTCTAATTCCTTGAGGAACTAAATCAGGAGTGTTTATTTCGATGAAAGGAACATTTAAGTAAGCACTTGCTGCTTTTATAGTTTCAGTTTTTCCGGTTCCGGTTGGACCAGCTATTAAAATTGGTTCAGTTCCAAATTCTGGAGTTGAATTATAGTTCATTATAATTGTAGCGGCAAGGAGTTTTAGTTCTTTATCGTGACCAAAAACTCTTTCAGAAATGTATTTAACTAGACCGGTAACAGAAACACTTGAATCAACTACATTTTGAGCGTTTGTTTTAGTAACAACAACATTAGGAGTTTCTATTATTCTGGCATCAGTTTCTATTAATGAGATAGTTCCGTTTTCTACAACGACTTTTGTAGCGGCATCAGATTCTGTCAAACTTTTGAAGTATGCTAAAGAATGATTATATCTTTCTAGTTCTTTTTTTATTTTCTCAAGATCTGTAATACTTAATAATTTTGATAAAGCATCTTGGTTTAAAACAAGAGCAGGTTGATCCTGTAGTTTTAAATATGTTTCCTTAGAATTTTGACTGCTAAATATTTTAGTACTTAATTTATGTGAAACGATTTTATTTTCTTTAATCTGAAGATATAAAAAATAGTCTTGTTCTTCACAAAAAAAATAATCTATTAAAAAATTAGCTTCTGGATAATCATATATTTTCTTTAAATCTTCAATATTATGTATATTCTCAATCAAATAGTCTTCTTTAGTTAATTGTTCAGGATAAGTTGCCGTGCGATATATTTGATCACTATAAAATATGTCTCCTACGCTATAACCTTCAACAACAGCTGTTGGTATAAGTATAAATTCAGTTTGTTTAATTGGAATTACTTTATATTTAATTCCTATTTCTGTTGATGTATTTTTTTCCATATAATCACCTAAATATATTTTTCTATTATAAGAAAAGATGGTAAAAAAGTAAATTATTTTTTTATTTATGCAAAATAAAAATTACACTAATTATGTAGTGTAATTATACTTTCATAAGTTCTTCTTCTTTTTCTTTTAATTTTTCATCAACTTTTTTGTTGTACTCGTTGATTAAATTTTGAACTTCTTCTAGCATTTTCTTCTCGTCATCTTCAGTAATTGATTCATCAGCTTTGATATCTTCATTTGCTTCTTGACGGACTTTTCTTAAAGCTACTTTAGTCTCTTCAGCTATTTGCTTTGCTTGTTTAACGTATTCCTTACGACGCTCTTCTGTAAGTTGAGGTATGGTTAAAATAACACATTCACCATTGTCAGTAGGATTAATACCTAAATTAGCTTCTTGGATGGCTTTAACAATGTCTTTTAAGCATCCTCTATCAAATGGTTTAATCATTAAAGTTCTCGCCTCAGGAACTGTAATATTAGCTAAGCTTTGAAGCGGAGTTGGAGTTCCATAATATTCGACATTAATACCATGAACTAATGCTGGGTTAGCACGTCCAGCTCTAATTGTTGTTAGTCTTGAATCCATTGTTTCAAGCGCATGCATCATTTTAAATTCGACATCAGTGTCTATCATTTTGTATTTCTCTCCTTTATATGTCTATAATTATAAAGCATTATTCTTTATTATTCAAATAATATTTATTTATAGCAGTCGTGACTTCAGATATGAATGCTGATTCTTTTTCTGCTGTCCAATATTCTTCTGGAGTATCAGTATTTTTCATTGCTGCAGTCTCTATATTATAATATTTAACTTCTCCTTCATCAATAATATAAAGACTTGGCGCTAGTAAGTTATTTTGAGAACCATCGGTAGTTATTAGATAACCTGATAATAATTCACATATCTCGTAATAGTTGGAATTTTTCTGAGCTTTATCATTATTTATATCATAGTAGTAGATTTTATCAACATTAGTTTCACGAATTACTGTATCTAGTTCTTCAATATATTTACTGGCAAATTCTGATGTATTGCTACCAATATAAATTATGTTTTTACCTGATTTTAATAATGAAATTAGTTTTGTACCTCTTATAACTTCGTATTTAGGATTATCTATTTGACTATAATAGTCATTAATTGTTAAAACACGGTCTTTACTATTATCGGCATATTTTTCGCTTAGATAAACAAAGGCTATTATCATTGCAAGAAATAAGATTCCGTATATTATTTTACGAATTAGATCTTTTGTTTTTGGTTTCATAGTTCACTTCCTCGTAATTATTATAACATGAATAAGGAATCTTATAAGCCATAAAAAAAGACACTTGTAAAAAAGTGTCTAATTATTATTTATTGATTTGAGCCATTACTTCTTCAGCAAAGTTATCTTGTCTTTTTTCGATTCCTTCGCCAACAACGAACATGGTCATACCAATAAGTTCTCCTCCATTGTCAGTTACGTATTTAGTTACATCTATATCGCCATCTTTGATAAATGCTTGAAGTGATAGACAAATTTCTTTATAGAATTTATTAAGTCTTCCTTCAACCATTTTTTCAGCGATTTCAGCAGATTTTCCTTCATTAATAGCTTGTTCCTTTAGAACTTCTTTTTCACGAGCTACTTCATCAGCAGGAACATCTTCTTTAAAAACGTATTTTGGTTTCATAGCTGCTGCTTGCATTGCAACGTCTTTAGCAACTTCTTCATTAGCTCCTTTAACAACTGTTACAACAGCTATTTTTCCTCCCATGTGTAAATATTGACCGAAAACTTCATCATCTTTCTTTTCAATAACTTCTAAACGACGAAAATCTAGTTTCTCACCGATTTTTGAAGTTTTGGCAATTATTAAATCTTTAATAGTTCCTTCTTCGTATGGAAGTTCATTAGCTTCTTCTAATGTTTTAGCATCACTATTTAAAATAGTTTCACCAACGTTTTTAATCAATTCTTTGAATTCATCATTTTTACTTACAAAGTCTGTTTCGGCATTAATTTCAATCATAACAGCTTTGTTATCTTTTATGAAGATATCAGCCAAGCCTTCAGCAGCAATTCTTGCGCCTTTTTTACCAGCTTTAGCAATACCTTTTTCACGTAACCAATCGATAGCTGCTTCAAGATTGCCATCACATTCTGTTAGAGCTTTTTTGCAATCCATCATTCCAGCTCCAGTTTGTTCTCTTAGTTCTTTTACTAAGCTTGCACTTATCATAGTGTAACCTTCTTTCCTAAAAATATATTATTCACTTAAAGATGCAATTAATTCATCTTTTTTCATTGTTGAGTATCCTTTGATTCCAGAAGATTTAGCCATGGCTTTAAGTTCTGTTAAAGTCTTTGTACTTAAATCTTCAGTTGCTTCTTCAGCAGTTTCTTCTACCTCAATTGTTTCTTCTTCAGCAGGAGTAACTTCTTCAGCTACTGGTGCTGGTTTTGAAACTTCTTCAGTATTTTTTTCTTCTTTTGGACGGTCTTTTTTAGATTTACGATCTTCTTCAGTTACGTAATCAATTATTTCACCACCATTAACTTCAGCAATAGCGTTTCCTAATACTCCTAAAACAACTTTAACAGCTCTAACTGCATCGTCATTTCCTGGAATTACAAAATCAACATCGTCTGGATCACAGTTTGTGTCAACAATACCAAAGATAGGTATATTTAATTTTCTTGCTTCTTTAATAGCATTAATTTCTTTCTTAGGATCAACGATTATTAATGCTTGTGGAAGTTTATCCATTGTACGGATTCCACATAATAATCTGTTTAATTTATCATGTTCTTTCTTTAATTGAATTACTTCTTTTTTAGGTAAAACGTCAAAAGTTCCATTTTTTTCCATGTTTTCAATTTCTTCTAAACGTTTAACTCTACTTCTGATAGTACGGAAATTTGTTAATGTTCCACCTAACCATCTTTCTGTTACGTAATATGAATTTGTACGTTCAGCATTTTCTTTAGCAGCTTCTTGAGCTTGCTTTTTAGTTCCTACAAATAGGAATGTTCCGCCATTTGCAGCAATTTTACTAATTTCAGCATAGGCTTCTTCGATCTTACTTAATGTTTTTTGTAAGTCTATAATATAAATGTCGTCTCTAGTTGTAAAAATGTACTCTTTCATTTTTGGATTCCATCTTTTTGTTTGATGTCCAAAATGAACTCCAGCTTCTAATAAATAACTTAAAGAAACTACGGCCATAAAAATTTTCCCTCCTTCGTTATACGTCTGAATGCTTCTACTCCATTACTCACCTCTTCGGCACTCGAGTAATAAATCCACATTCATGTTTATTTGCTTTTTAAAGCCGTGATTATTGTATCAAAAAAAAGTACTATAAACAAGTACTTTTTAGTATTTTTAATGCTTTTTAAGCACTAATGTAGCTTCGCATAAACCGTCTTTGTTTAAGACTGCTTCATCAGGAACATCGCAGATTAGAGTATAATCACAAATTGAATCAAAAGTTTCGGTTTTAATTTCTTGAACATCTACAAGAGTATAACTTGCGACATTAGGTATAGTAACATTGCTATAATCGCCATCATTAGATTTTGGAACTATCTTTGTCATTTGAGATGTTGTTGTACGATAACATTTATCTTTTTGTAATGTATATCCTTCTGGTGCCAAATAGATAATTGTTCCGTCTATTTCTGTTTTAGTTGCATCAATAACTTCTGTTGTTTCAACATCAAAAGTTAAAATGGCTATATCAGATCCATCAGCTGTATAATATTGATCTAATAATTCGCAATATTTAATATTATGGTCTTTTAATTTATTAGCAAGTGTTTCACCATTTGCAAATGGAATATCATAAGCTTTATCTATCATTATAGGACCAGAAATTGTACAGATTTCTTCGTTACTGATATTACTAGTTATTAATTGATCTACTCTTTTATTTTCTTGATATTTTGGGTATAAGACGTTAGTTGCATATAGACTACCAGCAATTAATCCAGTTGCTAAAGCAACTGCTGATATAGCTTTCAATGCTGTTGTAGCTCCTGTTTTTCTTTTTTTTGTTGAACCTTTAGTTGAAGGTTGTTCTTGAATATTTTTATTTTCTTCGCTCATAAAAAAGCCCCCTTTTTTGGTATAATTGATTCTATCATACCATATATAGGAAGTCAAATTTAGCTATTAAATATATTTTTTTATTTCAATAATAAAACTGCCTTTTTTTGTCGTTTTTTTAATTCCTATATATTTGTATTTACCATATTTTCTAATACTAAATACGTCATTTTCTTTTAAGATGCGAGTCGGTTTTATATTTTCATCATAATTTAAAATTATTTCTTTATTTTTGAACTTATCAAGAACATTTTTACGGCTATCTCCTATAATTGAACTTATTATATTATCAAGACGTAATGATGAAACAATATATTCTTTAGATGTGTATTCTTGAATAAAATTAGTAGAAAATGATAAAGGGATTTCTTCCAGTTCAATATTATTGTTTCTTACTTGGGTTAGATTTAATTTAAAATATTCTTCTAGAGAAGTTAAAACAAAGAAATAAAAATCATCTTGATATTTGATTATATCACCAAAAGTATCTTCTTTTATACCTAAGGATAAAATAGTACCGAGAATGTCTTGATGACGAAGTTGTATTTTACTTACTATTTTGAATATTTTTATTTTAGGTATTTCTTTTTGATATAAAATAACTTTTGTCGCTTCAGGATATGGTTTATAAATATTATATTCTTTTTTATTTAGCTTTCCTTGAATCGTAATTAATTCTTTAGGAACAATAAAATTAGTATGTCCTTTGTTATATAATGAATCAATTATCTTTTCAAGGTTATAATTATTCTTCATGATTTTTTCTTATAATAAGTTTCATTATTAAATCATTAATACTTTTGGCAATGAAGACAATTGTATAATTAAAGAAACTATAGCCGAATAAAATATAGTATGTTACAACATAATTAGAAGTACTTACATAATAAATGATTGGAATAATTATGATAAGCATAATAATTAAAATTGTCGAAACATCTTTTGTACCAATAGTTGTTTGATTACGATTTTTATCATAATAACGATTAATAAAAAGATATAAGTTAATCGCTGAAAATAATAAAATATCAACAAGCCATATCTGATTAGAATCAGAATAATAAGCAGAAAAGTAAAAAAAGATAGCAAATAAAATAATATTTTCAAAGTGAAATATTTTAAAAATATTTTTTCTAATCCATTTTAAATTTATTTCATTAACTTTTAAGTCATTAAGGGCATTTTTGCATAAAGAAGCAAAATATAAAAACCAAGGAATAAAGGTTAAATAAACAATTCCTTCAGACATACTACCACCTCTATAAATATTATAATATAAAGATTTTTTCCTTCAATATAAAATAATTGTTACTTTACAATTAAATGACCATTAAATTTAGCTTTATAATCTGATACTAAATCTCTAATCAAACTTTGATCGTAATGAGTATCGTCTGAGATAATTATTTCGATATTGTTTATATGATATGTTTCTATAATACGGTAAAGTTTCTTTTGAAGATGATTAATTAAAGTAAAATTAATACGATCTTCAATATTTATATAAAGAGTATTATTTGTATAATATATATTCATAAAATCACCATCATCAATATAGCAAATATATTTTTAGGATACCACTACTTCGACAAAATATGTAAAAATTTGTTATTTTTGATTTATGATAGTTGATTCTTTGATATAATCAACTTAGGTGAGATATGATGAAGCTAGGTTTAATGATAATAATTAATAAACTAATAACAAGAATATGTAAATTATTTGGGAAAAATGGATCAGTATATCCAGGATATATTATCTATGATGTTTTAAGACAAAAGAAGATTTTAGAAAAGATAAAATATCCGAGGTATGTAATTGCCGTAACTGGTTCTTCAGGAAAAGGTAGTACGACCGATTTAATTAATCATATTTTAACAGATAATGGATATGATGTATGCTATAACAAGAATGGTAGCAATGGAGTTTTAGCAGCAACAACATTAATTTTAAATAATTGCAATATACGTGGTGAATTTCTACATGAAGTATTACTACTAGAATGTGATGAAAGGCATCTAAAATTAATATTTGGCGAAAATAAAATGACTCATTTAATAGTAACAAATGTTACTAGAGATCAGCCAGCTAGAAATGGTGATCCAGATATTGTATTTAATGATATTTTGAAAGCTATTGGTAATGAAACAAAATTAATAATTAATGCTGATGATCCTTTGGTAAATAGACTTACCTATTTATATGGAAATGATAGAATAACTTATGGAGTTGCCAAAACAAAAGATAGTTATTTAAAAAGTAGTATTGAAGCAGTCGATTATGCTTATTGTCCAAGATGCTATAAAAAATTAATATATGATTATTATCATTATGGACATATTGGTAATTATCATTGTCCTAGTGGTGATTTCAAACGTGGAAATGTCGATTATGAAGTTACTGATGTTTCTTTTGAAGAACATAGGATTAAAATTAACGGCGATGACATATATTTAAATAAAGATGTTTTGTATGCTGTTTATTATACATTAGCAGCTTATGCCTTATGTAATTATATTGGAGTTAGTAAAGAAGATTTAAAAAAAGCAATTAATGGTGATAAATTATCAACTAAGAGAGGTAAAGTTCGCGAATTAGATGGTCGAAAATTAACAATGCTTGAAACAAAAAATGAAAATAATTTAAGTTATTATCAATCATTAAGATTCATAAAGAATCAAAAAGGTAAAAAAACGATTATCTTAGGATTTGATAATGTTTCAAGAAGATACCAATTCAATGATTTATCATGGTTATGGGATGTAGAATTTGAATTATTGAATGATAAAAATATTGATAAAATATTTATTATTGGACGATTCAGATATGATGTTTTAACAAGATTGTCTTTTGCAAATATCGATAAAAAGAAACTAGTTTTAATTGACGATTTAAATGAATTAATAAAAAAAGTAAAATCAGATAGTGTCGGAGATATTTATACAATGGTATGCTTTGATATGACTGCAAATATTTTAAAATTAATTGAGGATGATGAAAATGAAGAAAATTAAAATTGCTCATTTATACTATGACTTAATGAATTTATATGGTGAAAATGGAAATGTTCGTTATTTAGTAGATAAATTAGAAAAACAAGGCTTTGATGTTACACTTTATTTTTTGACAGTCGATGATAAGATTGATTTTAATGAGTATGATTTTTATTATATGGGAACAGGTAGCGAAGACAATAAAAAGATAGTTCTACAAGATATTATCAAGTATAAAGACGATATAAGAGAGGCTATTGATAAGGGTAAGTTTTTCTTAATAACAGGAAATTCAATTGATTTATTTGGAAAACATATTGAAGAATTAAATGGTGAAATTATTGAAACATTAAACGTTTTTGATTACTCAGTTAAAGAAGAAGATTTTAGAATAGTAGGAGAACAATTTTATAGAGTACCTTTTATAGATTATAAGGTGATTGGATTCCAAAATCGTAATTCGGTTATTAACGGATATGAAAAACCCTTATTTGACATTGTAAAAGGTACAGGATATAAACCTAATGATAAAAAGGAAGGAATTTTAAAAAAGCATTTTTGGGGAACTTATTTATTAGGACCTATCTTAGTTAGAAATCCTTATTTAACTGATTATTTAGTTGAGGAAATATGTAAATATTTAGATATTCCATATAAAGAAATGGCTAATGATGTTAGTTACAGAGCTTATCATGAATATTTAAAAAATTTTGATATAGATGAGATTTAAAATTTTTATATTTTAAGGTTTGTTCTTTACAAATTTAGATAAAAGTTTTATGATAGTTTTTCCAAGAAATTATTAAGGGGGATTTTATGACAATAGGAAAATCATCACATAACGAGAAAGAACAAAAGAAAATATTATTGGCCTTTCATTATGCTTTTGTACAAATAATTAATCAATTTACTTTAGAAGATTTTAGAAAATATAACATTGTTACTAATACAGCGCGAGATTTTGCTGATGTATTATATAGTAAATATTTAAGTTTTGTTGAGAAATGTGCTTTAATAAAAGAAATTCCAGTTGATATGGTAGATTTATTTGATCAAGCTATTTGCTTAGGACTAAGTTTAAGGAGTTGTAATCCAATTATAGCAACTAAAGTAAGTAGTAAAGCACCACAAAGAGTTAAATATTTACAATCAGAATTAATATCTAATACTATGTTGGCATTCCTATCAGCTTCAGAGTATCGTTTAGTTGATAAAAATAATAAAACATTAATAAAAAGTGAATTTAAGTATGATGGATATGATAAAGGACATAAGTTAGAATTAAAGAAACTAAAAAAAGAATTAACACAAGTTATATATTTCGATAATTTTGATTATATGAAATGTTTAGATATTATAAAATATATATACGGTTTAGGTGTAATTTATAAGGAAGAATTAAAAGATATAGATGTTTCTACTATAATAGATAATTTAAGAATAATGGGAATTAATAATAAATCGTTTAATACTCCTGATTTAACTGATGATTATCGTACTTATTTAAAATTAAAGAAACAATAAAAAACTGCTAGTTATTAGCAGTTTTATTTTCTTTAAGACTTTTTTCATATTCTCTTTGCTTAAAAGAGTAAATGCAGCCACAGTAATCTTGACGATAAAGATTGTATTGTTTTGATAATTCTATACTATGTTTATATCCTTCTTTCTTTTTAAAATCAGAATATAAATATTTGATATTATAGATAATACTTAATTTAGAACCTATCTCATTTAGTTTTGAACTATTTTTTAAAGGACTGACGGTTAAAGTAGTAGCAAAGTAATCAAATTTTTTTTCTTTAGCTATTTGAGCAGTTTTTTCGAGGCGGAGATAATAACATTTTATACAACGTGCACCGCCTTCTTTTTCGTGTTCTAAACCCTTAATTGTTTGATGGTATAAGTTATTATCATAGTCACAATCAATAATATTTAAATTATTTGTATTAGGATATTCTTTAATAAACTTTATCTCTTCGTCTTTGCGTTTTAAATACTCCTCATATGGTTCAATATTAGGGTTGTAATATAATATTGTAATATTAAAATATGGAGATAAAAGATCTATTACGTGTGATGAACATGGAGCACAGCAACTATGGAGTAATAGATTTGGAATAGTAGATGTTTTCTTTATTTTAGAAATTTCTTCTTCCATTAGTTTATTGTAGTTCATCTTAATCCCCCTACTCTTGTTCTTTTTGAGCTTCTTTATCAGCAGATTCACCGGCTGCCTCTTCTTTAGCAATTGTACTATAGCTTTTGAAATATATACGATCATCATTTATTGTATCTAAGTATAAAACACCACGTTCGGCATCCATGTTAGAAGACGCATAAATTGTTGGATATTTATTTAAGTTTTTAATATTAACAGTATCTATATACACGGTGTTGGTATCATTCATTATTAAAGTGAATAAGTTATTATCGACGATTGTTCCATCACTAGCTTTATATGGCGTATATTCGATTTCACTTATCATCTTGACTACGTTATAATCAATTTTATTTAATCCTTTAACTAGATTATCAAATACTGTATCAGGAGTAAAATTAATCAAAGTTGGATAACCATAATAATCTTCACTATCTGAAATAGAATTACCTTTATTAGTAATATATTTATTATTATATTTATAGAAGAAAAGAATCTTTTCTTCATTTATTTCAATTGTTAATTTACCAAAGATATTTCTTTTTATTTTAACAGAATCAACTAGTGGAATTTGTTCTAATTGTTCTTTTGTTTTTTTTATATTTAAACGATAAATTGGTGGATAGTCTTTGATATTAGCTTTTTCAATAATAGTTACATCTTTAATATTAGTTGTTCCTTTAATAACAATATTTTTTATTTTTAAATTTAAAAAGTAATAGGAAAAAAGGGCAATAATAAGAAGAGATAGTAATAATTTTACTACCACGTTTATTCTTAGTTTTAACTTCTTTTTATGTGGCTTTATTGTCCTCTTTTTATTCATATTATTACTCCCAATCTATAAATTCTTGTTCAATATGTAAATCAACATTTGTTTTTTCTAATACAGTATCATGAACATGTTTTATTAAAGTGTATATATCTTTTCCAGTTGCATTATTAACATTAATAATAAAATTCGCATGTTTTGATGATACTTCGGCTCCACCGATGCGATAACCTTTTAAATCGCACGATTCAATTAAACGACCGGCAAAATCGCCTTCTGGATTACGGAATACTGATCCTGCTGATGGATATTCTAAAGGTTGAGATGCTATTCTTCTCTGACGGCGATCTTCAATAATATTTAGTGAGTTACTTTGGTCACCTTCTTTTAAGAAAAATTTAGCTGCTAAAATAATATATTTTTTTTCTTCTTTGAACATTGATGTTCGATAAGAGTAAGTTATGTTTTCATGCTCAATTACTTTAACGTTTAGATCTTCGTCTAAAACGGTAACTGATGTTACATAATCAAGGATACATGAGTTATATGCTCCTGCATTACCATAAATTGATCCACCAATTGTTCCAGGTATACCAGCAGCAAACTCTAAGCCCATCAAAGAATTATTAACAGCTTCTTGAACAAGTTTTGGTAACATAGCACCCGCTTCAGCATAAGCCATATTTAATTGAGGATGAATTTCAATCCCATTTAATTGGTTTAATCTAATTATTACTCCATTATATTCTCGGTCGTTTAAAACGATATTAGACCCATTACCTAATACAAAATATTGGAGGTCATTTTCTTTTATTATTTTGATAATTTGAATTAAATCATTAATTGAGTTTGGAGACACAAGATACTTTGCTTTTCCCGCGATATGATACGTATTTAAATTTTTTAAGGAAGCATTTTCTTCAACACTTCCGTATTGTTTTAGTTCATTTATCATTTTATCAAATCCTTTATTTTTTCATATATTAAGTCACTACTATTATTCATGCTCATCTTTTTTAAATTTTTTTTCATGTTGTTATATAGATCGTGATTATTTAGCACTTCATTAATTTTATTAGAAAGGATGTCTGATGTCAAATCTTTTTCTTCGATTATCTCTCCACCACCATTATTTTTTATCTCTAAAGCATTGTAATATTGATGATTGTTGGCAACATATGGAGATGGAATAAAGATAGCAGGTAAGTTAAGTGAAAGGATTTCACTCATTGTAGATGCTCCAGCTCTAGTAACAATTAAATCAGTGTTTTTTAATAAAGCCGGAAGATTATCAAGATAAGGCAAAACTTTTATATTTGATGCAAATTTATGTTCTTTAGTAAAATCTTCGTATAATGATTTTCCTGTTATATATAAAACTTCATAATCTTCATTGGCTGCTTTTTTTAAGTAGTCAAGCATTTTTTGATTAATTGTTGCTGAGCCTAGTGAACCAGCAACTATGACAACTAGTTTTTTGTTAGGATTTAAACCTAGTTGCTCTTTAGGCATTGCCTTAGTATTTAAAGCATTTTCCCCACACGGATTGCCACTATAAAAAACCTTATCTTTAGCTTTAGTAAATAAGGAAGCGGTTTCAGCAAATGAGACACCAATTAAATCAGCTTTATTTTGTAATAGTAAATTTGATTTGCCAGGTATAGAGTTTTGTTCATGAATAAATGTTTTTATCCCTAATTTATGAGCAGCCCATATAACGGGGTATGTTACATAGCCACCAATACCTAAAACAATATCTGGCTTAAATTCACGCATGATTTTTAAACATTTCTTTTTGGCTTTAGATATAAGAAAAATATTTTTAATATCTAGCCAGATATCACGTTTGGAAAAACCATAAATTTCAAGTGCTTCATATTTTATTCCTCTTTTTGGAATAAGATCTTTTTCCATACGATTATGAGTTCCAATATATAAAATATCAAGATTTTTTTCTTTTTCTTTGAATTTATTGATAATAGCAAGTGCTGGATATATATGGCCTCCAGTTCCACCAGCAGAAACAATCATTTTCATCGTTTAATCACCTAATTTAATTATACTATATTATTTAGCTTTTTTGACCAATATTAAGTATTTTTGGTGTAAATACGGTGTTTTTATCTTTGCTTAAAAACACTTTTTTTGTTTTCGCTTTATGATTTTATATGATATAATGTTATAGGATAATACAATATAAGATGGTGGTGTGTGCGATGCGAGTTTTATTATTGGATGAAGAGAAAATCACGAAATTAACATTGCCTGATGAAGTAGATGGGATTTTTACAATGAAATATAAACCCATTGATTCCAATCAATACAAAAATTTCGATTTTGAAGCTATTAACGATAAATGGGTTTTAAAAAGTAGCGACTCTTTTAATATCTTTATTAATGGAAACACGACAGATGAAATTGTTTTGGAAGACTATTTGCATGTTGCGATTTACCTTTTTAATACTGAAGAATATTTGAGTTTATGGTGTATTCCTACTATATCTACTGAATATTATGATGCCTCTGCTAATTCTAATAAAATTGCAATCGGAAGTACAAATGATTCAGCTATTATTTTTAACAATATTTCTCAGAAGGCAGTTTTTGCTGAAATAAATTCCGTCGAAAATAAATGGTATATAAATAACGTAACTGGAAAGACTCCTTTATATGTTAATGATAAGATTGTTAAATATTCTGTTCCTTTAGCAACAGGAGATGTAATCTTTATAAATGGTTTAAAAATCATTTGGATGAATAAGTTTTTAAGAATATGTACTTATCAAAATCAAATATCAATTAACTTATTTGTCTTAAGTAAATACTCAAATACCAATTATGATAACACGATATTTAATCCTGTAAGTGACGAGGAACAAACTTTCGAATTATATCATCCAGATGATTATTTTTTTCATAAACCTAGTTTAAAAGAATTTGTTCATACTGAAACTTTTGAAATTGATCCTCCTCCTCCAAAACAGGATACTGATAACAATTCTTTTTTGATGACATTTGGTGCTAGTTTTACTATGTTATCTTCTTCTTTTATCGCTGTTATAAATCTTATTAATAATATTCAAAATAAAGCTAAAACCGTAACAATTGTTACTTCCGCAATAATGTGTGTTTCTATGTTGTTCGGAAGTCTACTTATTCCTAGAATTGTTGCTTTTATTCAAAAAAGACGTGCTAAAAAAAGAGAAAAATATAGAATTGAAAAATATACTAAATATTTGAATAATTGTAATGAACATATTCATAAAATCATGGTTAAACAAGCTCAAATTATGAAAGATTCGAATTTAAAAATTGATAATTGTATTAACTTAGTTAATGGAAACTTTAGTGTGTTATGGAATCGCGAAATTCGCGATGAAGATTTTTTAGTGGTGAGGTTAGGTATTGGTAATGTGCCTACATTATTGGAGATTAACGCTCCTCAAGAGCATTTCACATTAGATGAAGATTTCTTGCTTGATTATATTTATCAAATTGTTGACAATAGTAAAACATTAGAAAATGTCCCTGTTACTTTTGATTTTAAAAAGAATCGTGTTTCCGCAATACTTTTAAATGTTCCTTATAGTGAATACTTTTTGCAATCAGTTATTATTCAACTAGCTACTTTACATAGTTCTCAAGAGTTGAAAATGATTTTCTTTATTAATAATGAAGCCGATGATTATGATTGGGACTATGTTAAATATTTGCCTCATTCATTTAATGATGATAAAACCGTAAGATATTATGCTAATTCTTATGATGAAATGAAAGTTCTATCCTCTAATTTGGAAGAGATTTTAAAATCTAGGAAGGAAAAAGAAAAAATAGATGAAAATAGTGAGATAGTTGAAGATTCTACATTATATAGAGGTTTTGATAATTATTATATAATATTTATAAATGATATTTTCTTGTCAAAGAGTCTACCTATTATATCAGATTTGTTATCTTTATCAGAAAATTTAGGCTTTAGCATTGTTTTTCTTAATAAAACAATGAATAAATTACCAAAAAGATGTAATACTTTTATAGCTTTATCTGAAAAAGATGGCTGTGTTATGGAAAAAACAATTAATTCACAAATTACATTTATACCCGAATATTTGAAAAACGTAAATGTTTCTTACATATGTTCAAAATTAATGAATATTCCTATTTTATCTAATGATACTCAATCTTCTTTGCCTACTTCTCTTTCGTTTTTAGATATTTTTAAAGTTTCTAGAATTGAACAGTTAAATATCATCAATCGTTGGAAAATTAACGATCCTACGATAAGTTTAGCTGTTCCTATAGGAGTTCATGCGAACGGTGAAGATTTTATGTTAGATTTGCACGAAAAAGCTCATGGACCACACGGATTAATTGCTGGTTCTACTGGTTCTGGTAAATCTGAATTTATTATTACATATATTTTATCTTTAGCTGTCAATTTCCATCCTGATGAAGTTCAATTTGTTTTAATTGACTATAAAGGTGGAGGATTGGCTGGTGCATTTGAAAATAGAGAAAAAGGATATTCTATTCCACACATTGCTGGGACTATTACTAATTTAGATACTGCCTCTATGAAGCGAAGTTTAGTTTCAATTAATTCGGAATTAAAAAGACGCGAACAGGTATTTATGGATGCTCGAGACGTTACTGGTGAAAGTACATTAGATATTTATAAATATCAAAAATATTACCGTGAAGGAATCGTTAAAGAACCTATTTCTCATTTGTTTATTATAAGTGATGAGTTCGCCGAATTAAAATCTCAACAACCTGAATTCATGAATGAGCTTATTTCAACGGCTCGTATTGGACGTTCTTTGGGTGTACACCTTATTTTAGCAACACAAAAACCAACTGGTGTTGTTAATGACCAGATTTGGGCAAACTCTAAATTTAAAATATGTTTAAAAGTTCAAACAGCAAGTGATAGTAATGAAATGTTGAAAAGACCTGATGCAGCTTCTATAAAAGAAGCTGGTAGATTTTATTTACAAGTAGGATATGACGAGTACTTTGATATTGGTCAATCTGGGTGGTCAGGAGCTAAATATATACCATCAGACCACTCTTTAAAAAAAGTTGATAATTCTATTACTTTTATAAATAATGTTGGATCAACTATAAAAAATATTAATGATTTAGTTATTAAAGAAAATGTTGAAGATTTGGGTGATCAATTAACTAATATTGTTAAAACATTATGTAATTGGTCAAAGAAAGAAAATTATTTACCAAAAAGATTATGGCTTGATCCTATTCCTGAGCAAATATATTTGGGTAATTTAACTAAAAAATATAATTATTCACCTACTCCTTTCAAAATATGCCCAATTATAGGTGAATACGATAATCCTAAAAAACAAATGCAAGGTTTACTTACACTTAATCTGAATAAAGGTAATACATATATTTATGGAAAAAATGGCTCCGGTAAGGAGGACTTAATTTCTACTATTGTTTATTCTACCTGTATAACTCATTCTCCTGATGAGGTAAATATATATATAGTCGATATGGGTGCTGGTACTTTACGTTCTTTTCTTCATTATCCTCAGGTTGGTGATGTTTGCACTTTAGATGATGGAGACAAAATTATTGATTTAATGGCAATGGCTGAACGTGAAATTAATAAAAGAAAAGATTTAACAACCGATTTTGGAGGCAACTTCGAATCTTATAATGAGATGAATACTGATAAAAAGTTACCTTTATTAGTTGTTATAATTAATAATCTAGATATTTTTACAGAAAATCTTAGTAAAATAGCTGAACTTATAGTTCCATTATATAGAGATGGTGCTAAATATGGAGTTGTATTTATAGTTTCTTGTATAGGAGTTAATACTTTAAGAGCGAAAGTAAGAGAATTCTTTACAAATCATATTTCACTTTCTGTTTCAAATAAAGATGATTATTTTTCAATTTTGGCAAATTATCCAAGAAATCTAGAACCTGCTGGATTTAAAGGACGTGGTTTAATAGAATATGGAAAAGAAGTTTTAGAATTTCAATCTGCATTAATTTATACTAGAAATGAATTAAACCTTATTATAAAAAATACGGCTGATACTTTAAATCAAAAATATAAGGATGTTTCATTACAGCGAATTCCATCAATACCTAAAGTTGTAAATGTAGAAAATTTCTTAGATGAGATAACAACATTGGACAAAATTCCTTTGGGATATAATACAGATAATAAGGAAAAATTTTATTTTAATTTTAGAGTTCATAAAGTTAATTTAATTTCTGCTATTGACTTTAAAGAACACTTGAATTTCTTGAATGCGCTTGTACTTGAGTTGAAAATACTGGAAAAGTATGATTATGATATTAAGATTATTGATTTTAGTGGTTATTTTGATATTTTAACTATCGGACTAACTTGCTATCAAAGTAACTTTAATGATACTTTCGGTAAAATTATAGAAGAGTCGAACAATCTTGAGAAAAATACAATTTATATTATTACCGGCATTGGTAAATTAAAGTCTAACGTTGATCCAAAAAATATGCCATTCGTTAATCAGTTCTTCAAGGATACAATGAAAAATCAAAAAATTAATTTTATTTTTGTTGATACATATGAAGAATTAAATATTTTAAAGATAGAAGATTGGTATATTTCTATTGTAAAACCAGATTATGGTATTTGGCTTGGTAAAGATGTCGGAACACAAACTATTATTAATTTTAATAACTTGTCTTCTGAAGACAGAATGGTTAATAATCCAGAATATTGTTTTGTGGCAGAAAATGGAAGAAAACACTTAATAAAACAAATTACTTATAAACCTAACAACGATGAGGGTGATGAATAATATGGAGAATAAAGTTTTGGTGAAATTAATTATTCCCGAATTGGAAATATCATTAGATGCATATCTTCCAATTTCTAAAAGAATTGGAAATATTATCGCACTATTAATAAAAGCGATTAATGAGCTTGGTTATTCATTTGAAAATAATAAATCTATTGCATTGTATAATAGAATTACTTCTGAGATTTATTCTCCTAATGATTTAGTTTATAAAACCAATATACGTAATGGAACAATATTAGTTTTGTTATAGTTTTCAAAAGAATATTAAATATATTTAAAATTTATAAATAAAAAAGAATTCAACATTTAATTGAATTCTTTTTTTTATCATAACAACTAATTATTCATATTTATTTTATCAACAAGTCTTTTTTTCTTATTTCTATATTAACGATTTTTTGAATTCTTGATTCTTGCTCTACTTTTTTATTGGCAAAATTTCCATCATTTTTCAATAACCAATCTTTTGTTTCATCGATAAGATTTTTTGATTGAGAAAGAGCTAAATTACATGTCTGAATATCATGGCTTCTTTCAAAACCATAAGGAATCGCTATACTATTGGCAATATTTGTAGTGGCAACTATTTCTTTTGCTGCATTATTGAGTTCAGAGTTTATAACATTTAAATTAGAATTGTCAAAATATAATCTAGTCATAAAGTATTGTTGGACGGAATATTTTGAAATTCCGTAGATTCTAAACTCATTTCATCAGCATATTTAATTATGTTGTCTAATAATGGAAGATATTCATTTCGAAAATCATTTTTGATGATTTCTACAAATTCTTCACTTGCATTACCTTGCCACTCTTTTGTCTCTGTTGGCACTTTTGCCATCATAGATACATATTCTGTTAAAACACGATTTATATTAGAAGTAATACTTTTAATTTCTAAGCTTGCTTCTTCTAGTTTATTTGTATCAATATTGTATTTTGCCATATTTTTACACCATAAAACTTAAAGTCTGAATCTTATTTTGAAGATTCTTTTTTTAGTCTTTCTTCCTCTTTTTTTCTTCTAGCTGCTTCCTCTGCTGCTTGAGCAGCTTTTATACTTGAACTCAAATTATCAATTTTACTATTTATTGCGGGTATTGTTGTATTAATTAATAAGTCGTAACTGTCCTTTAAAGATTCACAACTACTTTTATTCTTATATCTGTCAGCTGGCTCTTCATCTACTTTATACATGCTTTCAACATGTTGAGATGCACTATAATATAATTTATAACTTTCAAGAAGCTTGTTTGCTAAATTTATTACTTCATCTCTAAAAGTATAATATCTTAACCTTTCTGATATTAGTTGACTTGATGTTGACATCTATTAATTAGATTCGCCACTTCCAGTATATGTCCAGCCACTTTTTGATGACGTTAAATCATTTGATGCATTTCCAACTGCAGTATTAACACTTGCAGCTTTAGATTCCATAGCTGTTTTAATAGCTGTTAAATCATCTTTGAATGCACCCATATTAGTAATAACTGCTGAACATGACTCTTTTACTGCTATAACAAATTCTTCTACTTTAGGAGCAATTGTATCACCAAATGATGCTCTTGCATCTGCTGAATTTAGTGGCGCAAGTGCACTTTGAACATTGCTTACATATGTGTCAATTGCGCTTATCATTGATTGTACTTGTTCAGTTTCCATACCAACTACACCATCAAATCCTGTGCTTCTTAAAGTTTGGAAAGCTGATGCTAATAAATTATCGATATCAGAGTCGGCTGATGAACTTATATTCGTAAAAACGTTTGATGCGTTTCCTAAATTTTGACTAAGTGTTGTGTTAGCACTTAATGTTGCTTTTGAAGCTTCACTTAAACTATAATCTGCCATTTACTTACCTCCTTAAATTTACTTTCTTTCAACCATATTTTGGTCTTGCTCAACCATTCCGTCAGTTATAGCAGCTATTTCCTTAACTAAAGCTGCAAATGCTTGAGCTAACGTTTTTTCTAGTTCGACAACAGCTTTTAAATAGTTTGCTTCAAAGTTTTCTAGTGAAACTCCTGTCCATCCTTGTTCTAAAGCTGTGAAAACTGCTTTTGTTTCTTTTAAAGCTGAAATAGCTGATTTGATTGCTGTACCACATATATCTCTTACATATGCAGCGGCTTCTCCAGTATTTACTCCGACAAAGCCTTGAGCACTACTGTTAGCACTTCCTATGAATCCCATTCTAATCTACCTCTTTCTTAATTAATTCACGTACATTTAATGTTGCATTTTTCAAACTAGCTGCACTGTTTTCAGATTGATTAATAATATTTGATTTTGCTTTCTTTAAACTGTACGCATAATTTTCAATATTTTGAATTACTATAGGAAAGTTAGCTTGAAATTCATTGAATTTTGTCCTCAATAAATCACCATTTTCACATTGGTAGTAAGATTTCGTACAATCCATTATATCGATTATTTTGTTTAAATAATCGTTTACAACCTTTGCAACTTGCATCGTTATAATCGCCAAATTATCAATACCCGCTTCGTTCATAGTTATAGACTTAGTTGAATTTTTAATTGTATTCATTTTTGACACATCTTCTAACCCCATGTTTAAATTCACTAAACTCACCTCACAATTCAAATATTTTTGTCATGTATCATCTATGCTACTGACATTTTAATTATAATATATATTTCAACTTTTTTTCAATTAATTTCACGTTTTTTTGACACTTTATTTTTTGTATTCATTTTTAGGAATTTCTAAATCTCTTATATTTATACTAAGACTACCGATATTTGTAGTTAAAACATCAGCCAAATACTGCTTTTCATTATTTGATAACCATGAAAGAGAACAATTTCTTTCATATCCATTATTTGTTTTTATTACAAGTGCATATTCTGCATACATTTCTACTATATCATTAAATGTATAGTTATTATTTTCTGCTAAGATATTAAATAATTTATCTTGACATTCGATATAGTATTCTATCGCTTCTTTATTTAGATCGTATCTTTCCAAATCATCATAAATTAAATGAACATTAATTGCTGATTCGAAAACATTCATTAAGTAAAATGTGTCTTGCATAGTAACTTCACTATGGGCAATTCTTTCTGCTAAATTTTTATAGAAATATTTAGTCATCGTTTTTATGACACTTTGTTTCATTTCTCTTTTTATCGTTGTTTCTTTACCATCGATTTCACCATATTCTTTTTCGTAAGCCTGCTCAAAATCTTCTCTTTCATCTTGTATGTAGCATATTGAATATAACATTTCTGCAAGTTCTTTTTTCTCTTCTTTAGTTTCTGCACCTAATACTTTGTATATTTCTTCGGGATTATTTGAAATCTGACTTAATGCTATACTATTTTCTTTATAATCTGGACGAATTAAGGTTATTAAATCTAGCGTATTTAAATAACCAACCATATTTTTATAAACTAATGGGGTTTTAGCATTGTTTATTTCCATACTCATTTGTTCTGCAGTTGCTTCGTATAGCCATTGAAAATGTAAAGAATTCGGATGAGCAATGCTATCAAAAGAATCGAAATACTGCGAGCTTCCTATTTGAGTATATCCTTCTATTTGATGGTCTGGACACATACGCTGAAATAGATGAATAATCTCATGGCTTACCGTACGTTTTAATGTATCCTTACCATTTAATTTTTCTATTTCATTTACATCAAGAAAGACAATCCCATCTTCTGTAACTCTAGCATTATAAACAATTTTTAAATCATTTATTGTGAAGTCTGTACTATTTATTCCTACTACTTTAATATCATTTAACATACAGTAAATTTTCACTAATTCTTCTTGACTTAACTCATTATAATAATTTTCTAAAGTTGTTACTAGTAATTCTGAAATCAATCTTATGTATGATTCATCTAATTTTGTATATTGTTTATTATTATTTAAATAATTTGTATTATTACTTAAAATCTTATTTTCAATTAAATCTGCTGATGGTATCGTGTTTATATCAGTTATTAAATCTGTGTGTTGTTTTGTTTGTTCCTCAACTTTATCTTCATACTTTTCAGCTTCTTGTATAGAATAATCTATGTCATATAAATCTGAATATAAATATACAACATCCTCAGAATTAACCCATGTAACATAATCACCGTAGTCTTCTTCATTTATGGTTATATTAAGCGGATTATATTCACCCTCTTCTAATCTACGATCGGCATTATTATTTCTTTTTGACATGGCAAAACCGAAGTAATCGGCTGTTATAGGTGTATTTAATGATATATCTCCATTATTGTATAAATAGGAATTATAACTTTGACTTAAATCATACGATTCGTCAGTTGTATATTCTTTATCGTTTTCTTGAATTATTGTTTCTTCAACTATATTTTCTTTGCTATTTGAAAACGTCGAATTATCGTTTTTTATTCCACAACCTATTAAAGATGTTGCTATTATACATACTGTTGCGCTGGTTAGTGCTGCAATTTTTAAGTTTTTCACTGTATTTTTCTTATCCATTTTTTCATTCTCCCATCTTTAAATATATTATATCATGTTGTATCTATTTATTTTTTAGTAACCTTTATATAAGACATTAATTAGACAGCATAGATAAATTTGCTTTTTATTTATTTTAGTGTTAGTATACACGCAATCAAAGGAGGAAATTATCATGATTAATGAAGACTCTTTTAATACTTTAATAAATCAAGTGGTTTATTCTTTGGATCATCTATTAAAAAATAAAGATTATTCACAAGAAGTATTGAATTATTTATATCTAATAACAACGGGAATGATTTTAACATATGGTGATTCGTTCGTCGAGGAGATTTATGATACAATATTGAATACTAAAATAATTAAAAAACCTTCATTAGTTACTTCTTTAGATTATTATGATAATCCAATAAATAATAATTATTTATATAAAAATGTAACAAAAAAAGTTAATACTAACTATTTAACTTATGAATATGGAATATTATTTACAGAAATTGATAATTCCTTTATAAAGACTTTAGAATATTTAGTTTATTCTTATAATAAATTATTATTTCATCGTAAAGATAAAGTATCATTAAAAGATAATTTATTAATACAAATAGATAAATTCTTTCATAATGGATATTCTTCATTGATTAAGAAAGATTCTTTAAAAGCAATAGATAAAGTTATTCTTTTATTACAAAGTGAAGATGTTATAAAAAGAATATTAAAATTAAAAAAAGTTAATATAAAAAATGGCAAATTTAAAAAAGCTTTAGATAATTTAAAGAAAATTAAAGAAAGTGAATATACGATTGAAGGATTAGAAAGTTTAGTTACTTTATTTAGACCAATTTATAATGCCAAGGGAATGAAAGAAATTATTAATACTCATAAAGGTGTTTCTTTATTAGAAAAAGAATTCAATAGAATACTAGGTAGAAATGCTTATCTAACTCTATGTAATTCTATTGAATTCTTAGATAAAAAACTTAGTAATTTAGAAAATGAACAAGATAATAAATATTATGATTTTGCGACGAGGTATTTAATTTTAAGAAATGAGTTTATTAATAAATTTTTGAAATTAAGATATACATAAAATATAAGTAAAACTTATATTTTTTTATTGCTCCTTTACAGATGATGCTTGATTATTTAATTCTTCAACTACAGAGTCGTCTATCTGATATATTTCTTTAGGTAAAGGCTCAAAATTAGCTGATTCTATTTCATGATTTAAATGACGACGGAGAACTTTTTCTAATTCGTCCTTGTCTATTGGTTTTGCTAAGTAATCATTAAACCCTTCTTCGATGTACTTTTCTTTCATTCCTTCGATGGCATTAGCAGTTAAGGCGATAACTTTAGTTTTAAATGTAGGACTTTCTTGAATAATATGAAGAGTTTCTGTGCCACTCATTTTAGGCATCATATCATCCATAAAAATTAAATCATAAGTTTGGTCTTTTATTTTTTCTAGGCATTCGTAACCTGATTTACAAGTATCGACTTGAAGATTATATTTTTTTAATAAACGGTCAGCAATTTTAAGATTAAGGTCGTTATCATCTACTACTAAGACTTTTTTATTGACTAAATTTAATACTTCTTTTTGAGGCTCAACTTTTAACTCTTTATCATAGATAATTTTTTGAGGAAGATAAACGGTGAATTTTGATCCATTTCCGAAAACTGATTGAACAATTATTTTACCGTTCATCATTTCAACTAGTCTTTTGGTAATTGCTAAGCCTAAACCAGTTCCTTCTAATGTTGTATTACGATCCTCGTCTAATCTTTCGAATTTGGTAAATAATTTATCTATTTTTTCTGGTTTTATTCCACGACCTGTATCTTCAACAGAAATTATGATAGTTGAATTGTCATTTTTATTTATACAACTTATTTCTAAATTTATTTCTCCTTGTTCTGTATATTTGACAGCATTAGTTAATAAATTAGTCATTATCTCTTTAACTTTTCCTTTGTCCCCATATAAGGTAGTTGGAACGTCGGGAGCGATATTCATAACGAATTCGATTGGTTTTTCACCAATACGAGGTTTAATTAATTTATAAAGATTTTCACTTTCCGTTTTTATATTATATTTTGTATTTGAAATTTCCATTTTATTGGCTTCAATCTTGGAAATATCTAAAATACCATTAACTATTTCTAAAAGATTTTGACTAGCTAGGATAATATCTTTAGCATCTTGTTTAGCAGCTTCTAACGTTGTTTCTTCTTGAATTGCTTGCGAAAAACCAACGATAGCATTAAGTGGTGTCCTTATTTCGTGAGACATACTAGATAAGAAATCAGTTTTAGCAGCGTTGGCTTTTTCAGCTTTATCACGTGCTGTTTCAACTTGGTTTAAAAGTTTAACATCAGGATTCTCAATAGTAAAATACATTACTAGTAAAGCGAAGGCAACACAATATGTTTCGGTAATTATCTCAGGATAATGGAGACGTAATAAAAGCCCTATTCCAAATAAAATAATTAAGACAAAGAAAGGAATACTCTTTTTTATATTATCTTTATTTCTTAATAAATAACGAATGTTAAGAATAATTAAGAAGATAAAGGCAATTATAATTCCTGTTATTGATATATAGTAAGATATACCACCAACATCTAAAATTTCGTCATAGTTAATTACTTTAATAGGAGAAATAAAAATTAAAATAACGATAACAATAACAAATAAATTAGTTATTGTAGTAATTCCTTTTTTTATTTTAGGATTAAATTGATTTATTTCAATATTATAAGTTAGGAAAATATGACCTATTATATTTAATAAAGACAAATGTATTTTTTGCATGAAGGCAACTAGTAACTCAGTACCAATTGTTTTGGCGACACAGTAAACAGCCATAGCATTTATGGAAAAGAAGAGATTTAATATTAATAAATTTCGATATATATTTACTTCGACGTTATTTATATTTTTTTTGGTAAAAAAAATGATAATCAAAAATAGACTGATTGTAAGTGCTGATACTGGAAGCCATATTCCACTCATACTACTTCACCTCTATTATAAGAATATCACTTGTTTTATTTTTTTTCAATTATTTCCTTTTCTTTAAATAGCCAATTTTTTCTAGAGAATCGATGGTTAATTGAGATGGTGAATATACTTCACTCATAATATCTTCGATAGTATAGTATGATGGTACATCACGCATTATAAAATCAACCCATCTCTTATATTTTTGTAATCCTTCAGGATCATTAATAAATTCTTCTTCAGATGGTTTACTTCCACCGAAGAAATACCATATTTCACGTTTTAAATCAATCATTTCTTTTTGAATAAATAATGCAATTGTTTCTGCTTCATTAATTTCAGCACCAGTTAAATTAATGCTTCTTCCAATGTTTAGAATATATTCTTTAATTCCTTTATTTTCATATTGTTCCATGCTGACAGGAATGATACGTGAATCTGTTTTGATTGCTCTTTTAACTACGCCAGGGTGGATTTTTCCAACAGGATTTACAGGATCTAGGCAATAAGCTGATTCGCCAAAGTTTAATTCGTTACCGCCTTGAGATAATACTTTGGTTTGACGAACATTTACAGTATGGGCGTCGAACTTATTATACATTTCAAACCATGATACACCATTAGCTCTTAGCAAAAGACCATCAACATTTTGGTATGTTTCACCTGGATCACCCATTATAAAATAACAGTTATCATTTACACCATATAAAGCACTTTCAATATCATATCTACCTATATGAGTGCATGTATAAATACGTGATTTATCTCTTTGAATTTTTGAACGACAGATAGATGGCTGAATGTAACTAGTTTTTTTAGTTTTATAATCATAAATTAAATTTCTTGAGTCAGATAAAATCGAAACATTTCTTTTGGCACAAAGGGCATCTATTTTTAAAATTAAGCGAATTATTTTATATAATTTTTTTCTTATTTCAATTCCTCTAATTGGCTCGTCTTCTAAATATAATTGTTTTCTTAAATTTTGATAATATGTAATTACTTCTTCTTGTGTCATTTTAAAATATATATTAAATAAATTTTCTCTTTTAAAATCTTCCATATTTATCCCCCTTACCTACTTTAATTATATCGTTTGTTAAAAATAGAGTCAAATTTTGCTATAAAAAAAAGCCAGTTTAATTACTAGCTCTTCTAATAGTTTTTTCAACAGCATCTTTTATCTTATCTTCACTGAATGGCTTATTTATCATATCAACTATTGGATATTCAAATGCACGATTAATTGCTTCGCTTGATGAATCGCCACTAATAATTGTTACAGGCATTTTTTCTAATAAATTACTTTGAGTCATATAATCTAAAACAGAAAATCCACTTACTTTAGGCATATTTAGATCTAGAAGAATTGCTTTGATACGATTGTCATTTTCATGATCACGAATAATATTTAAAGCTTCTTGACCGTTTTTAGCAAATTCTAATTGATAGTTAGCGTCAAATATTTTTTTTACAAAGATTCTTATAACTTCTGAATCATCAGCTACTAAAATTATATCTTCTGTTAGGGTTTCATTTTCTTCATTTAAAGTTTCTATCGTTGTATTATCCTCTAGATATTCATTTACAATATTTTTTACTTTTTCGGCTTCTTCCATTAATCTTGCATAATTGTTTTTAACATATTCAAAATCGTTATTTTTGCTTTTCATTTCATGTTCATATGCTAGATTAGCTAAAGTTGTAAAGCCAAAATATTTGCAATCGCTTTTAAGTGAATGAACATATATGGCATAATTAGGCATATCACCATCATTATAATATTTAGTTATTTGTGATAATTTTTCATCTAACCCAGATTGAAATTCTTTAATTGTATCATTATATGTTTCAATATCACCAAATAGTTCTAAACATTTATCTACATCAACATTATTTTGTTTTAGAAAATTAATATCTTTCATTTTACCACCATACCTTATTTCAATTTTATTATAATATAATAATTAATTCAATAACTTAGTTAAAAGTTCTTCTAAATCGTTTTTATTAAATGGCTTAGCTAAGTAACCAGCGAAATTATAATTCTCTAGTTTATCTTGAACTTCATCTTTAGATGATGCTGTCATGAGAATAACAGGGCTATTGAAGTCAGCAAGAGTATTAAGATTCTCAAGAGTCTGACAGCCATCTAATTCAGGCATCATATCGTCCATAAAGATTAAATCATACTTATTATCAATTACTTTTTCTATACAAGATGATCCGCTATTTACGGATGTTATATCAAAATTATATTTTTTTAAAGAATTTTCTGCTACTTTAATATTAAGTTGATTATCATCAACTAGTAGAATCTTTTTGCCCGCAAAGTTTAACGATTTATTTTTAGAGCTTGCAAGAATTGGTAATTCAATTTTTATGGTTTTTTCTAATATTGATTTTGTACCTTGATACATATTACTATTAGTAGATTTACTATTTATCTTATTGATGTATTTTTTGATGATTCTTTCTAACTCTGGCTTTTCGATTGGTTTAGCTAGATAGTCGTCGAAACCACATTCTAGATATTCTTGTTTCATTCCTGTTATGGCATTAGCTGTTAAAGCGATAACTGGTGTGTTAAAATTGGAAATTTCTTTTAATTTTTTTAATGTTTCACGACCATTCATTTTAGGCATCATATCATCTAAGAAAATAATATCGTAAGTTTCGTTATTTTTTATTTTAGCTAGACACGATAAGCCACTAGTACATGAATCAATATTAAAATTATATTTTTTTAATAATACAGAGGCAACTTTAATATTTAATTCATTATCGTCAACAAGTAAAATACGTGCACCATTAGCATTGATAAATTTACTTTCGGATTTAGGAGATTCTTTAACAGCTGGTGGAGCTACAGAAATTATTCTTTGATCAATAGAAACAGTGAATTTAGAACCTTTGCCATAGACAGATTGAACGACAATTTTACCATTCATTAATTCAACGAGTTTCTTTGTGATTGCAAGACCCAATCCTGTTCCTTCGATTGTAAGTTGTTTTTCAACGTTAAGCCTTTCAAATTTAGAAAATAATTTAGGAAGACTTTCCTCTTTTATACCTATACCACTATCTTCTACTGAAATAATTAAACGACAGACATTGTCTTTAATAACGGTTGAAACAGTAAACGCAATAAACCCTTCTTTGGTATATTTAACAGCATTGGTTAAAATATTTAGAATTATCTGTTTTAAACGAATGTTATCTCCATATAGCACACGTGGTATTGCTGGATCAATATTTATCCTGAATTCTAGACCTTTGTCCCCTATGCGTGCTTTGGTTAAAGCTACTAATTCATCTAACATAGATTTTATATCGTATTCTTTATTAATTATTTCTAGTTTGTTAGCTTCTATTTTGGAGATATCTAAAATACCATTAACTATTTCCAGTAAGTTGTTAGAAGCCATTATTATATCATTAACTTTTTCTTGCGCAGAGGCTGGAATATCATCTTCTTTTAAACTTTCAGAAAAACCAACTATAGCATTTAATGGTGTTCTTATTTCGTGTGACATATTAGATAAAAAATCTGATTTAGCGTGATTGGCTTTTTCGGCTGCATCTTTGGCAATGGTTACTTGTTCTAGCATTTTGACATCTGGGTTTTCGATTGTGAAGTACATTATTATTGTAATTAATGAAATAGTTACAGATATGAATAAAATATCTGGTCTAAAAATTCTTATAATAGTTACGGATGCAACTATTATAATAAGCAAAAATAATGGTATATACTTTTTGTTTTTAATATTTTTGTAATTTGATAGAACACAAATTATCCATAGAGTTATATAAAAAAAGGCTCCTATTGCTATCGCATTTGTTGATGGACCATACGAATAAACTATCTCTCCCTCACTAAAAAAATATAGTGGACCAAATAATGCTATTCCTATTAATATACATAATGTTGTTAGTGTAATTTTTTTTATTAGATTATAATTATTAAATAAAAATAATGATACTTTATTTTCTTTATTCAAGGATATAGTGTATATATATTTTGTAAATTCATGAAACCAAGTTATAATTATTATTATAAAAAGGCGATTAACTACAACTGATTGAATATATTTATTGTTAAAGTCACGGACGAAATAACAGCTTAGCAACTCGAAAATTAGTGCTGAGAATGAAATTATTATTATTTTATTATAAATTTCAATTTCTTTTGTTTTAATTTTATCTTTTCTTAAATAAGTATAACCAATTATCATTAAAAAGAACATAAAACAAATCATAATTGTTTCATATGTGTATGTCATATTATCACTACTTTTCTTATTTTATTATACAAAAAAAGTAGATAAAAATCTACTTATATATGTTAGTTTTAAACACAAGTTTTTTTACAGGATTTTTCTTTTTTTCTGTTGCATACATTTCACGCATTTTAATTTTGTCATCTTTCATCATTGGAGTATATGGTATTTTACCAACATAATATGCAAACGGCTGATAATATGATGATAATTCTTTCTCACAAAGTTGCTTGATTTCTTTTATAATTTTGCTTTCTTCTTGTTTACTTCTATTTTTTTCTTTTAGTTCTATAAAAGCAATAGCAACATCTCCAAATTCATATCGTTCATCCTTAGTTCCAAAAACAATACAATTTTTAACTTCAGGATGTTGACATATTTTTGATTCAATTTCATTTGGTGCTATTTTGAAACCGTCATGAGCTATAATAACATTTTTCTCGCGTCCTTCTATAAATATGAAACCTTCTTCGTCTACATGCCCTATATCTCCAGATAAAGCCCATTTTTTTCCTTCGTGTTCTATTATAACTTTATCTGTTTCCTCTTTATCTCCTAAATAGCCTTTCATCAACGCTCCTCTTAAACATATTATTCCTGTTTCATTAAATTTTAAAGGATGATGATCTTCTCTATCTACAACCATGACCTCTATATCGGGTAATGGAATTCCGACACTACCTAATTTATAATAATCTCCTTGATTTGCAGTACCGATACTAGTATTTTCACTAAATGCGTACCCTGGTGATAATCTTGATTTTGATCCGTGTTGGATTAAAAATTCACTTACTTCATCTTGTTTAGTTGAATTTATTGGTGCACCTCCACAAGCATATGTTTTACCAAATGATAAATCTGTATCTCTTTTTATCTTCTTACTTTCTAATAGAGATATAAAATGATTAGGTACTCCTGCTACATGGTTTGGTTTTATATCAAGAACTAATTCGTCAAATTTTGCAGACGAAGGGTCTGGAATGGGATAAACTGTCATTCCTAAAGATAAAGGCATATGGAATCCCATTATTCCATATAATATCCAAGGTGGCATTATTGCTAAGAAACGATCATGTTCCTGTAAATCCATTAAGGATTTCTCGTATTCTGCAGCAACAAAGTTCTGGCATTCATCTGTTGACATTACTGTTTTAGGAAATTTGATAGTTCCTGATGTATGTACGTATAAAGTTGTTTCTTCTGGTACGTAAGGTGCTTCTATATTATAACCAACTTGAGTTGCTCCTGCATTTTTAAATTCTTCTGGGCAAATTATTTGATTCCCTAATGATTTATACCCTATACCTTCAACCCATACTACTCCTTTTCCTATACTTTGCTTTATTTTACTTTTTATAGATGAAAAAGGTGCGTTTGTAGTTATAACTCTTTTTATAGAAGTTGAATTTAATAATTCTTTTACTTTCGAAGGATTAAAGCTATTTAAACATATTAATGTTTTAGATTCTGTTTCGTTTATATATTTTTTTATTCCTTCGATTGAAGTTCTTAAATCAACAATATTTCTAGCAATACCTAACATATCTAAAGCGTAAAACATATAATATGTTTCTGGCATAGAAGGTAATAAAAATGTTACAATATCGCCTTTTCTCAATCCAAGGTTATGAAAGGCAGTTGCATATTTTTCGATTTTTTGCATTAATTCTAAATATGTTATATCTTCGCCGTAAAAGGAAATGGCAATGCCTTTATATTGATCAGCTCTATCTTTTATGTATCTATACATCGTTTTATTTATTTCGATTGCTTTTTGACCTTTTTCACCATAATATTTTTTGTGTATATTATCAAGATGTGGATATCCTGTTAGGATTTGTTCTTCTTTCATTAATACTCTCCCCCGTTAACTGATTTAAGTTTACAATATTTTATATAAATTGGCAAATTTATCTAATTTTGAAGTGAATATTTTTTATAATAAGATGATTTTAGTAGATAGTAAATGATTATTGCTTGAGATGAACTGTAAAATAATCTTTCTAATATATCAAGTATAAAGTTTTGATTAGTAAAATGTTTAATTAGAATACAGATATCACATAAAGCTAATAAGACTAAACTATATTTTAGATAGTTAAGTTTCTTATTATATTTAGATTTATTAAATACTAAATATATATTTGTAATTGATATTAATAAATAAATAATAGATACTGTTATTATAATTTTATCTGTTATAGCAGTAATGATGATAATTAGAATATTTAATAGTATGTGTTATTTTAATAAAAAAACTAGCTATGAGCTAGTTTTGATTATTTTCGATTATTTTAATTGCTACTTTGATACCATCAATAGCTGCAGATGTTATGCCACCGGCATACCCTGCTCCCTCACCACAAGGATAGATACCTTTAATATTAGACATATAATTTTCGTTACGAGTTATAGTTACAGGAGATGATGATCTAGTTTCCACACCTGTTAAAATGGCATCAGGATTGGCGAAACCTTTAATTTTGTGATCAAAATATTGAATTCCTTCTTTTAAGGTATCAGAAATAAATTTTGGAAATAAATCATTTAAGTTACATAAGGTATATCCTGGTTTGTACGATGGAATTATTTTTCCTATATGTGTTGATTTTTGATTATTTAAGAAATCTTCAACTCTTTGAACTGGAGCATTATAGTTACTGCCTGCTAAAAGATAGGCTTGATGTTCTAGTTGTTCTTGAAATTTTAAACCTGCTAGAGGGTCTATACCAGAGAAGTCTGTTGTTTGAATATTAACTAATAAAGCACTATTAGCATTTTCTTGAGCACGATTAAATAAGGACATTCCATTTGTGACAATAGATTCTGGTTCTGATGAAGATGCTATTACTTCGCCACCAGGGCACATACAAAATGTGTAACAACTTCTATTAGGACCATGATATACTAGTTTGTATTCAGCGGGTGGCAAGTTTAATTTTGTCTTAGTGCCATATTGTGCTTTATTAATCATATCTTGATGATGTTCAATACGTACACCGACAGAAAAGTTTTTACGAGTGATATTAATATTTTTATTATAGAGCATTCTAATAGTATCACGTGAACTATGACCAATAGCTAAAACCAGGGCGTCAGTAGTAAATTCTTGGTTTTCACAAATTACTTTTAGATAATTATCTTCTTGTTTGAAATCAATAAATTTGGTATTGAAGTAATATTTTCCACCTTTTGATTCGATATATGAACGGATATGTTTAAGAATAACAATTAGATTATCTGTGCCAATATGAGGATGGCTTAGGTAGGTTATTTCTTTAGGAGCTCCAAATTGATAAAAATAATTTAGAACTTCTTTTATGTATGGCGATGAAATTCCAGTAGTTAGCTTGCCATCTGAAAATGTCCCGGCTCCTCCTTCCCCAAATTGAACATTACATGTAGTATTAATTTTTGCTTTATATCGATACTCATTGACGATAGATATTCTTTCATCGACAGATGAACCTTGTTCAATTATAATTGGTTCGTAACCATTATTAATTAAAGTTAAGGCACAGAATAAACCAGCTGGTCCAGAGCCAATTATTATTGGCTTGTAAGAAGAGTTTCGTCTTTTATTAATTGGTGGTAAAAAAATATTTTCCACTCTTTTTAAGTGGGGATATTTGGTCTCGTTTGATACTTCTAGATGAATTGTATAATTGTAGTGAACGTTGTTTTTGTCACGAGCATCGATTGATTTTTTTATAATAGTAAATGAAAGAATATCTTGAGGGTTTATTTTATATTTTTGAAGAATTTTGGCTTGTAGTTTATCCTCTGTTAGGTCTTCATATATTTTTATATTGTCTATTTTTGGCATAGATATCACCTTTTTTATTTTAACATATTTAGATAGTAAAAAAACTACTATAAAGTAGTTTTAGTATTTTTTTCCGTATATAGCTTTATCTTCAAGTCCCATATTGATTAGGGAATGACGAATTGTTTCTATTTCTCCTCTAATATACAATAGCTCATCTTTTTTTATTGATGATTTAGTAAAGCAATAGATTGCTCCCATTAAAGGAATTATGGTTAAAGTAAGAGGAGCTATTTTAGTATTAGCTTGTTCAATATTAGTTAAATTTATTAAACTAAGAAAACTTAATAATGATCCTCCTAGAATATATCCCCCTATTTCTGATTTTGTTTTTTCTTCTTTTGATTTGAAATCTAAAAATTTTATTGTTTCTTTATCGCCTTTCATAAATTTTCCTTTCTTGTGGCGTTATTATCATATCACTTTATTAATTTTTGTCAAATTATTTGTTATCACTTTGGACTATCGTACCTATTTTTTCACATTTTATTATCTTTTTTAAATTATGAGGTTTATTAATGTCGAAAACAATTATTGGTACTTCGTTATCCATACATAATGAAGTAGCTGTTGTATCCATAACGTTTAATTTTTTATTTAGAACATCAAGATATGTAATAGATGATATTTTTTTGGCATCTTCATACTTTTTAGGATCTTTGTCGTAGATACCATCGACGTTTGTAGCTTTTAATAGTGCATCGGCATTTATTTCGTTAGCTCTTAAAGCCGCTGCTGTATCAGTTGAGAAAAACGGTGAGCCGGTTCCACAGCCGAAGATAACAACACGACCTTTTTCTAAGTGTTTAATAGCGCGGTCTTTAATATAAAATTCGGCGATTTGACGCATTTCGACGCCAGTTTGAACTCGTACTTCTTGATTCAACTGTTTGAAAGCATCTCCTAAAGCTAGAGCATTCATTGTCGTCCCAAGCATTCCGATATAGTCTGAGGTACAGCGATCCATTTGTTGATTACTACGACCACGCCAGAAGTTTCCACCACCAACGACTATGGCTACTTCGACACCTAAGGATGCTATTTCTTTAATTTCTTTACATATTTCTAGAACTTTTTCAAAATCGATTCCTACTTTTTTGGATCCAGCTAAGGATTCTCCACTTAGTTTTAGTAATATTCTTTTATATTTCATTTATTCCTCCTATAAAAAAGACTTATTACCTAAAATAGATAATAAGTCTTAATACAAGAGATAACTTTTAATAATGTATTTTTTATTCATAGTTATCTCCTCCTATACTTATAATACTATATTTTATTGATTAGTTCAATTTCTTTAGTATTTTATTGTATACTTTTTCAAAACTAACTTCTTTTTTACCTGCACTAGCGATTTGATCTTCAGCATATGCGAGATTTCTTAATTCTTTTTGTTCTTCTTGAGTTAGTGGTTCAAGCGTTGTTGGATTAGAACATATTAATTCATAATTTTCTTGAACAAGAAGATTGCGATAAATAGCTATAGATTCTTCGAGTTTAGATTTTTTTTCTTCGTCTGGTAGAGATAGCCATGCTGATTCATTAGTTATCGAATCTATTCCATTGTACATAAAGGTATTATCGTGTTCTTGGGAAGCACCAGAAATACTATTTATAGCCATATTATATATATTATCTAATGATAAGCATGTTTTTCTTACTTCTTCACTACCATCTCCAACTAAGCAATATTTTTCAAGACAGCCTTCAACTTCAACTAGGGCATAAATTTCATGATCATTAACTATTATTTTAGGAGATGATGTTACTTTTCTTCCTTCAAAATCAATTACTTCACATAGACGATAAGATATATTTCCTTTTATATTATTAGAGACTGTGCCACAGACGAAAGTTATATAAGCATCGATAGCTGGTTTGTAAGGTAATGTGTTCTTATAAAAGTATTCTTCATCTTGTTTTGTTCCAGCTTGATAAGCTCTAACATAATAATCGTATATTTCGCTAATATCTAAATTAATTACTTCACTGGAACGAGCATTAGTAAATTTTAATGGATCATATAGATAAGCATTTAAGGCATCAGATAGACGAATGGCTTTTTCGATTTCCTCCATTGTAATAGTTTGATAACCGTTTTGATCAAAACCGTTGAATTTAGCAATGATAGCTTGGGTCTCTTCATTTTTGATTTCAGTGCGATCTTCAGTAGTTTGTAAATCACCAGTGATATAAGATGGTGGAACGTCAGCGTGAGCAGTAATTGGCATAGCAGTTGTTAAACATAAGATGGTCAAGGTTGTGGTAGCCATAGCTTTTTTGGCACCAGTTATGAACTCTGGTAAATTAAGAGTACTTTTTTTCATATTTAAAACCTTCCTTGTTAACTGAATTGTAGCATTGAGATATTAAAAAGTCAATTCTAATTAATATTGGTTTTTATTTATCTAATAATTTTTTTAAGTGAAGAAGAATACTTTCCTTATCTTGATTTTTGGAACTAGTAAATTCTTGATAAAGTTTGGATATTTCTTCATAATTTTTATTAGAAATTGGTTTTGTTTGCATAATTTGATTAATAGTATTAGATTTACGAATAATATAATCGTATTCTTCATTAGATAATCCATAATTGGAATCAATTACGGCTTCTGATGTTTCAATATCTATAGTATTTATTTTAGGCTTAGAAGGAATTATTTTTACAGATGTTAAGATATCTAAGAGAATATAAAGCGGAACATTAAAAACAAAGATATCGTTTTTTAATGCTCTTTTAAATTTAATTCGAATTCCTTTATTAGAAATATCATTATATGTAATATCGATAGCAATGTCTTTTAAACAAGCTTCAATACTATGATAAGCAATTTGGTTCATTATAGAGATAAAACTCTTTTCACTTTTGTCTAAACTACTTTGAATTAATTCTTTTGTATTAGGAGTTAATTTGATAAAGTGACCATATTTGTTTTCGGTATTTCGTTCTATTACTTTTATATCTAAGTTACCACGAAGATAATCTAATTTTAGAATATAATTTCCTTTATTAAATAATAAATATTGAGAGTTTATATTTTTATAGTAGTAAATATTCATCATAATAAGTATAAAAATAGATATGTCAATAGTCTTAGCTTGATTAATTATTTTTTTATTTTCGAATAAAGATGAAATTGTTTGTAGTAAGGAAATAGCATATTTATTTTCAGGAATTGAATTACATTTAAATGTCTTTAATAAACTATATAATTTGTCTGTGCTAATTATACAAATGAAATCGATATTATTATCAGGAAGTAAATTATAAATTAATATTTGCTTACGAGGTAAAGGACGATAATTTTGATTAGATAAAGAAGTTATTAAAAGGTTTTTTAATGCTTCTTCAGAAATTACTCTATTTCTCTTTTGAGTATCAATATATTTATCATCAGCTAAGATGACTTTAATAAAGTTTTTAAATTCTTTAATATGAGGTTTAGAAGTTATAATGTATTCAATTCTTTCTTGAATAATATTACGTTCGAAAGTTTCAACTGTTTCTTCTTTTAGATTATTAATGATTGAGCTAAGAATTGCTTCGAGATCTTGATATTCTAAACTTATTTTATTTGTATCTAGTTTTAAATCTTTTGACTCTAAGATTGCCTGTGGTTTTATCTTAAGACTTTTAACTTTATTTAAAATAAGACCATATAAAGCTAAATGAGCTATATCAAGTTGACTTTTTTCATAAAGGACAACTTCAAAATTATTTTTAACATTTTTCAAAATTTTCTTTGAGATATCAATTTCTTCATCAAGAGTTATTTTATTTTCTAATAAGTCAACTTGGTACCCAGTGATATTTTGATAATAATGAGTAGGACTTGGGAGATCGATTTTAGTTGCTACTTTTTTTTCTAATTTTAGATTATACATATTCTTTTTTAAAGCATTTGTTAATTCGGGAATCATTTTAGATAATTCAGGATTTTCTTTAAGAATTTTTATAAAACTATTATATTCGATAGTATTAAAATCTATTATTTCTTTAGGAAGTATTTCAGCATGAAGATATTCATTTTTATTGTTTATAACAACGTACTTATATGGTTCTATTCTTTTTAAGTAAAGAGAATAACATTTAAATAAAGTTTTGCCATCGTTTATTAAAGTTGTACTCATTTTAAATAAAGGTGAATATTTTTCTTTTTCTATTTCAAAAAGAACACATAGTTCATCTTTTTTTCTTTTTATAATAGTGTTAGATATGGCATATTCGGGATAAAAATATATTCTATCTATTTGAGAAACCTCTAACAAAGTATAACTATTTAAATTACTAATATTACTCACATTTAACACCCTTCCGTATTTTTTTTATTATATCATAAATAAAATAGAAAAAGAATGACGTTTATTTAGATTATTAAAAAAATCAGAATTACTTTCTGACTTTTTATTTATGATTAATATTTTCTTTAGCAACAGTTAACATTAGTTTAAGACGATTTACTTGATTAGTGTGAGATGCACCTGGATCATAGTCGATGGCAATAATGTTAGCGTCCGGATATAACTCGCGAATTCTTTTTATAACTGATTTACCAACTATATGGTTTGGAAGGCAGGCAAATGGTTGAACACAAACAATGTTTGGAATATTATCTTGAATTAATTCAACCATTTCAGCAGTTAGAAACCAACCTTCTCCAGTTTGATTGCCAGTTGATAAGAGACCTTCTACATTAGTTGCTAATTTATATATATTACATGGTTGACGATATGGAGTATCTTTTAAGCATTTAGTAATTGTTTCTTCATACCATGAAATAATATTTAAAGCAATTTGTGAAATGTATTTAATCGTTTTTTGTTTTTTCATTATGTTAGATTTAATAATATTATTATAGGCACAATATTTAACAAATCCCATTAGTTCAGGAACTGTAACTTCAGCTCCTTCGCTTTCTAATTTAGCAACGATGTTATCATTACCAAAGGTATGATATTTAATTAATATTTCACCAACTATGCCTACTTTAGGTAGTTTTTTCTTTTTAATCGGAATATCTTGAAACGATTTAACGATTTGAATAATATTCTTTTTAAATTCTTTGATATGGCCATTACTTAGAGATTTGTAACATTTTTGGTTCCATTTGTTATATACCTCATTAGCTGAACCTTTATTAACTTCGTATGGTCTAGTAGCTAATAAGAGTTTCATGAGTAAGTCTCCATAAATTACAGCTTGAATAGCTTTATTAGCTAATGATGGAGTAATATGGAAAGCTTGTTCCTTTTCAAGACCACTAACATTAAACGAAAGAATAGAAACATTTTCTAAACCAGCGTCTTTTAATCCTTTTCTTATTAAACCAATATAATTAGTAGCACGACATCCACCACCAGTTTGAGTAATAATAACACTAGTATTATCGAGATTATATTTTCCACTTTTTAAGACATGTATTAGCTGTCCGATAACAATAATAGCTGGATAACAAGCGTCGTTATTTACGTATTTTAGACCTGTTTCAACAGTATCTTCGTTTGTTTCTCTTAAGTAAACGGCGTTATATCCTTCGCTTTTCAATACACTTTCTAGTAATGGCATATGAATAGGACTCATATCAGGAAATAATAAGGTATGGCGACGATCTTCTGGCTTGAAATAATTTTTTTGGTAAGTGTATGGATGATAGTCATAATTTTCAGTTCTTTTATTCATTGAAGCTATTAGAGAGCGAATTCTTATTTTAGCAGCACCGAGATTATTTATTTCATCAATTTTGATAGTTGTATATAATTTATTATTGTATTTTAAAATCTCTTCGGTTTGGTCGGTGATAATAGCATCTAGACCACAACCAAAAGAATTTAAATTAACTAGTTCAATATTAGGATACATAGATACGACATCGGCAGCATGGTAAACACGACTATGATATGTCCATTGATCGATAACACGTAAATTAGTATTTAATTTACTTAGATGACAAATAGAGTCTTCGGTTAGTATAGCTAAACCTAAACTATTAATCATTGTATCTATACCATGATTTACTTCTTTATCTAAGTGGTATGGACGACCTGCTAAGCAGATTGCTTTTTCGTGATTTTTTACAATATATGAAAGATATTTTTCTCCTTGATAACGAACATCTGATTTAAAATGTTCTTGTTCGGTAAAAGCGGCATTAATAGCTGATTTTAGTTCCTTTTTTGTAAAATTATATTGATTAAATTCCTCTATTTCAAGAAATCGCTTTAAAAGAGCATTCTTTTCTAATGGTAAAAAGGGATTTATGAAAGTGATATTATTTTTACCTATTTCTTCGACATTTAACTTTATTGCTTCAGAGTAACTTTGAACGATTGGACAATTGAAGTGATTATCAGATTTTTTAAATTCTTGAGTTTCATATATTATACAAGGATAAAAGATTGTTTTAATGCCTTTGGAAATAAGGTTCAGGATATGACCATGAACTAGTTTAGCTGGATAACAAACTGATTCTGAAGGCATTGATTCGATACCAGATTCGTAAATTCGACGATTGGAATGGTCTGATATAACAACTTTAAAGCCGAGATTAGTAAATAAAGTAAACCAAAAAGGATAGTTTTCGTACATATTTAGAACTCGAGGTATACCAATCTCCCCACGTGGTGCATTTTCTAAAGGTTGATAGTTAAAGAGGCGTTCGTATTTCCAAGCATACATATTAGGAAGGCTATTGTGTGATATGCCATGACCACTACCCTTTTCACAACGATTACCGGAAATAAAACTTTTTTTATTAAATAAATTAATAGTTAAAGCACAGTGATTTTCGCATCCTTGGCAACGAGAATGTTTTGTTTTGATGCACATATTTTGAATTTCTTCGGCATTTAGAATCGAGCTTTTTATATCTTGGTCTTCGTATTGTTTAAAGTTATTTAAAGCAATCAAAGCTACACCATAAGCACCCATTAAACCAGCGATATCAGGACGAATAACGTCTTTCCCAGTAATAATTTCAAAGGCTCTTAGAACCGCATCATTTAAAAATGTTCCTCCTTGAACGACTATTTTTTCGCCAAGGGTTTCCGGATCTCGTATTTTCATGACTTTTTGAATGGCATTACGAATTACGGAATAAGCTAAACCGGCAAAGATATCGCTTGGTGAACGGCCTTCCTTTTGAGTCTGTTTTATTTTGGAGTTCATAAAAACAGTACAGCGTGATCCTAAATCAACAGGATTTTTTGATTTAACGGCAAGAGTTACAAAATCACTAACACTCATATTTAAGGATTTGGCAAGAGTTTCGATGAATGAACCACATCCTGATGAACAAGCTTCATTTAACATAATAGAATCAACTGCTCCGTCTTTAATCTTGATGTATTTCATATCTTGACCACCAATATCAATAATACTTTCAACACCTGGTAAAAAGTAGTTAGCAGCTTCATAATGAGCCATTGTTTCAATTTCACTGATATCAAGATTAAAAGCTGTTTTAATTAATAGTTCTCCGTATCCAGTTGATCCACTATTTCTAATTACGGTTTGAGATGGTAGTTGGCGATATAAAGTTAAAAGCATTTCTTTAATCGTTTCTACTGGTGTCCCTTTATTTGATTGATAATCTTCATATAAAAGGTTACCTTCGATATCAATGGCTACTAGTTTAGCTGTTGTTGAACCAGCATCGATACCAATAAATAAATCTCCAGCATAATCTTTAAGACTTTTTTTGGTTACTTTAGTTAGAGCATGACGATTTTGAAATTCATGATATTCTTTTTGATTTTTAAATAAAGGTTGTAAAGTGTTAGATTCTTGGTCTTTAAAAGTATCTAAGTGTTTGATAAGATTACGCATTTCTTTAATTGTCATTACTTTTTTAGGTGTTTTATCTAATATTGCACCAAGGCAAACAAATAAGTGAGCATCATTTGGTTCAATAACTTCTTCGGGTTTAAGATTTAGAGTTTTTATAAAGCGTTCCTTTAAGGTAGAAAGGTAATTTAAAGGTCCTCCTAAGAAGATAACATTTCCTTTAATAGGTTTACCACATGCTAAGCCACTAATTGTTTGATTAACAATGGCTTGCATAATTGATAAAGCGATATCTTCTTTTTTAGCTCCTTCATTTAATAAAGGTTGGATATCTGTTTTAGCAAAAACACCACAACGTGAAGCAATAGGATATATTTCTTGACCATATTGAGCTAATTCATTTAATCCTTCGGTAGTTGTATTTAGAAGAACAGCCATTTGATCGAGAAATGCTCCTGTTCCACCAGCACAGGAACCATTCATACGTTGTTCAATAGTTTGATCAAAATAGATAATCTTAGCGTCTTCACCGCCTAGTTCAATAGCAACATCGATAGCTGGAGCATAATAATTAATAGCATTTTTGCAAGCAATTACTTCTTGAATAAAGGGAATATCTAAATATTTAACAAGAGAAATTGCTCCACTACCAGTTGCTACTAAAGTATATTGATAATCAGGAAATTGATTTAGAATATCTTCTAGTAATACTTTTATAATCTTTTTGGGGTCAGAAAAGTGACGACGATATTCGCGATATATTATATTATGACGACGATTCATAGCTACTATTTTTACCGTAGTTGAACCAATATCAAGACCAATATTTAAAACTTTTGACATACTACCACTCCATTTTTTTTAGTTTAACACGCAAAAAAAACTCCTTCAAGCGATGGAGTTTGTTCTTAATAAAAATTAATAATTGTTAAGAATATTATTTATTTATGTCTTTTAAATATATATTCATTTCATTTAGTATTTGATATATCTTTTCAACTGGAGCTCCTAATATATTATAATAGCTACCATCTATTTTAGAAATAAAATTAGAAGCAATATTTTCAATAATAAAACCTGAAGCATTCATAATATCTTGTTCATTATTTAAGTAGAACTCTATGTCATCGGGGATTATTTTTTTAAATTCAATAATTGTTTCTTGGTAAGTAGTAATTGATTGATTAGTATTTTGATTAATAATAGTTATACCACTAATTACTTTATTAATATTATTGCTACTATTGATTAAGTTTTGACGTGCTTCATCTATAGACTTAGGCTTTTCGATAATTTTATCGTCGATTAGAACGATAGTATCTAAACCAATAATAATTCCTTCTTTAATAGTATTTCTTAAACTATTTGCTTTAAGATATGATAATTCTTTTACATATTCATATGGATTTTTCTGATGAGATATTTCTTCAGCTAATGAAGGATGTGTTGAGTGTTTTAAACCTACTCTATCTAAGATAGAACTTTTAAATTTAGATGTACTTGCTAAAGTTAGTTTTACCATAATAAACAACCTTTCTACTCTATTTCAATGGCAACGATTATATAATATGAATCATCTTGATCATAAGAGCACGTTTGAAGAATTAAAATATTAGAGTCTTCGTCATAATCTAGATTGCGTTTATTAATAGCGTTATTTAGAAGTTCTGATACGTGAGATACAAATTTTGAACCATGATAATTTATATTCATATGTTCAGTATCATTATTTACTTCTTTAATAGCACTAATTTCATAAATTCTTCTTTCTTTTTCAGTTTGAAGAATTATATATTTATTTTGATTAAAAAAGTCTTTGTCTAAAAAGTTCTCTAGTTTACGAAATGGAAGATCATATGTACGAGAGTTATGACCATAAATGTTTATTTGCTTACTATGGATTGTATTACGATAATCTATAAATTCTGTTCCTTTAGTATCTTTTTCTTTACTTAAAGAATGATTTAAGTAATAATCATTATTAGAAGTTTGGGTAATGAGAATGTTAAATAAATTGGGAATTTCTAAGCGAGCAATAATATCTTGATTATTATATTTTTGGCGATAAGTATTTAAATCAATATCAGGTGAACTTTCAATAACCATTGCTTCAAGATTATCACTTTGTTTATTAGATAGTTGAGGAGTATTATTTTCAATTTCAAAACCACTATTAGGAATATTAAATGAAGCAATAATAAAGACTGATAAAATAAAATAGATAAAGATAATTCCAATTACTTGAACTATTTGTTTCTTCATTTTTATCCCCCACTTACTCCTTTGATGGCTATATCATAAGATAGAGCTTTTTAATTGTCAAGAATTGGTATCATTTAACGAAGAAATACGTAATATCAAACCGATGCTTATCATACTGATCAATAAGGAACTTCCTCCGTATGATAAGAAAACACACGTTATCCCCGTTACTCTTTTTAGTGTGGTAAAAAAATAAGGGGTTGCCTTTCCAAGTGTGGTATTTTTAATCTTTTATAGTAG
>CALVVU010000003.1 GCA_944363975.1 Candidatus Coprovivens excrementavium | reverse complement strand
AAAATTGAGGAACTAAAATCATAAAAAATGCAACTATTGTAATTAAAATTCCTGTAATTAACATACAATACCTCCTTTACAAATTACTATTTATCTATCTATTTTCTTCCGAAGTATTATGGGGGTTTACCATACGGTATCAACAAAATTTTTTCACCCCATTTTCGGATAAAATTTGCTCATTTTTTGCTATTTTTGAGTCACTTTTAAAAAACGTGCAAGATCTTGAAACATGCAAACCCTTTATTTATAAGGCTTTCTCAAAGAGGTTAAATAAATTGGTATCAACCACCCAATACGTTGTGATTCCAAACTTTTATCTTTATTATCCGTTTTTATCACTTCTTCATTTTAAATTATAATGATTTATAAAATCATCCACTTGTTCTTCAATATTTGTTTCAGTATTAATGGTATAATCTACTAAGTTATCATCTACACGAGGAACATTTTCCTTCATCCATAGATAGTCATTAAAATTCGCAATAGAATAATTTGCACCATCCTTTACTCGAGATGATAATCTCTCTTTAACAATCAATTCACTACACTCTAATCTAATTATATAATACTTATACCCTAATTTATTATAATACTTTATTTTTTCTTTCCAATTATGACAAAAGCAACTATCAAAAATACAACTATTATTATTTTTTAATAATAATTCTAAACGATATTTCTGCAAATCACTTTTTAAATTAGTAGAATCATGATAATCATTTAGCCAATCTCTAACTTGATCATTATTTAATATTACGGAATTATCTTTTTTAGCAATTACTTTAGCCACAGTACTTTTACCCATACCAGTATAACCATCAAACAATATAATATATGGATTATCTTTACTTCCTTTTGGAATAGGAAAATCTTTTATAAATTTATTTCTAATATCCATATAATTTTACCTCCTTTTCAAGTAACCATTTAATCGAATCATAAACACCAATTAAATCATTTGACTACTACTTATCTCAATTACAAATTTTACTTTCTTCTAAGTATTTATTATAAAATTCATCCATTGTAGAAATATATTCCTAATCTTAAATAACTCTATACTTTTCATATTCACTTTCTGCTTTTTCTACTGCCTGTTTTCGTCTTCTACAATTTGAATTTTAGGCATATCTTTATTGTTTTTCATCATAGCATTAAAATTCTTTTTGTTTTCATTAGCCATACTATCAACTCACTTTCAAATTAATATTTAATGAATGATATGTACTGTTATAATTGTGTAACTATATGAGTTAATAGTTATTTTTATATTACCAATTTCACAATACCAATTCTTTCCTTGTTTATAAATATTACAGTCTTTATCTAATATTTTATTTTTACAATATTCAACTACATCATTAGTATCTAATTTAAGATTTCTCTTAATCCTATCAATCCCCATTTCAGTAGTATGAACTTTATCTATATTAGATAATAATATTTCTTTATTCATTTATATCAACTCCATAAATTGTAATTTTTTTATAATAACATATTTATTTTTCTTTTAATAAACCATCAGTTGTTAAAATATATAAATTATCTATTACTTCATTAATATATTTTCGATCATGAGATACACTTATAATTGTTCCATTATATTCACTTAATACTTTTCTAATAATCGGATTAGATAAAGGACTAACATTTCTTGTAGGTTCATCAAGTATTAAAACATTGCACTTATCTAATACTAATTTAACAAGAAATAACTTTGCTTTTGATCCGTTACTCAAATCTTTTATTTTTCCAATCATTTCTTCTCTAGTAAATTTCATATTACCTAAAAGTAATCTTGCTTTTGTAATTTCATCTTTACTACCATTTGGACATATAAAATCTAATACATGATTATAACTATTTAAAACATCATCATAAGTTTGTGGCATATATCCAACTTTGATATCATTTCTATCTTTTAATTCGTTATAAATCAATTTTATTAGAGTAGATTTACCAACACCATTTTTACCTATGATACATAAATGTACATTACCTATTACATCTAACTTTATGTTTTTAGATAATACCTTATCAGATACTTTTAATTCATCAATATTCAAATTAATAATATTCTTTGTTTTTGGAATTTCGACATCTTCAAAAAAGAAACTAATACTTTCCTCAACATCTGGCACTTCAGTTAATTCAGTTTCATCTAATTTTTTCTCTTGTGACTTTAAAGAATGCATTTTCTTTTTTAAAACTTTGGCACCATGTGGATCTGCTCTTGAAATTGTATTTTGCTGATATTCAACTTTTTGCATTATTCTTTGCAGTTTTTCATGTTGTTTGGTAAATTCTCTTTTTTCAGTTCTTGCAACTTGTGTTTGCTTTTCTATTTTTCTAAGTCTTTGTTCAACATAGGTATCATAATCAATTTTTAATAATGTGTGTCTGCATTCAGTTTGCTTTTTTATTTGCTCTAAATGAAGAATCATATTAGCTGTATTAGCAAGTAAAGTTTCATCATGTGAAACATATATAATTGGTTTGCTTGTACTATTAATAAAATTTTCTAACCACTCTAATGTTTCAATATCTAAATCATTAGTTGGTTCATCCAGAAATAAAATATCATATTCGTTCAATAATAATTTCAAAATACTAATTTTGACTTTTTCTCCACCTGATAATGTTCTAATTTTTTGTTTTAATATATCATCTGTTAAATTAATTAATTTTAAATATTTATATAAATTATTAATCTTATCATAATAATCAGTTTCATCTATAAATAAAAATTCATATACACTTTTATCTAGTTTATTAGCACTAATAGATTGTTCTAGATATCCAATCCTATTACCTTTCAGATTAATTTTTCCACTTATCTCAGCATATTCACAAATACCTAAAATTGATTTTAATAAAGTAGATTTTCCATTTCCTTCTTCGCCGATAATAGCGAGTTTATCACTATTATTTAATGTTAAATTTAAATTTTTAATTAAATATCTACCATTAATAGATATAGTTAAAGCTTTTATTTCTAACATATTATGCCTCCTTTTTTCGGCATAATCAAAGTTTATGCCATACTTATTTAGTTAATATTCTCATTTTCTCACCTCTCTACAAATTATTATTTTTACTATCGATAATATCGTTACTTAAATTTTATATTTAAATATATTTCCACAGGAATTATTGAAATAATCATCATTATAATTTGCATTCCGATACAAACAGATGAAATTAAAGTTATATTTTTTACATTACTAAATAATAAGATAATAACACACGAAACAAGTAATAATCCTAACCCTAAAATCAGCCATATTTTCCCCATTAATTTATTAGCATATTTCCAAATTTTATCATTTTTTAATGTAATTGGTGTTCTATAGCCAATTATATGATTTCTTTTCATTGGACATTTATACATTAGTATTCCGCATAACATCATAATTATTGGCAATAACAAAATAGAATAAATCATATTAACTTTCTCCTTTCAAATTAACATTTATCTAATTATTCTAATAACAATCAAAAAATCAAATTTATACAATTTATAATGTCTTAATCCATATTTTTTTAGATATGTTAATGCTTTATCACAATCTATTTCATGAAATATTTTACGACATCTCTATCATCTGTAAAAAAATAATCAATTTTACTCATTTTTAAAGAACTATAAGTTTCAATGTTACATTCACTTTATTTGGTTCTAATTAAAGTTTAAATAAATAGATATCAAACAGTTAATTTTCATTATATTTTCATTCATTAATATCATGATTTCCGTTTTTATTTTTATATTTAACATATTCTTCAATTTTTTTATTATATTTATTTAACTCTTCCACAAATTTAGGTCTAAATTGTTCTAAATAATCAATAATTAAATCAGCATAACTATCAATATTTTTATTATTAACAACATCTGCCAAATACTTACTAATCCCCTTTTCAGTATTTATTCTTTCTACATAAAATGCTAATAAATTAGTTGAATCTATTTTTTCTTTTGCAGCTAGAACAATGGAACAAAGATTTTCTCTTGATACATAATATCTAGTTCCCGCTCTAGAAAACAATATTAGAGTACAACCAATAAATAATTTATCTGTACCATTTTGAGGAAAAGTCTTTTTAGTAAATTCAATTAAACTTTCTATATTATCATTTTTATAATCATCATATAACTCCATTAAAATTCTGTTTATCACACCAAATCACTCGCAATCTATATAAATTTCCTAAAACCAATTCTAAATTTTCTATATTTTTTTATTAAAACGATAACCAACAGCAATAATCCCATCCAAGCTATATTTTAGACTTCATTCTACCAGTACTTATGTCGAAAATTCCAACAGAAATCTCTTTTTTAAATTCAAATTCGTCCTAATTAATTAATATATAAGTTACTTATACAATAATAAAATATTTTATTTCCCTTTATCAAAATCATTTTTTCGTTTTAAATCTATTTCATTATACCATACTTTAAATTCAAAAGAAAAAGTAGATATAAATCTACTCTATTATATTTCATTAATTATCTCATCTAAACTAGAAAAATCAACAAAATTAACTTTTTTGTTATAAGTTTCTATCATTGCTTTATCTTCAGATGTTTGCTTTTCTTCTGGTAAATTCTTAACTGAATTATAAAGCAATTTCATCATAGTTTTATGGACAAAATTTAATCTTGAATAATCTATTCCACCTCTTAAATGAAATATTTTTGTCTTTTCAAAAAATTCTTTTGGTATCTGCCTTTTTATGTTGTCCCTTATATTTTTTTTATTTACTTCATCTATCGGATCTGAAAGACCAACTGTTACAATAATAATCTTTTTATTTGAGATAGTATTTATTTTTTTTATTGTTTTTGACATTCCCAATACTCCACCTGCATATAATCCACCTAAATAAATAATATTATTATAATCGTTTATTTCTTTTACATTTTCAAAAGAAATTGCTTCTATATTAGTTCTCTTTGAAAGTTCTTCTGCATATTGTTTTGTTGTTCCATAATGAGAACCATATATTATAATATTACTCATAACAGCCTCCATATTATATTTATTTTTTGATACTCTCTTTCTCACTTATATTATCTTTAAAAATATCTTTATACTTACGTATTGTTTCATTAATGTCAAACCAATATACACTTGTTAAAACTCCATCATAAGGATCTATAGCTGTTTTCTTTAATTTTCCATTTAGAGCTTCCAATGTTTTAACAGAACCTAAATTGTTAACATCACAATCTAATATAACCTCTTCTAATCCTAACTTATAAGCTTCAATTAATGCTAGATACAAATTTATTTTGTTATACCCTTTCCTTCTTTCTGTTGGACGTATTCCATATCCAATATTTCCACCAAATTCTTTCATACTTTCTATCAAATTCCAGCGAACATTTACCGCTCCAACAATCCTATCATCATCTTCCCTAATTAGCAAAAAAGTTTTAGATTGACATCTTCCCAATTTTTTTGCATAAACTTCATCTTGTAATTTAAGACACATATCAAGTGCTTGTTCAAATGTATATCCCTCTAATATTTTATCTAGAGCTCCCATTCCATTCGTATCAGAATGATAAATAGTAAACTCCTTAATATAATCAATTATTTCATTTTTTCTTTCTACTGATGGAATTTCTAAATAAAACTTCTCCACGGAATCACCTTTTTTCTTAAATTATAAATCAATCTCTAAACCATCATATGCAATATGGTACCCATTAGAAATTGCTCTTTGTTCAACTTTCTCATGATAACTCATTCCATCATGAGAAATATGTGTTCCATAAACCTTGGTATTATTATCAACACAACCAATCGCTTTTAATATATTAATTTGTTCTATAAATAACTTTTCGTTAAGATGAGAAAAAGAATAATCAATATTGCCAAAAGTATGATCCATAATTACTAAATCTAATCTTATACCTTTTAACTGTGCCAAAGCATTTTCTGTAAGTGCAGGAGTATCAGTTGCATAAAAAATATTTTTATTATCTTGATTAATAACATACAATAATGCTCCATTTTTAATATCATGAGTTGTTTCTATCGCTTTTACTTTATAATTTCCAAATTCAACAACATCTCCAGCATTTATAATATTACTATGAACTTTTAATTTCTTAGAACCTTCTTCAGAAATTATATCAGCATTCTCATATTGATTAACTCTATCACTCATTATTTTTAAACAATTTGGATGAGCATATATTTCAAGCTTCGGATGATTATACATTGCCATATAAGGAATTCGTGCACATAATAATCCCTCGTCATAATGATCAGTATGAATATGTGTTTGTAATAAATATTTTACTCTTCCCATATCTTTATCATACATTGTCATTGCCGTTTGTGTATCCGGTCCTAAATCAATCAACAAATCATCATTAATTAAAACAGATGCTCTTTTTCTAATACTTTTACCTCTTTTTATTCTAGCTTCTTTACAATTATCACAATTACAAAAAGTCAGTGGATATCCAATTGCTGCCGTTCCTAACATCGTAATTTTCATTAACAAGCTTCCTTTCTTCATATTTACTCTGCTACTAAAATACTAATCTTTCAAATACTTCCAAATTCTATCATATTGTTTTAATTGAACCTCTTTTTTTATTTGTGCAACAGGATGATATAAAGGAATAATAACATAATTTTTAATTTTAATTTCTGGTAATAAAGCAATTGTCTCTTTCAAAGTATTTTTTATTTCAAAATTAAATATCTTAGATAAAGACAATAATGGATAATAACCCAAAGTCAATATTACTCTTGGTTTAACAATATCAATTTGTTTTTTTAAATAAATACTACAATTAATACTTGCTCTTTTTAGATCAATATTATCTCCTCTATAACTGTCTCCATTTCTAGCACACATAATAGCATTTGTAATAAAAATATCATCTAAAGTATAATTATTATTAGAAAGTTTTATATACTCAGTTAATTGCTTTTTTGTTCTACTTTTTTCTTTTTCAATTATTTCTTTCCAATTACTCTTGTTTGAATTTAACATTCTATTAAATTTTAACATATCATTATAAGGTCCCCAATCTTGACCAATTATCATTATTTTAGAATCTAACCTATTAAACCAATCTGTCCAAATAGAAGGTATACTAATACAAAAATTAAAATTACTATATATATTAATCAATGATTTATCATTTCTCTTCTCATTAGTACACTTAGAACATCTACCCATTTCAATTAATAATTCTTTAAATTCATTTGCTTTCATATACAACCTTTAAAAACTTTTTTATAGTATTATACCTATAAACATCTAGTAATTCTTTTTGTAAAAAACTATGTTTGACTTATCTAATGTGATAATAGAATAAAAATAAGGCTTTTTCAGTTCTCCTATTGTCTCCATTGCAATTTTTCTTTGATCAACTATTCCAAATATTACTTTCATTTTATTTCCTCGTTTCATTAAATTTTATATATTCATCTTTACTTACCTCGTAAACATAACATTCCGTCTCTTCATCTAAAAAAGTATATTGAATAGTTCTTTTAATAATTTTTCTTTTAAATCCTAACTTTTCCATCAATTTCCAAGATGCAGGATTACAAACAGCCGCGCAAGTAATAATTTTTTCAATATTACATTTAAAAAACATAAAATCAAGCATTGCTTTAGCTGCTTCATAACCAAAACCACACCCTTGATATTTAGGATCAATATACCAGCTAACATCACGTATTTCTGGTATTCTATTCTCATCGTTAGTTTCTTGACAAGTTACTCTTCCAATACATTCTCCATTTTCTTTTAAAAAAATACTCCATTTAAAAATATCATTATTTAAAGATTCTAACATTTCTTTTTCATAAAACTCTTTTTGTTTATCCCAATCAAATAATTTATCCTTGAATTTTCTAGGTATTGTTAAATAATATCTATTAACTTCTGGTACCAACAAAATCTCCCATAATTTTTTCTGCTCTTCAAACGTTTGAGCTTTTAATAATAGATTTTTAGTTTCTAATTCTTGACTACCTAAATATTGCATTAATATCACCTATATATATAATACAGTATAACTAATAATAATACAAAAATAAATTTTTCTCATATTTTTTTAATTCTTTTATTAATATTTTATAGGAGGCCAAAATGAATAATGTTGACAAAGATTTTTATAACTTACTCAATAAGTTAAACAAAATGAGTACTAATGAAATATATATAAATATTAAAAACTCATTTTTAAATATTCCTCAAGAAACTCAAAATGCAATTGAAAAGTTCTTTAACGAATTTAATTTTTGGGGTTCAATTGATATTCAAAATAATAATTTTTCTGCCTTAAAAGAAAAAGCATATACATTAAAAAATAATATTAAAGAATTTGCTAATCTATATAATTCATTTAATGATTATAAATCAAAAAAATTATTATATGCAATCTTAAATAACTGGTTTTGCTATGACTTTATAACATTAAGCACATGTTTAAATAACCCTTATAAACACTATTTCGACTTAGACATTATTCCTCATTGTCAAAATGAAGTAATAGTCGATTTAGGAGCATATATTGGAGATACTATTCTTGATTATCTTCAAACATATGGCGAGTTATCATATAAAAAGATATATTGCTACGATATAACTGATCAATCAGTTGCTTTCTTAAAAAATAATTTATCACCATATAAAAATATTATTTATCGTCAAAAAGCAATCAGTGACAAAAAAGAAATTCGTTACCTTTCTCAAAATAACATTTCCTCTTCCGCCAACAAAACATCATCTAAAGGAACAATAAAATTAAACACTACAACACTAGATTCGGATATAAAAGAAAAAATAACTCTTTTAAAAATGGACATCGAAGGAGATGAAGAAAAAGCGATTATTGGTTGTAAAAAGCATATTCAAAAAGATACTCCTAAACTTCTCATATCTGTTTATCATAATAATAATCATCTATGGAAAATACCTAAATTAATAAAAAGTTTTAATAATAAATACAATTTCTATTTAAGATGCTATGGTAATTGTATTTATCCAACCGAAATAGTTTTATTTGCTATTCCTCATAATAACAAAAAAAATCTTCTTAACTGAAGATTTTTTAATTTTCCAAGGCTTTTATCGCCTTAGAGCATTTTTCTACACTTGAACTTTTTGGATAATTAACAGGACCAATCAAATTACTAAAATGAATCTTATTTCTACCATTAGTTCCACTTAAACTTTGTGTTTTGATACTCCATCCACCATTTAATAGTCTTTTAACACCTTCTGTTAACTCTTCTCTTGGAATAGACGTTGTATACATCCCGCCAACAGCATTTAAAATTGATGTATAGTTCATTATATTTTCTGGACTTCGCATCTGATATAAAATATCTAACATAATAGCAGTTGTATTTTTATCTCTTTGAACAGCTCCCATTTTAAAAGCTTCTCTTTCACGCGCTACTGTTAATGTTTCAATACCATCTAAATGTTGGCATCCTTTCTTTACCTTGACACGTTCTCCTTTTGTATCATCATATGTTCCAATTACTTTAGCATGACTAGTTGTAAATGCTTGATCAGAACAATATTCAATTCCTCCTATCGTATCTACTAAAGATACTAAACCATTCGTTTTAACACTAACATAATAATCAATATCAATATCAAATAACTCTTCTAATGCTTCAATATTATTATTAATTCCATAATAAGCAGTATTTGATAATATATTCTTTTGATTATAAGCTGGAATATTTATATAAGTATATCTATGAACACTAGTTATCAATATTTCGTTAGTCTTCGTATTAATAGTGATTATCTTATTTAAATCCATTCTAAACCCAGAAAAGTCATATCCACCTAAATAAATATTATAATAATCTCCCTCATCACTTTGTTTTTTATTATCATTTTTACTATTAGTAGTTTCTGTTTGCTCTTCTTTCTTATCTATTTCATACTCTATCGACAATTCATCTATTAAATAATAATCATCAGCATTTATTCCATTTTCCTCAACAAAAAGATAAAATGTTGTTTTATCCATTATAAAAATATCATAATCAAATAATTTTGTTATATCATCTATACCTTTTGTCGTTACTTGATATTTTTCATTTAACTTAGCAAGTGCTTTATCAATAAATAAAGCCGAATTATAATAATAAACCTCTTTATTAACTAAATCACCTTCGTCATAATTATTTTTACTAAGTAATACAAAATCGATTGTTAATTTATTTTCAGCATTATTTAATGAAGTATCTAAAAAATTATCAATATCATTAGCATATTTAATTCCAAATACTGACACTATCGTTAATAATAACATTAATATAACAGTAAATATTTTTAACCATTTCTTTTTTGAAAATAAACATAAATTACTTATTAAATGAACTATAACTAATATAACTACAAATATAATTAAATATTTATTAGGAATTATTCCTAATTTATATACTGATAAGAATAACCATCCACTTAGAAATATAAAAATTAAACTAATAACTATTTTTATAATAAGATTTCTTTTATTCTCAAACTTAATATTTTCTTTTTTCATAAAAACCTCCTTTTATTTTATTCAATTACTCCAATTTCTGAAAAAGGAAATAATATAAGATTTGCCGTTCCTTCTATTTGATCTCTATGAAACGCTCCCATATGACGACTATCTGCTGAATTTTCCCTATTATCGCCCATTACGAAATACTCATCATCACCTAAAACAACTTTCTTAAAATCAAATGTAATACCTTGACTATATTCTTCATCCTGCCTATGACCATTTATATAGATAATTCCCTCTTCACAAGAAATTGTTTCTCCAGGTAAAGCAATGACTCTTTTAATAATTTCTTCATTACCAGAATTCACAACTACAATGTCAAATCTCTCAATATCATCAATTTTATTAAGTAACATTAATTCTCCACCATTTAAAGTAGGTTGCATACTTGGCCCACTAACCATAATTGGTGTAACTAAATACATACGAACTAAAACAACTACAATTAATATTACTACATAAGGAATAAATTCTTTAATAATTTTTTTTATCGTTTTTTTCTTTTTTTTAGTATCTTTTATATTTCCTACTTCCTCTGTTTTTTCTTCGTCATTCATAATAATTCACCATCCCCATTTTATCATTTTTCTTCTTTCTAATAAAGTTAAAATTATTTATCCTAAGTTGTTTGACATTTTCTTCTCTTTTTATATATAATTTATTTAGAAAGTAAGGAATAGTATGAAGAAAAAAATTAAAGTTCTTGAATTAATAATTCTTTTTATCATTATTGTTATTGTTATTATTATTTTATATTTAGCAAACCTAACTATAAATAATAAACCACAACTCAGTAATACCACAGATATAAAAAATTATTCAGTTACCAAATATACTACTTATACAAACGATCCAACTAACATTTCAATATATAATCCTCCACTAAGCGAATATATTAATTATCAAAATTCTAGCTACGATATTTACATTATCTCTACTGATAATATAATTACCGATATAACTGAAAAAATAACCATCAACTATAATGAATATCCAATAGAAGAAGAAAATAATATCATTAATTTTTGTAATAATTATGATGAAATAGAAAATAAATATCGTCTTCAATGTCAAAGATATAATCGCCGAATAATATTATCTAATAACTTTAATATTAATGCAATTAGAACTGATACTGTAAAAACAAAAGAATATAATATTAAACTTCCTCTTACATACAACACTAAACTAAATGATTATTTAAATACTTTAAAGAAAAATAATATTCAATATTATGAAGTAAGTAATATCCCATAAAAAAAGAAAGAATTAATTTCTTTCTTTTACTTTGTATTCTTTCTTCATTCCCTTTAAGAAGTTTAATTTTGCTCTTCTTACAACACCCTTCTTAACTACTACTATTTTATCTATAGCAGGTGAGTTAACAGGGAATACTCTTGTTACTCCAATACCATAAGATTTCTTACGTACAGAAAAAGTTTCAGATACACTTCCACCTTTTTTAGCAACTACAAGTCCTTCAAAAGCTTGGATTCTTTCTTTTTTACCTTCTTTAACCCATACGTCTACTCTAACAGTATCACCAACACGGAATTCAGGAATATCTTTTCTTACATGCTTCTCATTAATTTTATCAACTAAATTAGCCATTTTATTACGTCCTTTCCATCTATATTTACTTACCAGAAAATCTTAAATATTAATTCATTCAGCGGATTTTCCTCCTTGAAGCAATTAAGATTATAACAGATTAATTAGATATTTGCAATAATTATCTGAAAAAGAAGCATTTATCTGCTTCTGCCTCTTCTCTTTTCTTGTTCTTCTAAATACATTGCTTTTTGTTTTATTTGAACTTGTTTCAAACGTAATTCATTTTCAATTAAACGCAATTTTTTTAAAAATAACTGTTCTTTCTCATAACTTAAAAATTTTTGATAACGATTTAATAAAACTTGTCTAACTAATTCTGCCTCATTTAAAACAATTTCAACTGAATCATTATCTGCATCATCATCATTAATAATAGTCATTGCCATAGTTACTAATTGTCTAAAAGACTTATCAAATTTCATTGATAAAATTTTATCAATCATTACACGATCAACTATTGTTACTTCATTAACTCTAATATAATTACCATTACCAGGTTTTGGTTTAAATTTATATCCATCCAACTCACGAATCTTCACAACACTATCGTCATGATGTTTTTTATTAATTAAGTAACTATTAGCCATTATTATTCACCTTCTTACTTCATTAAATCTGGTCGACGTCTTTTTGTCTTTTCAACCTGCTGTTCATATCGCCATTCAGCAATTTTAGCATGATCACCACTAAGTAAAATTTCTGGTACTTTCATTCCTTTAAACTCACGTGGCTTAGTATAAGTTGGATAATCTAACAAATTATTATCAAAAGATTCACTATCTAAACTTGTATTAGTAATAACTCCATCCAACAATCTTATAATACTGTCACTTATAACCATCGCTGGTAATTCCCCGCCAGTTAAAATATAATCTCCAATACTAAGTTCTAAATCACATAAAGTACGTATTCTTTCATCAAATCCTTCATAATGACCACATATAAATACTAAATGCTTTTTCAATTTTAAATCTAAAGCTATCTTTTGTTTATAAGGCTTTCCATCTGGAGTCATCAAAATAACAAAAGCTGAAGAATCCTTTTCTTTAATATCCATAATAGCATCATAAATCGGCTCTACCATTAAAACCATTCCGCCTCCACCACCATAAGGCGTATCATCAACTTGATTATTACTAAGTTTTGAATATTTCCTAAAATCAATTATATTTATATCGACAATTCCTCTTTCACAAGCTCTTTTTATAATTGATTCATGAACAAATCCATCAAACATTCCAGGAAATAAAGTTAAAATATCTATTGTCATAATATCAAATCCTTAGCACCATTTACTTCTATAACTCTACTATCTAAGTTAACTTTTTTAATGTATTCCTCATTATACGGAATATAAAAATTCTTAGCAGCTTCAACATATAAAAGTATACTACTACCATTATACACAATTTCTTCAACTTTACCAAGGCTTTCACTATTTTCTATAACATTTAATCCTATTAAATCTTGTAGTAAATATTCGCTATTTTCTAAATTTAAATTTTCTCTTTTAGCATAAACATTCATTTGTTTATAATTTAAAACTTGATTAATATTATTATAACCTTCAAAAGTAACCATATCATAATCTTTATGTTTTCTATAAGAAATAATTTTTTCTGGGACATATCCTTTTCCAATATATAATACAAACCCAGGTCTAAAAACTATATTTTTTCGTTCAAAATCACTTTTTATTCTAAGTTCACCTTTTATGCCATGTGTATTAACTATTTTACCAATATATATATAATCCATCATAATCATCCTTTTTATGCTAATTTAATTCATATAAAATAATACTTGTTGCAACTCCAACATTCAAGCTTTCACATTTACTATTCATTGGAATATACAAATAATCATCACACATATTTAACACTTCAGAACAAATTCCAGCTCCTTCATTACCTACTACTAATGCCATTTTATCAGCAAACTTTACTTCTTTGATTGTTTTACCACCATCAACTTTTGTTCCGTAAATAAAATAACCATTTTCTTGTAAATCTTTAATAGCTTGAACAACATCCTTTTTTATAATATTTAAATGAAATAACATTCCCTCACTACTTCTTAGCACTTTATCATTATATAAATCAACTGTTTTCAACGAAAGAATTATAGTATCAACATTAAACGCTACGCAACTTCTTATAATAGTTCCTAAGTTCCCAGGATCTTGTACATCATCTAATATTAAAACTTTCTCACCTATTTTTCCCTCATCAAGTTTTTTACATACTCCCATAATCTTTTGTGGATTTTTAGTATTAGATAACTTTTTTATAACCTCATAAGAAACAAAAGTAATAGGAACATCAAAATCTAATAAACAATCAGGACATTTAATAACTTCTAACAATAACCCAGCTTTATAAGCTTCTTCAACTAAATGTTCTCCTTCAACTAAAAATTTATCTTCTAAATCTCGATATTTTTTCATTAATAATTTACTAATTCCCTTTATTTTTTTATTATCTAAAGATTTTATAACTTCCATTATTCCACCCTCAATCTTTTTCGTGCTAATTTATAATAAGGATACCTTTTTTCAACTTCTAACCAAAACTTTTTACTATGATTAGCTTCATAAAAGTGACATAATTCATGAACAATTACATAATCTATCAATGATACATCTTTATGCAACAATTCCGTATTTAAAGTAATTATCTTTTTAGTTACATTATTAACTCCCCATCTTGTCTTCATCTTCCTAATCCTTAAGCTAAACTTAGGAATATCATTAAAATTAACTAATTGTGAATTAATACGTTCTGTAAATACCTTAAGGCATTCCTTTTTATACCACTTATCCAACATCTTTTCATCTTTAACATATATCATATCATCACTAATCGATATTTTTTTAACATTATCATCATAAACAATTATATACGGTTCACCCAAATAATTAAAAGAACTATTATTTTCCTTTTGTATTAAAAATTTAGAATACATTCTTAATAAAGACTTTTCATTTTCTTTAATCAATTTTCTAATCTCTTTTTCTGAAATTAATCGATGACACGTAACATATAAAACACCATTTTCTTTAAAACGAAAATATATATTTTTATTATTCTTTCTAACAATTTCTAAAGGTAATATATACTCTCCAAGTTGAACTTCCATAAAATCACCTTGTCTTAATTTTATCACATATTTACAAAAAGATAACCTCTCGATTATCTTTTATTTTTTTTCTCTAAAATTAAACTATACGAATCATCATAATCATTTTCAACTACAACAACTTTTCTATCATCTAATTCATCATATCTAATTGGTTCAGCATAAACATGTATTTCTTCTAAAGTATAATTTTCTGGATATATATATTTAATACCAGACGAATCAGGTTCTCTAATTGGTTCATACCCCATATACACATTTTGATTTTTATCATCTTCACCTATTATTTTTGAATAATCAGTTGATGTAACCTGATCAAACCCCTCTACATGATTTTGATTATAAATATAAGAATCATTGAATCTAACATACTCAATATTCATTTCATTCAAAACATCTCTTAAAATACTACCATCAAACCCCTTTATCGAATAATCACCAGAAATTTTACTCATATCAACATAATTATCCTCAGTCAAAAAATCTTCTAAATATCCTTTAACTCTTTTAATCTCACTATTCTTATAAAGGTGCAAAGTTGATACAATACCACAACCCAATACTGAAACTGTTAAAAGACTAGCTAAAAATTTTTTTCCAATCCTAAATCTATTTAATTTCATCATAATCCCCCTAAATAAACATTATTATATAGATTAACTATCATAAAAGCAAATTTTCATTCTTTTTCATTAGTAACATCTGCAACCAAAAAACCACTTAAAACAAAGAAAATAGGAGCTATTAAAATAATTCTAATATTAAATATTGATTGAAATAAATATCCAACAAAAGCAAAAAACAAACATAATATCTGATTTTCTTTATTTAAAGATAAATTACTAAGCTTCTTAAACGAAATTACTATTATTAACAATAAAAATATTAAATAAAAAATAAAAGTAAAAATTCCTTCTGTAACTAATATTTGTAAAAATTCATTATGTGCTTTATATACAACATTATCTTCTAAATAAGAATCATAAATAAATGTATTATCGTCAAAACCCAAATAAGCAAAATTATCTATGCCTATTCCTGTATAAATATACTTCGGGAAATATTTTAAAGCTTCTTTCCATATATAAATTCTTCCAGTTCCAAACTCCTCTTTTACATCACCAGTAACAACACTACTAAATTCCGCTCCCATATTTAAAACATCATCTTTTAAATTATCATTAGTAATTAAACTAACCAATATAAATATAGTAAAAGAACTAATTCCAACTAAAAAATATTTAAATAAAATAATTTTCTTATTAAAAGCTTTTCTTCTATATAAAATATAAATAATTGATAAAAAAAATAAAAAAATTAAAGTTAAAAATGACCCCATAGTACCACTAATAAAAACCCCTAATACGAAAATTAATAAAATCAATAAATTTAATACTTTAAACTTATTTGATAATAAAAACTTAGGTAACCAAAGGCCGACTAAGATAACCATAAATGTTCCGAAAAAATCAGGATTAAATAAAAAACCAGATGAAACAGACCAATTACGTGCAACAGGTAAAGAACCAATATAATAAATATCTAAAACTTGTAAAACACCATAAATAACATTAAAAATACCTAAAACAGTAATAAGAATTAAAAAGAAATTTCTTTCCGTGCTTTTCTTAAACATTGTTGCTAATAAAAAAAGTAAGTAATATGTGAAAATAACAAATAGTCCCTCTCTTCCACCATAGAATCCCCTTAAAGCAACATACTTATCAAAAGCAAAATAATATGATAGATATAAGAAAAAGAAAATAAATAAAATAATTATATTCCAAATTTTAAATTTCTTTATTTTAAAAGAAAAATACAGATAAATCGCCAATGATATTATTCCTAAAAAGATTAATATGTTAGCTATTATATCCATATCTATAGCAAAATACGAATATAAAATAGAACTACAATACAAAAAAATAGCTAAGAAACTAAAAAAAATGCCTAAAACAAATTTATCTTTTCGCTCATTCATTACATCTCACCATTTCAAAAAAAGCTCATAAGAGCCTTTAAAAATCAATTCTTTTTCTTTTTATAATTATAATAAAACTAACTATAAGTAATACTACAAATAATAAAATAGCAATATCTTCTGTTTCTGGATTAGTTACAATATCTCCTAAGCCATCTAAACCTCCTAATACACCTGAATCACCATACTTAGGATTTAATTCATAAACATCATAACTAAAAGTATTTTTACAAGCATAGTTACCACCATAATAGAATGAACAAACTCCATCAAGATATTTTTTTAAGACTGTTAACTCTTTATTTTCATCATTAACAACATAATCAATATAGCCTGAATTATCTGCTATTTCTTGTAAAACATTTCCATCAAAATCATAAATTACTATTTTATCACTATATATTCCAGCATCTCCTAAATACAAAACTCTATTTTTTATAGCGATAATTTTATCATCAACTATTTGCACTTTGCTAAAGTTTTCATTTTTATTTGGTTCATCTTCAAATATAAAAACATCATCGCTATAAAAACGTAACTTATTATCTTTTATTTCAACATAATTTCCTTCTTCTTTATCATAATAATTCTTATTTAAATTATTTAACAAATTGTAATAATCATCTTTAAACATCTCTTCAAGATTCTCCGTAGTACAAGATAAATCAGATACTCCATTTGCATCTACAACTTTAATTGAACAATTTAAATTTTCAACTGAAAAATCTCTTTTTACTCCTAAAACAATTACTCTATTATTATTTAAATCATTATTAACATAAAAATCATCATAAACTACATTTTCATCTTCTTCTAATTCCACTAATTCAGCTTTTTCATCAAAAAAACTGATACCAAAATTAACAGATATAGTATAAACTGAATCATTATATAAGAAAAAACTTACATAAGAATCTTCTAACGTATTTTTAAAAGAATATTCTAATCCTTTTTCATTGCCAACTCCTGAATAAACGCTTAAAGTTCTCAAACCAATACCATAAGGATAAATAACAGCAATATCTTCCCCCATATACATTAAAACAGGCTCCTTTTGACTCCAGACCCCATCTTCAATTTCAAATAACTCAACTGAACTAACCTTATTATATACATTATCTGCTAAAACAATATTCACAAAGCTAAAAAATAATAATACCAATAAAATAAAACTCTTCTTCATATAAACCACCTATTCTATGTAAAATATATCACATAATACTTAAATAGTAAATATCTTTAAAAACTCATTCCATTTTTTACTATTGCTTCCATCTTCATCATTCCATCCCATAACACCTGGACACTCCTTACCAGTTACATCATAATGTCTTACAATATGATCACTATCAATATTATATTTTTGTTTTAAATATTTTACTAATGTAATCGTTGCACTAAGAGTCTCATCTGTAAAATACCAACCATCATTGTACTCCATATTTCCTTTATTGTTTTTTACACACATTTCTATACTAACACTATTTTCATTATTAACTTTTTTATAAAACTTTCCCCCATTATTTGCCTTCTTATCGCCACCAACAGCCCAACTATATCTTTCATCTATACTAGGATTATACTGATATATTTCACCATCATGACTGACAAAAAAATCTGCACTAGCATTTTTCGAACGTAAATCATTATAACTTTTAATAATTGCCTTAGCATCACTTATTGTTCCCGTGTAATGAATAACTATATATTCAATTTCATCTTCTCTTTCACTTGTATTATAATCAGAAAAACTATCATTAACATATATCTTAAATTTACTATTATCAATATCAAAAATTTCCTCTTTATACTTGGTCTCAGTTTCAAATACCGCTAAATCGCTATTATCATTTATATAAATAAAACTAAGAATAGTTACTAAAAAAACTAAGAAAAAAGACCATAACCACATTTTCATTCTATCACCATTTATATTATAACATAAAAGAGATATTCCTTAAGAATACCCTCTATTTTTTTACAATTCTTTTTAATTTTCTCAGTAAATCATAAATAGTTGCTTCAAAACTTAATGGTAATATAAAAGATCCCAATAATTCTTCTACATAACCCCCAAATCCTTTTTTGAATTCATAAACCCCATAATCTTTTCCTTGAGGATTAAATACATCTTGAATACCATAAAAATTATATCTTTTATATCCATGATCAGCAGCATATTTAATAATTTCCCATTGTAATCTATACTGTCCACAAAATTTCATTAACTCCTCATAAGATCCACTAAACAAATAAACAATCTCATCTCCATATAATACAAACATAGCTGCTGATAAAGGTATAATATTTCCTTTCTTCTCTTTTAAATTTTTTGTATCATCTATCTTTTTCAAATTATTTTCTATATCTTTACGCATTGTTTCCTTTTTCTTTTTATTCGAAGATGAATCTGATAATTCTTCGACACGTCTTTTTAAAATTTCATTTTCCTCTTCTAAACTTTTAATATAAGTATCACAATTCAATTCACATATCTTAAAAGTAACATCATCCCCAAAGAAATCATACATATCTTGATAATACTCTAATGTTTTATCCATAAAATCTCTTCGTTCACAAGTATCACTAGTTATCTTTTTAAATTCAGCTAATTGATTTCTTTCTAAAGTACGAATATTTAATTTAAATTTTGATATTGTTTTATTAATATTATTTCTTGTACTAGGACGCATTTCATTAAATAATTCTTCACTACTTTTTCCATTAATATCTAAGCAATAGCACCATTTAACTTGTTCTCCATCTTCATTATATCGATAGCCTAATTCTTCCAAATATTTTCTAACATCTCTATTATCAACGCCATCTATCTCATTAGCATCCATATCACGACTTACATTAACTATATAAGGATCAATAATCAATCTTAATCCATTTTTGTTTTTCAAAAACTTTTTAACTTCCTCCGTCATAAACTTCAATAATTGTTGATTATGGTAATCTAAAATAAATCCCTTATAAGCTTCATAAGTCTTTTTCCCCATAAAATGATGTCCTGTTTCTGCTATAAAAGAAGCACCTATAACACTTCCATTTTCTTTAACTCCAACTAGATATGTTTCTAAGTCATTTTTAGCTATTCTATTTTTCATCATTACCGTTTGAAAAAAATTTTTTTCTGGTCTCGTTTCAACAAAATCCGTAAACTCTTTTTCAGTTAGTTCCTCAAATATCATAATATCACCTATATTTAGTATACAATAAAGACTCTTTTTTTAACAGAAAAAAAGAATTCATTATTGAATTCTCACTTCATTATTAGGAACAACTACTGTATCATCACTAGGTGATTCAATTTGTTCTTGATTATTATCATCTTGATTTCCCGAATCTTCTTGTTGTGTATCATCATTATTAGGTTCGTTTTGTTGATTTTCTTTCTCTGAATTACTAGACACTAAATCTGTATACTCTGATACTTTACTAGTATATAAATTTAACAACTCTTGATATTCTTTATTATCATTTAAATTTAAATTACTATAAACGCTATTATAACTGATAATAACTTCTTCTACACTAACATATTTTTGTAACTTAGCTTCATCAGTTAATTCATCTATTCCTAAAGTAATCTTATTAATATCATTATTTAATAAAGCAATTACATTATTTAAAATTCTATTCTTATATGATTTTGATCTTTCATAATATGAATTATTTTCATCTATTACATCAAACATGTAATAAGCACGATCATAATCTTTCTCATTATAATATGACAAAGCATCAAAGAATACAATACAATCACTATATATATCTTCTATTTGCTTTCTTAACTCTTCATAATCATAATCCGTCAACGCTGTAATATAATTATCATCCAATTTAACTATCGCATACGTATGTAAACCATTAAGTAATTTCTTATATTTATCAGTTATTTCATCATATTCATCAAGAGAATCAGCTTCTTCATCTATATATAATAAAACCCAACTATCAAAAATAACTCTTGTTTTTGATTGTATCTTTTTTACTTTCGCCTCATCATTTTTAACACTTTCTAAAACATAAATAACATCGTCAATTTCTTCTGTATCATAATATGTTTGTAAAGCTGTTTCATATTCTTTTAAATAATCAGTTACTATATCGTTATCATTATTATCTTTTTTTAATAACAAAACAGAAATAATTATTATAGCCAATATAAGAGAAACTATACCGGTAATAAAAAGTACTTTACGTCTTTTATAAAAACTTTCTTTTGAACTTAAATTTTCTTCTTTAGCATTTTCTTCTTTAGATTCTTCATTTATTTCTACATCTTCTTTATTCTCTTCTTCATTAATAGTATCTATTTGTTTGTTTATATCATCAATCAAAGATAAATCTTTAAGTTCTTTAGTATCACTTAATGAACTAATACTAACTGTCTTATCTAGTTCACTACTTTCAGTATCTTCTTCATCAGGACTTAAAGATGCTATTTCTTTAGTTACCTCTGTATTTTCTTCTTCATCATCCTTTTTTAACTGTGGCATCTCCATCTCTGTATTTTCAACTTCTTGACCACAAAAAGGACAATTACTTAATCCATCTTCAAATTCTTTATCACACTTAAGACATTTCATTAAACCACGCCCTTATTATTAATATCATATCATAAAATTACTTCAAAAGCTCCTATAAAATATATAATATTTAAAAATCAATTGGATTACTACCATTATACATTAAAAGTTTAATACTCTTCACATCTTTTAACTTAACATCACTATCAATTTTATACTCCAGCAATTCACCTAAAGTATTAAAAGATACAAAATCTAAAATATACTTAACAATATCATTATTTCTAATTGTTTCTATATAATGTATATTATCACTTAATTTAAAATATACTACTAAATTTTCATGTTCACATTTTGCTATTAAACGCTTTATAGGTATTTTAACTTCTTCATATTTAATTTTTTTTATTCCTTTCAAATATAAAACACGATCTTTAATTAATTTACTATTATATAAATAACTTATAAATTCCCCAACTATTACGATACCTAAAACAATTACAAAAACAATGAATCTCCTATAATAAAAATGTAATAATATCATTAAAATAAATAAAAATACACTTCCTATAAAAAGTTTAGACCCTATTATTTCTTTTTTTAATTTAATCAGCTCCTCTTCTTTATTTTTTTCTAATAATTCATTATTCACAAAATCACTTCCGTAAACTATTATACCAAAATTATAATTTTATAATTAAAATTTTTAAAAAAGTGATATAATTTAAGAGAGCCTATAGACGTTCTCGAATATAGTCTTTTTTTTATTTGGTAAGGAGGTAGTAAAAAATGGCTAAATATGTCTTTGTAACAGGTGGTGTCGTATCAGGACTTGGTAAAGGTATAACTGCATCATCTATTGCTCTTTTATTAAAAGCTCGTGGATATAAAGTATTCATGCAAAAATTTGATCCCTATATCAATGTTGATCCAGGAACAATGTCACCATATCAACATGGTGAAGTTTTTGTAACAGCTGATGGATCTGAAACAGATTTAGACTTAGGTCACTACGAACGTTTTATTGACGAAGAATTAAATTACACATCAAATATGACGATGGGTAAAGTTTTCGCCTCTATTATTGAAAAAGAACGCCGTGGTGACTTTTTAGGTGGAACAGTTCAAATAGTTCCTCATGTTACTAACGAAATAAAAGCTCGTATCTATGAAGCAGCACGTACATCAAATGCGGATATTATAATTACAGAAATAGGTGGAACAATTGGTGACATTGAATCAGAAGCATTTCTCGAAGCATTAAGACAAATGCGTTTAGAAGAAGGAGTTGAAAATACCTTATACGTTCATACAACTCTTGTACCTGAGATATATGGTAGTGGAGAGTTAAAAACCAAACCAACTCAACACTCTGTAATTGAAATGCGTGGCGTCGGATTACAACCAGATATTATCGTCTGCCGTACTCCAATAATGTTAGAAGATGACCTAAAGAAAAAAATATCTATGTTCTGTAGCATAAGCCCTCAAAACGTCATCTCATCTCCAGATGTAACTAATATCTATCGCATTCCATTAATCTACCATGAACAAGGAATAGATGAAATAATTTTAAAACATTTTGGTTTAAATATTGGAAAAATAAATCTTAAAGAATGGGAAAAATTAGTAAAAACAACTGATAATCTTAAAGAAGAAATAGAAATATCTCTTGTTGGAAAATATGTTGAACTACATGACGCATATATTTCAGTAGTTGAATCACTAAAACATGCTGGATACTCTCTTGGCGTCAAAGTAAATGTTAATTGGGTAGATAGCGAAAAATTAGAAAATCCAGATACAAAACTATCAGAAATTTTTAAAAACTCTAAAGGAATAATAATTCCAGGCGGTTTTGGTTCTCGTGGAATTGAAGGTATGATAAATGCTGCTAAATATGCCCGCGAAAATAACATTCCGTATTTAGGATTATGCTTAGGTATGCAAATAGCAACAATCGAATTTGCACGTAATGTATGTCATCTAGAAGATGCTAATTCTACAGAATTTGATCCAGTATGTAAAAACCCAATCATTGATTTAATGGCCGACCAAAAACAAATAATTAACATGGGTGGAACACTTCGTTTAGGAAATTATGAATGTAATCTTAAAAAAGATACTTTAGCTTATCAAGATTATAAAAAAGATACTATATTAGAAAGACATCGTCATCGTTATGAATTTAATAATAAATATCGCGAAATATTAGAAGAAAAAGGCCTTGTCTTCTCAGGAATTAATCCTCAAGCTAACTTAGTAGAAATAATTGAATTACCGACTCACCCACACTATATAGCTTGTCAATTTCATCCCGAATTCAAATCTCGTCCTAATAGACCACATCCATTATTCAAATCATTCATCGAAGCCGCATCAACATATAAGAAGAAATAATTTTCTTCTTTTTTTATGTAAAATTTACTCAAAAAAGGCAACAATAATAAAGAGGAATTAACATGAAAAAATATATATTATTATTAATTTGTCTTTTTTTAGCCGCTTTAAATTTTAACTTAATCTTAAGTCCTTTAAAACTAGTTACTGGTGGTACTCAAGGATTAGCTATTTTACTATCTCAAATAACTTCTCTAAAATCATCTATTATCATTTTTATAATCAACATCACCACTCTCACAATTAGTTACTTCTTTCTAACAAAAAAAAGCACCAATAGTGCTTTAATTGCTACATTTGCCTACCCCCTATTTGTAAGATTAACAAATAATTTCAATAGTTTTAACTTTATTGAAAAAAATATTTATTTATCTGTTATCATAGCTGGAATAATATGTGGTATAACAAATGCTCTAATATATAAAACCGGCTTTTCATCCGGTGGAATAACTATCTTAAATCTTCTTATAAACAAATATTTAAAAATTAAAATAGCTATATCTAATTTCCTTGTTAATAGTCTTATTATTATCCTAGGATTCTTCCTTTTTGGTTTTAAAAAAACTATTCTAGCTCTTATAGTTATTTCTACAAGTAGTCTTATCATTTATCTTATCTTAAGAAAAAAAGCTTCTAAAACCAATTAGTTCAAGAGAATTCTTTCAACTTCATCCCATCCCAAACGCCAATCATCACCAGCACGTAACACACCTTTTTCTAAAAGTTCTTTATTACTAACACCATGATTGTGATAAGAAGGAAATAATATCTTTTGACTAACATTACTATTTAAATTATCTAATCGATCATCAATTTGTATATCAGCATTTATCAAACTTTTCGCATTTGTAAAAATATACTTCTCAGGTGAGATAAAAGGTAAAAGTTCATACAAAAAATTATACTTATCTTTAAATAATTTTCCTGAATTTTTTACATCAAAAGGGTTAATACAAGATGAACATATATAAATATCATAAACTTCATTTAATTTTTTAATAACTTCAACAGCTCTCGGTAAAATTTCAGCATTCTCATACAAATTCTTATTAGCAATAAACTTATTAAATTCTATAAATCTATCTTTAGGAATCGCCACCTCATCAAGATAATAATCTTCAAAATCATCTATTACATAAGAAGATCCTAAAAATTCATTTATATAAAATAAAAAACCTGAGAAACATATAACTTCATCAACATCAAGTAATAAAACTTTCTTCATCATAATACACCCTAATTCATTTTTTTAAATAAACGTTTTGCATTTCTAGTTGAATAATCCTCAACCTCTTTATAAGTCATTTCTTTTATTTCTGCTATCTTTTTTATTATATATCTAAGATATTCTACTTTATTGATTTCACCTCTAAAAGGCTCCGGTGTTATATAAGGACTATCTGTTTCTACTAAAAATAAATCATTTGGAACTAACTTTGCTATTTCCAATGATTTACAAGCATTCTTATAAGTTATTCTCCCTGCAAAAGAAATATAATATCCATTATCAATCAAATATTTTAATATTTCTACATCTGGTTGAAAGCAATGAAATACACAACCATACTTAGGCTTAACATATCTCTCGAATATTTCCACAATATCATAGTTCGTATTATTAGCATGAATAATAACAGGTAATTGTAATTCATTCGCTAACATAATTTGTCTTATAAAAATCATTCTCTGTTTATCATAATCTCTATTATAATAATCTAACCCTATCTCCCCAATAGCTACAACCTTCTCACTACTAGCCAAATTCTCCATCCATTCAAAATTTTGATTTTTAACGTATAAAGGATGTACCCCAATAGCTGAATAAAATTTATGATTTGATAATGCAATTCCAACACTTTCTAAAGATGTTTCTCTATCTAAACCAACATTCAAAACTTTTTCTATTTCACCATTTAAATTTATTCTTTCTATTACTTTTTCTTTATCATCAACAACTAAACTATTAACATGCATATGTGAATCAATTGCCATAAAAACAACTCTTTCTTTTTATAACTATCTAACTTATTTAATTTTATCTATATCAATCTTTTCGATAAGAACTTCTCCATCTTTTAAAGTTTTATATGGTAAATTATTTTTTTCTAAATATGAAACTACATCATACATTAAATGTGATTCGGGATGACTTGGAGTATCATAGTGTGGAACTGGCATATAATCAATTAATCCTACCCCTTCCCATAAAAATTCTCCCATATTATAAGGATCAACATTTACATCATCTACTAAATCCATACCATGTAAATCTTCTGCTAAAACACAAATTCCAGCACTAAAACCTAAATAAAGATAATTAGGCATTTTCGATATTTCTTTTAAGTACTCATCAAACCCACTTAATTTCATTGCTCTTCTTAAAACAAAAACATTTCCACCTAAAACATAAAAAGCATTATATTTTTTTATATCTTCTCTCATTTGCTCCCTTTTACCAAAATATTTTCTTAAATCTAATATTTCAATCTTAAATCCAAGTTGCTCTAAATCTTTACATTTATCTATTATTCCACTCATTTTTCTTTCACTATCTTCAAAAACATCTAAGGCATTTGGTATTACAAGAATTCTATTATTGTTATTAATTATCCATTCTTTCAATTCATTTTGCCTATTTCCTAATCTATATGATGATAAATATAATTCCATACAATTCTCCTCTTTCTAAGTTACAAAAATATTTTATTTTTAATAATTTTCTTTTCTAAATTTATTATAACATTTCTAATTTATAAGTACTAAATAAATTACTTAAAAACCTTATTATATTAGTATAAATTTTAATAAAAAAATCAATCATTTCTGATTGACTCTTATATCAAAAGTTCATGCATTTAGAACAGATTTCCCAATGATGCCATAGTGGTACTCTTTTGGAAATTTTTATTAAGGTTAATTTCTATATTAATTATACTATAAATTTTATATTTAGAAACATTTTTATGGATAAAATCACGTTTGCATAATTAGAAATTTTATTTAATAGCAATTATCAAAGATCAATCTTAATGCTAGTAGTAGATTCTTTAGGTTGCATAAGTTGTGTTACATCTACACCTATTGCAACTGTATTAAAAATTTGTCTCTTTTTAGACTCATCTGCTTGTGAATAGAATTCTGAAATTCTACTCATAGTTTCATCATCATACATTACTGACTCTGATAACATTTTATTGAAATAATATGTTTTATCTACTACTACAAGTGGAATACCAAATTCACTTGATGCTTTCAAACAATCTTCAAAATATTTTGCTTTCATAATTAAATCAACATACATATTAGCCATATTATTTAAAGATATTCCTTGAGAATCTGCAGTTTGGGATATTACATCTTTATATTTTACCAAGAAATCCTTTAATTCTCTAGAATTACCAATTTGTTGTAATTCTTTTTTATCTTGTTCAGAAATAAAAGATAATTGATTTTGATACAACGTCTCTAAATAATTAAAATTATCTTGTTCCATAGATTCCACCATCATTATAATATAATCAGGTTTCCTTTTAAATTCTTCGCTTCTTGATTTATCAGTATTTCTTCGTTCAATCACTATTTCATTATATCCATTATTTATAGTTTTAAGAATTTCAGATGGCACAAAATATCTTGCTCTTGATCCATTTCTCTCTTGCAATTCCCGTGATCCAGAATAAGCATTTGCATATCTACCAATAGAGTCTATATCAGTATTACCCATACCTAAAATTGATCCACTTTCTAGTGTATCAAACCCAAAAATAATACTTCCTTGAGATCTAATAGAGTATATTCCTCTTTCATTTATATAACTACAGGCAATGAAATGATCTTGCAACTGTGGTCTATATAGCCAATCATTTCTGTAATTTATATCAGTAACATCAGATGCTAAAGAACAAGAACCTACACAATGAACAAAGAAATTAAAATTTACTCTTGGAATACATACTTGTACATTTTTCCCATTATAGCTTATTTCAGCTGAAATATTGTCTTTAGGTCCATACACTTGATTTCTTTCATCAATTCTATAAAGTGAACTAGAGTATAATTCAGTATATTTTCCTCTTAAATAAGACTCAAAAGGTATTTCTAAATCATAAACTTTAGTATCTTTTAAACTATTACACAAAGTAGCTAAATCGTTTGGATTATCACATTCAACAATTCTATTAATCAATACCAAATAATTATATATTTGTGATGACAATTCACTATTTTTAAGATTGTTAAGAATATTGTTATCATAATTGTCATGACAATACTTTGAATCAATATATTTTGCTTCTTTCAAATCTATATTAAATAATGTTTTTAACAGATTATCTTTATTAAGAATTAAATCATTAGAATAATTATTTATAAAGTATTGTCTTTTTAACGCATCATAATTTCGTAATGAATTTATATCATTAATTTGATATTGATTATTTGCTAATTGCAGAACACTTACTAATTTTCTTAAATCTTGTTCTGAAATATTTTCCATATTTAAAGAATTAATTAATTCTTGATAATTGCTAATATTATTAATAACATTAACAATCATAGATGAAATATCATAATCCTTATAATTGTAAATATTTAAAATGTTTAATAAAACATTCAACTCTTTATCATTTAATTTTGAAATAGACATTTGAATTTCAACATCATTTATAAATCTCTCATAATGTTCTTTATTAAGATTAAATATATTATCTTTTAATGATGTTGCTAAAAAAGTATTAAATATATTATTATTTTTTTCATAATAATCTAAAATCCATTTAATTCTTTCATAAAAATCTTTTGAATCGATATTTAATTCATCACAATAAGCGTTTATTAATGTTTCATTTTTCATAATATCTGGCGGCAAAATACATTTAACTGCCAAATCAATTCTATTTCTTTTTATACATTCATCCCTAAAAGTACTTGATTCAGCTAAACACTTTGGAAATGGTTTAGTTTGTGATACTATATTTATTAAATAATCTATATTTTCATTTACCAAATTTGTAAAAGATGTAGTTTCTGAATCACTATTTTTTCTATCGTAAGATGATTTTTCTTTAAGTAAATTTATTAAAATACAAAATTCATTTGGATTTAAAGCAGATTTTAATTCAAATAAGTGTTGAGCAAACCCATCATTTCCTAAATAATATGGAAGTTCGTTGCCTTGCCTTAATAATTGAACTAACAATTTTAAATTAGATAATGAATAGTTCTCTAAATTACTAACTAATTCAGCATGATTTCCCTTTAATATTAACTCAACAAAACTATCACAATCTTTTAATATATATGAAACACTTTGTTTTTTTTCATTAATATAATTTTCAAAAAAATGTTCATGTTCTTTTATAAAAGTATTTAATTCATCTTTATTCCCCAAAAAATCTCTTAAGAAACAATCAAATTTATATGAATATTGATACTTTTTCAAAACTAAGCTAAATAATACATTTAGTTCTTCTTTTGAAAAGGAAAATCCGTTTCTATGCATATAATACAATATATCTTCATCCGATAATAAAAAATCTGTTAGTTTTTCAAGTGTAACATTATCACTAATATTTAGTCTTATATTGAAGTTTTTAAGTAAATCATACCTTTCACTTTTTACAATAGCATATAGTAAAGTATTTGTATTAACACTACTCAAATTTTCTAATTCCGATAAACTAGTAATTTCTTTTAATTGATTAATAAGCTCATTCACTATTTATCACTCCCTAAACTAGTTTTATATTTTGTATATTAATTAAATTATTGTCATAATCAAACTCTAATTAAAAAGTCTCGCAATAACCCCATTTTCCATCAAAAAATTGTTTACCATTAAATTTATAACCATCAGTATAAGCAATTTCACACCATTTACTAAATAAACTTGCTAATGATGTTGAATGATCAACAATTAATATCTTTTTATCATGGTAATTATTTAGAATATTTATTAATGAGTTATATTCTCTTTCAATTACTTCAGGAATAATATGATTACCATAATGTGCTTAATCTCTACTAATTAGAGTGCTTTTATCAACATCAGGAAGTAAATTTCCATAATAAAATAAATCTTTGCCCAAATTTAATTTATCATTTATTCTTTTTGCGATTGCTAAATAAATTGACCAATCAGGCATTATTAACTCCATTAATATTAAATTCTTCTTTCATCATTTGAAAAATTTTTAATCTTTCTTCTTTTGTAAAAATATCTTTTTGACTTTTAAACTTATTCAAAGCCCATTTCCAAAAATTATATCCAAAATGTTTATCTTTATAAACTTTATTGAATAATTTTAATTTGTTCTTATATCTAGGTATAAAGTGGAAATGCACATTAGGTTTTTCGTTATCTCTATATGCATTATTCATTAAACATGCAAAATTAAACATCGTGGCATTAAATAGTTTTTTAGATATTCGTTCTAATTCTTTTTCTAATCTACCAAGTTCTTGCCAATCTTCATCGGTTAAATCACTTAAACTTTCTTTATTACAAGATATTATACAATCCCCAATGAATTCCTGACACCAGTCCACAAAAATTACATCCCAATTTTTACCTTTATATAATTCCATAATTACTATTCTCCTAACTAATCACTTTTATGCCTTCTATTTCATTATAGCATACAACATTATTTCCTTCTAAATCAAAATCATCATAATCTTTGTGTTTATCATTTTTTTATTCCAATCATAGTCATCTTTTATGTCGATAATGGTTTTATCACTAAATATTACATGCTCGTATAAGTCCTTTGAAAGTTTCCAATAACCTTCACGTTCTTTGTCTTTTGCAAAAATTTTATGTTAGATAAAGGTGATTAATCTATTAAATAAATCTTTAAAATGATTTACTAATTCTTCAAGATGTTTATTATCTTTTTTCAATTCTTTAATCTCTTTATTTTAATTATCAATATTTTTAAATAGAGTATCTACTTTAAAAGATAATACTTCATTGTTTTCGGTTAATATTTTAATTTTTTCTATTTTCTTCTAGTTCAGTTAATTTAATATTTTTACTCAGGTTATTAATATAGATTTCATTGGAATAATTAAAAACAAGAAAAGTCATACCATTAATAATAATTCTGTGTGGTTCAATGTAACTTAAATTAGTTTTATCAATTCTTCTTATACTACCATTTATAAATGTTGGAGTAGTATTAAAAAAATCACAAATAATTTCTAATCTTTTTCTTAAGGGCTCCTCCATATCAATTTCTTGTTTGATTACATTAATCATAAACACCAACCTTTCTTCTAGGTTGAATTTTTCATAAAAACGAAAAAATCAATCATTTCTGATTGATTCTTATATCAAAAGTTCATGCATTTAGAACAGATTTCCCAATGGTGCGGGTGTCGTAGTAATCTACAACTTTCTCTCCAAAACGATTGATATATAAAAATCTAGTAACTTTTTCTACATTTTGTGTTTTGAACCTTGTGTTTGCGTTAAACTGTTAACATAATTCATGTGTTTTTTGTAATGATAATCACTTAAATATACTCTGTCACCATCATATACAACACCAGTACCATCAAAATATTCTTCTAATGGTTTAGTCATTTTTGTTTGATTAAATACTTTCTGAGTTTTTTTACTTTTATCTGAATCTTTCCATTCATCATATTTAATTAGATAATCTCCTATTTGGTCCATTGGTAAATCCATATCCCGAGGTTCAGTCATTGGAACATAATTGGGATTTTCAACCTCATCATAACAACCACATCTTATTAAATATTCTGGTAATGTAATATACGCTTCTCCATATGGAACATCTTGCATTTGAAATTGTTGTGCTAATTCTAACAATCTTGCTTGTCCTTGGACTCCAACATATTTTACTCCAAAGTTAACACATCCTCTATGGTAAGAAAATTTGATTATGTCTTCTCCTTCTAATTGAGTAAATATTTCTTTATTTTCATCTGATAAATTATCCAAAATAACTTCTATCCAACAAACTCCTTCGTTTGTATGATCACTAACCATAAATGTATAAATGTTTTTTTTCCATAATTCTTTACATGCAGGTACACATTCCTCAATTATAAAGGTTCTAGGATTTTTCTCAACTTCTTCCATCGGACTATTCATAGTTTCATTTAATTCATCATTTATTGGAAGAAATCCTTTAGATAAAATTTCTTTTTTATATTCTTCTTTTTCTTTTTCAATTTCTTCAGGCGTTTTAATTCTATCAAATTGCGCTAAAAATTCTGCAACTTGAGCTTCTTCATTAAATTCATTATTTCCCATAGCTTAACTCCTCTCATATTCATTGTATCATATTTCCATTTCAAAATGATCATTTTCTCGCTCAAAATCATGGCTTTTACTAAATTCGTAAATATCTTGTAATAATTCATCAAATGCAGGACGTTTATTGCCAGTTTTAGCACTTATTCCTGCGTCCTCATATACTTTAACCTTTAAACTCACACATAGCCCTTAATCGCTTTTCTTGTTCTGGTAAACTAAAACCCTCACGTGCTTGGTCTTCAGTGCTAACTCGAATATAAAGACCTGCTATTTTTTTAATATTATCATACATTTTTATCATCTCCCTTTTTCTAATTTTTCAAAAAAAGAGGAGTCAAAACTACTAGCACCAAAACTAATATTTTGACTCCTCAAATAAGACATTTAATTCATTTGATAATTCGTATATAAATTGTTTAATCATAGAAGTACCTCTCTTTCCCCTAAATAAAGACGATACTACTTGTCATTTATTGACGAATATAATACATCATTTTATTTGATTTGTCTAGTATTTAAGGGCTAAATACCCTCAATTTTGGCTTTTAATGTAGTTTTCTAGTTCATTTATCTTAATTTTTCTACTTAAATTATTGATATAGATTTCATTAGAGTAGTTAAAAGCAAGAAATACATTATTATTGATTATTATTTTATGTGGCTCAATATAACTTAAATTAGTTTTATCTACTTTTCTAATACTACCATTTATAATGGTTGGAGTAGTATTACAAAAATCACATATAATTTCTAATCTCTTTCTTAACGATTCTTCTCCATCAATTTCTTTCTTGATAATGTTTATCATAGACACCAACCTTTCTTATGATTTTTTTCTAAACGAAAAAATCAATCATTTCGATTGATTTCTATATATCAAAGTTCGAATAGTTCGAACAGATTCGTCAATGGTGCCGAATGGCAGAATTGAACTGCCCGCTGATGCTTACCATGCACCTGTATTACCACTATACTAAATCGGCATTACTTAGTATAGTATAACATTAAAATAACCTAATAACAATAAATTATTGTGGATTAACAATTTTTACTTTTTCACACTTTTTAGTTTTCTCGTTTAAAGAAAAACCATCTTCACAAACATATTCTCTATCTATTTCATCAGTTATAACACATTTATTATCAACCATTTCGCCAATCTCACAACTAACCTTTTTAGTCATCCATTGTTTTTTACGACATTGTCCATCAACACTAATAGTTCCTTTAGGACATACAGTATCTTCTTTATAATCTATTTTATTCTCTTGATAAGTAAGACATGTCTTTCCATCTTCGGATCTTTCTGTACAAATTTTCTCATAGCAAGCATTATCTTTCTCATAAGTCGAGCTCAATTTATCGTCTTCTTTTATATTATCAGAAACACACTCTTTTACATTTTCCTTCTCATAAACTTTTTCACTATAACACCAAACATCATTTCCTATTTCATATCCATTAGGACAAATAGAAACCTTTTTTGCATCTATTGTTAAAGTATTAACACACTTATCTTTCTCTTCATCATAAGTATATCCTTCTCGACAAGTCAATTTAGCTTCTATTTCCTCAACTATTTTACACTTTCCATCTTCTAAGACACCTTCATCACATTTCATATTTTGCGAAGAACATCCTGTTAAAAGAAACATAATTAATATAAATAATAATTTTCGCATTACTTTATATTCACCTCTATAGTAATATATCTCATTTACTAGTACTTTTCAAATAAAAATATTTTAAAGCAAAAAAAAACTACTAAAGTAGTAGATAAAACTATTCTTCAGTAGCGTCAGTCTCAACTGCAATTACTTCTTTACCTTTATAGTAACCACATTTTGTACATGCACGATGAGGTTGGATTGTTGCACCACATTTAGGACATTTAGTTAAAGTTCCAACTTCTTTTTTTAAGTGAGTACGACGCATTCTTTTTTTAGTTTTACTTGTTCTTCTAAAAGGAACTGCCATGATTTCACTCCTTCCCTTCTTTTTCAAGTAGCTCTAACAAAGGAGCTAATCTTGGATCTAACTTTTTTCTTTCTTCATCTACTAGTTCCCAACCTTCTCCTTCAAGATGATAATTTTTATCAGGATCTCGACGAACTCTAATTGGGACCTCTAGTACAATATTTTGCCATAAAATATCCATAATATCAAGTGTTTTTATTTTATTTTGGTCTTTTTCATCATCACATTCACTTAATATCTCTGATATTTCAAAACTAAATGGATAATTAATCGGTTCTAAATCTATAGCATCTAATAAAACCATAACACCTTCAACATGACAATCAAAGACAATTTCATTAGTCACACTATAATAAGCTCTTCCTTTAATCTTAACATTATCTAATTTCTGTATCGGTGTTTTTTCGATATATTCTTTTCCAAAAGATACTGTATCATCTATTACAATACCTTTTTCATCAATTTTAGCTAAATCAATATACACATATATCACCCACTAGCCACATCATTATACCAACTTTTCTTGAATAATACAACTTATTATAATAAAATTAAAATTATAAAGAAGGTGTATTAATGAATATAATTGGAATAATAGCTGAATACAATCCCTTTCATAATGGACATATTTACCATATTCAAAAAATAAAAGAAAAATATCCTGATTCTTTAATCATATTAATATTAAATGGTTACTTTACTCAACGTGGAATAATCTCTATCTTATCTAAAGAAGACAAAACTAAAATTTCTCTTGCTAATAACATTGATATTATTATCGAACTACCTTTCGTATACGGAACACAAGCTTCTGATATTTTTGCATACCAAAGTATAAAGCTTTTAAATGAACTTAAAATCGATCATTTAATATTTGGCAGTGAATCAAATAATATTACCCTTCTTAATAAAATTGTCGACATCGAATTAAATGATCCTACATACGAAGAAAAAGTAAAAAAATACTTAAATGAAGGTGATAACTACCCAACAGCTATGAAAAAAGCTCTTGAAATTAAAGAAGATATCAATCAACCAAATGATTTACTAGGCATTTCATATATAAAAGCAATTCGTCAAATCAATCCTAAAATTGTTCCCGAAACAATTCAAAGAACAAGCAACTATCATGATATTTTATCAAATAATGAAATTGTTAGTGCCACAAATATTAGAACAAAAATAATAAATAACGAAGATATTAGTAATTATCTACCATCAGAAGTCATACCATATATTAATCATATAACTAACGATAATTTATTTAATTTATTGAAATTTAAAATATTAACCGATAATGATTTAAGTATCTACTTAGATGTTGATGAAGGAATAGAATATCGCTTATTAAAATATATAAAAGAATCAAATAATTTTGATGAACTAATTAGTAACATAAAAACAAAAAGATATACATATAACAAAATAAATCGTATGTTAATCCATATATTAATTGGCTTAACTAAAAAAGATAATCAAATTATGTCATTAGATTATCTTAAAATATTAGGATTTAATCACAAAGGCCAAAAATATCTTAATAAGATAAAAAAAGAAATACTTCTTCCAATGTCTCCTCCTAAAAATTCATTAATATGGCAATACGAATTGAAAGCTGCCTATCTTTATGAACTAGCAACAAAAAAAACATTAAATAATTTTGATTTAAATAATAAACCAATACAAAAAGGCTAATCTATTTATAGACATAGCCTTTTTTCTTTAAATAACGATAAAACTTATCATTTGATTTATTCAAAAAATATAAATCAATACCTAATAAAATAAAACTCATAGTTAATAAGATACTACCTAACATCACATCAATATATAATAAAATATATAATCCAATAACAGAAAATACTCCCAATATAACATATAAAATAAATAATCTAATTGAATAATCATAACTTTTCTTATATTTATTTTTATAATCTCTTCTTATTTTATCTTGTTCTTTTGCAGATAAAGAATGAAATTTTTTCATATCATAAACTCCTTTATTATTAAAAATTACTTCCATTCCATCCCCAATTACTAAATTCTCCATAACTTATATAAATATTACTTGGTAAAATATTTATTTCTTCGTTTAATATCTTACTAACTTCTGCCGTAAAAATTCTATATGATTCACTTGAAGATGAACCATATATCTTTATATCAACATAAGCATAATTATCTCCATCTTCACCTTTAAAATAAAGTTTACATTTATCAACAAATTCAACCATTAACCAAGATTCACTTTTATTTAAAATTGAAATAGCTTCTCCAAGTCTTTTCTTTATAGCAACTTCTTTTTCTCTAGTTAATTCTTTATTTGTTCTTACTTGTATATAAGGCATTCTATCATCTCCTATTTTTATTATAACATAAAAATAACTCTATAATGTCAATCTTTTAACTTTACTCATATCAACATCTCGCAATTGTTCTAGGTTTATAACAATCTCCTTATTCGGTTCATCTGCAAACATCATCTTCTTTGTTTCTCTTACAATTTTAAGTGTTCCATCCATAATTAAAGGTTCTAAAGAACTATATATATCCTTAACACGTTTCTTATCATTAAAATAATTGTATAACCTTGCATAATCTAAAACTGTCTTATTGCCTTTCATTGATAAAAAATATTCAATAGTTTGATAATCCAAAGTTTCCCATTTTCTTCCCGAAGCTATACGCAAATAATGCATAACATATTCTTTTTCTAATTCTTTTTTTACATTTATTAACATATATCTAATAAATTTTGTTAATTCATATCTACTTTTACATTCTCTAATTGTCTCATCATAAGAAGTATCAAAATTTATACCTCTATTAAATATAATATAAGGATAAATATCATTATTTAATAAATACCACATTGCAACCGTTCTACTAGTACGTCCATTCATATCAAAATATGGGTGAATATAAACAAAATAAAAATGCATAATTTGTGACTTTATAAAATAATCGGTTGGCGAAGAAAATTTATCTCCATTATTTACATAATCAAAAAATACTTTCATATATTCTTCTATTTCATCAGCTTCTAATCCGTGATCCATTGTTCCATCTAATCGACCATTTCTTAAAATATAAACTGGAGCAGTTCGATATTTATCTCCCATTCTCTCTTCATCTCTAATATCCAATAAACCTTTACTTAATATATTATATAAATATTTAACCGTATCTTCATTAATTTCTTGTCCTTCTAAAATATATCTATACCCATTATATAAATTAATAATTCTATTACGACGCTCAACATCACTTACTGATTTAGCATTTTCAATAACTTTTTCAATCAAAGATACTGAATCATTAATTCCTTCAACAGTATTATTAGCTTTTATTTCGTGTGTAAATAATACTTTTTTTGAAAAAGTTCTGTTATTCATAAAATCTTCATTCTGCAAAAAACTTTCTAACTCTTCTACCAAATCAGCTAAAAACTCTCTATTTATTGTAAACAATCTTCCTGTTTCTGTTTTCAAAGGTAATACTTCTCTTTTAAGATTTAATTTATTCATTATAGTCATCTCCTATAAATAGCTATTATAACAAAGAAAAAGAAATAAACAATTATTTATTTCTTTCTTCTCAAAATAACTATAAATTCTAAAATAGCTAACATTAATAAAATAATAATTACTAAAATATAAATATATGCATAAGATTCTCCTTTTTTAAAAAAAACTTCTGTTCTAACTATTTCTGAATTTTCTTTATTAAGAAAACTACAAGTATCTTTATCACCTATAATTACTTCATCACCTAAAATATCCATTTTATCAGGAATTGTTTCTTTAAAATTAATTACTAAGTCAAAAGCCATTAAATTATCCCCAGCATTTAAATGTATATCTTTCTCTATACTATAATTTATATAAGTTTGATTATTGTTATCTTTTAATGAAGAAATAAAGATATTTTCTACATTATTACTTTTTAAATTATCAATTGTAATCTCGTAAGTTTCGTCATTATCAATTAATCCTAAAATATTATCATCTATCAAGGAAACTAAATCACCACTTCGATAGACTATAACATTTACTGGTATAATAGCAACATTTTCATTTACTTCAACACATTTACTTTTTTGACTTACAAATTTCGGAACATCTAATGCTTTTGGAATAGATAAACATATTCCTAGAAGAATAATCATAAAAAATAATTTTTTCATATAATCACCATCAACAATATTATATCAAAAAAATAACTTTTCAAAAAAGTTATTTTCTTTTCCTACACAACAATGAATTACTAATTTCTTGATACTCTTCTTCATCTATTTTATATAAATCTTTAGTATCAATATTTAATTCGTTAATTGCTGATTTCAAAGTATTATTAAGCATATCTGATGTTATGCCATTCTTATTACCAGCCAATATACTCATTATATAATCTCTTATTCTTAAGATTTCTCCTCTATGTAAACATCTCATTCTTTCTGCATAAACTTTATTGTCTCGACATAACTTCAAACATATCCAGTGTTCTAGTTCATTATCTAACATTACTCTAATACTTTGTTTACTATATTTACCATCCCTATTTTTAACTATATAAGGAATTGTTTTAATATAAATAGCTCTTGCTCTCAAATATACCACACCCCTTTAAATGCCAATATTTTAACATATTTATCTTACTTAGCCAAATTTAAAGGTACTCTTATATTTTTTAATATATTTTAACTAATGTTTTATATAAAGTTCTTAAAACTAAACAAAAAGATCATTTTATTTATAAATGATCTATAATTGACATTTTTCACAATAATATGTACTTCTTCCACCAATCACAATTTTTTTAATTAAACTATGACAAATTTTACATTCTTCATTTTCTCTTTTATGAACCATTAAGTTCTGTTGAAATCTCCCTGTTACTCCTAAACTAGAAGTATAACTTCTTATTGTTGTCCCACCACACTTAATAGCTTCCTCAATAATTTCTCGGCTTGATTTAACAATTTTATCACATTCTTCTAAAGTAATTGTATTTCCTAACCTCATTGGTTTGATTCTGGCTCCAAATAAAACTTCATCAGCATATATATTTCCTAAACCAGAAATAATTGTTTGATCTAATAAAAGCGTTTTCATAGGTAATTTCTTTTTATGAAATTTTTCATAAAGATATTCTTTAGTTAAATTAGAATCAGTTGGTTCAATTCCCTGCTTTCTAACTCCTTCAACAGTATCTAATTTATCTTTTAATACTAAATTCATTCTCCCAAATTTTCGAGTATCATGATATCTCAAATCAGTTCCATCTTCAAAAGAAAATATAACATGTTCATGCTTATCAATTACTTCATCATGTTTTTTTATAAAATACTTTCCTTCCATTCTCAAATGACTACATAAATAATAATCACCTATATCAAATAATAACCATTTACCTTTTCTTAATATATCTTTGAACTCAAGACCAATTAAATTTTTTTTAAACTCTTCCAAATCACTTTCTATTAATCTTTCATATAAAACATTAACGTTTTTTATTTTTTTGTTTAGAATTCTTTTTTTTAGAGTTTGTCTTACTGTTTCGACTTCTGCTATTTCTGGCATCTTGCTTCATACTCCTTACTTTTACTTTTTTCTTTTCATATTTTTCAACTAAATTAATTTGTACAACATTGGCAAATTTTAATAAATAATCTTGTAATGTAACTATAAAAGAATTCAAATCAAGTAATTGAAGACTATCTTTAATACGAATCATACAATTTAACTTAGTTATTCCACCAAAAGAATATACTTCAATTTTCTCTAAGTCTTTAATTTCATCTCTTTTCAATATTTCACTTCGTATTTCTTCTTTATTTACTAAGTTGTTTTTATTTTCTAAATATTTAAAACTATTAACAATTATCTTTATTCCTCTAATTATAATTAAAATAGCTATTAAAATCGTACCTAAACGATCTGCATATTTAAATATATCTAACCATCTACTTAATTTACTAAAAATTAAAACACCTATAATAACTCCATAATTATAAAAGTCTATTGAACTATTTATATTTCCATAAGAAAGCAAACCTTTTTTCTTTTGATAACTAATATTAGTATAAAAACAAGATACAAAATATCTAATAATTATTGCTAATAACAAAAATAATAAAATAAAGAAAGATACTTTTTCTATTTTATTAATCATACTAAAGAAAATTATTCCTAATCCTGACAAAACAACAATAAATCCCCATAATGAACTTATAATTCCTTTATAAGATTTATTATCTTTTTTACTTATTAAAAATAATGCTGTAATAATAAGAATTAAATCATATATTCCACTTGCCATAATTGTATAAGAATTACAAACTAATCCAGCAATTAATTTAACAAGAAATAACACAAAATCAACTACTATAAATGTTTTTACTTCCTTCATAAAACCCTCCTAAATTACTTTGTTTCATACCAATCAGTTCCATAATCATGACTAACCTTAAATGGAACATCTATCTTAACACCATTTTCCATATTACGTGTAACTAGCTCTTCTAAGATATCTTTTTCCTCCTTAACAACATCAAAAATTAACTCATCATGTACTTGAAGCAACATTTTACTTTTTAATTTCTTTTCTTGCATCTCTTTAAATATATTTACCATTGCTATTTTCATAATATCAGCACTAGTTCCTTGAATTGGTGTATTTAAAGCTATTCTTTCTCCACTTTGTCTAATCATAAAATTTTTATTATTCAATTCATCTATTACTCTTTTACGATTAAACAAAGTTTTTACATAGCCGTCACGATATGCATCTTTAACTACATTATCCATATAATTTTTAACACCAGGATATAATTCATAATATTTATTAATAAACGACCTCGCTTCTTTAGCACTTATCTCTAAGTTTTCTCCCAAACCAAATCCTGATATTCCATACACGATTCCAAATATAACAGCTTTAGCAGTTTTTCTTTGCTCTTTAGTAACTTCCTCGATTGGAATACCATACATATCTGCTGCAACACGACTATGAATATCCTCCCCGTTAATAAACGCCTGTTGCAATTCTTTAGAACCAGACACATGAGCCAACACTCTTAATTCCATTTGAGAATAATCAGAACTTAAAAACATATCATATTCTGGTAAAAAAGCCTTTCTAATCTTTCTACCATCTTCATCTCTAGCCGGAATATTTTGTAAATTAGGTTCTACAGATGAAAGCCTTCCTGTACGTGTTAAATTTTGTTTATATATTGTATGTATCTTTCCATCCTCACGAATATAATTAGTTAATCCTTCTAAATAAGTACTTTTAATCTTAGATAATCCTCTATATTCTAATATTTTACTTATTATTGGATGCTCATTAACTAATTTATTTAATATACTTACATCAGTTTTATACCCTGTTTTTGTTTTTTTAGCACCAGGTAAATTTAACTTTTCAAATAATATTACTCCTAATTGCTTAGGACTACTTATATTAAATTCTTCACCAGCTAAATCATATATTTCCTTAACAATTTCATCTATTCTTCCAGACATTTCATTTTCCATATCTTTTAAAATATTAGCATCAACTCTAATACCATTATATTCCATATTAGCTAAAACAGTTATTAATGGCATTTCTATATTATTAAATAAATCAATCATTTCTTCTTTTTTTAAACTATCCAAATATTGAGGAACAATATCATATATAAAACGAGCTTTTAAAACAATATCTTTTTTATCAAAACCATTTTTTAAACTTTGAGAATAAAAAGTAACTTCACAACCATTTGAATTCATTAAATATGCAATATCATCTTTACTATTAATATTTAGTAAATATGCTGCAATCATAACATCAAAAACAGAGTTTACCTCTAATCCTTCTTTTTTTAGAACTACAATATTTTTCTTTTGATCATAAGTATATATTCTTTTATTTTTTAAAATATCAACAACATCTTCCAACAATGTATTATTAATAAAATAGTTATTTTTACTATCACATAAACCTATTCCAACGATATCAGCATCATGATAATTTTCGGCGTTTACTTCAATATACAACGATACAATGTCTTCAATATTTTTTAAATCATCTTTATCTTTAACATTAATAAATTTAATTGTATTTAAAGCAGCCTTACTACTTTCAACATTCTTCTTTATATACGAATAAAATTCTAATTCCTCATATATTTTATTTAATGCAATTAAATCAGGTCCACTATACTTAACATCATCTAAATTAACATCTAAAGGAACATCTCTATAAATTGTCGCTATTTCCTTACTAATAAAGGCGCTATCCTTATCAGCAATTAATTTTTCTTGTAATTTGCCTTTTATTTCATCAATATGATTATAAATATCTTCAATTGATTCATAAGTTTTTAATAAATTTATAGCCGTCTTATCACCGATACCTTTAACCCCAGGTATATTATCAGAAGGATCACCAGCTAAGGCTTTATAATCAATCATATGTATTGGTTCAAATCCCCAATCTTCCTTAAAAGTCTCATGATTATAACGAATATAATCTTTTTGTTTTAAAAGCTTAACCTCTGTTTCATCACTTATTAATTGTAATAAATCTTTATCCGATGAAACAATCGTTGCTTCGTATTCAGGATCATTTTCACACATTTTAGCAAAAGTTCCAATTATATCATCTGCTTCATAAGGCTCTAATTCAAAATATTTAATTCCCATAGCACGTAATATATCTCTTGCTACTGGCATTTGTAATTTTAATTCATTAGGTGTTTCTGCGCGTCCTTCTTTATATGTTTCATATTTCTGCTTTCTAAAATTCTTTCCAACATCAAACGCAACAGCAATATACTCAGGCTTTTCTTCATGAATTATTTTATTCATCATTCCCACAAACCCATATAAAGCATTTGTTGGCATACCCTTACTATTTTTCATAACATTACCTGTATAGGCAGTTGCATAATAACTTCTAAACATTAAATTATTACCATCAACAAGTATTATTTTTTTCATTATAATCACCTAAAAATTATTATACCAAAAAATAGGTATCATATTGTCTTTTTTTACAATAAAAAAAGGAAAAAACTTATATTTTTTTCCTTTTTTCACATTCTTCAATAAAAACTCTAAAAAGATTATTAAATTGTGGCAAAATTTCTGGATGAAATTGCACACCTATAATAAAACGATCATCATCTTTATATTCTATTCCTTCAATTAAATTATCTTCGGATCTTATACTTATCCTAAATTTCGAACCAACTTCAGTAATTATATTTTTATGAACACTATTAACCATAATTTCTTGTTCTTGTAATATTGAATATAACAAAGAATCTTTATCAATAATATCTTTATGTACTACTTCGTCATTATTATCTCTTGTTAATTCTACTGGCCAATGATTAACTCCATTATCAATCATCTTAATAATTTTTTTTATTTCATTATTTTCCATATTAACTGAATACATTGCTAATGTCTGCATTCCCATACATATTCCAAATATAGGCTTTTTCACTTTATAAAAATAATCAATTATTTCAAAATTAACAGGTCTTATTCTATTACCTCCTGGTAAAATTAAACCATCACAAATTTCTAGAGTTTCTTCAATTACTTTCTCATCACTTAAAGGAATCAAAAGAGGAATAGCATCATTTTCAACAATTTTTTTTATATAATTATTACCATATCTGTAAGTATCGGCAAAAGTATCATTTGTAACCATATAATTACTAGTTGGTAATATACCTATAATTGGTTTTTTACTCATAAAAATCCCTCAAAACCTCATCTCTAAAGGCCTTTTCGCCTAATGGAACAACTTTATAACCTTTTCCGATATATTTATTATAATTGCTTCCTAAATCGATACTATGTTTTATATTTCCAGTTATATTTATATATCTATCATATAGCCATTTATTTAATCCTTGATAACCCTGATTCAAAAAAATAACTACCTCTTTATCTACATTAACAACATTATTTAAAATATTCAAAGTAAGTATCGGATTACCTTCTGTAACAAACAAAATATTTTTTTCACTTTCAATATTTTTACTTTTAGACAAAACTACCATACAATTTTCAAAAAATTCATCATAAGTCATTGTATCAAACATTTTTTCATTATCTATTTTAATAAGTTGTTCTAAGATATCTTTTTCTGCATCAATATAATTAATTATATCGTTCATTGATTCAACGACCTCCTATTATTTAACTCCCCATTTTTAATTAAATTTTCTATTACTTTAGTTGTATCAACATCATAACCTATCCCATTTATGATTGCTTCTATTTTCTTAGCCCAATTACTAGTATGATATCTTCTTATAATATCAGTATTTCCAGCTTTAATATACTTAATAATATCCAACTTAGATAATTTAGACATTTCTATAAAATTAGCAAAATTCATTATATATGTTGCATTTCCTAAAGCCAACTCATATCCTTCTTTACTCTTATAAAACTTTTCAAAAATAACATAACCATTATCATATATATATCCTATATATCCTTCAAAATTATTAATTCCTTCAACACGATATAGATAAGATGAACTTTCAAAGAAATCAATTCTTCTACGTAACTCTTCATTTTTTTCATCATCTGTTTTTTCTTTTCTCTCAGAAGATACTTTACTCAAAACTGAAGATTCATCTTCTCTTTCACCTTTCTTGAATAATTTCCACGAAACAGATAATTCTTTATCTTTCATAGCTGTTTCTATTTGAGTAAGTAGTACATTAAATACTCTAATATCTTGATAATTAACTCCAGCTTCCTCATCTAATACGACCGTTCTATACTCAGGATGTCTATTTTTCATTACATTATACTCTCTAATCAAATCTTTAGCTGATAACTTAACAATCTTTCCATCCAATAAAACAACATCAGCAACTATATCATAACTATAAGTTTCCATTAAATATTTTAACTTTTCAATATAAACATCTACATAAGAAAAAGAATAATGTAATTTACCTTCTGTTTTTTCAACAACTTTATTATTTTCAATAATTAATTTAGCCATTGTAAAATAAAATTGATCTAAATCTAATAAATCCTCTAATTCTTTTAAATTAACTTCTTTATTACAAACATTAACTAATCTTTTATAAACAACTAAAAACTCAACAATTTTACTTCTTAACTTCTCTAGATAAAGAAAGAAATCCATTGGAACATACTTATTTCCATATTTTTCTTTGCGAAATTCTTCATTTCTGCTATATAAATTTTCAATGCGTGTAATATAATCTTTTAATTCATTATTCAATTCTTTGCGTTGTAAACATGTTATTGCTTTTTTATAATTTTTAAAAAAGTCCCCTACCTTTTCTTTATAAGTACTATAATCACTTCCTAATTCAGGTATATCATCTACCATAGATAAACAAATTCGTTGTGTTATAATCCCTAAAGAAACTTTTAAACTTCTTCCTTCCCCATCAACATTCAAATCCGAAATTAAAAATAAATCTCCTATCAAGTTTTCATATTCTTTGATTAAAGAAATAATCTCTTTTATATAATTATTATAAAAATATTCTTCTACCAAATTTTTACCATTTTTCTTCTTCGAACACTCATATAAAGAACGAATTAAAAAGATATAATTACCTTCATATACTAAAGGTGGATTAAATACTTCATATATTCCATCATAATAATTACTCATTTTAACTTCATTAGTCATTTTATCACCTATATTAATTTTATCATAAAAATAAAAATATATAGATAAATTATTAAATATATGCTATTATTTATAATAGGAAAGAGGTTATAAAAAATGAAGAATTTGGACATCAAAAAACTTTTAGTTCTAATCTTAATAATTGCAATCGTAGGATTAATTATTTTCTTTGTCGTAAGAACATTTACCAAAGAAAAAATAACAGATGATGAAAAAGAAATGGCGGAATCAAAAATCGTTGATTACTATGCTGCTATGACATATGGCTTTAATACACAATATGGTGGAATTGACATCTTATATAATTCAGATAGTATTGTTTACGATGATTTAAACCCAGCGTCAGTATTAACAATTGCTACAAAATATTTAAGCAAAACACAAACTAACGAAAATGTATCTAACAATGTTATTGATATTCTAAATCAATCTGGTACCTATGGCAATCTAGATGACGCAAGTTTCTATACTGGTGCAAGTATTAGAGAAGCAATTAAGTATTTATTTGGAATAGATTTTGAAAATATAAGTGCTGATGAAAACTATGACTTTATTTATGATTTCTATTATGACAAAGAATATGATACTTATATTATGAAAAGAAATAATGTAACTGATTATTCTACAGCCAATGAATATATTGACTATTCAATAATCGAAACAACAAAAGAAAAAGATAAAATTAAAACTACTTTAGCAATTGCTTATGTTTTCAATGATGGAACTAATACAAACTACTATCAAGATCGTAACGGCGAAAAAATAATAGCTGAAAATGTAACAGAATTCCCAAAAGATAAGATTAATGATTTTGATAAATATACTTTCACATTAAAAAAAGCTGACGATAATAACTATGTTTTCGAAAGTATTGAAAAAGTAAAATAAAAAATTGTAATTTAAAAATTACAATTTTTTTATTTAAAATAAACTTAACTGATTACTTTCTGACATATTATCTAAACAACCTAAAGCTTTTAATTTTTCCATTGAAGAAGTATTGACTTTTCCACGAGTTCTTAAATCCTCCATCGAAATAAATGGACCACCTTCACGAGCTTTAACAATTGCTTCCGCAACATTATCACCAAGACCATCTAATGCTCTAAATGGAATTATTAAGCCTTTTTCATCGTCAGTAATAATAAATTTTTTACCATCACTTTTATCAACATCAATATTTTTAAAATAGAATCCACGACAAACCATTTCTAAACAAATACATAAAGTTTCACGAGTATCAATTTCTTTATTTGACGCACTATTACCTTTAGCATCTATTTCATCTATTTTAGCTCTAATCGCATCTTCTCCCTTAACCATTGACTCGATATCAAATTGGTCACGACGAATAGACAAATAAGCACAATAATATAAAATTGGATAATGAACTTTAAACCAAGCAATTCTAAAAGCCGAAGTAACATAAGCTGTTGCATGAGCCTTAGGGAACATATATTTAATTTTACGACAAGATTCAATATACCATTCAGGAATACCAGATTCGCGCATTGTTTTAGCATGTTCTGCCCATGTTGCTGGATCTTTAGAAGCTTTACCTTTACGAACAAATTCCATAATCTTAAATGCCTTAGCAGGCTTCATACCCCATGCTATTAAATTAACCATAATATCATCACGACAACCTATGACATTTTTAAATGGAACTTGTATAACACCTTCGGCATTAGGAGTACACAAATCTCGTGCATTTCCTAACCATACATCAGTTCCATGAGATAAACCTGATATTTTTATAAGTTCAGCAAATGTTGTTGGTTTAGTTTCTTCAAGCATACCTAACAAAAATGATGTTCCAAATTCTGGTACTCCAAGTGTTCCAGTCGGACAATACTTACGACCTTCTTTATCAGTTAAACCACGCAAACGATATCTATCAACTCCTAAAACCTCCGGACCAGTGAAAATTTTCATTGTATCCAAATCTCCTAAGTCAATAGCTGTTACATCAAAATCATATTCTCCATGAGTAATATATTTATTAGCTAAATCTTGTAACATACGTAAAACCGTCGGATCATCGTGTCCCAGAATATCTAGTTTTAATAAATCCGCATCAATAGCATGATAATCAAAATGAGTTGTACGCCAAGCAGCAGTTGGATCATCAGCTGGATATTGAAATGGCGTAAAATCCCAAATATCCTTATATCCAGGAACAACAACGATTCCTCCAGGATGTTGACCGGTAGTCCTCTTAACACCTGTACATCCAACAGCTATTCTTTCGACTTCTGGAGTACGAACGAAAGATTTTATTATTCCTTTTTTCTTTAATTCATCTTTACTTGCAACAGTCAATCCATAACTTTGAGCTTCTATTTTTAAAATATCATGTAAACGTTCTTCATAAAATCCTTGAACATAACCAAAAGCGGTTTTATCAGCAACTGTTCCAATTGTTCCAGCACGATAAACATTATCAGTTCCAAACAATACTTTTGTATATTCATGAGCAGCAGCTTGATTATCACCAGAGAAATTTAAATCAATATCAGGAACCTTTTCTCCAGCAAAACCTAAGAATGTTGCAAATGGCATATCATTTCCCTGGTGAATCATAACAGTTCCACAATTAGGACATTTCTTTTCTGGCAAATCAAAACCAGAAGGATAATCATCAGCATAAGATTTACCACTTTCATCATTAAATTCACTATGCTGACAACCAGGACAATAATAATGAGCTGGTAAACCATTACATTCTGTAATTCCCATCATTGATGCAACAAATGAAGAACCAACTGAACCACGTGATCCAACCAAATAACCATCATCATTTGAATGTTTAACCAATTTCTGAGCAATAAGATAAATTACGTCAAACCCTCCACCGATAATACCAGTTAATTGAGCTTTAGCTTTTTCTGTTGCTTCTTCATCAGTCATAGGTTCTTCACTCATACGTAAAACTTGTTCCTTCTTTAATTTAACAACTCCTTCATAGCCACTCATTATTACATCATGTAATGTCGGAGTAAATATCTTATTCATTTCTTCTTCTGTAATTCCAGGATGCTCTATTTCTATCTTTTCCTTAACCAAGTCATTAATTTTATCACCATAAAACTCCTGAGCTATACGTTCCTCAATATTTGGTGGTAAAGGATCTCCATACATACTATGAGCTTTTTCATATACCATGTCACGACAAGTTTCTTGTGAATGCTCAATAATAGGCGAATATGGCTTATCAGGATAAACAACAACTTCAATTTCTTCTATCATATCTAATATTTTATTTGGATTATCAACTACGATTTCATCAATCAAATCCTGATCATCTAAAAAAGCAAACTCTTCTTTCATTTCTTTAGTAGTTCTAAAAAATTGATTAGGAATATGTCCTAAAGCCACTGTTTCAGAATCGTTATAATTACTATTTAATGTATAAACATTATCTTTTTCTTTAACTATTCCAGCCACATTTAACTTACGCAAAGCACTACTAATAGCTTTTAATTTTTCGCTTTCACCATCTTTACCTCTAAAAGATTCTTCTAAAGTCTCATTTTTATTAGGAACATACACATAAGAAAGATTTAAAGCAGTAATAGGAATTCTCTTTACTTTAGTTAAAACGTAAATATACCTTAAAACTTTCTCTTCTACTTTATTCAAAACTATTCCTTGACTTTTAGCATTCTCAATTCCTTTAACAATATTATCTTCATTAGTATTTCTCTTATTTATCCCATTTAAATAACGAGCCAATGGATGTCTACCTTTTCCTGGAACATTCTGATTAACTATAATTTCACGATATAAGCGATCTTCTTTATTAATATTATGCACATCTCCAGTTGCAACAATAATTTTTCCAGCTTTCTTAGCACAATGAATTATTTTTCTCAAACATTTATATAAATGATCAATATTATTGATATCATGACCACGTAATAAATGTGAATAATTTTCTGGAGGTTGTACTTCTATATAATCATAAAAAGACATTGCCTCTATTAAATCTTCCTCACTTCTAGTTTCCGCTAAATAAAAAATCTCTCCATTTAAACATGCACTACCTATCAATAATCCTTCTCTATTTTCTTCTATTAAACGTCTTGGAATTCTTGCATTTCTCTGCAAAAAATTCGTATTAGCAAAACTGACAATTTTAAATAGATTCTTTAAACCAACTTTATTTTTAGCAATAAAAGTAACATGTTTACCATTATCATAAATATTAGCAATATGTTCCTTAAACGTTTTGCCTGGTATATTTTCATACATTTGTAGCCAATTATCTTTACACCACGGAAATTTCCAAAGATATTCTGTATTTCCATATTTAGCAAAAGGATAATCTTCATCTTCTTTTATTTCAACATTTTCATCACGTTTAACCACATAATTTTTAATTGTACTTAATTCACCAATATGATCTAATAACTTTTGATTATTTTTAAAACTAACTTCCTCCAAATAACCCAAATCATTTAGATCACTTAATTTATCTATTCCCTTTATTTGTGACAGCATCTTATTAAAAATATACCCAGTGTTTTCTGAGTCAACATCAGCACCATGGTGTTGACCTACATAAACAATTAAAGTTAAATTTTTCTCACCAAAACTATCCATGTATTTAATGTCTATACCATTTTCTGCTGGATGTAATTTAACTTCTGAATCAAAATCAATTAAAGTAATTCCATCATTAACTTCAATTTCCAAATTAATTAATTCAGTTTTCGAAGCTTTATGTAAAGTATCTAAATGATATATATTTCTATACTTTTTAACTCTTTCTTCAGTTGTAATATCAATATCATAATATTCTTCTTTTTCAACTTTTAAAACTTCTTCACCATCTATCTTTATACTTTTAAAAGCTTCACCAATTTCTGGATCCAAAATAATTCCATTATAACCTGATTCATTTACAGTTTCCTCATCATCATCTGTTGCCTCTCCTGTATCTATTCCATAAAATTTTCCTAATGCCTTTAAACTATGTTTCTTTAAATCACGATTAATAACTCTTGATAACATTAAAGTATCAATGATTGGATTTTCCAATTTTCCTAATCCATATTTATAATAAGCCATATCTAACATATTTTTATCAAAACGAGCATTATGTGCTACTAATGGTAAAGATCCAATCCATTCTTTAAATCTTTTTGTAACATTTTCTTCATTATCTGCATCTTTAACATCATCGTCACTTATATCTGTAACGCGTGTAATTGCCTCATCAATTGGATGTCCTGGATTTATTAATTCATCAAAACGATCTACAACTTCACCATTATGAATTTTAACACCACCAATTTCAATCATCGAATCTCCTAACCCTGGATTGAAACCAGTTGTTTCTGTATCGAATACAACAAAAGTATTTCCTTCTATCTTTTCATCCGTAGCATTAAAACAAACATTCAAATAAGATTCGCACATCTCAATTTCTGAACCATAACCAGCCTTAAAAAATTTAATATTTTTTTTCTCTTCTTCAGCTTCAGCAATCATTTTCTCCATTTCAGCAATTCCTTCTTGATTGCCAGAATCTTTAATTTCTTCTAAAGACTTTTTTAAATCATCTATCTTAGCTTGGGCTTTTTTCTTTAATCCTTTATTATAAGAAGTTACTTCTCCAAAAACATGAGGAAAAGATTGACAACAATCATGATCGGTAATAGCTATTCCAGGATGTCCCCATTCCATTGCTTGTTTAACCAACTTAACTTCATCACATACTCCATCCATCTGACTCATCATCGTATGAGCATGTAATTCAACTCTTTTACGTTCTTCATTATCTACTCTTTTAAAACTAGGAATATCTTTTAAAGGTTCATAACTACGAAAATTAAAAACTAAATCATCAGCAAAATTATCATATCTAACTTGACCTTTAAATTGAAACCAACCGCTTTTTAACTCCTTAGATTTAGTAATAAAATCTTCTTCATCCTTAGCAAAACATTTAGCTAAAATACTTGAAGTATTATCACTAATCTTCAAAGTAATTAAAAATAAATCTCGTCCATCTTTAGTTTTCAATTGATTAAATTCTGCTCCAAATACATAAGCTTCAACATGAACATTATTTTCTTCACGATCAATACTATCAATAGTAACAACACCTTCTCTAGAATAATCAACTTTCTTCTTTGGTGTCCATCCATTACCAGTATTCTTAGAATAAGAAGATTCATCATAACTAATTTCTATCTTACGATTACGATCTTCTTCTATTTCTTCTTGGATTTTTCTTTCATTTTCTTTATTAATTGCTGTAGTAATATCCACTTCATAAAAACCTAAATTAACTAAGTCTTGACTTAATCCTTTAATTTCCTTCTTTAATATATCAAATTCTTCACTTTTACTGTCCAACTCTACTACAATAGAATCACCATCTATTGTTATATTTTTATTCTCTAAAGAAACTAAAGAAGGTCTTTTAATAATCAACTCCCCTAATAAAACTTTAAAAGCTTCTAAAATATCATCGTCATCCATATCATTATAAACATAATGAACGTAACATTTATTTTGACCATGAATACCATTTAAAGCACACTTAGATAACTTTAAAGTTACAATAGGAGAAATTGGCTTTTCATTTTCAATAAACACATCAAAAGTTTTTTCCTTACGATTCAAAATTACTTTTGAAATTGATGCTGTCCTAAAATCTTCATTTTTATCTTCAAAACCGACACTTTCAAAAAATTTATTCAATTTCTCCTGCATCCCTAACTCCTCCTATATTTTTTCAATATTTGAAACAACAACTTGATATCTGTCATTTCTTCTTGTAACTTGTCCTCTAACTTTTACAAAATCTCCTTTTCGTATTTCATTCAAAAAACGATTATTCTTTGGAAAAATAATAAAATCAGCTACTCCTGTTTCATCACTACCAGAAAAGAATCCCATATCATCACCATTTTTTGTCTTTATCTTCCTAATGCTATCTATTATAATAACTAAACTCACAAATTTGTCAAAATATTTTTTTATTTCTTTTATTTTCATAATTCCATTTTGATATTTTGAAGAGGGATGATTAGTAACATAAAAGCCAAAAGTATTTAATTCTCTTTCCATTAATTCAGCATCATTATATTCAACACAAAAATCATAATTTGGTTTCATAACAAACTCTTCTGCCAAATCTCCACACAAAACAGCATAATCAAGAGCACTATCAATACTATTTATCAAAGTATGATGATTAATATTAAAATCTCTAAAACAATCAGCATCTATTAAAGATTCCAAAGTTTTACGATTAACACTCTTTCCATATATTCGGGCCACAAACTGATAAAAATCCTCGAATTTTCCTCTTTCTTTTCTTTCTTTAATAATTTCACTAACAGCTGAACCACCTACATTATGAATAGTATTAAATGGTAATAACAAAGCATTATCTTTTATTCTATAATAATCTTCACTTGCATTAATATTAGGTTTAAATATTAAAATATTTTTCACTTTAGCTTCATCAATATATTCTTTAGTTTTAATATCACTACCAACACTCATATTCAATAAATTAGCAATAAAATAAACAGGATAATTAGCTTTCAAATATGCCATCTGATAACCAATTAAAGCATACGAAACAGAATGAGCTTTATTAAAACCATAATTAGCAAATTTAATTATTAAATCATAAACCTCTAAAGCTTTATCTTTACTATAACCATTTTTAGTCGCACGTTCAACAAAAGTATCACGTTCTTTTTCCATTATATCTGCTTTCTTTTTACTCATAGCTCTTCGTATATTATCAGCTTCAGCAAAAGAATAATTTCCCATTCGTACCAAAACTTGCATTATTTGTTCCTGATAAATCATAATTCCATATGTATCTTTTAAAATATCTTTTAAAGAATTATCCGGATATATAACTTCTTCTTTTCCTTCTTTTCTTCTAATAAAAGAATCAATATTTTGCATTGGACCAGGCCTAAATAAAGCAACAGCTGCTACTAAATCACTAAAATTATCAGGTTTTAACTTCATCAAAAAATTTTTCATTCCTGAACTTTCATACTGAAATATACCTTCAGTATCAACTTTTCTAAATATTTCCATTGTCTCTTCATCATCTAAAGGAATATCTGCTAAATTTATCTTTTTTGAAGTCTCTTTCTCTATTAATTCTAATACATTTTGAATAATTGTTAAATTTCTAAGTGCCAAAAAGTCCATTTTCAAAAGACCCAAATCTTCTAAATATTCCATAGTAACACCAGTTAATAATTCACCACCATTAAAACAAACTGGTATTACATCATCTAAAGTAACTGAAGAAATAACAACTCCCGCTGCATGAGTACTTATATGTCTTTTTAAACCTTCTAATTTATAACTTACTTTATATAGTTTTTCTAAATCACTATTTCCCATTACATATTCTTTAACATACTTATTTTTTATATTATCTTTTAAAGAAAGTTTAGGATTTAATAAATTACTCAACTTATCAATAAAATGTAATTCTACTTTTAAGCATTTCCCAACATCTCTAATAACTTGACGAGCACCTAATGTTCCAAAAGTCATTATATTAGCCACCTTATCAACACCGTATCTTTCCTTTACATATTGAACTACTTGATCTCTTTTAGTATACTCAAAATCAATATCAATATCTGGCATTGTAACACGTTCTGGGTTTAAAAACCTTTCAAATAATAAATCATATTCAATCGGATCAATATTTGTAATTCCTAAGCAATAACTAACTAATGATCCAGCTGCACTACCTCTACCAGGTCCGACTAAAATATTATGTGTTTTAGCATATCTAACATAATCGTAAACAATCAAAAAATAATCAACAAATCCCATTTTCTTGATAACCGAAAGCTCCATCATCAATCTCTCTACATAATTCTTTTTTAAATCATTATGCAACCTTTTAATTAATCCTTTCTTACATAAACCACTTAAATAAGCAAAAGAATCTTCTATTTTCTTATCATAATGAGGAATATATACTTGATTAAATTCTATTTTTAAATCAACTAAACTAATAAAATTCTTAATCGTCTCTTGATCATCAAGTAACACATTTCTTTCTAAATAAGATTCCTGATACTCAATTAAATCGCAGCTTTCTCCAGTATCAATCTCTCTTAACAATTGCAAATACCTAATATCTTGAAAATTAAATACTCTAACTTCATTTATATAAACAATATGCTTACTAACCAAAGAAGCATTCTGTTTTTCAAAATTATTTCCATATCCAATAAATAATATTTCATATATTTTTTTTATTTCTTCATATATATCAATACTTCTATAAGGTAAAACGCAAATAACATCTTTCTTATAACTTATTAAATCTGTATATTGCAATTCTCTTTGCTGTTTAATCGTATTAATTTTCAATAAACTTTTATATCCTTGATAATTTTTAGCATACAAATAAATATGTTTATCTTGTATACAAACATCTAATCCAATTATAGGTTTTATATTATTTTTTATACATTCTTTATAAAAGCAAATACTTCCAAATAAATTATCATCTAAAATTCCACAAGCCATGATATTATGTTCTAACAAATAAGAAATTAAATCAGGTATTTTTATTAGACTTTGTAATAAAGAATAATCTGATTTTATACCAATTGGAATATACATAATATCACCACCATCTCACTACTAATTATATCAAAAAACAATATTCTATTAAACTAATATTAACGCCTTTTAGATATTAATTTGACCCTTTATCATACTTAAAAATAACAATTTAATTGACTTTATACCTTCATTATGGTAAAGTGGGTAATGAAATGATTTTTAAGGAGGCGTAATTATGGCAAAAAAAGTAAGTACAAAAAAACCTTTAACTGGTAATAGAAGAAGTCATGCTTTAAACGCAACAAAACATGCTCAAAAGCCAAACTTCCAAAAAGTAACTATCAATGGTACAAAAGTTGTTCTAACTGCTAGAGAAGCAAGAACAATGAAAAAAGAAGAAAACGCAGCTTAATACATAAAAAATCTACATTATAGTAGATTTTTTTTATAAAAAAAAATTAATTACTCTTTTATAGTAATTAATCCCTTCTCGACTTCTTCCAAAGCACGACCTAGCTCTTTTTTATTAACATATTCACTTTGCTTCATTTGAAAATGTTTTGTTTCTAACATTTGCTTACTTCTTCTAGCAGCAATATGAACTAATTTGTACTTAGAATCAACAATATTTAACAACTTGTCAATAGAAGGATATATCACATTTATCACGCCCTTACACTAATATCATACATAATTTTTACTTTTTATTATAGTATTTTATTATTTATTGACAAATATTTTACAATAATTCCTATTCATCTTCAATAACAACTGCTGTAATTGTAGAATCTTCCTCATAAGTTAATTTTATTTTCAATCCATTTAAAGTAGCATTGCTATTACGTGGATCAATCACATTGCCTGCATCATCATCTGCTATATAATAACCTTTTTCAATCAAGTCACTTAAAGTAATAATTAAATTACCTTCTGTTTTCAAATTATTTAATGTTTCTCCATATAATACAGCTTGCCTTTCAATTAAATGAACTGTCTCATTATAATAACTTTCACTTTTATCTTTAAAAGCATAAGAAGTAGTTGATAAAATACCTATCGTAAAAACACCTAAAACTATAATAACAATTAACATTTCTAACGCTGTATAACCATTCTTTTTCATATACTTCACCTTACGTAATTATATCATAAAAATACAAGATAATAAATAGATGTTCTATTACTCATTTAAAACATAATAAGCAATCAATTTATCAAATCTTCTAACATCAACCCCTCTAGATAAATTAATTTTAAAATGTCCTGCTCTAGTCCATAACTCAACTTCCGAATTAAAATCAACAATTCCCGCATTTTCTGTTGACCACATATTAATATTTCCAAAAGGAATTGAATATGTTTCTATCTTCTTACCAGTAACTCCTTGCGCATCTCTTATTATAATTCTCTTATTAGTGAAAATTGCACAATCTCTAATTGTTTTATATGCTGCAACGGCTTTTTCTCCCGTTATTAATAAATTTTCTATATCTTTAGGAATCTCACACTCACTTATAAAAGTCCAAGCTAATATATCATTCATCTTTATCACCTCCTAAATTATAACATAAAAAAAGATCAAAAGATCTTTTTTAAAAATTACCATTACATTGATCATATACATTACATACTTCATCTTCCATTGTACAAGTATACATCGGTTGATAAGTATGTCTATATACGTGATGATTAATAACTCTAGTATTTATTGGAATAATATGAGGAACTTCATAACAAGTTTGCGTATGGCAAACTCTTTCTTGTGGGCATTCCATTACTGGTGGACACATATTACCACAACATCCACCATTCATTCCAACCATATTAGAATTTACTTGACCTACATTTTTATCTTCAGCATTATTATAACATCTATTTATAAACATTCTAAACAATCCTTTCTACTTTATAATATGTAATATTATAAAAAGTGTTTAGGACAAAAAAACTTTTACTTTAAAAGTCTATATCACATTCTTTTAAAGTAAAAGTATAAATATCATTATCTCCAATTAATACAAAAATACATTTTTGATTTTTAACAATTTCATAATAAATAATTGGTTTACCAAGTAACTTCTGAGCATCCATTAGTTCAGAAAAACTATAACAATCTATTATATTATAATCACTTAATTTAGGAATCTTCTTTGAATTAACAATAATTTTACCATAATCTCTAAGCAATCCATCTCTTAATATACAATACTTACTCTTTTTAGGTCTTGCTTTAAATATAAAAGTTAAAGCTAATAAAAAGAAGATAGTATCCATAATTAATAACGAAATTCCAGAATATAAAGAAAATTTATTAATTAATTGCGGATTATGATGTTCAACAAAAGTATCTTCATTTGAAATATCATTAGCAATTTTTATTGTTACATTAGTTGATAAAAGATCAATTGGAACATCTATATAAGTTTCTTTTTCTATTTTGTTATCAAACTTATCATAATCAATCTCTATAGAAATATTCATTCTTAAATTAACATTACCTGTAATATTACCATATTGTTCAATTTGCTGATTAAATGATTTAGCTAAATTATTATATGAATCATAATCTAAATTAACATTTTGATTAATATTTATTTCTTTAACGTCAGCTTCTTCTTTTGTCGTATCATTGACTATTTTATCTTTTTTCTCTGATACAATTGTGCCATTTTTATCTTTAATAGTTGTTGTGGCAACAACATTATATGTATACTTTATATCTACTTCTTTATCTAATTCATAATAATAACTAAAGTCAGAACTTATATCATCAATATAATCAGAATAATATGAATCTGTCGAAATCAATTGCCCAGTCTCAAACAAATTATGATCTAAATAAATAACATTTGATTTTAAATCAGCATTTTCTTTATAAGATATTTTTTCATCTTCTCCATCAGTAAAGCTATCTCTAAAACAAACATACGAAAAATATCCAATAACTACTATTGAACCAAACATTAATATAATACGTAACATAAAAGAAAAATAAAAATGAAATGATTTATCAACATATTTATTCCTTTTATGAGGTACTCTCTTCATTTTTTGAAATTCTTCATCCTTAACTTTCTTTTTCATTAAAATCACCCTTCATACTCTCAAAGCCTATCTTTACTTGTATTTGATTTAAAGATATTACTTTTAAATTCCCATTCTCATCATAATAAGGATTTTTATAACTCGTATAAACATTAATTTTTTTCAATACTTTACCAGGTTCTATTATATCTCCTACTTCAATTCCATCAACTTTTATTTCAATATAATCTTTATAATCATTATATCCTTGAATATCTATTTCTGAAACCTTACCAGCTATATCACCTTTATTTTTTATGTCAAATTGAAACTGTGTAGACGAACCTACATTTTGCAATTCAACACCATACTCAAAAATATTATCTTTTAATTTTGGATTTTTCAATACCTTAACAGTTTCATCATCAGTATATAAATTTGTTATCTTATCTAATTCAATTAAAAAAACTTTGTTTTCTACTTCTGCAGTTCCTGAAGAAGAATAAGAAACACTTAAAACCATTAAGCTACTTCCCAAACTCATAATACCAACTATTATACCTAATATAATAAACACTCTTATTTTCTTAGCATGACTCATACAAGCACATCCTATTCTTAAATAAGTATATCATATTCATATTTCTTTTAAAATAAATTTTTCTATTTAAAAAGAATATTTTTTATAAAATATTCTTCTAAAAAGGTAATTTCATATTTCCACTACTCATCATTTTTATCATTTTCTTCATTTCTTCAAATTGTTTAAGTAATCTGTTAATTTCAGCAACATCACGTCCTGAACCTTTACTAATTCTTTGTTTACGAGATGCTTTAAGAATTTCTGGGTGTTTTCTCTCGTAAGGAGTCATTGAAAGAATAATAGCTTCAACATGAGCCATATCTTTAGGATTAATATTAATATTATTTAAACCCATCTTTCTTGCTTGAGGCAATAACTTAATAATATTTTCCAATGGTCCCATTTTTTTTATTTGTTTTAAATTAGTCAAAAAGTCTTCTAAGTCATATTTGCCACTCATCATCTTCTTAGCTTGAGTTTCTGCTTCATCTTCTGATATAACACTTTCAACTTTTTCAGCAATTGATAAAACATCCCCCATATCCAAAATACGTTCTGCCATTCTTTCAGGATAAAATGCTGATAAGCCATCTAATTTTTCTGAATCTCCAACAAATTTAATTGGCACATTCGTTAAATGACGAACAGATAAGGCAACACCACCTTTAGTATCACCATCTAACTTAGTTAAAATACAACCTGTTAAAGAAAGTTTATCATTAAATCCTTTTATTACATTAATGGCATCTTGTCCCATCATTGCATCAATTACAAGTAAGACTTCCTGAGGATGACACAAATCAACTAGACCAGCAAGTTCATTCATAAGTTCTTCATCAATATGTAATCGGCCTGCTGTATCAATAATAACATAGTCATTACCATTTTCTTTAGCATACTCCAAGGCATCTGTAACGATTTTGTTAACCTCGATTTTTCCTTCTGTAAAAACAGGTATATTAAGTTGTTTACCTACAGTTTGTAATTGCTCAATAGCAGCTGGTCTATAAATATCACAAGCTACCAATAAAGGTTTTTTAGCATGTTTTTTACGTAAATAATTAGCTAATTTACCACAAGTAGTTGTTTTACCACTACCTTGTAACCCAACAAGCATAACAATTGCTGGTTTACCATCTAAATTCAATGGTGCTTCTTCACCACCTAATAAAAGAACTAATTCATCTTTTACAATTTTAATAAATAGCTCATCTGGTTTCAAAGACTTTTGAACCTCTAAACCCAATGCTTTATCTTTAACTTTATTTACGAATTCTTTAACAACCTGATAGTTAACATCAGCTTCTAATAAAGCCATTCTAATTTCACGCATTGCTTCACTAATATTCTCTTCAGTAATTCTTCCCATACCACGAATATTTTTTATTGCTTTTGATAATCTATCTCCCATATATTCAAACATTTTAATCACCTAAATCCTATTATATCATAATATTTCTTTTATAAAAAATATAAGTTCATCTTATCTTAAAAATATATATTCTACCATTTTGTCTTACCATTGCTAATTTTAGATCAAATGACTTTTTCATTAATTCCTATACTTTTCTACATCTACTCCATTAAAAAAATAATAATATTTTACTCATATAAGTATTATCAACTATTATCATACCATTACCAAAAAATCAAATCAGAATATATTTCTATTTCTAAATTGCTCTAAAGGAATAATTTTTAATAAATCTGCTCCTTTAATATAATAATTAGTATAGAAAAATTTATTTAAATCAACTTACCCATTATCTCTTAACACTTGCACATTAATTCTTATAATCTATAAAAATTATATCATAAAAAAACAACGATATAAAATTCGTTGTTCTAACTCAACTCCTTTTTTACTATTTCATAAACTTGTTCTTGAACTTCTTCTATGTCTTTAAGTTTCCCTTTTTTATCAACACAATCTATTTTTTTATAGTTATGTAACTCAGCTAACTCTAAATAAGCATGTTCAGCATTTCTAATATGTAAAGGATTAGATTCATGTTGATCAGCCGGTTCTACTCTTCCTCTTTTTAATTCAGCTACTTTTTTATAAGGTACATATAAGAAAATAGTCAAATCAGGCTTCGGTAATTCTAAAAAACCATATTCTAAATTTGCAAGATCTTCATATAATTTTAGTCTCTCTTCTTTATCAAATATTTTTCCACCTTGATGCCCCATATTACTCTCTACATAACGATCTAATACAACATCAATTCCCTGATCTAATAAATCTATAATTTGCTGACGATGATAACGCCTATCAGCAGCATAATATAAAGAAGCTACCTTAGGATCAACATTTGATGCTCCTTCAGGAAAAAAGCCATCGCAAATATATTTTTTTCCTAAGTATGGTCCACCGACAATTTTTCCAGTTGGTGAATCATAATCAGGAAAACTTAATCTTTCAATTTTTCTTCCTTCACGACGCATTCTTTGAACTAGTAAACTAGTTTGAGTTTCTTTTCCTGAACAATCTGTTCCTTCAATAACAATTATTTTACCTCTCATAAACTCTACCTACCTTATAAAATTATAATAACACAAATTTATTAATATTAAAAGTGTAAAAATTACACTTTACTAACAAAAAAAGAGAAATATTACTCATCTAATATTTCTCTTATAATTTTTTTTATATCACTAAGATTATTTATTTTTAATAAATTTTGTAACTTTTCATTGTTTTGATAAACATGTAATCTCTCTTCATAATAATTAAGTTTATCAATAACATTTTTTAAAGTCTTATAAACTGCACTACGACTGACATTTTTTTCTAAGGCAATTTCTGCCAATGATAAATCTTCATGATAATAATCCTTAAACGTTAAACATTCTTTTTCAGTTAACAAAGAACCATATATATCAAAAAGACTATTATAATAAATAAACTCTTCCACCTACATCATATCCTTAAACAAACCATAAATATAATTTTCTATATCGAAAGTTTTTAAATCAGTCATCTTTTCTCCTAAACCAATAAATTTAACTGGAATCTTAATCTCCTCTTTAATAGCTAAGACAATTCCTCCCTTAGCTGTCCCATCCAACTTAGTTAAAACAATACCTGTAATATTAGTAATTTCTTTAAAAGCTTTGGCCTGGCTTATTCCATTTTGTCCTGTTGTTGCATCAATAACGAGCAATGTTTCATGAGGTGCATTAGGAATTTGTTTTCCAATAACCTTATTAACTTTTTCAAGTTCTTTCATTAAATTAACTTTATTTTGCAGACGTCCAGCAGTATCAATAAGTACAATATCAACATTTTCTTCTTTAGCTTTAACTAATCCATCAAAAATTACTCCAGCCGGATCAATATTTTCTTTACCATAAAATAAAGAACCTGTTCTTGATGCCCACTCTTCTAATTGCTTAACAGCTCCAGCTCTAAAAGTATCACCAGCTATCATCATAACCTTTTTACCTTCACTTATATATTTATGAGCTAATTTAGCAATAGTTGTCGTTTTACCAACGCCATTAACACCAACCATCAAAATAACCGTTGGTCCCTCTTCAGCAATATTAATTTTATCTGATAAGTAATCATTATCAACATAAATAATAAACAATTCATCAACAATAACTTCGTTTAAATACTCAGTACTAGTTATTTTTTCCTTTTTAACACGTTCTCTCAAACGATCCATAAATGACATTACAGTATTTACACCTACATCAGCATTTATTAAAAGTTCTTCTAATTCTTCAAAATAATTTTCATCTATCTTAGTATATTTTATTCCTAACATTGATAATTTTGAAACAAACTCTTTTCTAGTTTTTTCTAATCCTTTATCATAAGTATCTATATCTTGAGCTACTTGAACCTTTTTTTGCTTATTTACAAATTCAATCCACTCAGCATCATCTTCTAAAGTAGACTCATCTACTTCAACATCTTCTTTATTATCGTCAATATCAATCTCGGATACTTCATCAACATTAAATTCTTCTTTAACTTCTTCCTTTAGTTGTTCTTTTTTACTAATTAAACTTTTTAATTTATCAAATAATCCCATTTATATCACCACAAATAGTATAACTTAATTTCCGCAATTTTTCCATAAAAAAGGAGCTATATAAATAATTTTAACTTTTTTTAAGAATCAATAAATCAACTTTATCAAATAGTAAATTACAACATATAACTAGACTTTTTATTCCATTTGATATATAATTACATTTAGCGAAGAACTATACTTTTTATTTTTTTTGAAAGGAAGATTTTATGAATAATAAAGACAGCTTTACGTCTGTCATTGCTTTAGGTGGCTTAGGAGAAGTTGGTAAAAACATGTATGTTTTTACTCACAAAGATGAAATATTCATTATCGACGCTGGAGTTATTTTCCCAGAAAGTGACTTATTAGGTGTTGATTATGTTATTCAAGACGTAACATATTTAAAACAAAACGAAAATAAAATAAAAGGTTTATTAATAACTCATGGACATGAAGACCATATTGGTGGAATATCTTTCCTTCTACAAAGTGTTAATATTCCCGCCATTTATGGAGCTAAAACATCTATTGACTTAATAAAAAACAAATTAGAAGACCGCAATATTGGTTATAAAAATTTAGAAGTAATTAATTCAGATACTCATATAAAAACTAAATATTTTGATATTGAATTTATTGCAACAACACACTCAATACCAGATAGTTTTGGTATAGTTCTTCACACTCCAAATGGCACAATTGTTTCAACTGGTGATTTTAAATTCGACTTAACACCGATTGGACCTATGGCCGATTTACATAAGATGGCCAAAATCGGAGCTGAAGGTGTTAAATTATTACTTAGTGATAGTACAAATGCTCTATCAGAAGGATTCTCTAAATCAGAGAATTCAGTTGACGAAGCTCTCGCAGATATTGTTAATGGTTATAATGGTCGTGTTATTATAGCTACATTTGCTTCTAATATATATCGTGTTAAGCACATTGTTGAAACATGCCGTAAAAACAATCGTAAAATAATTGTTTTTGGACGTAGTATGGAAACTGCAACTAATTTAGCTCTAAACAATGGTCTATTAACTGACAAATCAATATTTATTGATTCCAACCAAGCTAAAAGTTTGAAAAAAAACGAAATATGTATTCTGTGCACTGGATCTCAAGGAGAACCACTAGCAGCTCTATCACGAATTGCTAATGGAACACATAAGCAAATATCACTAATGCCCGATGACTTAGTTGTATTTTCATCTAATCCAATTCCAGGAAATGCAGCTGGAATAAACAGAATTATAAACAAATTATATCTAAAAGGCGTTAAAGTAATAACAAATTCTGAATTCAGTGATATCCACACATCAGGACATGCTAAACAAGAAGAATTAAAACTTATGTTAAGATTAATTAAACCAGAATATTTTATGCCAATGCATGGAGAATATCGTATGCTAAAATCGCATGCTGAATTAGCTATATCATGTGACATAAAAAAAGAAAATATTTTTATCATGAATAACGGCGATTCTCTTATCCTTGACAACAACGGTATTCATCGTGGACCAAGTGTTACTGCCGGCGATGTCTATGTTGATGGTTCGAGAATTGGTGAAGTTGGATCCGTAGTTATTAAAGATCGAAAACTTATGAGTCGTGACGGAATATTAATAACAATCATTAATATTAATCCATTAAATAGAAAACTGCTAATTAAACCTAATATAACTACAAGAGGTTTCGTTCTAGTAAATGAAAATACTGAATTAATAAATCAAATTGAAAAGAAAACAACTGAAATTATTAATAAATTTTTAAACGAAAATCCTTATAGTTATACCGACTTAAAAAATCAAATAATTCTCGAACTACACCCATTTATCAATAATCTAACCGGCCGTCACCCTATTATTCTTCCTGTAATAATGGAAGTAAGAGAAACAACAAAATAAACTTTAAAGAAAACTTTAAAGTTTTTTTATTCTCAAAATATGATAAAATATAATAAGGTGACAATATGAAAAAGAAAAGAAAAATAAAAAAAAGTATAAAACTATTAATAACAATCTTTTTAGTTATAATTATTAGTTATATATCTATAAATATATATCAAAAATATTTTGAAAATAATTTTAAAATAGAAACTCCTAATGAAAATGAAAAGATTATAAAAGATTTAAAAAATTTAAATTACACAGACGAAGAAATTTCATTCATTCTAGAAGAAGTCAATTCATCTAATATAAATTATCTCATTGATAATAAAATTAATCATGAGCAAGCCTATTCTATTATTAAAGAAACATATTATATTGATGATTACCTAGAAAAATATCTTAAATATTATCAAGATCATCAGAATTTAGAGCCACAAGAAATTGTAACTAGAATTAATACCCATATAGATGTAGAATTTTACACCCAAACAGAAGCAACAGATACTACTCTTGGTAAATTCGTTATTTTAAATAAACATTACTATGCTGATGGTAATTATCAAGGTCAAGACTTAGTTGACGTTGAGGCTTCCTATAATCTTTATGGAACATCATTTAAATTATCTAAAGAATGTTATGAAGCCTTTTTAAAAATGTATGAAGATGCTAAAGAAGCCGGTTATGGTTTTAAAATAAATTCAGCATATCGCAGTTATGAATCTCAAAAGTCAATTTATCAAGGATGGGTTAATCAAGATGGGCAAGAAACAGCTGATACATATTCTGCTCGTGCAGGATATTCTGAACACCAAACAGGTTATGCATTCGATGTTCGTGATTATCCTTTTACTAATGATGATTATTCAAAAACAAAATCATTTACTTGGGTAAGTAAAAATGCTTACAAATATGGTTTTATTATTAGATTTCCTGAAGGAAAAGAATATATAACTGGATATCAATACGAGCCATGGCATTACCGCTATTGTGGCCTTGAATGTGCTAAATACATTCAAGAGCATGATATAACTTTCGAAGAATACTATGAATATTTTATTCGTTTTAAAAATCCTCGTAATTTAAAATAAAAACAGTTCATTCGAACTGTTTTTTTATACTCCCATACTCATTGTTTCAGGAAGTGTACTACCTCCATCTATAACAATTCCTTGAGCTGTTATATAACTAGATTCATCACTAGCTAAAAAAGCTGCTAATTCACCTAATTCTTCAATTGTTCCTAACCTTCCCATTGGAATACCTGCTGCAATTCCTTCAACAACACTTTCTGGATTACCAGGATTAGTTTCTTTAGCCATTCCATCAACCATTGGAGTTCTTATATAACCAGGTAAAATAGCATTTACTCTTATTCCATCAGTCACCAATTCTGCTGCCAAAGCCTTAGTAAAGCCTAATATTGCAGCTTTTGTAGTTGCATAAGCAACTTCTCCACTATCAGCAACCATTGGACCAGTAACACTTGAAAGATTAACAATTGAACCTGTATTCTTAGTCATATAACCTAAACAAGACTTAGTTACATTCCAAGTACCTTTAATATTTATATCAAAATGAAAATCTCTTAACTCATCAGACATTTCACTAAATTTAGCCAAGTTACAAACTCCCGCATTATTAACTAGAACATCTATTTTTCCAAATTGATTAATAATATCATTGACAGTTTCATCAATAGCTTTTTTATCCCTTATATCTACATGATATCCTCTTACTTTGTCACTATTTAATTTTTTTGAAATATTCAAAACTTCATCATCATAATCTAAAACAGCTACTTTAGCTCCATACTTTAGAAATACTTTTACAATTCCAAAACCATTTCCCTTAGCTCCTCCAGTAACAACTGCAACTTTATTTTCTAATTTCATATTCAATCCTCCTATCAAAATTATATCAAATAAAAAAGAAGAATTAAATCTTCAATTCATATTTTCGACGTTTAATTCTTCCTTCAATCACAAATAAGATTAGTACAATACCTAATAAAATTCCAATAATAAATATTCGATCATGAGTTTCTGGATTAACATTCGTAACATCGTCAACTTCATCTTTAATAATTGGATCTACAGAATACCTATTAACAAAATAATCATTATTACCAGTAAATTCATAAGTATTAGAAAGAACCTTCATTGTTCCATTACCATTATCAATTAATTCAATTGTTAATAAGCATTTACCTAAATCATAATAAATATGATTAGAATTTCCTTTTACTTGTGTAATTTCATAAATATATTTTCCAGGCTTATTATAAGAAATATTTTTAAATATAACTTCCCCATCTAAATTATTTTCTGCATATTCAATATAACCATTACTACTACCATTAGAAACATCTTTTATCATAAACTGAAATTCTTTATCTTCTAATAATTTATCTTCTAATACAACTTCCACTTTTGGTTGGAATTCTCCTACAGTAACATAATTATTATTAAAAATTATTTGCGTCGTATCATCTTCTGTTATTCCACTAACAATAATTTGTTTTTTATCGTTATCAATTTGATAATTTAAATTATCAACTTTAACTGTATAATAATCTTCAATATTTTGGGCTATTCTATAATCCAACCCTTGAGGTAAATCAACAATCTTAATTCGTTCATCACTATTCAAATTAACTGAGTAATTAATCATTTCATTATCATCAGCCACAAGCGTAGTTATTTTATTATTTTCCATATCAACAACATCATAACTACCTGTAACATTTGATATTATAATTTCATAATTAAATAGCTTATTATTATCAACATAATCACTACTATTTATATTTCCAATAACTAAGCCATTTGGTATATAAACATTATTAAATACAATATCTGTTACTCTTTCATCTAATTTATTATAATAATTTACTTCTTTATTTAAGGTTCCCTTACCATCATTAACAAGATTAACAACAATTTTGTATATCATCGTATCATAAGCAATTTTCCTATCTCCAAGATCAACTTGACTAACATAATAAATATATTGTCCCTCAACATTATCATAATTTATAGTTGAGAATTCTACTCTTCCAGTATCATCAATTTCTTTTTCTTCCAAAACACCATTACTATCCTTTAACGACAATTTAAAATCTTGTAAACTAATATCTTTATCATAAGTAACATTAGCTCCAATATTTAATGAAGTTTTAACATCATATTTATTTGTAAAAATATAATTAGCTAATCTTTCTTCATTAGTAATTCCTTCTATAATAATAGAAGCATCATCTTTAGTACTAGTAACATTTGTTTCTACTTCATAACCTTCAACAAGCTCTTGCTTAATTGAATAATTAATTCCACTAGGCAATAATCTAATTATTAAGCTTTCATCAGCAGATAATAATGCATTATATACACCTTTTCCTTCACTATCTATTTCCAATACACCAACTACTTCATTATTTTTATCAACAACATCATACCTACCGGTACTACTAGCATCACCATTAAATTCTATTTCATATTTAAATTTCTTGTTATAATCAGCTAACAAACCTTCCAATTTATTTTCTAATTTAATGTCTGATACAACTTGATATAAAGTACTTATAATATTAGTATCATCATCATATAACATTAAACTTTTATCAAAAGGATTTACCAAACTAATATGAGCACTACTTCTATACAAAGTTCCTAAAGATATATCTGTTGGAACTTTAACACTATATTCTAAAGAAATACTATCATAAGCATTTAAAGTATCAACATTCCATGTAACAAGATGATTACTACTATCATAAACACCATTATTCGTAATTGTATTTTCATCTACTATTAATCCTTCTGGCACATTATCCTTTACTACTATACTATTAGCTCCAACAGCTGATATATTATCAATTTTAATACGATATTGATATGTCTCACCACTTTTAATAATTAAAGAAGCCAAATCACTAAAATCACCTGTATCTTCTGTCTTAGCATACTTACCAAATTCCAATACAGGAACCTTTAATTGATTATAAAGTCTAATCTCATCCCCATTATACTGATTATTTCCTAACTTAGATAATTTTATACTTGATATCATTACTTTACTAAAATCTATATTATCTAAATCAACTTCCAAATTTACTAAGATATTCATTTTTTCTAATTCTTTTAAATTTAAAATTTTATATATCAAAGTATTATTCACTTCATCATAAGAATAATCAATATTTTCTTGATCATCACCAGGTACAAATTTTAATCCTTGTGGTAATTTTACTTCAATTTCTAAATCATCATAATCATATAGATCACTATTATTACTTAATTTAAGTTCATAAGACAATTTATCTTGAATAATAGCTGGATTTAATTCAGTACCATTTCCAATATTAGCTGTTGCTTCTAAAGAAACAGTAGCTTTATTTAAAGTCGTCTCTGTCATATTAGTTTTTAAAACTTTATTACTACCACTATTAATACTACTATAATACATAAATGATTCATTATAAGCTTTTATATCATCACGATAACTATTAGTAGCTTTCATAACTATATCAACAAACAACGTCTTATTCTCTGTTCCTTTAAAAATATAATCACCACAGTCTACAGCTATAGCTACAACTTTAGACATATCACTAGGTTTATTAGTCGACCAATCAACATTACTTAAATCTATTTGTTCAAGATTAACATTATTATTAGTTGAATAATATACTACTGGATTAACTCCCATTTCTTTTAAATAAGTAATATCAATATTTTCTAATATTCCTTTAAAATAATTATTATCAACATAACTATTTTCTAACTTATCTACTAAAATAACATTTTTTATTTCTTCATAATTAGAGCCTAATACATACTGTAAACGATAAATATAATTATTACTTTCAACTACATTAGTTTTAGTACTATATTCATTTTCCAATTCGTTTTTTACCAACTTTTCATATGTTCCTTCGATTACTGATATTTCATCTAATGTAACTTTACCTGTTATAAACATTTTATTCTTACTTGAATCTGTTCCTAATAATTCATTAAAAATACTTTTAACTTCTATTGAACTAAATAAATTATCACTGACATCTAAAGGATTGGTATATCCGTCGCTTAAATTAGTATTACTAACATATGCTATATCATTATTTAAAACATTCCCATATATTAAATTATTAGCATCACTATACAATAAATTATAATTAATAGCAAAGCCCGATTGAACATAATTATCTGTTATATAATAATTATCATCTATTTGTTTAATATTAACTATTAATAAAGAACGATTACTATCTTTATAGTTATCTATTTTTTCTAAAGTATATTCAGCAATTTCATTATTACCATACTTACTAATCTGAATATTACCATCTAAAGTAGCACCAACTGGCAATAAAAGATAAAATGTTGCAGCACTTTGCTCATTTATTACTTCTTTAGCAATTTCTAAAGAATTAGCATTATAATTTATCTGTTCATATACATAAGAAGTTATACTAATAGAATTACTATCATTTTCCTTATCATTAACTACACTAACTATATCAGAATAAGTATTACTTTCTAACTCTGTTAAATAAGTTCCTGTACTTTCATTTGTTACACTATCATTACACTTCACAAAACTTTGATTTTTTAAAACTAAATCTTGATTATTTAAATCATCAATATAACTAATAATATCTTGGTTAGAACTTAACTTCGTTTCAAAATTAAAACCTAAATAAACAGCTGCTCTTTTACCTGTATAGCTAACCTTTATATCTTTAGTTCCTTCAGGTAAAACAATTGGATTACTAACAGATACATTATCATTTGACATAGTCCTATCATCATTAGCAACATAAACTATATTGCCATTTTCATTCTTTTTATAAGAACCAATCAATTCATATTTATCATCAATTTTAATATATACCATTTTATCTGTGTAATTAGCAACATCTAAAACTTTATCTAAAACATAAGTATTACCACTTAACAAATAATTATATTCAATATCATCCTGCGGATAAAAAGAAACTATTTCATAATTATCATTCAATATATATGGATTAATCTCTGTACTATATGAAGTATCCAAAACTCCACCATTAGTACCAAGCTCAACTGTATAATCTACACTTCCATTTTCTGTTAAATTCCACAAATTAAAGGCTTTTACTATTCCTGATGTCGAATCATTTAATGAATCAGTTCCTGCTTCTAATAACCAATTAAATGAAACAGTATCATTATTACGTAACTGATTAATTGCCCCAATACCAGCATTATCGGAAGTTAAAGTTTGATTAAATTCTAAACTAGTTCCAACTGGATAATTTATATCAACATTCTCATTTTTATCATAATTAAAATGCCATTCTAAATTCTTTTCTAATGGTTCTTCGTTTGTAATAAGATTAATTTTTATTCCCATATCTCCACTTTTATTAGTAGAATCATCTTCAAAATCATAACCAACAACTACATTATATTTAAGCATTATTGAGCTATTATAATTATTATTACAATTGCTATTTTCTATATCATTAAAATACTCATCAGAATTACATGTATAAGCAAGTATTTCTCCATCTTCATTATTTAATTCGAAATTCAATGAAAAGTTCTCATTTGCCAAAATAAATCCCTGTACCCCATATTCAATATAAAAATCATGCTCTGTACTTTGAATGCCCCATTCACTCTGCCATTCGTCAAATATTTTTTCTGTTTCAGCGCCAACGTTATCTAAAGAAATATTAGTTTCTTCATTACTATTCAATGTTAAACTTAGAGGTGGAAAATCAACATAATTATCATTTTCAAATACAATATAAGGATAAACAATATTTATTGTACCTAAACCAATTTCTTTTGAAGTAAAACTATAAGTAACATCAAAATTAAAATTATAATTTTCAACATCCGTAGTTATTTCCTTATTATTATAAATATAAACTTGAAATTCATCATACATCCATAAATAATCATTTTCTAATGTAGAACAATCCATACTATTATAATCACAATAATCTATACCGTCAGGCATTTTTACATATCCAAGAATATCAGTTTCATTATTAGAAAAAACTAATGCATTCTTTTCTTCATCATAACTCATAGGATAATCAATACTATATGTATAAAATAAATACAAAGGTAAATTAACTACAAACTCATTTTTTTCTATATTAGTTAATAACGATCCATCTTCCAATTGTCCCCAAGTAGATAAAGTTACTTCATTATCTTCTAACAAATCACTAGACAAAGTACCAACTAATTCAAGGCCATCTTCGCTAACATTATAATTATTCGCTGTAGTTGACAAAACAGAAGACATTTCCCATCTTCCATAATCCCATCCATCTTCTCCAACCGAAATCATTGGATTAGTTTTATCGATATTCACCTCATGACTAAATCTACTTTGCCCATACAAAATACATATTCCTAATATTAAAAATATAATAAATAAAATAACACTAATCTTTCTCTTTTTTAAATTTCTCATAATTCTACAACTCTCTTATTATAAATATTATATCACAAACTATTTTCTAATTTCAATGCAACAAAAAAAGGCTTATTTTGCCTCCTCTTGTGCTCTAGTCTCCCTAATAACAGTAATCTTAATTGTCCCAGGGTATTGCATTTCATTCTCAATTTTTTCTTTCATTTCACGAGCAATCTTATAACTTTGAGAATCATCTATCTCTTCAGGTTTAACCATCACACGAACTTCTCTACCAGCTTGCATTGCAAAGGTTTTCTCTACTCCTTCAAAGCTATTTCCAATTTCTTCAAGTTGTTCCAAACGTTTTATATAATTTTCCAACGAATCATTACGAGCACCAGGTCTTGCAGCAGATAAAGTATCAGCTACTTGTACTAATACAGAAATGACACTAGTTGCTTCAGCATCACCATGATGCGATTTTATTGCATTAATAACAACAGAATCTTCATGATATTTTTTAGCAATTTCCTCTCCAAGTTCAACATGACTTCCTTCTACTTCAAAATCAATAGCTTTACCTATATCATGTAATAAACCAGCTCTTTTAGCTAAATTAACATTTTCACCTAATTCTGAAGCTAATAATCCACATAAGTGACCAACTTCTTTTGAATGTTGTAATGCATTTTGGCCATAACTTGTTCTAAAATTTAATTTACCAATTAAATTTACTAACTTAGGATCAACTTTAGTTAAACCTAATTCATAACATGCTTCATTACCCATTTCGGTAATTTTTTCTACCATATCTTTTGAAACTTTATCATAAACTTCTTCGATTCTTGCTGGATGAATTCTACCATCCTTAATCAACGTTTCAATTGTAATTTTAGCTATTTCTCGTCTCAAAGGATCAAAAGATGAAATAACAATTGCTTCAGGAGTATCATCAATAATCAAATCAACTCCTGTTACCGATTCAATTGTTCTAATATTACGTCCTTCACGTCCTATTAAACGACCTTTCATCTCATCATTAGGTAACGTTATTGTACTAACTGTCTGCTCATTAGCTACGTCATTTGAATAACGTTGCATACTCGAAACTATCATACCTTTAGCAATTTCATTTGCTTTTAATTTAGCTTCTGCTTCTTTTTCTTTAATATAATCAGCTATTTCAAGAGCCATATTTTCTTCGACTCTCTTCATAATCAAATCATGAGCTTTTTCTTTAGAAAACTTAGCAACTATCTCCAATTGCTCCATTTCTTTTTTTAATATTTCGTCAATTTTAGCTTCTTTTTCTTGTAATTCTTTTTGTTTATTAAGTAAATTATTATCTTTTTGATCTAACAAAGTATCTCTATTTTGTAAAATTTCTTCTCTTTTATCTAAGTTTTTCTCACGTTGTAATAATCTTTCCTCTGAATCTTTAAGTTCTGCTTTCTTTTCTTTTATTTCTTTATCTGTTTCTTGTTTAAGACGATAAGACTCTTCTTTCAATTCTAATAGAGCATCTCTCTTTTGCTTTTCAGCTTCCTTTTTTGCTTGATCAATGATTTTAGTTGCATTATTCTCATTATTCTTATTACGAATAAATACAACGATTAAAATTATAATAACACCTAAAAAAATCCCCACAAGAAGCGCTAAAATGGCCATTAACATATTGTCCATTTTGTACCTCCAAATCTATTTTATAGAAAAATTATAACAATCTAATCATCTACAAACTTATTATAATTAATTTTTTTGCTTTTTTCAACCAAAAAGAAAAAAAGAAAAGATTCATCTTTTCTTATTCTAAAACTTCACCAGTTTCTGGATCTATCTTAATATCATCTTCTTTAGTAATCGTTTTTTTACTTCCTTTAGGTTTCTTCATACCATTTAAAATATTATAATGTTCTCTAATTTTATATTCTAATTCATCACGTAAATCTGTATTTTCCTTTAATAATAATTTAACATTTTCTTTGCCTTGCCCAATCTTTTCGCCATTGTAAGAATACCAAGCACCACTTTTTTCTAAAACATCTATTTCTGTTGCTAAATCAACAATTTCACCTTCTTTAGAAACACCTTCGCCATACATAATATCTAATGTAGCTGTTCTAAATGGTGGAGCAACTTTGTTTTTTACAATTTTAACATTTGTTCTATTTCCAATAACTTTATCACCTTGTTTTATTTGTTCAGCGCGACGTACTTCTAATCTAATAGAAGAATAAAATTTCAACGCTCTACCTCCAGGAGTTGTCTCTGGATTTCCAAACATAACACCAACTTTTTCACGTAATTGATTAATAAATATAGCTGTTGTTTTTGTTTTGTTTAAAGTACCAGATAATTTTCGCAATGCTTGGCTCATCAAACGAGCTTGTAAGCCAACATGAGAATCACCCATTTCACCTTCAATTTCAGCCTGAGGTACTAACGCCGCAACTGAATCTATTACAACTAAATCAATAATTTCACTTCTAACTAAAGCTTCACAAATATCTAAAGCCTGTTCTCCTGTATCAGGCTGTGAAAGTAACAATTCATCTAGATTAACCCCTAAATTTTTAGCATAAACTGGATCTAATGCATGCTCCGCATCTATAAATGCTGCTCTACCACCATTTTTTTGTACTTCAGCAATTGCATGCAAAGCAAAAGTCGTTTTTCCAGATGACTCTGGGCCATAAATTTCTACAATACGACCTTTTGGATATCCACCAACTCCTAAAGCCACATCAAGTGTAATTGAACCAGAAGAAGTTGCTTCAATATTTAAATGAGCATCGGAACCAAGTTTCATAATTGACCCTTTACCAAATTGTTTTTCTATATCAGCTAAAACTTGATCTAATGTTTTATCATCTTTTAATGTTTTCATTTTTTTCCTCCCACTTATTTAAATGACACTATAATTTTATAATAGTTTTAACAATTTTGTCAACCTTTTTTCGAACATTTGTTTTTATCGTTTGTTTTTGGCACAAAAAAAGAATTTTAAATTCATTTACTTTAAAATTCTTTTTTTCTAAACTTCTGAAAATATAAAATCTTTATTTGCCAAATAATACTGACAAGCTGAAACAACACTCATAACAGTTGCAACAAAGACAAATAAATAATCGATACGTATTCCACCGCCTATAAATGCAAAAGGAATATTATAGAAGAACGTCAAAGTTACCCCTATCATCATACAAATAGTCTTTATCTTTCCAGGCCATGATGCAGCAACAACCTTACCTTTACTACCTGATACCATTTTAATTGAATCTACAACAATATCTCTTGTAATAATAATAACTGGTACAATCAATGGTAAAAATTTATTATAAGCCAAAATAATTAAAACTCCATTTACCAACACTTTATCTGCAATTGCATCCATTACCTTTCCAAAATCAGTAACAATATTATTTTTTCTAGCTATATAGCCATCTAAGAAGTCAGTAATTGATCCTATCATAAATAATATTCCACATATTATATATTTTAAATCAACATTTTCTACATTTAATACTGAATACACAGGAAATGATACTCCTATCTCACTCCATGGCATACATAACATAATTAAAACTACAAATGAAATTACTAATCTTACACAAGTAATTTTATTTGGTAAATTCATTTTTTTCTTTTTTTCTACTTTTTCCATTCTGCACCTACTTATCTACTACTATCGACATAACTTATCATATTTGTCGTCATATTATTAACAGTAATTTGTTTTACTGACCAAAAAAGAATCAATACAACTAAAACACCCAAAGCAATTAACAACAACAAAACAACTTTATTAATTGGCTTTTTTGTTGAATTAGTATATGGTGAAACAATTTTCTGTTGTGGAATCTCTTCCTTTTGTTGCTCTTTCATTGCTTTTTCGATATCTTCCAATGGGATTTTTGAAGTATATTCAAATAAATATTCATTGAACTCATCTATAATTTTATCTGGTTCTAAACCTAAATATTTTGCATAATCATATATATAATCCTTTAATACAAAGATATCTTTAAAACATCCAATATTTCCATCTTCAATATTTTCTAATATTAGTGTCTTAATCTCTAAATCACCACTGGCTTCCTCTAAGCTCACCCCTGATTCTTCACGAGTCGATCGCAATAGTTCGCCAATCTCATTCAAGATTATTCACTCCTTTTCTAATTAAATAAAAATAAAATAAAAGTTTAATAAGCCACGTTCTGTACCCTAAAAGGGCGGCAAATATTTATCTACCTATCAAATAGGTCCTTTACCTCATTCTTAATTATCGGTAAAGACTCCCCTACCATAATTTGGGTTTCTCACTTGCGGGGTTTACCACGTTCCACCCTAAAGATTACTCTTTAGGCTCGTCTCTTTGGCACTTTTATATCTAATTTAATCCCTTTGGGATTATTTCGAAGCCGTTAGTATACTATACTACCTAAGGTTATTTTTTCCCTTAGCACAAACACTACAATCATCACAGACTGTGTGAGCTTGGACTTTCCTCTATATAATAAATATATAGCATTTGCCTAAAACTCTTATTATATTTTATTCTTCGTTCTTACCATAAACAACTTTCTCAAGTTGACTTAATCTTCTAAGAAGGTCAACATTACTAACTGAACTATTATTTGAGGCAGAACCTTCAGCCGCTTCAATATTAGCTTTAATACGACGAAGCTCATTTTTTAACTTACTATTATCATCATTAAGGTAAGTTATTTCTTTTTTTAACCTCTTAATTTCAGCGATAAATTCATTATAATCATTAATAACCATATCTAGAAACTTATCAACTTCTTGTGGTCTATAGCCTCTAGCATCAATTTTAAACTCCTTATCCAAGATATCTTGTGGAGTCAAAGTTATCTTATCATTATACATAAACAAATCACCCTTCTTATGACATAAATTATATATCTTTACTATCTATCTTGTCAAGATTACAGGAAGTGATGATTAACTTTCTATCTACCTCATTAACCATATCTATCATATCTTGTAAAAAGAATTCAACACGCATTATTATCCCTCCGCTAACATCATAAAACATAAATAACTTATTTTCATCTCATTAGACAAAATAAGAAAAAATAAGAAATGTAAAGAAGATTTTTACATACTATATTTTATCAGCATTATATAGTATAATTATGTAAGGTGATTGATTATGCAATACCCTAATAATATTAAGAAATGTTTTACTAAACTAAGTGTTTCACATAGTAATCGTGGTATGAATCTTGAAAATGCACTAAATTCAAGTAATAATTACTACTTAAAAAAAGATTACGCCTTAATATACAAAAAGCCAACACCTATTGGTGTTGTCGATGTATCGTATAATAATCACAAAAAAATAATTGAAAAAGCTTACTTTAAAGAGCAATCAACTTTAGACTATAATGGCTTATATCGTGGAAAATATATCGAATTTGATGCTAAAGAAACATTAAATAAAACATCTTTTCCATTATCTAACATTCAAGAACATCAAACAAATCAAATAAGAAATGTTATAAAACATGGCGGTATTGTTTTTCTCATAATTAGAATGAACAATATTAATTATTTACTAACTGGAGAAGATTACATTTCATATATTGACACAACTAACAGAAAATCAATAAGCTATAAATACATTCAAGAGAAAGCTCACATTATTAAAGAATCATATCAACCACAATTAGATTATCTAAAAGTTGTTGATAAAGTATATTTTGAAGGAGAATAAAAATGGTAACAAATAAAAAAAATTCGACAAGTCAAAATAGCAAAAGCAAAACAAATAATCAAAAATCACGTGCAATTACAATAAGTAAAGAAAAAAGTACAAAAAAAGCACCAAATAAAATAACGAACAATATCAAAAAAACAATATCTAATAATAAAGCCATTAGACTGGTAAAAGATAAAACCAAGAAAAAAAATAAAGGAAAAGTTTTAAATATTATTCTTAGTATTCTAATGTTTACTGGTATTGTAATAATGGTTACAATGATGCTCTTCTTTGGTTATATAGTATTAACAGCACCAGAATTTGATACTGATTTACTCTATAACAAAGAAGCAACAATCTTCTATGACAAAAATGGTGAAGAATTCGCACGTGTTGGTTCTGAACAAAGAGAATTAAAAACTTACGAAGAATTACCTCAAGTATTAATTGATGCCATCGTTGCTACAGAAGATTCTCGTTTCTTTCAACATAATGGTTTTGACGTAGTACGTTTCATAAAAGCGTCACTTGGACAACTAACTGGACAAAGTGGAGCCGGAGGAGCATCAACTTTAACCATGCAAGTCGTAAAAAACACTTTTACTTCTAAAGAATCACACGGTATCGAAGGTATAATTCGTAAATTTACTGATATTTATATGTCTATCTTCTTAGTCGAAAAAAATTATACTAAAGAAGAAATTATTGAATTTTATGTTAATGCTCCATATTTAGGGGCAAGTTCCTGGGGAATTGAACAAGCTTCTCAGTCATATTTTGGCAAATCAGTTAGTGATCTAACTCTTGCAGAAGCTTCTCTACTTGCTGGAATATTTAATGCTCCAGGTTCATACGATCCATTCGTTAATCCAGATTTATCTTCACAACGTCGTTCTATAGTTCTAAATCTAATGGTTCGCCATGGTTACATTACTGAAGAACAAGCTGAAGATGCTAAAGCCATAACAGTTGAATCTCTTCTAATTGACCAAAAGGATTCAACATTAAACAAATATCAATCATTTATCGATGTCGTATGTTCCGATATTATGGAAAAATATGGTAAAGATATGGATCCATACTCAGTTCCAATGGAAATATACACAACAATGGATCCAGATATTCAAGATGTTTTTGTTGATTTAAATAATGGTAAACTAAATTACAAATGGAAAACTTATAAATACAACGACTATCGTGATAACATCCAATTTGGTGGTATTGTTACCGATGTTCATGACGGTTCAATTAGAGCAGTAAATGGTGGACGTCATCAAACAACACCTAAAGCTTATAATCGTGCAACTATGTTAAAAACTCAACCAGGTTCTACAGCTAAACCTATATTCGCTTACGGGCCATACATCGAATATAATAACGGAAATACTGGTACACTATTCTTTGATAATAAAATGACTTATTCAAATGGCCAAGAATTAACCAACGCCGATAAAACATATATGGGAGCAATGACAATGCGTCAAGCACTAGCTCAATCACGAAACATTCCTGCAGTTCAAGCATTTCAAGCAGTCGACAAAACTAAAATAGCTGAATTTGTTCATAACTGTGGAATTGACTATGGTGATACCTTATATGAAGCATATGCAATCGGTGGAGGACTAGAAGTCAGCCCAGAAGATATGGCGGCAGCATATGGTACATTCGCTCGTAATGGATATTATATAGAACCATATTCATATACTAAAATAATCTTCCGTGAAACAGATGAAGTTGAAGAATATAAATATGAAAAAGTTCAAGCTATGAGTGAAGAAACAGCATATATGATAACTGATATGTTAATTACCGCTACAAAGCAAGGTGTTGGAGGAAATATAAAAGTTTCTGGAACTCAAATAGCTTCTAAAACAGGTACTTCTACCCATAGTAAAAAAGGAGTTCCAGATGGTGCGTCTCAAGATAACTGGGTAATCACCTATTCTCCAGATTATGTTATATCATTCTGGTATGGAACTGATTATTTAACTAAAAATGAATACACCTTAGCCTTAAACGCAGCACGTGAAAGAAAATTAATATCTGCTCAACTTGCAAACAATATTTACAAAAAGAAATCTAAATTTACTAAACCAAGTGGCGTAATATCTGCTAAATACGAAAAGGAAACAAACCCTGCAGAACTACCATCAGCATATACACCTGCTAGTTTGATATCGACAGAACTTTTTAAGAAGGGGACTGAGCCAAGTGAGGTATCGGATAGATTTGATCAACTAAAAGATCCAACGAATGGTAGCGTTGAAATTAGTAATAATCAAATCAATCTTAGCTGGGATGCAATAGAAACACCAAACGCTATAGACGCATCATATCTACAAAATTATTTTAGTGAAAACTATGGTCAATTTGCATCAATTTATTTAAATAGAAGAAATTCGTACAACGCATCTAATATCGGAAATATTGGTTACCAAGTATATCTTCAAACAGAAACTGGACTCCAATCTCTTGGATACACAACAGATACATACTATATATACAATGCACCTAGTAGTGGTACATACAATTTCGTAATAAAATCAGCATATAGTATTTTTAAAGCTAATATGAGTCCTGGATTAACTATTACAGCAACCATTGAAGCGACTATCCCTGAATTACCTTCTGATCCTGAGACAGATCCACCAACAGAAGATCCAGGAACAGAAGAACCAATTATTCCAACACCATAAAAAAAATCTACAATTAGTAGATTTTTTTTATTTCTTTTTATCCTTAGATAAACAATCATCATAAAACTGACATTTATCACATAAAGGACCTCGTGCCTTACAAATATATCTTCCAAATAAAACCATTTGATGATGACTTCTACTCCATAAATCTTTAGGAATCATTTTCATTAATTTCTTCTCAACTGTTAAAACACTATCATTCCTACGAGCTATTTTTAATCTTTTACTAACTCTTTCAACATGAGTATCAACTGCAATAGTTGGAACATTAAATAAATTAGATAAAACCACATTTGCCGTTTTTCTTCCTACTCCAGGCAGATTTTCTAAATAATCACGATTATTTGGAACAACTCCATTATAATTATCTACTAAAGACTTAGCAATATCTATAATATAAGAAGATTTCTTTGTATAAGAACCACAACTACGTATAATATTCTCTATATCTTTCTTTATAGCTTTAGATAACCCATAAATATCATATTTACTAAATAAAATACTAGTTACCTCATTAACTCTTTTATCAGTGCATTGTGCAGACAATACCGTCGCAATTAATAATTCATAATCTCGATTATAATTTAATTCACATTTTGCATCTGGAAACATTAAATCTAATTTTTTATTAAAATCTTTTATCATCATTCATCCAACCAATCATAATCAGATATTTCCTGCTCTTTTTTAATAACTGCTTTATCTTTTACTTTTTCATCATAGCGATTTTTAATATAAGCATTAACATCATTCATGTTTTTAAACCCTTTTTTCTCCCATTCATAAATTATTTTATCAATATACCTAAAATTACTAACGCCATTATAAACAGCTTCTCTTAAAGCCCCTAATATGATTTCCTCAGGTGTACCACTAATTAACCATCCATTAATTAATTCCAATTCCATTGGCGACATCGTTCTGCCCAATTCTTTCTCAAAAGTTTTAAAAATATCTTCTTTTACCTCTTCTTTAGTTTCTTCATTTGTATTCTCAACAATAGAACTATAAACACCATCTAATTTAACAACTTCATTAAGACGATTTTCTAAATCTTTAACACTCTCCAAAGTTACAAGTCCTTTAATCATCAAACTATTAAATGCTTCCATCGTTCTATTAACATCTAATCCTAGTATTTTACTTACTAGTTCAACTTCAAAAACACCATTATAACTATTATCAAAATAAACTAATACCAAAAACTCATCTAAAGACAAATTATTTCTTATTGCCTCTTTAATCAAATATTCATTAACAACCAACTTCTTGGCATTTAACAATTTCCAAACTTGCTCCTTCATTTAACCACTTCTTTCTATTAACCATTAAATACTCCTTAATAGAATTATTATCATTAATAAGCTTTCCCTTTAATATTAAATCTTTTAATTCATCATATACTAAATGAATTATTTTATTTGGTTTAATATTTAAAATAGAACATATTTCATCAGAACTAATTTTAATATCTTTAATTCTTTTTATTGGTAAATTTTTCTCTAAACTAGTAATATACTCTCTTTCAACACCTAAAATACTACCAGCCACTAAAGAGACATACAATCCATATGTAAAAATAACATTTTCATCTATAATACCATAATTTAATATATTTTTAACTGCTTTTATTGTTTCTTTCTCTTCTTTAGAAAAAGGAAACTCTTTTTTCAAAGTCAATTGACTATACATCCCACATATATCACTAACATATACCAAATTATCATTAAAATCTATCCCTACATAATCTAAAAAACCTAGATTCCTCATCATTTTTAATCCTCTTAGTGCATTAGTACTAGTTAAAATTTTATTTAATTCTTCTTTAATACGTTCTCTTGATAATTGTGCTATCAAAGTTCTATTTCTTTTTAACTCCTTATATAATTCTTCTTCTATTTCGAAATTTAACGTCGTTGCAAATCTAACAGCTCGAAGCATTCTAAGCGGATCTTCATTTAATCGATCATCAATATTACCAACACATCTAATAATTTTCTTTTCTATATCTTCTTTTCCATTTAATACATCTATAATATTGCCTTCTTTATTCATACATAAAGTATTCATCGTAAAATCACGTCGATTAATATCGTCAAGTAAATTATCAACATACTCTATTTCAACTCTTCGACGACTACCATTATATTTTAAATCACGTCGATATGTTGTAATATCAATTCGTGAATCATTAGTTATTAACTTAACAGCTCCATACTCATTACTTAAAACATTATAATCACTAAATATATCTAATAATTCTCTAACTCTTGCATTTGTACAAATATCTACATCACTAGAATTAATACCTAATAAATAATCTCTTACATAACCCCCAACTATATAAGCTTCAAACCCATTATCCTCAATTCGTTCTAAAATATTTATTGCATTCATTATTCAATTCTCCTTAATACAATTATATCATATATAACAAAACCAATTAATTAATAAACATCTAAGTAGACACTAAAAAAGATAAGATTATCTCTTATCTTAAACTATTTATTTTTTCATCGTAATTATCACTTAACACAACATACGAACCAGAAACAACCATATCAGCACCAGAATCTTTACATAATTTAGCTGTCTCATCATTGATTCCACCATCTACAGATATTATATAATGATAATTATTCTCTTCTCTTATATCTTTTAACGTTTCTATTTTATACAATATCTCATTCATAAATTTTTGTCCACCTTTACCTGGTTTAACACTCATAACTAATACTTGATCAATATGATTAAGTAATGGCACAATGTGACTAACTTTCGTCTCTGGATTAATAGCAATTCCAACTTTCATATTTGTATGTCTAATCATATTAATTACATCAATTGGTCGACGATGAGATTCATAATGTAATGTTAAATATTCAACATTCTTTAACTTTGTAAATTCTTTAACATATTTATTAGGAGAACATACCATCATATGAACATCCAATGGTTTAGAAATGTTCTTAAACATCTTTTTAAAATCAGCAACAGAATAATTTGCTTCATCAACAAAAACCCCGTCCATCATATCAACATGAATATAATCAGCACTTGATTCATCAATCTTTTTAATTGTTTCCTCAAGAGACTCATTTCTTGTTAAAAAAGACACTCCTACTTTCATTTTCCAACTTCCTCCAAAAATAATAAATAATTATTATATCTAGATTGTAGTATCATTTTATCCTTTAAAGCATCTTTAACTCCACAATCTTTTTCTCTATGATGCATACAATCTCTAAATTTACATTCATAATTCTTAAATTCACAAAAAGTATCTCTAAGTTGTTCTTTATTCATATCTTTTAAATCCAATGCCGAAAATCCAGGTGTATCAGCAATAAAACCGTCAGCAATTGGATAAAGTTCAACATGTCTTGTAGTATGCTTACCTCTACCCAAAGCCTCGCTTATTTCATCAGTTTTTATATTTAATCTTTCATCTAATCTATTTAATAAACTACTTTTTCCAGCTCCAGTTTGTCCAGCTAAAACAACTAATTTATTTTTTATTAACTTCTTTATATCATTAGTCTCCGTATTATAAACAACCTTAATTCCAATCATCTCATAATAACGACGTAATGATTCAATAGTTTCTTTTTCTACTTCATTAAGTAAATCCATTTTCGTAAAACATATAATTGGCTCAATTTCATTAAAAATAATAATACTTAATAATTTATCTAATAAATTCAAATCCAAATTAGGCTTCTTAGTACTAGTTACAATAATAGCTACATCTATATTAGCAATCACTGGTCTGTTAAGTTCATTGCGACGAGGCAATATATCCGTAATTATATTATTATCAACATCAATAATAACATTATCACCTACAATTGGACTAATTTTATTCTTGCGAAAAATACCTCTTGCTCGACAACCATAAAGTTGATCATCAACTTTAACCGTATATAAATTACTAATTACACGTACAATTTGACCATTCATCTAACACAAACCACCACAATCATCATCTGCAGGTTCTTCATTTTCTGAAGGCGCCGAAGCCACATAAATAATTAACTTAGTGCCACTAGTAACTGTATATCCTTCTGGTCTACTTTGTTTAAAGATTGTACCTTCATCGTAACTTGAATTCTCTTCATTAACAATTTCCAAAGTAATATTATGTTTATCACAGAACTGTTGAACATCTTCAACTGTATATGAACCATCTGTAAAATCAGGATATTTAGCATCAACATTTGGAATATATAAAGTAATACTATCTCTTGCTCCTAATTTTTCTCCAGCTTTAACATCCTGATCAATTATTTCACCTTCATCATAATCTTCAGGATTCTTAACATCTTTCTTTTCAACATATACTAAAATATTATAAGCTTCTAAAGCTCCTTTAACTTCTAAATAATTCTTTCCCGTATAATCTTCTATCTCATATTTTGAATCACCTGTTGAAACATAAATTGTAACAACTGTTCCTTCAGTTCTCTTAGCTCCACTAGGAGGATTAGTTTTAACTACCTTTCCCTCTTCTACTTTATCATCACTAATATCAACCGTTTCATCAGCTACTTCAAAACCTAAATCTTGTAACTCATTAACAACTTCACTAACTGTCTTACCTGCTACTTCAGGAACAGTTATATCATCTTGCTTTAAAATAGAAGGCAAGAACAAAACAAACGCTGCAACAATTACAACTAATCCTACAAAAATAGCAGCTAAAATAACTAATATCTTATTTTCTTTCTTCAATTCAGAATCACTTACTTTTTTTACTTCAACCTGATCATTATCACCATCGTCTTCTTCAACACTTATAGCCTTTTCAACTTGTTTTGTAAATTTTTTATTGTCACTATCCAACTCAGGATACTGATACTCATATCTTGGCTCATTAATTCTTGATTCATCTAAACAAGTTTTTAAATCTTCATACATTTCTCGAGCGTCATTATAACGATTCTTTGGATTTTTAGCTGCACTTTTTAAAATAATATTTTCTACACTTTGTGGTAAATCAGGCAATTCATCTCTAATACTAGGAAGAGGCTCTTTCAAATGCTTCAAAGCAATTTCAACCGCATTATCTCCACGATAAGGTAATTTACCAGTCAATAACTCATACATCAAAATACCCATCGAATAAATATCACTTTTTAATGTCGAACCTTTGCCGCTAGCTTGTTCAGGTGGTAAATAATGAACACTTCCCATAACTGAATTTGTTTGTGTTAATTGCGTTGCATTCATTGCCATTGCAATACCAAAATCAGTTATCTTAACTAAACCGTTTTCTAAAATCATAATATTTTGAGGCTTAATATCTCTATGAATAATATAAGAATCATGAGCTACAGACAATCCATCAGCAATCTGAGTCATAATATCAACGACTTCTGAAGTAGTTAACTTACCACGTTTCTTTAGTAAATCTTTTAGATTCTTTCCCTCAATATATTCCATAACAATAAAATACTGACCATTATCATCACCAACATCATAAACTTCAACAATATTAGGATGACTTAAACTACTTGCATTTAAAGCTTCTCTTTGGAATCTTCTAACAAACTTCTCATCATTAGATAAATCTCCACGCAATACTTTAACTGCGACATCCCTGTCCAAAATAGTGTCATAAGCCAAATAAACATTAGCCATTCCACCTTCACCAATAGACTTTATTATCTGATAACGATCATTAATTTTTTGTCCCTTCATTATCATAAATCTTCACCACTTTCAAGACTTAAATAAGCGATCGAAATATTATCTGTTCCACCACGAGCATTACTTTTTCGAATAAGTTTAATGACTTGTTCTTCTATCTCCAAATCCTTATCATTAAGAACCTTCTCAATTTGTTCCTTAGTCAACATCGAAGTTAAGCCATCACTACAAAGTAAAATCCCATCAACATCCATATCTACTACATCAAAAACATCTAAATCAGCCTTATCACTACTACCTAAAGCCTTCATTAATACATTTCTCTTAGGATGATATTTAGCTTCTTCTTCCGTCAAATCTCCTGCAGCTACTAAAAGATTTACCAAAGTATGATCATTAGTAACCTTAGTTAATTTACCTTTCTTAAAAACAAAACCAGAAGAATCACCAATATTCCCAAATAGTAAATAAGAATCTGTAAGCAAAGCCATTACTGTTGTTGTTCCCATTCCCATAGCCTCAGGATGTTCCTTTGTATAATCAAGTATTTCTTGATTAATCTGACTAATATTATCCTTCATCCAGTTAATTGCTTCTAACTTTGAACCAATCGTATTCTTTTCGGAAAATTTTTTTCCCATATGATTAACTGAAATAGAACTTGCTACCTCTCCAGCTCTATGACCGCCCATTCCATCAGCTACAATAAGTAAATATTCATTATTAGCATTTTTTAAAATTGTAACAGAATCCTCATTATGATCTCTTACCTTTCCTGAATCTGTTAAATAAAATGATCTCATGCTTTCACCTCTTTACTTCTAAGTTGCCCACAAGCTGCATCTATATTACTACCAAACTCTCTTCTTATCGTAACATTTATACCTTTTTTCTTCAAGATATCATAAAATTTCAAAATCTTTTCCTTATTAGCTCTTTTAAACTCAATATGATTAGTCTCATTATAAGGAATCAAATTAACATAAACATTCATTCCCTTTAATAAAGAAGCTAATTCTAAAGCTTGAGTCTCATTATCATTTACATCATTTAACATTATATATTCTATAGTAACACGACGATTTGTTTCATAAATATATTTTTTTATAGTATCCATTAAATCATTCAATTTATACGCCTTATTAATTGGCATCAGTTTATCTCTTAATTGTGTATTAGGAGCATGTAAGGAGACCGCCAAGTTTATCTGTAAATTCTCTTTCATTAACTCTTTCATTTTAGGAATTATTCCACAAGTAGATAAAGTAATATGTCTCGCACCAATAGCTAAACCTTTAGGATCATTAATTATTTTAATAAAATCCATTACATTATCATAATTATCAAGAGGTTCCCCTATTCCCATAATTACAACACTAGATATACGTTTCTTTATATCTTCCTCTATTAACATAATTTGTTGAACCATTTCATAACTACCTAGATTTCGTACCTTTTTTAATCTTCCAGATTCACAAAAAGCACACCCCATATTACAACCAACTTCACTACTAACACAAACTGATAAGCCATAATCATGTTGCATTAAAACAGCTTCCACATAATTATCATCGAACAATTTAAATAAATATTTTTTTGTATCTTTATCCTCTTGTTTCTTTTGAATCTTAATCATTCTAAAAGAAAAATCTCGATCTAATTTCTCTTGTAAATCTTTCTTAATATTAGTCATACTAAAAAAAGAAGAAACTTTCTTTTCATAAAGCCACTCAAAAACTTGTAAAGCTTTAAACTTTTTCTCATTCATATCTAAAAAATAATTTTCTAAATCTTCTCTTTTTATACCATATATATTCATCATATTTACACCTATTATAATTATATCATAAATAAAATGAAATTAATAAAAAAAAGACAACCAAATAATCAATTGTCCTTATAATTTAAACTTCATCTTCTAATACAAATTTATTCAATCGATGAACCAAACTAACACACCTTAATGAATTAAGGCTTAAAAATAAAGAAATAACGACTACTATAATATATTTAATATAAGAATACCCTTCTATAGTAATATTAGCTGTATTCATAAATTTAACTTTAACTAACAACTTAAAAATATCTTGATAATTATTTACTAACAAAAAGAACAATACAGCTATAAAAATATAAAAAATTATATTCCAAATAACTATAAATCCATCATAAATATAAATATTTATTTTATTTAAATACTTATATTTAAATATTCCTTTTATACTTCCCCTTATATTACCTCTAACTATTAAACAACATAACAACAATATCAAACAACCTATTAAATAAAAAATAAATGTTTCTCCAGTTCTTGATATAATATTAATAAAAAAAGACTTAACCTCATTTATCCATCCTGTAAAATAAAGTAAAGAAAAGATAATTCCTCCTAAAATCAAAATATCTATTATCGAACTAAAAAAACTCTTCACACTTGTTCTTACACATGCTCTAACTATACTGATTTCATTTTTTATTCTTGCCGTATCCTTAGTACCAACATTTGCATCTTGATTTATGTCATTTCCTTCGTAAGTACTAAGATTATTTAAAGAATCCAAACTATCATTTATATCATAAACATTTTTCTTAACATTAGTAGTAGAACCTGTAACATTAGCTTTTAAATCTTTTTCAATTTTAATTATCCCCATACTACCACTCCTATTATACCCTTAAAGTATAACACAATTGCAAAGCTATTCCAAATGCAATCGAAGCTTTTTTATTACTTTCTTTTCAATACGAGATATATAAGATTGACTTATTCCTAATAACTCTGCCACTTCCTTTTGCGTATATTCCTGAGTATTATAAAGACCATATCTCATAATCATTATTTTCTTATCTCTTTCATTTAATTTATCCAAATAATTTTTTAAAACTTCTATATCTGTTTGTTTCTCATATTCGCGATAAGTTATATCATCATCCTCACTAATAATATCTTCCAAATGTAACTCATTACCCTCAGCATCATATGTTAATGCCTCTTCAAAACTTATATCACTTACTCTTTTTTTATTTTTACGTAAATACATTAATATTTCATTAGAAATACATCTTGAAGCATATGTTGCTAAACGAATATTTTTATCTATTTTATAAGTATTAATACCTTTTATTAAACCAATTGTTCCAATGCTTACAATATCTTCTAAATTATCTAAAGTTGTTTCATATTTTTTAGCGATAAAAACTACTAATCGTAAATTATGTTCAATCAATTTATTACGTGCCTCTATATCTCCTTGTTGTGCTTTTATTAACAAATTCAATTCTTCATTTTTATCAAGAGGTGCTGGTAATGTATCATTATTACCAACAAAATAAAATTGATTATATTTTCCAAACAACCCAAGTAAAACTTTCTTAATAAAATTTAACATTATTTCAATCCCTCCATTATCTTATTATTAATAATACAATTGATTCCATCTATAAAGAAATTATCTTTACTAAGCCCTACTAAAAACTTATCACAATACTTTCCATCTATTTCAATTTTCCATGCTTTATAGCACATCAACAAACCACGACTATTTAAACTATGATAAGGAACATACAACATTGTATAATCTTTGCTTTTATCAATCATTTCTTCTTGAACCAAAATAATCGATTTATTACTATAAGGATCTTTCAATTTATTACCTGTATCCAAAAAAGCATTAACTTCTAAAATATTCTCCTCATCAAAATAAATTTTACAATTATAATAATTACTATAATGACTATCTAATTCTTTAAAAGATTTCACATATTTAAAAAACATAAAAATTCCTAAAGAAAAGACAATTCCATAACACCAACCAATATCTTGTTCCATAAAGATTAATCCTTTATTACTATAAGCAAATTGATTTTTTAAAAAATATATTCCACCTCCCAACAATACACTTACTAAGTAAAAATAAGTAATATTTTTTGTAGTATATCTAAAATCCTTATACCCAAAAGCACAAACATTTATCAAAATAGAAGTTACTAATTTGAAAATAATAAATAATAAATTACTCATTTTTATAAATAACAATATCAATGTAATATTCCCTATAAAACTACCTAATACCAATCTTTTCATACTAACATTTCTTCTTAAAATAAAATTTACACTCATCAGTAATATCAAATCCAATATAAAATTAACTATCAATACTAAATCAATATATATTTTCATCATATCACCATCATTTATTTATCATCTTATCTTCTCGAAAAAAGTCAAAAAAAAACGATTTATTAAAAATCGTCTCTATTCCTTAAAAATGGTGGAATATCTACATTATCAAAATCATCATCGTCATTCATATACGAAGTATTTTTAGGTAAATCATTATCTAAACCGCCACCTATTTGTTCTCTTGCATCATCAAAACCTGTCGCAATTACTGTTACTATAACTTCATCATTTAAGTTTTCATTAATAACAGCACCAAATATCGTATTTATATCAGTATTAGCAGCATTTCTAACAACTTCTGCTGCATCCTCAGCTTCAAATAAAGTTAATGAATTACCCCCAGTAATATTAATAATTGCATCTGTTGCTCCATCAATAGTTGTTTCAAGAAGTGGTGATGATACAGCTTGTTTAGCAGCTTCTATAGCTCTATCTTCACCAACACCTATTCCTATTCCTATAATCGCATTTCCACGATTTTGCATTACTGCCTTAACATCAGCAAAATCCAAGTTAACTAAACCAGAAACAGCAATTAAATCTGATATTGATTGAACACCACGACGTAAAACATTATCAACTTCTTTAAATGCCTCAACAATTGGTGTTGTTCTATCTATCATATCTCTTAATCGATCATTTGGAATAACAATAATTGTATCAACATGTTTTTTTAATTCCTCAAGTCCAACTTCAGCTTGTTCCATTCTTTTACGACCTTCAAATTTAAATGGCTTTGTTACAATTGCAACTGTTAAGGCTCCTTGCTCTTGAGCAATTTCTGCAACTATCGGTGCAGCACCTGTTCCAGTTCCACCACCTAAACCACAAGTAACAAAAATCATATCTGCTCCAGCCAAAGCTTCCTCAATATCAGACTTACTCTCCAAAGCAGCTTGACGACCAACTTCAGGATCAGCTCCTGCTCCAAGACCTTCTGTAATATTTTTTCCTATTTGCAATTTAGTTTCTGCATTACTAACATTTAACACTTGTAAATCTGTATTCGCAACAATGAAATCAACGCCACCTACACCAGACTCAATCATTCTATTAACGGCATTACATCCACCGCCACCTACACCAATAACTTTTATCTTAGCTATTTGATCTCTTGTTAAATCGTGCATCTTAAATCCTCCTATCAACCATTAAAAATATAACCGAACAACTTACCTATTACGCTTTCATTTTGATTGTTCAAATTAGCCCCACTTAACACTTGTTGTTCATCTATTGAAAATATAGAATAATCTTTATTCTTTAATTTAGCATTATAAGCATAATACTTAAGTAAACCTAAACATGAACTATATTTATTATTACGAACACCAATTTCCATAATATTACCTATAGTTACATCATTGCCATAAACTTCTTGTAAAACTAATTTAAAGTCCTTTATTTCCGTTAGGCCTCCTGTAAATATTATATAACTTATTTCTTTTTTTGTTAAGTGATTTATCTCTTTCTTACTTAAATTAAGTATCTCACATAACCTGCTCATAACTATTTCACTAATTTCAAATTGATTGATTTTTACTTTTTCAGAAGATTTATTTAATACTTCTATTACATCACTTGCTTGAGCCATATTTTTATGAGCTAAAGCAAATTCTTCTTTCAATTCCTTAGCTGTCTTTAAAGGTAATTTATATATATAAGATATATCATTATCTATATTACGACCACCTAATAAAGCAACACTAGTATTAGTTAATACCCCTTTATTGAAAACAGACATCGTTGTTGTTTCATCGCCTAAATCTATAACTATTCCTACTTTCTTATCTGTTTCCTTATTCTTAAATTCAAAATAATCACCGATTGAAGAAATTGTAATATCTAAAACATCTATTCCTAATCTTTCTAAGCAAGCTAAAACCGGATAAATATTTTTCTTAGGCGCTAAAACCATAACACCTCTTACTGACAAAATCTTTGAAGTTAAGCCCTTAGGATCCTTAACAACTCGATTGTCATCAAGTGAAAAACTCGTCGGCATCATTGAAATATATTCAAGATCGCTATTTTTTCTTCCTTTCACAGCTTTCTGAACAACTCTTACGATATCATGTCCCTCTATCATATTACCTTCATTTGTTATTGCAACACTTCCATTAACAACTTGAAATTCTGCATCATTAGCAGGAACAGACACAATAAGTTGTCTAATCTTAAGCCCGATTATTTCTTCACATTTTTGTATAACATCTTTTAATGGTTCTAATAAGTAATTTGGTTCTTCAACTATTCCGTTTTTAACACCTTTCGAAGGAGCTTCTGCTACAGCTAAAATATTTAGTTTTCTTTTAACCATTTCACCTACTACGCATTTTACAGTATCTGAGCCAACATCTAAACAAGCCATAATCTTACGCATTTTCACCACTCCATATTATACTAACTTTAATTATACAAGAATATAACTAATAAATCAACAAAAGTGGCAAAAAATCTACTTAAAATAATTCAATTAAGTCTTATAAAACAACAAAAAAGTAATCATTACGATTACTTAATTGCTTCTAATAATTCACTCTTTTTCATTGAAGTATATCCTTCAATTCCTTTTTCTTTTGCAACTTCTTTAAGTTCAGCAACAGTCATTGAAGAATAATCTTTACTTTCTTCTTTCTTAGTTTCTTTCTTATCTACTTTAACAGTCTTTCCTTCTAAAGCAGCTTTAGCAATATTAACTAAATTAGTAAATGCAGCAGCGTCATCAATAGCGATTGCACTAAGCATTTTTCTATTAACTTCAATACCAGCTTTATTTAAACCATTAATAAATTTAGAATAACTAATTTCATTTTCTCTACAAGCTGCATTAATTCTTTGAATCCATAGTTTTCTAAAATTTCTTTTATTTTGTTTTCTATCTCTAAATGCATAAACTCCACTATGGAAAGTTTGTTCTTGCGCAGTTTTAAATAATCTATGCTTAGAACCAAAATATCCTTTAGCTTCTTTTAAAACTTTTCTTCTTCTATTCTTTGCAACGTTTCCGCCTTTAACTCTTGTCATCTCTTACTCCCCTTCCTAGATGAAGTCCTTTAAACGTTTAGTATCACTTTTTGATAAAACGCCTTTAGTTCTTCTTTGTCTAACTGCTTTAGCAGTATCTTTACCAGTTATATGATTACCATTTGATTTTTTATAAACTAATTGACCATTTTTCTTTGCTTTCAAAACTTTACTAGATGCTTTATGTGTTTTTTGTTTACTTTTTCCCATAATTCAACTTCCTCTTTCTAAATTCTTATTTTTTAGGCGCTAATAGCATTATCATCGTACGACCTTCAAGTTTAGGTTGCGACTCAATAACAGAAACATCACTTAATTCATCAGCAAATCGCATCATAACTTCTTTACCCAATTCAGGACGATCTATTCTACGACCTTTAAATCTAATAGAAACTTTAATTTTATGCCCCTTAACTAAATAATCTGAAGCATTCTTTTTACGCGTATTAAAATCATGCACATCAATATTAGGACTAAGTTGATATTCCTTAATATCTTTGTTACTCTCTCTTTGTTTCTTTTGTGATTCCTTAAGTTTCTTCTGCTTTTCATAACGGTATTTATTATAATCCATAATTTTTCCAACAGCAGGAACAGAATTACCATTCATCAATACTAAATCTAAACCAGCATAATTAGCTAAAGTAAGAGCATCTGATAACTTTTTAACTCCCATTTGTTCTCCATTTGGACCAATAACCATTAATTCTGCCACTTTAATTTTATCATTAATTGGCATTTCATTTTTATCCTTTGCTATAATAAGCACCTCCACACAATTAAAAAGGGCGAACATCTAGTATCCACCCTTAAAAAACAAAATAAAATAAATTTATTTAGCTCTTTACCTATCATAACTCACTACAATCAGGTGGATGTGGATACATCGCTTTCTTTTCAATAACAAGATAGATTATATACTAAAAATTATTTGTTGTCAACATTATTTTATGTAAGATATCCAAAAATATTCATTACTTACTTTATTAAAGTTTTTTTATATAAAATTTCGCCATTTTTAACCAACTTTTCACGTAAAGATAACGGCATAAATAACATATACTTAATTTTCATATTTTCATCAAAGTAAACCCTTAAATGGCAAGCTCCACCATCAGATATTTTTTCCATAAAAGCTGGTAAAAAATAATAAGAATCAGGATAATTAAATAAACTTTTATGCATATGGCCAAAAATATCAATATAAGAATCATCTCGAGTTCTTCCTTGATTTCTATAAAATATTTCTAACTCTTCTAACGTTTTTTTTGAATCCAATCCATCTTCATTAAAATGAATAGTATAATCAAAATTAGAAGGGTGATGAATAGCAAAGCTCGTCAACAAACTCTTACTACCATTAAAAGTTATAGTACAATGTTCATAACCTAAATTAATAAAATCTTCTCTTTCATTAGATAACATACTAATCGGATCAATTCCAAATCTAAACATCTTTTCATCATGATTTCCACCAATTACCGCATAATAAATACTTTCAGTTTTAGGAATCAAAGAAATTGCTTTCTCAACACAACTAATATTTGTCATCGCATCTTCATAAGAAACATTCCTGCTAGTTTTACCTTCAAATAAATCACCTAAATTTAACACTAAATTTATATTATTTTCTGTACAATAATTATTAATTTTATCAAAACGTTTAATAGTCCCAGTATTCATTTCTTTTATTTGAAAATCAGCCGCTAAAAAAATATCATAATACTTAGTTCCATTTGGAACTTTTATATCAAAAGTACCATTTTTAACTACATTAGGAGGTATAATACTATATTCAGGCTTTCCAGCAAAAAAATTTCTTACTATATTTATCCTTGTCTTTAATTCATTCATCAATTGATGAATTTCATCTTTCGTAGCACTATATCCCATCTTTTTTAATTCACTCATTAAATCATCTATATTAGAAGATCTTGCTAAAAGCTGTTGATATAATAAAGTTTTAATAGTTTCTGTAGTCTTAACTTGCATTATTCTATTTTGTTCTTTTTCTTCATATTTTGCAATACATTCACTTAATTGTTCAACTAAAAGAGTCAACTCTTTTGCTTTTTCCTTATAAGGAAGTAAATTAGAGTTTACTTCACCTAAATTACTAACTTCCTTTTCTAAAAAATCAACTTTTTCTTCAATTCTCTTAATATCATCCAAAAATTGTTCTATTGTTTTTTCTTTTTGTTCTAACTTAGATCTCACATCAGATAGCTCATTATTGCTCGTAATCAAACTTTGTGATTTTTTTTCATAATCTTTTTTTAAAGCTTCATAACTTTTAGTTAGTGATTCAAACTTTTTATTCAATGTATTTAATTTTTGTTTCAAATTATCTATTTCTTTTAAATATTCAACTACTGACTCACTCTTCTTTTCTTCAGGATACAATTTTTCTACCTTCTTTAATAAAGATTGCAAATAATTACTTCTAAAATCAGGGTCATTTTTTGATTTTGTTCTTTCAAGAAATTCATCATAATATTCTTCTAAACTTCTAATTCTATCTAATAACTCGCTATCTATTTTACCATTATCATCATATATCCAACCTACAAAAGAAATAATTATAGATATAATTTTAGTAATAAATTTCATTGATATTTGGTCTTTACTACTAAACTCCTTAATAACAAAATTTACAAAATACTCCAAAAATTCTATATCCTTAACTTTATTAACCTTTCCAATAGCTTCGCACATATTAACATAATATAAATCACCTAAAGCATGTTCTCTAATATACTTATTTAATTTCATTTGATCAACAGTAGTTAACATCAAAGCACTCCCCCCTTCTTACATCAATATTCCTTATTGTATTAAGATAATAAATATTTGTCAAACAAAAAAGGTTATTTTACTAATAACCTTTACTTCTTATTACCTGAATACACAATTAATTCATGTTGTGCTCTTGTACAAGCAACATACAATAAATTTTTTTCATTTTTCATATATTTACTTTGCTTATCACTATATACAATTACACTATCAAATTCCAATCCTTTAGCTAAATAAGCTGGTAAAACTACTAATTCTTTATTAAATTCTTCAGTATTAGAATTTAATATCGATATTGGTATTACGTTTTTTAATTGTTCATAAATTCTTAATGAAGTTTTATTATCTCTCGTAATAACTGCAACACTTTTATATTTATTTCTTAAATAATTTATATCTTCCAATAACATCTTACTATCAGTTCTATGAATTAAAGGTGTACTTTCTGTTTTTCTTATTGCACAGACATGATTCAAACCAAGTATTTTATTTGTAAACTCAATTATCTCCGGACTAGATCGATAAGTCTTAGTTAAAGATATACATTTAGATTGTTTAAATATATTAGCCAATATATCTAAAGATTCATATTTATAATAAGGATTTATTGTCTGATTAACATCTCCAAGAATCGTAAAATTACTATTCCTAAATATTTTACTAATTATTAAATATTGTAAAAAACTATAATCTTGAGCTTCATCAATTACTACCTGTTTAATATCTCTTTCATATGGAAAACCTTCTAATAAGCCTTTCATATATACAAATAATAAAGCATCATCATAACCTATAACCTTACCACTACTAATTTTTTTTATATCTTCATCACGTGCTTTAATTTTACAAAAAGGACTTGTAAAAAAACCAGCGTAAATATCTTTATAATCTTTAGTAAAAGAACTATTTTCCATAATCAACTTTCGATAAGTCGCTTTCTTTTTTGTACTACCTCTATAATTAGCTTCACTTAATTTTTCAGCAATTACATCGACCCTCTCAAAAAAAGGTAAAGTATTATATCTATTATGCAATAAATCATTAATTTCATCTTTATAAATTGTATAAACCTTATTTTCAATAAAATCTCTAATTACTCTCGATTTTCTAATAAAATCTTCAATATATAAATTTATATCATTAATTATCTCATCACTTTGTTTATACTTAATAAAATCAAAGTTACCTACTTTCTCAGAATAATATTTACCTATAAAGTCCATAAAAGATTCAACTTCTTTATATTCAGTAATACTACTACTTAAATAATCATTAAAGGTAGTTTGCAATGTATTATCTTCACCTAATTCTGGTAAAACATTAGAAATATATTCAGTAAATATTTGATTAGGTGAAAAAATCAAAACATTATTACTTGTTAAATTTTTTATTTTATATAATAAGAAAGCTATTCTATGTAAAGCAACACTTGTTTTTCCAGAACCTGCAATACCAGATACAATCAACGTTTTATCTCTAACATTTCTAATAACATTATTCTGTTCTTGCTGAATTGTATTAACAATATTTTTCATTTTATCATTACTATCAGTAGCTAACACTTCCTGTAATAACTCATCATTTATATTTACAGAATTATCAAAAGCACTTATAAGCTTTCTATTTTCTATCTTATACTGCCTTTTTCTAATTAAATTACCCTTCACAGGTCCACCAGGAGCAGCGTAGGCACAAGGCCCAACTTCAAAATCATAAAACAAACTACATATTGGACTACGCCAATCATAAATTATATTTCCATACTCATCATCTTTTAAATAAGTAAGTCCTAAATATACACTAAATCTTTCTTTATCTTCATCTTCAAAAATTACTGAAGCAAAATATGGATTGTCTTTAATTCGAAACAATTTCTTAAAATAATCCTGTTTCATAAGAATTTTATTAGCTTCAAATTCTGACTCCGCATTAGCTTGATTTAGTTCCTGAGGATCCATTGCTCTTAAATTTTCCCAAGTATATTTTCTAAATTCACGAAATTTACTTTCATCTTCGAAAATATCATCACCCATCTGTGCAAGTTTATCATCTAATAATTTTAAGACTTCTTCTAAACGTTTTTCTTCTAATTCAAAATCTCTTCCCGTAATTGCCATCTTTCCACCTCACTAACTATCATAACAAAACACCACTATATAGATAACAACTATAGTGGTCAAATGAAAACCAAGTTTTAAAGTAAAAAGTCAATATAAGTATACTATTATTTATAATGTATTTCAAGCAAAAAAGATACTTTCGTATCTTTATTTATGAGAACTTGTTATAATCTCTAATTTATCTAAGAAATCAATAGATTCATTGTTTTTATAACCCATATGACAGATTTCTTGTATTTGCTCATGATCAAACAAGGCAACACCACTTGATTCCAAAACACCTTCAGGAAATGGACATCCACGATAATCAAAAATTTTATTCTTTTTAGCATCCGTAACAGCACAAAATCCTGTAATCATAACTTTTCTCGTTCCACCTTTTAGTAAAACAACTGTTCCGATTGGTAAATATTTAGATTCTATAGAATTACTCACTTTTATCACCTCTGCCTGATATTTTATTAACGCCATATTTTGCAAGCATTTCACTTTTAGACATTGGATTAGTTGGAGCTTTTGGAACTCTTCCATTTCTTCTTTGCTTATCTAAAGAAACATTATTATCATTTACAATTCTTTTGCCACTAGATACTTCAACTTTTGGTGAAAGATTAGTCGTATACTTTTCAAATTCTTCGTTTTCTAATCCTTTATAAAATACTTCATCAATCTGATTAGCATCAAATAAACAGAATGTGTTTTCCATATATCCTTCAGGAAAAATACAAGCATTATAAGTATATATCTTATTACTATCAGCTGCTTTAGAATAATAACCTGTTATCATTAATTTCTTAGTTGCACCTTTTAACAAAACAACTGTTCCGATTGGTAAAAGCGCTTTATTCATTAATATCACACTCCCTTATTTAATCTCAATTGAAGTATCCGTCAAGACTACAGAATCATCAATTGTTGAAGTTCCAGAATTATTACCATCAGATCCATCTAAATAAACTATTCCATCATTTGTTGGCGCCATATCAGAATTACCAGGATCCGGTTTGCCATTATTTATCTCGATATTGTTAGTACTTCCATCACTATTAGTGTCTTCATTTATTCCAGAACTTTCAGATGATCCTTGATTATTACGCTGCTTTTCATAATAAGCTTCCCTAGCATCTGTAAATTCTTTTCTTGCTGCTTCATAAGAAGCTTTTGATTCTTCTAATACTTTCATTTGTTCCGTAGCATCTTCTACAGACTTATTATAAGTTTCAATTGCTTCATTATATTCTTTAGCAGCATCTTCAGACCACTGTGTAGTATCTTCTCCAAATTCCTTTTCATATTTAGTCTTTAAATCTTCCATAGATTGTTTATTTTCTGTAACTGCTTGTAACATTTCATTTGTTTTATCAATCGTATCATTATAAGCAACTTTAGCTTCTGACATTTCATCATATAATTTAACAACATTTTCATCCTCAGAAGCTAACATTAATGCATCTGAAGGACCATCGTCTTCAAGTAATGTATAATCAGGTCTTTCATCATATTTTGAAGAGAAGTCTTCAACACCATCAGCTTTCGCTAACTCATTGGCCATCTTCGATAATTGAGCATCTTGATCACCTTGAACTATTGCTTTAATTGTCATAAATCTATCTTGTAAAATAGATTCAATCTCAGCATTATTATAACCATATTCTTTTAACTCATCACGAATAGATTCTAAATCGCCAGAATCAAACTTAGCCTCAATATCTTGAATAATTTCACTACGATGTTCAAGTAATTCCTCATAACCAGATTCAAATTCAAATTTTTCTTTAGCTAACGCATCATAATCTACTTCTTCAGAAATAGACACAGATTCTGGTAGCTCTTCATCGCTTATCTCTGTAATTTCAATATCATTTTTCTTTTCTTCTTCTTTTTCTTCGTCTTTATTTTTATCTTCATCTGGTTTAGTTGTTGTAGAAGTTCCACCTGTTGTTCCAGTTGATGGAATTACAACTCCTGATGGTGTTCCACCAGTAGTACCACCAGTAGTTCCGCTTGGCGTTCCACCACTAGGAGAAGGGTTTTGAGAAGGGTTTGGATTTAAATTATTGCTATTATCATCACCTGTACCAACTTTACCAATTAAAGCTGCACTCATCAATCCCAAACCAGGGAATATATTTAAATTAGATACTTCAGACATTAAATTCTTCAACTTATCATTATCTATACCTGTAGCAGCTGATGTTGCATCATAAGCTGCATTTTCATCCGGAGTATAGTTAGGTAGTAATGCATCAATAAATTCATGACTATATAATCCACTATTAATCGTATCAGTCATAAATGCATTAGCATTTTTAACAATAGCATTATAATCTATATCATATCCATATGTTCTTTCTAATATATCAGCTTCAATCATCGCAGACATAACAGTATTTTCATATGTATAAAATGCATTTAAAGCATCACTTGTAGATATTTCAATTGTTTGACCATCTATTGTAACTTCTGTATCAACACTTAATACAGTAGTACCATCTGAAGCTAAAGTAGTTTTAACCCCCATAGACTCAGCAGTAGCATTTAAATCAGCATACAATTGTTGAAATTCATTTATCTTAGTCTTTATTTTTTCTAAAGAAACTTGAATATTATACATTTTTGTTTTTAAATTTGTTATTTTTATATAATTATCATCATTACCATTGCGACAATTAAGTAATAAATTTTCGAAAGTTTCTTTAGAAATAGTTAACCATGTAGGCTCATTTATAATAGCCATTGTAACACCAAATATAGCTCCAATTACAGCTCCAACTATTCCACCAATAGGGCCAAAAGAAAGACCAATAAGAGCACCACCGGTAACACAAGAAATAGCATCAAAGGCACGACTCCACGTATAAAATGTGCTTTCTGCATCTTTATATAAAGAATTTAAAAAATCGCTTTCAACAAAGTTTGCATACAAATTGTCAAACTTTTCTCCCCATATATTTTCAGCCTCATCAAGTTTTTCTGAAGCTTTAGTTACATAATCTTGAATCTCAGAAAAATTTGCTGAATTTACTTTTACTTTTGATGACCCTGCCATTTAAATACCTCCTTTACTAAGAATTATTAGTAGTTGTTGTAGTTTTATTTCCTTCACTTACACTATAACCAACAAAGTGACCAAAATTAGTTTCTAATTCCGCATTAACATTATCGATATCAGTTATAAAAGCATCATGTAATACTTGCAAAGAACTTTTTAAACTTTCAACATCAGCTTTTATTTCGTCATAAGTCTTTGAAATATCTTTTTCGACAGCACCATTCTCAAAAGAAAAAGCGTCAACAATAGAAGATGCAGAACTTAATTCCTTTAACATTTCATCTAACTTATCAGCAATTTCTCCATTAGATAATAAAAAATCAAAGTCCTTTTTTATATCTTCAGAAATAATTGTATATTGCATTCCTTTTTCTTCGCAAGTATACTCAGTTGTTGTTGTAACATCCCCTTCAGTTACCGTTTGAACATAAGTTCCCATAATATCCCTCCTTAATTAGTACCAAGATTATCTTCTAATTTCTCATCTTGATTAACTGTTGAATCAACAAAAGTACTCTCGTAAGAAGAATCTAAATTATCATTATACTCTCTTAAATTATAACTAATTCCAGAAGACAAGGAATCATTTTCAGTTACTACTTCATCGCCAAGTCTCATTTCGAACTCATTAGCAGTATCATTAAGAGTAGCATTTTTTTCATTACCACTAGAATCTGTAATAGTAGCATTTTTCATATTTCCACTACTATCCAAATAATAAACATTATCATTTTCATCAGTAAATATATTAGTGCCTTGACTAGTAGAGCCTAAAAATATATAGTCTTTATTATCAACAGAAAAAGCTTGACCAGTAAACATATTAGCGTTCTGATATCCAGTTCCATACTTTGATAAATCATAATCTGAGCCAATTGCATAAGTAATATCACTAATAACTCCAAGCGATGCACCAGTTGCAGATACTAAAGCAACACTTTTCGCTCCTGTTCTAATACTATTCCAAAATCCTGTTGCAATTTTAGAAGAAGTTTTACCACCAACTAATAATAATTTTGCAAATGTTTTAGAGTATTTAATAGCTTTTGGAATACCTTTAAGTCCTTTAGCAGCATTTGCAGCAAGACCCTTTAAAGAAGTAAGAGGTTTCATTCCATTTTTAGCAGTAGTCAAGAATTTAGCTCCAGACGTAACAATCTTAGCACCAGAAAATGCAAAACCAGCAATTGAAACAACATTTAAAGCAAAATTTGCAATTCTATATGTTTTATTTTTTTTGGCAAATTCAACCATACCTGTATCAATATATGTTGCACCTGTTAAATCGTAAAAAACAGCCAAATCTTCTAATTCTTTTATTTCATCAGATGAATAACTATTCGCATAATATCCTGTATTTGTATAAGCATCAGTAATACCACCACTAGTTACACCTAAAGGATTTGCTTGCTTGAAACCAGCAATATCCTGTTCAAATTGTGCATAATTCCCAGCACTTTGTGCAATTAAAGTTGACCAATTACTAAAATTAGTTACAAAATTATCAAAGTTTGCTGATGTATTATCCCAGTCAAGTAACATTTGCTTACCCAAATCACCAAAAATTGCTTCTTCACAAACATCTACTTTATCATGTACTTCTTCATCGATTTTATGAAGTATACCAGCTATAGACTCACCATCACTAGCATCACCTGTAATTTTTTTCATGTTTTGATAGACAGTGCTAACATTATTATAATCAAATTTTCTTTCTGCCATACTATACCTCCAAATAAGGTTAATTTTTTCTATTCTCTATAATTATTTACTCTAACTCAAACTTTTTTTATTGTCCATTGTGCTTAAAATAACATCTACATAATGACTATCTGAATATAATATTTTCCCATTGTCATATTCAATAGTTACTTTATTTTCTAAATAACAAGATGAATCAGTATTAAGACATCATTGCACAAAAGATATAAAAATTTTATCGAATTCTCTCAAAAAGCAATTATACAACATCATTAGACGAACCATCTTCACCCGTTGAATTATTCGTTCCATCATTATTAGTACCTGCTGAAGTAGAGCCATCACCATTGTCACCAGTTGTTGTTCCACCATTGTCTGCATTACCATCATCAGACGAATTTCCAGTTGTTCCTCCACCAGTCGAAGTACCAGAACTTCCACCACTAGTTCCTCCAGTTGTGCCACCAGTTGTACCTCCACCATTACCAGAACCAGTCATATTTTGCACTATAGAAATCAACTCAGTAGCAAGCGTATCAGTGCCACTTGCCATTTCGCTAAAATGTTTGCCATACATTCTAATTCCTTCTGATAAATCTTTCAAAGCATTTTCATATCCATGAGTACCTGTATTAAATTCATTATAATCTTCGCCAACCCAATAATTATTTGAACCTAAAGAATCAATTTCTTTATACATATCTGACACACGACTATCAAATTTATCTGCTGCCTCATTTAAATTGTTAGATAACTCTGTTTGTATCTCACTATCAGCAGTAAAATCCCAACTTCCTGCCATATCAACACCATCTTTCCGTCAAATAATACATTGTAAATTACTAATTGACTTAGTAACTTACAATGTACTACTTAAGTAGTACATAATTATTATCTAGAAACTCCAGAAAAACCACTATATGCATTTTCAGTTGATTGTGTACTTTCAGCTGAAACTCCAGCAGCTTTCATTAATTCTTGAAGTCTTGAAAATTTTGCATTTATATCTTTATAAATTTGATTCCAATCATCAATATCTGTTGATGCCCATTGACCAGATGCATCAGCAGTAGCTTCATTCAATTTAGTATTTGCAGTATTTAATTCTGCTTCTATATTTTGAATGCATGTATTAATTGCTTGATGCTCAGCATTATATTGAGCATAATCTAATGTATTAACAGCCATTTAATTCACTTTCCTTTCTTATATAAAATTTTAAATTCCAGACATTCTGCCTCTGTTTTCTTCGACAGTTTGATCCATAGCAACTGCAGTATCTACCAAATGAGTACCAACTTCTTGAACTGTAATAGAAGCTTTATCAAGTAATTCTGCAACTTCATTAGCAACAGTTCCAAATTCATCAGCATCTACTCCAGTCCAAATAGATAATATAGCATCTCTATGAGACTTGAAACTAGAAACTTGTTCTTGGAAATTTGTTCCGCTAGTATTAATTCCACTTCCAGAAGAATTAACTAAGTCAGTGTCGATTACTAATCCACTTGCCATTATTTCACCTCCATAAATTTTATTATAAGAATATAAGTCAAAGAAATATGCTTGTCTTTTTACCAAACACCCCTATCAACTTTATCATACCCTTATATTATTAATTATATAAAATTTATAACAATTAATCAATGATAAAATTTAAAACAAAAAGAGATGTAATTTTGACATCTCTTTTAAAATTCTAATTTCCAGCAAATGGAGAAATTGGTGCTGCAGCAGCGTTACTAACAGTTTGTTCATTTTCAGCAGTTCCATTTTCTACAGAAGCTACAATTTTATTTAATTTATCTTTAAAAGCAACTTCTTCTTCATCTTCAAAACCAAGAAAGAATATTTTTTCTATTTGACTATGATCAAATAAACAAACTTGATTTGAACTTAAATATCCTTCAGGATAAACACATCCACTATAATCATAAATCTTTTCTTGATTTTCTTGAGCAACTGAACAGAATCCTGTTATCATTGCTCTTTTTTTACCACCTTTTAGTAAAACAACTGTTCCTATTGGTAAATATTTTTCTCTCATAATATCCTCCTATATTCCTCTATTATATTTCCGTTATATTATCAGTATTAGGTTTTACCTCTTCTGTCATCACCGGTTTACCATCATCCATTACTGGAATATCATTAGTAGGTTCTCCAATATTTATAGATGAATCATCTACAGATTCTGTTACATTGTTACCAGAATTATCAATTATTGGCTCATCAATTGTAATACCAGATTGATCAATATCAACACTTGGTTCTGTATTAGGTTTTACTTGTGTAGCTCCATTAACTTGTCCACCTACATCGCTTTGAATACCTTCATTTCCAATACTTATAGAATTATCATCAATCTTGTCTGGTATTGTTTGAACTGGTGTATTATCTTCATGTACAATTCCATCAGTATTAGGTTCTGAAGAATTCGTATTATTATCAATTTCAGATCCAGTAATACCAACATCTTCTTCAGCTTCTTCACGCCATTTATCATATACTGCTTGATATTGTTCTTTTTCTTGATTATATGACTGCTTAGCTGACTCTACTTCTTTAGCAGCTTCTTGAGCTTCTTTTACAGCATCATTATACATTGTTGCTGCTTCATTATACTCATCAACCTGTTCATCAGTCCAATTCTTAGGATCTTCTCCATTTTTATCCTGAATATTTTTAAGAACTTTATTATACTTATCTTTAGCAGTAGAAGCTTTATCTATAGCATTATTAGCTTTTGTAACACTACTATCATAATTATCTTTAGCAACATTTAATTGCTGTCTTGCAGTTTGAACATTATCAGAAGTTGGTGTTAACTCTACATTAGCCGTCTTATTTGTAACATTAGTTAATGTATTCTTACTGTCATAACCTGATACAAAATTATTAACACCTTCAGCAGCAGCTATATTATTAGATGCATTAGATAAAGATTGATTAAATTTACCATATACATAAGCAGTTTGACCAGCCGCTGGTGCCGCTACTAACTTCGCAGCATCTTCTTTTGAATAACCAAGTTCTTCTAAAGCACTTTGTTTTTCACTTTCATCCATAGATTGATACTCATCAATATGTTGCTCACGTTCTTCGTATAAAGTATCTTCGTTTTGTTCGAAATACTCATCTCTTGCTTCACTATCAATTTCTTCTGGAGTTCTTGTTTCTGGGTCAATATTAGCAGGTAAATCAGAATCTCCAAGTTTATCCATAATATCAGATATTCTATCAGCCTCATAATCTGTTTGTAAAGATTCATCAGGATCTAGTTCTAAAGAATCATTAGTTGAATCTTCTAGATTAACTGCCCCTTCATTTTCTGAAAGTAAATTATCAATACCTATACCATCTACAGAGCCTACTACTCCAATTTCTCCTAATAATTCGTTCTTTTTATCTTCATCAGTAATAGATGGCCATTCAGCCTCTCCAGGTAAACCTTCTTTTTCAGCAGCAATCTCAGACGAGTTTTGCATTTGTTCAATTCTCTTTTTATTTTCCTCAACATTCTCATCAGAATAAGTTTTTTCGCCTCTTAAAGCTGCAGAACCTAGTCCAAAAGCTGCTCCAGCTGATAATAATGCATTAGTATCATCATTCAATAGTTTACTATATAACTCAGAAGCCGTTTTATCATCAGTAACATATTTATCTTTTATTATAGACTCAAATTCTTTAGTTATAGTAGCTTCATTATAGTCCTCTCCAATAAGTTCTTCATAAACACCTTCAATGCTTCCTTTTGATGCAATTGACATAAAACCTAAATCAAGTTGTTTATACACATCCGTTCCGACACCAGAAATAATATTATTTAAATAACCTTCTGGAATTTCTTCATCACCAAACATCAACCCTGTTGATACAACTGAAGACATTGCTGATCCAGTATATGTATAAAAAGCATTAACCATTTCAGATACACTATACTTACCTATAACATTACCATCATCGTCAAGCAACTGATAATATACAACTTCAACTCCGTCATCATTAACCTCTACCGCAATATTATCTGCCATTCCAGCTGCTTCCAACTCACCTAGTGCACTAGAAATACTAGAAGATAATCCATCAAAAGTTGTAGCCGCAGTTTCAATAGCCTTTAAACACAGTTCAACATTATTTATTTTTTCATTAACTTCTGATTTAAGTGTTTCCCACGCAGAACTAAGCTGGTCAGCTAACGTATTATATGGAGTTATATAATCACTTCTACATGTTGATTTGCCATTCTCTAGAGCTGTATTTCTATCTCTACAACGTCCAGAATTAAAATTCGTCCAATACTCCATATGAGAACTCTCAACATTCCCATTTTCATCATAACTGTCAATAACTGACTCAGATTCCACTTTAACATAATTAGTCCATGTAGAAGATTCCTTATTTGCGCTTGATATAAATTCAGAAATAGAAGTAACAACATTATTTAACGCTTCATCGCAATTTTCTATTGAATTTAAGGCATTTACAACGTTATCTCGACTAAACTGTACAAATGTTCCCATATTTTTTTTACCTCCATTTCCTCAATCATTTACTTTTTACTTCTTCATCCTTTGTTTTCATTGGTGTTCCATAAGTGGAAGGCCAATTATCAATAGCATTCTGTATTGAATCAATAACTCCTTGTAAATAAGTTTCAACTTTAGACCATTGATCATTTTCTAACATCAATATTTCAGAATTACATTTACTTTTCAAAGTATTAACCCTACTTTTCAATGATGTTAATTTTGAAATTACGCCACCCAAAGTAGAATAATCCATATAATATTCCTCCTTAATTTTCTATAACGTCACTCGAGTCAAATCTAAAAACAATCATTTAAAATTTAAATTATATTATTAAAAAAATACTCCATAGCTATTTAAAACAGCTGTTGTTTTATTTAAATCATCCATACTATTAATTGTTTCATTCCAAGATTTTGCAGTCTGGACTGCTTCATTATAATCTTGAAAATGAGAACCACTTCCAAGAAAGCCATCTTCAACAGCATAAACATAAGTTGTAGCATCACCAATTGTTCCATCAACAGTCCATGCACCACTTTTACACTCTTCAGTAATATTTGAGGATAAAGTAGTTCTAGAATCAATTTGACCTTGTAAATAATTTTGAATTTCTGTTTGTTTTTCGGCAGATAACGCTTTATAAGATTCATTACTCTCTAAATTTGTTTTCAAAGTAGTCAAAGCAGCAGCTTCACCATCAATATTAGTCTGAACAGCATAAGCGGAATCAACAATTGATTGAGCATTAGAGTTTTTTAAGCTAACCTGTTCTTCATTAGACAACCCGTCAAAATCACTCTCAGATAATTCTGGGACAACAATATTCCTTCCATCATATTCTCCATTTGTTGGAACATCAGAAGTCAACCCATAATTTGTTCCTAAATCATCATTGACTTTTCCATTATTAGCAGCTAATACAGCAGCTTGATCTTCATTAGAAAGAGATTGAAAAGCTTCCTGCCACTCAAGTGATCCATCTGGAGCACCATGTTCATTAAGAAATTTTTGAGCAGCGCTAACATTTTGTAGATAACCTCTGTCACTAAATGAATCAGGAGCAGAATCTAAGATATTACCATCCTTATCCTTATATACAACTGTACGACCGGTCTCTTTGCCGGTTGAGTCTCTTTTAATAGTTATTTCAGATGTGTTACCATTTTCATCAGTACAAATTGTTGAAATAACACGTCCATTTTCATCTTTGACATGTTCCATCCAGACATTACCATTTTCATCCTTGAATTTCATTATTAAATTACCATTATCATCATAATAATTTAGCGTTTCACCATTACGAGAGTTAGTCGTGCCAGAAACTATAGCGTCTTGTTCCATTATTTCTTCCCTTATTTGAGAAATTGTTTTATTACCAGACCCCATTAAATCTGCTCCTGTTGTTCTATTATTATAAATAGCTTTAACAATAGCATCTGTATTTAAATTCCTATTAGCAATAACAGTAATTGCTTGCGACCAAGCATTAAAATTAGACTTAAAATCACTAAAAGTCGATGTATTTTGATTCCACATATCCAATAATTGTGCACCGTATCCTCCACCAAAAACACAGCTCTCAGGAGAAACATTCACACTCTCATTTACTAACTCATTCAATTCCATCAGCGTATTAGCAAATTCTTCAAAAATTTCATCCAATCTACTAGAAGCAGCTTGTAAATTTTCAGAATTAAAAAGTTCCGTATCTGTAATTATATCACTACGTTGTTTTGGTATTTCATAAGAAAAAGAATTTGTCTTCGTTCCCATAATAAAACTCCTAATCTATCCAATATTTTCAAAAGCTTTTTCTGAAGAATCAATAAATTCTTCTACATTAGTCATTACATCACCATCAAATAACACAGCAAAAGCTTCGACAAGCGTTACCATGGATTGTAAAGATGATGCATAACTATAACATTCTGAACTAAAAGTTGCATAACTTTGTCCATGCCAACTATCATGCATATTATTTATTTCGTCATAAATCCTAGTTATTTCATCTTCTAATTTAGCTCTTTTTTCTCTTAAGGATTGAGATAATTCTGTCAATTTTGTTTTATTTGCAGCAATATTATAAGCCATTAAAATCCCTCCCGTACTACAAGTATATTCTAAATAAAAGATAAAATCTTTTACTTAGAATATACTGCGCAATTAACGCAGTACTTTTACATTCCTTGTGAATAAATCCCTTGAGTAGTTTGCTCGGCTGCTGATGACCTTTTCGCAATTGTCTCAGCTCTATTCATAAAAGAATTTAAATTAGTTTTTAACGTTGTAAATGCAGCTTCATTTTCCATTTCAAAAGTATTTAAAGCTGTTCTTCCCAATTGTCCACCTAAAGCAGAACCTGACTGACTTAATTGAGTCGTAACTCTTTCCTTTTCTTTATTAAAAGCATCACAAGCAGCTTCAATTTGTTGCGCAGCTTCTTTTAAAGCTTGAGTTGCAGCTTCAGCATTATAAGATTCGTTCATTATATTCACTCCTTTACATTTATTTAAAAATTATTCAAAATTACATACCAGCTGTTTTAACATTTTCAGCACTATTGGCAGCTAATTCAGCCTCTACACTCTTATTTTGATTTATAAAATGATCTGCTGTAGCCAAATATTCTTCAGCTGGAGAAACAACCTCTTTTTCAAAAGTAGCTAATAATGCATCAGCAGTTGTTCCTGTCATACCAGTAGAAAGAAGTTTATCTCTTAAACTTGTTTTAATAGAATCTATATCTGTCATCATTTTCTGCTTTGATGTTTCTAAATCAGCAATAGCTGTTTGCATCTCACCTTGTGTATACCTAAAATTGTCCATTTCTGCCATTATTTCACCTCCTCGTTTTACAATAATATTAACTTGGTACCATTTAATATCTTGTTTTCTAAAAAAGTGTTTCCAACATCATAAACAGCACCAGTATCAGCATTAATTAATGACAAATGTTCAGACATAACAAAACTACCATCTGTCATATCATTAATAGCTTTATTTAATAAGAATATAATTTCAATAGTCTTCTTATTAACAGGAATAAATACATTGTATCTTTCTTCAATACTAGGTACAATCAAATCTACACAGACTTTATTATTATTCATAATAAAACCTCCTATTATTAAGTAGATTTAAGAATATAGTGATCTATACCATTTCCGAACCAATTCCCCAACTATCGGCTATACTCTTATATAACCATAATACTCTAAATCAAAATCAAAGTCAATAAAACAAAATAAAAAGACAATTACTTGTCTTTTTATAAAGTTTCATAAGTTTCTTCTTCACCCTGTTCAGAAATAAACTTAACCAAAACCGTTGTATTACCATCGACATAATAACCAAAATTTTTTTCAAGTTTAGCTGATAAAACACGTGAAGTAAGAGTAGATTTAAGAGTATATTGTGAACCCATTCCATTACCAAGCCAAATTCCCTTAGTTCCAGAAATAGTATCTTTATACCAAGAATCAAACTCACGTTTCTTAAAGTTATCTGCTGAATCAAAAATTACAAAAGAAACTTTTGGCATACCTTTTATCATAGATAGTAATCCACTATATGCACCATCAAATTCAGTTCCTAACATATTTTTAAATTTATCAATACCAACAATAACACAAACATATTCACCATATTCAGATAATGCTGAAGTATCAAAACTTGCTTCCTTATATTTGTTATACATATCAAAAACAAATTTTCCAAATTTCTTAAAATTATCTAAAATATTAGTATCATAATAAGTAACAAAAGATTCTATATCTTTAAATTCTTTTTCTAAATCAAAAACATAACAATTTTTACCTATTAATGTAGATATTTCTTTAACAAATAAACGTCCAAATACTTTAATATCATTAAGTTCCATACCTGTAATAATATTAACAGTATTCTTTGTCAAATCAAGAGTTCTAATATCAAGAGAATCTTTTTCAACACCAACTGGTACTGAATTTAATCCTGTTAACTTATCAGAGCAATGTGATACAGTAACAATTTCAGGTAATACTGGTACCTTAGGAGCTCCACCACTCGGATATTCTTTACATAATTCTTCAATTTTGTTAATTACAAAAGAATTTAAATTAGCCTTATCTGTTGGTACAGCTGCTTGAAATTCATAAATTCCATCTAATTTAACTAAACCTCTTCCTGATATATCCGCTGGTACTAATTTAGTCCTAGATAACAACGTTGAATAGTCATATTTATCATTCATTTGGAATACTAAATGATTTGGTAAGTATTGTGATAATCTTGAACGAATACCATTAGATGTTGTTGAAGTCATTATGAAATAAACTCCATACTTTTGACAATCACGAGTAATTGTTCCAAGTAAATCAAATGTTGCATCACCATAGTTTTCATTATATAATTCAAAACCATTAATAATAACAATTATATTAGGTAATACTTTACCAGTAGCCTTTGAATATGATATATAATCTCCTCCATAATCAGCAAACATTTTCTTACGCTTAGCAATTATCTCACTAATCATTTTCCATAAGTTAGTAACCTTATCAACATCATTTTGTAAAATAACATCACCTACTTGAGGAGCTTTACGATACATTTTTAATGTCTCAGCACCAAAATCAAGTAAATACATATTTAATTCCATAGGTGAATAGGTAGAAATACAAGAATAAACAAGAGAATTAATCATTTCTTCTTTACCACTATCAGCCATACCATAAACAATCCAGTTACCACCTTTAGTTATTGGCATAGTAAGCAATCCTTGTTTTTGTAAATCTGGCGCATCATATTCACCAATAACTGGATTAATATCACAATCAATTTTCTTGTATTCATATTTTTCTTTTAATCCATCAATAAATATTACTGGTGGTAAAGCATTAAGCCATAATTGCTTAACTTTAATACTTTCTTTCTTTGAAACATCAACTAAATATTTCATTATATTAGGTAATTCTTCACCTTTTAATATACCAGATACATTATTTTTACCATCTTCAACAACTTTAAATGGTTTACCTAAATTATCAACAAACGAAATATTATTATCTATTTTTTTCTTTCTAACATCTGATTCATAATAAGGAGCACCAGTCCATGCTGATTGACCTAAAGCAAAAAATTCATCATAACCTACTTGTAAATAGAATCGACCAGTTTCTTTCAAAGAAGCAGCATCAGGTCTTTTTATCATTTCTTGTGAATCTGATCTATCTTGAACTCTCAAACAAACTCTAAAACGAGTATTCGACCAAATTTGATCATTAACTACACCACTTGGTTTTTGCGTTGCTAAAATAAGATGTACTCCTAAAGAACGACCTATACGTGCAGTTGAAATAAGTTCATTCATAAATTCTGGTTGCTGTGATTTTAATTCAGCAAACTCATCACTTATAATAAACAAATGAGCAACAGGTTCGTCAACTTGACCATTTCGATACAATCTTTGATATTTATAAATATCAATTGTTGACTCTCCTACTTTATCTCTTGCTTTATTAAAGACTGCTTGGCGTCTTTTTAATTCACTTTGTAAAGAAGCTAAACTTCTGTTAATTTCACTTACATCTAGATTAGTAATAGTTCCAGCTAAATGCGGCAATTTTAAACCAGTTTCTCTATTTTCGAATGCACCAGCTAAACCTCCACCTTTATAGTCAATTAAAACAAACTGAACTTCATAAGGATGATAATTAATCGCCATACTCAAAATATAAGTAATAATAAACTCTGATTTACCTGAACCGGTCATACCAGCGATTAATCCGTGTGGTCCATGAGCTTTCTCATGAATATCTAACTTAAACAATTCACCATATTCATTAATTCCTACTGGAGCAGCCAATGTATTAATCGGATCACTATCTTTCCATTTCGATAAAGCATTCAATTGATTTACATTTGATACATTATACATTTCCAAAAAAGAATAAGTAGCTGGCAATTGAAATTTACCACCATTTAACGCAATTGGTATATTAGATAAAACGTAAGTATATTTTTCTAATGAACCATACATAAAATCAGGAACAAAATTAATTCTTTTACTATCAGTAAGAACTCGTTCAAATACCCCACCAGTTCTTTCATCAACACTAATAAAATGCTCTACTTCATTAGGTAAAGAATTCAATTTCTCAGTAAAAATTAATAAACTTATTCCCATATACTCTGTCGAACTTATTAAAGAATGAATAATACTAACATTTCTCACCTGATCAATATCATCTGTAATTATTAAATATCTTGTTGATAATTTAACAGTTTCCTTATTTGCTGATACTCCATTACTTGCTTGTTCATTAGCTTCCTTAATTGAGTTTAACATCTCTTCAAAATATGAATTAATTTGTCCTATATCATCACTATTAGATCCAAAGAAACGAATTGTACGATTATCATCCCAGAAATAAGGACAATTCTTTATATCGTCCCAAAACTTTTCATTTTCACTATTAGTAAATACACATAATTTTAAAGAATCATATCCATGATACGCAAATATTTGTAACAATAAACCTCTTAAAAAAGGATTAGTAACAGCTTTCTGTCCAATAATAGCTGTAATATATTTATCAACAAAGGAATACGTAACAGGTACATTCTCTAAATAACTTGTTTCTTTTTCTAATTCTCTTAAATACCCCATTAAATTATCATCATCATCCATTGAAAAATGTTCATCTGGATAATTAATATTAAAGAATGGTGGAATAGAACCTATTCCCAACCTTAATGATAAGAAATCATAGTCATCAACATTTTTTTCCCATAAATTACGCTTCTTATATAAAATAATATCCCCTACTTCTTTTAAAGAGATATATTTATCAATAAGAATTTGTTGTTCTTTCTTCATTTCTATTAAAAATTCTTCGCGCTTTTTATTTACATATGCACTATAAGTAGCTTGTCTTTTTCGTTCGTAAACTTTTTTCTTATGTTTTGTATACATCTTATTAACTGCTGGCAAAATCAACATACATACCAACATTGCTGTTGCGGTTAATAATGATGGCCATGCCGATTTAAGTTCCATCGTTCCATTTAAAACACTTATCAAAGTTGTAACACCAGTCATCATTGAAGTCATACCCATCATCATCATAGAACCCATAGCTAATATTGCTGGCATTTCTTCCTGTTTTTGCGGAGCAGGTGGTGGATCAATTACTAAAGTCTTTTCTTCAATACGTTCATCAAAACGAGGTGGTTTTAAGAAATAATCTTCCTTCTTATACATTTCAATAACCGGATCTGGTTCAGAAGGAATTGAAGTATAATCCAAAGAAGGTAATGAACGAATAACGAACATTTGCGAATCAAATTTAATTAATTTATTAGGATTATTTATAAAAAAGATATCTTTAATAATTGATAACTTCAATCCTAAAATAAAAATTGCATCACCATACCTCAAATCCATTGATTCACAAGGTATACCATTTACATACATTGGAATAGAAGGATTCAAATTGTTAACGGAATATCGGCCGTCATTATATGTAATTTTCAATTGATTCTTAGCAATACCTGGTTGTTCATAAGAAATAATATTAGGAAAATTAGAATTAGAATCCTGCGCTCCATTATTTCCAATATACCAAGCAGTATTACCTTGAACATTATTTAGATTAATATTCAATTGTAAAACATTAGGATCATAAACTGGACAAGTATAAATTACATAACTCTCAGATAGAAGAATATTTTTTAAAGTATAAAATTTTTCTGGTTCTAATAGTGCTTCATCTACAGCTGTTCCATTTCTAAAAACTTTTACTTCACTATTACTTTTTAATACCCAATTATTATCTATAGCTTCTACACTAACCAAATTTTCACGTTTAGCATTTAAAATCCAATAATTACCAAATACATCATTTGGTAAAATCAAATTAACTAATTTAGTTGCGTCCATTAACATAATCTTCATACTGGCCACACTCCCATATTCTATACAAAATTATAACTTAATTATCAATTAATTACAATAAAAAAGAGTAATGAAATCATTACCTTTTCATAACAAATATTTCTATATCTTAATAAGAAAATCTATTTTTCTTCTTTAATTTATAACTTAAAATTATCATAAATATTAAAGAAATTATAGAAAGTAAAATAAATAATATAATTCTACCATCACCAGTATTAGGAGAAGGAACTGAAGAATATTCATTAGTAATATTAACACTAGCTTCAAGATTCTCGTCATTAAACATTATTTCACTATTATCAATATTTATTTTTAAATTAGAATCATTTATTGGATTACCATCTTTATCAGTTTCTTTTATAACATATTTCTTCTCACCATCATAAGGTAAATAAAATATTTTACTAGAAGAACTTTCTTTATTCATTTTCATTTCTAAAACATCAACCAATTTATTATCTTCAAAAATTCCAAAATAATATATATTAGAATTCTTATAAGGTTTACTATTTAGAAATACTTTTTTATTAATATTTAATTTAGCTACTCCTTCAGTTTTAAAATTAACACCTAATACTTGAGCATTATTTAAAGTATTACGATATAAGCCAGCAATATCTTGGTAATCAATACCATTTTCGTCTTTACCACCATCTACTCTAAAAACATTATAATTTTCACTCAAGTTTATTTTTAAAGTATTAAGTGAATCTACTGCTTCAACTAAAGATAATTTAAAACTTTGTCCATTACCCAATACAACTTTTTCCCCTTCAGTATATATTCCAGGTTCTGAAGCTGAATCTTGATTTCCAGTAACCTCACATTTCATTCCCTCAGGAACTATAAAATCTATTTTTCCACCTATTGGAGAAGAAATATCATTTCCTTTTATAGATATATTTTCTCCTAATTTTATTTTTATAGGGGTATTTAAATCAGAACGATAAACATCTATCGAATCATTATTCTCTGAATAAATGTTTATTCCAATATCAGGTTTTGCCATTAAATATTCATACCAAAGTTTAGCAACACTTTTTCCCTTAGTTCCCGTAAATTCCTCAGATTCAAAAACTCCATAAAAAGCTTTTTCTTCTGCTTCAGCATCTGGTAATTTCATAACATCATGGTAATAAGCATAACTTAAAGCCAAATGTGTCAAAACATAAGCAAGATCATCAGTCCAATTCTCATGCCAATAGGCAACTGTATTATTAGCATCATAATAAGGCATCCAAATATAATAAGAATTCTTTCTTACATATTCATAATCGGTTCCATTCCAACCGTCTCCGCCATAACCATAATATAATATCTTTGCCAAACTATCATAATTATACGTTTCATCAAAGTCTTTAAGATCTTTATCCAATATTTCAAAAGGTGAATATAAATCATTATTTAAACAATACGCATAAAACCAATTAGTTCCTCCATCAGTACTAGCTAAGAACTTTGATGTTCCCCATAAATGAGGTCCTGAATTAATTCCCATATCAATAAAACTTATAAAACCATTATTCAAATGACTTTCAGTCGATGTTTTAAGTTTCAGTTCAAAAGAACTATCTTTTGCATTAACTAACATAAAAAATCCTATAAATAATAAAAAAGAAAAAACAACATATTTAACTACTATTCTCATACTACACTCCTCTATTATAGACAATATAACATTAGTATTTAAAAATAGCAACAAAAAAGCAAATTATTTCTCTATAATTTGCTTTTCTATATTATTTATCATATCTTATCTTATTTTTTATATCATTATTTAACAAATCTATAAACTCATTTAATGAAATAGAAACAGTTTCTTCACTACCAGCTCTTCGATAAGAAATAGTTTTGGAATCTACTTCTTTTTGTCCAAGAATCAACATATATGGAATTTTTTTAATCACTGATTCGCGTAATTTATAACCTAATTTTTCATTACGATTATCTAATTCCACTCTAAATCCAGCTTCTTTTAATTTATTATATACTTCTTCAGCATATTCACTATGATATTGACTATTTACTGAAATAACTTGTGCTTGAACAGGTGCAAGCCATGCTGGAAGATATCCTTTTGTTTCTTCTAAATAATAAGCAAAGAAACGATCAATACTACCAAAAACAGCTCTATGTAATACAACAGGAGTTTTCTTATCGCCATCACTATCTATATAACTTAAATCAAAACGCATAGGTAAGCAAAAATCCAACTGACAAGTTGATAAAGTATATTCAGGACCAACCGCTGGTTTAACTTGAACATCTAATTTTGGTCCATAAAAAGCTGCTTCCCCTATCTTTTCAACATAATCATAACCTAAATCATTTAATACATTACGCAAAGTAGATTCAGCATTATTCCACATGTCATCATCTGGATAATATTTTACTTTATCATCTGGATCTCTTAAAGACAATTCAAATCTAAAATTATCTATTCCAAGCTCACGATAAGTATCAAGTATTAAATTTACTACTGAGCTAAATTCTGATTCGATTTGTTCAGGAGTTACAAATAAATGAGCATCGTTTTGACAAAAAGTTCTAACTCTTTCTATTCCTTTTAAAGAACCACTCGTTTCAAAACGAGCATCTCTCGCAATTTCTCCTATACGAATAGGTAAGTCTCTATATGAATGTACACCATTAGCATAAATCATCATATGATGTGGACAATTCATAGGTCTTAATACAAACTCTTCCCCTTCAACTTCCATCTTAGGAAACATATTATCTTTATAATGATCCCAATGCCCAGAAGTTTTGTATAATTCAACATTTCCGAATGGTGGAGTTAATACATGTTGATAGCCCAATTTTTTTTCTTTTCCCTTTATATAGTTTTCCAACTCTTCCCATACAATATAACCTTTAGGTAAATACATTGGCAAACCTTTTCCTACTAAATCACTTATCAAGAACAATTCCAAATCTTTACCAATTCGACGATGATCTCTTAATTTCATTTCTTCTAATTCTTTTAGATATTCATCTAATTCTTCTTGACTTGGAAAACAAACTCCATAAATTCTTTGTAACATCTTCTTAGATGAATCACCTTTCCAATAAGCACCACTAAATTTTATCAATTTAAAATATTTAATTTCTTTTGTATTACTTACATGTGGTCCACGACAAAGATCCGTAAAATCTCCTTGTTGATAACAAGAAATAACTTGTTCATCTTCATCCATTCTATTTATTAAATCAATCTTATATTCATCATCTTTAAACATCTCTAATGCTTCATCTTTTGAAATTTCTTTTCTAATAATATTTTTAGCTGACTTAGAACATTTTTTCATCTCACGCTCAATTTTTTCTAAATCACCTTCAGTAATAACATCATCGCCTAAATCAATATCATAATAAAATCCTTCTTCAACGACAGGGCCAACCCAAAATTTAGCTTGAGGATATAAATGTTTGACTGCTTGAGCTAATAAATGAGCACAACTATGATTTAAAATATTTAATTTTTCATCTTCCTTAAAATTTACCATTTTTATCTTCCTTTCTTTACTTTTAATTCCGTATCTTCAATTAAATCAGTAAATGCAAATCCAATTTGACCATTAGAATTTTTTATCTCATCTTCTAATGCTTCAATCCTTCTTTTTATTCGTTGTCCTTCTAAAGATAAATTTAAAAGCATTTCATCGTCTTTAGCCATTGCCATTTTTAATTGAAGACTAAATAATTCTTTTTTTAAATTTTCAATTTCTTCGGTCCGATCCATATCATCACCCCTAAAGAAATAAAAAAACCACATTACTTGCAAGGAGCAAATAATGCGGTACCATCCTTTATTTCTCTTAATTATGATAACGGCTCTTCACCGGGCTTTATTAAACCTCTCAGAAGATAGTAACTATTAAGTCTTCTATTCATTTCCACCAACCATGAACTCTCTTTAAGCAAGATTTTAATAATCTCGTTCTTCCTCATCGAATTAATTAAATACTACCTTAAATTAACCACTTTGTCAACATTATCATCATTTTTTACAAAACTTAATTTATTTTAAATAATTATATTTTACTTACTTTTTTAGTTTCAATATCAAATTTATTAACAGCGTTCATCATTACTATCTCAACACCATTTCTATCAATCATATATCTTGTAGGAAAGCAAAATTCATGTCTTTTCTTATTATATTCCATAATTTTATTTACTTCATCTTCAATATTTTCTTCATCTTTTAATTGCCAAACTCCATTTTCATACAATGAAGTAATTCCACTTTTAAATTTCTTACCATCGACTAGATTATTTGTTTTATCAAGTATGTGTTCACCAATATCCAATAAAATATTTTGTTTTTCACTTTCTACAATTTCATAAAAAGATTTTTCTAAAAGTGAATATTTTTTTATTAATTTTTGATAAAAATCAAAATCTACTTGTTGAAAAAAATCCACAAATTCCTTTATATAATCGATTATTTTTCTAGATAAATTTTTATCTAATAGTATATTTAGTTTATAATAAAATTCTTCTAAAGAATGTACAAAAAATAATTCTTTTATTCCATACATACTAAAATAATTATATCTATCAGTACTATTAAATTCATCATGTGTCATTAAAGCATAATTAAAAGCATGATTTTCCATATCATTATCCCAAGTTGGATCAGCAATATAATAACCATCTATTTCATACTTAGGATCAACTAAATTAACAAATAAACGCGCATGATAACTAGCTTTAGTTAAAACTTCATGAGTTGTAGAAGGATCTCCACCAGATATAAAATCAGGCATAACTCTTGTATCTAAAGGTACATCATCTAGACCAGTATCTACAGTTACAGAATATTCACACGTCTCAATTCCTAGTTTCGACAATAAATCCCTCAATAAATCAGAAAAGCCGACACATACCATATATTCGTTATCTAACAATTTATATAAATCACGTGACATTGATTTATCTTCTTTATTTTCCTTATATTTTTTATACTTATTAACTACATCATACACATACAAATATTTCTCAAAAGGACTTAATTTTATTACTGGAGATACAATATCAAATAATTTTTTCTCATTATTGTAATATACATTTAATGGAAAAATTTGATTACTCACTTTTATTTTAATAAATTCTTGGTTTTTCAAAACATCTAAATTATTAAACAAATAATTATTAAATTTATTTTTATTTTTAAGACGTAGAATAATCATACTATCGTGACCATTATTTTCAAGAATTTCTATCAAACGAAAGATATTATCATAATCATCATAAGTTATTTCTAATTCAGTATTAGAATTAAGATATTTTAAATTTAAAATTTCATTTTCGGTTAATGGACTTTCTAAAATTAAAGATTCTCCACTAACTAACTGACGATATTTATATTTGGCTACTAGGAATCTATTTCTGTTATAATCAATAATACTATCAAAGTTATCTTTTAAATCTTCAGTTACTCCATCAGTCTTTATATCTAATTTACCAGCTTTTTTAAATCTAATATACAATTCTTCATCAAGTAAAAATGGTTTGTCTTCATTTTGATTTAGTAAATATACATTTTTTATAATTTTATTATCAATAATAGCTTGAATTACTTCATCAGTTAAAAAGCAATCATCCTTAATACTAATATATTTGCTATTCATACTATTGATATAACTAGCAACTATTGAATTTATTTGTTCTCTATGACTATAATAATATTCATCATTAAACATTAAAATTTGTGTAAAAATAAAATTATCCATATACATAATAGGATTTTCTTTATCAACAAAAAGAACTTTTTTATCATTTATTATCAAATTTGTAGATAAACTAAAAGTTTTAACATCTTTTTGAATTAAAAATTCAAGCATATTATTAAGACTAACAGTTTGACAATTATAACTACTTATATCATATCCCTTTATAAGTACCATCGTATCACCTACTATATAAATAGTATATCAAAAAAAAGATGACTATTCATCATCTTCATCCTTATTTCCACGATTTTTAAATTGTAATATCATTGGTGTACCTGTAAAATCAAAATTATTTCTAATAGTATTTTCCAAATATCTTTCATAACTAAAGTGAACTAATCCTTTATTATTACATCTGAATGTAAATTTAGGAGGACATATTCCTGTTTGACTAGAAAAATATATTTTTAACTTTTTACCCTTATAACCAGGAGCTTCATGTAACTTAGTAGCATCATTAATAACATTATTTAATAAAGAAGTTTTTATCTCTTTTCGATTATTCTCATAAGCACTAATTATTTCTGGCATTAAAGTATGTAATCTTTTCTTTGTTAAAGCTGATAAAAATACTACTTTAGCCCATGTCATAAATTGAAATTCATTTTGTAACAATAATTTCCATTCCTTTATTGCTTTATCTTTATCTTCAATTAAATCCCATTTATTAACAACTAAAACCAAGCCCTTACCAGCTTCTATTGCATAACTAGCAATATGCTTATCATGTTCTATTATTCCTGCTGCGGCATCAATAACAAGTACACAAACGTCTGATCTCTCAATGGCTTTTAAACTTCTAATTAAACTGTATTTTTCAACCGACTCGTAAATTCTTCCTTTTTTTCGCATTCCAGCCGTATCTATAACAATATAATCATTATTATTATATCTAAACTTAGTATCTGTTGAATCCCTAGTAGTTCCAGCAACATCAGAAACAATAGCTCTTTCTTCATTTAAAATAGCATTAACTAAGCTACTTTTACCTACATTAGGTCGACCAATAATACAAAACTTCAAAGTATTATCAATCACTTCTTCTACTGAATTAAAATCTCTCGTAATTTCATCTAATAAATCATCAAATCCTAAGTTATGAGAAGCAGAAATAGGTATTACATATTCAAAACCTAGTTCATAATAATAATATATTCTCTCTTCTTGCATTTTTACATTATCCAATTTATTCAAAGCAACTATTACTTTCTTATTAGTTTTCATTAACATATCACGAATATACAAATCATTACTTGTTAAATCTTCACGACCATCAACAACAAAAACAATTACATCAGATTCTTTTACAGCTATTTCTGCTTGTAATTTAATATCTTTATTAAAATCGCCAATACCTAAATCAATTCCACCAGTATCAATTAATAAAAAAGCTTTATCACCATATACTACATCACCATAAATACGATCTCTTGTTACACCTGGAGTATCTAATATAATTGCTTTTTTTTCTCTAATAAGACGATTAAAAATCGTACTTTTACCTACATTAGGTCGACCAATTAAACAAACAGTCTTTTTCATTTATACCCCTCCATTTCATGGCGTATTTTATCATAATTTTTTTATTTAGTCCATTATATCATAATATAAATAAAATACTTTAAAATTTTACAGCCATCATTTATAATTATATATATAGTAAGGAGATGTTATAATGAAATTTTTTTCAGAAGAACAATTAAAAAAAATGCTTGAACTTGAAGATGAATATCGCCAAAGTACACTACTTCTAAGAAGTCTATTAGAAGAAAAAGAAAAAGGTGGCATTAAAACTACTAATGAAAATGCCGCTGCTATCTTAGATGGTATTATAAAGTATCTTCATTCTAAAGCACAAACAAGTCAGATGGAAAGATATCCATACACAAACTTAATAGACCAATACTATAAAGAACATGATCGTATTATTAAAGATTTCGACGATGACTTCATTCAAAAACCTGAAACAATAGCAGCTCTTCAAGAATTAGAAGAACAATATCGTGAAAAAGCCAAAGAAATCGGTAAGCCTCAAGAACGACTATCTCAAATAATGTAGCAATCAAAAGATTGCTTTTTTCTTGCATAAAAAAAGTACTATTTAGTACTTAAACATTTATCAATAATTGAATATATTTCTTCTCTTCCTTTTTTCGTAACAGAAGAAAATAAAACAATATTATCATTATCTTTTAAATCAAACGATTCATTTAATAACTTATCACATTTAGCTCTTTCCTTTTGACCAACTTTATCATACTTAGTAGCAACAATTGTAACATCTAAGTTATAATATTTCATAAAATTATACATCAATAAATCATCTTCAGTCGGCTTATGACGATAATCAACTAATAGAAAAACCCTTTTTAAATTTTTTCTATTAATTAGATATTCTTCTATCATCATTCCAAATTTCTTCTGCGTATCTTTATTAACAGAAGCATAACCATATCCAGGAACATCAACTAAATAATACATTTCATTAACAAAATAAAAATTTAGTGTTTGCGTTTTTCCTGGAGTTGCACTTGTTCTTGCAAAATTCTTTCTCGCTATTAATGAATTAATAAACGAGCTTTTCCCAACATTGCTTCGACCAACCAACAAAAATTCTGGTTTATTATCATCTGGATACTGACTCGTTCTAACCGCCATATTTTTTAACTCTACTGATTCGACTTTCATATTATATCTCACCACTCGATATAATTATAAACGATATTTATCTTTTATGCAAATTACATAAATTTTTTTATTCTCTCATATAATTAATCATAACTTGTATCTTCTAAGCGTTTTTATTAACATATATTACCTATGTTATATTTCCTTCTAATTTCGATATTTCTTCAAATAAATTTTACTAATTCCTTCTATTAAAGTATAATATTCTCCTATGAAAAGAGGAAATATTATGTCAAATTTAACTAATTATCAAATTAAAAAAACAAAAACCGCTATTGATGAAACACTTAAATTAATATTTAAAAATCAAAATCCTTTATTATCTATTATATCTGGAACATCATCCTTCTCCAATAATCTTCAATATGATAGTTTATATTCTAATGCTACTGAAGATATGGCAACCTATCATAAAGAATTTAATAATCCGAAGTCCTTTTTAACAATCGGTGCTAGTGGAGAACAAGTAATCAATGCTATAAATAGTGGTGCCGAATATGTTGATTTCTATGACTCTAATCTTTTATGCCAATATTCCGTATCTCTTAAAATAGCTGCTATAAAAGCCCTATCATATGAAGATTATTTTAAATTTTATGAAACATTCGACTATTTCCTATTCCAAAAAATAGTCCCTTATCTTGATGATGAAGCAAAATATTACTGGACAAACCTTTACCAAATTTTAGGTACAATCAGTCCTAATCCGAGTTCTATTCTTACAAATCTTTTATTTGTATATAAAAAACTAGACAAACAATTAATTATCAAAATAAATCCTTATTTAAACCCTCACAATTATGAAAAGTTAAAAAAAATAATCTCCTCAATTAAAGTTAATTTTATTCCCAGTGATTTATATAATCTTCCAAAACATATAACCAATAAAAAATACGACGTTATTAATTGTTCTAATATATATGAATATATTAACTATTCTCCAAATGTCACATTAAAAAAAGCTCAAATTTATCGCGATTTTATAATTGATAAATTATATCCACATTTAAATTCTAATGGCACAATTCTTGTTTCATATCTTTATGCATGGTCTCGAAAATTAAAAGATGACTTTGATAAAATGTATCAAGAAACTAATGGTTATGTTGTAAAAACAGGAGCTATTAGTCTTGAAGAATATTACTATTATCTAAATGGCTTAACTACTCAAAATCTTGCCTATTCTTATTTATTAGAAGCTTTTCATAATGATCCTATTGAAGAAATACCTACTAATCACGTTCAATTTGGACAAAGTAAAGACATGTCACATGATTTAGCCTTAATATTAAGAAAAAAATAACTTTCATTAAGAAAGTTATTTTTTATTCTACTGTAACACTTTTAGCTAAATTACGTGGTTTATCAATATCACAACCATTCAATTTAGCAACATAATAAGCTAATAATTGGCATTTAACTATAACTAAGACACTTTCAACTAATTTAGATACCTTAGGTAACCTAATTAATTCTGTATACATTTCATTATCTGATATATCCTGATTAGTAATTATAATACTTAAAGCCCCTCTAGCACATACTTCTTTAATATTACTTAAAGTTTTTGATCTAATAGAATCATCAGTAACAATACTTATAACTGGAGTATTTTTTTCAATTAAACTTATTGTTCCGTGTTTTAATTCTCCTGCTGCATAAGCTTCACTATGCAAATAACTAACTTCCTTTAGTTTTAAAGAAGCTTCCATTGCTAAAGCATAATCAACTTTTCGACCTAAATAGAAAACATCCTTATTTTGCCAAATCATCTTTGCTACCTTTTGAATATCTTTAGTATCTTTTAAAGAATCATCAAGTAATCTAACTATATTATGATATTCTTCAAAAATAGAATCATCTAAATTTCCATTCTTAACCCCTAAATAAGCTGCTATCAAAGACAATAACATCAATTGACAAGTATATGCTTTAGTTGTAGCAACAGCAATTTCTGGACCAGCTTTAATATATAATACCTTATCTGCTTCACGAGCAATTGAAGAACCAACAACATTAACAATCGCTAAAGTATCAATATTTTCTTTTTTAGCTTTTCTTAATACTGCTAAAGTATCAGCAGTTTCACCACTTTGACTAATTAAAATAATTAAATGTTTTTTACTATAAATATGATTAGTATATCGATATTCAGAAGCAATATCCACATTAACTAAAACTTTTCCATATTCAGTTATTAAACTTTTACCAACTAATCCCACATGATAAGCACTACCACAACCAACAATATCAATTGCTTTATATTTTTCTAATCCCTTCATTTTAGCAAAAAAACTTTTTTTATCTTTTATATATTCATTTATTGTATCATTTATTACTTTAGGTTGTTCATATATTTCTTTTAACATAAAATGATCAAAACCATTTTTCATAGCTGCTTCATAACTACCTTCAAATATTTCTATATTCTTAGTACTTATAGAACCATCTCTATCATAAATAACTACATCATCTTCATCTAATACTGCATACTCATCATTTAAAAGTAAATAATACATATTAGTATATCTTAATATTGCTGGTACATCACTAGCAATAAAATTACCAGCTTCTGAAACTCCTATAATCAAAGGACTATCTTTTCTAATAGCATACAACTTGTTAATACCATCGACAATTATTCCAAGAGCATAACTACCAATCAAATGTTTTTTCAAAAGTTGTAAAACTTTTAACATATCTTTAGTTTCTTTATATAATTTATCAATATAAGCAGCAACAACCTCTGTATCCGTCTCACTTTTTAAATCATAATCAATTAATTCTTTTTTTAATTCATCATAATTTTCTATTATACCATTATGAACTAAAGTTATATTACCAACTCTATGTGGATGACTATTTTCTTGACAAGGTTTGCCATGTGTAGCCCATCTTGTATGACCTATTCCAAGATAACTTTCAACATTCATATCTAAATTATTTTTCAAATTTTCAATTCTACCAACTTCTTTTTTTAAAATTATTTTTCCTTTATCTACATATGCAAGTCCTGCACTATCATAGCCTCTATACTCTAGAGCTTCTAAACCATTAATAATTATTGGTATACATTTATCTTTTCCTATATATCCAACTATTCCACACACTAAAAATTCCTCCATTCAAAAAAAATGGAGGATTATTCTTTGTTATAATTTTGATTTTACTTTTTAAAATAATCCTAACGTTTCCACTATTACGTAGTAATACCCGCCGAATCTTTCGATAATTACTAACCTCGTCATCCCGTAGGACCTGGCGCTAACTTACTCTTTACGCTCCTTCTTAGAATAAGCTTATACTTAATTATATGCAAAATATAACTTCAAAGTCAAAAAAAGAAATTAACTTTACGTTAATTTACTTTTGTTCCAGTATAAATTTCTAATGTATTTAACAAAGTTTCAACACTATCTAAAACTATATCATAATACTCACTATTAGCTTCATAATAAGCAATGACTAATTTGTTATTATTTTTGTATATATTAACTAATACTTGCATCATACCATTTTCATATAAGTAAGAAAATGATTCATAGTCATTATTTAAATTACTTTTTCTATTAATTAATTTATAATCTACATTTTGTTTTTCTATACTATCTACTATATCAATAATAATATCTTTTAAAGAAACATCCATATATTCAGTATCTAGTTCTTTACTTTGTATTCGTAACACACTTTTCGTCTTTTTATGAATTAACTTCAACTCATTAACATCATTATCTAATTTCCAAGTACTATCATACTGAACTCTAAAATTATCATTTCTATATTCTTTTAAAGTTATACGAAAAGCATAAGATAAACCTAAAGTTAAAATTATACTAACTATAATAACAATAATTAAATACTTATTCTTCTTCATAAAATCAATTCTCCATAATAAGAATAATTAAATAGTCTAAACTATTTTTTATAATAATTTTATATTTATTATTTTCATATATTTTCTTATATTCATCACTATATGTATATTCATAGCCATCTTTAACTAATGTTTCTGTAAAATCTGAAACAAAATACATTGAATCAATTAAATTATTAGCGCTATTTTTATATCTTAAACTAACTATATTATCAACATAAGATGCTTTTATTAAAGACAGTTTAATCTTATTACCTAAATCTCCTATTTTTCTATACTCATCCCATACTTCATTTTCAATATTATTATATTTTTTCTCTTCTGTAATATCAGTATAATAATCTTGCTTAAAAGTATCTAATAAAGTATAAGATATATATGTATAATTTTGACTATTTAAAATTTCTTGTAATTTCTTTAAATAATCAGTACTATTAGCATACGATAACTCAGAATTTATTTTATCAGCAACTGCGAACCCAACTACTTCACCATTTTCATTAAATAAAGCACCACCAACATCACTACTATTTAACAAAAACATATTCATTAATCTACCATTATCTATAGATATAAAAGAGCCATAGTTAATGCTAAAACTATTATTATTTTTACTATTTATCATAAATAATTTATCGTCTAAATCCATATTAGTTGCTGAACCAAAAGTAACTCCATTACCAACATTTTGATCAATCTTTAAAACAACAACATCATAATTAGTTTGAGCAGCTACTACTCCTAAAATATCATAAGTATTACCATTCACATCATTAACATAAAGATAATCGCTATTAGTTAACATTTGTAAAAACAAAGACCATGTTGTAACAACAATCCCTTCCCTAATAAAAAAGCCACTACCATAACTACTTTGACCACCATCAGTCATTCCTGTTATTTGTACTACACTATTTTTATTATCTTGATAAAGCTTATTCAATAAATTAGTACTAACTGTAACATTTCCATTTCCAGATAAAGACACTTTATTATATGTTCCTCCAATAAATTCACCATTATCTTCTTTTTTAGCTACTTGCGAAAAATAATCATTTAAATCATCATCAATTGTCAACCAAGGATAATAAACACCATATTCACTATTATCCTTTTTCAACCAAAAAGCTAAAACAACTTCTTTTTTTTCTTCATTTACTAAAGCATCGTCTAAATACACAAAAGACATTGCATCATCTTTATTAAAAGTAACTGTTCTTATATCTTTAATATAATCTGCTTCAATCTTTTTTTCATCTATCATATCTAAATACATTTGAACAAAAAGATTACCACTTAAAGTTTCTGCACCATCTGTACTGCTATAAAACATATATTTAGAAAATTCTTTTCTTTTATTATCAATACTCTCATCATTTAAAGATATCTTAACTACTTCTTTAATCAGTTCATCTATTTTATCATCAACAATTATTTCATTACTAAAACCAGGTGTTTCAATATTATATGTCTTATTTAAATTTTCATTAATTTCATTAGCTTTACTATCTACAGATACTTTACTCATATCAATATCAAAAGCATAAACTATATTAAAGAATATTAAATTTAAACATATTCCAAATAATATCTTTTTCATAAACACCTCCTACAATTTACTAATTAATACTTTAACTATATAATTACTAGCTGGTTTCGCTAAATCACCATTTATATAAACATCATGAAATGCCTCAGCAATCGTTTCATCATATATATAATTACCACTATTATCTTTTGCCATTGCATAACCAGAAATACTGCTTCTAAAATCATCAAAAGAATCATTAGAATATAATTTTACATATTCACTATAAGCTTCTTGCAATAGTTTATAACTAAAATCTCCTTCATTAAAATCATTATATACTTCATAAAGAATTGCTGCTTGCGATGCTTTCACAAAATTAAGTTTACTTGAATTATAATAATTTAATAAAGCAACATATGATAAATAATGACCAAATTCATGAGCAACTGTACTACTACGAGTTGCATTAGCAGGAAAATATCCACTTTTCTCAGCATAACTAACTGAGCCCTTTAATTTCGAACTATTCAAAAAATATTTTGCATTCAATAAAATCTGTGTTTTTATTCCAACCGGATATCCTGAATTTGTTTTACTTGTTGCAAAAGAGAAAACTGGCATAAATGCAGCTATAAAGGAAGAATCATTACCAACGTTAGCTAAAGTTAAATTAGTTAAATAATTTCTAGCTTGTGGATAGTTATTATAAATATATTTGACAACATTTCTTAATTCCAAAGCAAAATCGTAATCCATCTCACACAAATTAACTGCCACTATTCCATAATTATTTATAATTTCATTTTCTATCTTTTTAACATCAGCAGGACAATTATTTTTTTGCTTCAAACTATCAGCAGCTATTAATTTATTAAGTTCGCTTTCTGATTTTAAAGTTAATTGTTGAATATATTGATTATCATAAACTATTGAAGTAATACCTTCCCCACTAGAACCACCAACTTGTCCTGATTTAGACACACCATTATACTTAGACATCTCTTCATCAATAACTGGACTCTCTGTATTTGTTAGTATTTCATTGTTACTTTCCTCTTCACTAAAATAATAAGTTTCTCTAGTTGCACTATACAACGTCCATAATGCAAAAACCCATAATCCAATTACAATACAATATGCTAAAACATTAAATAGACCAACTTTTCCTTGAGTTCTGACATTTTTATTTTTTTTCGTTTTATAAGTAATTGGTTCATTATTTTTAGTTATACTAAATAAACTAGTAGCTTTTTTTACTGTTTTAACATCTTGATTTACAATATTATTACTAGATTGTGTTGAAAAAAATCTTCCTTGTCTGCCTTCAAAATTAACATTTGTTTCAACATTTTTCTCGTTATTAATACCCGTATTATAATCTATTTTTTTAAACAAATCTTGATTACTATATATATTTATTGGCTTTCTCTTATTATTAAAAGTATTAACTCCTTCAAAAGGATTTTGATTTATTTGTTCACTTAATTTCTCTTTAGCATCCTTATAATCAGCTACGCTATTAAAATCCTTAATTGATATTTCTTTCTTCCTTGGCTTCTTTTTTAAACTTATTATATCTCCTCTTCCAACAGTTCCACCAACTAATGAAGACTGATCTTGAACATTAATTTTACTTTTCGTTCCTTTTACAGTTTTTACACTTTTTGTAACTTTTCTTTCTACTAAAGAAGCACCACAGCGAGGACAGATAGATAACTTGCCTTTAATTTCATATTTACATTTTGGACAAATCATTTTTCCACCTCCTACATTATAAATAATTATATCACAAAAAAAGGACTCCATAATAGTCCTTTATTTATTTTTTTAGAATATTATTGTTCCTTCGATTGCTCTCCCTGACCAACTAAAACTTCTCTTGGTTTAGAACCATTTTGTGGTCCAATAATTCCTCTATCTTCTAACAAATCAATAATTCTTGCTGCACGATTATATCCTAATCTAAATCTTCTTTGAATTAAAGAAGCACTTATTTTACCAGTTTCTACGGCAAAAGCATATATTTCATCATACAAAGGATCATCAAATGATTCTTTATCTCCTGATACAGGATTGTGTTCTTCCTCAATAGCTTGATTCAATGACTCATCATAAGAAACTTTCTGTTGTCCACAAACATAATCTATAACTCTTTGTATTTCATCATCAGTTATAAAGCATCCTTGAATACGACGAGGATTATTTTCTCCCATTGGTAAATAAAGCATATCACCTTTTCCCAACAATTTTTCAGCACCAGAATGATCTAATATTGTACGCGAATCTATTTGTGAAGCAACCGCAAAAGAAATACGTGAAGGAATATTAGCTTTAACAACACCTGTAATAACATCAGTACTAGGTCTTTGAGTAGCGACAATTAAATGAATACCAGCTGCACGAGCCATCTGTGTTATACGCATTATTGAATCTTCAACTTCTTTTGATGCAACTAACATCAAATCAGCTAACTCATCAATAATAACAACTAAATAATACATTTTCTCTTTAGTAAAGCTTAAATCTTTCTCTTTTTCTTTATCAACCCATTCATTATAAGAAGCAATATTTTTTACTCCTACTTCGCTAAACGTTTCATAACGATCCTCCATCATTGCAACTACTCTTTGTAAAGCTGTATTTGCTTTTTTAGGATCTGTAACAACTGGCCATAGTAAATGAGGCACTCCATTATAATTAGATAATTCAACTTTCTTAGGATCAACTAAAACTAACTTGACTTCCTCAGGTCTATAACGCATTAAAATAGAAGCAATAAAAGAATTAATACATACTGATTTACCAGAACCTGTAGAACCACCTACTAACAAATGCGGCATCTTCGAAATATCTGCTGTCTGTACTCTACCCATTAAATCTTTTCCCAATGATACTAATATCTTAGCTTTTTCTTGATCTTTTGGTATATTTCCAAGTACTTCTCTTATTTTAACAGGATTAATTGTCGGATTAGGAATTTCTATTCCTACAGTACTTTTTCCTGGTATAGGAGCTTCAATACGAACATCTTTAGCCGCTAAAGCTAAAGCTATTTCTTTGTTTATTCCTAATATTCTACTAACCTTCGTTCCACTCGGAATTGCCAATTCATATTGCGTAACTGCCGGACCAACATGAATTTCAACTACTGTAGCTTTTATTTGAAAATCATTTAATACACGTTCCAAAATTATTTTATTACTCTTCGTAAAATCATTATTAACTTTATTATTACGAGGAACTTCATCTAATATATTAATACTAGGTAAAGTATAAATCCCTCTTGGAGTTGCAACAGACATTGTTTTTTCCACAATTTCATTGTTTTTCAAACTATCTTGTTTCAAATTTGTTGAAACAGTTACTGGCGAAATTACTCCCGTTTGATAATTATCTTGTGGTAAAGTGTCTCTTCCTATTTCACCTAAAGAAATAACTTCATTACCTTCATCATCCAATTCTTCTTCGTCTTCATCTTCTTCCATTGCTCTCTTTTCTTCTCGGGCTGCTTTAGCTTCTTCAAAGCGATTTTTCATCTTCATAAATACATCGCTCAAATTTAAATCAAACAACATTACTAAAGCTAAAATAGTTAAAGCAACTAAAACAACAATCGTTCCCACTCTACCAAACAAACTTGCAAAAGCATAAGCACATCCTGCGCCGATAATTCCTCCCCCAATATTAATACTTTTTTGACCACTCATTAAAGCACTAGAAGTATCGCTCATTGTTCCTATACGACTACGATAATTACTTAATGTTGCATCAATTATATCTTTAGGTTCATAATTATTAATAAAACCAAAATGAGCTGTTATCAAAACTACTAAAATAATTATATATAAACCTAATAATTTAGAATCTAAAAAATTAGGTAATTTTCTTTTTATAAGCATAAACATTCCCATAAATAATAAGATTAAAAGAATTGTAAACCACCATTCACCAACTAAAAACATAGCAAACTTTTTAATAAAAGTTCCTACTATTCCAAATTTACCTAATCCAACAATCCCCATTAATATTAAAACTATCCCAATAAGTTCAGGACTATAATTAAATTCCGTCTTTTCTTGTTTCTTTGATGTCTTTTTTTTCTTTGCCATACTTTCTCACCATAATAATTATACCCCATAACTATATATAAAATCAAAAGAAAAAGAGGTATTTCCTCTCATATTAACAAAAAATAATATTACAAAGTATAATACTTATCAATAAGTATATACTAATTACTAATAATGTATTATTTACTAAAGATTTACTCTTTTTCTTAAATATATTATATATAAGCTCCAACGATGATAATTAATAATATAAATAATACTAAAATAATAGCAGGTCCTAAGTTATTATTACCACAATTATTCATAAACCATCCTCCTTTATAAGTCTTTTCACTTATATTGTATGGTTAGATTTTATTATATGTGAATGTTAATCTTGTTTTTTAATTTAGAGGTTGCTATAATTATAAGTATGTTAAGGAGGAAAACATGAAAAAGAAAATTATTGTGCTAGCCCTTATCGTAACATTATTATCAGGGTGTGGAGGTAAAATACCAACACTATCTAATGGTGACGAAGCGGTCGTAACACTAAAAGATGGTTCAATGATCAGTGTAAATGAACTATATGATTCAGTTAAAAATGATTATGCTCTAACAGCATTAGTTAATTTGGTTGATAAAAAAATATTAGAAGAAACTTATAAAGATAACTTAGAAGAAGCTGAAGAAAATGCTGATAGTACAATGACACAATTAGAAAGCTATTACGGAGATAATCTATTAAGTTTAATTCAACAACAAACTGGATTTCAATCTCTTGAGGCATATCGTAATTATGTCTATATATCTTATCTAAGAAATCTTGCTATTCAAGATTATAGTGAAGACCAAATAACTGAAAAACAAATAGAAAAATATTATGAAGATGAAATTGTTGGTGATATCAAAGTAAGTCATATCTTAATTACTCCAGACGTAACAGATGATATGACAGATGAAGAAAAAGAAGAAGCTGAAAATGAAGCTAAAGAAAAAGCTGAGGCTTTAATAGATGAACTAAATAAAACTGATGAAAAAGATATAGCTGATAAATTTGCTGAACTAGCTAAAGAGCAATCTCAAGATGAAACAACTAAAGACAATGGCGGTTCTTTAGGATTTATAAATAAAACAACATTAAGTGATGATTATGATGAATTAGTTGATGCTGCTTATAAACTAAAAGATGGTAAATATAGTAGTAAAGTTGTTACAACTGAATTAGGATACCATATCATTTTACGTACTGAATCTAAAGAAAAAGCTAGCCTTGACGAAGTAAGAGATCAAATTCTAGAAGAACTTGGAACTGAATACTTAAGCAAAAATCAAGTTGCTGCTGTCGAAGCACTACGTGAAATAAGAAAAGAAAACGACTTTGAAATAGTTGATTCAGAATTAAAAAGTCAATATGCAACATATATTCAAAATGAATTAGCTTACTATCAACAATTACAAGAACAATCAACTACAACTGAATAATTGAACAAAAGGTTCTAATCATTTAGAACCTTTTTTATTTGCTCATAAGTAAAACCTTTAGATAATAACTTTGTTATTATTTTTAATTCTAACTCTTTTCCCTCATACTTTCTTTCTAACTTACTACAAACTCTTTTATATTCTTTAATTAAGATATCATCTTGCTCATCATAATTAATATTATTTAATATTTCATCTATCATCCACTTATAATAACCAATATTGCCCAATTCATAAGTAATTTTATCACGTAATTTATTTATCCCGTAACTTTTATTAAGTCTAATCTTCTTTTTAATAATTTTTTCAATTCTTTCAAACCAAACATTTTCCTCTATCTTAGCAACTTCATTTCTTACTTTTTCTTCATTACATCCTAAGTTAATTAACTCACTAATTATCTTATTTGGTCCCATCTTTCCAAGTATCAACTGATCACTTATAAAACTTTTTATATATATATCTTCATTTAAATAACCATCTTTTTTTAATTTAATAATTGTTTCTTTAATAACATTCTTTTCATAATTCTTTTCTAAATATATATAAATTTCTTTTTCGGTGCGTAACTTTTTAGTTATATATTTTAAAGCTTTATAATAAGCCTCTAAATAATCATTATATTCAGTAATTTCTGTAAACAATTCATTTGAAATTTCTTTTTTTCTTAATAATTCATACTTAACTATAACATCATCATATAATTTAACAGCTACTCCATCAATATAAACACTATATTTATTTCCTTTAATTTTAGTATATTTTTCTATTTTCATAAAAATCACCTAGTCAAATTATATCAAAGGCCAATTTTTCTTTCAAGAACATTTGTTCAATAAAAAAGAATCTAAACTTCTATTTTTAGACTCTCTTTATATTGACGACAATCTTCATCTAATGCCTTTAATAACTGATCTATATCTTCTTTGTTATGCGTCCTTACCCCAGAAGCATATTTATGTCCACCTCCGCCAAATTTAGCAGCGGTATCATTTATTATTGGTCCTTTACTTCTTATATTTACTTTATAAATTTCATTCTTTTCATCTAAAGTTACAAAAGTCCATACATAAACATGCTTAATATTACTAAAATCATTAATCATATTAGAAGGAGTAGCAGGATCAACATTATACTCTTTCAATACTTCAGGAGTTATTTTTATATATGCAAAACCATTATCAGTAATTGTTAAATTTTCCGATAAATACCCATGAAATTTTATTTCTTCATAAGGTCTTTCGTATAAATAATGATATAAATTAGTAAAATCAATCTGTGTTTTTTCAATCAATTTAGCCACTAAGTAAAAAGTTTTAGCTGAAGTATAGCTTATCAAAAAACGATCACTATCTGAAACAACACCCAAATATAAATTTTCTGCTACTTTACGATCAATTTTCATACCTGTTCTTAATAAAAATTCTATAATCATCTGACAAGTACTTGAAGATGTCTCATCAACCCAATCACAATCACCAAAAACTTCTTCTGAAGGATGGTGATCTATTTTAAACATTTCTGTAAACGCCGAAGGATCAACTCCATCTACACGTGAAATATTTGGAACATCAAGAGCAATTAGCAAAGCATCATCTGTAAATGTTGTCTCATCTATTTTATCTAATATTCCATAATACTTAAACTTAGATACACTAGTTCCAACTGCATATACATTTTTTTTAGGATAAGTTAATTTTATAGCATCTCTTAAAGCCGTCTGACTTGCTATAGCATCAGGATCAGGACTCATATGTCTTGCAATAACAATTGTATTATATTGCTTAATCTTTCGATAAATTTTTCTTAATTCTGTTCTTAGCATGTCAGCACCTCTTTATTCTATTTATCTTATCTACTTATTAACTATATCATAAGTATCTTTAATAATCATTATTTCTTCATTAGTTGGTAATACATATACGTCAACTTTTGACTCATTTGTACTTATTTTTCCTTCATGGATATCTTTATAAGATGCAATTTTCTCATTTATTTCTTCATCAAGATAAATTCCTAATGGAGCTAATTTTTTAATGATTTCCAAACGAGCATCTATACCATTTTCTCCAACTCCAGCTGTAAATACTATACCATCTACTTTACCTTCTAGTTCAATATAGTAATCTGCAATATATTTAGCAACACGATTATTATACATTTCCAAAGCTAGAATTGCATCTTCACTACCTTCTTCAGCTTCTTTTTCAACATCACGACTATCAGAATATCCAGAAATTCCCAACAATCCACTCTTCTTATTTAATTCATTAGTAACTTCAGAAACATCCATTCCTGATTCATGACATACATACTCGATTATTGAAGGATCAATTGCTCCACTACGCGTACCCATCATTAATCCATCTAAAGGAGTAAGTCCCATTGTTGTATCATAACATTTTCCATCTTTAATTGCACTAATTGAACAACCACTACCAATATGACAAATAATTAAGTTAACATCATCTCTACCTAATTTTTCTTTCATTTTTGTAGTTATGTATTTATGACTTGTACCATGGAATCCATATTTTCTAACTCCATACTTTGTATACCATTCCATAGGAACAGGATACATATAATTAACTTTTGGCATTGTTTGATGGAAAGCTGTATCATAAACAGCAACCATAGGAACATTAGGCAATGCTTTTTTCATAGCTTCAATTCCTGCCAAATTACCAGGATGATGTAAAGGTCCTAATTTAGTTAGATCCTTAATACTTTGAATAACTTCATCAGTTATTAAAACAGAATCAGAATACTTTTCTCCACCATGTAAAACACGATGTCCTACACCTTTAATTTCATCAAGGTTTTCAACAGCTTTATGTTTTAATAATTCTTCAATTAAAACATCAACTGCTTCAGAATGATTCTTAAGATATCTTTCGCCTCTTATTTTTTCACCATTTATCTTAGTGTTCCAAAAGCTATCCTTTAAACCTATTTTTTCGATATAACCACTGATAATAACTTTTTCTTCAGGCATTTCAAATAATTGAAACTTCAAAGAAGAACTACCAGCGTTTACACATAATAATTTCATAATCAACACCTCAAGCCTATTATACAAAAAAAAAGACAGAATATCTATCTTTTTTACTATTTATCCTATCTACTTTCTGAATTCTTATGTCTTTTAATACTAGCTTCATCATCAACTACTCTCTTTTTACTAGAATCAAAATTATAACCAAATTCATTAAGTAATTCATACCTTTTTTTATCTAATGGACTCATTTTCTCAATATCGCAGCTTTTATAAAAATAATCACAACTTCTCCTACGCATTTTATCACCCATTAATATTATGGACAATATAATTAGCATTATACTATAAACAAAAGCTTTTTTATTCCTTCTTCTTTATTTTTTCCGTTCAAAATTTTTAATTGTTCATTTAACACCTTACCATAATAAATAACATCATTAATATCACAATCCATCAAGTGATTAGCACATCTTTTAATTTTATCAAAAGACAACCCATCAGCCAAAGAATTAAAACCTAATTCAAAATTATCTTCATCATTATCATAATAGAATTTTTTAATTAAAGAAAAGAAATCATCATTATCAAATAAATCTTTAAATAAAGAACTCATCAAACAATAAGAACGTGCAATAACATTCTTCCCTCTATAACTTTTCAATTTAACTAAAAAATCTTTAACAATAGAAGATTCAATTTGTGAAACATCTAACTTAAGCCAACTATCAAGTATTCTATTTTCAATATTAACTGTAATTAATTCAGCAAATCCTCGATCCAATATTCTTGAAATATTATTTTTCTTTATAACTTTAACCTGTGTAAAACTAATTCTATATATAAAAAATTCCTCATTTTCCTCAATAACACTTGCCGCTAAACCATCTATAGAATGTGATAACTCATGACTAATAGTTAAAGCATCATTAACATCATCTATACTTATCATAAAAATATGTGGAATAGCACCTCTAAACATTCCCTTATTATCATATTTATAATCCCAAAAAGTAACAGGATAACACTCAGTCATTCCTAAACAATAATCTTCACTAACATATTTACTATAACAATCTTTATATTCATTAGAACTATTAAATATATGAATTTGTAATTGTTCCATAATTTCATTAATCTTTTTAAAAATATCAGCACCAAAAGTCAAATAATAGCCAAGTAAAACAACAACCAATTTTTCACAAACATCCAATGAAAACTTACCATCCCTATTATAATAATTAATCAAAGAAATTATTTCTTTAATTACTTGATTTATAATAACATAATCCATAAATATCCCCTCTTTTTATAAAAATGTATTTTAACATAAAAGAAAAAGAATTCAAAGTATATCTTCAAATTCTTTCACTTTTTCTTTTAAACTAATTCTTATTACTTCATGATTCTTTATAGCTTCATATATCATCTTTTCATAATCAATATTTTTCTCATATTCTCTAGCTTCTTCAAAAGTTGGATTAATCACAGGATGCTCAGGTACAAAAATCGTACAACAATCTTCATAAGGTAAAATACTTGTTTCATATGTTCCAATCTTTTTAGCAAAATCAATAATCTCTAACTTATCAAAACAAGAAACTGGTCTAATAACTGGAATTCTAACTGTCTCATTAATAACATTCATGCTAGTTAATGTTTGACTAGCTACTTGCCCTATACTCTCCCCATTAACTAAAATCTTACAATTATTCATCCTTGCAATACGTTCAGCAATACGATACATCATACGACGCATAATTGTAACCAAATAAGCATGCGGACAATTTTGATAAATAGCTTGCTGAATATCTGTAAAACGTATAATATGAACCTTTATATCGTTATTATATAAAGCTAGTTTACTCGCCAATTCTAGTACTTTATTCTTAGCCTCTATACTCGTATGAGGTGGACTTTCAAAATATATACATTCTAATTTAACCCCACGCTTTATAGCCATATAACCAGCTACTGGAGAATCTATTCCACCACTAAGCATTAATAAACCTTTACCTGCAACACCAACCGGATATCCACCGATACCTTTCTCACTATTAAAATATATATAGACAGCATCCATTCTTATTTCAATTGAAACTAATAATTCAGGTTCATGAATATCAACTTTAACTCCTTCAATATTCTTTAAAATAACAGCTCCTATTTGACGACTAAAATCCATACTCGAAATTGGATAATTCTTATCACTTCTTTTAGTAACTACTTTAAATGTATTAAAAACTTTTTGCTTAACTAACTTCAAAACAAAATTTGCTATCTTATCAAAATTCTTATCATTAAACTTATAAGCAATATCATATTCATGTATTCCAAAAACATGATTTAACGCCTCTTCTACTTCTTCAAAATTATCTTTTTTTAAACTAATAAACATTCTACCCTTATCAAACTTTATTTCAACATCTAAATCTTCTAAAGCAAAAGATAAATTATCTTTCAACTGTTTCAAAAATAAATTTATATTAGCTTTTTTAGTTGAAAGTTCCCCATACTTAATCATAATTAACTTTTCCATCTCATCACCTCAAAATCAAAATTAAGTATATCACAAGATTAATAAAATACCAAACGTTCTAAACAATTAAAAAAAACATATATTAATATCAAGGAGGATTAATTCATTCATGTACAAAGGAAACAAAACAGCAGACGTTGAATATTTAAGAAAAAAATATGGTAGTAATCAATTAACTAAAGTAAAAAATAATGGTTTTTTCAAAATTCTTATTGAATCATTAGGTGATCCAATTATCAAAATTCTCCTTCTTGCTCTAGTTATAAAAATTATCTTTCTTTTTAAAGATTTTGATTGGTTTGAAACTATCGGAATTTTAATAGCCGTCTTTCTTGCAACTTTTATTTCCACAATCAGCGAATATGGCAGTGAAGCTGCTTTTCGTCGTTTACAAGAAGAATCAAGTAAAACCTTTATCAAAGTATTACGAGATAATAAAATAAAAGAAATTCCTATTGATGATATTGTCGTTCACGATATTGTTTTACTATCTAGTGGTGACAAAATCCCTGCCGATGGTTTTTTAATAGAAGGTACTCTAAGCATTGACGAATCATCCATAAATGGTGAATCAAAAGAAATAAATAAAATTCCTATTATCGGTACAATTCCAAAAGAGGAAAACAATCTTTATCGCGGAACAGTAATATATACTGGTAATGCTAAAATGTATGTCACCAAAGTCGGTGACAAAACTTTCTATGGTAATCTTGCTAAAGAAATTCAAGAAAAAGAACCTCCAAGTCCTTTAAAAAATCGTCTTCGCGATTTAGCTAAAGTAATAAGTAAAATCGGCTATATAGGAGCATTTCTTGTTTCTTTATCATATCTTTTTTCTGTTATTATAATTCAAAATAATTTTAATATCGATAAAATTATTACAACAATAACTGACTTTGATGTAATTCTAAATCATTTAATTTACTGTCTTACTTTAAGCGTAACTATTATCGTAGTCGCTGTCCCTGAAGGTTTACCAATGATGATAACTCTCGTCTTATCAAGTAACATGAAAAGAATGCTAAAAAGAAACGTCTTAGTTCGTAAACTAGTTGGTATTGAAACAACAGGAAGTCTAAACTACTTATTATCAGATAAAACTGGAACTCTAACAAAAGGTAAATTAGAAGTAACAAACATAATAGATGCCTCCTTAAATAAATTTCCTAATATTAACGAAATAAAAAAACATCCTCCATTTTATCAAGAATTATACTATGCAATCGCTTGGAACAATTCTGCAATGTTTAATGAAAAAAAAGAAATAATCGGAGGAAATTCAACTGATCGTAGTTTATTATCATTTATTGATGAAATTCCAAACAAAAAAAATATTATCTCCTCTCTTCCTTTTAATAGCCAAAATAAATATTCAACAATTACAATTATTCAAAATGGTTCAAAAAAAAGTTATATAAAAGGAGCCTGTGAAAAATTACTTCCATTTTGCACTAAATATATAACTATTAATGGAGAAGAAAAATTATTAACCGATTCAACTAAAATTCAAAATGAAATAAATACTCTAACTAAGCAAGGTAATCGTCTTTTACTAGTAGCTTCTAAAAACGACGAGATTAATAAAATTAATGATTTAACTTTTATAGGTCTCATCTGTATTCGTGATGAACTTCGTGATGAAACAATCCCAGCTATTAATAAAATTAAAAATGCTGGTATTAAAATAATTATGATAACTGGTGATCATCCTGATACAGCATCTTCTATTGCCAAAGAGTGTCACCTCATTACTTCTAATAAAGACTTAGTTATAACAAGCGAAGAATTAAAAAATAAAACTGATGAAGAGATTATGGATCTAATTCCAAATTTAAAAGTTGTAGCTCGTGCTCTTCCTCAAGATAAAAGTCGTCTTGTTAAAATATTACAAAATATGAATCAAGTAGTTGGAATGACTGGTGATGGAGTTAATGATGCTCCAGCCTTAAAAAAAGCTAATGTTGGTTTCGCAATGGGAAGCGGAACTGAAGTAAGTAAAGAAGCAGCTGACATAGTTATTTTAGATGATAATATAAAATCTATTACTACAGCTATCTTATATGGTCGTACCATTTTTAAAAATATTCGAAAATTTATCATTTACCAATTAACATGTAACATTTGTGCTTTATTTCTTTCCATTATAGGACCATTTATAGGCGTTAATACTCCTATTACTATTATTCAAATGTTATGGATTAATATGATTATGGACACTTTCGCCGGTTTAGCCTTTTCATTCGAACCAGCTTTAGAAGAAACATTAGACGAACCTCCAAAACCTAAAAACGAACCAATAATGAATAGTTATATGTATAGCCAAATAATCATTACCGGTCTCTATTCAGCACTTTTATGTTTATTCTTTTTAAAATCATCACTTATTAAAGAACTTATTCGTCCTTCTTCTAATAATCAGTATTTAATGACTGCTTATTTTGCCTTATTTATTTTTATCGGTGTATGTAACGCATTCAATGCTCGAACCAATCGCTTAAATTTATTAGCTAATCTAAGTAAAAACATCGTCTTTATTTTAACTATCATTTTTATTTGTAGTGTCCAATGTTATCTAATTTATCATGGTGGCGATTTATTTAGAACATATGGTTTAACATTAAAAGAATTAACACTCGTTATTTTATTAGCAATGACAGTAATACCTGTTGACTTCTTAAGAAAGCTCTATATGAAAAAGAAAGGATATAAAATAAACGTTTAAAAAGGACTATTTTTATAGTCCTTTTTAACACTTGTTAATTGATCCTAAATCATAAACATATTTATATCCCTCAGATATTAATTTACTCATAGCTTCAGAACTTCTACTCCCACTACGACAATACACTATTATAGGAACATCTTTATCAATATCATCCATCCCCACATTATTCAAAATATCATCTAAAGGAATATTAATCGCATCAGTTAAATGATTTTCTAAGTATTCCTCCTCAGTACGAACATCAACCAATATTGCCGTATCATTCTCCTTTTTCATCTCTTCTAATTGTGAACAACTTATTACTTTACCATTCATATCATCAACAATATTTTCATTATTTTTACCACAACCACACAACAAAAAAGAAACAATAACTAAAATAGTAATCTTTTTCATTTACTATCAACACTAATTAATTCGTTTAGTTGATTATATCTTAATTTAAATATATTTAAAAATTTAGTTATTTCTTCATTTGTTGTTACATAACTCAGACTAATTCTAATTGTTGACATAGCTCTTTTCTTATCTCCATATAAAGCCATTACTGACGTACTTAAATCACCTGATGAACAAGCTGTATTAGTACTTAAATATATCTCATCATCTTCCATTGCATGAATAAATGTCTCAGGACGAATATTTTTAAAACTAATATTTAAAATATGTGGAATCGAATACTTTGTTTTATTTATTAAAATCCCATCATATTTTTCCAACTCTAAACATATTCGTTCATTTAATTTTTTAACTTTAATTTCCTTACTTTCTAAATCTTTCAAAGCAATTCGACATGCCTTAGACATTGCAACAATTAAAGGTAGTGGTGGTGTTCCATTACGTAAATCATTAAATTTACCACTACCATGAATTAAAGGAACAATATTAACTTTACTATTCTTATATAAAAAACCTATTCCTTTAGGACCAAAAATTTTATGAGCACTCATTGAAGCCATATCAACATCATGTAAAGAAACAGGAATTTTACCTATAGCTTGTGTAATATCACTATGAAATAAGGTATTAGGATTTTCTTTTTTTATAACTTGTCTTATTGTTTTTAAAGGTTGTCTTATTCCAACTTCACTATTTACTGCACATATACTAACTAATATAGTTTCATCTTTTATCTTCTTACGTAAATCTTCAAAATCAATCAAACCATCTTCATCATTATTAACATAACTTATTTCAAAACCCTGACTTTCTAAAAAGTCACATATACGATAAATAGAAGGATGCTCTAATTTAGAAACAATAATATGTTTCCCTCTATTTTGATAAGCTAAAGCTACACCTTTTAAAGCCATATTATTTGCCTCTGTAGCTCCACTTGTAATTATCAATTCATTTTCTTGTATATTAAACAATTCACATATCTGTTTTATTGCACTATTTAGTAACACTTTTGATTTAACACCTAGAGCATGTATTGAATTAGCATTACCCATATAGTCTCTAGTTGCTTTATTATAACTATCAAGTACATCATAAGAAACAGGTGTTGTTGCCGAATAATCTAAATATATCATAACTAATCACCTATTCTAATTATAGAGTAACAATTATTTTAAATCAAGGTTTTTAGCCAAAAGAAAAAGATAGTTAAACTACCTTTTAACAGATTCCAACAATTTTTCATGAACTCCCGGTTCTATGACATTAATTGCTCTTATTGTATTTTCAAGAGCTTTTTTAAATTCTCCTTTAAAAAATAAATCCTCTGCTCTTGTTATTTCAATATCCAAATTTCTATTAACTGGGCGATATCTATTACCATAAACAATTGCCACTTCTGCCATAGCAGCCGTTTTAACAATTTCGTTTGAGGTATTATATAATTTTAAAACTAAATCTCGTGCTGTATCTACTCTTATATTCAATGTCTTTATTGAAACTGGTTTTTTATTCATTTCTTTAATCATTTCTTTTATTGCTACATTTGCTTCTGATAATTGAACATAATAATTATTTGGAATTACAGGTAACTTATAACTACCTATTCTTTCTTTAGCTTTCTTTAAAATATCCTTAATTTCATTCAATTGTTCATGAGCTCTTTGTTCATCCTCTTCTAAACTACCTAAACTTTTTAATGCTCCATCAAGCTTTTCCTCAGTTTTAGATAATCTCACATTAAGTCTTTCCATTTCCTTACCTAATCTTGTATAAGCAAAAGACTTATTACGATGCGCATCAACAATTTCATTGTAATCTTTTTTTATAGCAACTAATTCTTGCTTAATAACTTCAATAATTTTAACATCATCATCAGTTAAATCATAACTATACTTAATAATATCTAATTTACGATATAATCCATTATTAATCTTTTCTAGTTTATTAGCTTTTACCAATATCTTTCTTATATATTCATTAAATATCTTACGAGCTTGTTTTTCTTTATCAAAATCATTATATATACCATCAAAATAACCTAATATAGTTTTCAATTCAAATATTGAATCTTCAACATTTAAAACATTTAATTTAGCAAAAACATTCTGAATTTTCTTCTCTGATTCTTCAATATTATAATCTAAATTCAAATAATCTAAATTATAACCTTCAGCAATCATTCTTTCACTAATTGCTTTAACATCTTTCATTTTATTAGGAATTAAATTTTTGCCCATTAATATAATTGTTGGTGCTTCATCAATTACAACACCTAAATTACCGATCAAATCATCAATTCCCTTAACAATTTTTCCAACTTCTTCATAAGAATTAGCATCCATTGCTACTTCGAAGGCTGCAAATAACTTATCAACATTTTCGAATTGTAATTCTAAAGGAGCACAAACTTCTTTATAATCATTCTTATTCTTATTGTATTTAGTAATAATTTCACGATATTTAGCTTTTAACTTAGTAATTGTCTCTCTATTTCTCTCTTCTGATAAAGTTATTTCTTTTATTTCGTCTAATAAAAAATTTGCTTTCGTTTTTACATAAAATATTTCTAACTCAGCTTTAGCAATTTTATCACTTAATGTTTTATAATCTTTTTCATTAAAACAATCTTCTATTTCAATTAAAGCATCTGTTATTTTAGGCACTTCCTGATCTTTAATTTCTTTAAATCTTTTTTGCCAATCTTCATATGTTTCTTCCATTTTTTCATTATTCACTAAAGCTTCGACTTTATTAAGTTCACTTAAAATAGAAGAAGATATAATTAAATTTTTATCTCTTTCTAACGAAACTATTTCATCTTGATATTTTTTCTTTTCTTTACGATTTATTAGATTAAGAACTATAACTATGATAATTATACTAACTATATAATAAGAAACACCAGCTAATATATAGGCTGTTTGACTCATAATTATACCTCCTATTCTAATCTTACATAATTATAATAACACATTATCTGTCCAAAATATAGTTGTAATAGAAAAATTATTAAAATTCATTTGTTAATCATTTTGTAAATTAACATTTCTTTATTTTATAAACTAATACCTAAAAGTCCCAATTTTATTTGACATTTTAACTATTTAATGTATAATTAATATTGCGATGTATTTGGCAGCACTATATATATTTATAATGTGTTTATTACCTTATGGTGTATTAGTATCTAAGGCTGCCTTAGAGAAAATACCTAAATAAACTCCCTATAAACTATATATAGCAACCCTATATATCAAAAATATATAGAAAGGAGAAATACTATGGCAAGATATACTGGACCTGTTTACAAAAAATCTCGTCGTTTAGGATTTTCAATTCTTGAAAATGGTAAAGAATTAGCAAAACGTCCATATGCTCCTGGAGCACACGGAAATGACAGAAGACGTAAATCAAGTGAATATGGTATCCAATTAGCTGAAAAACAAAAAATTAGATTAATGTATGGATTAAATGAAAAACAATTCCATAAATTATTCGAAAAAGCAGCTAAAATGGAAGGTAAAGCTGGTTTCAACTTACTTTGCTTATTAGAATCTAGATTAGATAACGTTGTTTATCGCTTAGGTTTAGCTAAAACAAGAAGAGCAGCAAGACAAGTTGTTAACCACGGTCATATTACTGTAAATGGTGTTAAAGTTGATATCCCATCATATCAAGTTAAAGTTGGCGACGTAGTAGCTGTTAAAGAAAATTCTTTAGATCATGCTGCTATCAAAGAAGCTGTTGAAACTTGCTTAAGTCGTCCTGCATATGTTGAATTTGATCAAAAAACTATGTCTGGAAAATTATTAAGATTACCAGATAGAAGCGAACTTAACGCTGATATTAACGAAACACTTATCGTTGAATACTATAATAGATAGTAAACAAAAAACTCACTTCATCATAGTGAGTTTTTTTATTTTAAACCTTGTCCATCAAAATTTAATTGTTCATTTAAATATTCTCTATGTTTATCATAATAATATTTACTAATCCAAAACTTTCTCTCTTCTTCATCATAATATACAGTCGAAAAAGGAAAATAACTAAATACTTTAACTATATTCTCATCAGAATAACTATCATTTAATAAATCATATACTTCTCTTTTTTTATCATTACTTAAATATCTATAATTATTATTAATAATAGCATCTATCTCATTATCACCTAGTACTCCATAAAGCATATCTTGTTTATGAAACAAATTTACTAAATCCATCATTCTCTTACTTACATCTAATACAGTTTCATTTCTCTTACAAGGTACTTCAATAAATAACTCTTTTCCAGATAAAACATCTAAGATTTTACCATGACCATCAGCAACTAACATTTGCGCAATCTCCTTATTACCTTCATCCAAAGAATTATAATCAATTATAATATTAGTCATAAAAATATTATTTTCCTCGTCTTCTTTAATATAATCATCATAACAGCCACCAGTATCGTTAGCAACTGTAATAATATTTTTATTAAATAAATCTAAACAAGGATATAATACAGGTAACTCCACATAATATATAACATCTTTTTCTGACTTAATAGGATGACCTAATCCACTGATTTGTCTAGCTAATACATCTCTTATTTTAATCGTCATTATTTTATTTTTATCTATATTATATATACTATCAAGCAATTCTTTTTTTAAAGTAGGATATAAAACTACAGCATCTCTTGCTGCTTCTTCAACAGAAATTGACCCTTTTAAATTATCGTTTTTATTTTCTAATGCCCAATACTCCATAATTGAACTAGGACAACTCATAATAAATTCTACTAATCCTAAGCTAATAGCATCTAACAAATACTTATATCTAATAACGCCATTATCATCATAACTAAAAGGACTAATTAATTTTTTAAACAATTCATATTTACCTTCACAAAGACAAAATTTAAGACCATTACTACCTAAACATCTAATATCTTCTTCACTAGCTGTTTCTTTTTCAATACTATCTATAATTGTAGCTATTTTATCTACTTCATAATTAGATATACCTAACTTTTTTTCATAATATTCATAAGATTTACGCATATAAAAACACCCCTTCAAAGCAGCGATATTTTACACTATCTAAAAAGAGATGTCAAATTATACTATTATTTTTCACTAAAAGGAATTAAAACAACAACACTATTATGTTCAGTATCAATTTTTTTAATTATATCATTAGCTTTATCTAAATCTAAAGTTCTATATAAATCATAAATGTTATTTTCTATCTTTCCATAAGTAATTAACTGATCAACTATATCAGTATTAACATATTCAATATCATCAAAATCATTAATTAAAGCTGCTATATTACAACGAATTCTTCTCTTTAAATCATCTCTACTTAATTCAAGGTGTTCCATTTTATCTTTTAATATAGGTATTAACTCATTAGGATATTTTGTTTCAACAGTTAAATCAATCGTTACAACATCTTGAAATATCTCCCTTCCAGCACGTAAACCAACAATTAATTCCTTTTCTAACAATTCATCTTTTAAATAAGATGTAGCTCCAAAATTATTTCGCAATATTATGCTTAAATAAATACTTAACTCCATTTGTGAATAATCGCCAAAAATACTTAATGGCATTTTATAACTAATTTTAACTTTAGGTATTTCTACATTAGCTTCTATTTCTTTATACTTTTCATTAACATTTACCGGTTCTTTTATTTTTTTCTTAACTGGCTGCTTATAACTTAAAAATTCCTTTTTACTTTGATTTTCTTTTATTATTCCAATAGCTTCATAAGGATTAAAATTACCTGTAATAACTAGATACATATTAGCTGGATGATAAAAGGTATCATACACTTTTTGCAATTCATCAACCGTTGTTTCTTGAACATCTTCAACTTCTCCTGTAACTAATTTACGCCTTTTATCCTTTTTAAATAAAGCGTTATTCATACCATAATATAATTTACTTCCAGGATTATTCTTGCCCATTTTTACTTCTTCACAAATAATTCCTTTTTCTTTCTCGATTAACGCTTTTGTAAAATATGGCGTTTGTACATAATCAAGTAAATGATTTAAATTCTTAGCAAATTCTGATGAACCAAATACTTCGTACAAAGTAAAATCAAAAGTTGTAAAAGCATTAATTGAACTACCCAAACTATTAAAATAATCATGGGCGGTTTTTCCTTCTCCTTCATTAAAATTAACATGTTCTAAAAAATGTGCAACTCCATCATGAACCTTAGTAAATTCCTTGTCTCCTTTAGCTTTAAACTCCGTATCAATAGAACCATATTTTACGCTTAAAGTCATATAAAAATTATTTACTTTTTCATTAACCAACATATATACAGAAAGACCATTTTCCAATGTTTCACATAATACTTTTTCATCTACACCATTCAATATGATCTCTTGCATTATTTTTCCTCCCCACTAAGTAAATATATTAAGTTTAATTTTATTTTTTTAGCCATATCCATAATTTCTTTTTTAGTAACTTTTTTAAACTCTTTTACACGTTCATCATATAAAGGCAAATTATCTAACTCATTAAATAAATAATTATTAATAATTCCTCCATTAGTATCTTCACTCATTTTTATCGATGATATTACTGCTTTTTTAGCATTATCTAACTCATCATCAGTAAAATCTCCATTAATCATTTCTTGCAAAGCTTTATTTACTAACTTAATACATTTATTTTTATCTTTTTTATCTATTCCTGAATATACAAGTAACAAGCCATCATATTTTTGATACATACTTGAAGCAATATAACATAAAGAATTCTCTTCTCTTAAATATTTATATAATTTACTAGTTAATCCTCCACTACCAAAAATAATATTAAATAAATGAATTGTAAAATCCCTTTCTTTTTTATCTAGATTATCTAAATTATAAATCATTACAAAAGAATCTTGTTCATATTTACCTGTTTCACAAATATCCAAATTTTTCTTTCTTACTTTATTATCTACATATAAATCTATTTTAAAATCTTTTATTGTTTTTATTACAAATTTATCTTTTATAATATCAACGACTTTATCCATATCTAAATTACCTATAATATATATATCACATACAAAATCATTTAACATATGATTATAAGTCTCAACTAAAGAAGAAGGTGTTATGTTTTCTAAATCATCTAAATATCCAACCATATAATAACTACTAGGACTATTTTCATCCATAAGAGTTAAACTTCTTCGAAAAGCATAACGAGAAGCATTTTCTTTTAAAGATTCTATGTCACTTTTTATTCGATTCTTAATTATTCCAAAACTACGTTTATCAAATTCTTGATTTTCAATATTAGGATTTAATAACATTTCAAAAGGCAAAGACAATACATCTTCCAAATAACCTTCATCACAATATTTAGGATTCAAAAAGTCCAAAACAAAAGATAACATTATACTATTTCCTAAACGTGTTGTAAATCCACGAACAGAAGAACTATATAAATTTTCAAGTTCAATAGCAACATCTCTTCGTTTAGGAAACTTTTTACTCGAATGCATTAACATATCTACTAACATAATATTAGCTGTTATCTCTTCCTTAACTAATTTATTTCTAAACATTATTTCCATTGAACAATTTTTAAACTTATCCATTTTAATAGTATGTACTCTATAACTATCACAATCATATACTTTATATTCCATAAGCCACCTCACCATTATTTATTATGTCTTTTTTTTATTATTTTATAATATCATTTAAATCAATATTTCCTTCAAAAACTTTTGTAGCTGGACCTTGCATAATAAGATGATTATTTGAATCTTTTTTAATATTCAAAGTACCACCCAATAATTTAACTTGAACCTCATCTAGTTTATTTATTAAGAAATATATTGCTGCACTTGCACAAGCACCAGTTCCACAAGCCATCGTCTCCCCACTACCTCTTTCATACACTCTCATTTCGATATTTTCTTTATCAATTGTTTTAACAAATTCAACATTTGTACGATTAGGATAATAACTATTACTCTCTATTAAAGGTCCAATTTTTAATACTAAATCATCTGTTATTTCATCAACAAAAATAACAGTATGTGGATTTCCCATTGAAATATCATATACTTCATATTCATCGCCATCAACATTCAAAATATGCTTAGCCTTACTTAATTCCAAATCCACCCCATTATGAAGCATAGGTTTTCCCATATCTACACTCACAGATATTACCTTATTATTCTCAACATTTAAATCTAATTTTTTTACTCCGGCAAGTGTATCTATTAATAAATTTTTTTTATTTGTTAAACCATTTTCATAAACATATTTACCAACACAACGAATACCATTACCACACATTTCTCCTTTGCTACCATCTGCATTATAAATCTGCATAAAATAATCTGCTTTTTTATCATTTTGTGACTTCGAAATCGTAATAATACCATCAGCTCCTATTCCAAAATGACGATCAGAAAATTTTTTTGCTAAAAAAGAATAATCATGTTCCCCTTCTTCCATTGTATTAATATAAATATAATCATTACCTAACCCATGCATCTTTGTAAACTTCATTAATATCACCTGTCCCATATTATACCATAAAAAGCAAAAGAAGGCCTGCAATAGACCCTCTTTATTTCTATTTAACTTCAAAATTAACTGGTGAAGAAGCAATTCTTGTAATATTATCAGCTAACTTAATAGTTTTTCCATTATATTTATATAAATCTCCACGTGATTTAGAAGTACTATAATCCTTAATATAATAAATCAAATCATCATTAATATACTCAAATGTATAAACATCATCAGCTATTTTCTTACCTTTACCTCCACTAGTCACAAATAAATCACCAGAAGTTTTATAATCTTTTAAATAATATATTTTATTTCCGTTTTTACTTATTGTTATCAAACTATAGTTTACATCACTATCAATTTCTTTAGCTTTTCCATTCTTTGCTAGATATAAAGTACCTCGTGAATTACTATCAACATCAGCAACAAAAGCAAACCCATCTTTATAAGAATATAAATAACCACTTACATCATTTGCTAATGTTTTAACATTACCTATTTTAGCACCACTAATCTTAACATACTTAACTTCATTATCACCATTAATGTAATATATATCTTTTCCATTGAATAATTTAACTGTACGAATACTAGTCAATTCATCTTCGATAACAACAGCATCTTTACCTACTTTTTGGTAATACAAAGTATATAATCCATCTTCTATAGTTGAATAAATAATTTGTTTATTTTCTATATCATAATCACTAACTGCATATATATCTTTAGCTACTTCTATTTCTTTCTTTCCATCATAATAGAAAATTTTCTTTGTATCATCACTTTCTACATAAAACAATTTTTCACAATCTTCAGTATTACAATAATAAGAGCTAACATTTTTAGCTAAAACTTCATCATTATCTTTCTTTATATTATATGAAATCAATTCTCGAGCTTCATTAATATATAAAATACTCTTACCATCTTCAGTCAATTTTACTTGCGTTTCATATTCCTCTGTTACTTTTTGACGATCATCCTTCTTATAATTTAAACTTCTAACATAAAGAGTTTTCTCTTTTTCGTATAATATCTTATCTTTACTTAAAGCTATAACATCAGAAACATCAGAATCAAGTTTCTCTTCTTCTTTAAAATTATAGACTCTTAAAGAATTATCCTCACATAAAGCAATAATATACTTGTCGTCATCAGAGAAAGTATAAGATATTACACTATCGATAATTTTTGTTGTTTCTCCTTTTTGCTTAGTATCATACAAATATAAGTCTTCATTCTTCATAAATAAAACATATCTTTCAGATGTATTAGCATAAACTACATTACTTACACTTTCTCCAACCGCAAGTTTAATTGCCTTTTCATCATTTTTATCTTTACTATTTAAAAGATACAAATCTCCATCACTATTATTATATATAACAGGATAATTTAAATTCTTATCACTAAAAATATTACCCAATAATATTATAAATAATAGGGCAACTATTACTACTAAAATTATATTCCCAGTTACTGGTCCAATTCTAACTTCTCTTAAAGCTTTAAAACTATTTTTTATAACTTTAATAAAATTTTTTAAAAATTTATTTAATCCTTTAAGATTTATTTTTTTCGAACTTTGACTTTTCATTTTAAATCCCTACCTTTGCGAATTATATCGCTACCTAAATTATATTATTTATATATTACAAAATCAATATTTTAAAAATTAATCAACAATACTATTATATTCACTAACTAAAAAATCATCAGTCATACCAGCAATATAATCAATTACTTTTCTTTCATCTGTTGTCTTTTGAAGATAATCATCAGACATATCATTTAAAAATACTGTATATATATGACCATTTCTATTATTAGTTTTTATATCATTTAAACAATTTTTAAATACTTTTCTAAACATATCTTCATATAACTCAAGCATTTCTGATGTATTAGCTTTCGCGTATATATGTTCATAATTAAAAGTCTTTAATTTCTTAATTGCTTGAAATACTTCCTCACTCATACATAGATAATCTTTATCAAGACTATGTTCAATTAAATCAACATTTATAGTATTAATAATTTCTCTATTGGTTAAACCTAATACTGATGAAATTTCTTGTGGAATCTCATCTTTTTCAATAACTCCCATTCTTATTGCATCTTCAATATCACGACCAATATAAGCAATAATATCACTAATTCTTACTACGCATCCTTCGAGAGTCATTGGTACTAATTTCTTAACTGTATTCTTATCTAAATAAGTCTTATTATACTCATCTAAAAACTCTTCCTTAGTCTTCTTTTTAGGGCGATATTCCTTCAATTCTAATTCACCATTATGACACATAATAGCATCCAGTACTTGTAATGTAATATTAGACCCAACACCATTATTTTCCAATACCATTAATGTTCTTACACTTTGAATATTATGATTAAAATATCCTTCACCATATTCTAAACTAATATCATTTAATATCTTCTCTCCAGCATGCCCAAATGGTACATGTCCAAGATCATGCCCTAAAGCCGCCGCTTCAATTAAATCTTCGTTTAATCTTAAAGCTCTACCAATTGTTCGCGCTACTTTACTAACCATTTGAACATGTGTCATTCTCTTACTAATATTATCATTACTATTAAATGAAAAAACTTGTGTCTTATCCATATATCTTGTATAAGAAAGAGAATAAATAATTCGATCACTATCTCTATAAAAAGGTGTTCTAAAATCATCATCTATAATACTTTTAAATCTATATGCTTCGCTATCTTGACAAGCATACTTTGATAAGAATTTATTTTTTAAAGCCATATTTTCTTTTATTTTTTCTATATTCATAACTCTACCACCTAACTAAATTATACCATGTATAATAAAATTGCAACTATTTTGTTGCAATTCTATCATCTAACAATAATTTCAATATCACTCATCGGATAAGTAGAACAAGGATGAATATAATTATATTTCTTATCGACATTCACTCTTTTATCATTTATTACTTTTACTTCTCCCTTAACTAATTCACTTCGGCAGAAGCCACAACTACCATCTCGGCATTTACTTGGAATATATATTCCACCTTCTTCTAAAGCCGTTAATATAGTTTTATTATTATAACAAGGTATATCAAATTTTTCTTCACCTATATATACCCCTAAATTATATTTAACAATTCTCTTTATATTACAAGTTGGTAAATAACTATTATAACGAATAAACTTTTTAGGTAATTTAAATTCTTCTAATTCCTTATCTAAATATTTTAATAATCCTTCACTACCAGCTATAAAGAAGCTTGTTTCACCTTCTCTAAAAGAAGTCTTTATTTTATCTGAAGAAACAAATCCTGTTAAATAACCGTCCTTTTCTTCTTCACTCAAAACTATAATAACTCTGACTTTAGATGAATTACTATCATATGTTTTAAGTTCATCTAAAAATAATAAATCACTTTCATTCTTAGCACTATAAAATAAAGTAATATTATAATTTTCACTACCATCTATAACTGCTTGTACCATTGAATAAACTGGTATAATCCCTTCATCTGATACTATTGCTATGATATTCTTTTCATCCCTTAAAGGTTCATAATAAAAATCTCCAAAAGGTGAACTTATAGCAAATTTTTCATTTATTTTAATATTCTCATATAAATAATGATCAACTACTTCATTAGAATTTCTAATAGTAATACAATATTCATTCATTAATGCTCTAGCTGGACTAGAAGATATACTATATGCCTTTGTATAATATACACCATCAACATTCACTGTTATTGCAATTTTCTGTCCTGCTCTAAATAGTGGTAATTTAGTATCATTTTGGTTAGTTAAAACTATTGTTTTATAGTTCTCATTTTCTTTTAAAACTTTTTTAACAGATACAATTATTCTAGAAGGAGTTATACTATCTTTCATCTCCTTTATCTTACTACTATTATTGTTTAAAATCATATCACTACCAGATTCCAACCAATTATTTCGTTCCTCACCAATTTTTTTAAATTTTTGTTCATCAAAAATACCTAAAGATTTAATTTTTAGCTTTTCCATTACTTATCACCCTTTGTCTCTTTTATCAAATCTAAAGCTGCACTATATCCAGAAATAAAAGATGAATCATATCCAAATATATCACCATCAAATCCACCACAAATACGCAAACCTTCAATATAATTTTCATTACTAGAATTAAGAATTCTTGGTACTAGATTATCATGTCCTTTTAAACGATATCCATACGTACATCCATTTGGTAAATCATTAATAGATAAATTACTAATTGGACTAACAATCTCAATTTCCTCTATATAATCAAATATTTTTACCCTAGTATATTTTTGAAATACTTGTATTAACCTTTGTGCAATTTCTCGATCATCTAAAAAATTACTTTCTTCATCAACATAATTAACATAACAATCATCAAAAAATACCGTATTCAAGCTAATTATACAAGTTCCAAGTGGCGATATATTTTTATTTGCATTATTATAAACAAAAGATATTTGATTACCATTTGCTATCTCTTTCATTCTATTAAATTCTAAATCACTATCTAATGAATGATAAATTATATAAGTATAATTATTTAATCCCAATTCTTCAGCACTTCTATTAAGCGCTAAATTAACAGTGAATAATCGACCACCCAATTCTCTTTTATTTATATTTTTTAAAGCATCTCTTGGGACCTCATCAGCATCAAGTAAATCACCATATACATAATTTAAAATACTATTTACAATAACTTTATTAGCATAATAATTACTACCATCTAATAATTTAACTCCATTAACTTTTCCATCTTCTACCAACAACTTAACAACTTTACTATTTAATTTAAGTTCTCCCCCTCTTTCCAAATAATCATTTGCTAAAGTAAGAGATACTCCATATCCATTATTAAGAGGAACTTGTAAACCATTCTCCAACATATTTAATAAAAAAGATGCATATTCCACAAAAGAAATTTCAATTTCACTACTACCTAATAATATCCACATAACATTTATTATTTCTTGAGCTTCCAAAGGCACTCCAATAGCATCTAACACCTTACTAAGAGAATAATTAGCTACTCTCATAAAATTATTATATTCTTCTTTAAGATAATCATAATCAATATTATCTTTATTAGCCACAACATAATCCAAAGCATCACGACATTCTTTAGCTAATTCAAAAAAAACTTCTACCTTATCACGTGATCCAGGAACTGCTCTTTCAATTTCATCAATATATTTATCGACACCTAAAGGTAAAACAATATTTTTATCAGGTGTTATTACACGACATAACTCCGGTACTGGAATAAAATCAACCTTTTCTAAGACCCCTACTTTTCTTAATAAATTATTAAAAGTATAAATCCCATCATTATTATTTAAATATAATTTATTAAATGTTAAATCAAAAGAAAAACGTCCTTTTCTTATTTCTCTACTAAATCCACCAATATTATTATGTTCATCTAATAATAAAACTTTATAACCTTCGTTTAACAAAGTTAAAGCACTCATCAATCCGCTATTACCAGCACCAACTACTATCACATCATACTTATTCATGATACACCTTCTATTCTTACAATATTATACCATTTAAAAAAGAGCATTTCTACTGCTCTTTTAATTAAATAAATTCATTTTCAATTTTTTATTAAATAAGATTAAATAAATCAACTCAAATACCATCAAAAATGACATTCCCAAAGCATAACTTCCTAATAACATCTCGTAATTAACATACAAAGGTAAAAAGAAAGGTCCTATACCAATAAATACTGCCAAAAAGGATGGTACTAAAGAAACAAGTCTTCCCTTAATAATAGTATTATCATCTTTTTCGTTTTTTTCAATAAAACGATAATCAACTATTAATGAAGAAAAAGTAACAAATAACAAAGCAACAAAAGGAATTATATAAGAATAAAAAACTACCCATTTATCTAAATCTAAATAAACTAATACCATAGTTCCATTAACTATAACAAAAATTATTCCAATTAAAACACTAGATAACCACTTAGCAAATATAATTTTACTCATTTTAATCGGCATTGTTATTAACATTTGCATATTATCTTTTTCTAAACTAAATGCCGATATACAACTATTATTCAATGTTACAAACATCGCTAAAATCATAGGTAAATAAGTATTAAAATATATATCAAAATTATTTATATTTTTAAAATAACTTATATCAACCAAATTTAACAAAACAAATAAAACTATACTAAAAATAACTAATCCACTAACAGAACTTTTAAAATATATTTTATTATGAAAAATAAATAATAATTCTTTCCTTATCATTCCCCCAATTTGTTTTAAATTTAAATTATTTTTATAGACAAATAATTTACCTTTTCTTACTCCTTTTAATAAAGAACACATTCTTAAATAATTATTAGTTATAAATAAAGAGTATACCCATACAACTACAATAGGAATAAATACTAAAAAAGCAAAACATAAAATATTTTCTTTCATTAAAGCTAATTCAAATAAATAAACCAAAGGACATATAAAACGAATCTTATTATTAATAATTTCAAATAAATTGTTTACATCATCATAATCGACAAATATATTTTTAAATAATAAAACTACACCCAATAATATAAAAATAATAATTAACAACTTACATAACCTAAATAAAATAGAATCATTAGTTTTTAACTTAAATAAATCATTTAAATAAGCAAAAATAGTTGCTATAACTATAGGTATCAAAGGAATTATAAATATACTAATAATAAACATTAAAACAAATAAATCACTAACTTTAGCTCCATAAGATAAATAACTCAATAAAACAGCTCCCATTATTATAATCGTATAAATTAAATTACGAACATATACGATAAATAATTTACTAAATAATATTTGTTCTCTTGTAATAGGTAATGAAAACAACATATCATTATCACTATTTTTAAATAATATCGGCTCTATAATAAATAAATCAGAAATAAAACAAAAGAAAAAACTCAAAACAAATCCTAAATTTATTATCATGTAATAATTATTTAAATTAAACAATGTAAAAAATGTATATATAACATATCCATAAAATAAAGCTATTAAACATGTTATAATAAACTTCTTTTCTAAATTACTTTTAACACCTTCACTACGTGCCACAATTATCTTATTAATATCAAATAAACCTAGTAAATTAATATATATTAACTTAAATATCTTATTCATCAACAACTAACTCCATAAATGTTTGTTCTAATGTTTTATCTTTTATAATTCTCTCCATATCTCCATCAGCTATTAATTTACCATCTTTAATAATTGCTATTCTATTACATAATTTTTCCGCAACATCCAAAACATGTGTTGAAAAGAAAATAATACGTCCTTCTTTAGCTTTCTCACGAATCAATTCTTTTAAAACAAAAGATGCCTTTGGATCTAAACCAACAAAAGGTTCATCAAGAACATATAATTTTGGTTCATGCATAAAAGCTGCTATAAGTACTAACTTTTGCTTCATTCCATGCGAATAACTACTAATTAAATTACCTAACTCATCATATAACTCAAATTTTTTAGCATATTTTTCAATTCCTTCTTCTCTTTCCTTAGAAGTCATTTCATATATATCAGCAATAAAATCAAGATATTGAATACCAGTTAAATATTCATATAATATTGGATTATCAGGTACATAAGCTAACATCTTTTTATATTTTATTGGATCTTTTTGAATACTAATTTTATCTAATAATATATCACCTTCGGTTATATGATTAATTCCAACTATTGATTTAATCGTCGTTGTCTTGCCAACTCCATTTCTTCCGACAAAAGCATATATATCGCCCTCTCTTATTGTCATATTCAAATTATCTATAACTCTTTTACCTTCAATATATTCCATACAATAATTTTTTAACTGTAACACTAAAAATCACCTCTATCTAATACCTTCTGCATATCTAATAATTTATTCGTAATCTCTTTTCTATTTTTTATTACTTCATCACTATCAAAACCAATATACTTATTTGCATAATAAACCCTTATTTTTTCAAGTTTTCCACTCGAACTTATATAAGAAATAAAAACTATTCTTGTTCCCATAAAAGTTCTAATATTAATATTTCTAATTTTTTCAAAAGGAATCTCTTCAAATCTATTAATTCTAACACCCAAATGTTTAAATTTAACAAATACTAATCTATTATTAGAGATTCCTAAACCCGCTTTTCTTGTTATTAAATAAACTACCATCCATATTAAAATAATCCCATATATAAAAACATACATCATATAATAATTACGTAAAAGCGAAAATAAAAAATCGTTAAAAAAAATAACAATCAAAAAAATTATCCATGTGTCACCATACCAGGCACAAATAATTTTATTATTTAATTTCTCTTCACTATAATCATCCATTAATTTCAAATATCTAACAAAGCTTAACATGTTACCACCATCTAAAGTATACCATAAAAAAAAGTATTATCCCTAATACTTTATTTCAATTTAAATTCATTTAAAGCGGAAGATAAATTACAATCATCATCATCTTCTATAACTTCAAATAATAATTTACCATTTTGAACAGGACTAATTGGCAATATTACTCCATCTGGAGTAAGCAAATAAAGTTTACCATTTCTAATTCCAAAACTAAAATAAAAATTTCTTAATGTAACTTTATCTAACAAAGTTTCATCCTTACCCAAAAATTTAACCTTATAAAAATTATTAAATTTTTTTTCACGTATCGCCAATAAAACAGCATATATATGTTTACAAAAATAATTAGCTTTACAATTGCACCACATCAATACATGTTCTTTATCTACTTCCTCTATCACAACTAAATAAGGAATTCTATCTTCTACGATAGCTAAATAACGATTATCTACCTTTTCTAAAAAAGAAACTTTATTCTTATCAAAAATATCTGTTCCTTTTTCTATACTCAAAGGTCTAAATATCTTCGTTGAATCACCTTTTAACAAATTAAATTTTACTGGCTTAATACAGTTATAACTTTCTTCTGTTCCATCGAATTTACCAAATATTTCATTTAAAAATACTTCCATTCCCCTTGGTAAATAAGAAAATATTAGTGCTAAAGGATCAATTAATCCTTCCCATTCTAAAGGCAAAAAACGATCAAAAACATATTCCTTATTTCCATTAAAATACGTAAGTATTTCTACTCTATCACCTATAATATCTTCATTTAATTTAAAACCACTTTCACATTCAAATGTCGATAACTTTTCAATAATTTTATTAGATATATATTTAGTCATCATTTGTATATTTATATAATCTTCAATATGCTTAACATTTAAAAAATTTAAATCAACCCAAACAACCTTATAAACAGATAATTTTGGTACATAATCTAAACGTATATAAATATTATTTCCATTATAATTGGCCAAATAAATTGACATAACTAACTCATGATTTTTTTTTACTAAAAAATCATTTATTTTATCAAAGACACTTTTCTTGTTATTAAACATCTTAACCATCTACTTTTTACTTTTTTTCAATCTTTTCTGTTTTCTTTATTTTTCTAATTCTACTATTATATTCTTTAATAACTTGTTCTATCTTTTTATCCTTTTCCTTTTCTAAACGAGATATTGCTTTATTAGCACTTTTCTTAACTTTATCAGTAAAATCTCTTAATAACTTTTCACTTGCTTCAAAATTAAATGCTGAAACTAAACGTTTATATAAACCTCCACGATTTAACAACATCTCTCTAACATTTTTAGTAATTTCCTCAGTATTATCTCTCTTAACAGATTTAGCAATGTTCTTAAATCCACTTATTATTTTTAAAGAAATACTAAGATCAATAATAAATAATATAAATAAAATTAACGAAATAATGTTTAATATAACAACATTGACTTTAGCTAAAAGTGATAGTATGAAAGGATTTAAAACATACATAACAAGTAATCCTAATAATCCAAAAGCAATTAAATTATCTAAACAAATTCTTCCATTTATATTAAACTTCTTATGAGAATAATCCCACCATCTGGCTTTAAACAACTTCTCCATTATATAGCCAGTAAAATATTCTAAAATAGAACATAATAATACTGACATTATAAATAGAACAAATGGATCATCATCATATTTATATAACAATAGCATTATAGCTAAAACACCAACACCATATATAGGGCAATATGGTCCTATTAAAAAGCCCCTATTTATTAACTTATTTTCATCATGCAAAGCAACACATACTTCCATAAACCAGCCTAAAAAAGAATATATGATAAATATTAAAAAAATCTCACTTATTGGAATATTCATCATATCCCTCCGTTCATAAATATTATTTTACCATATTTTAAGTTTTTTCTCTATTTATTATATTATTCAATTTTTCTAAGAACTTTCTTTGACCTTTTAAAATTTTTTTCTCTGCTTCATCTATTGAAAGCCAACGACCTTCATCCATTTCAGGAAATTCATGATATTCACCAGATGAAGGTGGCCACTCTAGTGTAAATGTATTAGATGACATTTTAGAGCAATCAAAATCAGTTTCAACACCAAATACTGTAACTAACTTATTAGTTGCTTCTTGTTTTTCTGATCCAATAAAAAATAAATCATCTTTATTAATTTCAATATTAGCTTCTTCCTTAAATTCTCTTATTGCTGCATCAATTGCTTTTTCATTAGTATATTCACCTTTACAAATACTCCACAAATCCTTTCCTTGCCAATAAGGTCCTCCTGGATGCTCTAAATAAACAAAAATTTCATTATTAACTACTTTATAAGGTAAAATACCAGCACTTCTTCTCATAATTAATCCTTTCTAAATATTATAGCTACAACACCGTATTTCTCAATTTCATCTTTCGAATAAAATCTTCCCAATAACTTTATAAAATCTTCTTTAGTATAACTATCTAAATAAAGTCTATCCATATCATAATGTTTTACTAACTCCTCAAAATTCTGATAATAATCTAATCTTTTAACAACAGCATTTATTTTTTCTATTTCCAAAGGCCTTTTCAAAAATATTAATTTATCCCCAATATGTAACTTTCGCCTTTTTTCATCATTAACTCTTACCTCTACATTTTTAATTCCTTTTTGAACAACTTCAAAAATATCTTCATCTAAATGAACAATCATTTCCATAAATAACCACCTACCTTTATTACTATTCCTATCCATATAATAAGAGAAAATATATTCACAACATAAAATCCTATCTTTTTAGTTTTATGTCTAAAAAATAACATTCCAAAAAGAGCACCAACACATCCACCAATAAAACTAAAAAGAAACAAAGTTTTCTCCCTAGTGCGTCTTTTATTCTTGATTGCTTTTCTCTTATCTATTCCATACAAAATAAAACTAATTAAATTAATTATTACCAAATAACTTAAGAAAATTCTCATTTTAACACCATTCATATTATAACATAAACTTTTTGTTTAATCTAAAAAAAAGAATTCTAAGCAATTCTTCTCCTTCTTTTTTTCTTCTTTGGCCATAGCCCACTTTTAATAACAATAAATGTAATTAAAGCCACAGTCACTACAATAATAGATAATAAGATAGAAACTTTAAAAACATTACCAACATTTATACTATTTTTTTTAACTGGTGTTACTAAATTAACTAATGGTTCAACTTTTTCCACTGGAGTTGCAATTACTCCGTATTGACTCAAATGAGTTGTCTCAAAAACAATATATTCACCTTCAATAACACCATCAATATATTCTTCTATCTCTCCATCATCATTAACATATATTATTTGATAATTATCATATTGATCTTTTATATCACTAATTTTTATTTTTAAAGTATATTTTCCATTCTTCATTGAAACAATCTTTTTACCATTATAAACATTTACATCATAAAAACTAACTAAATCTTTATCTGTAATAGCTTCAGCAACCTTTGTCGCAACATCTTTATCTTTAAGATTTTCTTCTTTTAATTTATATTTATCTTTTAACTCTTTATCAGAAATTAAAATAACATTATCAGTTTCTAATTTTTTATTTTCTTCTTCTTTTTCTTCTTTTTCAACTTTTTTCTGTTCAACATACTTGATTATTCCAAAGCCATCACCAACTGAAACATTAAGATCTGTATCAATATGTTTATTAATCCATGATTCAGTTACTGTTACAGATGTCATCTTTTCATAATCAACGATTTGTTTCAATTCATAATCTTCTAAATTATATTCTTCCGGTAAATCATTTAATTCTTTTAGTACTTCATAATTTAAACTAAATTCTGTTGTCGTTCCCTCATATATTTTATTTTCACTATTTAATAATACTTTATCTTTATATTCATATTGATAAACAGCTTCACCATTAATAACTTTTTTGACAAAAGAATTTTGTTTAAATTTTAATGAACCACTACCAGTAACTTTAAATTTTGAATCATCTATATGTAACAAAGAAATATTATTTTCTCCTTTAATATCTAAAGTTACATCATAACTATCAAAATTTGTAAAATAATATATATTCGCATTATTCAAAGATATCTTATTACCTTCTCCTGAATAATATATGGTATCTATATTCTTACCAAATTCTTTACCTTTACAAATATATTTTTCCTCATCTAAACTTGAGCTCAACTTAAATGATGCTAATACTTTGCAATCACCTATTGTTAATGCCTTAGGACTCATAATTCCTACAAACACTAATAATAAAGCAACTACTAAATATTTATTTTTCATAAAATTTTTCACTACTTTCTTAAAAGGGAATGAATTAATTATAACACTATTATGGTAAAAAAAAAGAAAAATTATTCTGATATAACTTTTCTATATAACTAATTGGAATTTGCGTAAGCTACCCTTAAAACATCCTCATCTTCCAAAATTTCCGTATCAAAGTGCTGGACTTTGCTTTTCATTTTAGCAATTCGCAATATATTGGTATCATTAATTTGTATAGCATACAGCCTATCTCGGAAATCAAAAAGAACTTTTTTAAAATCATCTATATCTTCAACCGATATCATCCCCATAACATAACGATTAACGGTTTCAAATCTTTTCATTTCTAGTTCTTTAAATTCTTCTTCTAAATCTTCTAATATTATTTCTTTCTTTATATTCAAATCTAATAATTTATAAATTAAATTAACTTTATCTGTAATATTTTTTATAACAAGTGATATTAACTCTATTTCATCATCATTATAAGAAGATAAATCATCATATTCCAAAATCTGAATTAATAAAATATCTAATTCATCCATAACATCCTTATTACCAGATAAAACTTTAATATATAATTTATCAATATCTTTTAAGATATCTAAACACTTTTCAATATCTTTCATATATACCTATAAAAATAAAGATAAAATAATAATAAAAGAAGATATCATCAAAAATAAGCATAATCCTATATTATAAAATTTATCAACTAATTTATTATCAAAATAAACACTTTCATAGTCATTAGGATCAATATACAACTTAATTTTATCTCCTAATTTAGGAATAAACTTATCTGTATACCCTAAAGCATTTACTACATAATTAACACCATCTATATTATAAGAATATACCGGTTGATAAAACTCTCTCTTAGTATTTGGATTCCTAACTAAATCAACAACTTCCGCTTCAACTACTAATGAATATTTATTAAATATTTTTTTCTTTTTTATTTTATCGAAAATCAAATAAACTAGCATCAACAAAAAGACACTACAACAAATCATAAATGTAAACGAATCTCCCTTATCTAATATTTTAAAACGATAAAAGATTAAACTTAAAGCCAAACTACATCCAATAGATAAAAATATATATCCACTATTATTTAAAGTTAAAGATAAACAAAAGCCATATAAAAATCCACCAACTCCAGCAACAATCCCAGCTAATACAATATCATCTTTTAAATAAACAACAAGTAAAATAGTAATTACGGCTATAACAAAACCAATGTTATTTAATATACTTTCCTTTTTCATTATACCACCATCTATATTATAACATGTATTTTAACTTATTTATTATCTTTTAATGGAACAGGATCATATCCATATTTTCCAAAAGGATGACACCTCAAAATTCTTTTTATTCCAAGACATAATCCCTTTAATAATCCATAATATTCAATTGCTTCCTTCATATATTGTGAACAAGTTGGTGTAAATCGACACATTGAATGACAATGAAGTGGCGTTACTTGATAAACTTTAATAAACCAAAGAACAACTTTTTTCATTTAATCACCTACCATTATTTTATCATAACGACATAATTATGTTTATTATACTTTAAACAAAGTAACTAAAAAAGCAAATTAAATAACTCATTATGAAAATTGAGATTAATCATCTTTAATATTATTTACTATATATACATATTGTGATATGTTTGTAATGGTGATATAAATGAAAAATCATAAAAATAAAAAACAAGCGAAGAATATATTAAAAAATAATAAAATATTTATTTACGGAATGATACTAATATTAATTATTACATTAGTACCTAATATAATAAAAATATATAATATTTATACTCCAATAAAAGTAAACGAAATGTCATACATTTACTATAAAAACGCAGACATTATATATAACGATTTGAAAACAAACATTGAAGATATATGTCATATAGATCAAACCAATAAAGAATACAAAGATTATATTTTAAAAGACGAGTATAAAAATCACAAGGATGCAAAAATAATTGAAGATATAATATGTAAAAATATCGGTGAACAAATAATAGTATACTCAAATTACGAAGTACTGCTAAAGAAAAAAGAAATAAAAAATAATAATAACGTTCAAATATACTATGCACAATTAGATTCTCTATACAAAAATAAATTAGATAATTCACAATACATAAAAACTCTTAAAAATAGTAATCACGAAATAATATCAGATTATTTGACATCACTACATAATTTAACAACCAACGACAATTTCAAATATATAGATTGTAAAAACATAAATGCAAAAAAACAAATGCTAAATAATTATAACTTAAAACTAAAATACGAAATAGAAGAACTCACATTTATGAATAATACAATAAAATATTTTAAACAATATTTAAAAGAAAAATAAAAAGTAGACAAACAGTGAAATGAGCCCAAAAAGTTAGGCAGTTTATAAATAGTTTCTAATTAGATGATTGTAACCTGTAATTTACAGATTACAATCATTTTAATTTTTCTTTGATTTTATCATAATTATAATAAATATATAAAGAGAAACTATTTAATCAAATAAATAATCATAAATTCAACAAAATATAAAAAACAATTATATAAACAATATATTTATACAATAAAAAAACCTCTATAAGAGGTTTTATTAACTAAATGGTCGAGAAGACAGGATTCGAACCTGCGACCCCTAGTTCCCAAAACTAGTGCACTACCAAGCTGTGCTACTTCTCGAATTATAATGGTGCGCCCAAAGGGAGTCGAACCCCTAACCTTTAGATCCGTAGTCTAACGCTCTATCCAATTGAGCTATGAGCGCAAACGCTCGCTTTCCATAAACGTAAATTCATTATATCTCTATTTTATGCAAAAAGCAAGTTTTTTTTTAATATAAAATAAAAACTAGGATAACCTAGTTATTTATAAAAATGGTGTCCCGCTCGGGATTCGAACCCGAGACCCTTTGATTAAAAGTCAAATGCTCTACCGACTGAGCTAGCGGAACAGAAATGGCTGCCTTGGATGGACTCGAACCATCGGAATGTCAGAGTCAAAGTCTGATGCCTTACCACTTGGCTACAAGGCAATACAGAAATGGTGGGAGGACATGGATTTGAACCATGGAACCCGAAGGAACAGATTTACAGTCTGCCGCGTTTGACCACTTCGCTATCCTCCCATAAGTGGTGCCGACAGAGGGAGTCGAACCCCCAACCTACTGATTACAAGTCAGTTGCGCTGCCAGTTACGCTATGTCGGCAAAAAAAATGGTGGGCGATATAGGACTCGAACCTATGACCCCCTGCTTGTAAGGCAGGTGCTCTAACCAACTGAGCTAATCGCCCATAAATCCTCTGGACAAGACTAAGTATACCAACTAAAGTTATAAATGTCAATAATTTTTTAAAACTTTATTTGATTTATAGTCATTCCCCTCAAAAGTTATTCATATTATATAACAATATCTTTAAAACTCCAATACTTTTTTGCATTTTTTTTATTTTTTTTCACATAATGATATTAGGTGAAATTATGAAAAAAATCAAAATTACTAATATATTATTAGCTTTCCTTTTATGTTTTCCACTACATTTTTTATATGATAAATTTCCAAATCTTATTACTAGTATCATATCCCCTGTAAATGAAAGTATCTGGGAACATATGAAACTATTATTTACTAGTATTATTGTTATAGGAATTATAGAAAAAATTTACTATATAATAAAGAAAAAAGAAAATAATAATTTACTATTTATTAATTTTATTAGTGCTCTTATATCAATTCCTATATTTCTAATTATATTTTTTCCAATTTATTATATCATTGGTGAAAACTTCGTTATAACTATTATCATTATGCTTATTAGCATCGCTATATCCGTTATCATTCCAAGTTATTTTCTACATATTAGCAATTTAAGACTTGATAAAATAACGATAACATTTATTTTAATAATTTACATAATATTTGGATATTTAACTTATAATCCACCTCAAATAGATCTTTTCTACGATACAAATTCATCAACATACGGAATCTCAAAATAAAAAAATACTAATCTTTATGATTAGTATTTTTTATTAAAATTCGACAATTTCGAACTATCTTTTAAATGGTGGCTCCAACGGGAATTGAACCAGTGACACAAGGATTTTCAGTCCTCTGCTCTACCGACTGAGCTATGGAGCCATATGGCGGTCCGTACGGGATTCGAACCCGTGATCTTCTGCGTGACAGGCAGACGTCATAGGCCTCTAGACTAACGGACCAAAATGGTTGCGGGAGCTGGATTTGAACCAACGGCCTCCGGGTTATGAGCCCGGCGAGCTACCAGACTGCTCCATCCCGCGATAAATAAGTGGCGGAGGAAAAGGGATTCGAACCCCTGCGCCGCTCACACGACCTTCCGGTTTTCAAGACCGGTCCCTTCAACCAGACTTGGGTATTCCTCCACTACTGCGCTTTTTCTTTCTCAGCGACAAATTGATTATAGCACAATATAAAAAAGTATGTCAACTATATTTTAAAAATTTATCAATTCTCCTACTATTTTTACTTAAACAATATTTTATATAACAAAAAAAAGCAAAAAAGTATTGCCAAATATCAAAAAATGAGTTATACTCAAATAGTCTTATAAAAAGACACAGGTGCCTGCCCAAGTGGCGGAATAGGTAGACGCACAGGACTTAAAATCCTGCGAGATTTAACCCTCGTGCCGGTTCAAGTCCGGCCTTGGGCACCATATAAAAAATAAAGCAAGAAATCCTTGCTTTTTTTCATAAAAAAAAGAAAATCACTTTTCTTTTTTTTCTTTATACTCAGATATCCATACTGGAAGTTGTTTTCTTAATAAAGAAAAACCATTCTTATCTTCCAAGTCTTTCTTATCACCAATTCGATAATCAAAGTTCTTAATAGTTAATTTAACTTTTTTATTATCTTCATCCGCTTCTAATACTTTCGCATAAATAACTTCATCCAATTGAACATAATCAAAAACATTTTTTACGAATTTATCTGATATTTCAGAAATATGAACTAATCCAGTATAATCATCATCTAATAAGAGAAAAAAACCATATTTTTCAATTCCCGTTACTTTTCCCTTAATGATATCATCTTTTTTATACTTTGGCATTATTCCACCTCGGAAGTATTATACCACAACTAATTATTTACACCAAATAATTTATAAGATATAATTAACTAGGTGACAAAAATGAAAAAAGAAGAAATAATAGATAAAATAAAAAATACTTTAGATACAATAAGACCATATTTAAATATGGATGGCGGAGATGTTGAATTTATCGAATACAAAGATAATATTGTTTATGTTAAATTAACAGGAGCTTGCCAAGCATGTTTATTTTCTGACGATACAATCAAAAATGGTCTTTACGAAACTTTAAAAGAAGAAATACCTGAAATAGAAGGAGTAATTAACGTTCAACTTTAATTACTCCTTTTTTATCCATGAAAAAATATAAATTCCAAATAATTTTTCTAACTTCCATAAATAATTCTCATATTCATTAATATTATTTACTATTTTCACTAACTCAGATTCTGATTTTTTATCAATTAAAATATTACTAACCTCATAAAAATAATTAAAAGGAAAAGCCAGTCTTACAAAAAAATACCCATAATCATTTTTATTATTTAAACTCTCCACTACTTCATATAATAAATTATCATCATTCTTAAACCTAATATAACCAATATAATCTTTCAAATAATAGTCAATACAAATATTTAAGGGATTATAAAAATCTATAGTAGATAAAGAATTTAAACAACGATGAGAAATACATAATTTTATATTTTCTTTATTAAATTCCTTTTTAAGAAATGTAATTAAAATTTCACTTATCCCTAAAAAGTAATCAAAACTATTATTAATTAATTTATTACTAGAAAGTTCTGTTAATTGTCTTTCTAAATAATCAATTTTATCCTCCCAAAATTTATCCATTGTTATATATTTATCTACAAACTCATTCATTACAACTGTTTGAAACTTTCTAATATCATACAAATCAATATCATCAATAAGTGTACGTAATTCTAATAAAACATAATTATCAGCTAATATAGATCCTTTCTTGGTATAAACAAATCTATGTAATTTTAAATTATAATATTTATTAACAATAGTTTCTAAATACTTTAAATATTCTTCATCGTAATCACATTTAGTAAAATAATAATTAATACCATTAATAGTAAAAATAATACCATCTTCATAACTTTTATATATTTCAAGATTTAAGTTATAATATTTTTTTAATAATTCTTTCATATTAAAATATATGAAAAAAACATCTGAATATCACAGATGTTTTTATTTATCATTATCAGCAGACACAATCATTGGTCCATTAATTATTGGTGCTGGATTGCCAACTAAATTAGATGTCGGTTGATTCATCCCCGTTTGAATAGTATTTTGTGCAACAGCAACAGGTTGAGCCATATTTTGATTCATACCTGTTATACCTAACATATTCTCTTTTTGTTGTATTAATTCCTCACGTGCTTTTAATTCTGCTTCTTTAGCATATAAATCACGATATACCTTTTCTTGTATAGTTTGAACTAAATTTTTAACTCCCTCTATAAACATTTCCTGTGCTCCAGCAACAACATCATCTAAAGAAGCATCAGGTGCGAAATTCTTTGTTGCTTGAGGAGGAGTTAATGGTGGCATTGGTACTTGGACCTCTTGTGCAATTTGTGCTGTAGGTACAACCTGCGTAGGTTCAACAACCTGAACACCATTATTTAATGAAACAGGCATTACAGGTTCAACAACCTGACTATTCATCTGAACAGGTTCGTTGTTTGCTGGAAAATTAACAATTCCTTGTCCAGTATTTACTGGTCCTGCTAAAGGAGTAACTCCAATCGGCGTTTGCTCAACTACAGGAGCTTGATTTACCATAGGAACAACTTGTTGTACAGGATTGGATATTTGATTAACAGCCATAGAAGTATTATTACCAATAACAGGCACTGGTCCAGTATTTACAACCGGATTAATAATAGGTTGAGTAACTACAGTTGGTTGAGCAGTTTCAACTGGTAAAGGTTGATTATTTATTACACCAGAATTATTCTGTATTTCATTTTCAACTGGTAAAGGACTGTTTGTAACACTTGGAATAGTTTGATTTTGATTAGATTGATTCTGACCACCAGGTACTTCAGCAATTCCTGGTATAACTTCATTATCACTATTAACTCCTGGATTAGCTTCTGGAAAAATTGAACTAGGACGAATAGGGACTTGATTTTGTGCCATTGGCGATACAGTCTGATTAGTTACACTAGCTTGTTGATTTATAGGCTCAACAGAATTTTGTGGACCACCATTTGAACTTTCATTTTGTCCACTAACAACATTACCATTTTTTTCAGCAGCCGTATAATTATCTATCATTTGTTTAGAAGCAGATGCACTAACAGATATATCCCTTGAATATTGTCCACTAGCTTTAATATTTTCTATTGTTGGCAAATACTGATAAGAACCAACATTGCCAGATATTATCGCTCTCATAATTGTTTTTATTGAAGACCATTCATCATCTGTAGCAACTCTTTGTAAATTACCATCGACAATTTCACTAACATGCAAAACAGTGAGTCCATGAGGATCCACAGCATTTTCAGTAGTTATAATATATCTTTTACCTATTTCAGGAATCATAAAAACAGAAACAACATTAGATGTTAATGTTTCACCAGATTCCTTCAAAATTGAGATCTTCTCTGGCATTGCAATCCCTCTCTATTCTATTTTTAATTATAGCAAATCACATATCGTTTTTCAATTATTTTTTCTTTTTATCTGAAACCATCTGCACCCATAAGCGCAATTATTTTCTATATATTGATCTAGTATTGAAATATCATTAATTTTTTTGCATTTTTTATTTGTTTTATCATAAAACCCTTTTAATCTTAATTTCCCATATGCCCAATCACCAACTATATAATCATAATCATCAAAATAATCAGTAATTTTTTCACTCAAAACATCTTTATCTATTGCATCATTAACATTTTCAATAATATCATATTTAATATCATTAATAACTATTTCCTTCATTCCAACTACCCCACTACTATATTTTGTCTTTTTGCATATTCATCAATTTCATAAGGATCATAAGCTAATAAAACAGCTGTACTTTTTCGATAGAAATCCTTGCTATTAGCTGTAAATAATAGTTCATAAAATTCCTTTATTATATCATTATCTATTAATTCGACATTTTTTCTTTTTACCATCATATCAATTAAATATTTTTGTACTACATCAAAATATTTATTTTTCTTTTTAATACTCTTTTTTTGCTGTCTTATATCGAAATTATAAAATTTATCTAATACAATAATAAAATTATCATAATCTTTTTTTTCGAAACCATACTTTAATATAAGATTTTCCCATACAATTATATTTTTACTATTATAGGCATCAATAATTTCATTTCCATATATTAAAATTAACATTCTAATAACTACACAAAGAAACCTATTATAATTCAATGATTCATGGTTATCTTTAGAAGAGTTATATAATTGCATGGCATCATTCATTGCTTTACTCACAAAAATATTCTCCTGCATACAAACCACCTACTATATAAATAGTATCACAATTTCTTAGTTTTAACTAGATATAATTGCACTGCTTTTTTCAATTGTATCTCCATAATACAAAGGAACACTGCCCATAATTACTTTTGAAGCTAAAACAATCTCATATGTTTCTCCAAATTGATGCTCACTATATGGAACTATCATTTTATTATTTGTTTCAATAACTAAATATAATTCTACTAATATATTATTTACACCATAGTTTGTTACTTTTGTTTTAAATCCCATATTAACATGATTTAATAAATCGATTTTACATGGTACCTTAAATCCCATCCTTTCCAAAAATATATTTCCTGTCCCCATTCCAGATGGTATAAGAAAAATATTTTTATTACTATCAAAATAAGCAAAATCAATCTTCAATTTATCGACATCCTCATATAATTTGCCCATTCCATCACTTAAATATTCATAAGCCATATTAAAATTATAATCAACCGCTATAATTTCATTATCTTTATTCTTTTGAAAACTTATAATATTCATGATATTTTCATTAGTTAATATATCAATATCAAACATATAAAATATATAATCATAAATACTCTTATTAACCTCATATACTAAAATATCTTCTATTTTAGGTTTTAATTTTATATTAAAAATATTCAAAAAGAGAATAACGAACAAACATCCTAAAAAGAAATAAACAAATAACCAATTATTTATTTTTTTTCGAAAATAAAATTTAGCTTTTCTTTTTAATTTCATACCATATTATATGAAAAAAAAAGAACTATATTAAAATAGTCCCAAACCTAAATATTTATTTGCTAAAATAACTAAAGCTATTATAAATATAACGATTATTACAAAAATCAAAATTCTAATAATAATTTTTGTAATATGCATATCTTCTTTTAAATCATTAAAATCATCAAAATCACTTTGAGTAAATGTTGTTGTATTACCAATAAATGAATTATCTAATCCTTTTATTTTTTCATCCTTCTTGTTTTTTTTCTTTTTTGGCTTTTCATCTAACATATTTTCTTCCGTATCAAAATCTTTTTCCGTATCATCAGTTTCTTCAGTTTCTTTTTCTTCTATTTCTTCAGGTTCAATTCCCATTGTATTTTCTTTGCTAACTTTTTCATTTTCATTCTCAGCAGCTTTTAATTCATCATTTAACATTCCCATTACTTTAGTAGCTTCATCATCTCCACGTAAATCGCTTAATATATCCAATGGATCCATTTCTCCAGTTACTTCAAGTTTACTTTCATTTTCAATCATCTCTTTAGCTGTAATAGTATCAATTAAATCATGTAATTTCTTTTCATTCTCTGGATTTGATGCACTCGGTCTTCTATCAGTCGGTTTCTCATCTTCATTCTTTTCTTCTATTTCTTCTTCGCCATTTATAATATCTAAACTTTTCAATATATCATATTGTGTATTTCTAATCTTCTTTAGTCTCTCTTCTTCATAATCAACTTCTTTTCCCTCTTTAGCTTTTTCTAAAATAGAATTAATATCATATTCCCTAGTTTCATCTAAATGTATTTCTGGTAAAGGTAATTCATCAGTATCACCAAAACTCTTCTTACGTGGATGTTCGTGATATTTTTTATTTAAAATATTTTTTATATCATTAATATTTATATTATCAGTGTTGTTACCAATAACAGATACATTACTATTTAAATCAAAATCTTCAAGTTCAAGATTACTAACTTCTTTATATAATTCTTTATTCTTTTTTACACGAGAAGAAACATTCTCTTCTACTTCTTCTTCATAATATTTATCCATTCTTGATTGCATAAACAACACTTCCTATCATCTATAATAATAACATACTTGAGTAATTTTTTAAAATATTTTATTTGCATTTTTACACCATAATTGTTATTATTTATTAAGGAGGCAAAAATATGATAAAAGTTGACGAAAGTAAATGTATTGGTTGCGGAGCATGTGTTGCAATCGATAGTGAACATTTTGATTTTGATGAAAATGGTTTATCTAAAGTAATATCTCAAGATATGACTAATTTCAGTGCAGATGTTATTGATTCATGTCCTGTAGGTGCTATAAGCATTGAAAATGCTGAAGAAAATATTGAAACACAAGCAGAAGAAATAACAACTGAACAAATAGAAGAAAGTGAGCAAATAGCTGCTTAAAAAAATGGATTTAAAATCCATTTTTTTTATAATAATCTATTTTTTCTTTAACTGCTTTAATCTTTTTACTTCAGAAGACGTTAATAAACGATATTCTCCAGATTGTAAGCCTTTAACATCCAAAAAAGCCAATCTTTCTCTCGTCAACTTAGCAACCGGATGACCAACTGCCTTAAATAACTTTTTTACTATATGATTTTTTCCTTCAACGATTGTTATTTCTACTTTTTCTTTATTTTTATTTAATTCTTTCTTTTTAACTTTTACTCTTTTAGGGACTATCTTCTCACCATCAATAATAATTCCCTCTTTTAATTTATATATTTCCTCGGTAGTCATAATACCTTCAATAACTGCCAAATAAGTTTTTTCAATTTCATTTGAAGGATGCATTAAAATATTAACAAAATCTCCATCATTAGTTAATAATAAGACACCTGTCGTATCATAATCTAATCTTCCTACTGGATAAATTCTTTCACTAGTATCAATTAAATCAGTTACAACTTTTCTTCCTTTTTCATCTTTAACACTACATATAACACCACGCGGTTTATTTAATAAATAATATTCCTTATTACTTTTTTTATTTAAAGTAACTCCTTCTACAACGATTATATCATCATTGCTTACTTTAACACCCAATTCTTTAACTAAATTACCATTAACAAAAACTTTACCCTTTAAAATTAATTCTTCTGCTTTTCTTCTAGAGCAATAACCAGCATTAGATATAACTTTCTGTAAACGTTCCATAAACATCACCTGTTCCTAATTATAACAAGAAAAGAAAAAAATATCTCTTATTTTATAACAAAAAAATATATTAATATCACTCCAACGATAATTCCCCCAACAATAATTGAAATATTATTTATTTTTCGCATTTTATTATAACGTTCTTTATCTAATTTTATATCTACTTTATTACTATAATCAACAACACTTTTACTACCATAATTAATTGCTGTATAAAATATTAATATAACAACTATTACAGCACATATTTTCAATGCTATATCAATATTCTTTACTATTCCTGTTAATTCCAATGCTAATAATATACTTAAAAATACTACAATCAACAATGAAATCAAAAAATTTTTTATTATAATTTTTTTATTGCTTTTAAAATAATATCCACAATTAATACACTTTTTAGCTTCTAATTTATTTCTTTTAGCACAACGAGGACAACTCTTTGTTTTTTTTAATACTGCCCCACATCGACCACATTTTTTAGATCCATTAATATTTAAAAAGCCACAATTGTGACACTTTATTTTTTCTTCTGTATGCATAATATCACTACCTTTTTATATTATATCAAAAAAAATAACGAACAACAATGAAGGCAGCTAATATTCCACACACATCTGCAAACAATCCTACTCCTAAAGCATATTTTGTCTTTCTTATATGAACACTTCCAAAATATAATGCTAAAACATATATTGTTGTGTCAGTTGCTCCTTGTATAACACTTCCCAAATAACCTAAATAAGAATCAGGACCATACATTTTATATAAATTAGCTAAAGCAGCTAATGAAGCATTCCCACTTATCGGTCTTAAAATAACCATCGGGATTACATCTTTTAATTTACCACCTATCGTGTCTAAAACTCCACTTTGAATAAAAATATTAACAGCAAAAATCATCGCCAAAATGGCCGGAATTATTTCTATCAATATTTTTAAACCATCTATACTCCCTTCTATAAAATTATCATAAATACTAGTTTTCTTAAAAAAACCATATCCTAAAATAACAATTACTAGAATCGGGATTATATAATTATTTAACATTTCTCCTCCTAATAAAATAATCTAAAGTAAGACCACTAATAGTACTTACTGTTGTTGCAATAATACTCGGTAATATAATAGCAGTTGGATTAATACTTCCATAAGCTTTTCTAAGAGCAATAACTGTCATCGGTATAATTGTTACTCCACTTGTATTTAAAACTAAAAAAGTAATCATTCCTTCTGTTGCGACTCCTTTATTAGGATTTTCTCTATCTAACTCCTTCATTGCTTTAAGCCCAGCTGGAGTTGCAACTGACCCTAACCCTAACATATTGGCTGCTATATTAGAAGAAATATATTCTAAAGCTTTAGGATTTTTTACTGATGGCATCAATTTCTTTAAAAAAGGATTCAATAAATTACTAAACTTTCTAAGTAATCCACTTTTACTAGCTATATTCATAATACCTGACCATAAGACAATTAAAGGACCTATCGATAATATTAACTCATATGCACTATAAGAACTATCTAAAATAATATCTCCCATCTCTTGATTACCCGTAAAAAAAGAATAACATATTCCAATACTAATAAGTAAAAACCATATTATATTAATCATATATCACCATCTCATTATAAAATTCCACAATTTGCTAAGAAAACTTTTATTATCACTAACACTCTTCTTTTCATAATATAGATTTCTACTTCCTATTATTTCATCATTCAAAATAACTTCAACCTTACCAACAATACTCCCATTGACAGCTCCATCTAATTTATATTTAGTTACCTTAGTATCAACTTTATCATCATCGTTTTTAACTAGATAAAAATCATTTTTTAATACATATTCATCTCCATAATCATCATTTTTATCTAATACTTTCACTCTCTCATAATTTTCAAAATATTTATCATATAACTCTTGATGATCACTAAAATCATTTCCATCATTAAAAGTAACTACTATTAAATTCATCCCATCTTTACTAGCAGTCGTTACCAAAGTTCGATGAGCTTTCTGCGTATATCCTGTTTTTCCTCCAGTACAATATTTATAATTTAATAATAATTTATTTTTATTAAACCAACGATAAGTTTTTAAATTAGATTTAACTACTATATCCTTTGTCCCAGTTATACGACGATAATGTTCATTTTGCATTGCATATCTCGTTAATATAGCCATATCATATACTGTAGATGTGTTTCCTGTTCCATCATTTTCTTCTAAACCAGAAGGATTCAAAAAATGAGAATTTTTCATACCAATAAGTGTTGCTTCCTCATTCATCAAATAAACAAAGTTTTCTACACTTCCACCTACGTGAGAAGCAATCGCTAATGCTGCATCATTTCCACTACGTAACATTAACCCATATAACAAATCATCTAATAACAATTCTTCACCAACTTGAATATATATGCCACTACCATAAGCTTTTAAAATATCTTGATTAACTTTAACAACATCATTCAAATCCCCATAATTAATAGCTGTAATAGCTGTTAAAATTTTTGTTGTACTTGCAATTAAACTTTCTTTTTCGATATTTTTTCCTTCTAACACTCTTCCACTATCCATATCCATTACTATATATGAGCTAGCACTAATTCCCTTAACACATAAAGGAAAAAAAAGACATAATATAATAACTAATATTCTCATCTTATCACCTAAATTATTGTATGAAAAAAAGGACTTATATAGTCCTTTATTTAATAACTTCATAATCTAAATAAGATTCATTCAAATCTACATATCCTTTTATACCATCAATTCTTCCTCTATCAGTATATTGCCACATATCATATTTACCTTCATATGTAACCTCATCAATATACTGCGCATACCATAACTTAAAACCTTCAAATAATTCTAAATTCCAATGATTATTAATAGCATTCAAATTAGTATATAACATTCCCATATACCCATGAGCTCTTAAATAATCTAAAAACTTAACAGCATTATCATTAATTCTTTTAATATTAACTCCTTTAGTTCTCTTTTGATTAAATAATTCAAAGTCATATACAACTGGATATATAACATCATAATCCTTTATTAAATTTAATACAAAAGTTGCTTCTTCTAATACTTCTTTTTCATTTATCGCTGTTGAATAAAAATATACTCCTACTGGTATCCCAACTCTATTAGCTTCTTTTATATTATAAGCAAAACGACTATCCTCATGAATTTCATCATTACTTAAATTTCGAAATCCACATCTAATCATTACAAAATCAATCCCCGCATTTTTAACTTTATCCCAATTAATTTCACCTTGCCAACTAGAAACATCAATTCCTTTAACTGTTCTTTCTATTTCTCGAACTTCTAACTCATTATATATATCCTTATCTTTTTCCCGTATTTCCAATAAATATCCTTGTATTTCTTCAAACTCTTCATTTTTAACTCTTTTAGAATACCCATCTTGAAAAACTGATAACAATACACTTACAATAAGTAACGATAATACAAAAACAACTTCTCTTTTTCGTTGCAAAGCAAAATTTTTAAATTCATCAAAATACGAGTACTGCATAAAATATCTCCTTTAAAAAATTATAACAAAATAAAAAGAATAATTATAGTAATTATTCTTCATAATTATAAATACCATGTAACTTTTCCAAAGACTCATTTGATAATTGAGAAACAACCCATTCGTTATTTCCTTCATTAACTACTTTAAATTCAATTTCATAATCAATAGTATCTGTAGCCATTTTCATTTGATCTAATTTATAATCCAAGAATTTATTCTTATCATATTCTCCATCTTCATTATTAAATTCATCTTTATGTTCTTCAAAATAATTTAAAGCATCTTTCTGTACCTTATATAAATCTATAACATTTACTTTTGCAGTTATATAAGCTACGTCTCCTTCTACTCTTTCATTTTCTAAACTATAACTTAAAGAAGTATATTCCTTTCTTAAAACTTCTTTATACTTTTCCTTTTGTTCATCAGATAAATCTTCCTTATTAACAAATTCATCTAACTGATCTGTTACTCTATCATCTAAAGTAACATACATTTCCAAATAATCTCTTACAGCTTTCTTTGCTGTCATATTTTCACCACAACCAACTAATAATAAACTACCAAACATTAATAAAAATATAATAATTTTCTTTTTCATAATATCTCCTCTATTTTTATTATTCTTTATAATTAACATTTTATACATCTTATGATAAAATACTTTAAAGGAAGTGATTTTGATGAAAACAATTTTAACCGGTTTAAGACCAACTGGTAATTTACATTTAGGACATTATTTTGGAGCTGGTCAAAGTTGGGTAAAACTTCAAAATGACTATAATTTTTATTTAGAAATAGCAGATGTTCAAGCTCTAACAGATAACTTCAATAATCCTGATAAAGTACGAAAAAATGTTAGAGAAATAACTGCTGATTTACTTGCTATTGGTTTAGATCCAAAAAAAGTAAATTTCTTTATTCAATCTCAAATACCAGAAATAGCTGAATTAACTGTCTTTTATTCCAATCTTGTAACTGTAGCTAGATTACAAAGAAACCCTACAGTTAAAGCTGAAATTGCTCAAAAAAAGGAATTATTTGGTAACGATGGAGAAAGCATAACATATGGTTTTCTTGGATACCCAGTTTCCCAAGCTGCTGACATAACAGCTTTCGATGGTGAACTAGTTCCAGTTGGTGACGATCAATTACCTCTAATTGAACAATGCCGTGAAATAGTTCGCAAATTCAATTCAATATATGGTGAAACATTAAAAGAACCAGAACCATATCTATCTAAAACAACACGTATCAAAGGATTAGATGGTAATGATAAAATGGGAAAAAGTTTAGGAAATGCAATCTATTTAGTAGATGATGATGAAACAATTAAACAAAAAATAATGGGTGCAATAACGGATCCTCAAAAAATTAAAAAAGACGATCCTGCCAATCCTGAAATATGTATGGTTTATTACTACCATAAACTAGTTACACCATCAGATTTAATTCCTAATATATGCACTGAATGTCGTGAAGGAAAACGTGGTTGTGTAGCATGCAAAAAAGAATTAATCGACCATATGAAAAACTACTTAAAAGAAATAAAAGAACGAAGAAAGAAATACGAAGATAATCCAGAACTAATAGATAAAATACTAAAAGAAGGAACAGAAAATGCTCGTCAAAAAGCACAAGAACAAATAAAAAAAGTAAAAGAAGCAATGAAGATAGATTATTAAAATCTATCTTTTTTTTATTAGATAAATTCCCAATATAAAAAAATAAAATTCCCAACACTTTAATAAATACTTAAAAAAATCAACAACAGAATATCCAAATATTAACAAATTACTATAAATTATAACTATAGCTACTGAAATACTAATAAAAAAAATTCCCAAAATATTTTTCATAATAAAGTATATTTAACAAAATTAATTATATTATTTATTAAGGTGAAATAATGAATATAATTACATGCATTATTCTTAGTATAATAACAAGTATCACATTTTTTTTAAATATTTCAACATCAACCCATATCTATATATTAAACAATTTATTCAATACCAAAATATTTACTAATCAAATATTTATCAATTCTTTTTATCTTTTCTTTATTTTTACCATTCTTATAATTTTTAAAAAAAAATTTTTTTCACTTATAAAAAACATTATTACTAAAGATAAAAAGAAAACAAAATATTACTTAAAATATCTTCGTATAATAATTATCATTTCTTTAATTAATACTATAATTTATTATCTAGTACCACACTATTCTAACAGTCTTAAAACCTTACCTCTTTCTTTAACCATTCTAAGTATTATTATCTTTCTTTCTACTAATAAAAAAGGTAATCGAAAATTTCACGAATTAACTTATTTTGATTCCCTATTTATTGGATGTTCTACTATTCTAACTTTTATACCTTCTATAAATCCCCTACTATGTAATTTGTTTTTTTCCAAATTAAGAAAAATAAATCAAAATAATTCATTAATTATTTCCTTTTTATCAATTATTCCACTCCTAATAATAAAATCTATACCAAGTCTTATCTTTATAATAAAAAGTCAAAATTACTATCTCTATTTTTTCTTAACTTTTATATTATCCATTACCATCTCAATAAAAGCATTAAAATACTTTAAATATCTATATCATCAAAATAAATTATACAAATTATCAATATATATTATTATTCTTACCCTTTTTCTTCTATATTGGTATCGTTAAAAAAAAGAGTTCTAAAACTCTTTTATTTTTCAACCTGACTATTCTCTTCAATAAGACTAAGATCAACACTATTTATAGAATCAAATCTTTTTGTAATTTTTTCTGTTGTAATATTAATATCTTTAATATCTTTAGTAACTGTATCTATACTACGTGATAATTTATCCCATCTTTCGCGATATTTCATAAATTCACGACTTAATTTATTTAATTCAACATGTATTACCCTTGCATATTTATCTCTTTCAATATTTTTCAATATCATTTGAATTATTGTTAGTGTACTCATCAATGTAGTAGGACCTGTAATCCAAACTTTTTTCTCATATGAATATCTCAACAATTCAGGATGATAAGCATTAATTTCTGCAAAAATTGCTTCAGCAGGTAAAAACATAATTGCTTCATCAGCAGTTTCACCAGGTATTATATACTTCGTACTAATAGCATCAATATGCTTTTTTACATCGCTTTTAAATAGTTTAGTTGCAGCATCTCTTTCAAGCTGCGACAAAGATTTATCAGTCATACGTTCATAATTCTCTAAAGGAAATTTACTATCTATACAAATAGTCCCTAATGGCTCAGGAGCAAATAAAATTGAATCTGCAATACTTCCATTACTCATTACATGCTGTAATTCATAAATACCAGATTTTTTTTCTCCAAATACTGATGATAAAATATAATTTAAATTTACTTCGCCAAAAATACCTCTAGTTTTTTTATCAGTTAAAACATTCTGTAAACCAACAATCTCAATAGATAAGCTATCAATTTTCTTTTGTGCTTCATCAATCTTAGTTAATCTTTCCAAAATATTAGTAAAAGTTTTATTTGTTTTTTCAAAATTTTGGTCAATTCTTTCATTAACTTTTTCATTTATCAACAATAACTTTTCTTCAACTTTATCATTTAATTTAGTAAAATCGTCATTTAAAAATTTATTAATATCAAATTTAAAATCTGCTAAATCATTACTTACACTTTTTTCTAATTTTCCTAATCTCTCTACTATATCCTTATCATCATCTTTTTTAAATAATAACATTAGTACTAAAATAATTAATATAATTAATAAAAATAATAAAATATATTCCATTTTTTAAAATCTCCCATCCAAATCAAACTTTTTATTAACAACTTGAGCTAATATATATGCCAATAAAATTAATCCAATGACCTTTATTAATATAATCGGATTAGTAAAACAATCTATTATATTACTACCTATATATCCTAAAAAAATAATAACAAAAACTTTACCTAATAATAAAGCATAAAAATATTTTTTCAATGCTATATTAGACAATCCAGCTCCCAAATTAATAAAAAAAGAAGGAGCAAATGGAATTGCAATAATTAAAACTAATTGTCTAAATTTTAATTCATCAATTGAATTCATAAACTTTTCTAATTTTCGATTATTCTCAATTTTCTTATTAAAAAAGGAACTAAATCCTTTACGAAATAATAAGAAAGCTAATAAACTTCCCAAAGTTGTAAAAATCCATGAAATAATACCTCCTAAAACAGGACCTAAAGACAAAACATTAATTGTAACAAAAACAACTAAAGGTAAAAATGCTAGCACTCCTTCTGCAATAATTAACAATGAAGATATTAAAGGAGCCCACATTCCAGCATTCATTAAAAAGTTATTTAATTCTATACTTAAGTTATTTACTACTTCAAAAAACTCCATATACATCACAACATTATTATAATTTATGCAACATTAAAAAACAATTGTTCTTATTTTATAGATGTAAACTTTTCACTATTTATAAACCAATGTCACATCATAACCATAAAATTCTAATATTGTTGCTGCTTTTTTACTCTTTATTCCACCATTACAAAATAAAAAATATTTTTTATTTTTATCTAATAATTCTTTGTAGTTAGTTAATAATTCTTCATATGGAATATGTTTCGCAACTTCTACAACTTTATTATCATGATAATTAAGATCAATAAAAATTCCCATATTAGCCTTATAATCACATAGTTGAATTTTTTTCATTTTATCCCCCTCTATATTATATGCTAAAAAAAGAGATGATTTTAATCATCTCCAAAAAAGTCATCAAAAAATTCATCATCAGAAATAGCATTATTACTATTAATAACAATTTTATCTGGATCTACATTAATATTTGCTTTTTCAACATTAGAATTAGTTTTAACATCAGATATATTAGTATTGTTATTGTTAGAAACCATATTATTAACCTTCTGATTATTATTACTATTATAATCATTAAGTTTATTAGTTATATTACTAAGTTTATCTTTTGAAATTTCAATACTATCAATAAAATTATTAGTTTCTTCCTTAACTTGTGTTGCTGGTTTTATATCATCTTTTACCGAATCTATCATATTAGGTACCGAATTATAAATATTATAATTATCATTACTTGTTTTAACAACAGACCCACTACTATAATTCGGTGTAATTATAGAAGCATTCTCAACTTTTGGTAAAGAATCAAATCCAATATCTTCATCATCAATCGGACTACTAGTTGCTACTGCAATATTTGCTTTTTCATTACCAATCGAAATACTCGTATTTTGATTTTTTTCATCTGACGATTTATCATTTAAAGTACTTCCAAATATATTAAAACCAGAATCAACATTAATCTTACTCGTATCAACTTTATTAGTATTATCATTATTCATTTCAATAGATAGCTGTTCCTTAACAGGTTCAACATCTTTAATATGTGGTTTATCATCAATTGGCTTAATATTAACATCATCATTTATTCTTTCATCAAGTAAACTTAATCCACCTGTTTTAGGAAGAATATCTTTATTATCATTAATAATTGCATTATTATTATCAAGAGTTCCAATATCGTTTACTTTTTTATTATCTAAATTATTATTTTTAAGTTTAGCTTGCTCTTGTTTTTGCCTTTCTTCTTCCGCATCCAATTCAGCAATTTTTCGGTCAATATCTTTCATCATCGCATCTAGATCAATTCCACCACCTAGACCACCAAACATTCCACCTTCATTGCGTGGTGATGGCATTCCGAACGGATCAGAATTAGTACTAAAAGGATTAGATGATGACTTGTGAGCAAAAGGATTATTATCTCCAAAACTACCAAAAGAATTACCAGTTCCCATACCAGGACCTTTTTCACTTAGAGAATTCTTAATTTTTTCACTTTTTTTCTTCTTAGTAAATTCTTTAACATCAAATAAACTAATTTCTTTTTTCTTCCTTGTCGGATAAACAGCTTCACTTTTTGGATGACCCCAATCCATTTTAAAATTAGGTGTATATTTTGTTTTAAATGGAGCTAATCTCCAACGAATAATTATTGCTTCAAATAATTTTAATTTTTGTAAATCTGTAACAGTAACTAAAGGTGTTGAAGCTGTTTTATCTTTTTCACTTGATTTTACTTCACCACACATTTTACTTATTTCTTCCAATGCAGCTAATTCTGTACTTATCAAATATACTAAATTACCACAGTTACCTTTAATTGTTTCTGCATCTTCATTACCATATACACTTTTTAACTGAGCAAAATTTTGAATAATAAAAGTAAATCTTATTGCACGTGAACGTGCTGCTGTAACCATCGTTGTAACATCTTTTAGTGGTGGCATATTAGCAAACTCATCTAAAATAAAATTAGTACGATAAGGTAATTTACCACCATTTGACTGTGCAACATCAATTAAAGTTTCATAACATTGTTTAATAAAAATAGTTGCTAATCCATGATAAGTTGTTTTTTCATCATGAATAACTATAAAAACAGCTGTTTTTTCTTTTCCAATATTACGCATATCAAAATCACTATATGACAACATTTCAGATAAATTTTCACGTGATGCAAATAATCTTATTTTTTGTCTAAATACAGATAAAATACCACCCTTAGTATCACTAGGAGCATTAATAGTATTAGACGCAAAAACATAAGCATTTGATGACTCACCTTTTAATGTAAAATATTCTTTAATATAGTTACTTGCTGCAAACTTCTCTTCTCCAACAATTCCCATATAATTAATAGAATTAAGATTAATTTCATCTGTTTTTGCATCTTCAAATAAACCTAAAGATAAACCAGAAAAATAATCTGCAGCTGACTTTTCCCAGAAAGGATCACCACTTTTATTGTTCGGATCATACAAAATATTTAAAGCAACATCATCTAATAACTCTGTAGCTTTATCAAAATTACCATCTTTATAATATTGATATGGTAAAGTAAGTGGATTCCATGCATTACCATTTTGTGGTTCACGGAAGTTCAAAATAACAACATTATATCCCCTTTGACGCATATAATCACTAGCAGCTTTAAAAAGTTCACCTTTAGGGTCTGTTATAATCATACTTTCGCCTTTTTTTATTAAAAGCTCTACCATTGGTTCAACTATTGTTTGAGATTTACCAGAACCAGTAGAACCTATTACTAAATTATGATATTCACCATTATCAACCCATAAATGTTTTCCATCATTTACCAACGGAATTCCAGCATACTTTGATTCATTTGCTAATGGATCAACTACTTCAACATCTTTATCATTTTTTATTTCTCTATCTTTAGCCCATCTAGAATATCCTTTGTTTTCCTTCTCTCCAAATTCTAAACCTATACCTTTTTTTCTTTCGAAAACAAAAGAAGAAACAGATGTAAATATAACAATCACAAAAATAATAAAAATTATTATTGTTGCCCCAAAATATTCAGTAAAACCAGGTATTGGATTTAATCCATAAAAAGTCCCTGTACTACCTAAATATCCAATATTTGTAGTTATCAATGCACATAAATATAATAATAAAACTATAAATATAGCAAATATTAAAAAATCTTTACTCGAAATACGAAATTTCACAGATTAATCACCCCAAACATAAATATATTATACTACACAACCTAATAAAAATAAAAGGTGTTATTACCTTTTATTTTTATTATCTTTTTAATTTAGAAATAATTAAAACTATTACAATAAATAATAATAAAGACAAAATAATAATTACATATGGATGTTCGTTAAATAATGTAACAACTTCATTTTCATCTTCTGGCTCATTATTTTCTTTTTTTTCTATTACCTCTGAGTCCTCTTCAACTTTTGTATCGAGTAACATATATATATTTTTCTTATCGCCACGACTAAAGTTCCATGTATATATATTATTGTTTACTACATCAGCGTTATTTTCTTTAACAGGATAATCTGATTTAATATTAATTGTAACTTTTTCTAAATCTGGATATTGTTCAAAATATAAAAGACCATTATTATCTGTTGATAATAACACTGTTTCATTATTTCTATTTACTTGAATATTGGATGAACGAAATCCCTCTTTCACAGTACGTGCATCTTTATACTTATTCAGAGCAAAATTATAGCTATAATTAATTTTAAATCCTGTTCCTAAATCATCTTCTTTCTTTGTATAATAATCTACTCCACTAACAGCTTCATCAGGATTAGTATCTACTATAACATCAGAAGAATATATTGGAACATAATTTCTAAAACCAGCTTTTATTTGATCTTTTGTTAAATTACTATTTTGAAAAACAACAATATCAACGCTTTCATTTATTGAATTTCCTTCAATTTCTAAATTAACTTCAGCTGTACAACCACATAACAAAAATAATAAACTAAATAATAAACATATTCTTTTTTTCATTATTAACTCCTTACATGCGTATCATAAAATCCATCCATTTTAACACCCCAATATCCAGAACTATTAAAAGGTCTTCTCGTAAATAAAACACCTGATGAATTTCCACTCGCTTCTGCACAAATATAATTTCCTTCTTCAATTCCAACGACCAAAACAATATGACCACTAGATTCCAACAAATCACCTGGTTCCAAAACGGCATCGCTTCTTAAAGAAACACGTTGAGCTCCTGGTAATCCTTGAAAATCTCCAGCTAACATTTGTGAAATATTAAATCCACCATTTTTTATTGCCCATGGTACAAATCCAGAACAATCTAAACCACAATAATTATATGATTGGCCATTAGCATACGTATGACATTGAGTACTACCCCAATATCCTAAAGCTCCATCAACAACACCATCATAATGTCCGCCACCCCAATAATAAGGAACTTTAACATTATAATTATTGCCTAACTCTGCTATCAACGTAACAGCTGCTGCTACAACACCAGCTCTTGTGCCATAACCAGCTTGTTGAACATTATCACTTATCAAAGCATTAAATTCTTCCAAACTAGTTCCTTGACTACTCAAAAAAGAATCTAAAGGTTGATGTAAAATTTCATGACCATCAGAAGATAAAACATAATCTCCATAATCAATATTTCCATATGAACTACAATATGAATCTCCAAATCCATTACTATCTGTATATACAGTAGCTAATATTTCATCATAAGTCTTTCCTTCATTAGCTAATGAAATAAATTGTTCTGATGTTGAAGCAACGTAACTTGTACTAACAACATTACCACTTGAATCAACTAAGACTTTTCCTTTAACTTCTTCAGCTAATTTTAATACTTCAGCTTTTCTGTTTTCATCTAAAGCTGACTTCCATAAAGTTCCACTATTAACTTCTGGTGAATATAATGAAATACTACCCCTATCTTGACGATAAATATCACTATCATAATTCCAATAAACTTGATCAGCTTCACAAGCTCTCATTCTTATCTTACCAGTTGAAGCATTATATCCGTAAAAACAATTATCCTGATTGCCTGGACACATGCCACTATTTCTCGTAAGTGCAAAATTACGTGCCGCAACTATTTGTGTTTTAATTGCTTCATCAGGAGAATCAGGACCAATTTCAGCTAATGCAACTCCTAAAACATATTTTTCAAAATCAACTGTTTCTAAAACAGTATAATTACTTTCAGTTCCATCACAATTAATTAATTCAACTTGCAACCCACTAAGTTCAATCTCTCCAGAAGCCACAACACCTTTTAAACTATAAGTACAATGTGTACCACCTCTTCTTGAACTAGAGCCTTCCATTTCTTCAAACAAAAGTAAGATAAATAATAAAATTATAACAGCAATAATAATTGCAATAAAAGGATGTCGTACTAAAAAACTAAAAGCATTTTTAGCAATTCTACCTGCTCCAGTTGCACCAACTTTACCTTTAGGCTTTTTTCGATTTCTTAATTTATCTATACCATTTCGTATTCTTGCACTAAAACTAGGTTTCCCAGTTGTCGAACTACCAGATGATGACTTAGTCCCAGTTTTAGTTGGTGTTACACCAGTTCTTTCTTTTTTTATCTGATTATTATGAGCTAAATTTCTACGAGCATTTGAAGAAATATCATTAGATTTATTATTTTGACCTCTTTTTAAAGCTCCATATCCATTTCCAGTTTGTTCATTCGAAGATTGATCTTCTTCACTAGACTTATTATTATCCTTATTATTTTCTTTTTTAGATTCATCTTTTTTTTCTGCTTGTGGATGTTCAGGTCCTTTTACTCCACTATCACTATAAGGATTATCATGTTTGCCAGTATTACTTTCATCTAAATCATTTTTTTTAGGTAATGCATTTGGATTAGGCGTTTGATTATTTGGAACCTCATCCTTGACTGGTGCATTATTTTTACTAACTGCATTTGGATTTCTCGTAACTGGTGCTGAATTTCCATCTTGTCTAGTAGTATTTGGTACTTCACTCACTGGACGTGTTTGCGGAGCAGCAGGTGGTGCAGGACTACCATAATCTTTTCCAATATCTGGTGCTTGTTCACGTGTACTAGGAACTCCTTGATTATCTAAACTTTTCTTTGGAATTTCAGGTTTATCAATTGGTGAACTTGGCATAGCACCTGTTAAAGGACGATTATTAATACTAGGATTTTCAAAATCTTTATTATTAAAAGCAGGTCCTTTTGGTACTCCAACATAACCATTATTTTGACCAATTGATTCAATCGGATTTTGAGAAACTGATTCTGGTCCTACTTCATACTCTGTATAACTAACTACTTTCGTTTCTCCAGGTTTAGTTTCTTTCTCAATCTCTTCAATTACTTTATCTTTATTATCAGACATAATACCACCGTCCACACTATAAAAAGTATATCATAAACTTTAATAACAAAAAATAAAAAAAGTTGCATTAGCAACTCTTTTAAAATACTATAAACCGCCGCCAGCTCCAAATGAATCTAATTCTTCTTGCGTACACAAAATACGAACTCTCATTCTACGACTACCGCAAATAAATAGTGCCTCTCCTTGATTATAATATTTAATACTATCCATTTCACTCTCATTTAAATCAATTAATAAAGCTAAATCATCAACTGCTTGTTTTTTTAATCCCATAACTAAATAATAAGAAGCATTATCAAAAATAGCTTTACCATGCATTATCAAGTTAGGAGCAGCAAAGTCTGTAGGTTGTTGAGTAATTATTATTGTTCCAGTATTATACTTACGTGCACGTCTTTGAATTTGAGCTAAGAACTCTGCACCTAATTCATTTCTGGTTGATAATAAAACATGAGCTTCATCTACACAAAGAACAGTCGTCAAAGTTTTATCTAGACTTAATCCCCATGCATATTTTAGAATGTTAAAGAATAAAGCATTTCTAATATTCTCATCACTATTCATCAACTCTTTAATATTAAAAACTATTATATTACTATCAATATTCAAAGTTGTATGACCACAAAAATAATATCTTAATTCTTTAGTTAATGGTCTAACTTTTAACTCAAGTCTTTCCATAACGTCTCTTTCTCTAGTCTTATCAGGCATTGAAAGTAAACGTCCTTTAATTGTTGCATAAACATCATCAAAAGTTGGAAAATCTGCTGAAGTTAAAGTTGAAAAATCAGTATCAAAATCTATTTTATAACGTTTATAAGTATCCTGAACAACCTCACTAAACATTGCTAAAACATCTTCCTCTATACTTGGAGTTAAATATTTCATAAAAGCTTTCAAAGATTGTAAAGCACGAGTTAATACAGTATATCCTAAACCTTGATCTAATTCTTCTTGATCTGCATCTGGAACAACTTCCAATGGATTTATCATTCCAAATTCTCCACCTTTACCTAAATCAAGATAACTACCATTAACATTTCGACACATATCCTCAAGTTCACCTTCAGGATCAACGCAAATAACTTTATATCCATTACGAATATGACTTCTAATTAATAATTTTGCTGCTGTCGATTTACCACTACCAGAAGTACCTAAAATAATCATGTTAGCATTATTCCTATTATGTTCCTTTTTTATTTTAAATAAAAACTGATTAAATAAGATAACACCACCAGAAAAATCTACACCCATTAAGGTAGAATCTCCTGGATCTTTTATACTATCAAATACAAATGGATACATAGCTGAAATCGTTACAGATGGAATAGGAGTTCCAATACGATCTTCAATATCCTGTTTTGGAAAAATAGGAATTATTGATTTTAAAACTTTTTCCTGTTCAAACATTAAAGGAATAGCTCTCATTCCTAAAGCATCAACATAACTACGTACTTGAACTTTCTTCATCTCTAATTCTTCTGGATTATCAGCTGTAATCATGATATGAAGTTGAAAATCAAATATTCTAGCCTGTGTAGAAGCTAACATTGAAATAAAACTTTCTAAAGATTCATAATCTTGTCTAATTCGCTCTTGAATAGTTTGATCTCTTTCCGTTTGATATCTCATTTTCAAGTCAGCAATTTCTTTATTTAACATACTTTGCAAAGTAGAAAATTCAATTGGAATATGTTTAGCTACTATTTTAACTCCTGATAAATTCGTCAGATTAGATAAAAAACCAGGATTAATAAATTTTGGATAACTAATAACTGTTAAAATTGTTGCATTTTTACCACTTATAATAAAATCAATTGGTTTAAATTGTAACCCCTTAGGGGCGATTTCACTTTTAAAATTCATTGAACTCTCACCGTCCCAAATGATGTTGTCATACCACCGTTTAAGAAATTATCTAATATCATTCTTAAATCAGCATTAGTTACCTGTGTAGAATTAATAGAAGCGTTTGCTAATCCTGCAATCATATTATGTATTCTTTTTTGAACTATTTCCAATCTTTTTTCTTTAAATAGAATAAAGTACTCAGTATCAACAACATTATATTCAGCACCCATAAAGGCATTCGCTTTATTAATATCTTGAATTATCAACTTACGAATAGCTCCATCAGTACATCTTTGATACAAAAGTTGTAACTGTGATAAATATAAATTTATATCAACTGGTCTATCTGCTACAACTAACCAAAATTCATAATCAAGCATATTATAAAAGTTTTGTAAATTAAATAACACATTCTCTCTTTCTGAATTATCTAAAATAAAGATATTCTTGGGAGAAACTTTAATTCCTGTAACATATTGCCCATTTTCTAATTGAATCATTCCATTCATTATACTTTTTATAGGAACCCAATCCTCAGTATATTTACTCTGAGCTTCTACTGAAACGCTTTGATTACTTGTTACGTTCGCCATTTCTCACACACCAACCCTTCCAATAATATTTCTTTCTACCTGTATAAAATCTATATACATTACCAATTAAGGTCATCACATTGTGATAATTAGGAACAGGAGCAACTAAAAAAGCGGCAATAATAGCTGGTGAAGCTAATCCTAACATAACAGTAACATTATTAGACTTTATTATCATTAATAAAAATACAGATATTCCTACTCCAACTATAAACACTGTTAAATCAAACATATTGAAGAAACCCAAAATTAATTGGGATTTCTTCGAGTTCGCAGGTATTAAGTAATTATTATCCATCTATCATCCAACCTCTCTACTTATTATCATTTTTATTCTTTACGTTCTGTTCACGCTTCATACGTTGGCCTTCTAAATATTCTTCAGTATAAGTGAATCGATCATATTCACGCTCAGCAGCATCTTTCATATCAGAAATTATTACATTACCTGGTGCTTTATCACTTACAACTTGAATATCAGAATTATTAACGCCTCTACCTCCTAAAGAAGAGTCAAGTGCAGCAAAGAAAGAACTTTCACTATTAAATGTAGAATTTCCTACTTTATATGTATAAGTATCACCAGATCTAGTAACTTCTGCTGTTTCAACATTACCACTAGCATTTTTAAAAGTAACTTTGGCTACACCAGATACAATATTTTTTAGAGAGTCTACAATAGTTCTCTTATACATGTCATGATCAGCTGTTGTTGACTGACCAACAACATTAAAAGTTTCTGAAGAATCAGTAGTTAAAACAAATGATGGCTTCTTTAATCCATGATTTCTAACAAAGCGTGTTATTTCTTCTTGATTTATAGGATGCACTATACGACCAGTATCAGGATCAATAACATTTACTTGATTTCCATGACTATCAACAAATACGGCACTACTTGTTCCATCTGCTTCTTTAGATATAATTACCTCAAATTCATCTTCATATCTAGCACCATTTACACCTTGTAATTCAATTCTAGCTGGTGCACCTGTTGAATCTTGATATTTAATTTCAAATGTTGATTTTTTATTTGCAGGCATTGAATCAATAGATACTTTTACGAAATCAGCTAATCCGGTTACAAATCCAGATCGTCCAAAATTATTAGTTAAGTAATCTGAAATAGTAGTCTCAATCTTACCAAGAACTGGATCATCAACAGTACCCATTGAAGTATATTTAAATTCGTCGATTTCAGCTTGATGAGATTGAAGATAAGAAGTAAATGCCCTAGAGCAATCGTTTTCGATTCCTGAAGCAGCTTCAGCAAGCTTTCTACCAATTGCACGTTTTGTAACATCTTTTAATTCATCATCTAAACGCTTGATTTCTGCATTTTGCCTACTAGCAGCTGCAGACCAATCATAATTTGCAGCAACATCAGCATACCATTGATCATAACTTCTATTTCCAGCAGTACCATTTTTCAAAGCCTCAGAATATGCAAATCTTTCTACAGACATATTCTCCATTTGAGCTTTAGCACGCGTACTAGCCTTAACATCGTCTTCTTTTGCAACTGTTCCACTTAATTGATCATTTAAATCTTTTATTGACTGCAAGAATTTAGCTCTTCTTTCATCTCTTGATGTATCAACAGTTCCAACAGACCATCTATTTAACTTATCAACAGCAGAATTGATACTTCTTATAACTGGAGCAGTAATTGCCGCATTTCTTTGAGCAATCTTAAGTCTTCTTTCTGCCTCATTTCTTCTTGCTTCAGCTTCAAGGTATTGAGCAGATCCAACTGGATGACTTCTCATATCTGCTTCAGCATCTGCAACTGCTTTACGAAATTGTTCAACTTGTTTAACTGATGCAGCATGATCAGCATTTCTTCCAATACGTCTTTCTCTTGCATCAATAGCACCTTGAGCAGCACGTTCCCCAACATTTTTTAAATCAGCCCAAGTTTGAGCTTCTTTATGATTAGGTCCTAAAAAATTCTCACGTGTAGCACGTCCCATACCAGAAGCCATTCCAGCCACTGCCGAAGCAACTTTATTACCAAAAGGCTTACCACCATTTTTTCGCCAATTACTTGTAGCTGTCTTTATTCCTCCATAAGCAATACTTCCTGCTGAAAAAGCCCCACCTTCGGCAAGTTTCTTACCTATTCCTAAGTGCATATCTCCTTTAGGTAAACCTAAGGTCTGAGTAATCATTTCTGGTGCATGTCGACAAAAGGCAATTAATCCTAATATTAAAAAGGCATAAGCAAACAACAATTCTATTGAAGATAAATCTGTATTCCCCCACAATGCATCAGCTGAAGAAAACATATCAGATAAATGACAAATAATATATACAACAACATAAACCACAGAAATTCTAACAAAAACTTCCAAGAAAGTTGAAACAATAGAACTAATATACTTTTTAAAATTCTCTTGAAATTTTGGTAAAACTTGCATAATGAGTGGCACTGGAGCAATTATTTGCAAATAAGCTAATTTAGCTGCTCTTATACCCATATCAATACTAAATGAAACAAAAGCATACAAAGCAAAAGCACCAGCAATAGTCGAAATAATAAATAAATAATCAATTGTTCCGTCATCGGTATAACAAGATAAGAAAGCTGTATAAATTCCAAAAGTCTCCCCACCAGCTGTTAAATTATAAGCTTGTTCTAACGAAAGATTATCATAACTAGCAGCTTCTATACCAGCATTAACATTTCCAACAGCTGAAGCACATCCAACCGCTGCAATTACACCTCCAACTAATAAACCGACACCTGTCCAACTAGCAGCAGCCATTATACCAATACCAGCAGCACAAGCAGCTACTCCAACAGCCCCATCTACAAAGTATCCTGAAGCATCAACTGTAATATCTTTCGCTTCTTTACCACTATCAGGTGCAGGATGAAAGAATGCTTGCCATAAACTTGTTGCTGTAACAGATCCACCAATCTGTTTAACATATTCATCGGGATTCTTCTCTCCGTCAACAGTATCAACTAACTCGGTATTTTCAATTCTAAAAAACAATTTACCTAATACATCTTGTTCTAAAATTAATCCCTGTGCTTGATACATTAAATTAAATATAGAAGGAGCCAAAGCTAAACCTAATACAGCAATTATTATATTTTTTAACATTTTAGGTCCAGCATGTTCTTTAGCAGCTTTCTCAGGATCACCATCTACAATTCCTCTTAAAATAGCATAAGCTAAAACAAACAACATTAAAACACCAATAATAACATATATTTTATTGGCTATATCAAAATAAGTTTCAGAAGATAACAAACGTGCTCCCGCTAAAGCAATAAAAACCTTAAATGCTGACCCTATTAAGCCATAAATTAAAGTATCCAAAGTTAAGATGATACCAATAAATCCTTGCTTAATAGCATCTATAATAAACAATGTCCCCATAAAAGCAACCTCCTATTTTATTCCACAAGTACCATACCAACCAAGTAAAGGGAAAATAAAATTAATTAAAGTTGGTAAAAAGAATAATAATAGAGCTAAAATAACTCTTTTACCTGTTGTCTTCGCTGCTTTCAATAAAGCATCCTTATCTTGACTAGCAGTTGCCTTAACAAAATCAACAGTCGATAAAACAACACATAATAAAGGTGCTAAATACCCCATAATCGTAAAAATTTGTTGTAAAAAATTAGCTACAGTTCCATCAACCTCTGGATCACCAAGCAAAGTATCACAATTATCCTCTAAGATATATGTATTGTAAGAATATGCTTCAACCTGATTAACTTGAACTAAAAAAAAGCCACACAATAAAATAAATATAAACAGAAAATATTTCCTATGCATAGATTACACCTCATATCATAAATTATAACACAAAAAAAGTGATATTAAAAGAAATATCACTTTCATAAATAATTTATATTAGCAACCATCTGGATTAGTAATACAAGCTTGACATACTGAATAATCGCCATCTGAATTAAATCCATCAGCTAAACTAAATGCAAAACCAACAATAGTAGGTACAAAGAAAATAACTATACCAGCTAAAACTCTCATACCTAAAGATTTAGCAGCTTTTTTAATTTCATCATCTTTACTACCGACAACTGCTTTTCCTAAATCAATCATTCCGAAAATAATAACTAATAATGGAATTACTATTTTAAATATGCTTAATATTTTACCAACTAAAATCCATACAGATTTGGTTCCAGTACAAAAGCCAACTTCTAGCAAAAACATAAAAACATCTCCTTTACTCATAATATAATTTTATTTAAAAACCTTTTAATTGTCAAGTTTTTATTACTATTCTTTAACAATACCAAATAAACGTGCAGCATGACTACCTTCTGAAGAAGGTTTATTTTTATCAAATCCCAACTTATTTAATAATTCATCTAATACACGATGTTTATCTTTTTTATCATCCAATGGTGGAACATTATGAAAAACACTACATCTAGCTTCTCCTTCAAAATCTCTAACATCAGAAGAATCCAATAAACTTTTATTTAGAACAACCTTCATACTTTTAATTTTATCTAATATATTACGATCTCTTCGAATCATTTTATTTAACATTAATGTTGATGGTTCAATTAAATAAAGCATTTCTGTACAATTCGAACCTTCAGCACTATCATTAACATCAATCAAAATAACATTATAATTATTAACAGGATTATTAATTATTGATGCTAATTCCTTACTACTAACACTTCGTAAATCAGGATCATTAAAATATAAGAAATCATTTTTATCAAGTTCCAAACCTAAAACTGAATAGTTTTCTGCTAACTGTTTCTTCAACATATATACCAAAGTTGTAGCACCAGCATGATCAGTTAAATTTTTAATTCCTATAACTCTTGTGCCACCCAATCTTGAAACATTAGCACTTGCATTTATAAATGATTGTTCATTAGCAGCTTGGTTAAATCCAAAGAATCCCCTACCACTAGAATTTTGATTATTTGACATTTGATTAACTTGTGGACCAGGATTATTACCTAAAATATGATATTGTGCTACATCTTTATAAGTATTTGGATTATCTATTAAATAAGGTATAGCATCTATATTTCTTGTAAAATTATAAATCCCCATTGAAACAAGCTCAGATAAATATTGTGGCGAATTAACAACTGGAGAATCATCTAATAATAAAATTATTTTAGACATATCCATTCCAAAAGATAATCTCTGAATTTGTGAAATATCTTGATAACCAGAAATAGCTGTTATATCCAAAATCATCTTATTAAAGAAGAAATTATCAAATTGAGCAATCAAATCATCTACTTGAAATTCACCATCAATTGTCTTGATTAAATCAATTTTAGTACTCAAACTTGATAACATAGCCGAGTATTTGTTAGATACTATAACATTCATTAATAATCACCTTTCTATTAATATACATTATCATTAGCAGTAAATCCATCATCTGCGGGATTATATATCTCATCAGTCATTCCTTCTACTTTAATAGATAAAAACTCACTCAGTACTGGAAACTCAAACTTATAAAATAAGCGAACTTTATAATATATCGTTGAATATTTACTTATTTTACCAGTTCCAAATTTAGCAAAACAATACAAATATCTAGTTTTTTGATCAGCTTCTTCATATTCAGCACCAGCTCTAGTACCATCCCACTCAAAAGCTTTTACACCATACCATGTATCACCATCATCAGGACAATTTCCAGTTGCCGTATAAGCATTACCTTGTAAATACAAAGTAATTGCTTGAATTGCTCCAATATTAATAGTTACATTCTCTCCACTTTTAATTACCGATTCGACCTGATCACCATCACTAACATCAGTCATTCCATGATGTTTTTCAATAATATTAAGAATTTCATTTTTATACTTAAAAGACTGTGTATAATTTATTGTAATAGCTATATATGCTGCAAATATTAAAATAAATACTATAATAATTCCTAATAACCAAATATTTGAAACACTATTTTTCATCTAAACACCCACTTTATCCACTACATTTTCCTTGTTCAACTGAATCAAATTCTGCTCTAGGTAAATATATAATTGATGTTTCACCATATATAGGAATATTAAAAATCTGTCTAATAATAGGCCAATTCATCTGAAAGAAAACAGCAACAGAATAATAAGCAGATTCAGGATGTCCAATCGGACCATTAACGATAGTATCACCATTACTAGCCGTCTTTGTTCCTACTACAACATGTTTAGCTATACAATAATTATTTCTTCCGCCATACCCAGAAACTCCGTTATCCTTAGAAGTCGAAAAACCATACCAACATGAACCATCGTTAGGGCACTCACCATCAGATGAATAACCAACGCCTTGAAGATAATCGTTAATTCTCGTAACAGCTTCCTCATTAAGTCCATGATAGATTTCAATAGTTGTCAAAATTTCATCTTTAATTTTAAAACATCTTGAATAATTTGTCGAAACACTAACAAAACATGTAAATAATGCTATGAAAGCAAGCACTACTACATAAAGCCACGTACCACCTATAGCCTCTTTCATTACAACACCTACCCTCTATATGGACATTCAAAGATATCCTTAGAATCATCATTAGGGTTATAACAATATGCCATCCCATTAGCATTATATCCAATATCACAAACTGCACTTGCACAGCTTTCATCTTCTCTAAGGCCTTGTTTAATCATTGGCCATATTATCATAAAGAAAAAAGCCGATAGCAATGCAACGGCTAAAAAAGTAATCAAAGTCGTATTTAACTCTCCAATAGCTTCCTTCATAATCTACCACCTTTTTTCTTGTGCTTTTCAGAATCTAAGCATTACAATTCTTATTATAACTTTTACCATTATATGTTGCAGTACATTGATAATTAACACATTGAACAGCACCATCTGCTGTTGCATCTGCTGCAACACCAGCTGCAACTGAATCATAATTACCATTAATATCAACACTACTGCAAGCTTGACTCAATGTTAAGTTTGCTTGAATATTTGGCCAAACAAACACAGTAAATAATAAACCAACTGCAGCAATAGCAACAACGGTAATAACTGTCATATTTAATTCTCCAGTAGCCTCTTTCATTTATCTATCATCCTTTCTTATTATCATTACTATAATCTAATTATAAAACAACCATACGTTATTTTCAAGAAAAAAGTAAAAAAATAAGACAGAGTGTCAACATTCTGTCTTATCCTCCAATCATACCAATTATCTGAATAACAAGTAAAATCATAACACCAACACCAGTACAAACAAGCATACTCATTGTCTTACTTTCCATCTTATCTAGACGTTCCTTATACCTTGTCTCTCTTGCTTTTTGTTGTAAATTTGATATTGTCTTAGAAAAAGTAATCAATTGTTCTTGTTTTCTTTCTTGACGACCTAAACTAAGGCGATATAAAAGTCTCATCATACGCATAGAGTCTCGAACTGGATACATCTGTGCAAATTCCATATAAGGAGTAACAGTCGAATCACCAGCATTAATTTTATTAATCATCTCAATTAATCCATCTCTAAATATTTCAGGAGCATCAGCGATAGACTTACCTAATGCTACAGGGACAGTATAGTGCTGTATTAATATCTCAAGTCCTTTTAAATAATAAGGCAACATTGAATCAATTAAAACTAAATGTCTTTTATAATATTTCTTTAAATTAGAATAATCAACTTTAAAAGCTAAATATCCACCGACTAATGATAAGAGAATCTTTACTGCTGATAAATCAGATAACATTATAAATATCAATAATACTGATACTATTAATCCATTCTTAATTCTCTTTTGATATAAAACATCTGCATCAAGACCATCGCCATATTTAGCTCTTACCAAAAAATCATAATCTTCTTCTTTTAATTTTTGAAAAATATCTTGATTATCTTGAATAAATTTATTAGGTTTTATATATCCATTAACAGTTAATACAACAAATGCAATTATACCAATAGCTAATATTTCAAAATACATAATTACTCAACCCCCACATCTTCATTGTAGAATTTTTCACCAGTTATTAAGAAATAACAATTAATGATAATTATGGCATGTAAAATTAATTTTACATAAAACTTTTCTAACATTTGCAAATACTCAGTACGCCCAAACAATAATTGCATAACTAATACTAATAAGAATAAAGCGCCACCGAATGTTAAGAACTTCTTATGGAAAGTTTGACGATCCATTCTATCACGATAAACACCTTCAACAAGAGCATCTATATCTAAAGACATCAATTCCAAAGCTTCACCCGAATCTCTAGCACCTTCTTTAGTAATTTGCAAAAATAATTGGTGCATATTCTTAACCATATAATAAGGATAAGCCGTGTCAAAAAATTCTATAGACTGATCGATAGTACCATTTTCGTAAGCCATCTGAATCATTCTTTTAACATCACGTAATACAGGATCTTGTAAAATTCCCGAATCTCTAACACCTTCTAAAGCTTTAACAAAACTCTGTGTTGTTGTAAATTCCATAATAACATTAGTTGTATAAACTTGTATTTGTTCAAAAATATATTCACTATATATACGATTAGTACGCAAGTAATTCAAATATGGAACAAAACAAATCGCAATAACTACATATACAATAGTTGTAATTACACTATAAAAATATAAGAAAGATATAACACCAGCAGCACCACCAAGTAATAAAACTTGCGTCATATACTGACGTGGAGTATATTCATACCCCAATTCTTTTGTTTTCTCTTTAACTTCTCTGTAACTATAAGGGGCATATGTATTATAAATTCCAGATACAGTATCAGCAAAAAATTTATATACATTATCACCAGTATTATAACGATAAGCCAACACAAAAATTGCAATAGCTAATAAAATTACTAACTCCATATAGTCACCTTCTTCTTATAATACATCATTTGTTGCCACAACTTGTTGTGGTTGAACAACATTTGGTTGTTGGACTTGTGCCATATTAGGAACTCCAACTGATGGAAAAGCATTAATTTGACTTTGCTGTTGAACAACTCCTTGATTCACATTATTACCTCCAACTTGAGGAAATGGACTAATCGGTTGTTGAACCTGCTGAACAGGTTGTTGAACAGGTTGTTGAACCTGTGAAACAGGCTGAACAACATTGTTTTGTTGAGTAGACATATTAGTATTTTGAACATTACTAACAGTACTCTGTACACTTGGTGCAACTCCACCACTAGGATTAACACCCTGATTACTAGTAACATTACTAGCAGAACCCGTATTTTGAGTAGATGTTGTACTAGTTTCATCACTACTATCATTTTGATTCAAAGCATGATTTAATAATTTTGAATTAGTTTCTTTAGTTGCAAGATTATCTTTTGAAGAATCACGCAAATTAGATAAATCTTCTTTATAATCAGCTTCACCTAAACCAAATATATCGTCAGACTCAAAATAAATATTACCAATAGCCAAATAATCTATTAACTTCTTTGTAGGATTATGTAAAGTAACACGTCCATCTAAAGTTTTAGAATACAACACATTAGATTTAGGTTTATTAGTATCATCATCAACATAAAACTCACAAATTTCCATAATTTCACGTTGAAATCTACCTAATGCTTGTGAATAATAACCTTTAACATAGATACCAATTTGAATATATCTATGAATTGAAGACAAATACTGTTCAATATCCTGACTACCTTCAAGCAAAGCGTACATACGCATCGGAATACTTGAAGCTTTATCTGCGTGGATAGTTGAAATAATATGGTGACCAGAAGAAATAGAGTTACGAACTGCCATAACAGCTTCAGCAGAACGAACCTCGGCAAGCAATATCCAAATTGGATTCTGACGCATGCAAGCAACTAACGCTTCTGTATATGAAGCAATATTATTAGTTTTCATTGAAACTATATCACGATGTGGGAAAATCTTATCTAAGTGAAGTTCCAAAGTATCTTCAATCGAAATAATTTTTTCATCCTCTTTAGTATTAGAAGCAAGATATTTAACAAGCTCTGTTTTACCAGAACCAGTTTCTCCAGCAACCATAATATTACAATGTCCCCAAACACATTTAATTAAGAAATCATGCATTTGATCAGTAATATATTGTTCATTAATTAATTTTTCTTTATTTAAACGAATTTTTGCAGGTGTTTTACGTATTAAACAAGCGATTCCATTAGTAGCAATGGAATCGTGAACAAAGTTCATACGTAATTCAGCACTTTCAGAGTCAAGAAATGGATGAGCCATATTAAAAGTTCTACCCATTACATTAGCACATTGAAAAGCTAATTTTTCCATAAACGGATTATTAATATCAGGTCTTTCAACTTGATAAACACCCTTTGATAATGTTTTTAACCACACTTGTCCACCGTTACTATAAGAAATATCGGTAACATCATCATCTTCTAAGAATTCAGATAAGGGGCCAAAATCCATTTGGGAGAAAACATTTTTTTCATCCATAAAATCACCCTCTTTTACTCTTAAATACTCTTCTAACTAACCACAAACAGTTAAATCTGTACACTCATTTGTAAGAATATGAGTTTGATTAATTATCAAAGCTTGTAATTCATCACTAGCCAATTCAGTTGCTTGTGGATTAGCTGAATAAGATTCATTTCTAACTACTGGTTGAATCTCAATACCAAGTTTTTCAGCTTTGCTTAATAACAAGAATAAATATTCAGGAACAGCAAACATCAAATATTTAGGTTCAGTAGGATTATCCTTATCAGCAAATACATTCTTACCATCAGCATCTTTTACAGCCAAAACTTCAATTGAAGCAATTAATCTACCAAACACCAATTTACCTTCATCGTCTTCAACATTTGTTGACATATATAAATCTATTTTATTACCTGGAAATATTGAATTAGCATAAGTCGAATCATAATCAACCTCTAAACGATATACAGTTTCTCCGTCTTGAATTTTAGAAAATACAGAATCAGGCATTTCTTCTTCAGAAATTAAAGTTTCAGAAAAGAAGAAACCATTAGTTGGAATCTTACTATCATAAGCAACCAACATATCTCTTATTCTATTAATATCTGTAACTAGATTCGTCATACCACTTATCATATCTTTAGGTACACTAGTATATCCTATATTTTCTTCTGTTATCTTTGTTCCAGAAATAAGTGTTGAAGTAGCATAAGGAACCTGTACTGGTTGAATAGATCTTTGTACACGCCAATTATAACCAGCATATAAAACAATTACACCTACTAATACACCTAATATAGTAATTGTATTCTTATTACTTAAAAACTTTTTAAAAGGCACAAGTAAATTTCCCATTCTATTCCTTCCTTTCGCTATCTATTACCCATAATAATCACAATATTCAGCAATAGTCTCTTCATCTTCACAATTAATTCCTAATTCGTCACATTTTCTTTTTACCGAATCAAATTCAACAATTAAATCTATTGAATTAACTACATCTAAACTAGTAACTCCATCATCAGTACCATCTTCATTAGCCGTATCTCTACCAACTATGAAACCTGCAGTTGAAGTTGATATTTTAACACTTACTTTAGGAGGTGATTCATATAAATCATAAAACTTAACATCATATGTATCAGTGGCTGAAACAGTTTCAGCGAATCTCCTAAGGAAGTTTTCAACGAAAACTTCCTTTAAGATTCTTATCTGTCTAGTTTGAGAATAATAAGAATAATCGATTGAATCATATATTGCACTATTAGCAACTTCTTTTAATTGATAGTAATCTTGTGTATTAGTAGTCGTTGCATCATTAGCAAGCATCATAACAACAACTATAAATATACCAAGTAATACTAACCAATAACCCCAATAGGACTCTTTCATATAATTTCACTCCCTCCTATTTAAATGCTAACCTGAAGAATTTACCATCAGTTTCTTGTACATAGTCAACCCAACGGCAACCACTATTTACTTTTTCTTTAATCTTTTCATAATCATTTGCTTCACCTGCTGTAACAAAACATGAACCATTTATATCATTTTCTGTTAACGTACCAGCATAGGCAGCTCCAAGTTCAGGCATATAATCTTCTAAGAATGAACTTCCATAATGTTGGAAACTAATATATTCATTTCCATCATCATTTCTACTATTAACTTCCCAACAGTCATCACTTGTACTATCGTTATCACATAACGAACGTATTGCATAACTACCATAAACTCTTAAATTATTGTAATTAACTTCATAACCATATTGATCATTGTAATCTCGAATAGCAGAAATAGTTGATGGTGTCAAATAGTAAGAATATTCAGGAGTTTCAGAATATACATTCTCACCCTGAGACTGAATAGCTGTAAGCAATTCACCACCTTTTGAAGTCTCATATAGATTTCCACTATATAAGAATAGTGAATCACCCCAGTTATTGCCTAACATACGTTCAGAATCAGAATTCAAATCACCTAAGTTAACAGAACTTGTTGCAAATGATATAACACCATTCTCATTAATATTCATTGAATTTGAATCAGAAGGTGTATAAGTAATATCAGGATGTGTTTGAATATAATCATTAACAGTATCATAATTTTCAACATAAGAGTTTATTGTTGAACCACAACATAGACATAATTCTTCATAAACTTCATAGAAACATGTACGAGTATTAAGTGAAATTAATGAATCTTCATCGCCCATTAGTCGACCTAACTTACCATCCATATAACTACCGATATCACCAAATTCATAAGAATATAAATATAAATTTCTTGGTGTATCTAATGATACAGGGAATATATTAACTCCTTCTTCTCTATTATCAGTACCATAAGGATACCATCTATTATTTTGAATTTCTTCATTTACATTATAATTAACGCCATCACGTTTATTAGCTTTATTTAAAGCATCTTCAACATTATCACCATGTTCTTTCAAGTCACTAGCATTCAAATACCAATAACCTTTATTCTTATAGAAACTACTATTAGCAATAGAAGATTTAATGTAGTGAGCTTCTACATATTCAATCGGTAATTGATAACAACCACCATCAGTCCAATCAGTTTGTGTATAAGATGGAGAATATGTTTCTGTATCAGAACCAATATTACAGAATACTAAATTCTTAGATCCTGTTGTTGCAGTCTCACTACCACTATCACCACCATAAGTATTAACATCATCACCCGTAAATTTACCAGAAGGATTGTAATAATAAGTAGATATATCATTTCTTGATAGCTGAACTTCTGAAGAATCAACAGGAATCGAATTGTTTCTACTATGATAAGCATTTACTTGTGAATCTTTAGACTCATCAGTAGCTGAAGCATAAGTTCCACCCCATACTTCATCATTTTTCTTAGTATATTCAACTAGAATATTATCAGGGCCTAATATTGTCATAAATTCAGGTTCATCATATTCATAAGTAACATGAGGATTAAATTGTGTATCAATCTTAACATAAGATACATTAGCATGATCTAAATATGATCCTTTTGAAATTTCATTATTTTTATATTCAACACCATTAGCATCTACTTTGTCATCATCAGATGTATTATACAATTCAAAATGTTGACAATTATACATATGTTGTGAATAACTATGGATTAAGTTAACAGCCTCAGATGCCATAGCTCCATAAACTTTCATAACATTTTCAGCTTTTTCTTGAACAACAGTTTGTAACTCTTCAAAAGCTTCTTCTGTATTGAAAGAACCTTCAGTACTACAAAAATCAGAATTTTTAGATGCAGTACCATTACAAATAGCAGATGTATAAGTTTTTTCTACAGTTGGACCTGGATTAGTTGTTGAATAACCACTATTTTTACATGATATAGTAGCTTTTCCACCAGCTTCAGTCGCAGGAGAAGGCTCACAAGTAATGCTTTGTCCTCCCTCGAAGTACCCTTCATCTTTAGGTGTTACATCATTAGAAGTTCCACCATCTCCACTTTGATGAGTAAAATATTCATAATTACCATCACTTTCAGCTTCTTTTTGATTTTCTATAGAATAGTTAAAATAGTATCCGTATTCGCTACATCTTTCCTCAATTCTATAACATTGACTCGAATTATCTGGATCGATTCCATCCCAAGGAGACGGACAAGAATCAGGATTACCATCTTCATCAGTATCTTCAGGAGTTCCACCTGTCACCTTATATTGACCTTTACCATTAGCTTCATTAGGGCCTACGAACTCATCATCACCAGCATCAGGAATAGCAACACAATACATATGAGCTTCGCTAACATCCACATCAGCTTCAGTTTGTTTATCAACATCCGTATAACTATGTGACGCTTCAGAATATATATTATACGCATTTATAGCATTTTCAGATTGTTCAACCAAATCTCTCATATATTTATCATAGTCAATATAAGTTGTATAGCAGGTTCTTGAACCACTAATAAATAAATCAGAATTTGTTGTTGAGAAATATGTACCAGCAGCTACTGCATTTTCACCAACAAAATTACCGAATGATTCAAGAGAAATTTTCCAATCTTCACCACAAGATACTTGACAATATCGATTGTTTGAATAACTTGAAACATTCAATGTATTACCTGCTGAATCTTTCTTTTGGAAATTTTCAAGATTTTCTACACTATAATCTTGTGTAACATTAACCACACATGTTCCTATTTGGTCAACATATCCACCATTTTCCCATTTTGCACCTTCACGAATTTCATATAATTCAGCACTTCCTAAATTATCAGAATTCAATCCACAAACAGAAGACATTGTAGATACAGTACATCCATCACCAGAACAATAATTATCGATTATATATTTATAATTAACTTCATCAGTAACTAAACGACAACATCCTGCTGCCATAAATAAATCAGCATTAAATTCAGAATCGCATCCTTCTGCATTACAATGTGCTTTATAATCAAGAGATGGCATTTCACAAGATGTTGGAACAACACTAAAGTAAACTAAAACATCAGATTGTTCAACATTAAATACGAACATTCTTTGTAAAGAATCACCAACAGCTGGTGCAGCAATCGCAACATCGGCACTCGCATAACGACCTGTATAATTAACTTTAAAAGCAGTATCTTTCTTTTCTTCATCATTATCAGGAGGATTAACAGCACCAGCATCCTCAGCAATAATTGTAATTGTATAGTTATATACTTTACGTCCATTGTATTGCAATAATGTAGCTTCATCTGTATTTTCAGATAATTCAGCTGTACATGAAGTCAAACCAATACTAGGACAAGCATCATTAGTCAAACTATCAACAGAAGTAACAGATGAAGGAGCTATTATTAAGCCTTTATAAGTTATTTTATAACCTGCATCTCCATAAGATACTGTTTCAGTAGATGTAACTGTTCTTTCAAATTTCTCAACTTCAACTTCATCAGCATTTAAATAATCAGTTAACAAATCAGTTAATTTTGAAGAAACATCTGAAACAAGACCTAATCCAGCAACATGACTAGCAACTGCATTTGCATCGCCAGTTTTAATAACATCCGCAATTTGTTCATACCATCTATAAGCATTGTAATATACCTTATCAGTAGAATCTAACGCCGAAGTTACTCCTGAAGCAATACCAACAGAACGCAATGCAATATGGAAAGCAATTCTCGTTGAATCAGTCAATGAATTCAGCATAGAGAAATTATTATATTTAGAAATAAACACATTAACAAGTTTAACCATCGGATCATTTGGATTACTAGGATCTATATCAGGAGTTCTAATATATGAAGTATTAGTAGGTGAACGACGACCAGGATCCAAACAGAAAGCATAATAGCCTTGATTACCAGATTGTCCACAAGCTTCAGAAACATTATATACAGTTCCTCTTATACTACCATCACTAGTATAATCGGTAAAACTTCCGTGACCTTCAATTGTAAATGAAGGACACATTTCTTGATACCAACTTTCCTTATTTGTAACTTCACTATTAGTACCTAAGTTAGTTTTAATAGTATCATCTATTATTACATTAGAAGCATCTACCTTTTCAACATTGAATTTGTATATAACTTCTTCGCCATTAACAGTTGTAATAACGTCAGCATATTCACCATCACCAGTTGCTTCAACACCACTTACCTGACATTCTCCACCAATAAAGTTAACATTTACTTTACTTGAAGAAGAAGAACATCCAGTAATTCCATCTACAACAAGTGCTACAGTCTGATCAACTTTAACAGTCTTATAAAGATCTTTCCAACCTTCACTAATAGTTGTTTTAACAACCGCAATCCATATAGATCCGTCTAATTCGACAGTATCACCAGATTGTTTATGTTCAGATGGATTAGCACTATTATACCAATAATCTAATTCATCATTTTCATGAATTCCTACAAACTTCAATTCTGGTAAAGTAACAGTAGTTGCTGAATCACTAGCATAATAATATCCACTATTACCTTTTAATGCTGTCCAACCAGTAGTCATATCTACATTACCAGTAGCTGGTGAAATTTGAACATAAGGTGTTCTTTCATAACAAGCTGAATAATTTTTACCATCTTCAACAGATGATCCAGCAGGTAAAGCACCAGAACATTCACCTATTGCCATTACATGGTCATTATCAGAAGTTTCTCTCCATCCTTTAAATTCAATTGGAATCTTAGATTTACTTGAATCACAGTTTGGCAAAGTAGCAGAATCAGAATAAGATTGATAAAATTTATATACACTACCTCCAGCATCTGTCCAAGTTCTATAACGCCAATCACTACTATTGAAATCACAAACTCCAGAACCACCAGCATAAGCACGAGCTCCAGAAACTGCATTAATAATTAAATAAGCATTTATTTTAACTTCAGCATTTGATCCAGGAATTTTATATGTAATGTACATTATTGAAGATAAAGAACTTCCATCAGCTGCTATATTTTGAGCTTCTTGACTTATTGAAACATTACAAGTAGTTCCAGAACAATTACCTACATTTATAAATTCAGCTCCATTAGGATCAACTTCATAACCTGTAATTGTTGATCCAGAAGGTAAAAATTCTTTCGCAATATCTTTAGAAGGTTCATATGAAGAAGAAGTCATACCAAGATTAATTCTAACTTCACGTTTACCTATTATATTTAATTTAAAAGTTATCTCTCCCGTTTCAGGAGCACCAATATTAGATTTTTCTGTATATTGACAAGTAACACTATCACTAGTACCAGGATTAGCTGTATTTGAAGTGCCAATTTTTAATCCTCCACTACTTGTAATAGTTGTTGTTAAATAACCATTTTTACTAGCCGAACAACTAGTAAAGTTAAATTGATCATTAGAACGAGTCTCACCAATTGAAATATCAGCAGTTACCTCCTGCGCATTTATTTCACTCATAAACATAAAGAAAGAGAAAAAACTTAATAGTAATACCACTCGCTTTTTCATATTCATATTTACACCACCAATCATAATACTTTCTTCCTTTTCTTTAATATTAGAACTGTTACAACAACACCTATTGCAACAATCACACCAACAACCACATATTTATACTTTGAAACACCAGAGATTGCTTTATTTACAATACTTGTATTATCATCGGCACTTTCATTTTCTTCAACCTGTGCAGCTAACTTAGCCTTATATTCATCTACTTTATCATAGAACGTTGCCCCATCAACTTCATAAGTTGTATATTGTTGACACAAATAATAATCTGGAATATCCTGACATATTTCTAATTCTGAATAATAGTTAAAACGAGGTAATGTAAGTTTCATCGTTCTAAGAGTTCTACCAGTACATCCATAAGCATCTGAAAATACTGTAAATGTATATGTAACAGGTTCGCTGATAGATTTTTGTCTAATTGTTGCTGCTCCATCAGCCCCAACATTAACTAAAGTTAACAAGTGACTAGATGAAGTTACATTGTCACCACCAGCTTCCGTTCTAACATACAATTTACTCGTAATATTATAGACTTTTACATCTAAATAACGAACAATCGCCGTAGAAGTCCCTGATTCTTCATCATATGGAGCTTCTTCCGTTGTAGTAATAGGAACATAACTTACCTTTATATTAGCAGCTAAATTTCTTAATTCATTTAAACTAACTGCATTACAAGTTGTATCCTCCTCTGCCTTAACACTATTTATCCCTATAAATAAGGACATTGTAATCATTATAATTATACCTAAAAACATATTTTTTTCTCTCATAAAGCACCAACCTTATTTTCTAACTATAATTTTACCATTAACATTTGAAAATAACAATATTAAATTGCAGATATTTTTTTATTGTGGTATATTATCTATGGTGATTTAAATGAAAAAAAGGATATTATTTTTTTGTGCAATTGCAATCGTAATCTTAGCAATTATTGGTATGATATATGCTTGTGTTACTTTAAAAGGACAAGAACAAAATGAAGACAATCATTTAATTGAAATAAATTTTAATGAACTAAATAAAAAAGTTGAAAATAAAGAAACTTTTATTCTTCTAATAAGTCAAACTGAATGTACACATTGCTTAGCTTATAAACCTATTCTAAAAAAAGTATTAGCTAAATATGATATTACTGCATACGAATTATCATTAGATAAATTAAGCAAAGAAGAAAATGCTCAATTAAAAAATATTGCTAATGTAAGTGGTACGCCAAATACCGTATTTATCTTTGATGGTGAAGAAAAAAATACAGCCAATCGTATTATAGGAGAAGCAACCGAATCAGAAATAACTAGTCGTTTAAAAGCTATGGGCTATATTGAAGAATAAAAAGGTGAATCTATGAAAAACATAATCAATATAAAAGAAACATTAAAAGGCTTATTAATAATCTTGTCATATTTTATCTTACCGACAATTATTTATATGCCTTTTTATTTTTTTGAAAGAAAAGAAATAATAAATTATCAAGTATCAATGATTCTAACTTACTTCTTTACAGCAATTGTATATTCATATATATATCGTAAAGACTTAATAAAAGATATTAAAAGCTTCAAAGAAAACTATAAATTAATTTTAAGTACTACTATAAAATATTGGTTTATTGGCCTAATAGTAATGGTTATATCTTCTAACATTATTAATATGATAGGTATCGCTCCTAACACCAATCAAGAGGGTAATATTGAATTACTAAGAAAATACCCTCTTTTCGAAATAACATGTGCTTGTTTCATAGCACCTATTATCGAAGAATTAGTTTACAGACGTAGTTTAAAAAATGCTACTTCTAATAAACATCTCTTTGCTCTTACCTCAGGAATTATATTTGGTTTAGTTCATGTTTTATCATCTATAAGTTCTTCTTCTGATTTAATAATGCTTATATATTTAATTCCTTTTAGTTCAGTCGGAATAAGTTTCGGTTACGCTTATTATAAAACTAATAATATTTATGGTACAATTATCATACATAGTATTCATAATATTATTTCAATTATCCAAATTATTATTCTAGGAGGTCTAATATGACAGGAGAAATAAAAAAAACAAGATCTAACAAATATAAAGAAATAAAAGAAGAATCTTCTATTTCTAAAGAAGATATAGATACAGAACAAGAAGAAAAGAAACCTCTTCTACCTAAAATATTATTTATTATTATTCTTTTTCTAGTTCTTTTCTTCATTTACATTTCTTTAATAGCTACATCTATAATTGATATAAAAGAGTATAAAATAGAATCAGACAAAATATCTTCTTCTTTTCATGGCTTAAAAATTATTCATCTATCTGATATTCATTATGGAACAACAATAAATCAAAAACAATTAAATAATATTGTAGAAAAAATAAATAACCTTAAACCAGATGTAATATTTTTTACTGGTGACCTAATTGACAAAAACATTGTTCCAAACGATAAAATAAAAGAAGAAATCATTTCTTCTTTATCAAAACTAAAATGTTCACTATATAAATATGCTATTTATGGTAACGAAGATTACGATAACGAATTTTATAAAGAAATTATAACATCTTCTGATTTTATTTTACTAAATAATGAAACTAAACTATTATATTATAAAGACGACATTCCAATCCAAATAACAGGCTTTAACTCAGTAGACAATAATCCTGATTATTCCATAATTAATCAAACTACCGAAGAAACTAGTAATTATCAATTATATAAAATTATCTTAACTCATGAACCAGATAGTATTGATAATATTATAAAGTACAATCCTGACTTAGTACTAAGCGGTCACTCACTAGGTGGACTAATAAAAATACCATTTATTAAACCATTATTCCTAGAAAAAGGAGCCACTAAGTATTATAAAGATTATTACAAAATAAATAATACTGAATTATATATTTCTAATGGTTTAGGAACATCAGGTATAAATGCTCGTTTTAATAATCATCCTTCTTTTAATTTATATCGTTTATATAAAAAAGATTCCAACAAATAATTGGAATCTTTTTTATAAACATTCTACATAAGTATCAGTTAAACATCTTAATGCACATACACAACCTAAATCCATCGTAAAAACTGAATTTGTTGCTACATAAGGATATAAACTTGTTGTATCAGGATTATCTTGTAATACTCTAAAAGTACAACAAGTACCTTCTATTTTTTCAACTCTAAAAACTGATGAACAAGTAGCAGCTGGCGTCGTAGAAGAATTACAATTAGCAGTTGAATCTTTCGTAATAGGCATACTCCACGGAATACTACCATTACCACAAGTATATATCATAACAGGTCTTGTATTACAAACTAAACAAGTTGGACCTCCACCTAACATTGGACGATCACATGAATCTAAACAACTATCAACACAAGCATTCTGTTGCAATACTAATATAACACTTAAGATTTCTGCTAAAGAATTAGTATTATCATTACACATCTTATCTCACCCTTTCCTATGTATCTCACTATTAATTTATGTATCTTTTAAAAATTCGTGCTATATGTTAATACTTTTATTTTTACAAAAGTTATAGTATAATTCTAACAGGTGATAATATGGAATGGATTCAATATATAATAATAATTATCATTTTAATTATTATTGCATTAGTAGTTACAAAATTAAATCAAAAAGATTTTTCTTCAGAAGTCAACAAATTAATTAAGTATCTTGGTGGTAAAGAAAACATAATAAATGCTGAATGTAATATGTCCCGTTTTAAAGTTATTTTAAAAGATACTACTAAAGTAGATAAAAATGGTATTCAAAAACTAGGTGCCAAAGGAATTGTTGAAATAGATAATCAATTGAAAATTATTTTTGATAAAAATGCTAAACAACTAAAAGAATACATAAAAGACATAATAAAATAAACATGAAAATGTTTATTTTTTTATGTCATAATCTTGAATATCATCAAATAAAATTCTCTTATTATTAAGTGTAATAAAACAATTACTTTTACATAAAACTAATTTCTCATCAATTTTTTTACCATCTTTTAAAGTAAACACAACCCTTAATCTATTAATATAGCCGTTACTATCAAACAAGCTCTTTAATTCTCCTAAATCTCTTTGTTTTACATTCTTTTCTCCACGAAAATAATCCGTATTATTTTTTAAGTCTTTATCTATTTTATTTGCATAAACACTAGGTAATTTCATAACATTCCTCCTATATAAGTATATGTATAAAATTAATTATTTTGACAATCATAATAACATGAAAAGAATTTTAAATAATAAATATATCATATTAGTTCCCATCTTAATCCTAAATATAATAAGTCTCATTTATCTATATAATACTGAATACTTTTACAAACATTTATTATATTTAGGATTAAGTTATCTTTCTTTATTTATAATAAGTAAGATAAATTATCGTTTTATCCTAAAGTATATAAAATTCTTCTATATAATATCAATCATTCTCTTAATTATCGTTTTAATATTTGGTCGTGAAATAAAAGGTTCAAAAGCATGGCTCCATATCTATAATATATCTATTCAACCAAGTGAAATAACTAAATTAGTCCTTACCATTTACCTAGCATATCTAACTATCAAAAAGAAAAATATTTTTTTACTTTTAATAATTACTTTAATTCCTAGTATTCTTACCTTCTTAGAACCCGATACAGGAGCAATACTATTTTATATAATTATTTTTTTATCAATCTTAAGATACTATAAAATAAACAAAAAAATATTATATTTTTCTCTTTCCATTATTTCTATCTTCATAATTGCTAACATTTTTATTTATTTAACAAATAAAGATTTATTGATTGATATATATGGAACTAAATTATTTTATCGCCTTGATCGATTAATCGCCTTTAAAAACCAAAACAATATTCAAAATGTTAATTCTCTAATTTCGATTGGATCTCATAATTTAATTTATATTCCCGAAAATCATAATGATTTTATTTTTGCATCAATTATTAGTAAATATAAAATTTTATCTTTTATTATTATAATTGGTTGTTATATTTCTATCTTTCTCTACTATCTTAAATATTCATTTAATAAAAAAAACATAATTAGTATTATAAACTTTATAATACTAAATATGCTATTATTTCAAACATTCTATAACATTTTAATGAATTTATCTCTTTTACCTATTATAGGAATTCCTCTCCCTTTTTTAAGTTACGGAGGAACCTACCTTCTTACTTTATATCTTTTAATAGGATTCTCTATAAATTTAAATATTCATTCTAATAATAGAAAGGTCCAGGCATTGGTCCATAAAAAGGAGGACGTGGATTAACAAAAACTGGTCTTGGACGAGATACCGCAACCGCAGCACTACCAGTTAATCCCCCTAACACAAACGGAATAAAAAAGCCACCAAAACGATTATTATTGTGATAACCATCATTTCTTAAATAAGAATTATAATACATAATAAAACTCCTTTCATAATATTTTATGTCAGGAGTTTTATTATGTTATAAATTAATCAAATATTCCAATAAATTGCTTTTTCTTACCTTTACGAATTACAATAACTTTTTCCTCTATTGCTAAAGATTTATCAATAATAGCATTTTCATCAGTAAATTTCTCGTTATTTAAAGATATAGCATTACTACTTAGCATCTCTCTAGCTTCTCTTCTCGAAGAACAAATACCATTATCTACTAATAAATCAAGTAATTTAATTTCACCAGATAACTTAATAGAAGGAACCATTTTCATTCCTACTAAAATATCCTTAGCACTTAATCCTGTTAAATCACCACTAAATAATGCTTTACTAATTTGTTCAGCTTTATTATATTCATCTTCACCATGTATATCAGTAATAATACATTTAGCCAATGTTTTTTGACCAATTCGTAAATGTGGTTCTTTATTATGTCTGTCAATTACATCTATAATTTCCTCAGGAGTTAAAAAGGTAAAAACTTTCAAATAATGTTCAATCATTGAATCATCAGTATTTATTAAATATTGATATAATTCATAACTTGAGGTTTTATTTATATCTAACCAAAGAGCATTTCCTTCACTTTTACCAAATTTATTACCATTAGCATCTAAAATTAATGGCATTGTAAATGCATATGCCTCTTTTCCTTCTATTTTTCTTATTAAATCAATTCCTGTTGTAATATTTCCCCATTGGTCACTACCCTCAACTTGCATAATACAATTCATATTACGATACATATTTAAAAAATCATAACCTTGAATTAACATATAACTAAATTCAGCATAAGTAATACCAGTATCCAAACGTCGACTTATAATATCTTTAGATAACATATAATTAACGTTTATATATTTTCCAACATCTCTTAAAAAGTCTAAATACTCATAACCTTGAAACCAATCATAATTATTTACTAATTTTGCTTTTCCATCAAACAAGCGATCAATCTGAGCTCTTATACCTTCAATATTTTTATTTAATTTTTCAATTGAAATAATCTCTCTTTCAGCAGTTGGACGAGGATCTCCAATTCTTCCAGTTGCTCCACCGCATAAAAGGATAGGTTTATGTCCCATTTTCATTAATCTTTTAGCTGTCACAAGCGAACTATAATGTCCAATATGCAAACTATCAGCAGTCGGATCTGTTCCCCAATAAAAAGTCACACTCTCATTATTTATTTTATCAGCAATATCATCACCAGCTACATCTTTAACTAAACCACGCCATTGCAGTTCTTCCCAATTTGTCATTTTTTTCATTTTCTTATCACCTTTCTAAATAAATAAAAAAGATTCATAAATCTAAGGACTGATTTTTTTTCATCAGCGGTACCACCTTAGTTTATGAATCTTATCATACTCTTTAACTCTTAACGCGAGAAAACGATTTAGCTCCAGAGTCGTAAATTCCTTCATCACTAATTAAAAATCATTATATCATTTTATTACTATTTGTCAAATACATTTTTTATTTTTTCGCCTATTCCTCTAAAGAACGCCCCAATAACAGAAGCATTAAAATAAATTCTATATCCAAGTAATCTCATTACCAAGTAAATTAGAACTAAGATTACAAGAATTACAACAATTATTATAAAGAAGACATTTGTACCTTTTTCAACTCCATCAATCGCTAAAGTATATTTCTGAACATCTTCTTCATCTTCAGAAGTACAAGTTATTTCTACACTATCTCCAACTTTTAAATCTTCATTACCTTGAATCTCACAATTAGCTGTCTCTTCTTTTTTCTCATATTCTATATCTAATTTAGTTTCATTCTTTTTTAAAGTAATTCCATAAGATGTAATCTCAGGCGAAAATTCAACTTCATCTTCATGACCCTTTACTATTATATTAGTTAATTCACCACTTCCACCTAATTGTTTTTCAGGTTGTCTTGTAACAGATAAAGTGTAAACTTTTGTGACATTTGTACACTTTTTACTAGTAACTGTTATCTTTATTTCTTTTGGTACATTAACTTCTAACTCAGATGCACCCTCTATTAAAACTTGATCTTCTTCATCTTGAGTTAAGGCTTCAATAGTTAAATTAGATACTTGATAAGGAACTTCCAAATCATTATAAATAAATACTTTAGGATCAAAATTTTCTATTTGATCAATTTCAACATCATTTATATCAACAGATAATATAATACCTTTTAACAAAGCTAAATCATCAGCTTCAGTTGTACATTCTCCAGGAGTAGAACCTCTATTAACGTTAATTGTATAAACGTTAATATCACCTCTTTGACTCTTTACTTTAATATTTATATTATTAAGCCCCTCTTTTAACGAATAAGAACCAGGTCCATAACCAGATACAAAAGATGATTTACTATCTGTTAATGTCGCGTCTATTGTTATAGAAGATGTTTCATTACCAACATCAACATTATAAGTTGTTACATTACTAGAAAAAGCTGGTGATAAAGTACCCACACTAACTTTTAAATTAGATAATGTACTTGTTGAACTACGATTATCAGTTCTAGTTACATTAATTGTATATGTTGTAACTTTATTAGCAGAATTTTTAACCTTTACTTTGATTGAATTTGAACCATAATTAAGCTTTACAGTTCTTGAACCATATCCAGACACAAAAGATGAACCACTAGCAGCTTTAGCATTTACTTTAATTGAAGAAACATTTGCAGCAACAGTAACTTTATAACTTTTAGTTGAACTCTTAAATGAAGGAGATAACGTTCCTGAACTTACAGATAAAGCGGATAATTTAGCAGCAGCAACTGAAGGCTTAGTACCTCCTCCACTACTACCACCACTATCACCACCTGTTGAATTTTTAACACAAGTTGCTGTAAATGTTGCTGTACAATATCTCTTTGAAATATTATTAGTTAAAGTCTTAGATGAACAATTATCAGTTCTCGAATACTTTGAACTATCCATTTTATATCCTGATGCACAAGTAGCAACAGTACCTGACGATTCAGGTTTTATATTATTATTACGATCTCTTATATAACATCTTTGAAATGAGAATTTACCAGTTTGATTTAATTTAGTTTCATTCTTACATGATTTTGTTATATTAACTGGTCCCTTAGCTATAAAAGACATATTATTTAAATTATAAGTCCAAAAATAATAAGTACCATTTTTCAAACTTATATAACCATTTCCACCGCTTCTATATCCTCCCCCAGAAGTAATATTTACTGAACTATTATAACTATTCTTTGTATTATAGTAAAATCCACCAGCAGGAGAATAATTCAAACTAACAAAGTCTCCATTTATTGTAATCGACATATCAGTAGATGATGCAATAGAAGAACTACTTAATAAAGAATTATTTAAATTAATCGAAGAATTATTTACTTCTTCTTCATAAACCCCATCTAATATTTCTAAAGAATCATCAGATAGAAGAATATTCCCCTCAAGAATTTCATCGTTTGTATAATAATTATATACACCAATACCTGATATTGTAACTATAAAAAATAATAATATATATATAAATAATTTAAAACGTTTATCCTTCATATTAATCTATCCTTATCTACTATTAATAATAACATTTACAAAGATAATTATCAATAATAAAATATCTTATCAAAAAAAATAACCCACTATTTGGATTATTTTTCACTTTTCTTAGGTAAAGCTTTCTTATCTTTAGATCCTTCTAGCTTCTTAACTGTATCTTTTAAAACAGCAATTGTTTTATTACGAAGATCTTCAATTGTAGATTGAATTACTGGCGTAGCTTTTTCTTTAGCTTCGCTTAATAATTCATCTAATTTAACTTTAATAGCTTCAGCTTTTTCTTTAGCAATAGCTAGAACTTTTTCTTTATCTAAATCAGCTAATTCTGCTTTAATCTCATCAATTTTCTTTAGAAAAGATTCTCTGACTTCGTCAATATCTATTTCTTTTACTTTTTTTACTATTTCATCAAACTTTTGTTTTAATTCTTTTCTTGTCTCTGAACCAGCTTTTGGGGCAAATAGTACACCTAATCCAACACCTATTGCTGCTCCAGCCAAAAACTTTCCTAAGCCACTACTTTCTTTTTTAGACATTCTTATTCCTCCTCATCATCATCTATTTTTTTATTTTTACGTTTAAATAAAGTTCCAATAAGACCACTTATTCCTTCAACAACTTTATCAGTTACAGAAACAATCTTATCAGTAGTAAAATCTATTAAATTAAAGAAACCATTTAATGATTGAACTTTATCATTAACATCATCTACTACTTTATCAACTTTATTTAAAGTTTGAATAGATCTTATACCTAATATTATTCCAATAATTAATAAAATTATTAATAAAAAATATATTATTATTGGTAAAAATGTTTGTAAGAAACTAATCATTTTCTTCCTCCTCTCCTTCTTCATACATTGAATCTATTAAATTAAACAAATCATCTTCTAATGTATCATTATTTTCCTCTTTTTCATTATCTTCATCATCTTCAACTTTAACATCTTTACTTATTGGTTTAATCGAATTCAACTCTTTTTCGATGTCATCTAATATTTGTAAAGTACTAGTCTTTTCTAATTCGTCTAATAATTTTGGCTTTTTACTACTATCCGTCGAATCAACTTTCTTTGTTTCAATAACCTTTTCTACAACCTGATCTAAATCATCATTATCGTTGGAATTATTCAAATCTTCTTCGATTGCATTACTAATTTCAAACTTTTCATCTAACTGATCTTCTACACTAATCTTTTCTGGTTCAATTACTTCAACATCTTCTGCTTCCTTAATTTCTGCTTCTTCTTTAATCGCCTTTTCACTAACTTTTTCAACTTTTTCTTCTTTAAGTTCAGGAATATCAGCTTTAGTTAAAGTTTTTTCTAAATCTTCTAAAGAACCATAAGCTTTTTTACGAACAGAATCAATATCAACCTCATAAACAGGTTCTTTTTCTTCTATTTCAACATTAACTTCTTCTTTTTTTACTTTAACAATTGGTTTTACAATAGTTTCTCTTTTTAAACCATCCTTACGATCTATTATATCTTCTTTAGTATAATTACTTCCTAAAATACCATAAACTGGTGATATAACAGGAGATGGAGTAAATGGCTTCTTTCCATTACCTAATGTTCCACTATTAATTTTATATCTATCATTTTTTTCCATTCTTGTATCACGATTAGTCGAGGTTGATGAAAAATTATTATTAGCTTTACGAGCTATATTACTATTAACAGGTGTCGCAATTGATTTAACTTCCTTTTTTACTTTATTTTCATTGCGAACAACTCGTGAATTTAATCTTTCAAACTCCTCTTCATCAAAAGACATAAATATTGAAGATTTTTTTTCTTCTTTCGGTTTACTTTCTTCAACATTTTTATTTTCGCTATTTATTGCTTCTCGTGCTCCAGGCACTTCTCCTAAAACATCTTTTTCATCATAATTTAAATCAATATCTCTTTTTACATTACTAAAACGATAATGTTCAGAAGGTTTAATAGGTTCAACTTCTTCAGAAGTATTTTTTTCTTCAACATTTTTTTTAGATGTTTCTTTAACTTCTTCTTTAGTATAAACTGGCATTTCTTCTACTTCATCGTCATCTTCGAATAAAATATTTTTAATTTTACCAAAAAATCCCATTTTTAACACCACCTTAATTTATTAGGTCTGAATCATGAATCTCGTCATCTTCTTCGTATATATCTCCTTCTACAGCTTGTAAATACTCACTATCAGTTGTTGAAGTTTCAAATATATTAAATTCAAATTCCCTAAATTGTGAAGTTTCTTCATCTAGTAAAGTTTTTAATACACTATCATTAAATGAAACCGAAGATAAAATACTAAGTGAATTAGCCACTGTAACATTTATATCACGATACTCCACTATTACTTCTATTTTAGCATAATTATACATAATTTCAATAAAATACTTATCATTATCTAATTCATTTATTTCCAAATAACCATACTTATCTTCAAAACTTATAGCTTTCGAAAAATAAGAAATATTATTTTCCTCATAAGTTTCAATTATTTTATTATAATAACTAACAGCATCAACGTACAAATAATAAGTATAATCACTACTCATGATTACTTCATTATATTCTGTATTATCAACAACATCTAAACCTTTTGGTAAATTATACTTATATCCTTTACGATATTTATTATATACAGTAACACTACGATTAGTTCCATTATTTATAATCTCATCTAACGACATATCTTGTATAGGTGTACATCCTGTCAAAAAGAAAAACGCCAAAAAGATAAGTAGTATAAATTTTCTCCTCATAGTACCTCCTACTTCTTCATATGTAATTATAACATCTCACATATTAAATTTAAACCTTATTTTTTTCGAGCATATAAATAATTTATTTTTATGCCTTGACTCATAAATTTTGCTTCATATTCAGTTAAAGAATTATCTTTATCAGTACTTGCCAAATCCAAAGATATATCCTCTATTACATATCCATATTTACTTAAATTTACAATAGAACTTTCAAATAATCCAACATTATCTGTCTTTTGAATAATTATCTTTTCATCTTTAAATACATCATCGTATATTTTCAAAAATACTGGTGAAGTAAGACGTCGTTTAGCATGCCTTTTCTTAGGCCACGGATCACTAAAATTAAGATAAATAGTATCTATTTCTTTAGAAAAAATACTATTTAATTCCAAAGCATCAATACATATAACTCTTAAATTATTTAATTGTTCCTTTTCTAACTTTTCTAAAGCACGACATAATACACTTTCATAACGTTCAATTCCTATAAAATTTATTTCTGGATTCTTTTTTGCCATATCAATAAGAAAATTTCCTTTTCCCATTCCAATTTCCAAATGAATTGGATTATTATTATGAAAAACATCTTGTTTATAACAGCCCTTATGCTCTTCAGGAGCATGAATAACGTATAGACTATTATCAACAATTGCTTTTGCATTTTTTACATTTCTAAGTCTCATTTTATTCAACCTTTCTTTACTAAAACATATACTTTAATTAAGGAGGACTCATATGAAAAAAGATCGTAATACTTTTTTTTCAAATTATAACGCCCAAACTCAAAGTTATATTCCCAATTTTCCCCAAATGCCAAATCAATTCTCAAATAATGGTCAATTCGGTCCTTACCAACAAGCTTCACAAAATTCAAGTTATTATGCCGGACCAGATTTAAACAGTATTAATGACATTGAAAATCGCATTTCTAAATTAGAAAGACAAATAAATCGTCTCGATAATCGTTTAACTAAATTAGAAAATACTACACCAACTGAAGTAAAGGAAAATAATTATTCTAATAACATGTATATGCTTTAAACACTTACCTTACCAAAGGTAAGTGTTTTTAAAATTTTATTAACCATTGTTTTACCTAGTACACTTTCAACAATTCCCATTTTCCAAGCAATCACAATATAAACAATAGCTCCAACAACTGCATTAATAGCTACATCTATTATACAAGAAAATTTACTATTATAATTAACAGGAATAACACTATTTAATAATAAAACAACAATAATCATTGCAATTATAGGTACAAGCATTTTTCCTAATACTTTTAAAGTACTACTATATTCTAACTTACAATCTTTTTTCAAAGAAATTAAAGCAATTATAATACTTAAACTATATCCTAAAATACTTGCTGTAACAGCGCCTAAAAAAGGAGGAATACCTATTTTACTATATAAAATCATAATTGGGACATCTAATAAAGCATTAGTCACAAAACCACTTATAGTTGAAATATATACAGTCTTAAATTTATTTAAACCTTGTAAAGACGAAGAAGTTGTCATATAAATATTTATAAACAAACCTGTAAATACATTAAGTGCTAATATATAACTACCATAAACATTATAACCATAAAATATACTCCATACAGCTGTACTTAATAATGATATACCTATTGTCATTGGTAGCGAAATAAATAATAATATTTGTAATGCTTGATTAAACTTATTATTAACTTCTTTCCAATTTTTTAATGTATAAGCTGTAACCATTGTTGGAATTAAACTTGTACTCATCCCCATTGCTACACTTGTAATAATCATATTTATTTTAGGAGCCCACGTCGTTACAGCTGATGTAACAAATTCTATATCAGAAGTTTCCAAATTTAAAAAATTCATCGTTCTAAGCAATAAAGTCATATCAACAAAATTATAACAACTACTTACAATATTAATTATAATAAAAGGAATTGCATAACTAAATATCTTTTTAGCTATCTCTTTATTAGAAACCTTATCTTTTTCATATTTCTTATTTAAGCTTATATCTGAATTATCAGCTTTTCTAATCATAAAACGAATAAACAAATATGCAGCCAATCCACTTATAAAAGCTCCAAACACAGATAAACATATAGCTTGTGTAACTGTTCCATTTAAGACATTTAAAATTAAATAAGTGCCACCCAAAATAATTGATACTCTAATAATTTGTTCAATTACCTGACTATAACTAGAAATATTGATGATATTATGACCTTGTAAATATCCTTTTATAACACTTAAAAAAGGTACAATCAAAATAGCAAATGAAACACATCTAATTGCCAACGCTACATCTTCAATTGTATTACCACCTGATAAATCACCTAATAATAATTTTGCTATCTGAGGTGCAAAACACATCAATAAAATAAAAATAGATACTGCTAAAAAAGCCATAATATTTTTACCAATACGATAAGCACGTACTTTTGCATCCATCATTCCAAGGGTATTATATTCATTAATAATTTTACTAATAGCAATAGGTAAACCAGCACTTGATATATCCAAAAATATAACATATATATTATAAGCATAAGCATATAAAGCACTACCTTGTATTCCAACCATCGCATAAAAAGGTATTACATAAAGCATACCTAATATCTTAGTAAAAACAATTGCTAACGTTGCTATAAATGTTCCTTCTACAAACGAACTTCTTTTCATTTTCAACCACTCATTTTTCATAATATATTACCATTGCAGAAAAACAATATATCTGATCCTCTCCAGACATTGTAACTGCTACTTGGTACTTGATATCTATTATATCATAAATATTTCCTTGAAGAAATTCATTAACACTATTCTCTAAGTCTTTTTCATGACTTTCATCAAATACCTTTACATTCATAACATCACCCTAAATAAATTCTAAATAAAACGAATCTCGAAAAATGTAGTAAATTGTCAAGTTTAATTATATAATATTTCATAAGGGTGATACTATGAAAAGAATTAAAAAAATTTTACCATATCTTATTAACTCATTATTATGCGTAGCAATTTTCTTAATTGCCTTATATATCTGCGATAACTTTCCTTTCGGTGAATACACAATCGGTAAATCAGATGCTATAGTTCAGTTTAAACCAATGCTATATAATTTTATAACTGAACTAAAAACCAAAACTATTGAACTATATTCTTTCAATAACGGCCTAGGAAATCCATTTGTTTTTAACTTCTTATATTATTTATCAAGTCCATTAAATCTAGTTGCTATTTTCTTTAAAGATGCAAATTCCATGTATTTAAGTGTTATTATAACTAAGTTAATAATTACATCTATCATAATGACTTTCTACACCAAAAAGAAACTAAACAACAACTTTTTAACTACAATTATAACTCTAACTTACGTCTTCTCAAGTTGGTTTATTGCTTACTATTATTATCTACCATGGTTAGACATCTTTATGATTTTTCCCCTTTTTAACTATGGTCTTGAAAAAATTCTTAATCAAAAAAAGCCATATATTTATATTTTTACTCTAGCATACGCTATCTTAACAAACTTTTATTTATCTTTCACTATTATATTTTATACAATCATATATTTTATTATATACGAAATATATACTAAAAAAAGTAAAAAAGAAATAATCAATACTTTATGCATTCTAATATTATCATCTCTAGGATCATTACTAGTAATTCTCCCTTTTATCTATTCTTTATATTCATCATACTTAAAAATGGGAATATCTTTTTCACAAGAAATAAATCAAGGATTTAATACAACAATAATAGATTTTATTAAATCATTATTCTATGGTAATATAAACTTTACTGTCGATACATCTGGTAATACATATCCTAATATTGCTTTAAATACTTTTGCTTTATTAAACATAATTTATTATTTTTTCAATAAGAATATTAGTAAAAAAGAAAAATTATTAGTTATTATTATTTTTATAATCTGTTTATTACCTATTTTTATAAATCAATTTGATTTTATCTTAAATTTCTTTCATAACATAAATGGTTTAACTTTCCGCTATAGTTATATATATATATTCTTAGAAATTCTTCTTCTTATCCGTAATCTCAATAACTTAAATCCAAATCAAAAAAACATCTTTCACATTATATCTATCTTCCTTATTTTAATTCTAATTTTCTTAAAAGAAAAAATAGATTACCAAATATTTATTCTTAACATTATTACACTACTATCAATTAATATTCTTATCTTCTTTTATAGTAATAATAAAATACATAAATTATTATTTCTATTCTTAATTATTTTTCAAAGTACCATTGTTGTAAGTTATAATATTTCTTCGAATGTCAAAAAAGAAGAAGAGTATCTTCCTAATTACTTTAAAACAACTCCTGTAAAATATCGCCTAAATAGAATTAACTATGACATTCCAGAATACTCAAACTACAACTTATATACTAATGAAAATGTTACTTATTTACTATCTTCTATGAATTATAATAGTACCATCTTTTTACTAAGTAATTTAGGATGTCGTGCCACAACTAACTATATAACTTATTGTGGTGACGAACACGAACTATTCACTATGTTATTTAATATTAAAAATGAAGACCATTATTTAGAGAAGATTTTTGCTGTAAATAAAGATATACTAAATATTGACTTAGATCCTTATAATACAAAAAACTCTCTCGAATATTTAGCATATTCTACTACTGGAATAGAAGATATATTTGACAAACATATCTTAAAAAGTACTTTAAAAGATAATAAATATTATTACCATACTGACTATAAATACTATCTAATTGATAATGGTAACACTATTACATCCCAAACATATCAAGACTTTTATATTAATAAAAATGATTCAACTCCAAACACTGTTACTATTTATACTTATAATCAAGATAAAATAGATAAAATATATGATTATTTAAAAAAGAATCAAATTAATTATACAACATATACAGACTCTAATATTGAAGGAACAATAAATGTTGACGATAATCAAATAATCTTTACAAGCATTCCTTTTGACACATCATGGGAAATAACAATAGATGGAGAAAAAGTTAAACCAATTAAAGTTTTAGATAGTCTTATTGGAATCGAGTGTTCCAAAGGAAAACACACAATTACAATGAAATATAAAAAAGATAGTCCTCTTTTCTTAATCATCTCCCTTATTACAATTATCATCTTAATTAGTAAATACTTTAAAGACAAAAAAGAGAATATTAATTAATATTCTCTTTTTTACGCAAATATAATTTTTTAGCTTCTAGTTCTCCTCTTCTTTTAGCTAAACAACGACGACATAATGGAATATAACCTTCATCTCCGACTCTTACTTTTTCAGTTTTCTCTCCGATATAATAAGTATGAGTTGCATCTCTTCCACAATCAAAACAACTTGCCTTAATTACTTCAATTTCATCGCTTATTGCTAGTACATACGGCATCATCAAAAAAGGCTCCTGTTCTGATGTCATATTTAATCCTCCTAAATATACATCAATATCTTTAATAATTGATAAATATGATAAAACATTAACACTCCCTTTCATTAGCTGAACTTCATCAATGAAAATAGTCCTTGCTTTATCATCAACATAATTTAATATTTCTTCAAAAGTATCTACTCCTATTGAAGGAATAGATATATCATAATCTTTACTTCTTATTTCACCTATATCCCTTGTATCGATATTAGGTTTAAAACACAAAATATGGTCTTTATTCCATATTTTTTTATATGTTGCAATCATTGCTGCTGTCTTTCCACTATGCATTGGGCCTGTAAATGTTTTTATCACTTTTTTTCAACTCTTTTCCATCTTTTCTAGCAATATTTTTATTATAAAAAGCTAAATCATCAGTTACTCTTCCTAATATCGAAACAAAATCTGGTACTACCACTTTATTACTTTCATCAACATTAATTTCTAAAATACCAATATCACTTTTATCAGAAAAAATATCAAGATAAAAATACTGACCCAAATAATCAAAATAATATCTTGTTTTACGTATTAAATCATATCTCGAATCCTTAAATTCTAAAAACGCATTATATTCTTTTTCCGATATTGCTTTTTCACTAACGCATAACTTAGTACCATCATCTCTTATTTTATAAACACTAAATAAATATGATAAAGAACCATTCATTCTAATTTTACGAAGCCTTTTTTCCACATTTGGCAAACTTTCTAAATATGTTTGCTCTATTTCCATTTCTCTACCACGTTTAATTATTTCCTTTAGATCAGTTTTACTTAAATCAACCGCATACTTTTCTTGTCTCTTAACTTGCTTAATTTCTAATAAACGATTAATAATATTTAATACTTCATTAATTTTTTCATCCATTTCATCCTTAGGCAAAACAATTTTTAATTTTCTGTGTCCCATCCACGATTTCAAAGTTGTTCTACCTAATTCCATCGCTTTATCTACATCTTCACTACGAGCAGAATTATTTTCTAGTGTATAAAAATCTTTTCTTCCTACTAAATCAATTACTAAATCGTATCTGTTCATAAGTTCTGCAAAAGAAGAAGCATAATTTAATCTTGTCATAACTTCTTTAAATTCGTCTTCATTAACATAAGCACTATTATCTATTACTCCTCTATCGTAAATAATAAGAACATTTTCATCATCTTTCATCGCTACTGCTCTCTCAACAATTGCCTCTTTTGCTAACTGCAATTTTAAAACCAATTCTTGAAAGTCTATCATCTTAATAGGATTTTCACCAAAAGGTTTAATTCCCATATTAATTAAATATGTTGCCGTTTCATCAACTACTAAAACCTTATAACCTTGACTAGTATAAACTTGTTTAACCTTCTCTATTACAGTTGTTTTTCCACTACTAGGTCCACCTGTAAATACAATTTTTTTTACCATAACTCTACCTTACCTTTTTTATTGATTTATTATTTTTATTTAATTCATGTACTGAAGCTGGAAGTACACCAAATTGTTTCTTATCCATATTTAAAGAAATATCATTTAATATAAAATACAACATATTAATAACTCCTCTATGCGTAATTAATAAAGTATTATCTTTAAATTTCAAAAACACATCTAAATTTTTTTTAACTCTTTCATACAAATCCTTTAAAGACTCCCCATCTGGATAAACTGTATCAATAGTCACATTTTCTCCTAAAAACTCAGGATATTCTAAAAGTACTTTATCTTTTAACATCCCATTTAATAGACCTTTATTTTGTTCTCGTAACAAAGCATTTACTTCATATGGAACATCTAATATTTCACTAACTATTTTCGCCGTTTCCAATGCTCTTTTAATATCACTACATATAATTTTTTTAATTTTTAAATTATTTTTAATCCACCAAGATGTATCAGAAACTTGTTTTCTTCCTTCATCTAATAAATTACCATCACTCCATCCCCCAATATAATTTTCATCATCTTGACCATGACGCATCAAATATATCACTTCATCACCTCCTTTAAGTGTACTTTTTACACATGTTCAAACAAAAATAAAAACATATTTTAAAATATATCTTTATCTTCTATTATCTTCTTAAATTGATAAACTTTAGCCGGTTTATTACCTTCAAATTTATCACTTTTATTAGTATCTTCTATTAAATCAAGACTTAAAATCTTCTTTCTAAAATTACGACGATCAAATTTTTTATCTAATATTGCTTCATATGTTTTTTGCAGTTCTGGCATTGTTACACCATCAGGAAATAAACTCTTTAAAATATTACTTTTAACAATTTGTTTACGTAGTTCCAATAGAGCATCATGTAAAATTTCTTCATGATCAAAACCAAGAGGCGGAATTTTATCAATTGGAAACCAATCAGCATTCGATGTATTCTTTGTTTCTCTTAAAACATTTACTCTCTTACAATCAATTATACCAATAAAACCTACAGCTACCATACGCATTACTGGTGAACGATCAACTTTTCCAAACGCTTTAAATTGCTTTATTTCAACACCAGTAATACCTGTCTTCTCATTTAATTCTCGTAACGCCCCATCAATTAAATCTTCATTATTATAAAGAGCACCACCAGTTAATACCCAATCACCTAAAAAAGGTTCATTTTTACGTTTAATTAGTAATACTTTAGTAACTCCTTGTTCAACTGTAAATAAAGCTGTTATTACATGAATTCCTTGGTTCTTATATAATTTGTTCTTTACATCCATACCATCACCCTACAATTATTATAATGTGTAAAAAATACACTTGTCAATATATAATACAAATTATTTACTAATATGTTATAATGATTATAATAAAGGGTGATATTAATGGGAACAAACATATTCATACCATTTCTATTTTTAATTTGTTTAATAATAATTGAAATGATAAAAAAAAGTAACAACGACGATTTAATAAAAGAAAATTGTAAAAGTCAAGAACAATACGAAAACATAAAAAACGCTAAAAAAGTATTTCATCAAACTAAAACAGCCAACTTTCTATTAATACTTGCTATTGCAACACTTATAATTTTTATCCTATGTGACTTTACAAGTATCGAAGCAACAATCATCGATTACATATCAGCAGACTTTTTTGATGAAACAAAATTTGACAGAACTCTTTACTTTGTACCTTTTTATATTTTAATCGCTCGTGAAATAATAATTCAAGTTAAAATTGGCGAATTCCTCTTAAAATACTTTAATGTTAAAGAACCAGTATTAGAAGAAAATATAATAAAAACAATATTGTATAAGAAAAAAACACCAATTAAAATAAATTTTACTAAAAATAATAATAACGAATCAAAAGATAATCAAGAATCAAAAAAAGACTCACAATCGTGAGCCTTTTTTAATTTATCATTGCAAATTCAACATTATATAACAATTGACTAGCTGCAACACTATTATCCATATCGACATCTTGACCTTCTAGCCACATATATATTCTAACTTTAGTAATACCTGCTGGAATATTCATTAATTGTTGATTTTCTGTAAATCCACTTACAGTTGCAACCTTAGGATTAACAGTCGTAAAATAAGAACTTTTATCTGTTTGATCAATATAAACAGGTGTTTGAAAAGCTCTATTAACTCCTTTGTAAGGAATTCTTGAAGCACCAGATAATGAAGTTGTAATACCATAAACATTCTTCGCAGCATCAACGCCTTCCTGTGTATGAACATCATAATTTGGCTCCCAAATCAAAGAAGATGAACCACCTCTCAAAGCTTGTGCAGCAGCAGACGAACCACTGCTTACAGTACCTTCAATAACAAAAGCAACCCTCGCAGCATTTTGTGAACCCTTATCACGAGAATCAGGTTGAGGAATTACATTTGAATTACCCGTCAATGCAATAGTAGCAGGTGTCGTAACAAGTAAAAATACATCAAAAGCAACATAGTGCTTATCGCCACATTCTTCATCACCTGTACATTGCATTTCAGTTTGATCCAATGTAGTCAAAGTAAATCCGCCATCTTTTTCTTCAGATGTAACTCCATAAAACATCTCTAAGCGCCCATTAGTAACATTACCAGCAGTTGATACATTAGCTAATGTATCAGGCAATTGATTCTCAGCTGCAGGATAAGTTTTATAAGCATTAATTATTTGCTCTTTAGTAACCTCATTCCCCCACTCTATAGCATCAGCTGATATTTGTAACCCTGTAACAGTAGCAACATTAATATCAATAGAATCAATAACTCCATGCTTATTTGAAGAAAACCAAGCCATTGTTGAAAATCCTAAAATTCCAATTAATAATAAAACTAATAAGATTAATAACAAAATTCTTCTTTTCTTTGTCTTATAATCATTATTCTTAGTAGTCTTCTTTCTCTTATCTTTATTCAAATCAAACACCTCTATCTTAATTATCTATAATAAGTATAAAGCATTTAATGAAGCAATGCAAACATATTTTTAAACATCTTAACATAAAAAAAGAAGTAACAAATACTTCTTTTATATTCTAGTCAATCGCAAATTCTAGACTTAATTTCATATCAGAACCAGTTGCATTATTTTCAGCATCAACATCTTGTCCTTCAACCCAGAAATAAACTCTTAACTTAGTAACACCATTTTTCAATGTAATTTTAGTAGATTGTCTTACAGCTCCTTCAGCAGGTGATGTAATATCTGGTGTTACAGCTTTGAAGAATCCAGCATGTTGTGTAGAATTAGTTTCAGTTAAAGGAATTGGTTGAGTAATTACATTTGATACTCCTTCATAAGCTTGTAAACTATTTCCATTACCAGGAGTTAATCCTTCAATACCATAGAATGTTTTAGCAGCTGTTACACCAGCTTGTGTATGAGCATCATAGTTAGGTTCCCATAACACTACTTGTTCACCATTTTGTAATGCTTGAACATCTTGAATAGCTGTATCTGAAGTTCTATAAGTATCAGAATCCATATTTCCTTGTACTATAAAAGCAACACGAGTAGTATTCTTAATACCTAAATCATCCATACTAGTATTAAATACACCAGCATTTTCAGTTAAGTATAAAACTGTATCATCTCTATCTACTTTTAAGAAAATATCAAACGCAACTAAACGTTGACCACTACAATCGGGAACAGCAGATGTATTTTCACCACCATTACCATCGCTATCATAACATCTCTTCTCAGATGCTTCTGTTGTTGTTAAAGTATAAGTAGGATCATCACAATCAGTACCTCCACCAGGACAATTAGTTGCAACAGAACCATCAAAAAGTTTTAACAATTTAGCATCAGTAAGTTCTTTAACTGATGAAACAGCTCCTAAAGAATCAGGTAATTGATTCGTTTGAGTTGTATACTCAGGAGTTTCAATTAAATCATCTTTACTTACTTTTACACCCCAGTTAACACCATCAGCTGATATTTCTAGACCATTTACTGCTCTTACATCAACATTGATATCACTAACATTAACTCTTTTATTTGATGTAAACCAAGCATAAGTACCAGCACTAAGACAAATTACCGAAACCACTAGCAACAGAATTAATAATAATAATTTTTTTCTTCTTTGATCTTTTTTATTATTCTCTTTCATTTTGGTCATCACTTTTTACTCCTCACTAATTATTTTTTCTTCGACATGTTCTTCATATATATCCATATGCATTTTCATCTCTCCACCTAAAATTGCATTAACACATTCAGGATCATCACCCTCAAGCCATATAACAATCGTAATCTTATCAGTATCTTTAGGATTCATTCCTTCACGTTGTTCTAAGATTATCGTATTATCTTCATCATCTCTAAAAGGTGTCGTATCAGGTTCTGGTTCTCCTGTTATCGGACTCTTTTTAGCATATACGACTTGATCATCATTAACAAAAATCATAATTCTTACTGCATCATCAACATTCTTTATTATGTCATCAATTGTTAGCGAGTACCAATAATTTATTGTTTCCTCTCCTTGATTTTCTAAATAGAATGTATAAGCAATATAATTTTCGCCATTATGAGCTCCTTCAGCTTCATTATTGATGTTATCAGGTAACCACTTAATAGATATGTTATCCATAAATGCAATTTTTGACGTAGAGAGTCTATACACAGGGCTTCTATCGTTCAATGACTCATACATAACTAAATTAGATTCCAAATATGTATTCTTATCCATGCTGATTGTAAAACTACCTTCATTATACACAATATTCAGAATGAAATAAGCTATAACTAAGAATAGCAATAAGGCTAATAATGTAATTAGTACTACTTTTTCAGTCTTTTTGCGCTTCTTGACTTTTTGCGCCGTTAAAACGACTTCTCCTTTAGCCATACTTCCAACTCTCCTTTTTATTTTTAGTCACCTATAACAATGAATGGAGATTAACGAATATGAACACCTACCATATCGTTATTATCATTATAGCACAAGAGATTTTTAAAAACAATACTCGAAATTCTAATTTATATAAATTATTAATTCATTAAAATTATGATATATGTTATAATTACATTAAGATAAGATAGGAGGAAATATGAAAACAAGAAAAAAACTACTACTATTATTAGCTTTTATTTCACTATTCATATGTCTTTATCAAGTAACATCAACATATGCCAAATACTTTACAAAAACAACTAGTTCAATAGGATCAAACATAAAAAAATGGAATATCAAAGTTAATGGTGAATCAATAAAAAATGGTTATAAATTAACTAATCCTATTACTGCTTACTTTGAACCGAATGAAAATATAGCTGATAATCAAATAGCACCAACACGTGAAGGATATTTTATTATCAATCTTGATTATAATGATGTCGATTTGTCATTTCAATATGAATTAACTATCGAAGATAATGAAATTGTCAATGACATAAGTATTTTTAAATTAGAAGTTGATGGAATAGAAATTTCTACAAACAATAATACAATTTCAAATACAGTAAATATTAATGATCCAAATGACACTACCAAATCTAAAGAAATTAAAGTTTATATCAAATGGAACGATGACGAAAATAATGGAGCTCAAATGAATAACGAACAAGATACAAGCATCGCCACTAATTATGACACTATAGATTTTAATATTGGTATAAAGTTAACACAATTAACATAAAAAAAATTCCTTACATTAGGAATTTTTTTTATGGATTAGATTGAACAATATCAATACTAAGCTCAACTATTAAAGAAGGCTCACCATCATTATCTGGATTACTAGAAAACTCATAAGACTTTTCTCCTAATTCAGTATCTTCTCTATCACAAATATTATACGTTCCAGAATCATCAGTAACTGTACATTCAGGCTCATCATTTTCATAATCCCATATTAATTCAAAACTCAATTCAGATACACTACCAGATTCTAAAGTAGTATCTGCAATTGTAAAATGTAAATCAAAAGGATATCCATCAATAGTAAATAATTTTCCATCATCAGAAACAATAACTGTATAATCATCCTCACTTTGAACTTCACCAAATAAAGTAATAGATTTTATATCAATACTTAAATCTGCACTAACTTCACCATTATTTACAATATTTATTCTATCTGTACTAGTTTCCATTCCCGGATATAAATCTGAAATTTGAAACTCGTGTGACCCTTCATCTCCATCTCCTAAAACAACATCCCATGATCTAACATGAGCTTGAATACTCATGTCAACTGTTTTATTATAAATAAACCAAGCAAATGAAACACTAGCACCAGCAAAGAAAAGAAGAAATAATAAAACAATTTTGTGTTTCTTTAAGACAGCAAACAAAATATTTTTCTTTTTCGAATCATGTAGTTTTTCTTTATTTTCAATATTTTGCATATCTTTCTTCATTGAAAACACTCCTTACACTATTTTTCTTCTTTATTATCTTCTTCGCTATTCTCTTCTATTATATCATCTTTTTCATCGTCTGTATCTATTTTATCAACCGGTTTTTCCAAATTTATTTTTTCACTTTCAATCTTAGTATTTTCATCATCTTCATTATTTAAATTTTCTGGTTCATCATCAGAATCAGATTCATCATCTTTTTGATAAATTAATTTAATTATTTCTATAGCAATTAATATTGCTATAGGAATAGCAACAAAACAAAATAGTAATAACTTGCTAGTCGTTACACGACCAATAAAACTAAGTAAAAAGAAACGATAGACAACTTTTCCTAAAACTTGATCTTCTGAAACAATAGGATCTTCTATATTATTAGCTACACCTTTTGTATGAAAATAATATTTACCATCTTCGCCAATTTCAACTTTTTGCACTTGATGTGTTATTATCATTCCGTCGATTCCATCATCATCACCAATATATGTAACAGCATCTCCTTTTTTAATACTTGATGCATCCATCTCTTTAATAAGAAGTGTATCACCAATATTATAAGTTGGAATCATACTTCCAGAAGCTACTACATATACTCTATAACCAAAGAAATTGTGTTCATTAGAAAACCTCTGAAAGCCAGTTAAAATTATTAATACTACTAACAATAATACAATAATCCACTCAACAAAAGCAGCTATCTTACTCCATATATTTTTTATCATACATACCTCAATTTAATTTAATATTATTAATTTTATTAAAGTACTTATCAATATGTTTACGATAAATTTTACCAATACCATCCATTGTTGCTGAATTTCGATATTTAACTAAAGTAAACTGTTCTCCTACCATATCTTTTAACTCTTCTTCAGTTAAACTAGCATTTAAATCGATTATTTTTTGAATAACTTGCTTCATAACTTTTTCCTTAGCATTTTTAGTTGAATATTCATCTTTATTCAATGTACATAAAGCTAAATAATTAAGTAAAAAAGTCTCATCAAAAAATTCTCTTAACTGACCATCATCTTCATAATTCTTATCTTTTTTATCTCTTTTATTATCATCACCAAAATGTTCTTGTAAATAGTTCCATAAGATTAAAGCATATTGAAAATTAGTATTTTTCAATATAACGTTAGTCTTCTTTATTGGTGGCCTTACTAAAGCAACGTGTGCTTTATATAAAGCTTTAAATACTTCACTATTTTTTAAATCAATAATTTGCTGCTCTATACGATCTATTCTTGCAGCAAGACTTTCACCATTTTTTCTTCCATCATCCTTTTTGGCATGTAAACTAGTCTTTATATTTAAATCAATTGTAATATGTTCTTGCCCAACAACTGAAGCAGCTTTATACTGAATAGCTTTATCATCTTTTAAATAAGAACCGTCAACTAACTTACGTTTTTTAGCAGCAACAAAAGCTTCCATATTTAAAATAAGAGTATAAATAAACCTATTTTCATAAGTATCAAAAGTCTCTTCCTTATTAATATTTAATATTTTAGAAGGTTTAATTTCATCATTTTCATCAACTTCTTGAATTAAATTAGTATGTTTAGCCAAATGTTTAATACTATCAACAGTAACTCTTTTAGCCATCTCAATTTTTACGATTTCATCTTCATTAATAATAAAGCGATTAGGATTACGTAAAATATTATCTAAATATCTCATCGTATCTTCGATAATATCAACCCATTCAAAATTAGCTTCTACTTTATCATAATGTAAATCAACTACCATATCAGATTTACTTTTTTTTGTAAAAGAACTTATTCGTTGTTCATCGGCATTATCAAATAACGAAGTAACATTTAATTCATCCATAATCCCAACCTCTTTTCACACTATTATGTTAGTTTTTTAATTCTTAATAAATATTCTGTACATTCTTTCATTTTTCCTTTACCAAATGTTGTATCAAGGAATTTTACAAATCCATCAATCTCATCACGAATATAAGAAACATTTAACTGTTCAAATTTACGTAATATTTTTTTAGCAATAAAATAATCAACACCATCGATTTCAGTACCGCCACAAGCAACATAAACTGGTACAAACTTTTTCATATGAGCTACGATACGATTACCAAAAGCAATACGGAAATGTTGTATTACATAATCATCCATTTTCTCAATTTTATCCAAGGTTTCATCACTAATTTGATTATCGTTAATTGCTGATTCATATAACTTTTCCAAATATGAATAATTAATATCCATAGCTTGAGTAGGAACTGGTTCAAAAGGTGTTCCCTTATCATTGATATCAATTGGCATTGCACGGTCGTATACTTTATCTGTAACCATAAATGTTGAATCATCGTTATTAATTGTTCCAATATACCATACATTAGGAGCAATCTTTAATTTACCACCATTTAATCTCTTAGGATCTGAACTCCACGCACTTGGAGTTAACTCAACAATCCATTCATCCTGGCTAGGCATTTCTAGAATAGATAACATTTCAGCAAAATAATATTCAACACGTGAAATATTCATTTCATCTAAGATTATTGTATAAATATCATCGGTATATCCAGCCATATATATTTCAGCTAGTAAATCTGTTTCAGTAAACTTCTTCGTAAATTCATTAAAATATCCAAATAATTCAGTTCTATCACGCCATGAAGGTTGAACAGAAGCAACACATGAATCATGTTTAACAAATTTTCCCCAAGCATATGCAAGTGAAGTTTTACCAGTACCAGAAATACCTTGTAATATTACTAACTTTGTACTTGATAAAGCAGCGATAAATAAACGAATTAAATCTAAATGATAATATAACTTTAATTCTGAAGCACAGAAATTTCTAAAGTTTTCACATAATTCAGGCAACGTAAATGAGTTATTATAATTAACAATTTTATAATCTTTAAATATTTCATCAATATGAACAAGTTTAGGGAATCTCGTATCAAGAGCATGACCATCATCAACTTCTTCATTATTTTCGCCTTCAGTAACTGTAGCATCCTCATCAGGATTAAGTCCCAATTGTGAAACTTTCATCGCATATAACTCATCTTTCTCTTTCATCAAAGATCTAACTTGTTTATGCAAATCAGCTAATTCTTCCAATAAAGACTCTTGTTCAACTAAAGTCTTTCTAAAGCGTATATATTTACGTACCAAGAAATATATACAAAAAATAAATAAAGCTAACAATAACATCGTACAGATAATGGCAATTACAACTAAAAACCATTCACCACCTGTAAAATCTACACTATAATTTTTTATTAGACTAGCATAAGCTCTAACATCAAACATCTGTAATATTCCTAAGAAAAAGTCCTTTACAGCTTCCACAACTCCCCCAAATAATTGATCTAAGAATTCATATAAAAATCTCACATAAGTATCCATTACTTCACCTCGTCTACACTTACTATTCTATCCCTTATTTTAACACTTTTTTTCATATCTTTGTAATAATATTTACTAAAATCTAAAAAAATCTTTTCAAACAATTCTAAATACTGGATATTTTCACTACTATAATCAAAACTATCATCTAAGATAATTGCAAAGAAAAAGCCTTTTCTCATATACTCTCTTATATATGATCCATATCTTTCAAAACATTTATAAGTAATAACTATTCTAATTCTATCTTGAACAAACAAATTATCTATTATATTAAGAACCCTATTAATTTTTGTTTTCTTATCAAACAATGTTTCAGGAAAAGACACATAATAAGACTTATCAAAATTACAACTTATTAAATCTTTAACAACAACACTTGCTAATTGTAAATACGTAATAGCAACTATATCTTCAGAAATACTATCTTTTTCTCCAGCTTTCTTAATAGCTATCTCACTATATAACTCAGGAAAAACAATTTTATTATTTAAGCTAACAAAATACTCATTCTTATTTAATTTATTATATTCCAAATAGAAAGTAGGACTTTCAAAATTATCTAAAAAATCTTTTCTTAATTTTATATCATCTCTTATCATTAAACTAAATTGATTTGTAAATTCATTATCATCTCCAAATAATTTAGTTCGTTCATCAGCAATACTCTGTATTACACTTTTTTGTGCTTCCAACAAATATAACTGATCTAAATGATAAAAATATTGACAAAATTTACCAATTTCTTTTACTTCATTTTCTTTACCAGCGCCATACTCGCTAATCAATTCCTTAATTGTATCATTTATAACTTTATTAATTTTTCTTTGTAAAGATAAATTCTTATTATATTCATCAATATAATTACTATATCTTACATTTATATAAGAATCTATAAATACATCAGCAATTTTTCTATCATATTTTCCATTTTTAAAAATTAATTTCAAATATTTATGAAAACACTTCTTAGTAAAAATAATATATTCATCCATTACATTTATCATTATTATCACCTCACTTACTCTATAATTCTATGACTAAAAGAAACAATAGGAGCTTCACTATCACCATTAACATATGTATAATCATTACTAGGAATTTTCTTATAATATCTAACCATAATACTTGATTTCGGTTCTAAAACAAACGTAATTGATTTTATATAATTATGTTGTGTTGCATCATTATCTAAATTTCCATCTTCATCATCATCTTTATAATCATAACTCAGTGATGTTTCATAAGTTGTAGAATCAACATCTAAAATATTATTACTCATATCTATAACAACTGAAGGATCAGTAATTGTTAATGTTACTTCAGCTCTCGAAGTATCAAGAGTATTAGTCACAATCGAATCAAAATAAACATTACCTGCTTTATCTTCAATTTCATAATTAATACCATAATTTCCTATAACTAAAATAAACGTTGCTGACAACTCCTCAACATAAGGGGATTTTGATTTAGCTGTAACATTAACAGAAACTCGATCACCATCATGCAAATTAACATTACTTTTAGGAGCAATATTAACTACAAAATTATCAGAATTATCCTCACTTCTAATTGTTCTTTCAACTGTCGTTGTTCCAGGTGCACCAATAAAACAATCAACATTTCCATCAGTTGAACAAGACAAATCATAAATAATATCTGAATCTGTACCTTTCAAACTATTTAATAAGCTGCTCATACTTATACTTATACTATAATTAGTAGTACCACCCCAAGGATTAATTTCATAACTTTTACCATGTATAGTTAACTTATCACTTGAAAAATAGAAATTTTTAGTTCTTAAATAATAAACTTCAATTATATCTTTTACATAACGACCATAATTAATTGTTAAGAAAGAGCCAAGAAGTATAAAAACAACAATTAAACAAGTTGTAATTCGTTTATGCTCTTTAAAAAACTTAAAAGATATTTTTTTCTTCAATTTAATTTTATCTTCTTTTCTCCTTCTCATATTCATCACCTACATATAGTACCTAAATTATCTTCAGCAAGGACTTGTTTAGACGTCATTTGTATTTTAATTGATTCAACTAAATCTTGATAATCACTTGTTGAATATTCCTCAGGAAAAGTTACTTTTAAAGTATATTCATCATACTTAGCTTGATCATATTTAAAACATTTTTCAGGTATTGTAAAAACTCTAAAATAAGTTCCATAACTATCTTTCATTATTTGATTATCTAATTGATTAGTATCTATTAAACTAACTGCATTAGAACTAGCAGCATTCTGATTATAATACAAATCATAATCTAACCTAATATTAGTTGTTGTAATAATCTTTAATTCATAAGAAATATTAGTATCAGCTACATTTCCGTCATTATCTGTATTATAAATTCTAAATTTATAATATTTTGTATCTCCAGGTCCAATATCCCCCAAGTTAATATCTAAAGTTTGTTGTGAATCAAAATCTTCATTTTCAGAAGCAACATTGTCTACACCACTAAAATTAAAAGCATATAAAGCTACATCCATTTCTGTTGTTGAAACAGCTTCTGAAACATATGTTGCTCCAGAGGTTCTAAAAAAAACTACCATAATCAAAATATCCAAGATTAAAAATATAGTCAAAAAATTCATTGTTCTTCTATTCTTGAATTTCCTTCTTATCATGACTACGAACCTCCTTCTTATCACTAGATAAAGCTATATTAAATAATATCACTGTTATAAAAAAAGAAATAAAAACACGTGGTTCAGTAATAATATTCATATATTTACCATAATCTTTTCCTATATAAACAACTTTACCAATAACACTTTCTTTTTCTATTGGTTTATCAACTGCATTATTATTATCACCTTTGGTATATATCATATTGTCATCTATATCAATAACACGATGTGTTACAATTGACGAATCACTATAATAAGAAATAATATCATCTTTATCTATATCATCAGTAATCTTAACAAAAACATAATCATCTATATTAATAGTCGGTTCCATACTTCCCGTTTGAATTTCAAAAAAAGTATAGCCTAAATAATTAGTATATCTATTTTTTAAAACATTTATTTGAACATAATTATAAAGTGCAAAACACAAAAAGATAAACACAATAACAATTAATACATTTAATACAATATTATATATTTTTAATAACACTTTCATAATCTAACCAATATATTGTTCAAAAACAATTTGAACTGGAATTTCTAATTTAGGTGTTCCTCCATTAGTACCAAGTTCAGTATCAACCGCATTAGCTTCTTCACTAACTTCAGAAATCCAATCTACATATAGAGTAATAACATCTTCATACATTGTATTATCAGGAGAATATTTAATAATTCCTGTATACCCATCTTCTTCTAAAGGAATTTTATTATCACTATTAGGATCACTTCTATATAATTTTATTGCAACATTCTCATCAGCTAACCAAGCTTTTAACGTATACTTAATCGAAACTTCTGTATCATTAGGTTTAATCTTAATTTTAAAGCTTCCACTCGAACCAGGTGCAATCTTATCATTAACAACATTATCATTTCCATTATTTGAATATGAAATATCATCTACGCCAAAATTTTTAATCAAAGTAACAACTCCACTTTCTGAATCAATTGATTCTTCAAAGCAAGCTGTATTTGTTTTATCTGGATTTGTAATATTACAATCATTTACTGAAATATTCCAATTAGCTATATCAGCTTGAGCTTCTCCAGAAACCTCTGTTTTATACTTACTAAAAGCATATGAACTTCCAAGTATTAAAATCAATAAGAAAGATAATGCAATTAAATAGTTTACCTTTCTATTCATACTATACCTCTTTTTTTAATTCTATTATTTCAATAATAATTGCATAAATTTCAAATACGATTGCAACCATTGTAGGTAAAATAATTAAAGCCAAGAATCCGAATTGTGATTCTAAAATTGCTAAAATACTTCCAATACCCTTTAGGTTAACAACATCTTTTCCTACATAATAATCATAATAAATATTATAATCATTACCTACTACATAAGTATAATAACCATTAGTATCATGAATTTCTTTAACTTCTGCATAATTTATTACATAAGAATCAGATGGATTGTAAAAGAAAACATAATCACCTTCCGTAACTTCAGCGCCATTTTCTTTACCCTTAGATATAACTAACAAGTCACCTTTTTTATATGATGAAGATAAATCTTCATCAACAATTACCAAAGATGTATTACCAAATTCTGTAATTCCTTGATCGTTTAAACATAATAAGCAAGCAGTTACAAAAATAGCAACTCCTACATATAAAACTAAAAAAACAATAAATAAAATTTTAAGAATCGACCTAAGTATACTCCTCATATATTATCACCATAATAATTTTATCATAATAAAACAATACTTTCAATGCAAAAAAAGACTACAAAAGTAGTCCTCTTTAAACATTTTTATACATTTCGATTAACTTCTTACTTTCAAATAAATCTAAAATAAAATCTATAGCTATATCGTTTTTATCTAAACAACTGCTTATAATAATAATTTTTAAATAATTTAACATTTCATCTATACCATCAATAGTTAAATTATCTCTATTAAGATTTATTTCTAGTAATTTATAATGATCCATAATTATTTCAGCAACATCACTATCAACACTGAAAATTACATTTCTTAGAATCATTACATTCGGATCTGATAGAAAAGCTTCAAAATCTTTTACTGTTTCTTTTACTTTATTAATATCCACATCTTCTTCATGACCTTTTATGCAAGATCTTAAATATCCTTTAAATCCTAGTACAAAGCGAAAAACGTCATAAATAGATGAAGTATCAGTAATATAGCTATTCATTTTTTCATAAATTAAAGCTTTATCATATTCTTCATACTTTTCACTTAATTCTTTAATTTTCTCATTAACTAATAAATAATGTTTATCAATATCAACTTTTTTCTTAAAAAATAAGAATCCTTTAGTTGAACCTTCATTAATTTCGCTTGTTAAACGAATTAATTCACTAATAATTTCATCAATTTCTTTTATTATCTTAGCTGTTTCACCTACATGAGCATCTTTTTCTTTATACTTAGCCTTTACATCATCTAAAACATATGAATATTTTAAATAATTTTTAAATTCTTTTAAATTAAAGTATAAATTTTTAAAATCATCAATTTTTTCTTTACCCTTAGAAACATCACAATTATCACCTAAGAATTTTGAATAACATTTACTAACATTAACAATGCTATAATCATTTAATAATAAATCACCATTCATAAAATTATTAATTACAACATCGATATCAAAGTTTTCTAATTCAAATAATTCTTTTGTTAAATTATTCTTCTTCAACAAATAATCATCAAAAGTTAAATTATCTTGAATAATCTCTTTCTTTTTATCATCAATATATTTTTCAAACACCTTAATATTTTTATTAAACAAAATTCTAAAACTAGCTTCAATATGTGAAATAACATCAGGACATTTCCAATGTAAATCTTCAAATATATCTTTCATTCTTTCTAAATCATCATTTTTCAAGAATTCTTTAATATATTTACGCGCATAATTACTATAAACAAAATCATCTTCAGTTAATGTAATTCCAACAGTTTCAAACTTACTTAAAGCTTCTTTTATATCACTATTAACTGAAGCTAAATCATTCTTATAATAATGAGTTAAACTATAAAGTAAAGTATCAAATCCCATCTTTTCAAATGGTGAATTCATTGGATTAAAAAGACCAATGTCTTTATAATCCAATAATTCCTTTCTAACCAATTCCAACCTACTAGAAGGCTTATAATTTAAATACTTTTCTGAGCGTCTTTTCATTTCCGAAAATAGCTGATTTCTATACCCCTCAAATTCTTGTTTTAATTCTCCCACTTTATTTTTGTACAAAGCTAAGTTCTTAGCATTATTAATCGGCATACTAGAAAGAACTTCTTTAGCAACTTCAATATCGTGATTAAAATCTTCTAATTTTTTAATTCCCATGTTACTTCCTCTTTTCTACTTCTGTATTTTCTTCAATCGTTAAAAATTCTACAAACTCTTGTGCCGCTTTAAACAAATCAATTAATTCATTAAAACTAAGATCTTCAACTTTTACTTCCATACTATCAACTACTCCCTTCATCACTCATCAACATCTAAACTTCTAATAATTAAATACTCATACACTTCACCTACTGGAACATCACCATCGTACATAGTAAATATAACTCTATACGTTCCTGATTTCCACTCTGAATTAACCTTATCATTAATTTCATCATCAGTAGGACCACTCTTCATTGTTAATGAAACATTATAAGTATCTCCATCAAAACTATTTCCAATATCAGTCAAATTATATACTAAACATGAACCATCAGATTCAGTACTATAACATGAATTTAACATATTTGTTGCACTGTCATCTACGTATAATGAGGTTGCTAAACCTTTTAAGTCAATATTTTCATATATAGTATCGTAAGTTGAATCATAACTACGTCTTTGAATTGAAATCTTCAAATTAGGATCTGCTAAACCATTTTTAGTCTTAACTTCATACTTAATCTCTAAACTACCATCTTTATCAAGTCCAGTATTAACATCATGTGTTACTTGAATTGGATCTACATCAACATCCAAACCGTATTGATTATTTAATAACTCAAACGTGTACTCATTATAAGTAGGAGTATAATCACCATAATATAAACCATCATATGTAGCAAATGTTTCAACAACTAATTTATATTTATCATGATTCAAACTAGAATTTGCAAAATCAATATTCAAGCTAGAAATTACATCTGTAATTCTTCCAGCCAATTCAATTCTTGTTGTTCCATCTGTCTGTGGATAATAATCTACTCCATTTATAGATATAACTGTACCAAATAAATCTTGCGTTACTCTTTCATAAACAACTTCACCATTTTCAATAATTTCATTACCCTCAGAATCTAGTTTAGGTCTCATAACCGAAATTATTGCTCCTAATTTATAATCATCATACGTTGAATCAGATACATTATTCAAAATATTACCTTCACTATCTTTCTGAATCAATGTCGTATTTAAATTTAGACTAGTAGACTCTCCAACGTATAAAGTTGTTTCATCAGTATAACTACCATCATCCTGAACAAAACCACCTATCGTCGTTATTTCTGATGTAACATCAGGATAAATTGTATATGTCATATCTTGCGTAGGAATACCTTGTGGTGTTAAAATTACTCGCTCTGAACCATTTTCCTTACGAGCTAAATTCATATATAAATGAGCCTGTGTAACTTCAGTAACCAAATCCTGTTCAGCTACCCCTGAAAAATCAACAGTAAAGACAAACTCCTCAATCGCTAATTCAGTTTCATCATCACCACTGCCTTCGACATGGTAATATTTTGTACTATCTTCACCATTCATATCATCATCATACTTATTATTGGCATCCGTACTACCCATACGAATAAAATCTTCCAGCATGTATTTAGCTACACCTTCATCATTCTTAACCTGTAACATATCCTCATACGATTCTTGATTAACTACATAATAATATTGTTCTCCATCAGCTAAATCTAGCATTGTTATCTTTGTTCCCACAGGGAAAACATAAGAAGAATTCAAATAACGATAAGATTCACTTACTTCAAGAAGTTGACCATTATCATCTGTCGTTGTATAAGCTTTGTTGTAAACTTTATCAACACTCCATTTTTCACCTTTACTACTACTTAACATTTCTGAGTTTAAATCTAATGATAAAGATTGATAAATACTAAATGAACTATTTGATGAAATAGACGTTGGTCTATTTTGGAATACTTCATACTTTTTACCAGGTGAAATAGCTTTACCATAAGTATCAGTATCTCCTTCAAACATTGAAACATTAACTTTTATAACAACAGGTACTGTTGAACCAGCATCAGTAGGATCACCATGTGGATTTGTAAATGTCGTATAAATATAAATTGTACCTAAAGGAATAATAATATTTTCTTCATCTTGATTACGAGCTACCGAAAAATCAAGATTCTTAGAATAATATAGCCAAAAAGATAAACTTCTTTGTGTTGTTGTTGAATCATATAAATAAACACTATCACCGATACAATCACCAGTTGCATCAACAGTACAGAAATTATCTCCAAAGCCATCACTATTACCATTATCATAGAAATTAGTCTTATAATTATTCAGCCATCCAGCAGAAGTAGTACCCATTGACAAAGCAAAATTTTGATTAGCATCTACTACTCCATTACCATCGACATCATCTAAGTTATAAGATTTAATTTCACTCTTATCGATTAAAACCGTATCATAAGGATTTACTACATCATTACTACGTGCTTGGAAATCAGACGTATCAATATTCTCAATCTTCATTGTTGCATCACGCCACTCTTGTGACTCGCCATCAACAATTTCTCTTAATTCTTCAAGTGTAATCGTTTTATTAACTGCACCATCTACAGAATAACGTGTTGCCTGTAAATCAACATTAATTTCCGTTAATTCTTTACCAATAACCCACTTATAATATAAAGCATTTGTTGGAGTAACACCGACATAATCAACATTAACCTTATTAGTTTCAATATCATAGTAATTAGTATAATACCCGTTAGTTCGTATTTGCTCATCAGGCTCATAATCATGCTTACCATAAACGAATGTATAAGCATCACTACTTATTTGATTATAAATATCCACATCAACTACATCATCATCTTTATAAATAGAATTATATATACCAGTTTGAATAGAATCACCTTGAGACACATACATTCCTAAGAAAGTCATACCATGTACTGAACCAGCAGGTGTTGATGTTGCATCATATGAAGGCTCTTCAGAAGCCGAAATAGATAATACTTTATTTGCATACATATAAATACGATTATCTGAATTAGCATTTACTAAAGTTCCATTATTCTCTGTTGTTGTTTGTGCAACAAAATTATCCGGATTAATTGAACCATTCATTGTTCCACTATAAATACTACTCAACCAAGTAGAACCACTTACTAAGTATAATGAAGAACCATTTAATTGATTATTACTACTTTCAGTACCAAGTAAATATAAATTATCTATTCTAACAAAAGAATATCTATATATTTTTCCATTAGCTCTATCTCGATCACCATTTAAAATCCAATTACTATCATTAATATAAACATAACTAAAGCGTTGAATTGAAGTAGATTCAGCAGGTGCATTTTTTAAACCAAAGCTATCAACATATAAAGTAGTTATACCAGCTGTTGCTGAATTATTACCAGATCCATATATTGAACCAACGATATTTAATGAAGGTTTATTAGCATTTACGTAAGATTTACCATATACGTTAATCGTCGCATCTCCAGTAACACCTTTATAACTATAATCATATTTTGTAGACTCTTCAGCATTAGTTTCACTACCACCAAAAATACTACCATTAATCGTTAAAACTTTATTAACACTATCAGAATATAATCCCAACTTATCAATTGCTGCATCAGCTATATTTACTTCTGTTGAACCATAAACAAAGGAAGAGTTACCTGAACCATAAACATTTTTATTTACCGTTCCACTAACTACATTAACTACTGTTGAACCTTCCTCAGCTCCAGAAACAAATTCGCCAGTACTTCCAGCTACAGCATCGCCGATAAATGACGATTTACCACCACCATAAAGGCTTCGTACTGTTCCGGCATACATATTTACTTCTGTTGAACCAATAACTTTGGCTTCATTTCCTCCACCGAAAACATCTTGTGTTACTGTTCCATTTCGTATTTCTGTATAAGTGTTTCCATCTATAGTAGCGCCGCTACCATTACTTCCACCAAAGACATTTAAAACTGCTAAAGTTCCATCACTTTCATTAATAGAAACATTCGAATTAACAGTTGAACCACCAGCATTATTACCACCAAATACTGTTTGAACATTTCCGTTGTTTATAACAACATTTGAATTACTAACTGTTCCTGCTTGATTAGAGCCGCCATATACATTTAATAATGTACTACCTTTTAAAGTAATATTAGAATTATTAACATCAGCTTTAGCTCCACCACCAAAAGCGTTTCCACATGAAGTATTATAAACAGTTTCGTTATCCTTTAGCTTATATGTGTATTCTGTTCCATTCAAATTATTATTTGAAGTTGTAACCTCAGCGATATTTCCACCACCATAAGTATTACATAAAACATTTCCACCATTATTATTAACATTTGATGTTCTAACTAAACCTTGTTGATTAGAACCACCATATACATTATAAACATTAGAACCATTTTCGATATTAACGTTTGTTGTTGTTACGGCAGCAGCATATCCACCACCATAAACTTCTCCAGCTGTTCCTACCAAATATCCTTCTCCATCAAACTCTGCAAATGTGCCTCCATTAACCGTTACATTTGAAGTTGTTGTCGTTGCTTGATTACCGCCACCATAAACAGCAGATAAAATACGGCCGCCATTAATTGTTACATTCGTTTCAGTAGCACCAGCATTATTACCATTACTACCACCAAATACTTCATTAATAGTTCCACCATTAACAATTACTTGTAACTCATCACCACTATGACTTAATGTACCTCTTAAATTGTTACCACCAAAAACACGATTTATATTACCATTCAAAACAGTAACTGTAATATCTCCACTTGTTTGAGGTGTAGCAGTTTCACCTTTACCAGCTCCATACACAGAATCTGTAACAGTTCCACCATCTATTGTTACATTAGTTGTATCACTATATGAACTATTAACAGATCCATTAGCACTACCACCATAAATATTTTTAGCAATTAAACTAGAATCATCATTAGTCTTTGTATCAATATTAATAGTTCCATTTACTCTTGTATTGTTACCATATCCTCCACCAAAGACATCATTAACAATTGTTCCTCCAGTTATATCAATATCAACATCCGCATAAACAGTTCCTGTTGAATTAGATCCACCATATAAATATCCAATAGTACCACCAGACACATTTATATCAACTAAATATGTATTGTCACCATTTGAACCAAATCCATTACTATTAGCGCCACCAAAAACAGAACCTTCTACAACACCATCTAAAATATCAATTTTTGATGTCGCTGAACCACTATACCCAGCAATACCATAGTTACCGCCGCCATAAACATTATTTTTTATAGTACCACCATTGATAATTACATGCGTTTCATAAGCAACTCCACGACTACTTTGATTTTGCAATCCAAGTCCAGCACCGAATACACTTCCGGGAGTAACTGCATAAAGCATTCCAGGATAATCATCACGATTACCTTCAACAGTTGCCGGCGTTCCACCAATGACTGCATTACCACCAATATAAACTAACGTATCTCCTCTAAATGGACCAGCACTTGAACCACCACTAGTACTATAACTATTACTTCCACCGGCAACAGCATTATTAACTGTTCCTCCAGTTACCGAAACAATACGATTTCCATAAGTTTCAGATGTACCAGCACCACCAACTATATTATCTACAGTACCACCTGTCATATATATAGCAATAACATTTCCAACACTATTAGAACTATAAATACATGGTCCACCATTAACACTAAAGATACGACCACCTTCAATTTTCAAAGTTCTAAATGAAGTTGAATTACCTCCAGATATACCTCCAGCATAAACACCATATGTATAATAAGAAGAAGTTGATGTGCTACCACTTCCATTAATTATATGTTCACCATACGTTCCACTTTTGATAACCATTTGTGAAGTTGGTGTTATCGAAGAACTATTATGATTACCAGAATCGGAAGCTAAAGCTTGGAATTCAACAATTAAATTATTATCATTTCCGGTAACACGGTCATAATCATTACCATACCATGAAATAACTCTTTCATCTGTTAAACTACCATTACCTGTAGCTTTCAAATAATTATAATGTCCGGTTTCAACAATAACCTTGTTTCTAACATCATTTCTACCCGTACTAGAACTAATTACTCCATAAGCAACCATGCCTTCAGAACCATAATATCCACCAGTTGCAGTCATTCCTCGTCCGATTTTTAAATTAAAATCATTAGCAAAAATAGCATATGAAGTAGACCTAGAAGTTCCAGTCGAAACATTTAAACCTGTAACTTCTAAATGTTCTATAACCATATCATCTTCAAGAGATAAAGATCCTCTATCTATTTCAACAGTACCATTACTAGTTCCATCATAGTTACCACTTAATGTATAAGGAACATCAAGATTCATATCACCTAAATCATTATTATTAGAAGATAAATCTAAAATATTTGTATCTCTTGTAACTAAATAATAATAATCATTTGCTTGATTAACATTAACCTCTTTAATATCATATACAATTTCGCCATTTTCATAGACAACATTTCCCTCATCATCTAATCTAGGTGTTTGAATATTACATTTTTTCCATACATCAATTGTTGTCTTACAAGTTGAACCATCATCGCCTTCAACCCATTTTTCTCCATTGCTTAAAGTATAGGATATCTCTGTATTTTCACCATACTGAATCAATTTATAAACCGTTGAACCACTTCTACAAGTTGTATCATCACAAGATACACCATTAGTATTGTAATATAAAGAAGCATCATCACCAGAATTATAAGTTGTTTTATAATAATAACCAGTTAATAAATCTCCGTCATTATAATCTACTTCATAACCAACTATAGCTTCTTCATAATCAATTATTTCATCAGTTTGAATTACATCAAAATCACTTTCAACTGCTTCACGCTGATTGCTTAATCGATTCCCAAACCATGAACTAGATATTTCACCAACATAATAGGTTAGATTTTCATCGTAACTATCATTCCATTCAACTTCCTCTAAATATTGACAACCATTACGACTATTACATCTAGTATTATTAATATAACTACCACCACGTACTGGATATCCTGAATAATAAGTATATCTATTAGCAGTCCTTAAAATAAAATATGTAACATTATCTTTAAACTCATAAATAACTCTATATACTGGAACAGTTTCTATAATAGGTGTTCCACCTATATTTTGCATTGATTTATCTTTAAAATTATAATAAGCTGTATTAATAGATGTCTCTACATCAGCCGTTGTCCAACTAGCTTTAAGATTTAACACTACTGTATAATCTCCGCTAGAATCAGGATTAGCAGGTTTATCAATAGTAACATACCTAGTATAATATTCATCATCATAAGAAAATGTTAACTTTGAGCAATCTAAACCATTTGTTGCTTCATCATCACATACCCAACCATTAAATCCATGTCCTGTAGGTCTAGCTGTATAAGGATTATCAATCAATTCAATTGTTACTTTACCATTTACAACAGGATAATACTTATAATAAACCAACTTAGATTGAGGCTCAGTACCAGATATTTTTCCAACTAAAGAAGAATCATTTATATCATGACCATCATAATTAATTTGCACTGCCACTAATGTATCTTGATTATATTTATCACTATTCTTATTAGGTAATTCCGTTTTGCTAGTAATCTCTGTATAATTAAGACTCATATAGTAATTCCAATCAGTTTCTAAATCATTTACTACAACTGTATCTCCAGAAATACCACTATTCATAGCCCCCATTGAAGCAACAGCATAATATCTAACCATTGAATATATTGAAAAAACAAAAAGAAAAATAAAAGCAAACCAAACAAGTATTTTTCTTTTAGGCAACTTTTTTAATCTATATTTAAGTACCATATACTTCACTTCCTAGACTATACTATTAATCATTATTAATGATATCATAAATCATAAAAAAAAGGAACATATTTAGTTGTTCCTTATTAAAAAATTATAATTATTATCCAAATCTACTACAACCTTTGAATTATCTTTAATTGTTCCATTAATTAATTCCATTGCAATTAATGTTTCTATATTTTCAGCAAGATACCTTTTAATAGGACGAGCACCAAAAGCTTCATCACTAGCATTATCAATTACTTTCTTTTTAGCTTTATCACTTAAAGAAATAACAATGCCTCTATCTTTTAAACGATCATTTATCTCTCTAACAAATTTATCAAGTATTTGATAGAAAACATCTTTATTTAAACTATTAAAGAAGACAATTTCATCAATTCTATTTAAAAATTCAGGTTTAAATGTTCTTTTTAAATCTTTATTAATTAATTCTTCTTTATTTGGTAAATTCTCTAATATATATTCACTACCTAAATTACTTGTCATAATAATGATAGTATTCTTAAAATCTACTGTTCTCCCCTGACTATCAGTAATACGACCATCATCTAATATTTGCAATAAAATATTAAATACATCAGGATGAGCCTTTTCAATTTCATCAAATAAAACTATTGAATAAGGATTTCTTCTTACTGCCTCTGTTAATTGTCCACCCTCTTCATATCCGACATAACCTGGTGCAGCACCAATTAATCTCGAAACATTAAATGCCTCCATATACTCACTCATATCTATACGAATCATATGTCTTTCATCATCAAACAATTCATAAGCTAAAGTCTTTGCGACTTCTGTTTTTCCAACACCAGTTGGTCCTAAAAATAAGAACGAACCAATAGGACGATTAGGATCTTTTATCCCAGCACGACTACGAATAATTGCTTCACTAACTTTTTTAAGAACTTCATCTTGCCCAATTACTCTCTTCTTCATATTATCTTCTAGTTTTAATAATTTTTCTTTTTCGCCCTCAACCAATTTAGAAAGAGGTACATTTGTCCATTTTGAAATAACTTGAGCAATATCTTCTTCATTAACAGTATCCCTAATCAAAACATTTTTATTATTTTTACGTAAATCTTCCAACTCTTGTTCCAATTTAGGAATATCGCCATGACGCAATCTTGCTGCCGTATCCAAATCATAGTTATTTTCAGCTTCTTTTAACTTATAGCGATACGTTTCAAGTAATTTCTTCTTAGCTAAAATAGCTTCATTTACTTCCTTTTCCTTATTAAAATCATCTTTTAATTTAGATTCTTTTAATTTTAACTCATATAGTTGATCTTCTAATTCCTGTAATCTCTTTTTACTTTGTTCATCTTTTTCTTTAATTAAAGACTGTCTTTCTATTTCAAGCAACATAATTTTTCTCGTCAATTTATCCAAACTAACAGGAACACTATCCATTTCTACTTTAATGGTAGCACATGCTTCATCAATTAAATCAATTGCTTTATCGGGTAAATAACGATCAGTTATATAACGATCAGACATAGTAGCTGCCGCAATAATAGCACGGTCTTTAATATTAACTCCATGATGAACTTCAAATCTTTCTTTTAATCCACGTAAAATAGCTATTGTATCTTCAACATTAGGAGCTTTAACAATAATTTTTTGAAATCTTCTTTCCAAAGCCCCATCTTTTTCAATATACTTGCGATACTCATTCAAAGTTGTCGCTCCAATACACTTAATTTCACCACGAGCTAACATTGGTTTTAACATATTACCAACATTCATTGTACCTTCATCGCCGCTACCAACAATCATGTGAATCTCATCTATAAATAAAATAATTTTACCATCAGATTCTTTTATCTTATTTAAAACAGCTTTTAAACGCTCTTCAAATTCACCACGATATTTAGCACCAGCAACTAACGCTGCTAAATCCAATTCCCAAATAGTCTTATTTTTTAAACTTTCAGGAACATCTCCATTAACTATACGTAAAGCTAAGCCTTCCACTATAGCCGTTTTACCAACACCTGGTTCACCTATTAAAACAGGATTATTCTTTGTTTTACGTGATAAAATTCTTGTAATACTACGAATTTCATCATCACGACCAATAATTGGATCTATCTTATTACTTTTAGCACTCTCAGTAATATCACGACCATATTTTTTTAATACATCTTCATTTTCCTGATTCATATTTGGATAACCATAATTCATAATTATCCCTCCTTTTCATCAACCATTATACTCCAAAATTAGCACTTGTCAATAAAGAGTGCTAATTTTTTAAAAATTTCATCAAATCTTCAAAAAAGAGTAAAGATTCAATCTTTACTCCATTTTATTTTCATCTATATCACTAAATTCACTTCTATTTAAAGAATCTTGTTGTTGTTTAACCAATTCATCAGTTACAATTGATTCTTTAATTACATTTGTTGAATTATGCGCTTTATTCAAAGCTTTCTCGTATCTAGTTTCATTATCCCTTACGCCATCTAAAGAAACATTATCCTCCATAACTGGAACACTTCTTAGTAATTTACTATGTAACCATCCATAAATATCATCATAAATCGTAAATCTATCATCTTCATGCATAATATCATGACGTAAATTATTATATATTTTTAAAGTTAAATCTTGTACTCCAACCTTTTTATATTCATTACAAACTTTAGTAACTCCTTTTCCAAAATCACCTACAGCATCATTTTGTCCTGATAATAGCAATATCGGTTTCATAATATTTATTTTTTTCACATTATTAATTTCAGATGTATATTTCATTCCATCAAGTAATTCTCTAAATAATCCACTTGACATTGCATCTCCACGTAATGGATCTGCTATATAATTATCCACAGCTGTATTACTTAAACATAACCAATCATATGGTGTCCTATTAGGTTTAAAATGCTTATTATATGTTCCAAAAGTTAAATTTCTTATTTTATCAGTAGTTTTATCTTCTCCATATTTTAAACCTTCTTTAATAGCTATCTTCCGAGCCAGCTTAAGTAAAAATTTTCCAATCTGACCAGTTCCAACTAATATAGCTCCATCTACTTTACCTGGATAATCTATTAAATAAGATCTAACTAAAAAAGAACCAAGTGAAAATCCTAACATCACATAAGGAACATCTGGATATAACTCTTTAGCATTTTGAAAACAAGTATCCAAGTCTCCAACCACATACTTCCAACTACCCTCCGGCCCAAAATACATCTTTTTAGCTCCATTATTAGTTGAAAGACCATGACCAATCAAATCAATACCAACAACAGCTATTCCACCTTTATTCATATAATTCGCAAATTCTTCATAACGCATAATATGTTCTGTTACTCCATGAACAACTTGAATAACTCCATAAACACGTGTATCTGGTTCCCATATTACCATATGAATATTAGTCTGATTATCTTTTGATAAAAAAAACAATTCATTTTTTTTCATTTTCGATCTCCTTCACTAGTAGCTTAATATCTATATCCATATTATACAACAAAAAGAATGAAATTCTTCATTCTTTTAATTATTTAACAACAACATTAACTATTTTTCCTTTAACAACTATTACTTTTACTATTTCTTTACCTTCCATAAATTTTATAACATTTGGTTCAGCTAAAGCTTTCTGTTTTATTGATTCTTCATCTTCATCAATTCCTATAGTAATAGATGCTCTTAATTTACCATTAACTTGAACACCAATTGTTTTCTCATTATCTATAGTTTTATTTTCATCATAAACTGGCCATTCAGATTCGCAAATAGGTTTATATCCTAATTTTTCATTTAATTCTTCAGTAATATGTGGAGCCATTGGATTTAATAATGTTAATAAAACATGATAATCAGATTTAGTAATACGCTCTTTATCATCAAAAGCATTTGCCATTATCATTAAAGTTGATACAACAGTATTATATGCCATATGTGTTAAATCATATTGAACTTTCTTTATACTCTTATGAATTAGTGTTTCTAAATCTTTTGAATATTCTTCACCATCAACAACTTTATCACTCAAACGAATAATTTTATCAATAAATCTCTTACATCCTCTTAATGAATCAGTACTCCAAGGAGCATCTTGTTCATAATCTCCCATAAACATTTCATAAACACGTAAAGTATCAGCACCATACTCTTTAACTATATCATCAGGATTAATAACATTTCCTTTTGATTTACTCATTTTTTCATTATTTGAACCTAAAACCATTCCATGGCTAACACGAGTCCAAATCATTTCTTTATTAGGAACTAATCCTATATTATATAAGAACTGTACCCAGAATCTCGCATATAATAAATGTCTAGCTGTATGTTCCATACCACCATTATACCAATCAACACGATTCCAGTATTTCATTGCTTCCATCGAAGCGAATTCCTTTGTATTCTTAGCATCCATAAAACGTAAGAAATACCAACTTGATCCCGCCCAGTTAGGCATTGTATCAGTTTCACGTTTTGCTGGTCCTCCACAACAAGGACATGTTGTATTAACCCAATCAGTTATTTTAGCTAATGGTGATTCCCCATTATCTGTAGGTTCATACTCTGCAACATCAGGTAACAACAACGGTAAATCTTTTTCATCCATTGGTTGCCATCCACATTTCTCACAATATATCATTGGAATAGGTTCTCCCCAGAATCTTTGTCTTGAGAAAATCCAATCTCTCATCTTATAATTATTAACTTCACGAGCTATTCCCATATCAATCAATTTCTTAGTAATTGCTATTTTCGCTTCCTCAACCGTCATTCCTGTAAATTCAGCACTATTAATTAACTTACAACCTTTACCTAAATAATCTTGTTTTTCAAAAGCTCTTTCAGTAACATCAGCTCCATCAATAACTTGTAACATTGGAATATTATGTTCAATTGCATATTCAAAATCTCTTTGATCATGACTAGGTACAGCCATTACAGCTCCAGTTCCATAATCACCTAAAACAAAATCACCTAAGAATATTGGAACTTCTTCTCCCGTAATAGGATGTTTAGCTTTTACACCTTTAACTAATACACCAGTTTTTCCCTTATTCAATTCAGTACGATCCATATTAGATTTTTTAGCAGTTTCTTCTATATAAGCTTGAACCTCTTCTTTATTTTCAACTCTAGGCATTAACTCTTTAATTATTTTCCCATCTGGTGCAATTACAAAAAACGTAATACCATAAATTGTTTCTATACAAGTAGTAAATATAGAGAATTTTCCGCCACCAACAATTTCAATATCAACTTCAACACCAACTGATTTACCAATCCAATTTATTTGGCCTAATTTAACTTTTGGAGCGAAATTAGTATCATCTAAACCTTTTAACAAATCTTCCGCATAATCACTCATTCTTAACATCCATTGTGATTTTTCTTTTTGAATTACTGGTGATCCACATCTTTCACAAACACCACCAGCAGCATCTTCATTAGATAATACTGATTTACACGTTGGACACCAATTTACTGGAATAGTATCTTTATATGCCATCCCATGTTTATAAAATTGTAAAAATTGCCATTGAGTCCACTTATAATAATCAGGATCAGTCGTTGAAAATTCCCTACTCCAATCAAAAGAAAAACCTAAGGACTTCATTTGCGCTTTAAAAGTTTTAATATTTTCCTTAACAGCTTCTTTAGGATGAATATGATTCTTTATTGCATATTGTTCAGCAGGAGCTCCAAAAGCGTCCCATCCCATTGGATATAAAACATTATATCCTTGCATTCTCATCATTCTTGCCATCGCATCCTGCGCCGTATAGCTCCTAACATGACCTACATGCAAACCAGCTCCTGATGGATATGGAAATTCAACTAAGATATAATAAGGTTTCTTTTCTTCTCCTGTTTTCGCTTCAAAAGTTTTATTATCATCCCAATACTTTTGCCATTTCTTCTCTATTTCTTTAAAATTAACTTCCATCTTTCTTTCCCCATTTCTTACTTAAATATTTACCATATAAAAAATATAAACTAAACATCAAAATCATTATCATTATAAATGCAACTAATAACTTAATTACATAATTAAACGGAATTAAATCAACAACTACTACAGTACTCCCCATTATAAATGCATTTATAATAGCAATTCCATTTAATGAACTACGATAATTCATTTTCTTTTTATCTAAATTAAATTTTTTTGTTAACAAAACCAATTCAGATATTTTAGCATATTTCTCTTTTTTGAGCATATCATCAAAAATAAAATAATATGCAAAATAAACAATTATAAAAACAACAACAAAATATATTAAACTAAACATATTATCATCTCCAATAAAAAAGACATATTCATCATAAGGACGAATATGTCGTGGTACCACCTTAATTTCTAATTATAAATTAGCTCTAAATCGATATAGGAATCACCCTCTAAGCTCCAAAAGCAAGTTCGTATCTTCATCTTCTTAGTTTTCACCATCCACTAAGTCTCTATAAAGAATCCCATACTACTACTCTTTCTTCAACGCATATCATGTATTATAATGTATTTATTTTAATTATTCAAGCAAAATTAACGACTTCGACCACGAGTTTGTTGATTAGAATCATTAACATAATTAACATTAATTGATTTTGCATACTCATTCATCTTCTCAACATATTCTTCTTGATTTAAATAACCAATCTTACGTAAATAACGATAATAAGTTCTTGCAGCTATCATTCTTCTTTCATTAAATTGAACAGAAGTAATTCTTCCTTCGACAAACTGTTTTTCATAAGTAGCAATTTTACCAACAAAAGAATCGTATCTTAAACTCCCAGAAGTCAAATAACGAGCTCCTAAGAAAATACCTCCTACTATTCCTTTTTTTCTAATTGTTTCTTTAAAAGTAGATTTAACATCATAATATTTAGCTATTGTAGATTCAACAATATTAGCACTAGTGATATCTACATATCCTCCCGGTGCTGGTCTATTTGGTCCACCTGGTCTAAAATAATTTGAACCAACATTTACTGGGCCAAAAGGTCCACCTGGACCTGGTCCCCATGGTCCTCCAGGTCCGTGTCCAAAAGGTCTTGGCATATAACTCATCCCCTAACTACTAAACATTATACAAATTTTTTTATCATCATGCAAATTTTTCTATATTTGAGCTACATATTCCAACAATTTCATAAACATATTAACAAAAGATTTATCAAGTCCTTTTTTACGCAATTGACGAATATCCATCCTTTTCTTTTCGATACTATTTTTAGAAAAAACTATTTTACCAATTTCTTCTTTTAAATTAGTCTTTATTTGTAAATCAGAAATAATAGAATCAATATCGTCATTAATTAAACGAACAGCATCTATTTCAATATCTTTACCTTTACAATTTATAGTTAATTGCTTAGTAGTCGGAACATCACTTACTTCAACAATAAAATCAGTATCATCTACATAAGAATCACTTTCAACTTTTTCACTATCAACATAAACTATAACATCATTTGCTTCTCTAGTATTTCTAAAACGTATACGATAATTTCTCTTCGCTGGAACAATTCCTGTCTTACCTTCAACTGGTCTAATTATTAAAGTATAATTATTAGCCATATAATTATAATCAACACGTGTTAATAAATAATAACCTTCTTCATATAAATTACTAAATCCATCATCTTCATATAAATTATATTGATTACTCTTCCCAGGAAAAACATGTATTTCCATAGTTGTTGGTGAATTTGTCACATTCATATTTTTCTCTAAATCAGCCATACAAACTATTGAACCATCACGTGCAAAAACAGGATAATCCTCATCTTTATAAAATAAAATATATCTTTTATTTCCTAAATATTTTTTACCAGTTTTAAAATCATACCAAGTTCCTTTCGGTAAGAATATTCTCTCTACTGAACGATTCATTACAGTATCCTTAGGTTTTGTAATTGGTGCAACAAATAACTCTGTACCAAAATAATATTCATTCTTATAATCTATTTCATCATAAATCTCAGGATACTGATAATACAAAGGTTGAATCAAAGGTAAGCCAACTTTATGATATTTATAAGCTTCACTATATAAATATGGAATTAATCTATGTCTCATCTGACAATATTCTCTAACTATACTAAGAGTTTTAACATCCCACTTCCATGGTTCCCTTTTATAATATCTTCCATATTTGGCACTAAATCTAAAAATCGGACTAAACGTTCCATATTGAACATACCTTGCATACAATTCAGAATCTTCAACCCCATCTTTATAACCACCTATATCATGACTCCACCAAGATAATCCCAAATTAGAAGAAGTGCTATTAAAATATGGTAAAACTTTCAAAGTATTCCAACTAACAGATGTCTCACCACTATAATGAACAGGATACCTATGAGGAGCATAAGTATTACTTCTTGTAAGAAGCATTGGACGTAATCCTTCCATCTTTGTATAATCGACAAAATGATAATAATTCAATATATCATTACTAGTACGATCTTTTAAATTACGATAATTAATCCAAAAGAAATCAACACCAATCTTATATAAAGGATCAATCAAATAATTTAAATATGCACTCATTAACTCCTTATCAAATACATTAAAAGGAATAGTTTGCTTTTCTGCATTACCTATTGCTTTTGCGATTTCATCAAACTTAGGTTCATGTGGATGTATACCTTCACTAGGATCTAAACTAACTCCAACTCTAACACCTCTATCATGCATATATTTAGTGAATTCTGCTGGCTTATAAAACAATTCACGATTAAAAGTAAAACCAGAATTAAATCTTGACAAATTATTCTTATCTTTTAAATGCCAATTATCACCAAGTAATAAAATACTAACAGGAATTTTATTCTTATTAAAATCATTAAGTAGTTTTTGAATATCATTAAAATAATAAAAATCATTTTTATTCCACCAAATACCCAAAGCATATCGTGGTATTAATGGAGGCATTCCCGTTAACATAAAATAATTCTGTAAACAATTACCAAAATCTCTATTATATAAAAAAACATACATATCTATTCTCTTTCGATCATTATATATAATAGAACCATCTTCACTTATAAAATTAGACTTACTATCATCAATAGATACAAAGCCATCAGTTGAATATAAACCTTTTTTCTTAACATTCAACATATTATCAACTTGTCTTTTAATATGTTTCAAATCACGTACCGAAGCCTCTTCTATAAAAGGATCTACCGTTTTATCCAAATTAGCTACAATTCCATAATAATTTCGTGCCTCAGGATGACCAAAATACCATTCCTTATTAGAATCAAATAACTTAATTTTTAACACGCTATCTGGAGAATATTTATTTCCATAAAATGCCTTTTCTTTCTCATAACGTAAATGAAAATATTTAGTTGTTACATCTAAATAACGCTCGTTTTGATCAACTTTCATTTGTGGTATAGGAAAATTTCTAAACCTAGCCAATTCTGTTGGACGATCTTCAAAATACCCTTCTTCACTAAATTCCAAACGAACTAATAAGTCGCTCATTATTGTAATACGATAAAATTGTCCTTTAAATACTGCTTGTGGTTTACTAATATTATCTCTATAATCTGCTACTTTTTTAAAATGTTCCCCAAAATTAGCCATCAGTATCACCTTTCCCATATTCTTATTCTACAAAAATTATAACATACTTTATAAAAATATATAACTATTTAGAAAACATTTTTAATGTTATAATAAAAGCCAAGGTGATCGAAATGTTTCAATATTCTCTTGATAATAAAAGATATCATACATTAAATTATTATTATAAAAATAAATATGGTAAAAAAACATTTAAAGTATCATTAAATGGTAATTTTTCATGTCCTAATAAAGAAAAAAATGGTCACGGATGCATATTCTGTTCCCGTCTCGGATCAGGAGATTTTGCTGGCAATCAAAATGAAGACCTCGTAACTCAATTCACAAAAATTAAGGAAATAATGGAAAAAAAATGGCCAAATAGTTATTATATTGGCTACTTTCAAGCTAATACAAATACCTATGCTCCATTAAATGAACTAAAAGAAAAATATGAAACAATCTTAAAAATACCAAACGTAATAGGTTTGAATATTGCTACTCGTAGTGATGCTATATCACTAGAATGCTATGATTATTTAGAAGAGCTAAATAAAAAAACAAACCTTACAATTGAACTTGGTCTTCAATCTATTCATGAAAAAACATTAAAATTAATTAATCGTGGACATGACTTAAAAAATTTCGAAAAAGCTGTAAAAGAACTTCAAAAAAGAAATATTGAAATTGTTGTACATATTATTAATGGACTACCAGGAGAGACAAAAGAAGATATGTTAGAAACTGTTAAATATTTAAATAACTTAAAAGTAGATGGTCTTAAAATACATATGCTTCATATTATTAAAGATACTGATTTAGCTGACTATTATCAACAACATAAATTTCATATTTTAACAAAAGAAGAATATATTGATATTGTAATAAGCCAACTAGAGCTATTAAATCCTCAAATTGTAATTCATCGTATAACTGGCGATCCTAAAAAAGAAGATTTAATTACTCCAACATGGTTACTAAAAAAATTTTGTGTTTTAAATGATATTGATAAAGAAATGGTTAAAAGAAATACTTATCAAGGAGCCAAAGAAAAAAAGCAATAAAAATTGCTTTTTTATTATGGAACAAACTCTAGTCTCTTTGCTGGCTTACGATAACGATAAACAACAGTTGTATCAGAATATTCACATGGTTTAAAACCTAACTCTTCAATATCTCTCTTCATACAAGGATTATCTTTTCTTACACTTATAAATAATTCCTCCATTGTTGAAGTTTCAATAAATTTTGATAAAGCTTCTATTGTATATCCATTACCTAAATAATTTTCATATATTTTATATTCCATATATTTATTGAATTTCAAAGATATATAGCCTATCTCTGTATTATCTTCTCTTAAATATATAACATATGATACAGATGCAAAGTCTGGTGTTTCTTCTTTTTGTAAATACAACCTTTCAGTTTTTATATAATCCGTATAACAAGATTCATCAAAATCTTCTAACATTTCCATTGTAGAATCTTTAAGATTAAAACATAATGGTTCACTATCATTTAAAACTGCCGAATAATCATCATTTTTAGTTAAATGAACCAATATTGTACAATACTCTAATAGCTTCTTATAATGTTCTTTATCAAAATGAAAACGTAAATCTTGTTGTATTTTAATATAAGCTATTAAATCACTATTATATTGCCTACTTCTAGCATGACAATCACAAGCCATTTCTAATAAATCCAAATCGGACATATCATTAGGACTCTCATAGTACTCTGGATGATGAGAATTATTTTTCCAATGCAATGCTTTTGCTTCAATTTGTTCACGTGTTGGCACATGTTCTATATCTGACATTTGATCAATATCATCAATAATACTTGCCAATGCCATAAATTCCTCGGTATTTTGAATTTTAGATATATCATGAACAGAACATCTACCAATTAATCTAATAGCATCTACACTTCTATTTTTTCTTATCAAGTAAGAAGCCAAATATTCACCACTACGCATGACACAAGCGCGATGAACAAGTGTATCTTGTACTTCCTTTGATAATTTTTCAGTATCAATCTTTTTCATAACGGCCTCCTAAAACGCCATAGATGTATTATACACTAAAAAAAAAAAAGGTCAAATATGACCTTTTAAATTAAAACTTTTTTTAATTCTCTCTCAGTTAAAACTTTACCTTGACTTACTAAATTTCCATTAATAACTAAACCAGGAAAGTTCTTTATATTATACTTGTTTTTCGTCTTATCATCATCTAAAAGTAACAAATTAACTTTTAAATCATTATCTTCAATTGTTCTTTCGATTATTTTCTTCATCTTCAAGCCGTTTTTTGAATTGGCACCAATCAATTGAACTTCTACTATTTCTCATCTCTCCTTTCATAATTCAATAATACTCTTTAATTGTGTTCATTTTTTGTCTAAATTATGAAAGAAGAATGTAATTTTTGTGAAATCATTCAATCTTAGTTAAATCTCCATGTAATTCAATAACTCCCCATCCTATCAATTCATCTTCATATGGCTCATAAATATCATTAAGTAAATAAATTTTTTTATTAAAATAAAATGCAAAAGCTATTTCAGCAAAACTATTTGGACCAATATAATTTTTTATTCCCTTTTTCTCTGCATTAACAATTAATACATAAGTATTTTCTTTATCTACAATTCTTTCAAAATGCTTACGAGACGCATAAACCTTTGGTAATCCTTCCATACACTCCTTAGGCAGTAAAACATTAAACCCAATCTTTGTAAGTTGATCGTTAACTTCTAAAATCTTATCCTTAACTTTCATACTCCCACATAAAACAATATTTTTCATTAAATTCACCTTCACCTTACTATTACATATATTATAATACATTTTAAATTTTCAACAAACGACTAATATTATCCTTATTTAAACTTTTTTCCAAAGATAAACCATAATTATTTAGCATATCTTCCAAACAAATATCTCCATCAAATACTTTCTGAATACTTTCTAATATTGCTTTCTTTTCCAATAAAGAAATATCTCTATATATTATAAACATTTGTAATGCTATCGCAATTGATTCAACATACTTACTAGATAACAAAGCATCTATTTTACATATTTTGCCATCATTTTCAAAATAATATTGAAATAATTTATAAAATTCTAAAATAAAATAATCTATTCGACGCTTTATTAAATATATTAAATCTTTTTCATCAAAACTTCCTTCTAAACAATATACTAATTCCATAAATATACTTAATACTTCCACATTTTTAAAATCTCTTATCATTCCTCTTTCTCGACATAACTGTGTGTGAACAAGTTCATGAACATAACACATTCCCGTAACATTAGTTATTTGCTTACTTAATTTAATACTCTTTATATACAACTTCATATTTTGTAAAAATTCTTTATAACTACAAATATTAAGATGTTGAGAAATGGTTCCATAAAAAGGACTATTATCTACGTAAGATATTGGTATCTTAAAACAACTTATATTCTTTCCGAGTCTATTATATAAATTAATTAAATCGGCAATGTCTTTTATATCAATTCCATCTAATTTTAATAAATCTTTATCACTCAAATAATGAACATTATGCATTACAAATCTACTATTTAAAAATTTTTTTGCTTTTTGTAATTCTGTTTTTTTACTAGAACTCTTTAAATTAAAATCTTCACTATCTATCTCAATATTAGATAAAAAATAAGCAAATTCTCCTAATTTAGAATTCATTTCTATTAAAGACACATCATCAAAACCATATATAATCTTATATTCTTCTAATATCCAATCTTCATTCATATTAATACCTCTATATATGATAAAAGTCCGAACTACTTCGGGCTAAATAACATGGTTACCCCAGTAGGATTCGAACCTACGGAATGTCAGGGTCAGAGCCTGATGCCTTACCACTTGGCGATGGGGTAATAACATTAATATTGTATCACTAACTTTATTTTTTTTAAATCTTTTTTACAATTAATTATCATATGATATAATATCCTTAGGAGGTATATATGTCAATTGTATGGTTAGTAATTATTATCGCCTTAGCAATTATCGAAATAGCTACAATCAATCTTGTTACAATTTGGTTCGTCGCATCAGGACTTATTTCTTTAATTCTTTCCTATTTTGATACTTCATTCTACGTTCAATTCGCTGTCTTTGTCATTGTTGGAGTTATTTTATTACTTTTAACTAGAAAACCACTAGAAAAATTGTTAAATAAAAGCAAACAAAAAACCAACTTAGACTTAATAATTGATAGTGAAGGAATTGTTACTGAAGAAATAACTAAAAATAATCCGGGAGAAGTTAAAGTAGATGGAAAAAGATGGACAGCAGTTGCTAAAAAAACAATTCCTAAAGGAAAAACTGTTAAAATTCTCAAAATTGAGGGAGTAAAATTAATTGTCGAGGAGGTAAAATAATATGGATATTCTTATTCCTATTCTAATTATTGTATTTATTTGTATTATCTTATGCATTAAAGTTGTTCCACAAGCTGAAGCCTATGTAATTGAAAGAGTTGGATCTTACTTAGAAACTTGGAAAAATGGTCTTCATTTTAAAATCCCTTTCATCGATCGCATTGCTAATCGCCTAACTCTAAAAGAAATTGTTAAAGATTTCAAACCACAACCAGTAATAACTAAAGATAATGTTACAATGCAAATTGATACCGTCGTATACTATCAAATAACTGATCCTAAACTATATACATACGGCGTTGAAAATCCTATTGTTGCTATTGAAAATCTAACTGCAACAACTCTACGTAACATAATTGGTGAATTAGAACTTGATCAAACGCTAACATCAAGAGATATCATAAATGCCAAAATGCGTTCTATTCTTGATGAAGCAACAGATCCATGGGGAATAAAAATTAATCGTGTTGAAGTTAAAAACATTATTCCACCACGTGATATTCAAGAAGCTATGGAAAAACAAATGCGTGCTGAAAGAGAAAGACGTGAAAAAATTCTTCAAGCCGAAGGTGAAAAAAAATCAAGCATTCTTATTGCTGAAGGTGAAAAACAAAGTGCTATTCTAAGAGCAGAAGCTGAAAAAGAAACAGCTATTTTAAAAGCAACCGGTGAAGCTGAAGCAATCTTAAAAATCAACCAAGCTGAAGCTGAAAGTATTAAATTACTTCGCGAAGCAAATGCTGATAAAAATGTTATTGCTTTAAAAGGTTTAGAAGCCGCTACTAAAATGGCTGATGGACAAGCGACCAAAATAATTGTTCCATCTAATTTACAAGATATAGCATCAATTACAACAACAGTAAGTGAAATGTTAAAAGATAATAACAAATAATAAACATATCTTCAAAAGATATGTTTTTTTTTATAAAAGCCCAATCACCAACTTATTAACTTCATAAAATAATAATGAAAGGAGGTTAACATGCAAGAAAATTTAGAAGCTCAAAATATTTACATCAATGATGACACTGACTGTTTATGTAAATTAATTAAAAAATGCATTAAACAAGGACCTACAGGACCAACTGGACCTACGGGCTCAACTGGACCTCAAGGTGCTACTGGTCCAACTGGACCTCAAGGAAATGAAGGACCTACTGGACCTCAAGGTGCTACGGGACCAACTGGTCCAACGGGACCTCAAGGAACAACTGGGCCTACTGGACCTACCGGACCTCAAGGAATTCAAGGACCTAGTGGACCTCAAGGATTATTAGGGCCAACTGGTCCAACGGGACCTACGGGACCTCAAGGTGCTACTGGTCCGACAGGGCCATCATTCAATTCTGCTGCGATGATTCACGACGAAACAAATTTAGCAGTAGCAAGTAATGATATAATAAAATACAATAATACAAATCTATCAAATGGTATAACATATAATCCTATTACTGGCGAATTACAAGTTCCTACAGATGGTCAATATCAAATTCACTGGTGGGCAAATGTTAAAAATAAAAGCAAAGTTCTATGTGACGACTGTGAACCTGTTGCATTAAGCATCGAATTTCATCAATTCTGGCCTAGTAATGAATTTATCGCCCATTCATCAACTCATAATAAATTAAATTATTGTGAAACAGGAACAATTTCTGGAAGTGCTATTTTTAATGCTACAGCTGGTTCAACTTTCCGCTTTATAAACTCTTCAACTGTTGATTTTGAATTAGTACCAAATGATAAATATTCAGCTGTTGTTAGTATTTCTAGAATAAACTAAAAAGGAATTTTTCATTCCTTTTTTAATTTACCAAAATTTCATTAATTATATTAAATTCTTCATTATGAGAAACTATTTTTTTATTCTGTATTAAATCATTTAATTCTTGTTTTGTAAACCAACATACCTCACTAACTTCATCTTCTTGCAAAACTACATCTCTCAAATCAATATCCGCAAAAGTCAAATATACATCTACAAATTCTCTACTATCAATATCTCCATTCTTAAATATTTCTTTTATACGTTTAATTAACTTTATATTAAATTTATCTAAACTTAATCCTAATTCCTCTCCTAATTCTCTTTTTATACTATCTATTGAAGATTCTAAAGAAGAAACATGTCCACCAACACTTATATCCCACATATTAGGAAATAATTTTTTTAAAGAGCATCTCTTTTGTAGTAAGATTCTCTTTTTATCATTACTAATAATTATAAGATGAACAGATCCATGCCATATACCATAAGTATGAGCAAAATCCTTTAATACAATTTCACCTGTTTTTTTACCATTCTTAAAATCTAATACATCTATTTTTTCTTCCATAATTATCTCTCTTTATATCGACACAATACTGAAGGTCTATGTCCTCCTGTCTTAATCATTTTACCAGTCTCAACTACTTTAGATGCTATAACTCGTCTAAATGCAGAATTAACAAGTTCTTTACCTAATAGTAAACTATAAACTTGCTTTAATTGTCCAATCGTAAATTCTTTTGGCATTAAATTAAATACAATATCTGTATTTTGAACTTTATTACGTAATGTCATTATCCCCTTAATTATAATTTCTTCATGATCAAAAGCTAAATCACTATGACTCAACACCTTATATTCAAATTCTTCAGTTTTTTTATCAACAATAACTTTATTAACCTCATATTCAAGACATTCAGTTTCATTTTTTAATAACACTTTTATTTTATTATCAAGTTCTTCAAGTTCAATATCAAACCAACAAGCATCTTTATTTAACTTTTGCTTTAATAAAGTCTTATCAACTAAAGCCATATAAGATGAAGATATTGTTCTACCACGAGGATCCCTATCTACTCCATCATAAACTCCTATCTGTTGCAAATAAACATTTATAAGACCTGTCTCCTTTTCTAATATTCTTTTACTAGCTTCTTTAGATACTTCATTTTCATATACATATCCCCCAGGTAAACACCATTTATCTTTAAAAGGTTCTTTATTCCTTTTAACTAATAATATACTTAAATATTTATAAGGAAGAGAACGAAGATTATCATTCTCTTTACTATCTATCCCAAAAATCAATAAATCCGTTGTATAATCTACTTTACTCATTACCTTGTTAAACTCCTTCCTCTATCCAAAGCTTCTCTTTTAACTAAACTAGGAACTTTACTTTCATCTATATCAGTTTCAACATTACACTCTGGACATCTAATTGTATAGTATATATCGTGTCCACCACCATAATCATAAGAATGAGTTAAATAAATATCGCCTCTTTCAACTAACAATCTTGCTCCACAACCACATCCTCCATTTCCAGCTCCAGTACATCTAACTTCCATACTCCATCCAGGACCTTTTTCCAATACCTTCATCATATCACTCCCAACATAGTTACATTTTAATACAAAGTATTTAAAAAGTCAATAACTTTATATTATTTTGATACAAAGTATTTTTTTGTTTTATTTTATTACATAATATTATATAATTTGTATAGAAAGGTTGTGTTTTATGAGTAAATATTGTCAAAATTGTGGAAAGGAAAACGAAGATCAAGCTTTATACTGTGCAGGATGTGGAGCAAGCTTTGATAATCCAAATACTAACCAAAATTCAAATCAACAAGTAAATGTTAACATTAATAATTATAATGGACCTACTCCTATAGTAGCTAATCGTAACATTGCTCTTGCTATAGTATTTTCTATTATTACATGTGGCATCTACGGTTTATATTGGTTTGTTGTTATGACAGATGAATCTAACAAAGTAAGTGGCGATAATGGTACATCTGGTGGACTTGCTTTACTATTTACCATTCTAACATGTGGTATCTATGGCATCTATTGGTATTACAAAATGGGTCAAAAAATGTATCAAGCAGGCAAAATGCATAATAAAGAAATTTCTGATAATAGTATCCTTTACTTAATTCTAGGTCTTTTCGGCTTCGGAATAATAAGTTATGCTTTAATACAAAATGATTTAAACAAATTCTCTAACAATTAATGAAAAAAAGAATAATAAAAATAATTCTTATTATAGCAATTTCTATAATAGGACTAATAACTTATCATTATTTAAATCAGCATTATAACTTTAGTATTCCTTGTTTATTTCATCAAATAACAGGATATTATTGTCCAGGATGTGGAATAACTAGATGCTTATTTTCCCTATTAGAAGGAAAAATATATCAAGCATTTATGTATAATCAATTAGTATTTATCTTATTACCATTCTTTATAATATACTTTATCTATAATTCATACATTTATATTTTTAATAAAGAAAATAAACTAATAAATAAAATACCAAACTATGTTTATATAATATTACTAATCATCGTAATCTCCTTCGGAATAATAAGAAATCTAGATTTCTTCCCATATCTAAAACCATAAAAAAAGCTTTTTACAAAGCTTTTTTTTACATACTAAATTTATTTTCTTCTTCAGTTAAAACTTTCTTAGGAAGAGCTTTTAAATAAACTATACTAATATTCTCACCATTTTTTTCAGTATAAGATTTCGCATCAACATACTCAAAATCATAATTAATTGAATCTAATAATATTTCTTTTTGTGCATCACCAAAAGCAACATCATAAGAACCATATCTAAGAAAAACATCATTAGTAAATACTGCAACCTTCGATCCAGCAGGAAGTTCTATTTTATATATAACCTTATTATAATGATAATTTATACTTGCTTTTCTTTGATTTAAAAAATCAGAAACAATTCTATTACTAATAGTAGTTGATAATAAAGCATTTCCTAGATTATTACTATAAATATTTTGTCCTACTGGTAAATAAATACATCTATAAACAGTCATATCTTCATTCAATACTGTTTTCGACAAACTTGATAATAAAGGATTAATACTTGACAAAATATTTGACTTATATCTTTCAAAAGGTACTTTATAATTATCAGGGAACAACTCTTCTACTATTGTTGAAACTTCTTGTCTATTAAATACAGGAAATTTCATTTTATTATCAAAACTTTCAACATAAGATTTATAACCTTCTAATAATATAGCATTAATATTTTCATCATATTCAATAGTATTTAAATCAATATTATTATCTCTTACATATGAAATAATTTGATTAATAACATGATAAGCAAAACTCTTATATAACATTAATGCATTTTTTTCTTCTCTACTTAAAGCTCTTTGTTGTTTATCTATATCTTCCAACCATTTTGAATCATTTTCATTTTCTTCATTTTTATATAACTCTTCATTCAATATATTACGTTCTTGAAAATCGTCTAACTTTCCAGCATTTAATAAAGTATCAACATCTAATATCTCATATTCTGGTATAGCATCTATCTCTTTTAAAGTTAAAATATTTTTTGAAGCTATATTTCTTATAATTTCTACTAAATTTTCATCTATCTTTTCTAATTTATCTAATTCTTCAGTAAATTTATCTATTAATAATTTCATCTTATGTTCTGACAATATTAAATTCCTTAAATAAGACATTCTATGTTCTAAAGGGACATTAGAATAAGAAAAAAAAGCATTTTTTCCAGATACCAAAAAACTTTTTATATCTAATGGTTCATCATATAAAGTAACTTCTTCGTACTCACTTGGTTTTGCAACACGCAACCAAGTAGCAGATAATTTATTAGCTTCTTCAATTAAAGCCTTTTTATCAGCTATTCCTGTTAATCGAGAATTATAACTTCTTAAATATTCAATTCTACTAATTACTTGTTCATAAATATCACGATAAGTCTCATACAATCTTCTTAAATTTATAAGTCCTAGAGATAAATCTAAAGGTGATTTAATACTTTCCATTTCAACATGTCTACAATAATTATCCAAATCACCCCAAGAAAGTTCTTTATTATCTTTAGCAAAGACAATTTTTCCCATATCAGAAACAACTAACTTTATCTCTGAATATCCTCTACCTTGATTTATAATACTCATTTGCTTTAAGCCCTTTAAAAATCTTTCAGCATTTTCTCTATTTAATAAAAGATCTCCTTTTACTAAAAAAGTATAAACCTTATCAATTGAAGAAAAATTACCTTCTATCTTTATAAAGTAATCATCAGATAAAACTCTTAATTCATCTATATAATAATTACCTAAAGCTCTACTAATTTCTTCTCTTAATCTCATTAAAATCAAAGTATCTTCCATTTATACCACCTATTCTACATTACTATTATACCAATATCAAACCAATTAAAAAAAGGAAAAAGAAATCTATTTACATAATACTCTCTATCTAAGACTTGCTCTTTTCCCAACAACATCATCACTACTAATTATAATATAATCACTAGATAAAGATTTTTCAAAACTCTCATCTGACATAGCAGAATCAGAAAGTTTATATTTTTTATATTCTTCTTTTCTAATATATCGATTGAAATAAACATATTTTAATAACACAAATATCTCAGGACCAATATTAACCTTCAATCCAGTCTTTACTTGAATACAAAAATCAATAATTTCTTTAGCAGATAATCCCATAAAATGTAAAAAATTAGAAATACTTATTTCACTACCAAAATATAATTTTACATCATTACTATTTTCTTTTTTATTCAATGAAAAATTTTCTACCATATAACATATATAAGAAATGTAATTTATTTCTTCTACTTCAAAAATTTTAATCATGTCATAAAAACTACTATGTGATATCTTATCATAAACGGCATATGGTTTAGAAAATAATTTCACTATTTTGTTTCTAATATTAGCATCAGATATAATTAATTTTATTAAAGGTTCTGAAATAAGTGAGGAATGAAATGAAACCAATTGTCTAATTTCAACTGGTAACTTTAATAATTCTTCCTGCGTTATAGTAAATTGTTGCTCTTGCTTTGGTTCTATTTTATATTGAGCTACAGCTTTTATTTGCGTTGCTAAATGATACATAAATTCAACACTAACATCACTTCTCTTTTGACCAGAAAATCTTGCTTCTTCAAAAGTTCTCTTATGTTGATCAAGCCATCCTGAATATTGTTCATAAGAAATATGTTGATCACTAAATATTATCCCGTTTTTTTGCATAATATCTAATATTGAAACAGTTTTATTTTCTTCAGTTGTTCCCATAGGAATAGTTAACATTCTTGTTTCTAAAAATAATTTTAATTCTGGTGATAACAAATCAACTAAGCGATCTAATGCATGTCCATTAGTTCTAACCGCTCTTCCTTTTCTACTATATTCATACTCTTTACCAAATTTATCAACATATATTGGATTACCATTAGTATCACATATTAAATTACCATCTTTATCTACTTTAGCATACACATAAATAACAGTTCCATCTGGATATCTTAATGGTGTTTCATTATCATTTTCAGTTTGATAATATATTACGTTCCCATTCTCATCTTTTCTATTTTTATCTTTTTTTCCTTTAGCTTCAAGAATTTTCCATAACTCATCACACGTATAATTACTATCTTTATTTTCATATAAGAATAAAGCTTTTAAATACATTTCACAACATTTAGCTAAATCAGAAGCAATAGCATGACATTCATCATATATTTGTCTTTCAGATTTAATTTCTCCTATTTTAATAAGGCTCTCTATTTCTTTTAAATATAACTCTTCTTTTCTAAAGAAAGAATTTGCTTCCCCATATGTTCTCTCAGCAGATTCCTTTATATCAGTTAAATCAGGAACATAAGTATTACATCTATCAAGTTCCATAGCTCCATACATAATAATCACCTCATTATTATTAAAACTATCTTACTATCTTATTAAATTATATTACATCTCCCATACTTTGTCCATTTTATAAACAATTAAAAAAGAAACATTATTATTCCTTTAACATGTATTCAATTTTAAAAGTAAAATTATTTAAAATATCTAAAAGTTACATATAATTCATCAAAAAATTAACAGAAGTAAATTCACAAACCATTTGATACAAACAAAAAGTGGAGCCTTTCGGCTCCTTCAGGGGGGCCTGCTCTCTTCAGTTAGAAGAGACCAAATTGTGTTAAACCCTTTAAATACGGGCCTTATTATATTGTCATAAACCGTCATTTACCGTGTTTTTTTAGTATTTTTGTACCTAAATTGTACCTAAAAATTATTTTTTTATCTTTAACATATATAAAAAAGCCTATTGCTAGGCTTCTAATACAGATATAACATTATCTACTTTTTCTAATAATATTTTAAATGGATATTTCAACATAGGATCTTTTATATTTTTATTCTTTAACTCTTTATTTAATTCTTTTTTAAATTGTTTCAGGCAATCTAAATCTGAAGCATAATAATCTTTTAAATTTGCAAATCCATATATATGATCTAATGAATACTTAAAGTAATAAACATTTTTAATATTTGAATTCATCAATTTTCCTATTATTTTTTTATAATCAAGTGCTGAAAAGAATTTTTTGTCTGTTAGTGTTTCTGGCTTTAACTGTTCAACATATTTATAAAAAGCTAATGCCCAATCATCGTTTTTGAAGATTTCATCAAGAAGGATATTACTCTTAATTGTGGAACCGCTTTTAATATCATCCTTTATTTGTTGAATATAATTTGAATAAATATGTGATGCAGCGTCATCTGAAAACAATTCGTATTCATCAATTTTAATACTGTCTCCTGACGAAACTTTTAATCTAATCAATTCAACTATTTGCTTTATAATTGGTTCTTTATAATCCATAGCTTCTAAACATGATAATTTTTTGATTATTAATCTATATAATGACGGGCTATACTTATTAGATTTAATATTATTGTATATGTCATCTAAAATCTTATTTATTTCATCGGATGAATAATACCAATATTCATTTAAAAGATTAAATGGATCATCTTCTGATAATTTATCACAATTTGAATCTGCAAATTCTTTTAGTGTTTCTTCTATATTACTTTTTTCTATGTAATTATATATCAAATATTCATTAACAAAATCAAAATTTAAAAACATATTTGATTGGAATATTGAACTTTTATCCTCATTGTATGATATATAATCGAATCTTTTACCACTTGGCAAACATCTTATTCCATATCCTTTTTTTATAGAAATGCAACCATTAATAATACTTGAACATATATTGCTGTATATAAAATCTTCTGATATTCTACATTCTTTTACAAAATTATTTATATACTTATATATGTGATAAAAATTATCAAAGTAAAAATCTAATGTTCTAATATTGTTAAAGCTATTAAATCTCATTGTATTAATAACTGATAGCTTGGTATTATTTAATATATCATAAAAATCATCTATATTTTTGTATTTAAAGGCAAGATTATCATATATCTCTTCTAATTTAGGAATAAATGTGAACTCTTTGCCTATAAGTTTTTCTTTAATTATTCTATATTTGTTATTTTCATTATATAGATACTCTATTCTATTTTTTAAGTCTTTATTATCTAACTTTCCATTTTGTTTAGGACTATATCTATCAGGTTCTTTCTTATTATCATAGAACTCTATTTTTTCATTAGTAGCAGTTAATATTTTTAATTCAATATTTTCTGATTGAATTTTATATATTTCATCTTCATTAGCAATTAATATACATTTCATATTATTGTGCTCTACAAAATCATTAATAAATCCCATAGTCTCTTCTATAGGTATATTACATCTTTCTAAATCATCTATTACTAAAATATATTTATCTAATTTTTTATACATTTTTAGAATTCCATAGAAATCCTTTTTATTTAATGATGAAATATTTATATTAAACTTCAAGTTTATTAAATTATAAGTAATAATCCAAATAAATCTAAATAATAGTTCGTAAAGAAATTTTAATATTTTAAAAATCAAAATTGGTATAAAAAATAATACTTTGAAAAATATCTTTTTATGTAATTTTCGGAAAAGTTTACTTATGCAATTTGTTGTTGCCTTAGATTTAATTATTTCTAAATATATTTTCTCACTTAATTTATCTATAGAAGAAATACCATATAATGATATATAAAGTGCACTGTCATATCTTTTAACTACATTTTTTTTGACAAAAAAAGTTTTTCCTGATCCCCATTCACCTTTAATTAAAATTGCATAATTAATAAATTTGTTTTTTAAATAATCATCTATTACATCTTTTAGATCCATTTCATAACCTCCTATCAAAAAAGAGCATATTCCATCTTAAAAATGAAACACACTCTATTATTTATTTATATTATACCACTAAATTAAAATTTGTTGTTAGATATGCTAAAGAATTTATCAAAGAATTCTAATAATTTATCTATAACTTTATTTTTCTTTTCCTGTCTATCATTATTAGGAGTAAACATACTCATTGGCGGAAGTATTGTTGATACCTCTGTTCCATTGGTTTCTACTCTTCCCTGTTCAAATGATCTTTGAATAAAGTTATATGTTTCTTCTTTATTAAGATTTTCTTCAGCAATTATCTTATCTAATTCTTCTTTCTTTTTACTATTCATAAATGATTCAAAGTCAGCATATACATTTGAGTCTTGATCTAATGATTCAATGAATGCCATGATTAAATCTTTCTTATTTCTTAAATCTGGGCTAGCCATAATTGTCTTTTGAATAGTTACAAGAATTTCTTTATCTTCCATGTTACTGTCATGATACTTTTTAACTAAACCTAAGATGTAATCAATATTAACTTCTATTGATTTAATTAATTCCATTTCAAATACTACATCATCAGTAACATCAGTTTTTTCTTGTTTAGCTTTATTTCTAAATTCATTATAAAGTTCAATATAAATACTATGATAATCTTGTTTATCTCTTTCATTGATTAATTCATCATCTTTGAACTCATCGAATGATGATAAGATATTTGTTACTTTTAATATTGCACCATATAGTTTAATAAATTCTTTTTGCTCTGCTTCACTTTTCATTAATACTCCTGGTGCAAATTTAGAAGTTAATTTTTCAACTAATGATTTATATCCCTCAAATGTTTTACCATTATCATCTTCATATCCATAATAGTAGTCATTATATGGTTTTAATAAAACTATTCCATGAGCTTCTTCATCACCAAATTTAGCTAATGCTTCGTTAAGTCTATCTTCTAAGTTTCTAAACGAAACTATATTACCATATGTTTTAACACTATTTAAGATTCTGTTAGTTCTTGAGAACGCTTGAATTAATCCATGCCATTTAAGGTTCTTATCTACCCATAATGTATTTAATGTTTTAGCATCAAATCCTGTTAAGAACATATTAGCAACAATTAAAATATCTATTTCTCTATTCTTCATTCTTAGAGATACATCTTTATAATAGTTTTGGAATCTTTCTGATGAGGTATCATAACTTGTTCCAAACATATTGTTATAGTCTTTAATAGCATTTTCTAGGAAAGTTCTATCATCTGTGCTTAATGCTTCAGTTGATTCAGAGTTTTCATCTATAACTCCATCTTCACCATTTACTCCATATGAATATATTAATGCTACTTTAAGACTACTATTTTTAAGCGCTAATTGTTTCTTAAATTCAGCATAGTATTCTTTAGCCATTTTAATGCTTGATACGGCGAATATTGAATTAAAACCATTAATACTCTTCTTAGACTTTATTTCTTCAGCATCTTGCCTTTTTGCCACTGCTATAACGTTATCTAAAGTTGAATAAACATAACTTTCAGATGTTTTAGTTTTTGTACTAAAATGATCTATTATATAATCAGTAATCATACTAACTCTGATTTGATTATCAAACAGTTTTTCTTCATCTATGTTATAAACTTTTTCATCTTTAACATCATCACGAAGATCTACTCTACCGACATATTCATATCTAAATGGTAATACATTCTTATCTGCTATAGCATTTACAATTGTATAAGTATGTAATCTTTCTCCAAAGACTTGTTCAGTGGTTTCTGCAATACCTTTTATTGTTCTTGCATTCTCTGGGAATATTGGAGTTCCTGTAAAACCAAACAAATAATATTTATTAAATTTCTTAATAATAGCTTTGTGCATATCTCCAAATTGAGATCTATGACATTCATCAAATATAAATACTACATGCTTATTAAATACATCACTTTTTTC
>CALVVU010000002.1 GCA_944363975.1 Candidatus Coprovivens excrementavium | reverse complement strand
TCATTTATATAAACCTCATATTTATCATAATTAATTATTAATTCATCAGAGAATTTTCTTTTTGTTTTATTATGAGATCTGTTTTCTCTTCTTAAATGGGCTTCTACTCTAGCAAACAATTCATTAATAGAAAATGGCTTTGTTATGTAATCATCTCCACCAACCATAAAACCGTTAATTTTATCATTTTCTGATACTTTAGCAGTTAGAAATATAATAGGACAAGAAATATGTTGCCTTACTTTAATACAAAAATCTATACCCGATACATCTGGCATATTTATATCTAATAAAATTAAGTCTGGTTCCTTTGTTAGCAATTCTAAACCATCTTTGGCATTGCTTGCAGTAAAAACAGTATATTTTTTTGTTTCAAAATGCAATTTCAACATATCTAATATAGATTTTTCATCATCAATAATTAAAATTTTCGCCATTTAATCACCCAAATATATTATAAAGTAAAAAAGTCAAGAAAAAAACAATATTACTAAAAAATTATTAAATTTCAAAAAATTAAAAAAAGTGAATCTTATATAGAGATCCGACTTGTTATTAATTATTTACCACACATTTTATCTAAATCAGCATCATATAGTTCTGATAATAAAATTAATCTATCAATAGGAATTTTTATAATACCTTTAAAGTATCTTTGACAACTAGCACGAGTGCATTTCAAATAAGTACCAATTTCTTCATAGGTATTTTTATTATTGGTTTTTAATTCATTGATATTTTTTAATAGAACATCATAATTCATTTTATTTATTTTATCTTTATATTCGATATTATTATCTATACCTAAAATACAAGATAATCTCACTTTATAATAAACAGATAATTTGTCTGCAATATCTAATGGTAATAAAACAGTTCCTTGCTCCCAGTTGTTGTATGTTGTTCTACTAACACCTAAATACTTTGCAATATCATCTTGTGTTAATTCTTTTTCATTTCTTAATAGTTTTAAATTTTTTAAATACATTATTCACCACCTACAATAATTTTCTCATTAATAGTAGTTGTTTTATCTTTTTGACTGAAATGTGTAACAAATTTACCAATTCGACTAAATTCTGTGTTATAATTAAATAGGAAATAGCAAACCGTTACAAATGCTATTTCCTACGATTAGTTAAATTAACTCGGTCTGGTAAATTGTTAAAATCATCTCGTTCTAAAAACAATTCAAAAGGTTTAATATCTAGAGTTTTAGCAATTCGTTCTATTTTTTCAAGTGATGGACTATGTTGACCTCGTTCTAATCTGCCAACATAATTCGGACTTACTTGTAAAAGTTCTGCTAATTTCTCTTGAGTGTAATTTTTTCTATAACGATGATATTTTACATTTTTACCCAATATTGTCTTGAGTTTCATCGTATCACCTACAATTAATATGATACGATTTAATTTAGAATATAACCACAACCTAGACTGTATAGTTAAATTTAACTAATCACCCCATAAATAAATTTAAGAAAGGAGTGATGAGTAAATACTTTAATAAGTTGTTTTAAAGTAGGTTTAATATGAGAGATATACCTAAATTGATGATACAACAACTTGATTCTTTTATTAGCGATCCTAAAAATATAGATAGTTATTATAAAATGGGATATAAAATAACTTGGAATTTAGATGATTCTACTCTAATAGTTAAATATAAAAGAAAAAAGTTTGTTATTAGTATTGTTAAAAAAGATAAGCAGTATTATTGGCATTTAGAACCATACAAAAAATCTTATTTTGAAACAGAAGTTGATTTTGAACATTGCAAATTAAATTATGTACTATTTGCAATTTCTGAAAGCAGAAAGAAAGGAAAAATGTAATGAAAGAAAAAAACAAAAAAGTAGTAAGTGTTGATAGCGATGATAAGACAGACTGTTTTGCATGGCGATCTAAAGTAAAATGTGATGCTTTAAAAACAAAAACTTGTAAAGACTGTGCATTTTATAAAAAGAAAGGAAACCGATGAAATTAGAAACTAAAAGAGCATTATTAATATATAGATTATTAAGTTCTAGGAATTTTTGTCCAGATACATACGAAGTATTAAGACAAGGCGATTTTGTTGATGCTATTAATAATATTAATGAAGATTCCTTTTATTTTGATATTGAAGTAATTAATAATCAAATAAGTGCTGAACACTTCTTGAATTTATTAGATTATTTAGTACAAACTTTAAAATTATATCTTTACAATACCAAAGGAATTAATTTTGCTTTAATAACAATAGTTAGATGTAATAAAGATTTAGTATATGAATACTTAACACTTCAAAATAAATTAGGCAATGATGAAGATAAAAAAACTATAAATAAATACATTTATAAAATTTTTATTTCTAATTTTATATATAATGGAAAATATATTGATATGGTTACCAACTTTTTAAACGACAATAATTTTACCATAAAAGAAATTAATTCTTACACTTTTGAAGAATTAAAAGCCATTACTAATTTATTATCCGATTTAGTTTTTTGCCAAATGGGTGCTGGTAAGGTTTATTATTTATTTTATAATATTACAGATGAATTAGAAACTTGGCTAAATACACCTAGGGTTAAAAATTCTAAAAGACATAATGAAGAAGAACATAGACAGATATTTTTAAAAAGTTATAAGAACAATTATAAGGATATGATCAATGCTTTTAATGTTAGAAAGAAATATTTAAAATATTTTAGAAAACCAATTAACAACTGCTAGTACAGAGTTGTTTTTTTGTGCCAACAAAAAAAGAAGATTTAATCTTCTTCAAATTCTAATCTATCATAATCAATTATATTTTTATTATATTTAAATTTAATCAAAAATGTAGCATTATTGATAATATTTTCTTTTTCTTTTTTAGTTAATTGAATTTTTCTATTTAATAAGTTGAATACATCATTACCAGTTATTCCATTATACTCATTATTAGAAAATTCGTAATTTAAATATAATAATTCAGATAATAATAAAGTATTATAATAAAGAATAGTTTTCCTTTCTTTAACTCGATAATCATAATCAATTAAATTCATAATAATCCTCCATTGCTTGAATGGTACCTCTATTAAAAATGATTGTCAAATCATCAATATGATTTTTACATTATCAATTTTCAGCAACAAAAATTTTATAAGTATATTTATATTTTCTTCTTTTATATTTTTTTATAGCAAAGACATGACCAACAAGATGAGTATGATCATTACTATTAAATGGATGACCAACATCAAAACTAGGTATATCATTCTCAATGATATCAATAATTTCCCATGAATCATCAAAATAATTTCTCATTTCTAATTTTCTGAAATATTGTTCTTTAGGATAATTAATATAATCATGTTCATTATCTGCAATATGATAATAAATATATATCAGCCCATTTTCTTTAACAGATGACAACAATTTTCTCATTTTTCTTTCTTTTGAAATATGTTTATTTCTATCAAAGTGTAGTGATTTATAGCAAAAAACAAAATCATATTCTTTTTCAACTTTTTGCTCAAAAAAATTTTTTTCAATTATATTAATTTTATCATTTAAATTAAAATAATTTATTTTTTCTTTTAAACCAATAATATTAAATTTATCTATATTACCACCATTTACAAATTCATTTTGTGATTCATAACAATCTAATTTAAAACCTCTTCTTGCAGTTGCCAACACATTTAAACCATCTAAAGCATTTGGTATTAATATTTTTATATCTTTAGAATTAAAATGCCTTTCTACATATTTAATTATATATTTAGTATATTGTTGGTAGTCATAACCAAAGCAACTACCATATCCTTTTTTTCCCATAATCTAATTCCTTTCAAAATTAGATATAATAGACCCCTAAATTTGTATGTTACCTATGTAATGCAACCTATCAAAAAAGTTGCAATTTTTTTCATTTTTTTTACTTTTTTTCATAAAAATTAATTTTCTCCCTAAATTATCAAAATCATGCAATCTTGTTTTTTCCCTTATTATAAGGGCTAAAAAGTGTATGTAGTAAGTGGGTACCACGAAATGTTACACCGGTTGTTGGAATAGTTCCTGTTACAACAAGAATATTAAGAATTACTTGAAGAGTTATACTAAATGATAAACCAAAAGTAAGATATTTATAGAAGAGATTTTTTTGATTTAATGATATTTTAATAGAGCGATAAAAGATTAAAAGAAATAAAGAAAGACAAAAAAGAACACCTATAAATCCGAACTCTTCGGCTATAATACTAAAGATAAAATCAGTTTGTGGTTCGGGAAGATAAAAATTTTTTTGAATTGAATTACCAAAGCCTGTTCCTAGTAAACTAGATGGACCTATGGCGTATAAACTTTGAATAATTTGGAATCCACTACCTAAGGGATCACTCCAAGGATTTAAATAAGATATAATGCGTTCTAAACGATAAGGAGCAATAATAATTAGAAAGACAATTCCTAGAAGTCCTAGAAAGCCAATTTTTAAGAAGAATGATAATTTAGGACCAGCAATAAAAATTAAACCTATTAAGCTTAAGATAATAACCATTGCAGTACCAAAGTCTGGTTCGAGCATTATTAGAAGAAAGAATGATAAAATAATGATAAATAAAGGTAATAATCCTTTTTTAATATCTTTTATATGACGATTATTGTGTGCTAAGTATTTAGACGTGTAAATTATAAGTCCTAATTTACTAAACTCAGATGGTTGAATACCTAAAGGACCGATACCAAACCAGCTACGAGAACCATTTCTTACTTTACCTACACCCGGTATTAAAACGAGGATAAGAAGAATAAAGCATAAAAATAAGAGATGATTAGCGTACTTTTCATATAATGAAGGATTTATTTTTTGAAGAAGGTAAATTAATATTAAACCTATTAAAAAAAAGAGTATTTGAGATTTGACGAACTTAAAACTATCATTATATTTATATAAAGCCCAAACGTTACTAGATGAATAAACCATAATGATACCGAAAATAATTAAAGTTAGGGTTGCAAAAAGAAGAGGTTTATCTATTTTCATATTATCACCTATTTAAATATATTATTTTAAATAAAAAAATAATATGATATTAATCATATTATTAAAATTTTCTTTTATTAATAGTTAAAATGTTAGTACATAAAAGAATCAAAGAAATAAAGATTAGTAAAATGATTGCTATAATAGCAACTTTTGATTCTTTTTGATATTTAAATATTTCATCTTTTAAATAGACATGATAAGTATCTACTAGTTCACCATTAACAAGAATATCAACATAACCTAAATTATCCCCTATCTTATTTTCGGGTGTTATTTTGTCAGTAATATTAATTTTATATTCAAGATTTTCATAGTCTTTAGGAGTTAAAATAGCAGTTATTTCTTTATCTGCTGTAACGACGTATTCACTAATAGTTCCATTTTCGACTTCAATTCTTTTTAAGATAGTTCCTTTTTTTAAAAGAGAATATTTATTGAATGTTAAATTACTTATGTAATTATATATTTTATAGGTATCTAGGACATGAGTACTTTTATATTCATTTATTGCCGATTTACATACAATAAGCGCATAGTTAGTACCATTTATAGTGGCAGTTGAAGCAAGAAGTAATCCAGCTTCGGGAGTAAATCCTGATTTGTTACCTGTTAAAAGTTCAGAATCTAAGCCGTGAAATGTCGCAAGTGAAGCTGTGTAATTAACAACTCGTAGGCCGTTTGACATTGTATAATAATTAGTGCTAAATATTTTTTTAAAAGTCTTATTTTGTAAAGCTGTTTTTAAAAGATAAGCCATTTCACGAGCAGTTGATACATTATTATCATCGCCACCATAAGAATCAGCAAAATGAGAATTAGTTAAACCTAGTTTCTTCGCTTCTTCATTCATTAATTTTGTAAAACCATCTATCGACCCTCCGACATGAATGGCTAATGTTTGAGAAGCATCGGCACCAGAAATAAGCATAGTTCCATATAATAAATCAAGATAGCTAACTCGATCACCCTTTTCTAAACCAGCACAAGTAAAGCCATATAAATTAGCAATATCTTTTTCAGTAACTGTTATTTTCTTATCTAAATCATCGACATGTTGTAAAACAGTGTAAGCAGTCATTATTTTCGTTAAAGAAGCTAAAATCTCTTTTTTATCAGGATTTTTTGTATATATAATCTCATCTTCATCTAAGTTTAATAGAACAATGGCATCAGCTGTAATATCAACTTCTGCTGGTAAAGTTAAAGCATTTACTTTGATAAAAGGAAGAAAAATAATCAAAAATAAAAAAATAAATTTTTTCATCTTATCACTTCCTACTATCTTATATTCTATGTTATTTTATCAAAAATTATTTTTTTATGCAACAAGGTTATGCCTATTAATAGAAAGAATAAAGGCAACTATTTTATATTTTTAGAATATATTTTAATGGTGAAAGAAATGTTTATTAAAGAAAAACAATTAAGAATAAAGATTGTCTTTATAGGGATAACAATTATGTTTCTCTTAATATTAGGTAGAATATTTTATATACAAGTATTTAGTTATAACAAATTAAATAACTTAGCTGAAGCTTTATGGCAAAGAAATTTGCCAATTACAGCTGATCGAGGAAGAATCTTAGATCGTAATGGAAAAGTCTTAGCTACTAATATAACAACTACTACTTTATATGTAGTACCTAATCAAGTTGTTAATAAAGAAGAAACAGCTGAAAAGTTAGCAAGTATTTTAGAATGTAGTAAAGATGATATATTAAAACATTTGAATAAGAAGACATCTTTAGAAAAAGTTAATCCAGAAGGCAGACAATTAGATAGTGAAAAAGCTGATTTAATAAATGAACTTAATATAGATGGTTTATATTTAATGAAAGAAGCAAAAAGATATTATCCATATGGTGATGTTCTTGCTCATACTTTAGGATATGTAGGAATAGATAATCAAGGTTTATCAGGATTAGAATTACAATATGATGATTATTTAACGGGGAAAGATGGCTCAATTAAATATACTTCTGATGGCAAGGGAAACAGAATAAAAATGAGTGAGGAATATGAAAAGCCACAAAACGGAATGGATTTATATTTAACAATCGATATTGATATACAATTGGCATTAGAAAATGAACTAGCAAATGCTGATACGAAGTATACTCCTGAACAAGCTTTAGCTATAGTTATGAATCCTAATACAGGAGAAGTACTAGCGATGGGATCAAGACCGACTTTTGACTCTAATAATTATCAGGATTATGATATGGAAATTATAAATCGTAATTTACCTATTTGGAAGAATTATGAACCTGGTTCAACTTTTAAAATTATTACATTAGCTGCTTCTTTAGAAGAGAAAACAATTAATTTATTTGAAGATAGTTATTATGATGGAGGATCAATAAATGTTGAAGGAGCTAGAATAAAATGCTGGAAAAGTGGTGGTCATGGAGCTGAGTCTTTTTTGGAAGTAGTACAAAACTCATGTAACCCCGGTTTTGTTATTATGGGGCAAAAACTTGGTACTGAAAGATTGTATAATTATATTAAGGATTTTGGCTTTATGGATAAAACTGGTATTGATTTAAATGGTGAAGCTAAAGGAATAATGTTTGATTTAGATAAAATTGGACCTGTTGAACAAGCAACAATTGCTTTTGGACAAGGAATTAGTGTTACCCCTATTCAACAAATTACAGGAGTAAGTGCTGCAATAAATGGTGGAACATTATATCGTCCTTATGTTGTTAAATATATAAGTGAACCCGAAACGGAAGATATAATAATTAAAAATGAGCCATATAAAGTAAGACAAGTTATTTCTAGTGAGACTTCAGAAATGGTTCGATTTACTCTAGAAAGTGTGGTTTCTTCGGGAACTGGTAAAAATGCTTATATTGAGAATTATCGAGTTGGTGGTAAAACAGGTACAGCGCAAAAAGTTAGTAATGGTATTTATATGAGTGGTAACTATATAGTTAGTTTTATGGGCTTTTTCCCAGCTGATAAACCGGAATATGTTGTATATGTAGCTATTGATCATCCTCTTGGAATAACTCAATATGGAGGAACTGTTTCGGCGCCAATTGCCAAAAATATTATGAAAAATATTATAAGTATTAAAAATATTCAACCTAGTAAAGAAGTAACTCCTAGAGAATATACTTGGTTAGATACTAAGTATGTTAAAGCTCCTGATGTTTTGGGTAAATCTAAGAAGGAAGCGACAACTATTTTAAAAGGCTTTAAAATTGAATATAGTGGTGATGGGGATACGGTTATATATCAAGAACCAGAAGCTAATACCTATATTAAAGAAAATAGTACAATAAAAATATTACTTAATTAGTTATTAAGTTGTTTTTTGACGAAATTATTTATTGTAAAGCAATGTAAATTAAGAGTTTTATAAATTAAGAGAGGTAAAAAATGTAGTATAATTTTTTTAGGAAGGGGTGTATTAAATGCTTGTTTTAGCTAAAGCAGCTATGGCGATGATGTTAGGATTCATCCTTTCGATTATTGCTGGTTTGATATTAATACCCATATTAAAAAGATTAAAATGTGGTCAGAATGTTAGTAAAACGATTGGTGAAAGACATATGGCCAAAAACGGAACACCAACATTAGGAGGATTAATTTTTATTATTCCGACAATATTAACACTCTTATTATTAAAACTTAAAGGAAGTATTGAGTTAGAATATAACTTAGTTATTATTTTAATTGTATTTGCTTCTTATGGATTGTTAGGTTTTGTAGATGATTGGCTTAAGATTAAGTACCATAATAATAAGGGTTTAAGTATTATGTTTAAACTGTTGTGTCAGATGGCAATAGCTCTTGTATTTTTCTATATTTATATTACGAATGGTGGGTCACCAACAATCGAAATTTCTAGTTTAGGGATAGATATCGATTTAAAATGGTTTTATGGATTGTTTATTCTTTTCCTATTAGTAGGAACTTCTAATGCCGTTAATATTACTGATGGCTTAGATGGATTAGCTGGAGGTTTATCAGCGATTGCTTTTTTAGCTTATGGATTACTAGCTTGGAATGCTCGTTGGATGCATGGTAATCAAGAAGTCGGAATATTTTGTTTCGTTTTAATTGGTGCTTTATTAGGTTTCTTATTATTTAATACTCATCCAGCAAAAGTATTTATGGGTGATACCGGAAGCCTAGCTTTAGGAGGAGCCTTAGCAGCTACAGCGATTTTAACAAAACATGAATTATTATTAGCTGTAGTTGGTGGTGTTTTTGTTATAGAAACGTTGTCTTCATTAATTCAAATGATTTCAATAATCTATTTCAAAAAGAAAATATTTAAGATGGCTCCCCTACACCATCACTTTGAACAACTAGGTTGGTCTGAGGGAGATATTGTAAAAGTATTTTATGTTGTTGGTTTATTATTAACGATGGCAGCTATTACTTATGGTGTTTGGTTATAAAAAAATTCAAGATATTCTTGAATTTTTTAATTGATTTTTTTTAATTTACAGATAAAGAATCCTTCGTAGTATTTGGTTGGTTTAAGACATAGACAACCATTAATTGTTGTTGGCAATAATGGTAAATCTTGATATTGAGATAAATCTAGGGGAATAATTTTAAGATTAGGATTTTCTTTTAAAAGATTAATAATATTTTGTTCATTTTCTTCTTTAAGTATAGAACATGTAGAATAAAGAAGTTCCCCTCCTACTTTAAGATGTTTTATAGCTTCGTTAAGAAGAGATTTTTGATATTTTAAAGAGCGATTAAATAATTCTTCAGTAAAATTATTTATCGTATGAGGATTAAGAGTTCCACTTCCACTACATGGAGCATCTAATAGAATTTTATCAAATATAAAATACTCATCTAGGTGGCGAGCATCAGTATTAAGGATAGTTATTTTTTTAGCTCCTAATTTATTTATATTATATTGTAGACGTTCAGATCTTATTTTATTTTTTTCTATAGCAGTTATCATAGCTTGGTTATTTGATAAAGCAGCAATCTCTGTTGTTTTACCTCCTGGAGCTGCTGTCATATCAAGAATAAGTTCATTAGCTTGAGGATTTAAAAATAAAGGTGGTAATTGTGATGATAGACTTTGTAAATATATTGAACCTTCTTTATAAATAGATAGTTTTTTTAAATCTTCTTCAGTATTGTTAGGAATAATCAGAGCATTTAAAGACCAAGATACTTCTGAATATGAAATATTATTTTTAGTCAATTCATTAAGAACTTCTTCTTTAGTTGTTTTAAGTGTATTAATTCGTAATGAAACAAGACGATATTCTTGGTAACTATTAAGAATATTAGCTGTTAAATCATTACCATACTGAGTTATTAGTTTTTGCTTTAAAAATTCAGAAATCATAATTTACCTCACTAAGTCATCATATATTTCTTGCCAATTATGAACACGTTTGATACTAGAAGATACATTAATTTCTTCATTAAAAGGAGTTGTCATTAAATAACATTTAATGCCGTTATTTGTTAGTTCTTCTAATACTTCATAACTATCATCGATAAAAATATCAATTTGATTATGAAGGCAGTAAGTTAATTTATCATAAGCAGCAATAATTATTTTATCATATGGAATATTATATTTCGAAAAAGTATTAAGTGTTATTTCTTTAGTAGGACAATTCGGAATAGAAGTTATTCTAGCACTAATAAAATAGATTTGATTTCCAGCTGATTTTAATTTTCTTATTATTTGAGGTGAATCTTTTTTAGGAGTACATTCTTTTAAAACTTCTTGATAGTATTTGTTAAAGAAAGAGAATTTTGTTTCATCATTCCAACCATATAAAGAATTTAAATAAAAACGATCTTTTATATCTTTTAAATTAGTTTTAGTATTACTCTGTAAAAAGTTTTGACAATATAAATCAGCATACTTAATCATCGAATCAACTGTATTAAGAGTTGTATCATCTATGTCTATACCTATTTTCATTTTTTTACTCCTTCTATTATTTATTTTTATTATAATCGTCAAGGAAAGAGTATCTTTTTTTATCTTTGTGGTATCCTAATACACAGTTTAAATTAATATTATCTAGTGATTTAAAGATATTATGGTCTATATCTTTGTTTTTAGTTTTTAAATATTTAATTAATTCTTTCATCTCTTGGCGTTTACTAAGTGATTCTTCAGTACTTGTTCGAGCAGTAAACTGGCAAGCACAATTTAAGAATTTTAATTCATTGTAGTTACGCCAAGCGATAATTGATTCTTCTTTAACTAAGTATAAAGGTCTTATTAAATCGACTCCTTCAAAGTTGTCACTATGAATTTTAGGTAACATAGTTTTAATTTCAGCACCATATAACATGGACATTAAAGTAGTTTCAATAACATCATCGAAATGATGACCAAGAGCTATTTTATTACAACCTAGTTCTTTAGCTTTATTATATAGGTGACCACGACGCATTCTAGCACACATATAACATGGATTTTCGGGATTTAATTTATTAGCTACTTCGAAAATATCAGTATTAAATATTTCAATAGGAATATTTAAAATTTTAGCATTGTCTTCAATATATTGACGATTTAACTTATTGTAGCCGGGATCCATCACTACATAATGGGCTGTAAAGGGAATTTGACCATGTCGAACAAGTTCTTGAATGCATTTAGCTAAAAGAAATGAATCTTTACCGCCACTAATACAAACCATTATTGAATCGTTTTCTTGAATAAGTTCATAATCTTTAATAGCTTTAATAAATTTAGACCATATTTCTTTACGATATTTTTTTATTATACTCTTTTCTATTTCACGATATCTTTCCATAGTTGTTCCTCTTTTCATAACGCTTTTATTTTATCATATTTATAAATGGTAAGCAAAAAAGGTTAAATGATTTGATTGATATAATTAATAGTTTTATTTTATAATAGATTTAAGGAAGTGATAAAAGCATTAATGTAAATAAATATAACTTATTAATAATTAATAGAGGATTACTATATAATCATAATGGAATAGATATTTAGAATGAGTTATATTTATATACAATGTGGATTTATAATATACTTTAAATTTTTATAAACTATGTTAAGTGAGGTTTTTATGAAAAAATATTTAATTTTATTAAGTGGTTTATTTCTTTTAACAGGATGTGAATCAAATGAATTAGTTGGAGAATATGTTGCTGATGGAACACAAGATGTTTTAATTACAGAAGATGGTCCAAAGGAGAATGTTGAAGCTTATAATCTAGAACTAAAAAAAGATAATACTTTTGTTTTAGAAGCTGGTGAAGATACTATAACTGGTGAATATCAAGTTGGTGAAAATAAAGTTACAATGCAACAAGATGATGGAACAGTATGGGCTTGTGATATTGATGAAGATAATAATTTAAATTGTGATCTTTATGCTGCACAATTTGTAAAACAAAAATAAACACTTCGAAATGAAGTGTTTTTTTGTTACTTAGATAGTCTTTTAATAACTCTTTTTCGAGAAATAATAAGTAATAATATAAGGGCTATTAAAATAATAAGAAAATATTTATACTGATTTATTATTTTAAAGATATTTATTTTTAAATTCTCTTTTAGATAGATGTCTTCAGTAGAAATTAATTTATCTTGATAATAGTACTCTACTTTACCTATTTTAGAATCTTTTTTATTCTTATAAGATAATTCTTCTAAGCCAGTATATTTTATATCTATATCTTCTTTAGAATAGTCATTTGGAAGATAATATAAGATATCTTTAGAAGGTTTTATAGAATATGTAGAGATGTTACTATATTTAATAGGAAGTTCTTTTATTATATCGTTAGTAGTTATAATAGTTTGATTATTATAATTATTATCAAGAAAACTAATTAACTCTAGAGCATCAGTTATATTATAACGTTGTTTATTAGTAGGAGCACCAATTGTAATAATTAGAATATCATGATTATGAGAATTAATTAGTGCTGATATACATAGACCAGCTTCGAGAGTAAATCCAGTTTTACTTCCTATAATGCGAGATAAATCATATGTATTTTGAGAATTATTAATAGTAGATTCTACTTTTAAGCCATCAGTTAATGTATATTCTTTTGTAGTATATATTTCTTTGAATATTGAATTATTTAAGGCGTATTTTAATAAAGTTAAAATATCTTTAGCAGTGCTATAATGGCCTTCGGCATCTAAGCCAGTTACATTAATGAAATGAGAATTATTCATTTTTAATTGTTTAGCTAAAGCGTTCATCTTATTAACATATGCATCTATACTACCTGATATTGATATAGCTAAGGCAGTTGTAGCATCGGCACCTGATGGTAGAATAGATGCGTATAATAAGTCACGATAGGTGTAAGTCTTTCCTACTTTTAAACCGGCAACAGAAGCATCCCAACGAACTAGAGAATCCATATTTTCAGTATATGTTATAGTTTCATCTAAATTATCAATAGATTCTATGGCAACTATAGTAGTCATGATTTTAGTTAAAGAAGCGATACTTGTTTCTTCTTCACTATGATAATCATATAGTATGTTGTTATCTGTTAAATCATAAATAATAGCATTACGATAATGTAATGTTGGATATGTTAAAGCAAGAATAGGAAATGGGATTAATAATATAATAAAATAAATTATTTTTTTCATAGTAACTCCTTATACTTCGTGGCCATTAACGAATAATTTATGATTATTAAAATTAATATTACTATTCGTTTCGTCCTCATTATCTAAAGAATTTAAATAAGTATCTTGTTTTAAAGTTATAGAAGAAGTCTTATCTAAAGATAAATCTGTATTAGAAGGTATAATACTATTAAGAGATGAATTATCTTTAAGGGTTAATTTTAATTTAGTTTTAGCATCTCCTATTATATCTCCTTCAATAGTTTGTTTTTTTAAATTAATATTAACTTTGGAAGAAGTTATATTTATAAAGATATTACTACCATAATTTAATGGAGTATTAGTTAAATTTATAGTAGCTTTAGTATTAGAGATAATAAATAATGGTGCAATATTATAATAAGGTAAACTTTGATTGATATTTAGACTTGAATTAAGAGCGGTAAAAGTTGCGTGATCGCTTTCGTTACCGTAGATTAATATTCCAGATTCTTTAAAGTTTTCTTCTCCACTTCCCCCACTTACAATAGATGTTACTTGATTAAGGGTTACATTTGCATTTCCGTTTAGAATTGCAATACGAGAGCCATTTGCCGTACCTGTAGTATTTTTTAAAGCGACAGTTCCTTGAGCATAGATGATTGGAGATGCTGAGCTATTAGTTTCAATAGTTGAATCTTCGATGGTAATAGAACTATCTTCAGTAATTGTTTCAAGAGCAGGAGATGATTTAGACTTTGTATTTATGGTTAAGTTTCGACCATTTATTTGGCTATGAAAAGCTGCGATTATAACACTTGATGACGAACCTAGGGTTTCAATAGAAGTATCAGCTATTTCAACAGATGATTTTTGACCATGACCATATATTCCAGATGCGCCTTCGCCATCAGTAGTTATATTCGAATTGTAAATTTGTGATATAGAATTGTACGAAGTAACTAAGGCAGCATTCTGACCTAAGTTTTTAGTATTATTTAAATTAGTTGTATCTCCATATTTAGAAACAGAAGAATTTCTTAAAGTTAACATAGCTTCATCTTTAACAAGATATACTGACTCGTCATTTTTTGATGAGTCTTGAGAAGCATATCTTTCTATTTTACTAATAGAAACTACATCCTTTGCTTGAAGTTCGGTTGTTTTTAATTCTTCAGCAGTAGGTACTAATTTGTCTTTGTTAATATTTAAAAAGATTATAATAGTACATATAAAGATTAATATAACTAAAATAATTAGAGAAGTTATTAAGATTTTTTTGTTTTTCATATTCATACTCCATTCTATATTATTTTAGCATGTTTAAGACCAAATAAAAATAAACTTTTGAAAAGTTTATTTTCTTTTAGATAATATAGATTGATAACTTGCTTCATCTTTATATAGTTCTAAATGATTTTGACGACCAACGGCAAATATAGTACTATTTAATTTCATTTGTTCAACTACAGATTTGGGAAGAACAATACGATGTTGTTTATCAACTTGTTCTTCTGCAAAACAAAGAGTTGCATATAGATACCTTAGAAGATTACGGTATTTTTTAGCGTCGACTTTACCTTCTTGGCGATATCTATCAAAGAGATTTCTATATGCTTCTATGGCTTTTAAAAAATCTTGTTCATTATATAAAATTAAATATTCACGAAGAGGACTAAACATTGGATAAATTTTTTCGCCGAATTCTACTTTGGTTTCGGCAGGAATAGTTATTCTTTTTTTAGGATCTAATTTAAGTAAACGATTAGTAACAATTATTTCTTCACCAAACATTTTTATTCCCCCTTTTTTATAGAAATAATTGTATATTAGGTTTGTTAAATTGTCAAAATCTGCATAAAAAAAGCAGATTACTCTGCTTCATCAAGATTTATTAATTCATATTTTGTTGAACCAAGTCCTAAACTTTCGGCATATGGTAATGTAGCTCTTCCTTCTTGGCGATCAATTCTCTCTTGTAGTAAGTGAGCTCCAGGATCTTGACTATTCCATACCATATCGATGAAAGCTTGATCATTAGCTACTGGGTCTAGACTAGCAACGATTCCTAAATCGGCCATTACAGGAGCAGTTTGATGAGCGTCACAATCACAATCAACTGATAAATAATTCATAACTGTTATATAAACAATTGGTTTATTATTTTCTTTTAAATAATCAGCAACTGCTTTTGCAGCTTCAGCCATTGATTCGATAAAGTCAATCTGTTTATATTCAACACCCCAAGCAGTATCTGGATTAGAATCTTGACCACAACTATGAATATATGCTTTGCCATTACGAGACGCTATACCAATAGATTGGTTCTTTAAATTCGCTCCAAAGCCACCCATAGCATGACCTTTACCATGAGCTAAGTTTAGAATTGAATCATAATTGGCAAAGTTTTGACCAACTAAATCATATTCAAGATGTTTACCTTTCTTAACTGGTATTTTAAACTCGCCTTCTGCATCCATAATATCAACATTTGCAAAAGAAGTAAAACCATGTTTCTTAGCTACTTCCATGTGTTCTTCAGCGGTATTACGAGCTCCTGGATAAGCAGTATTACATTCGATAATTGTTCCATTTAATTTCTTTACTAAAGGACCTATTAAATCTGCTTTTAAATATCCTTGAGATCCATCTTCACCAGTTGAGACTTTTACTCCTACTTTACCTGGTAGTTCTACTCCTAAAGCTTCATATATTTTAATTAAGCTTTCAGGAGTTATTTCTTTTGTAAAATATACTTTAGACATTTTATTCCTCCTTTATATGAGTACCTATAAATATAGATATCTATATTTATTTTAATACATTTCAGTTAACTTTAGTCAAGATATTTTGAAAAAAGCATATATTATTTTTTTACGCATATTAGTTAATGAAGATAGATATGGAGATTAAAAATGAGAAAAAAACATATTTTTATGATAGTAGGATTTGGTGGAATATTTGCTTTCTTAGTGTGTTTAATTATTCTATTAAGTCATAGTCAAGAAATATATTCTTTGGAATTAGTAGTTTTAAGTAATGACAATGGTGTGATTATTGGACAAGATAAAGAGAATATGTTGTATACTATAGACGAAAAAAAATTAAAAGATGTAAGTGTAGGAGAAGTTTTAATGATTGAATATGCTGGTTTAATAGATATAGATAATGATTATAAAATAAAGAAATTAACCAAAAAAGAAGTGACTAGAAATGAAGATGGTATTCCACTTCATTGGTTAGATGATGGGATATTTAAACAATTCTACAAATTAGCTTTTGATGAAGTTAAAAATATGACTCTTGAAGAAAAGATTGGACAAATATTATTAGTTGGATATCCTGATGATTTTGAAAAAGCAATTAATGATTATCATATTGGAGGTTTTCTTTTGTTTAGTAATGATTTTAAAGATAAAGAAAAAGAAGAAGTAAAAAAGATGATAAGTACTTGGCAAGATGAAACTAAGATTCCCCTTTTAATTGCGGTAGATGAAGAAGGTGGTAGTGTCATTCGAGTAAGTAGTAATCCTAAATTAGGTCACCAACCTTTTTTAGCTCCACAAGATTTATATAATAATGGTGGTTTTAATAAAATAAGAAGTGATGTAATTGACAAGAGTTCTTTTCTTAAAGAATTAGGAATAAATGTTAATTTAGCTCCAGTAGTTGATGTAGCAACTAATAAAAATTCTTATATATATAATAGAACTATTGGCTTAAATACGAAAGGAACAAGTGAATATGCTAAAGTGGTTATAAACGCTAGTAAAAATGGAAATGTAAGTTATGTATTAAAACATTTTCCCGGTTATGGAAATGCTAAAGATACGCATTTAGGTCAAGCGACGATAAATGAAAATTTATCTAGTATAAGAAATAATTACTTTCCGCCTTTTCAAGAAGGAATTAATGAAGGAGCTGAAGCTATTTTAATAAATCATAACTATTATTCTAAAATTGATAAGTATAATCCCGCTTCTCTTTCTCCTACGATTCATAATATATTACGTGACGATTTAAAATTTAGTGGTATTTGTATAACTGATAATATAGATATGAAAGCTTTGGATACAATTGATAATAAAGTTATTAAAGCTATCTTAAGTGGTAATGACTTAATAATTACAAATGATTATGAAAGAGATTTTAAGATAATTAAAGAAAGTATTAAAAATGGTGAAATAAGTGAAGATTTAATTACTAAGTTAGCTTTTAGAATAATTGCTTGGAAATATTATAAAGGTTTAATGTTTATTAATGAAAAATAAAAAACGATATTTATTAGTTAATATCGTTTTTTTTATTCAAATATAGTTATAGGAGATATTTTCTTTATCTTACCTATTAGGAAAGTGTTTACTAGAAAAGATAATATTATGAAAATTATAAATAAAATTATAAGCCAACTAAATGGTAATGTTTTTATTATTAATAGTTGAAATGTATTACATATAATAATTAAAATGCTAAGAATTAAAAAACTGATAATGAAAGAAATAATTGTAAGAAATAAGGTATTGCTAAATAAAATTAAAAATAAATTACTATTTTGATATCCTACTGATTTTAAAATGGCAATATCTTTTTTTTCTCCTGTTAGTATGCTTTTCATAATATTGTAAGTTATTATGAAAGTAAATATAAATAAAAAGATAATTGTTACACAACTGATATTTTTTATTATCCTTAAAATATTGGTTTCTCTTTGAAGACTATTGTCATATAAAGTTACATTATATCCTTTATCTTGAATCTTATTGATTACATCTGAAACTGAAGTATTTTTATTAATTATAATATTGTACGAATTATAAATCTCCTGCTCTTGATTAGAAAAGAATATTTCTGCTAAATCTTGATAAGAAGTATATACTATATTGGTAGTTTTATCACTTTTATATATGCCTATTACTTCCATATCTTTAGTTATTATATGATTATTTATATTAACTTTAAGCTCAATTGTTTTTCCTATCATATCTTTTGATGATACATCGTTATTATTGATAGTTAAAATATTGGGGAGAATTATTTTATTTTTGTCGTACATTGTTAATTTTTTACCAATTATAACATCTGGATATTGTTCGTCGTTACCAGAGAACAATTGAATAGAAATATTTTGATTATTTATATTTAGAAACCCTTCAATTGATGGTACTGATTTATAAATTTGTTTAATCTCCTTTATATCTTGTAAATTATCTTTAACGATATTAATATCATCAGTAGTTGAGAGAATTAAATTACGATTAATTATATTATTTTCTTTATTAGAAACTAATATAAAGATATTGTAAAAAAATAAAGATAGTAGAAAAATAAAGGTAGTACAAATACTTAAAGACAAAATATATAATTTAAAATTCTTTTTTCTAATAAAGTTTAATAAAAATAATTTCATATGTAACTCTCCTATTATTCATTATTTATTAAATTTACTATATTAACATTCTTTATCTTTTTAAACCAAGTAAAAGTACTTATAATGGGAATTATAATAATTATTATAAAAGATATTAATACACTATACCATGAATAATTAATGGCAATTTTAGTAAATATTAAATTTGTATTATTAATTAAGTTACTTATTATAAAATATAATATTGTATATATTAAAATTGAAATAAAGAAACTAATTAGTCCTATTATTAGACTTTCTACTAAAAATGATAATGAAATATTTTTATTTGTATAACCTAATGCTTTTAATAAACCTATTTCTTGTTCTTGTTCTTTTATATTTTTTAAGATAATAGTTATCATACAAATAATAGATATTACTATAGCAATTAAAAGAATTGATAAACAAATTAATTTTATATTGCCGATTAGATTGCTGTCGATATTCATTCTTTTTATTGGAGTATAACCCATACTATTTATCTCTTCGAAAACGGAATCAATATTTTTAGAATCATTTACAATTATTATTGGATGATAATAAACTTCTTCAGTATATTCTTCACTATTACCAGACATGTTTTTATTTATTTTAGCAACATTAGTAAATGATGTATAACAAGTATTATCTTTTGCATAATTATCGTATGTATTATACAAACCAATTAATTGAAATTCTTCTTCATATTGATTTAAAACTTCTGGTATCTCTTTTGAGTAGTCGTATGAATAATATTTTATAGTAATTTCTTTATTTAGAAATTTTCGACCATCAATATAATCTTCTTTTGTTAAATCTGTTCTCGTTGATAAGTTACTGTCGGCGATAAATTTGGTAGGACATATTAAATAGTTTTTATCATTTGAATTTGGATTTCGACCAGCAACTATTGATGGTAATAAATTTGAATCACTAGCTATTATATTTATTTCACCATCTGTCTTATTGGTTTTAAACTTATCAATTGTAATATAACTTTGATATTTGTCTTGTTCAATTACTTTAATAACATTTTTTACTTTAGATAATTTTTTCATAACTGAAGAAAGAGATTCTTCCATAACATCATATTTAACATACATAGTACGATATTCTATGTTTTTATTAATGTTTTCTTCAAGAAAACTAATAATAGTATTAGATGCTGTAAAAGTAATTAATATAATCAGAATTATGGAAAATGTTATAATAATATTATAGATTGTTCTTTTTTTATAGTATATTAAATTTTTTAAACCAAATGATATATAATCAAGAATTCTCATCAGTTAGCCTTTCTATTTTTCCATTTTTCATTGTATAAATAACATCAGCATATTTAGTTATTTCTTTGTTGTGAGAAACAACTATAACGCATTTACCGGATTGACTTATTTTTTTTAATAGTTTAAATATATTATCTTCATTTTTTTCGTCTAAATTGCCAGTTGGTTCATCAGCTAGAATAATATCTGGATTATTAGCTAAGGCTCTTGCTATAGCTACTCTCTGTTGTTCACCACCTGATAATTCTTTAGGAAAATGGTTTATACGATTTGTTAAATTTAACTTTTCTAATATGTTAATAGCTTCTTGATAACGATTTTTTGGCAAGATATCTTTATTTATTATCATTGGTAAAATGACATTTTCATAAGCCTTTAAATTGGGACTTAAATGAAATGACTGAAAAACAAAGCCAATTTTTTTCATACGTAACGATGCTTTCTCTTTTTCAGTTAGATTTTCTACGTCCTTACCGTTTATATAATATTTTCCACTAGTTAGGTTATCTAATAAACCTAAAATCTGAATTAATGTTGTTTTACCACTTCCGGAATGTCCCATTATGGCATAGAATTTTCCAGAAGAAAAATCAATATTTACATTGTTTAATGCTTTTATTTCTTGATTTAATTTATAATAGACTTTTTCGGCTTGTACTAATTTTATTATAGACATAATTATCACTTCTTGTTTACATTATAAACTAAAATACTAATATTTAATATTATATTTTGTTTTATAATGTAAAGGTATTAAAAAAGCACTATATATTTAGTGCTTTTTTCTAGTAGTTTTCAGCTTTTAGTTCAAAATAACTTTTTGGATGAGCACATACTGGGCATACTTCTGGTGCTTGTTTACCAACTACTACATGACCGCAGTTACGGCAAATCCAAATAGCATCTTCGTCTTTAGAGAAAACAACTTTATCTTCAACATTTTTAAGTAGTTTACGATATCTTTCTTCGTGATGACGTTCAATTTCTCCAACCATTCTGAATTTAGCTGCTATTGCTTTGAATCCTTCTTCTTCAGCTACTTTAGCAAATTCATCATACATGTCAGTCCATTCATAATTTTCGCCTTCAGCTGCATCTAATAAATTAGCTTCTGTAGATGGAATATCTCCTCCATGTAATTCTTTGAACCACATTTTAGCATGTTCTTTTTCATTATTTGCTGTTTCTTCAAAAATAGCAGCAATTTGTTCATAGCCGTCTTTTTTTGCTTTTGAAGCATAATAAGTATATTTGTTACGTGCTTGAGATTCACCTGCAAAAGCAGCCATTAAATTTTGTTCTGTTTTTGATCCTTTTAGTTCCATTTTAATCCTTCTTTCTTAATTTATTTATATTAAGGAGTTTTATCTCCTAATATACTACTTCGGTCTTGATATTTTGTATGTAATAATTCATGAGCTTTATTACTTAGTGGTTTGTCTAAATAACAATGATAAATATCTATTATATCTGGATTTTCATAGCTATTTCTTATTTCTAAACTATTATCTTCGTTATATAAAGATTGAGATCTTTTTTCATTAATTTCTTGTTGTTTAGAAATAACTCCTAGAGGTTGCCCTCCTCCACCAACACATCCTCCTGGACAGTTCATCACTTCTATAAAATGATAATTCAATTTATTATGTTCTAAATCATTTAATAGAGGTTCAATATTATTCATACCATAAACAACTAATAATTTCAACTCTAAATCACCAATTTTCACGTTAGCTTCTTTAGTATTTTGATAACCTCTTACTTCATGAAATTCTAATAACTTTTGAGGTGGTTTTTGGTTGGTTAGGAAATAGTAAGCAGTTCTTATAGCAGCTTCGGTTACTCCTCCACTACTACCGAATATTACCCCAGATCCACTACCACGAGCCATGATGTTATCGAAGTTAGAGTTTTTTAAGTTGTTAAAGTCCAATTCTTTTTCTCTAATCATTATGGCTAGTTCACTTGTTGTTAGAACATAATCTGTATATACTGGATCTAGTTTAATTTCACTTTTCTTAGCTGTACAAGGAGTAATAGCTACAGAAATTATTTTTTCTTTAGGAATATCTAGCATTTCACTATAATAAGTTTTTATCATTGTTCCTTGCATACCGATTGGACTTTTGCAAGTTGATAAATACTTTGTTAAAGATGGATGATATATTTCAAGATATCTAACCCATGCTGGGCAACAACTAGTAAATTGAGGAAGCAATTCTTTTTTCTTAATTCTTTCGATTAATTCACTAGCTTCTTCCATTATTGTCAAATCTGCTCCAAAGGTTGTATCTAAAACATAATCAAAACCTAATTCTTTTAGAGCACTAACCATTTGTCCTTCAACATTGTTTTTAAGGCTTTTAAACTCTTCACCTAAAGCTACACGTACGGCAGGTGAAGTAAAAGCAACAACGATTTTATCAGTATCATTAATATAATTTAATACTTTTTGATACGTATATTTAGGAACTATTGCTCCAACAGGACAATTCAAAATACATTGCCCACATGATAAACAAACTGGTTCTTTTGCCGTATTTGGGTCATAATGAATACCGACATTATTTTGGCATATTTTAGAACATAAACCACACTTTATGCATTTTTCTTCTATTCTTTCAATTCCTGGATTGTCCTTTGAAATAGGAATTGGTCCTTCAATTGGTTTTAATTGTGGTAATTCTTCTCCTGCTTTTTGAAGAAATGATTTATCTATATGACACATAGGACAGCTGTCTATTTTGTCTATATCTTCAATTTCTACTATTTGATTACATATATCACATTTATACTTTGCCATTACATTCCTCACATATACCTTCATTTATTAAATTAGATTCATGAATTTTAATAGAATATTTATTTTCTAACTCAGTAATTAATACTTGATAATTTTTATCATATAAGTCAATAATACGACCACATTTTTGACAAACAAAATGACCATGTAAAAAACTGGTAATATCATAACGAAATCCTTCTTTAGTAGGTATTCGTTTTAAAATATTATCTTTGACTAAGCGATTTACTTGACGATATATAGTCGCTTGTCCAATAGAATTATCTTCTTTTTCAACCATTTTGATTATTTCGTTAATCGTTGGATGAAGACGATTTTCAGGACGAGATAATATTACTTTAATTGTTTCTTTTTGTTTTGTATTTCTTGTTTCCATATTCTTTCCTTATTGATAATTATTATCAGCTTAATTATATCATTTTACTATTTAAAGTCAATAAAAAAATAATTGATTGCTCAATTATTTTTTATTCTTGGTCATTTACTTCGCTAATATTATTCATCGAAATTAAATCAGTAATAATTTGATTTTTTTTGACTTGACGAGCATCGTAATCACCATATATTTCAATAATTTCTTCGCCTTTTGCTTTTTCTTTCTTGTCGGGTCTTTTTATACCTTTAATTTCGATTTTTTTAGTAGCAAAATAATCTTCAATATTAGCAATTGTTTTATTAACATCATCAGTTATCTTTAATTCTAAATCGATAATATTAAATCTTTCGAATTTATCTGAAATATTATGAGAATAAGCAAGAATTAGATAAACAATGATTGTAGCTAGAATAGCTCCGATGTAGTATCCAGCACCTACACTCATACCGATACAAGTTACGGAAAATAAACCTGCTGCTGTTGTTACTCCTTTAACATTGACACCATTACGTATTATTGTCCCAGCACCGATAAAACCGATTCCAGATAATAATTGAGCTGGAATACGGGAGATATCAATGTCATATAGATAACCTAAATATTCACTGCATAATACAATTAAAACTGCACTTACACCTAGAATAGCGTGGGTACCAAAACCTGCTGGTTTATTCAAGGATGATCTTTCTAAACCGATAATACCCGTTAAAAGAGCACCGAGTACTAATTTTAAAAGTGCTTGAAACCAAATAGTGTTATATATTGCTGTAAATGTTTCCATTTTATCACCTTTGTACTTTATTATTATCAATATTACTTTATCATAAAGAAACGTGAAAAACAATATAATTAAGCTAATTTTTTTGTCGGACCTATTTCAGTAATAATATTTCTCTGTGAATCATTTTGAGCATAAATAGCTTTAGTAGTTGGAAGAAGATATAATCCTTCATGCAATGGTTTCCACATATGTAATCTATAATCGCCATACTCTGCTGTTACAGGAACCCATTCAGCAATTATGGTGTCGTCAAATGTACAAACTTCCATTCCGGCTTTTTTCATTAACCATTCCGAATTAGAATTTACTAAATCAGTTCTAGCGTAAACATAATCAAAATTATTGTACTTAGCAAAAGCAATAGCATATTTAATCAGAGTTCTACAAGCTCCTTGTCCCCTATATTTAGGAATAGTTGATAAACCATAAAAATATAAGTTTTTTAATGGCTTTTCTTCGATGCTATGGAATTCAACCGTTTCATTATCATAATCATAGATACAACCATTCATTGAAATAGGATTACCTAACTGATCAAAATATATAAATAACTTTCCTTTATTTTCATATAGCAAAAGTTCTTCTTTAGCTGCATCATAGTCAATTATTTCGCCGTATTGTTCAGCAAATGATTCTAATAATTTTTGGAGTAAAGGAATATTTTCCTCACTATACCCCATAGTACCAATAGCACAACCATTATCTAAGTATTCCCAGATTTTTAATTTAGATTTATCTTTTAAAATTAATTCGAATTTATTCATTATTATCACCACTTTCTAAAAATTTTTCATAGATTTTATATAGTTTATAAAGACTTTTTTTATTAACATATTCATTTTGACAATGTGCATAATATCCCTCAGGATTCATAATGATTGTTGGTATATTATGTTCACTAAAATAAACCGCATCTGAAGTTGATTCACATCCTAATACCTTGATTGGTCTTTTTAGTACTTGTTGAGAAATATTAATAAATCTTTGAATTTCATCATTCTTTAAAGAAGTTTTAAAAACGGGTCCTTCTAGTAATATTTTAAGAGATAATTTTGAATTTAATTTTTTAATAAAGGCGATTATTTCTTTTTTTGAATCTTTAGCAATATGCCTTATATCTAAAACCATAGAAGCTTTTGAAGGTACTTGATTATTGGCAGTGCCACCATTAAGAATAGATAAATTAATCGATGTACGATAATCATTTTCACTTTGAGGCAAAGGATATTTAGAAATTAATGATTGATAAATATTATATAAAGAGACAATAGCATTTTCGCCGTTAAATGGCTGAGATGAATGAGCTGATTTTGTTTGAATACTTACTTCTAATTGAAGAAGACCTTTTTCTTCTTTTATTAAATTAAAATTAGTTCCACCATCAGGAATAATTGCTAATGATGAATGATATATTTTTAATAATTCTTTTGTGCAATTACCATCAATTTCTTCATCAGAAGTAATAAACAAAGCAACTTTTTTGGATGTATTTAAATTATTAAATAGTTCGAGTAAGACTGCGACACTTCCTTTCATATCGATTGTTCCACGTCCATATATATTTTCTTTATCTTCGGAAATAGTATAATCTTCGATTGGAACAACATCGATATGAGTTCCAAAAATTATATCTAATTCATATTCTTTAGTATTAGAGATAACTAAAGATTTTTTATTATTAAAAGTATATTCTTGATAATATAATTGACTATTGAGATGTTTTTTTATATATGAAAATAACTGCTCAAAGGCCTCAGGATTATCTTGATGAGTATAATATTTCAATAGTTCTTTTAATGTATTTATTATTTTTGATAACATTTGTAACCACTCCTTTTTAAATAAAAATACCTATGCTGTATTTGCATAGGTATTAATTTATTAAATAAACTATCTTATCCTTTGCAGATACAGGCATGACTAAAAACACTTGTATCTGCGATTTTTTTACCGCATGACAAGTGTTATCATACCACGTCTACGAATATTAAGAATAAGATAACTCATGATAATTTTCCTTTCTTAGCACTCGGTGCTTGGTTTTAAAATACACTAATTTTTTTATTTTGTCAACTTTATTTAAATTGGAACAATATCAATAAATATAAGTTTCTTGTTTATTAAAATTTTAAAATTTTATCATCAATTATAAATTCTTATAATTCTAGTGATTAATTTAATACTGTTAAATTGTTTCAAAATATAAGAGCTTTTATTTACTTTTTTTACTTGTAATGATATATTGAATATGGAGGTAAGGTTATGAATGATACACAAAGAACAGAAATGATGATTAGAAGTTCTTCGAAGAATCTATTTGTCCATAATGATGCTGATTTAACACAACCACATGTTATTGCAGCAATCGCAGCAGCAGCTAGTGGAATGAGTTTGGTAGCCGATGAAGAAATAAACGCTAATAAAAATACAGTAAAAGAAGCGATTATTCAATCATATGGTGCTAAGGAAAACGAAGCTGTGTTAGATTTAGTTGATACAATGTCACCAAGTGATGTAAAATCAGCAATAGCATTTTCACCTGATTTTATGGACTATGGACATGCTTATGCAGTTTATAAAGCACAAAAGGACGAATACAACAAATTATTTGCTTTAACTAATCAATTAGATTTAGGTAAAAAAGATACTAAGACATTATAAAAAAGCAAGAGATTCTTGCTTTTTTTATGATTTAATATTTATTACTTCAGTAGCATTATTATATATTGAATCAATATATTCATCTGGATAACGATAATCTAAGTACTCTTCTATTATGTTACTTGGCTTTTCATTGGTTCTTCTTTCGGTACGTCTATTACATGCTAATATAGATATTGTACAATCAAATAAGAGAATAATACTCATTATAATTGTTATTATCTTACCTTGGTGAGTCTTAGTTATATTCTTAATTTTTTTAAGTAATGGTAATATTAGAAAATAGAATATTACTCCCATTATCCCCCATATGCTAGCATGTAATAGACTAGTTCGTCCATGTAAATCAAATTTTAAATAAGAATAGTCCCATGATATGGTTTTAAATATTTTTTCTTGAATAAATGATCCCATATACTCTGTTATACCACCTAAAAAGAAGGATAAGATAAAGATAATTATTATTTTAATAATTAATGATTTATTATCTAAATGAATATTTTTATAAAATAGATAAAAAACTATTGAACCAATACCATAAATAGGTATTAATGGTTCGTAAATAAGTCCTTGTCTTAAAGCAGGATGACCTTTAATAATCATTAATAAGTTTTCGTAGATGAAGCCAAAGAAACTTCCGATTAAAAAAATCCATAATATCATCGTTAAATTAGTAATAGCTTGTTTTTTCATACTATATATTTACTCCTTTATAGTATTTTCACTTATTAATAATGAAGATACTACCAACTATTAGTTGCTTTTGGTTGCATAGATGTCTTTTTTTATGTACATGATATTTAAACACTTTCATTATTGTTTGGCAAATTTTCCTTCTTTTTTGTTATAGTACTTTGATATTCTAAGGAAAATAAGGAATCATAAAACATCGTTTTAGAGATAAATAAGAAAATAATGTTGCCTAAGTAAAATGATAAATAAAGAAAAATAAAACCTACTAAAATAACAAAAGTTATAAAATGATTTATCTTTGCTAAAAGAAATATTACAATGTACAAAGCAAGATTTGGCATAATAAGATAATAAACAAGTTTAAATATAGGATATAAAAATGTATTTAGTAATTTTCTTTTATTAAAATTTCTTTTTACTTTTAAGAAGTTACTTCCAATAGTTTTACCATCCCATATTAAGGGGATTATTATATAATAAAGAATAAAACTGATTAATAAGAGATATTTTTGAATAAAAATACTTAATAGAATAATAAAGAAAAAATAAAAAATTATATCTATTATGGCAATCATTAATCTTCTTAAAGGAGATACTGTTTCTCCGTTAGTATATGATTCTTGATCTATCTTTTCGCGAGTTGGTAAGTATTTATTTGTTTTTCCCATTATAAAATATCCTAGTAGGCCACCTAAAGTGTTTAATATTAAATCATCTATATCAAATAAACGATATGAGCGAGGATAAATAAAATATAAACCAGTTAATTGGGTTATTTCAAAGAATAAACTTAGTAAAAAACTTAAAAATATAGTTTTTTTTAAGCTACATTTATAATAATAACGTAAATACATACCAAATGGGATGGTCATAATTATATTAAAGATTACAACATAGAAGGATGAATCTTTAAGAGCTAAAAGATAAGTATTTGGTTCTGTTATAATAAGAGGAGTTTCTTTAATAAAATCAGTAATAAATGAAAATGGAATTAAATTTATTTTAGGCGTAGTTAATTGGGCTACTTCTTCTATACTTGGTAATGGCATAATAACTAAGAAATAAATTGTTAAAAGATATAATATAAATGAATAAACAATAATTGTTCTTAGTTTATGAACAGAACCATATCGACGATAATTTCTTATAATAAATGGAATAGTTATTATTAAAGCTATAATAGGAAAGAAATAAAAAGATGTTTTAATAACTGAAATGTAGTTCATCCTAATCCCTTCTTTCAATATCAGCTGTATTATAACATTTTTGACAAAAAGAAAAATGACATATTTGTCACTTTAGATTTTGTATTGCATGTAATAGCGAGATTTGGTTTCAGCAATTATTTTAAATTGGTATTTTAGGTATAGATTAAGAGCTATTTTATTTTCTTTATATACATACAAATAGATAATTGGAAATGTAGATATTATCTTCATTATAATAGATGTTCCAATATGCTGGTTACGGTATTCTGGTATGAGATATAATTCATCTAAAAGTTTACCGTCTTCGTATTCACGAAGTAGTAAACAACCAACTATTTTATTAGAAACAACTATTAATTGATAATCATTTATATATTGGGATGTTGTTTGATTAATATATTTTAATATTTTATTTTTTTCTTCTATACTTATATTTTCTTCATTATTGAGAATTGTTTTTAGTTTAAATTCTTTTAATAATTGAAGATTATTGATGGTAGCTGGGATTAATTGATAATTATTGTTCATTAAAGGACCTTCTTTGTCTGTTGTTCTTGACAGTATGTATTATATTCTTTAATAATATCAAGTGATATTCTGATACTTAGTTGATCTTGATTAATATCTTCTAAAGTACCATATCTTTGATAGACAAGATCATACATTTTAAAACGCAATTTTTTCTTTTCTTCAGGAGAAATATTCCATTTAGATATTTCTTCTAAACGTTCAAAACAAGTTGCAATTTGGAGATGTTTAATTTGAGGTTTAAATAATTCGTAACGATGACATTTTTTTGCATGAGTTGAAATAGCATCAGCAACTTTAATGATATCAAATTGATGATTATTTTGTTGATATGCTTGTCCAGATATTCCTTTTTCTAAATTGCGACGATAGAAGTAATTAGGATTATTAAGAAAAATTACTTTACCAGATTCAATTAATTTACTAAAGGAAAAAGCAACATCTTCCCAAAGACAGTTTTCTAAGAATTTGTAATCCCCTAAAAACGATTTCTTGAAAATTTTATTCCATACAGCAGGTGATTCATCACATAGTGCATCTGGGTTAGAAATAAAATCAATCTCTCTTCCTGAATTATGTTCAAAGTAACTCAAATCGGTGTTGGCATAACAATCATTTTTAACGAAAACGATACCTGTAGTAACAATATCTGGTTGATTATGAATGATTGTTTCGTGATACATATCTTCAAACATACGAGGATTTATGTAATCATCACTATCAACAAAACCAATATATTCCCCTGTACTTAATTTTATTCCCCTATTTCTGGTTGCTCCTTGACCTATATTTTGTTGGTTATGAAAAACTCTTATTTGAGGATATTTTTGGGAGTATTCATTTAATATAGATAAGCTATTATCAGTTGAACAATCATCAATAACAATTATTTCTAAATCTTTTAACGTTTGTGATACTAAACTATCTAGACATGTTCTTAAAAATTCAGATGAATTATAGACAGGAACTATAACACTTATTTTAGGCACTTTAATCACTCCTTATTAAATATTATAGCAAAAAAAGAATTATCTTTATTTATTTTGATAATTCTTTTTACATAGTTCGATTAAATTAAGAGCTTCTTCTTTAGAATGATATTCCCCTACTTCAACTTTTATTTTCTGTAAACTTTTATAATTTTCAAAAAAGTTTTTTATTTCTTTTAAAGTAAATGGTGATACATCTTGAAGAGTTTTAATTTCATCGTAACGAGGATCGCAGGCAACTACTGAGATAAGTTTATAATCTTCTTTGCCATTATCTATCATAGTTAGATATCCTATAACGCGAGCTGGAATAATACAACCAGGATATGTTGGTTCAGTAGCTAATATTAGGATATCTAAAGGATCTCCATCAGGAGCAAGAGTATTTTCTAAAGTACCATATTCGGCAGGATAACCCATAGCAGAATATAATACTCGATCTAGTTTAATACGACCTGTTTTTTTGTCAATCTCATATTTATTACGGGAGCGAAAAGGAATTTCGACTACTGCTTCAACAACATCATTTTTCATTTTGGGAACCTTCTTTCAATTTATTTATTTTTAATTCTAGTGAGTGACCATATTCGAATAAGTAAGAGAATGTATAAATAATAAAGATTATATATAAGGAAGAGAGATTAAATGTTGTTTTGAAGTTTAAGTTATATAATGCATAAATAAAATTAGTACCTAGACAGTCAATTGAAATAATAATTAGAAGTAATAAACTAATATATCTTAATTTACGAGAATTATCTTTTATAAATGGAGTTTCTTTTTCATGAATATTTTTAAATAATATATATATATTATATATTAACATAATCATTATTATTAATTCAGCTACAGCAATAATTACGAATGTTTCAATCATTAAAAATTTCTGAGCTTTAGTATGTTCACTGATAAATGCTTTAAAATAATTTATAACTGACTCAGTAGAACTTTTTAATTCGGTAGGAAGATAAGTTATAATTTCATCAGTATTAATTGTTATATCATAAAGAGATATATTATTACAGTTATCAATTTCTAAACGACTAAATAAAAAAGAAACGATTGTTCCTAGAACGGCAATAAAAATTGTAGCAATAATTAAGATAATCCATGATATTTGAGAAATAACTGAGATTATCTGACTATATTTTTTTAATTTACTTTGAGACATATTAACACTCCTTACATAATATAAAAGCCAAAGATAAGACCACTTATAGCACCGATTAGATGACCGAGGTGAGAAACGTTATCTTTTTTAAATAAACCATCAATGATTTCATTAACAATATAGAAGATGAAAATTAAAATAAGAGTTAATGGTATTTTACCAGCTTCTATATTAACAAATGAACTTAGAACAATAAACATAAAGACGATTCCACTAGCTCCTAAAATACTATTTTTAGATATTATAGAATTAATAATTCCTGTTATACCTGCTGTTATTAAAATCATCCATAAAAGATTTAAGGTACCATATTTTTCTTCAATCATGGGGCCAATTAATAAGATATAGAGAAAATTATTAGAAAAATGACGCCAATTTTGATGACCTAAAATATGGGTAAATAAACGAATATATGTAAGAGGATTTAATAAAGAACTACGATAACTACTAAATAATAAGGTATCACTTTTTTTATTAGTTATTTTACTTAAAATAAGTACTACTAAAGATATAAAGAAATAACTTAGTATAAGAGTTGAATTATATTGTATATTATTAAGTATTTCCATAATATCACCTACTTTTATTATAACTTAAGATATAAAAAGCAACAATGATTTTGTTGCTTATAATTTTTTTATTTTTACAAAGTATATAATACCTATAATTATAATAAAAATATTTATTATATAAAAATATAAAACAGGTAATAAAATTGTTCTTAATAAATATGGTAATAAATTAATTTTATATAATAGTAAAATTAATTCTAAGATAAAGATAAGTATAGAACATTTAATAAAGATAATACTTAAATAATAAATGTTAGTTATTATATTAATTTTTATAATATGAAATGTTGTATAACCGATATTATAGTATATTAAAAGATTCTTTTTTTGATCTGATAAGAAAGTTATTGCTAATATAAAAATAATAACGATTATAGAGATTATAAAAATATAAAATAGAACACTTAAAATGTTATTTAAATTAGAATAAGCAAGTACTTCACTATTAGAATTATTATTTAGATTAGCATCTATCTTAAAGTCTCTTAAAATTTTAAAAACTTTATCTATCTTATAATAATCATTTAATTCTAAAGTAATATAATATTCATCTACAAAATTATTATCGAATAAATATTTAGATAATTTTTGATTAACTAGAATTATGTTTGATGATAATTCTTTATTATATATTATATTATTTATTTTTTTATTATTAATTATTATATTTTGATTAGGAGATAAATTATTTATTTCGATATAATCACTATCTTCTTTTAAATTATTATCACTTGTATATATGTCGTATGATTTGTCATTAATTTTATAATCATATTTACTTATATTATATTCTACCTTTTCTATATAAGATGAAGCTTCATTAAGAAAAGTATTTAGAGTATTAATACTATCAAAATTATTTATATTAATTAAACGATTATTCTTATTATTGACTATTTCATTAATATTTATTTGAGTATATAATTTTAAACATAAAATAAAAATTATTATAATAAATAATAAAGAATTTATTATTAAGTAATTTTTAAAAGTCTTAGTTTTAGAAAAGGCTTTAATATTTAATTTTAATAAATCATTCATAGATAATCTCACTAATATCCATTTCTTCGATTTTTTTAATATTTATTTTAACTGTGAAATAAACGATAAGAATATTTAGAATTAATGTTATGAAGATAATTATTATACTTGGATGAATATTTAAGAAAGATAATACTGGATTATTATTAAAGAAATATATAGGTATTATATTACATAGTTGTAAAGAAATAATTATTGATAATATAAAAGATATTAAGAAGATAATTATATATTCAAAATAATATAGTTTCTTTATATCAATTAAGTCGTATCCACATATTTTTAAAATACCAATATTTTTCGAATCTTTAATGATATTATGAGAACATATTAAATAGGTAAAAATAAAGAAAATAATTATTAAGATGATAGTACTAATATTAGTGATACTTAATATTTTGCTAGCAATATCTGTTTTAATAGTTGCAACTGGTGTATAATCGATTCGTTGATATTTACTAAGAACTTTTTCGGCATTGTTTATATTATCAAATAAAATAAAAGCTTCATTTGGATTTTTTGAAAATTCGGGCTGGTATTTATGATTTAATTCTTTAATTGTTTCGTGAGTTGCGTAACATACATCAGGTGATGAATAATCATAAGAACTATCAAAAATTCCAATTAATTTTAAACTCGTATTATATTCATTCATTAATTTTATATTGATATTTTTATTTAATATATTTTTTAAATCTATAACCTTATCAATATTATAGTTACCTAGATATATTTGAGAATCAGGAAGAAAATTATTAGGACAGATTATTCCATTTATTTCATTATTTAAGTCTTGACCATAAATTATTTTTTTAGTTTTGGGAATTGTTCCTATTATTTTTATATTTCCGTCGATATTTTTATCAACAAAATCACTAGCAATTCCTGAAAGATAGTATTCATCATTAAAAAAGACATCTCTAACAAATTCATTATCTTTTAAGCTTTCGGCTATGGATATGACATCTTCACTACCGCTATTAATATTAACTAAATTAAATTGGTATGATTTATCTAGCCAATCATTCCAAAATGAAAATAAACTTTTGTAAGATGAAAATCCAACTATTATAGCAATATTAATTAACATTAAAAGGATAATAAATATAATATTTGTCTTTTTTCTCTTGGTGTTATTTATTGCTAAAGTAAAAAGATTATTTATCTTCATGTAAATCACCAGCTTCTAAAATTAATATTGTATCGGCATACTTTTTTATTGCTTTGTTATGACTAACAACAATTATACCTTTTCCAAGATTAGCTAATTTTTTTAGGATTTTAAAAATAAGTTCTTCGTTTTTTTCATCTAAATTGCCAGTTGGTTCATCAGCTAGAATGAAATCAGGGTTATTTATAAGAGCTCTAGCAACGGCTACTCTTTGTTGTTCACCACCTGATAGTTCTTTAGGATAATGATTTAAACGATTTGAAAGATCCAATTCTTTTAAAATATTTACGGCCTTTTTATATCTTTTAATTTTATCAAGATTTTTATTTAAAAAAGTAGGAAGCATAACATTTTCGATAGCAGTCATATTTTCGTTAAGTAAAAAATTTTGATAAACTAAACCAACATTCTCATTTCTTAGCTTAGCAGTATTTGTTAAATTTTGGTTATCGTAAAGTATTGTTCCACTATCACCTTCGATTAATCCGGCTATTGAATTTAGAAGTGTTGATTTACCGGAACCACTTTTCCCCATGATAACGTAAAATTTTCCTTTTATAAATTCATAATTTATTTTATTTAAAGCAATTATCTTTTGATTATTTTTAACGTATGTTTTAGAAAAATTACGGATTGTTATTGTTTGCATATAATTCACCTCTTTCTTTAAAAAGATAAAAAAATTATCGTTTTATCATGATAACTTTTTTGTTTTATGAACTCATGATTACATTGCCTTGCGGAGCATATACATATCCCCAATCTCTATTTTCATGTTTTGTTGAGAAAAAATAATATCTATTACCCGCATTTAAATATCCAAAATTTTCTGTATATGTATCTCCTAAATTTGCCTTATACATATCTATATACCTTGTACCTATTATTATACATAGTATTCCATTATCTTCATTAAGTCTTACAAGTAATTGCACGTATTCACCAGCCTCTTGTGGAGTTAGTTTTGTTGGTTTAATACTAAATTTATTTTTTCCTGCACTATAATATCTGGTTGCTCCCGTTAAAGTTGCATGATCTAATGATAGTGAACTTTTATACGTGGTTGCATAAGCAATATTAATAAAAAGATTACAACATATTATTCCTAAAATGACTACGGATAATGTTTTTAATTTTAAATATAGTTTTTTCATAAAATTTTATTTTTCATTTTTTTCCTCCTTTAATAGGTTCATTATACATCTAAATTTTAAAAAAAAACGTTACTTATAGTAACGTTTTAGTTTTGAATAATTTTATTCTTTAAGAAATTTATGTAATTAACATAATCCTCAATTGTTGTGCATTTTTCTTTTTGACAATTAATTTCCTTGGTTGGTTTTAAATTTTTAGTTTTTTCTTCATTATCTTTTTTTATATAATAAATATAGTCATATGAATCAATTTGACTATCAATTGTTTCTATACTGTTTTGAGTATTTCTAGTTAAATGAAAATTATTTCCGGAATAAATTAGATATGTATTATCATTAATATAATTTGCAAAATAATAATTATCATCACTTGTAAATCCATATTTATATAAGATATTATAATTTCCCACCTTTTCTGAATTTTGTGTATCACCTATTTGAGTAGTTTTTTTAGGTAATAAATTTGTATTAGAAAATATTTTCGATTTAGATAATTTTATTGTTTTACTTTGATTGCTAGAATTCTTAATTTTTAAATAAATATCTTTATTTTTTAATTCAGTTAACTTATATTCGTCATAGCCGTTATCTTCAGTAATATAATAATCGTCGTTTTCACCGTTAAAAATGATATTTTTCACATTATTATCGAAATAATATAATTCTAAATTTATTATATCTTCTTTATTTGTTTCTAATTTATTAAAATATAAAATTGATACATTATTTGACAAGATAAGAAAAGAGTCATTAGTAGAATATGTTTCGTCTGTGAAATTAAGTTTATATACATTTATAGTCCCCCTTATAAAAGCATAATATATTATTATAAATATAAGAATAATTATGAATAATATTGAAAGATATAAAAAGTGACTTTTCTTTTTATATGCTTTGTGCTTTGTTTCGTATTCCTTTATGATCGTGTTTATTATACTTTGAGTGTTTTTTTCATTCTTTTTTTCACCATACATTAATTCTTCTATGCTTATATCCAATACTTCAGCTAACTTTTTAATTACGCTTGGGTCTGAGGGAAATGAAACTCCGCGTTCCCATTTTGAAATATTGTTTCGGCTATAATTTAAAGTTTTTGCTAAGTCTTCTTGAGTCATTTTTTTTGCTTTACGACATTCTACAATAAATTTTCCTATTTTATTGCTATCCATAGAATCACTCCCAGTTAGCTATATTATAATATAAATTTTATAAAAAACAAAAAGATTGATTAATATTAATCAATCTTATGTTGTAGTATTTGAACTACCTAATGTTACTTTGAGTTCTCTAGTATTATTATCTCTTTGAACTGTAATTGTTATTTCATCACCAATATCATATTTGTATAATTCGTATTGGAAATAATCTTTGTCTTCTACTTCTTTGCCGTTGACTGCAACTATTATATCTCCTTCTTTTAAGCCTCCTTCATCAGCAGGGCTTCCTTCTTCAACAGATTCAACATATACACCAGTTGCATCAGGATCACGATATGATGGAGTATTATTCATAATTGTAATTCCAAGGTATGGACGAGATATGTTTTCACCATTAACAAATTTATCAGCATATGATATAGCTGTTTCTATTGGGATTGCAAAGCCCATTCCTTCAATAGTAGAACTAGCAAGTTTCATGTTAGTAATTCCGATTACTTCACCATTACTATTACATAATGGTCCACCTGAGTTACCATTATTAATTGCAGCATCAGTTTGTAGTACTTCCATTATATAAGATGATGATTGGAAACCATTTGTTGTTTCAACTGAAACAGTACGATTTTTTCCTGATACAATACCTCTTGTAACAGTCCATGCGTATGTTTCTGAATCTAATGGGGCACCTACAGCAAAGGCGGTATCACCTACTTGAGTGTCTTCACTACTACCTAGTTCAGCAACTGATATTACCTTATCTGCATCTACAGCTAATACAGCGATATCAGAATATGAATCTGAACCAACGATTTCAACTTTTTCTCTTTCATTATTAGTGAAAACTACTCTTACTTCATCAGCACTTTCAATTACATGGCTATTTGTTAGAATATAACCAGTATTATCATCTTTCTTGTACACAAATCCAGTTCCAGTTGCATACAATTGATCACGAACATAGCTTTCAACTACGACTACTGAATCATATACTTTAGATACTGCTTCAGCTATTCCAGTATCAGTTACAGTAACTTCTCTTTTAGTTGTCTCAATTACTAAATTTTTTAAATAATAATTATAAAATAAGCCAAAAGCTCCTAAGCATAGAATAAAGGTTACAACTGTTGCAATTATTGGATAAATGTATTTCTTCTTACTTTCAAAGTTACTCTTTTTTTCTGGAGTTGTAAAAACTGGAGGTATTGAAGAAATTTCTTGATTCTCTTGCTTAACTGGGTGTTCAACTTCTTTTATTAATTCTTCTTTCTTCTCTTCAACAATATCTTCTTTAATTACTTTTTTACGTCCTCTTTTATTGGCTTTCTTTTCTATTTCTTCTGGTACCATTTGTCCACAATATGGACAGAACTTAGTGTCTATTTCTATTTCTTTACCACATTTAGTACAATATTTACTAGATTTTTCTTCATTATTTATCATACATCTTTTCCTTTCACGATATAAATATACGCAAGAAATGTTAAGAATTTGTGAAGATTATATTAAAAAATAGAAAAATCTTTAATTACTTAGAGATAAAGATTTTTCTATTTCATAATCGTGATTATTAGATAAACTTCTTAGAAGATTAGATAATTCTTCTGCAAGAAGTTTTTTCCATTCAACATAGTCTTTATCACTTACAATAAACATTTCTTGGATAATTGATTCAATACTACTAAGGTCATCTTCAAGACCTAGTCTATCTTTATAATATAGTAATTTATTATATAATTCAATATATTGTGATAATGGATTAACTTCTTGTTGACGATTAAATTTTTCAACTGTTTTTAAGAATAAAGAAAGCGATTCTTTATTAAAATTTAATTTACGCATTATAAATAGACAATGTATTATTTCTTGAAGAGTTAGATATCTAGTTATTACTTTAGTATCTGGATTATAGTATGTACATAATTCTCTATATAATGTATTTATTTCTTTTTTTGATAAAGATGTAGTTTCTGGTTTTACTATTTTTTTAGGAGTATATTGTTGAGTGGAAATAATTTGTTTATTTTTTCTTTTATTTATTTCATTAATTAAATAATTAGTTAATATTTGGCAATATTTTTCTGATAAATTAAGTTTTCTTAGTTGTTCAATAAAGATATAAATATCATCTTCAGTGTACGAATCTTGAATAGAAAAATAGTGTTCATTTATTTTTTGATGGATATTTTTAAAAATATCGACATTAGTTGAATGAGTTTTAGTATATTCTTCTAATTCTTCAATAAGAGCATTTTCTTTAGGCGTTCTTTCTTCTTCTGACTTTGACATCAAGATTCGATATCTATCTTCATGAATTAGTTGATGAACTTCTTCTGGTGTTACTGTTTTAAATGGGTATGAATCAATTTCTTTTGGGTCGAAAGCATTACTTTCACTTTCACATATACCGGCAGCAATATTCTTTCTTAAAAATGTTAATATAATTACTGAGGCTTCTTTAGGTGTTAAATTTGAAATATTTAAATAGTGAGACAAAATATCAAATTGAATAAATATTTCACCATGTAATGAGTAGTCTTTTTCTGGTACTTTAAGTTGTCTGCTGATATTGTGGCATTCTGATATTTTATAAGTTATATCATCTAACTTTTTGACATTATATCCTCCTAATATAGTACATTCTTTTATGAAATTGTTTTGAATTCTTACTGCTTCTTGGTCTAAGAAACCAACGAATTTTATAATTGCTTTATTCATGTAATTAAATCTCCCCTCTTTAGGGAGTTTAGTATAAGTTATTATTTATGGATTGTCAATTCCTACGATATGAACATTTTGGATAGTTATAACAACTAATAAAGGGACCATATTTACCATTCAATATTTATTTATAAAAAAGTAATTCTATAATTAGAATTACTTTGTAATTGTTTTAGTTATTTCTTTTTCTTCAAGATATTTAATTATATTATAAGCTGCATCACGACCACTACGTGAGGCGTTAGCTACTGTTTTTTTAGTACCTATTAAGTCTCCTCCAGCAAAGATATATGGTTTAGAAGTTTGATTGTATTCATTTACTTGAAGATAGCTATTATTTATAGTTAAGTCTAAGGTATTGAGAATGTTCTCATCGGGATGAGAACCAATAGCTTTTATTAAGTAATTACATTTTATTATATGATTAGAATTTTCTATATCAATTGGAACTAATCGAGGGTTATTTTTTTCTTTAACTAAGTTAGTTTTAAGGCATTCTATTCCTTCGACATTAGAGTCACCTATTACTTTGATAATATTAGTTTGATAGATAAATTTGATACCTTCTTTTTCGGCTGCTATTAGTTCTTCTTGAGATACTGGCATTTCATTTTTGGAACGACGATATACAATAGTTACTTCTTTAGCTCCTAGTCTTTTTATAGTACGAGAAATGTCCATTGCTACATTGCCACCACCATTAATGATAATGTATTTATCTTTATAATCAGGATGATTATTGGTTTCAAGTAGTTTGTTAGCACTATAAACACCTTTTAAATGTTCACCAGGAATATTCATATTATTTGAGATATTACCACCGATACCAAGATATATAGCATCGTATTTTTTTTCTAAATCACTTATTAGTAAGTTTTTACCTAGTTCTTGATTATATTTTACTTTAATACCTAAAGATAATATTTTTGATATGTTTTTAAAAACAATTTCTTTATCTAGGCGAAATGATGGTATTCCATGAACTAAGAGACCTCCTAAGGTATTATATTTTTCATAAATAGTTACTTGGTATTGATGACGAGCTAGAAAGGCAGCACAAGTTAAACTTGATGGACCACTACCAATAATAGCTATTTTATTATTTTTTTTCTTATTACTTAGTAATGGAAGAGGATAATCTTCTTTAAGAGAAATATCTCCTATGGTAGATTCTAGTTTACCTATATTAACTGGTTTACTTTTTATTCCTCTAATACAGTGACCTTGACATTGTGTGCTATGTGAACATATACGACCACAGATACTTGGTAAAACAGTTGTTTCTGATAGAATATTAAAAGATTCTTGGTATTGAGAATCTTTTATTTTTTTTATAAATGATGGAATATCATTATTTAAGGGGCAACCATTACGACATGGTTTTTTTATACAGCCTAAACAATATGAGGCATCATTTAATAGATTTTCTTTCATAAAATCACTCACCTTGATATTTACATACGTCTATCCATTCTTTGTAATTAGTATATTTTTCTAATTCTTGAATACTTAGTTTAATAGCACTATTGCTACTGCCACAAGCTGGATAAACGTATGGGAATCGTTTTAATGATTCGTCTAAGTAAGTTGTAACATCTTCTTTAGTGGCAAAAGGACATACTCCACCTATTTCATGGCCTATATAGTTATTTACGAGGTTTGATGGTATCATATGAGCTTTTTCATGAAAGATGGATTTAAATTTTGAGTTATCAATCTTAGTATCGCCAGCTGTTACTATTAGTATTGGTTTATCAGCTACTAGAAATGATAATGTTTTAGCTATTTGAGATTCTGTAGTATTAAGAGATACCGCTGCTTCTTTAACAGTTGCTGAACTAGTAGTTAATTCTATAATACGATTATCAATATTATATTTTTTAAAATAATTTTTAACATTATTTAATGACATATTATCACTCTTTCTATTAAGAGGGAGATATTACTCTACCTTCTTTTTGTTGACTTTAGCAAATTTTTCTTCAAGTAATCTTACAGGATAAGATTTATCTTTTAATAAAGCTGAAGTAGATAAATCATTATGAATATTATATATCATATTAGCTAATTGCTTTGAACAATCACAGATATGCAACCATTTACATTTTTGATATTCTTTAGGAATATATGATAAGTTAGTTGTATATAATCCATCAAACATCTTATTTTTATAATATTCATTAAATTTATCTATTCCTTTGGTGAATAAACTGAACGTTGTTACAAGGTAAATATGTTTTATATTACGTTTATTTAATTCATCAATAACATCAAATATTGATCCTCCACTTGATATCATATCATCGCTGACAATTGCAGTAAAGCCATCTAATTCTTCGTTACCACAATAATCGTGGGCAATTACGGGGTATTTTCCATCGACTAAATTATTGTAATCTCTTTGCTTATAGAAACTTCCGGCTTCACGATGAATATATTCTGAATTAAAGGAATTTAAATAAACATTTCTTCTTCCGGTTGCACCATTGTCGGGGGCGACAAAAACAATTTTTTTCAAGCGACTTACTGGTAAATCGTTTATTAATTCTTCTAAGATATTATTAGTTGGAAAGACATTGTCAAATTCCATATTATGAATGGCGTGTTCAACTCCTTGATCATGAGCATCAAAGGTTATAAAACTTTTGACATGACTCATAGTATCTATTTCATGAAGAAACATACCACATGAGAGATTCTCTCTTGTTTGACGACGATGTTGACGTCCAGCGTATAATAAAGGCATAATAATATTTATATTTTTAGCATGACAATTGCAAGCTCCTATACCATCTTTTAATTCAACCATTAAATCGTTAGGACTTGTATGATTTATAAAGCCATGCATTTTATATTCGATACTATAATTTCCGACATCTGTTAAGAGATACATGTCTTTTCCGCGAACGGTTTCAGTAATTTCAACTTTAAAATGTCCATCTTCAAAAAAATTTTCTTTAATTGGAACGATAAAGGTATATTTATCTTTATCTAAATTATACATTTTTAGTAGATGTTCATCTACTTTATGCCCTAATTCTTCGGCACTTTTAAAAATCATTAATCTTAAATTTGTATTTTCAACTTGTTTTTTCATTCCTACTCCTTATAAAACATATTTTCATTGTAATAAGTTTTTTATTCTCCACATTATCCTTTCTATAAAACCATTTTAATTATACAATAAAAAAGATGTAATTCGATAGAGATTTACATCTTTTAGTTATATATTTTTTTTATATTTATATATCTTTTATTTCTTTTAGATTAAATTCTAAGTTAGAAAATACTTTAGATATTAGTTGATTATCTAGATATTCTTTAGAAGTTATTTCGACTTGTTTTTTACGAAGATTTACTTTTATTTTTAAGTCACCTAATTTTTTTAGAGCATTTTCGACAGTCATAGCACAATGTTCGCAATGCATTCCTTCAATAAAAAGGATTTTTTTGTATTTTTTACTAAACATTTTTATCATCTACTTTCTAATTTTATTTTTTTTAGTCTTAAAGCATTTATGATAACAGTAAGACTACTTAAGGTCATTGCTAAACCAGCAAACATTGGATTTAAAGTAATATGCCATGGTTTTAAAAAACCTATAGCTATAGGAATCATACAAATATTGTAAAAAAAGGCCCAAAATAGATTCTGTTTAATATTTTGAATTGTTTTTTTACTAATTGTCAATAAAGTAATAATTTTTTTAAGATTGCCATTTAAAAGGATGATATTGGCGGAGTCATTAGCGATATCTGTTCCGCCACTTACACTAATACCGATGTCAGCACTAGCTAATGAAGGAGCATCATTAATACCATCACCGACCATTATAACTTTGTGTCCACGACTATTTAATTCTTTTATAACATTTGTTTTTTCTTTAGGTAAGACATTAGCTATAATATGTTTAATATTTAATTGATTGGCAATAATTTGAGCTGTTTTTTCATTATCACCAGTAAGCATTATAACTTCAATATTTAAATTATTTAATTTTTCTATTGTTTCTTTAGCTTCTTTTTTTATTATATCACTTACACCTATTAAGCCAATTACTTTTTTATTTTTTATAACGTAGACAATACTATTTCCAGATTCTTTTAAGGTTTCTTCATCTTTTGATGGAGAGAGTTTTAATTCTTTTAGAATTTTTTGATTACCTAATAAATATTCATCTTTAGAAAGATGAGCTTTGATTCCGAAACCAGGTAAATCTTCAATTGTATCGATAGAAATGGTAGAGAGTTTTTTCTCTTTTTGATATTCATTGAAGGCTCGGCTTATTGGATGAGTTGATTTCGATTCTATTGAGCAAACAATAGACATAAAATCTTTTTGATCAGAATAATTATATATCTTAGAAATTTTTAAGTTTCCATAAGTTAGAGTTCCTGTTTTATCAAAGACAATTGTATCTACTTTATGGGCGTTTTCTAAGGCTTCACTTGTTTTAACTAGAATACCATTATTAGCACATACACCTTCTGATACGACAATAGCTAATGGTGTTGCTAGACCTAAAGCACAAGGACAAGCTACAACTAGAACTGTAACGAAAGAATTAATGGAAGTATTTATATCTTTAGTTATAATAAAATTACCAATAAATGATAAAACAGATATAATCATTATACATGGTACAAAATAACTACTTACACGATCTGCTAATTTAGCTATTGGAGCTTTAGTATTTGTAGCTTCAATAACTAATTTAACAATTTCTGAAATAGTAGAATCACGTCCTATTTTTTCAGCTTTGTATTCGATATAGCCATCAAAATTTATACTACCAGCTATTACTTTTGACTTAGGATTTTTTTTGACTGGAAGTGATTCACCAGTAATAAATGATTCATCGACATGAGTGGTTCCACTTGTTATTGTACCATCGACAGCAATTTTCATACCTGGCTTAGCAATTAAAATATCACCTTTTTTTATTTCATCTAAAGTGATTTCTTCTGAACCATCTTTAGTTTTTAATAATGCTTTGGAAGGAGTTATTTCAACTAATTTTTTTATTGCTTCTTTAGTTTTATTTTTACTTTTAGAATCAATATATCTTCCTAGTTTAATAAAAAAGATAACAATAGCTGATGATTCGTAATATAAATGATTAACATAGGAAGTATTTCCTTTAAATATCATGTACGTATTAAATAAACTATAAATAAAACTGCTTATAACACCTATACTAACTAAAGTATCCATATTAGGAGTACGATGAATTAGATTTTTGTATCCACTTTTAATAATGTCATAACCATAAAATAGATATGGAATAGTTATTATCAATAAACACATTGAATAGTTATATGGATATTTATGCATATCTAAGAATGGAATATTAGGTAATCCTATCATATGAGCCATTGTTATATATAATAAGAATACAGATAAGATACCAAAAATAATAAAATATTTTTTAGCTTTTTGGTGTTCTTTTTCTTCGTGATGTTCATCAAATATTCCAAGCGATTCAAAGCCAGCTTCTTTAACAAAACGAGCTAAATCTTCAAGAGTTATAGAATCGTCGTGTTCAATACTAGCAGAAGCCATTACTAAGTTAACAACGGCGTCTTCTATTCCTTTTTGCTTTTTTAAATATTTTTCTAAGCCACTAGAACATGCACTACAAGTCATTCCTTTAATACTTAATATTGTTTTCATATCTACACCCTATTTCAATTTATTAAATAAATCTATTACTTCATCTATTATTTCAAAATTGTTGTTTTTTATGTCTTCAACTACGCAAGTAGATAAGTGACTTTTTAATATTTCAGTACCAAAACTTTTTAGAGCTTTATCAACGGCAGCAATTTGCATTAAAATATCAGCACAGTAACGATCTTCTTCGACCATCTTTTTTATTCCTTTTACTTGACCTTCAATAATATTTAAACGTTTGTTAATTTTCTTTTTTTCTTCAATAGTACGATGTTTTGTTCTAGAACAATTTTGACAATTTTGACAATTATGCATTTTTATCACCAAGATAATTATATACTCTATAGGGGTATTTGTAAATAAAAAAGAATCTTATGATTCTTCAATAATATTTAACATATCTATCTTATGAAGTTTAAGATGATTAATGAGAGAAATGATTACTAAGATTATAAAATACAATAAGAAAATATAACTTATTATAGATAGATATTCTATATATGGAATGGTGAAACAATTATTAATATCTAATATTAATTTTAAAAAGAAATATATTACTGAATTACTCAAAAGAGAGATGATTATTATAATTAGAAGATATATAAAATTCATAAATACGATATTTTTATTTTTATAACCTATTAATTTTAGTAATGCATTATTTTTTATTTCATTTTTAACTAAAATATTAAAAATAGAAAATGTAATTACTATAGTAAACAGAATAATAAAGTAGATACCAAATGATATATTATTTATTATTTCTTCTAATCTATTTACTTCTTGATCTAGTGTTTCATTTTTAATAGCTTCATATCCTCTATTTTGTAATTCTTTTATAACGAAGTTAAGATTTTGATATTCATCAATAACAATATTCATTTTATTTAAAAAAGCCTGTTCTTGAAGTGCTATATTTCTTAAAGCTTTATTTTCAAAATAGATTGATGGTATTTCATCATTATTAATGATACCTACTATTTTTACTTTATATTTATCATTTAAATTAATTTGGTCATCTATAGATAAATGGTATTCGTTAGCTGCTGTTTTGTTAATAAGAACCTCATTAGGTGAATTTATATTATGACCAATATTTATTTTAGTATTAGTAATATTATAATTATTTTGGAGAAGAAAAATTTTATCTTTTTCTTTTAGATTCCAATTAGTATATTCTTCATATATATTAATAATATGCTTTATTTTAGATAATTCGATAAAGTCTTGATTGGTCATTTCTTTAGTTACATTATATATGATTAGTGTTCTATTTGCTTCTTTTTTATCAACTGTTTTATTAATAGTGTATTGATAGTAAGATAAAAGAAATTCAGCTATAAGTATAAATAAAGATATTGTAAAAAGTAAAGATACAGATATTAGTAATTTATGATGGTCACGAAATCTAGTTTTTATGTATTCAATCACGAGAAACTTCCTCTAATATTCCTTTTTTTAGTTCTAATACAATATCAGCATATTCTCTTACTGTTTTACTATGAGTAACAATAATAATACACTTTCCCTTTTTAGCAAGACTTTTTAGGATATTTAAGATATTTTCTTCATTTTCAGGATCTAAAGAACCTGTTGGCTCATCAGCTAGAATAATATCAGGGTTATTAGCTAAGGCTCTTGCTATAGCTACCCTTTGTTGCTCACCACCTGATAATTCTTTAGGAAAGTGAGTTTCGCGGTCTTCTAGCTCAACTTCTTTCAATAGTTTTTTAACTCTTTCATTTATTTTTATCTTATCTAGGCTATTATTTAAAAGCATTGGAAGTTTGATATTTTCTTCGGTAGTCAAAAGAGGATCTAGATAAAACGATTGAAAAACAAAGCCAATATTTTTATTACGTATTTCAGAAGCTTTATTTTCATTTATTTTAGAAACATCGTTATTTAAGATAAAGATTTTCCCACTATCTTGTTTTTTTAATAAACCTAAGATATTTATTAAAGTTGTTTTTCCCGCTCCACTTTTACCAACAATAGCATAAACATGACCAGATTTAAACTCATAATTGATATCTTTTAAAATGACTAATTTTCGATTTTTCTTTTTATATGTCTTTTTTAAACTCTGACATTTTAATACTACATTATTCATTTTGACCTCCTAGTTTTTATTTAGTTTATATTTGATATAAACATTATTTAAAATAGAGATAATAATTGTACTTATAAAAATTGTTATAAATATTTTAAATAAATAAGTAATAGAAAATATTATTTCATTCTTAGAGAATAAGAATGGACGAAAATAGATAATAATATTTAATAATCCACGATAAATAAATGATAAGATAAGGGATAAGATAAATGCTAATAGGATAATTAAGATATTGTGAATAAGGTTTGTTAAATAAAGATGGTTATCTTTAGCACCTAGATATTTAAGTAATTTATTGTATTTGAGAGTATTTTTAGTATCTTTAAATAATATAAGAAAAAGTAAAAAGACACATATTATAGATAAGATTAGGGAGTATGTTTTGTTTATCTTTTTTGTTTCAATTAAAAAATTTGGATCTATAATAGTATATGGATCTAAGCGATAACCTATTTTACTAAGTTCACTTTCTACTTCTTCAAGGTTTTTTATATCATCAATTATAATAACAGCTGCTTCAGGATTACTTTTTTCAATATATGAAGGTAAATCATTATTTAATGTATCATAAATATATTTTTTAGCAGATTCATTTATGTAACAAGTATTATCTTCAAGTGAATGCTTATTTACTTCATATAAACCAACTATTTTAATATCTATTGATTCTTTTTTTATATTCATATTATTAACATTTTCAAATTGGAATTGAATTGTTTTATTAAGATATTGTTGCATATCAATTCGATCTTTATTGGTTATTTTAAAATTTATATTATTACTGCTAAGATTACTATTAGGATACATATTTATAGGACAAACCATATAGAATCCTTGTTTATCAGGGAAGTTTGTTCCATATTTAATCTTGGGAAGAGAGAGATTATCTGCTGTATATGCTTGAATTGTATGGTCAGTATTAGGTGTTTTGAATTCTTCACTAGATAAATACTCGCTTGCGATATTATATTCATGTAATATAGTTATAATATGGGGAATTCCTTTTATATCTTTTTTCTTAGTTTCATAGCTTTCTTTTTTTACTAGTTGATAAAGACGATTATGATATTTAGAATAAGTTTCTTTACTGAGCATTTCCTCAGTTGTTTTTTCGTTTATTGAAACGATAGTACCTAATAATAGAATTAAAGCAATTAATAGAATAACTAACCTACTTTTAAAATCTCTTATTATTCTTTTTAAAATTAATATTAAATAATTTTTCATATATACTCCTTTATTGTTTATATTAAACAATAGCACACTTTTTATTATTTCAAGGTAGAGTATTACTCTAATTTAGTAGAGGAATTGGATATTTGATATTGAATAAAACTCTAGATATGTTTTTCTTTATTTATAACATAAATAAAAATAGAACACAATGTGTTCTATTTGATTATAAAGAAATATATTAATACTATGATACCTAAAGCTATACGATACCAACCAAATACTTTGAAGTCATGTTTTCTAATATAGTTCATTAAGAATTTAATAATTAAAATACTAACAATGAAAGCTACTAAACATCCAACTCCTAATAATAGTAATTCTGAGGCTTTAAATACAAAACCAACATTTAAAATATATTTTAATAGTTTTAATAAAGATGCTCCTACCATAACAGGGATAGCTAAGAAGAAAGTAAATTCAGCTGCGACACTTCTTTCTAATCCTAAAGCTAAACCACCTAGAATAGTTGAGCCGCTACGACTTGTTCCAGGAATTAGAGATAATAATTGAAATGCTCCTACTCCTAAGGCTTGTTTATATGATATATCATTTAATTTTTTAGTACTTCTTGAACCGATATTTTTTGATTCCATAATAATAAAGGCAATACCATAGATAATCAATGCTAAAGCAACAACAACACTATTATATAAATGTTCATCTAACCAGTCATCTAATAAAATACCGATTATAGCTGCAGGGATACAGGCAACTAATATTTTACCCCATAGATTTAGAGTATCTTTTGTGTCTTTCTTAGTTTTACCAAAGCCCCATGGAAAAATAGTTTTAAAATACATAATAACAACTGCTAAAATAGCTCCTAATTGAATAACTACTTCAAATAGTTTATAGAATTCTTCACTAACTCCAAGATGAATAAATTCATCTAATAAAATCATATGGCCAGTAGAAGAGATTGGTAACCATTCAGTAATTCCTTCGACAATACCAAATAAAATAGCTTTTAATATTTCAATCATTTTATCACACTCCTTTAAGATTATAACATACTTTTATTATATGTAAAAAACAAAATCAAAATTATCTTTTGATTTGTTTTTTTATTGGATTTATTTGAATATTAAGATATTCATCTTGAATAAATGGATCGTTTAAAATAGTTATAGTACCAAATTGTTCTTCTAGACGATAAAAGATATTGTAAAGATTTTCGGTTTTGTTTTGAGAGATAAAGTCTTCTTTATTAACTAGATGTTCGTACCAAGTTTTATCATGATAATATTCTTCTAATAGTCTTCTTTTTTCAGAAGTATTCATAAGTCTCATCATATCAAAAGTTGTATCAGTCCACCTTCTTTCGAAATTATTTTTTGTTTCTTCAGCAAGTAGTTGATGATAACGATATGATAAGACTTGAAGGCATGGCACTTTGATAGTAGTTATTCCCCTATTACTTAACATTTCAATAAATATTTTAAGAGCTAATACGGCACTTGGATGAACAATTGGATTTGGAATACCAGCATTAAGTTTATATAAACTACGAGATATTTTTTTATTAATCTTTTTATTTGTAGAGTTTTGAATAGCATAGATATAACATATTGTTTGACTTTCTTGTTCTTCGATAGCAAAGTATATACTTGGGAGTTGGTGATATTCTTCTTGATTATCATGTAAAGTGAAAGTCATCTTATCATTAGTTTCGCACCAGGTTTCGTTTTCTTCTTTAGTGGCTTTAATTGTGTAATCAAGATATGTTGATATAGGAATTGTTTTATTTATATATTCATCAAAAGTAGTAGATTTTAAGAATGACAATTGTCTAGATAAGAAGTCTTCAACATTATTAAAGTCATTAGGACTCATACGTAACCAGATTCTTCTAATACCACGAATAAATAAGGAACGAGCGCTTCCATAGCCAAAGTACTTATCTTTTTGTTTTAACCAGCTATTAGTTATATCAGTTAGTAATTGAAAGAATTTAAGGGGGTCTTTAACTATTATAGTAGGACAACTAGGATCTTGTTGATTAGATGGTAATAGACGGGTTATATCACTTTCTTTAATATCAGGAATTAGATAATTTTCCTTAGTAAATGGATGTTCTTTAACATAATTAAATAATTTAAAGGAGGCAGGTGGGAAAATAAAGTTAACTTTGGGAACTTCATTTTCACACATAATGTCAGGAATAACTTTGTAGAGAAATAATTCTATTGCTTCTTTAAATTCAATCTTTTCTTTAGACATAAATATCCCCTTCTTTATAGGGGATATTTTAGCATAGTATTTAAAATATTTAAAATTTTACGATGAAAGTTCATCAATTATTTTAAGATAGCTTTCATATCTTTCTTTAGATATGAACCCTTGAGTAACTAGTTGTTTTATTTTACATGATGATATTGGTTCGTTTTGATGAAGACAGTTTGGATATTTACATAAGCTATTATAGGGAATAAATTCTAAGAAGTAATTTTTAATATCATCTTTATTATAAGTAGATAAATCTAAGGAACGAATACCCGGGGTATCAATAATACCTGTATAGTTATCTATCTTATAGTATTTAGATTTAGTTGTAGTATGACGACCTTTATGATGATTTATATTACCTATTTTAGTTAGATGGTTATTTAAGAGAGTATTAATAAGTGATGACTTACCTACTCCACTATGACCTACTAAAATAGTTTGTTTATTTTTTATAATATTTAGTAAGTCTTGGATCCCTTCTTTAGTATAAGTAGATGTCTTAATAAGAGGAATATTTAAATTATGGTATATAGATATTATATTACTCTCTTTTTTAGTAAGTAAATCAGCTTTATTTAAACATATTATAAAGGGAATATTATTTGATTTTAGGAGGATTATATAACGATCAATAAATTTAGGATGAAGATCAGGTTCTTGAGCAGATACGACTATTATAGCTAAATCAATATTAGTAGCTATTATTTTATTAGTAGTTATTTCTTTTATACTAGTAGAATCTTTTTTTTGACGACTTAAAATATTTTTTCTTTTAATAATACCTGATATTTCTTGATTAGAAATAATTACTTTATCACCAGGATATAGAATTTTATTACATATATATGGTAGTGTTTTAGATAATGGATATTCTTTTATACTATCTTGATATAGAATAGATGCTTTATTAGATGAAGTTTCTATTACAATACCATAATCATCTTGATAGTTTGAATAAGATATATTATTTTTTTTAGAGATATTTTGATATCTTTTAGTTATTTTATTTCACCTTTCTTTCTTATAATAAAAGTTCTAAATAAAAAGAACTTACTTTATTGTAAGTCTATATAAAAGATATCTAATTTAATTGTTTAGATAGGGATGACTTACGATAAAGATTTAAATTAAATAATTTATTTTTTATCATATACATCACCTACCTCTAATAAGTTAATCATAAATTATTTAGAGATAATTGTCAATTTTAACGACTAAAATATTTTACTAAACGATGATTATTAGAATTATCTTGATAAGGAATCGCAAGTTCATCTAATAATTCTTGAAGAGCCAGATTACCGTCAAACATATTTTGAATAGAATTGATAATATATTTTCTTAGAGATAGTTGGCTATAATAGTATTCTAAGAATAATTGATAGGCTTTTTTTATTGATGAGATTGATTATTTAATTCAGGTGATTCATCGTAGTGATGATATTTAATAATATTTCTTCATCTATTATATTCATATATATTCCTATCTATTAAAGTATTTTAGTAATTTTTTATTATCAATACTATTTGCTAAGGTAATATTATATTTATCTAATAAGTCTTCAACTGTCATGTAACCATCAAATACAGACTGAATATCAGAAATTATTTCTTCTTTTAAAGTTTCATTACCATAGTAGAATTTGATAAATAAATTGTAAGCTTTTAAGTCAGAGATAAGATATTGACTATCAAGTAGTAAATCTTCACGAGTAAAAGCAGATGGATGTAAAAGGCTTTGAGTCAAAATTTTCATTTCATAAAGACGACGCGAATCATTTAGTCTCAAAATATTTTCTCCTGAATCTAAGATAGAAGCATGAAATAACTCATTAAACATACTTAGAATTTCAGCATGATAAAACTCCTTTATTACTCCTATTTGATGATCTAATTGAGAATGAGTTATTTCGTGAACATATGAAGTAGATGTTTGTTCAGTAATGGTTGGAGCAAGATTGATACCTATATAATTAATACTTGGTTTAGGAGTAGAAATTATATCTTCGATTATTGAACTTGAGAAGATATTATCAGTTTCTTCTCCTTCATAGAGAGGTAAATCATAAGGATGAATATTAGTTACGACAGTTGCTCCAGTATCATTCGTGATTAAAGGAATATTATGAAGGTTATAGTAACGATCTAAGAAAGCTGAAGCATCGTAAAGAGCTTCGTCTAATTCCATAGTATGTACTCGATTACGTTTTTTAGCAATATCTAATTTATTTAATTTAGTAACAAGTGAAACTAATTTAGGTGATGGTTTATATATTTGGGGATATGGATTATATCCTCTTAAAATTATTTCTTTATCTTTAGTTAAAGTCATTATTTTTCCCCCTATCTATGTAAATATTTTTTTAAATAAGTAGAATCTGGAAGTTCTGAACTAGGCACTCCTAATTCACTTAAATTCTCTTCTAAAGTGTTTTGGTGATTAAAAGTTTTTTGAATTTGATTAATAATTGAATCTCTTGTTAATCGATCACCATAGTAATACATTGAAAACAAATAATAAGCTTTTAAAGTTGAGGCACAATAGCAGCTTGCTTCAATTATATCTTCATCAATTGATTGTAAGTCTTTTAAAACACTAATACTTTCTCTTAGTTCTTCTAGGCGATGACGATCGTGAATTTGAAGAAGTCTTTCACCATCTTGTTTTTCGTATGCTGCTAATAATTCATTAAAGATGCTTAGTATTTCACTATTATAATAATATTTTATTAAACCACAAACGTTGTTTACTTGAGTATGAGTTATTTCGTGGGTATAAGCTAAAGATGTTAAATCAGTAATGTTTTTAGAAAGACTTATTCCACGATATACTAGTTTAATTTGTTCGTCGATTATTAGAGTCTCTTTTAAAAGACCATAGAAAGAATCGTTTATTTTTACTTTTGATATTGGTAATGAAAAAGGATTTAGAAGACCATTTAATTCGATTTTAAAAGGACCTACGCTCTTTTCACATGTAAAAGGAATATCGTGCAGTGAGTAATGACGATTATAAAAAGAAAAACTTTCTTGTTTAATACTTTTTAAACTTCTTTTGGAAGGTATTTCTTCATTAAATGTTGTATTTTCTAAAAATCTAATAAATCAGATGTTACTTTTATCGTAGTATCTTGAGTGTCATGACCACGATATTCTATTTCTTTAATTGTTGGCATAAATTCACTTCCTAAATGAATTTTATTATACTTTAGGAAACTTTATTAGTCAAAAAAAAACATGTATTATTACATGTTATCAATCATCACGATTACCATAGATAAGAACTAATCTTAATATTTGAATAATCGCTGTTGCAACACTAGCAACATAAGTTAAGGCAGCGGCTGTTAAAACAGTTCGACCACTTTTTTTCTCTTCTTTAGTTAGTAAGTCGTATTCTTCGATTTTTTTTAAAGCGCGTGAGCTGGCATCTATTTCAACTGGTAAGGTAACAAGTTGGAATAAAAGAATAACAACTTCAAAGATTATTCCTAACCAAATTAAATCTAAAAATCCTAGAAGGCATCCTATAAGAATAGCAAAATAACCGGCGTATGAAGAAAAGTTAACTAATGGTACTAGAGATGATCTAATACGCATAAAGGTATAGTTATCTTTGTCTTGAATAGCATGACCACATTCGTGAGAAGCAACTGCTACAGAACCAATTGTTTTGCCATAGTAGTTATCTCTTGATAAGCGGACTACTTTAGAACTTGGATCGTAGTGATCACTTAAATAACCTGATACAGGCTCAATTCTGATATCTGATAAGCCATTATTATCTAAGATAGTTCGTGCTGCTTCAGCACCACTTATTCCTCTATTATTATTTACTTTCTTGTATTTACTATAGGTGCTGCTAATAAAAATTTGAGCACCAATAGTTATTATTAAAGCTATAATTGTTAAGCCATAATAAATAAAAAAATCACTCATATTCTTCTTCCTTTTCTGTTAGTTATTATACTTAATAATTATAAATATTTGGTGAATATTTTATTAAAAATTATTAAAGAGTTTTATTAGTTAAATTATCAAATGTTGTTGATTCGATTGGTGTACTTAATTTATTAAGATATGTTTTACTTATTTTACACGTTTCAATAATTGTATCTTCGGGTACAGGATCAATACAATGAACATGATTTAAAGGACATATATTATTAGTAGATGGAAAGTTAAAGACACGTAGAACTCCTGATATAAGTTTGTACCTTTCAATATCATTGGTATGTTTATGCTCTTTTATACCGGAAGATTTTGGAAGATAAAGATATCCTACTTCATAGCCATCTTTATTTAAATCACCTAATTTATGAATTTTATATACTGGTCCAATAGCTAAAGTATCAGGTAATAAAGTATAATCACCATTAGATATTTTATCTTTTATATATTGTTCTATCCAATATGAAGAAAGATCTATTTCTTGACCATTATCAAGAATATAATCAATAAATTCATTCATTTTAAGATTATATTTAGGTTTAGGATAAGAGAATATTTTTAAAGATGATATTTCTTCAGTAGTCATATTATTTTGGGCTTTATTTGATTTAAGATGATTTGAACGACAGAATGTTAAAGCTTCATTTAAGCTTTTAAATTCATATATACCACGGTGATAATAATCAGAATGTTCAAAATAATAGTATTTATTATCTTTCTCATATATTAAAAAAGTATGAGTTGTATAGGGATTTTCATAAGGCAATAAGAACATCATATAATAGGTATGAACTTTATAGTTGTTTTTAGTAAACCAGTCTCTTTCTAATTCAACTTGATCATAGCAATGACCATGTCTAACTTTTATAAGTCTTTCTGGAGAAGAAAGAAACCATTTATTAAAGACTTCTTTTTCGAATTCTTCTTCATTCCAACTACCATAATTTTTGCCTTCTTTATTAGTAAATCCATATTGAATATTATCCATATATTTAAGTAATTCAGCTGGTGTTTTAATATTTTGATATTCATTCATATTAAAATCTCCTTATATTTGGTAAATGTAATGTTCTTTTCTTTCTTTAGCAGAAGGAGTTTCTGCAGGATAACCGATAATACAGTTACCAATTCCTTCGTAATTACCTTCAATACCAAGTGATTTTAGTAAATCTTGACCTTCTTTAGTTTCAAACATTTCTTTGGCACGATGGATCCAACAAGAACCTAATCCTAAGGAACTAGCTGCTAGCATCATATTAGACATAACTAAACTACCATCATAGATATATGTTGGAATGTCTTTATTAGCTAAGACGATTAAAATAACAGGAGCACCATAGAATGGATCAATATTAGCACCTATTATTTTAGCATTTAATGCTGATAATTTATCACGAGTTTCTTTATCTTTAATAACTAAGATAATAGATGACTGGCGATTCATTCCTGAAGGAGCATATGTGCCACATTTTACTATTTCATTAATATATTCATCGGGAATGGATTCATTTTTATATTTTCTGATACTGCGACGATTTAATATATTTTTTATACTTTCGTTCATTATTTGTCCTCCTTAATTAATAGCAAACATTCAATATTAGAATTTAATTGTTTTTTAAAATTCTCCCCGTCTTCATATGTTCCAACGATACAAGCATAATGAGTTGGAATAACAGTTCGAGGTTGAATTGTATTTATTAGTTCAGCAGCTTCTAAAGGAGTCATTGTATAAGTCCCACCAATAGGTATAAGAGCAATATCGCATTTAACATTTTGAGTTTCAGGTGTAATATCAGTATCACCTGCGACATATATGCGTTCACCATTTAAAGTAATTATATATCCTACCCAGTTATTTTTACGAGGATGAAAGTCTTTATTAGGATTGTAACTTGGAATAGTTTCGACATCTAAGTCATCTATTTTATATGTTTCATTTGGTATAACACCAGTTAATTGATTAGCTGGTATTTGACCTAATATTTTAGGAGCCATACTATCAGGAAAAATTATTTTAGTATTATTATTCATTATCTTTTTGATAGAATCTAGGTCATAATGATCATAGTGATCATGAGTTATAAAAATGTAGTCAGCGTCGTTTGTAGTCTCTTCTATTTTATAAGGATCAAAATAAATTATTTTATTATCAGCTATTTTAATACTACTATGACAATTAATTGTTATTTTATCTTTCATATTGTTTTCTCCTATCTTTCTTTTTTATTACTTCGACTTTTATTTCTTCGGCTTTTTGTTTACGGAAGGTAATTATTGTTACTCTGTTATGGCAATTAGGACATGAAGCATGATTAATTCCCCTTTTTTTAGGTAGTGGTAATTTTAAAGTAGTATGACATTTAGAACATTTTCGATAAACATATTTTTTACGATCTTTAAAATTACGAATCATATTAGAAAATGGTTTTAAGATAATTTTCTTTATTTTTAAATAATAATTATTTTCTTTTCGGCGCGCTTCTTTGTTTTTAGAAAATAAACGAAATAGAATAATTACTATTAATAGTATTTTAATGATATCTAAATAGAAATTACGAATAAAGATAGTTACAACTACTAATATTAGAGTGATAACAATAAGGAATTTATTTAGAGAATCTATAAAATTATTTATAGCTAGTTTGATTATATCTTTTTTATTTATCATATTTTCTTCCTTTCTTTTATTATTATAATTGATAATTATTAGAAAATGGTGATTGTTTTATTAAAAGTTATTAAATTATTTAGACCAATCTTCTTTAGAATCAAAGCCATTTTGAGTCTCCCATTTTTCGTGTTCTTTTCTGGCATGACGAATAGCTTCATTAGATTTAATATTACAACAACTTGCGCCTTCTGTAATAAAGAAAAACTCTAAATTGTATTTATCGGCTAGTTTTTTTACTTCTTGACAAAGTTCACGAGCTTTTAGTAATTTTTTATTTGGCATAATAATCACCTATCTATATTATATATTTTTTTAATAAAAATAAGAAGACTTATATGTCTTCTTAACTAAGATATTCTTGAGATATTTTATTTTTGAAACTAGTATGTCCTTCAGGAATTGTTTCATTTTGATAAATATTATTATATTGGTTAATTAGAGAGGTTACTTGTTCTTTATTATTATAATCAGATATTTTTATGATACGATTTATATCAGTTGTTTCAAGTTCACCAGTAGTTGGTATGATAGTAGACATTAAAAGATAATAAGTATTATTTTCAAGGAGATATCCATCTTCTAAAAAGGTATAACTTTTCTCATCTTCATTTATGCCACCATATTGAACTAAATTTAATTTTTTGTTTAATGGTAAATTACCTTTTATGTTTTTTATAACTTCGATTTCGTATATAGTATAAGGATCTGTTACTGTTTTTTTACCAATTAGGCCTTCTGATACTTCAACAGGATTACGATAGTCAGTTTTTAAAATCTTATTTACTTTAGCTATATAAACATAATCACTTACACCAACTGCTATTTTAGGATTTGTTGTATCGTAGCGATATGATGCGCTTTCATATGTAACTGGTAAACCTTTATAAGTTTTTAAATTATCTTCTTTATTATTAAAGTAGATAATTGTAAAAATAGGAATTGTTAAAATAAACATAATTATGCATGATATTATTAATTTTTTCATTTTTTACCTCTCTTTTTTTACACGTTATTAACCTATAGCTTTTTATACTTCATATTTTGATTTAAAGTTATCCACTTTAGATGAAGGAATAATTTGATTTTTATATGCTTCTTTATACTGTTTAATGATATTAATTGAATTCTTTTTTGAAATAGAATTATTATCTAATTTTATATAAGTATGTTCATTATGAATTACTAAGTCACCATTATTGAATGGTACAAATGCTAAAATAATATATTCTTGTCCTTCTTCTAGGAGATATGCGTTTTCATAAAAGGTATAACTTTTTTGATCTTTGTTTAAACCACCTTTTTGAGTTAGTTTAATTGTTTTATTAGATGGTAAATTACCTTTGATGTTTTCGATAACTTCGATTTCATATATTGTAGATGGAATATCATTTTCATCGTATACTGTCTTAACTATATTATTTATTTTGGCTACGAAAACATTATCTACTGCACCAATAGATTTCTCTTTAGTTGACATATCATAAACCATACTTCCTTTAATTTTTTCGACTGGTAGATGTTCAAAGCTTTGATTTATTTTATTAAGCATTATAACTCCTACTTCTAACACAAGAATAATCACTAATATAATTTTTATTTTTTTCATTTTAGCCTCCTAATATTTTTTATAAGCTTCATCATAATTTTTTCGATCTCCCTCACATAGAGTTGTTATTGAAGTAACATAACTTTGCATAACAGAAGATGATTCGCCATCTCTATGATCTAATCCTAATGCATGCCCTAGTTCATGAATTGCGACATTTCTTTTTTTACTAGTATTAAAATTATTCATATAGTAGGTGTTAAAAATAATTTTCCCACTTTTATAAGTTGTACCAGCATAGCCAACGTCGCCCTCATTTTTGTCACTTATTTTAACATCTTCAATTGTGGTTAATGTATCTTCTCTAATTATTCCAGGTTTGTGACTTTCCCATTGATTTACTGCATAATTAAATTGACTAATATATGCTGATGTGCCGTCCCAATCTAGGTGTTTTCCGGAATCTACCAAATCCCAATCAGATAATTTTATTGTGTACTCTGCCCAAGCTTTTACTGCAAAAGGTAATAGTAGCGTAACCAAACATAAAATTATCAAATAAAACAAATTTTTTTTCAACATTTTACTTTTCCTTTCTTTCATCTATTTTTTTATTTTGTTTCTTTTATTATATCTCCTCCTTATGGTGTAAGTATAGCATAACTATGGAATTAAAAAAAGCAACTAGTGGTTGCATTTAGGAGCCGATTCGGCTCATTATAATATTTAGATTTTTTTACCAAAAATATTTAGACTTTTATGAATAAGACGATAACCCATTTTTTTATAAATATTATTTGATTTAGGATCACAAGGAGAGATTTTAGTATAAGTGAATTCTTTATTAAAGTAGTGTTCAATAAAATTTTTATTTTCTATAATAGATGATAATAATTTTTGACCTAAATGAAGACCTACTTCTTGGTATTTTTTTAAGACAAATAGCTGTTCGACATATAGAGAGTTAAAATCACTTGAAACATAGCATCCAGCAACAACTTCATCATGATAAGTATAAATAAAACATATAATTTCTTGAGATAATAATTTTTGGGCATAATAAGTATTTTTTAATTCTTCATCTGCTACTTTTTTGGAATAAGCATTATATCTAATTTGTTCTATTTTTAAAATATTAGATGGCGTTGGTATAAGTAGTGAAATATTATCATAATTCATAATAAAACCCCTTTTTCTAAAGAGGTATTATAACATATTTTTATTTTTTATAAAATTTATCTTTTGAAGCACCACATAGGGGACAGACGAAATCGTTAGGTAGTTCCCCTTCTGTTTCATATTCATAACCACATATTTCACATACATAGATATTCTTGGATGGTTTTGTTTCTTCTTTTATATAAGTTGGGGCATTTTCAGGTGATTTGCCTTTTATTACTTCATGATAATATTTATAAGTCATTGGAATATTATCATTAAACTTATTAGCTTCTATTATACGAGCAATAAAAATATCATGGGTTTCACAATTAACGATATTTGTCACTTCGCAAATTAAATATCCGCAAGATTCTTCTTTTATAACGTGAAGATTGTCTATTTTTTCATATTCTACTTCAGCAAATTTATTAATATCTTTTGAAGATTTATAACCAAAAGTACCTATTACTTTAGGATTAGTTTTTTCTGATAAGATAGATACAGCAAATTTACCGGTTTTCTTAATTATTTCATTAGTATAATTATTCTTATTTAAGCTTATTGATATAAGGGGATTTTCACTTGTTATTTGACATAAAGTATTGATAACACAACCAACATTTTTATCTAATTTAGCAGTTACTATATACATACCATAGCTAAGATCTTTTAATATTTCTAAATTCATAATACACCTCTATTTCATTATACCATAAATTATTTTAGATATTTAATAGTAAATGTTGTACCTTTATTAATAACTGAATCGACTGTTATATAACCATTATCTTTTTCGATTATTGTTTTAGCTAAAGATAGACCTATACCTATACTATCTTTAGAAGAATTTTGAGCTTTATAGAAACGTTCAAAGATGTGAGGTAAATCTTTTTTAGATATACCACATCCATTATCTTGAATAATTATTTTAGTAAAGATATCATTTTTTTGATAGGTAATATCTATTTTAGAAGAGTTATTTGAGTGTTCAATACAATTTTTAATTATATTAGTTAGGGCTTCTACTTCCCATTTATAATCACAGTATAAGGATATATCTTTAGAACCTTTAATATTAATTTTTATATCTTTTAAATCACTTAAAGTAGAAAGATTATCTAATACGTCTTTTAGAATTTTACTTAGTGAATTATTTTGACGATTAAATTCAATAGTATTAGCATCAAATTTAGATAATTTTAATAATGAGTGAACTAAAAAGTTAGTATTAGTTATTTTGCGATGAATATTATTTAGTAATTCTCTTCTTTCCGTGGACGAAAGATTGTCTTGATGTCTTAAAGTATCTATCATTAAATTAATAGATGTTAAAGGGGTTTTTAATTGATGAGAGATATCTGATAAAGAATCTTTTAATGATTCTTTATCTTTTTTTAATAAAAGAGTCTGTTCATTTAAAGTGATGGCTGTTTTATAGATTTCATTTTTTAGGAGAGATAAATCTTCTTCTTGATTGTCTTCGATAGCTAATGAATATTGATGGTTATTTAGTTCTTTTAAATAATTAGTTATTTTATTTATTTTAGCTTTTTCTTTTTTATTATAGATAATAATGATTAGAATAATTGTTAAAGAATACATAAGAATAGAAATAATGGTAAAAAGAAAATATTGGTTATTAAGATTTTGTTGTTTAATACTAAGAGATTCATTTTGAATATTAATGCCATATTTTTTAAATAGATCTTCTTCAGTTAAATCGGGATTATTTAGAACTTCGATTATTTCTATTTCAGATAATTCTGGATATGTAGTTTTTATTTTATTAATAAGAGATGATAGTAAAAGATTATTAGTTGTTTGATATTGTTGTCTGAAATGATAATTAGATATTATAAAAAGAGAAAGAAAAAGGAGACTGATAATTATAGATGAAAAAACAGCAAACTTGGTATTATTCTTCATGATAATCTATCCTATAGCCGATACCTTTGACAGTAGTTATAATATCACTATCAAGTTTCTCTCTAATTCTTTTTAGATAAACTGTTACTGTATTATCATTAACGTCATTACCAGTCCAGTCCCAGATATTTTCAATAATCGATTCTCTTGTAACTACTTTATTTATTTGGGAGATTAAAAGATAAAATATTTTTAATTCTAAACTAGTTAAATTAATGACATCACCATTTTTGAAGACAACCATTTTATCAAGATCAAAAGTTATATCTTTAACTTTAATAAGATTATTTTTCTTGTAACGAGCGATAATCTTTTTGATACGAACTAGTAATTCTTTTGAAGAAAATGGTTTAGTTATATAATCTTCAGCTCCTGATTCAAGACAAGAAACAATTGTTTCTTCTTCGTCTTTAGCAGTTAAAAAAATAGTTGGTTTTTCTAAATCTTTTATTAATTTCTGATATAATTGATTGCCATTACCATCAGGTAGAGAAATATCTAAAATATATAAATCATATTCATTATGATAGATTTTATTTTTCGCGTCTTGATAGTTAGATGATATTTCTACTTGGTAGTTTTCTTGTTCAAGAAGATATTTTAAGTTATTGGCAATATCTTGATCATCTTCTACTAATAGTATTTTCATAAAATCACCCCATATAAAAATAGAACTATATAGTTCTATTATACTATTAAAAGATGACTTTTAAATGACTTTTTGATTTTTGATAATAAGAATATCTTTATTATATGTTTTTAAAGCTGGTATTAAAGTTGATTCTAAATCACGATTAACAAAAAAGTATATAGGAGTATCTGTTAATATTGTGATACTATGTTTACCAATGATAACTACTTTTATCTTTGACCATTCGAAGAGAATCTTAATACCTTTAAAGGTACTATCTATTAAACCTTTTTTATCTAAAATAAAAGAACCTTTTATCTTACGTTGTTTAGAAATCATTAAACGTAATAGATAGTAAATAAAGTATAGAACTACGATAAAGTTAATGATATGCATTAAACAACATAAAAAGCAAATAAAAGTATTGTAACCAATGAGTTTATATAGTAAACATGTTAGAAGATTATAGACAATAGCAAGCCATAAGTAAATAAAGCCATAATAGGTATAGGAATGAATTTTAGATTGAGGATTTTTCAAATATTTGTTGCGATGGCTTGCTATTCCATAAGCTTCATTATAACAACGAGTAAAGTTATTACTTAGATTATATTTAATAGTTATTCTTCTTTTTAAGAGTTTATTAATTATATTAATAATTTTATTTTTCATAGTATCACCTATCTTATTTATAATATAACATAATCTTTATTATTATACTATAAGAAAAACATCTAATAGTTAGATGTTTTCATTGCGAATAGTTTCGATTGTATTTTGCTTATTAATCTTATTAATTGAATATTTCATAATACAAGCTATGAGTAAGAAGACAGCTATGATAGTAATTAATATCGCTGGATATGGAAGTTCAAAGTACATTGATGAATCATCAGCAGATAGAAGTCTATAGATAATATAAGCAAGGAGACAACCTATTGGAATACCAATGATTAAGGACTTTGTTCCATAAAAGAAACTTTCTAAACGAATCATGCGATTAAATTCTTTTGTTGTCATACCTATACTTTTTAAAGTGGCGAATTCACGACTACGAAGTTCCATATTAGTTGTTATAGTATTAAAGATATTTGTTATTCCTATAAGAGCAATAACGGTAATAAATCCATATAAGAAGATGGCAATTAAGGTATAAAATGATTCCATCATACGTACATTTTCTTCGATGTTATTTAAAGAATAGTCAAAATCTTTTAAAATAAGATCTATTTCATCTTGAAGTTTAGAAGCATTATCTGAGTCGATGTAAATACTTACAGAATCTTTTATATCTGAATCTAATTTATCATATAGTTCATCACTTATAATTAATAAAGTACTATAATTCATATTTTCTAAACTAAATGGATATTTATTAGTTACTTTAACTAGCTCAATATTTAGAGTTTTATCTCCACCTTCAAAATTCCAGTTTAAAGTGTCTCCTTTGTTATAATTATATACAGATAATGTCTTTTCAACTGATTTATTGTTTTCAAGAACACTTACTTTTTCATAGTTAATAAGAATTCCTTTATCTTTAGCTTCATCATATGATAGATTTAGAGATTTTAAGTACTCATTATAAGCCTTTTTTCCAATAGCAACGATACTAATAGATGTTTCTTCATAATTTGTTATTATTTTTCCTTCTTCGTTTTCGTAGGTATATTTTGTTTTTTCTTTATCGTTAATATCTGGATAGTATTTTAGATATTCTTTACTGTATTTGGCTTTATAAGATTCGATTGTGATATATGAATTTCTTGATATTGCATAGTTTTTGATACTATCATCTGTTAGTATTTCATCTATTTTACTTGTTATACCTTTATTATCTTCAAGATCGTAATCAAGGGAAATGTTATATTCACTACTACTAAGTTCTTTTTGTGTATATACAAAAGCTAAATTAATGAAATAATATAAAGCTATAAATACTGAAACACATACTATAATAGAGATAACTGTAGTACGATATTTTTGACGATTTCGTTTTAAGTTTTTATATGAAACATCGCCACCGATACCAAATATTTTCTTTATGTATCGAGGAGATTTTAATTTTTTGGCTTTTATTTTGATATTTTCACTATTACGAATTGCTGTTATAGGGCTAATTTTAGATGCTCTTCTGGCACTACGCATAGCGGAAAGAAAAATTGTTACAAATCCTAAAACAATGGCTATAATAAGGGGATAAATTGAAAATTTAAAAATCAAACCAAGATTCATCATATCTTTTAAAAAGTAATTACTTATAATAATTAGAATATAGGATGCAAGAAGACCACAAATGATACCAAGTGGAATTCCTATTAAAGCGAGAATAAGAGCTTCATAGTAAACGTTCTTTTTTATTTGTTTTTTTGTTGCTCCAATACTAGCAAGCATACCATATTGTTTGATTTTCTCAGTTATAGAAATATCAAAACTATTTTTTATACAGAAAACAGAAGTAACAATTATGATAATAATAACAACTAAAACAACAAGAGCTAGTGATTGCATAGATGATTCTTTTAGAATACCTGATTCTAACATTATTAGATAATTATTAGAATCATACTGATATTTAGCTTTATCTAGTTCATTTTGAATATTTTCTAGTTCTTCTTCGTAGTTATCTGATGAATATATTTCACCATTTTGAAATTTGGTGTATAGTTTTTCATCAATACCTAGAATATTGGCTGTAATAATATCATGGTCTTTTAATCCTTCTTTATCATATCTAACATATAAATCTACTTTTGGATAATCTTTATAATCTTTTAAAATAGTAATAAATGTAAATCCTGGAGCACTATAACTTTCGATACTGTTACTTGGTCTTTCAATAATTCCAACTATTTTATATGTCTTAGTAGTTGAATCAATTATTTGTTCATCTGATGAGTCAGATGAATTATCTTCTTCAATGAAATAAGGATTGTCTTGAGTTAGTTCATATCCTTCACTATCTACTCTTTTACCAACATCTAAAGTAATGGTATCCCCTACTTCATAGGTGATACGACCGTTTGTCTTTAAATGAGTTGGTATTAAAATTTCTTGATCATTTTCTGGTAGTCGTCCGGATACTAAATTAATAGCTAGATTAGATAAGGCTTCTTTTTCAAATGCTCTTATATAGGCATATGGTTTGTTTTCGTTTTTACTATTACTTAGTTTAGCATAACCAATATTAGCTATTTTATAAATAGTATTAATGTGACGATTATTAGTAAAGTTTTTAATATCGGATATTGGAACCTCTTTAAATGAATAATGGTAATTGCCTTTTTGGCGAATTTCAAAATTAATTAATGAGGCATTAGCGCTAAAGAATAAAGCTGTTACAGCAGTAATTAAAGCGACTGATAGTATAATACCGATAATAGTTACAATTGTTCTTTTTTTGTTTAGTTTTAAGCTTTTAATGGTTAATTTGTTAAGTAAGTTCATTATTAATCCTCCTCAACTATATGACCATCTTCAATTTTTATGATACGATCAGCGGCAGCGGCAATTTCAAGATTATGGGTAATCATGATGACTGTTTGTTTATATTTTTTATTTGATAGTTTAAGTAATTCAACAATTTCGTCGCTTGATTTAGAATCTAAATTACCAGTTGGTTCATCGGCCAAGATAATAGCTGGATGAGTTATCATAGCACGACCAATAGATGTTCTTTGCTGTTGCCCACCAGATAATTCGTTAGGAAGATGTTTTCTTCTTTCCTTTAAGCCAAGAGTTTTTAAGAGCTCGTTTAATTCTTGTTCATCAGCTTGGCGACCATCTAGTTCTAATGGTAAAGTAATATTTTCTTCAACATTTAGAATAGGAATAAGATTATAAAACTGATAAATAAGACCTACTTGACGACGACGGAAGATGGCAAGAGTTTCATCATCCATGGCATAAATATCTTTGCCTTCAATGAATACTTTTCCTCTCGTTGGACGATCAACTCCTCCTATTAAGTGTAAAAGGGTTGATTTTCCACTACCAGATGCACCAACTATAGCAACAAATTCGCCTTTTTCAACAGATAATGACACGTTATCTAAAGCAGTTACTTTAGTAGCACCCTTTCCATATATTTTTGTTAAATTATCAACACGTAAAATTTCCATATTTGGACTCCTTTCATGAGTACATCATACTATACTAAAATGACTTATAAATGACAAAAGAAGTTAGTTTTCACTAACTTCTAATTTATTGGTTATTTCAAGATATCCTTCATATAAAATAGTATCATCAAAGATAATTACATTATTTTTAATAGCCCAATGTCCTTTATTAGCAACTAAGAAATCTAGAGCTTCATTATATATTTCTATCTTAGAAAGAACTTCTTCATATGCGGTATCTAGTTCTTTTTTTAGATTATCTGATATCGCAAGAGATGTTAGTTCAAGATAGAAATTACGATAATAACTATCAAGACGAGCTTCAGTAATAAAACTTAATTTAATAGATTCGTCATTTAATTCTTTGATTAATTTATTATAATACTCATCAATTTGAGCTTTAGTGTTTTGAAGATTGTCTTTGGATTTTATAAATGATGGTTTATCTTCGTTTAAATTTTCACTACTTAAATAAATATTAAAGTTATCATTATCAATTAGGAAAGAAAAATTTTGAAGATCGCTATATATTACTTGATAGTATTGTTTAATATCATTTTCAATATTTTTATATTTTCCTTTAGTTATTTCACGACGTGTTAAAATTTCATTTATTTCATCATTCTCATTTTGATTAATATTCATAAATTTACTTATTTCTTTGACTTCGTTTTTTAATGTTGTTTCTTTGTTTAAATCGCCAACTAGTTTGATTGTAATAGCAGCTACTGCTATTACAATAAGAGATATAATTATAATAGTTAGAATCTTTTTTTTACTACTCACTTTTGCACTCCTTTCTTTATACCTGCATAATAAGTATATCTATAGAAAAGAGTAAAATCAATGTTCATGGTTTTGATTTTACTCTTTTTTAATGTTTCTTGACAGCTAATATACTTAATTGATTAAATCTCTCTATATTATTATAGTATAAGGATAATATATTTATGATATTGTTTATTAATAAGATATTTTCTTTATCTTTTTTAGTAGTATTTAAAAGAAGATTATTCAACTTTTTTAAAGCATTTATTGGAGCTACATAAAGAGCTGTTTTGTAATCATTTTTTAAAGGACCATATTTTTTTAAATAGCTTTTAATAAAGGTAGTATAAAATTCTTCATTTATTTGATTATTGTTTTGGGAATAGTAAAAAGCACAATCAGCAAGTGATACTAAAGGATTAGATAAAGTAATTGATTCAAAGTTAGCAAGATACATATAATCTTTTTGCCAAAGAATATTATCTAAATAGTAGTTATTATAATTTATATAAAGAGTATTATTTAAGTATTTAAGATTTTCATTTACTTTTTTTATTAAGTCTTCAAGAAGAAAATAATTATTATAGAAATTATTATATAGTGTTGAATCTATTTTTTGACATTTCTTTAATAACTTAGGCAAATTAATAGTTAATTCTTCGTAGTTATTAGATAAAGAGCATTTGATACTTAGTTTATGAATAATGGCTAAAGTATGAGCTAATTTTTTGATTGTTTTAGTGTTTAGAGATGCAAAATCTTTAATTGTATATTCTTGATAATCATAGACTAAATAATATTTTTGACGATATTTAATAATATTTTTATCATTGAAATTAAGAGGAAGAATTATTGGTACTCCATTAGTACTTAGTTTTTTCATAATACTTATTTGTTGCTTTATATAATTTATCTTATTTTGATTGGGAATATCTTTTTTAGTATATTCTATTATATAGTATTTATTTGAATTAGTTATCACTTCATATATTGGATGATTATGAAAACTAGAAATTTTGTAATCTATTAATTGTCCTAATTTGAAAGTATCACATATTTTATTTAAAATATGAACGATTTGGTTATTTTTATTAAACATTCTTACACCTACTTCTTAAATAAGAAAAACATCTATTATTTTTTAGATGTATATTTGGCTGCTCTTCTACTAGCATGAGTTTGTCTTTTAGGAACTGCTTTTTTAGGAGCTTTTTTAGATGTTTTCTTAACTTTTTTAGTACTTTTAGTAGTTGTTGGTTTTGATTCTTCTGGAGATTCTTTTTTTTCTTTTAAAGATAAAGATGTATCTTCAGCAACTACAACATTAACTTCTGATATTGGTTCATTTTCATCTTCGAAAGTAAAATTAGATTTTTCTTGTTCTTCTTGTTCGAATTGTTTAATTTTCTCTTTTAAGTCTCGTATATACATGGTTTTTGATATTTCTTCTTCAAGAGCTTTAGTAGTAAGTTTGTCATCGGCATTATGCTCTATTTCTTCTTTAATAGCAGTATCGTCAATAACATCAATTTTTTCTTGATTACGAATAGGAGATATTTTAAAACTTCTTAGTTCGTCTAATTTATAAACAATAGTATTTTCAATGTTATCAAGAATACTTTGTTCTTGTTCTTTATTTTCATTGTCTTCTTTCATATATCTAATTGATTGTTCAGTTGGCGAGATAACACTATCATTCATTTTTAAAATATAGATACAAGCTTCGTTATAATGAAGTAGCATAAAAAAGCATGAGTCATTATCATTTTTATAATAAATTGGTTCTCTTAGTTCTAATTGGGCATCTACTAGATCTTCAATTGATTTTACTTTTATGATGTTCTTACCAGCTATATTAGGTATTTCTTCTACCTCAACTATAATTGAATCATATAAACGAAGAATTCTTTTTTTGTTTTTGATAAAAGTTGTATACTCATCAGGTTCTTCTTTAATATAGATACTTAAACAAATAGTTAAAATAATAAATAAGGCGCCTAGAATAAGAGTGAAACCTTTTAAATCAGCAATTAATGTAATAATAATTACAACAGCTAAGATAATTAAAGCGATAATTGAACATATTGTGATTGTCTTTTTATTATTTGTTTGCATACGACATACTCCTTATTATTCTTCTTTATTCTTTATATCAGATATCTCGACAGAAGGATATCCTATTAGTGGTATTTTAAATCTTACTATACCTATTATATCATCTTTTGTTTTTTTTGTAACGTCTTTTGTGTCATTATTATCTCCTTTTGTAATAATGTATTCTTTTCCCTCAATTAATTCGATAGTCAAAATACGATGTGTTACTATTTCGTCTTCTTCTTTAAAAGCAACTATCATTCCTTTTTTTAAAGAGGAAATGTTTGTTTTATCTATTTTTTCGATTATTACAGCATCTCCTCTTTTTAATTCAGGATACATTGAATCTGAGGCAATAGCAGAAATTGAGTAACGGAAATTACCAGATACTAATAATATTATTATAATTACAAAAACTAATAAAAAACGTTCAATGTAAAAAAGAGAACTTCTTTTATATTTATTAAGATTTTCTTCGTCTTCTTGACGGAGAGGTTTACTAATATTATAGTAAATTATTAATGAATAAATAACAAAGAAAATAATAGTAAGATAATTTCCAAGATGAGGATAAATTGGTAATACAAGTGGAAATAAGAAAGTTATTAAAGAGTAAATAAAGCATGGATAAAAACCGAACTTATATGATGTGTAGCTTAATAAACAATTACGGATAATAGCAATTACAATAATGGTGAAGTAATTGTTAAGATATAAGATATTAGAATCATTTAATGATGATAAGACTAAGATATCTAAAATAATATATGAAAATGTTATTATATAAGCTTGATTATTTTTCTTATTTGCTTTGTTTAAAAGAATGTAACGTTCAATTTCACTTATTATCATATAAAGAATTAAATAGATAATATTTAAAATACTAAGGGTGTTTTTGATAGTTCCAGTTGCATTTGAAGTTAAATAAATAGTAATTAAATATAAGGTTGAGACGACTATATAAACATTTTGGACATGAATTTTGTCACGAGTGCGTTTATTTTTTTTATATCCAAGGAAGAGAATACTGAAAAAAGTTAGAAGCATGAAAAAAGCAACATTTAAAGCTGGAATAAGCGTTTTAAAATGCTGATTAAAGATAAAAATAATTAGTGAATAAAATATAATTAACAGATTTATAATTAATAGAGTTCTTCGTATACTTTTGGTTATCTTTTCTTTCATTTATCCCCTATCCTCCTACTATTGATTATATAATAATTGCTAATTAATTACAATTAATATATTGCTGTATAGGAGATATCTAATGATAATTTAAGATTAAGAGAATCATATATTTTATCTTTTTGTTTAGGATACGAGATGCGAACTAAAATAGTTTTAGTCTCTTGAGATTTTAAAATATCACCAGTATTAATTGGTTCTTGATTAAGATATGAGATAGAATAAGTTAATATATTAGTTGGATTGTCTATTTTTAAATTGATATCTTTTATTTGAGCATCTAAAGATCCGTTATTAGATGTATCTATAGTAAAAGAGAAAAACTCTTCTTCTTTTTTTAATGTTACATCAAGGTTTATTTTATTATTATCTAGAGTTAATTCGCCTTTTTGACTTCCTTCAATTATTTGAAGATTATTAAAATCAATATTCCACATGTAACTTGTATCTAGTTGTTCGTGATTAATAGTATAGATAAATTTTATAAGTAGTAGAAAGGCTATAACAATTATTGTTATAATCATCAAACCTTCTAAAATATGAATTTGTTTTTTCATAATAAAAACCTCTTGATGTTTTATTATACAAGAGATTTATTAAATTACAAAGTAAATTTTTGGCAATAAGTTATTATTCATAACGTTTTATATTTATATTTTTAATTATTTTATAAATACTAATTGATAACACACACATAATAATAAAGATAATTATTGGTTTAGAAGAAGTATATGGATTCTTGGTAGATTCTGTTTTATCAACTATTGTTTTATTTTCAAAAGTAATTGTTGTATCGTATGAAATTGTTCCTTCTAAAGATGTTTTATTTTCATTATTAGCAGTTGTTGTATATTTATTGGATAAATCATTAACTTGGGTGATTTTATAATTAGTATTATTCGGTAAATCATAAATAGTTATAGATTCATTACTTTTTAAAGTTATTTGAGCTTGACCATTAGCTGAGAAAACAAGATAATTTTCTTTATCATTGTATTCATATAAGTAAGCGCCAGATATATCACTTAGTGATAATTGATATGTATATATTATTTCTTCGTCATCATTTTGAAAGTTTTTAATTGTTAAAGAAGATGGTATTTCAAGACTATTATAACTATCAGTTATAACTATTTCACTATTTTCATCTTTATTAGATAAAGAATTATTAATAATTTCTTTTTGGTGATAATCACTATATAAAACAAGACCTATTGTCGTAATTATAACAACTAAATAAATAAATTTACGGCTCATAACAATCTACTCTTTTCTATCTTATATTTATTATATAATTTTTATTTTTTAATAGCAATCTATATTTTTAGTTTGATGTGATATTTTATAATTATACTATGTAAATAAAAAAAGAATAGTGATTAACACTATTCTGTACGAAGAGCTTCGACTGGATCTTTTTTAGAAGCTATTTTGGCTGGAATGAAACCAGCTATTACAGTTAAAAGAACACTTATTATAATAAGAATAATAGCTCCTATAACAGGTAGTTGACTTATATTGCTGATATTAACAACATTTTTAATTATTATATTTATTGGAATATTTAGAATAATAGTGACAACAATTCCTAAGATTCCAGCAGATAATCCTTCAATAAGAGTCTCAGCGTTGAAGACACGGGAGATATCTTTTTTAGATGCACCAATAGCTCTTAGAATTCCTATTTCTTTTGTTCTTTCGATAACAGAAATATAAGTAATAATTGCAATCATAATTGATGAAACGATTAAACTAATAGCTACAAAGGCTATTAAAACACTACTGATAGTATTAACGATTGTCGATACTGAACTCATCATAAGACCTACGATATCAGAGTAAGTAATTTGCTCTTCTTCAGCTTTGTCTTCGTTATATTTGTCGATTATAGAAATTATATTTTCTTTGGAATCAAAGTCTTTAGGATAAATTTTTATTCCATCAGGTTCTTCAAGATCGACTATACCTAATAATGATAAGTTTTCTTCATATGTTGAGGTTGCATTCTCAGAATATGACTGCATATAAGCGGCTAATTCTTCTTGAGATAAACTTTTAATATAAGCTAGTTGTTCTTTGCTTAAATTATTTATGTCAAACTTAGTTTGAGTTGAAAATTCAGTTCCAGTAAAGACATTTATTTCAGGGTTAGCTAGTTGTTCTTTAGTTATTTCAGATTCATTTATTTTGTTAATTAAATGCTCGGTTAGTTCACTTGTATAACCAACCATACCATATGAACTTCCTCCTACTACAGCTTCTTCATTTGGTTTGATAATTCCGACAATTTTTATTTCTTCAGCTTCTTCGATTAAATTTTGCATGTATTTTTCATTATTGGACATATTAACCCATATACCATGATCTTTTTTATAATAATCGGTATTTAAAACTAATTTAAATGATAAATTTAATAATTCATCGGTTGTATAAGAAGTTTTTTCGAAATTAACTTCCTTACCAGTAGTCATATTATTAAATTGTTCTTTTAATTCTTCTTGATCTAATATTCCAAGACTGTATAACGTATAATCAGATATTCGATTGTTTTTATCAACAGTTAATACTACTTCATTGTACTTAGTTGGCCAACGACCATCTACAAGATCGTATTGTTGTTCTAATAATTCTTGATTATTAAGCATTTCATAGAAAACGTTATAGTTTGATAGATAGCTATTATAAGCAGATGAGATTCCAGAGGTATTCATGCCTATACTATCAAAGACTGTTGTTGGATTTACTTTAGTTATTTTATCTAAATCATTTTTATATAAATTCATTGTAATATTGTAAGTATATTGAATATCTGAGACATAATCCTTAATATCAGTTTTATCACTTTCAAGATATTCTTTAAAATCTTTAGTATTATTTTTAGTAATCTCAGATGTCATAGATGTAAAGATATCACCCATTATATTAACTGAATGAATCTTATCGTCATTATATTCCTCGACCTCTTGATTACCAGCTAAACTTTCAAGCATAGCTGACATATCAACAGATTCTTTTGATATTGTTAGAGGGTACGAACTAAGAGTTTCTTCTTCTGTTTTATTGATGTACTCTTGAATACCATTTGATAGAGAAAGGATTAAGGCAATACCTATAATACCGATTGATCCAGCAAAGGCAGTTAAAAATGTACGGCCTTTTTTAGTCATAAGATTATTTAATGATAAAGAAAAGGCAGTTTTGAAATTCATTGATGTCTTAGAAGTCTTCTTCTTTTTATTTTTAGGTTCAGTAATTTCTTCTTCGCCATTAAATGGATTAGAGTCGTCGATTATTTCACCATCAAGAAGTTTTACGATACGAGTTGAATAATTAACAGCTAGTTCGGGATTGTGAGTTACCATAATAACTAAACGATCTTTAGCTATTTCACTTAATAAATCCATGATTTGTAAGCTTGTTTCAGAGTCAAGAGCTCCGGTTGGTTCGTCGGCAAGAAGAATATCGGGGTCATTTACTAAAGCACGAGCTATGGCAATACGTTGCATCTGACCACCAGACATTTGGTTCGGTCTTTTATACATTTGCTTTTCTAAGCCAACTTTTTTTAATACAGCAATACTTTTTTTACGACGTTCTTCTTTGCCAATACCAGATAAAGTTAAAGCTAGTTCAACATTTTGAAGAGCGGTTTGGTGAGGAATAAGATTATAACTTTGAAAAACAAAACCAATACGATGATTACGATAAGTATCCCAATCACGATCGGAATACTCTTTTGTAGAGATTCCATTAATTATTAAATCTCCAGAAGTATAACTATCTAATCCACCTATTATATTTAATAAAGTTGTTTTTCCACTACCACTTGGACCAAGAATTGAAACAAATTCATTTTGACGAAATTTTATATCAATTTTATTTAGAGCTTTTTGCTTACTATCAGCTACTTCATATACTTTAGTTATTTTTTTTAGTTCGAGCATCTTCATTCTTCTTTCTATAAAATCTTTTAATATTATATCATAGGTGTTTGGGGATGTAACTAGATATTGTTAATATTTATTTTTTTTAATATGTGTTATAATACTTTATGAATTGGGGATGAAATAAATGATAGTCGTTAGAAACGAAGATGAAATTAATAAACTAAGAGAGGCGGGAAAAGTTGTTGGTTTATGTCATAAGTATATTCAACAATTTATTAAGCCAGGAATAAGTACAAAAGAATTGGATCGTTTAGCTAAAAAATTTATCGAAAGTAAAGGATGCACTTGTTCTTTCGAAGGATTATATGGATTTCCTGGTAGTATTTGTATAAGTGTTAATAATGAAGTTGTTCACGGAATTCCAAGTCATCGTAAACTAAGAAATGGTGATATAGTTAAATTGGATATTGGAGCTTGTTACCAAGGTTATCACGGAGATTCAGCATGGAGCTATATTGTTGGTGAAGGTAAACCAAGAGATATAAAGTTACTTGAACGAACTGAAGAAAGTTTGATGGCCGGTTTAGCTGCTATTCATGATGGATGTACGACTGGTGATATTGGTCATGCCGTTGAAAAAGTTGCTCATAAATATAATCTTGGAGTTGTTAAAGAATTAGTCGGTCATGGTGTTGGGGATAAGGTTCATTTAGAACCAGATGTACCTAACTACGGGCATGAACATAAAGGACCTGTTTTACATACAGGAAACGTTATTGCAGTAGAACCAATGTTGAATTTAGGAACGGCTGATATATATATGCTAGATGATGATTGGACAATTTGTACTGATGATGATGAAAATAGTGCACATTTTGAACATACCGTTTTAGTTACTGATAATGGATATGAAATCTTAACGCGTCGTGATGTAGAATTAGATCCTGAAGATATTGTAAAAGAATAATAAAAGATAAATAATAATATCTTTTATTTTTTACATTTTAGATATAGGAAAATAAGGAATTTAGTTATTTACAAAAGAACAAAAGAATGCTAAAATTAGTTGGTCGAAAAAGGAGGTTTTTTTATGAAAAAGACAAAAATTATTTGTAGTATCGGTCCTTCTACACAAGATTGGGAAAATTTTAAAGGTATTGTAGAAGCTGGTATGAACGTAGCAAGAATTAATTTTTCACATGCTACATTAGAAGAAAGAAAATTAGATGAATCTTTAGTTAAGAGAGCAAATGAAGAATTGGGAGCTAATATAGCCATTCTTTATGATACAAAGGGACCTGATTTGAGAACTTGTTCATTTGTTGATGATAAAATTGAACTTGTTAAGGGCGAAAAAATTAGAATAGTTGAATCTGATGGCGAAGATGGTCATGATGGAACAAGTAAACAAATTACTTTGAATTATCCAGGAGTTTTAAAAGATTTAAAGGTTGGTTCACCTATTCTATTAGATGATGGATTCTACAAATTGGTCGTTACTTCTGTTGAAAATGACGGGGTTACTTGTGAAATAATGAATTCTGGAGTTATTAAATCACGTCGTGGTGTTTGCTTACCTGGAGTAAAATTAGATGTTCCTTATATTTCTGCAAAGGATGAAGAAGATATTAAATACGCTTGTGAAAATGATGGTGATTATTTAGCTATTTCATTTGTTAATAGTGCTGAAAACATTCGTGATGTTAAAGCTTTGTGTGCTAAATACGGTAAACCAAATATGCCTATTGTTTCAAAAGTTGAAACACAATATGCAATTGATAACCTTGATGAAATTGTTGAAGCTTCAGACTATATTATGATTGCTCGTGGAGATTTAGGTATTGAAACAGGAGTTGAAAATTTACCTTTATATCAACAAATGATGATTGACGCTTGCCATGCTAATGGTAAAGGTGTAATTATGGCAACACAAATGATGTATAGCATGAAAACTAATATTCGTCCAACAAATGCTGAAGTTACAGACGTAGCTAATGCTGTTATTGCAGGATGCGATGCAATAATGACAAGTGATGAAACAACAATTGGTAATTTTCCAGTAGAAACTATTACAACAATGGCTAATATTTGTGAGAATGTTGAAAAAGTAACTAAGTATAATCTTGATGAGTTTCAATTAACTGGAACAGCTATTCATAATACAATTGCTAAATGTGCTGTTCAAGCTGCTGATGATTTACCTATCAAAGCAATAGTTGCTTCGACTTTAACAGGAAGAACAGCTTTGGATATTGCTTCTTTAAGACCAGAATCATTTATAATTGCAACTACAACAGATGTTAAAGTTGCTCGTAGTTTAGCTTTAAAATGGGGAGTTTATACAAAGATTGTTCCTAAATTTAATGATACTGATGAGATTGTTACTGAAGGAGTTAAAGCTGCAGGTGAACTTATGAATTTACAAAATGGTGATTTAGTTGCTGTTGTTGGTGGTTTCCCTAAAGAAGCCCATACAAACTTCTTAAAAATACATGAAATATAAAAAACTTAAAGTTATAAAAACTTTAAGTTTTTTTTATTCAAAAGTGACTTCTAAAGATGATCCATTAACAATTTTGGTACCTTCGGCAATGGAAAAGCTTTTTACTTTACCATAACCATTGCTTTTTAGTTTTAACCCTAATAATTTGCAAAGTGTATTGACTTCACTTACACTCCATCCTGTTATATTAGGCATTGTATATTCTGGTCCATTTGTTTTTAAAAACAATTTACTTCCTGCTAATACAACTGTACCTTTATTAGGATATTGATTAATAATGTATTTTCCGTTACCAAGTTTAACAACAGAAAGATTTATTTTTTTTAATTTTTCTTCAACTGACTGGATATCAGAACTAATATAATTATCTAAGGTTATTATCTTATCAGTATCAACTTCTTCAATTAATTCAGTTAGATTTTTATATTTAGCAATTTCTTCGACTACTTTTTTGACCATTTCAGCAAATTCACGATAGACACCATCGTATCTTTTTACTGAAACATAAATAATATATTGGGGATTTTCATACGGGAATACTCCAGCAAAACTACGAACGTAGTCATATTTACCTGACAAATAACCTCCATTACTACCAGTTATTTGGGCTGTCCCTGTTTTACCGACAAGTGTTATGTTGTCTGATTCATAGTATTTAGCATCGGTTTTACCACTATAGACTACATCATGTAGTAAAGATAACATTTTATCTGTATTCTCTTTAGAGGCTTTGGTACCAAGTTCTGTTCTTTCATGTTGGTATGTTGTCTCCCCTGTTTCACTATCAACGACTTTTTCAACAATGTATGGTTGTATTTCGACACCATCATTAGCTAAAATACTTAAAGCCTGAAGATTTTGGATCGGAGTCGTTGTAATACCTTGACCGAATGAAGCTGTTGCTACTTCGGTACGATATGTAAAATCAATATCTCCTTGTGCCTCATTAGGTAGTGTTACCCCAGTTTGACGACCAAAACCAAGTGACGCATAGTAATTGTATAAATTTTCACGTCCTAATTCAATAGCTAGGTTTGTGGCAGCAACATTTGATGAATAGGCAAAACCTTCATCAAAAGTTATAGTCCCCCACCCTTTACCATTAAAATCTTTAATCGTTGCGTCATCTATTTTAATAGTTCCGGATTTATATTTTTTCGAGCCGTCATAAACATTATTTTCCATAGCTGCTAAGAACGAGAATATTTTCATTGTACTTCCTGGTTCATACGTATAAGTCGTTAATGGATTAAGATAGCTCTTAATATCAGCTAAAGTGTTTAAATTAAAATTAGGATTTGAAGCGGATGCAACTATGGCACCGGTTTTAGCATCCATAACAGAGAAAGTTAACCAATCCATATTGTTATCTTTACTAATTTCTTGAATACCATTTTCAACAAATAATTGAATTTTGCTATCAATTGTTAGATAAATATCTTTACCTTGAACAGGTTCTTCAGTTACAGTAGTTGTGTTTGGCATTGTATAACCATAAGCGTCTTTTTGATAGATTGTATAGCCGTCAACACCTTGTAATTCATCATCGAAGTATGCTTCGATACCCATTTGGCCAACAATATTTCCATCGTCGTTGCTCTTAGCGTAACCAATTATATATGATGCAAAGTTACTCATAGGATAATATCTTTTATTACTCTCAATAAAGTCAATACCTGGTAAAGCTAAATCTTCGATTTGATTTTTAGTTATAGTACTTAAATTTTTACCACTTGTACCAAATTCAACCTGATAAGCCTCTTGGTTCAAGCGACTCAAAATATATTCTTCTGTAGTTCCTAATATTGGAGCAAGAGCTTTAGCAGTTGCTTCTTTATCAACTACATGTTGAGGGTTATCTGGGTCTTTAGTACGACTTTCAGATAGATAAGCTATCAAAGTATAAGAGTTGATTGTTTGAGCTAAAATTTCACCATCAGAAGATTTGATAGAACCTCTTTTAGCTTTTAAGACTTCTGTTTCAGTATTACGGTTTTCAACAAAAGCAGTTAAATCAACTCCATTGGTTGTCTTTTTTAAAGAAACAAGACTTAATTTTATAACAATAGCTAAAAAAGAAAAAACAAGAACAACAAAAATTATTTTACTAACATTTATTGTATTGTTTTTTCTTTTCATATAGCATTTACTCCTTATATTATTCGTTTGTAACTACTACCTTAATATTATCGCTTTGATATGATAATCCTTTTTCATCAACAACATCTTGAATTGTATCTAAAGAAGCAAGTTCACTTATTTCCATTTTCAACGATTCATTTAATCGTTCTTGTTCTTTAATATCACTTTTTATCTCTTCTAAAGCAATATTACTTTCTGATAGTATAGCTTTAGTATAAACGTTGCAGACAGGGATTGCAAGCAATATTAAAGCAAGTGTAAAGTAAATTATTCTTTCACCTCTAAGTTTACGATGTTGCTTTTTCTTTTTTCTTGCAATTTTGTTTGCCATAAGTATCATATCCTTTCAATAATACGAAGTTTAGCACTTTTACTACGCGAATTTTCTTTTAATTCTTCGGTACTTGGGACGATAGGTTTTTTATTTATTAGTTTAATCTTAGGCTGATATTCTTCTGGTATATTAGGAAGACCTTTTACTAAATCATTAATTTCACTCTCTTTTTTAAAAATCTGTTTTACTATGCGATCTTCTAAGGAATGAAATGTTATAACTGCTATTCGTCCACCTTTATTTAATAAATCTATTGCATCAGGTAGAACTTCTTTTAGAACTTTCATTTCACTATTTACTTCAATACGAATTGCTTGAAAGATTTTTCTTTCTGGATGATTTTTATTAAAGTATTTAGCACCAACTGCTGATGCGATGATTTTTACTAGCTCAGTTGTTGTATTTATTTCTTTATTCAATCGATATTCAACTATTCTTTTAGCAATTATTTTAGATAATTTTTCTTCACCATAAAGATAAAAGATATTTGTTAATTCTTCAATACTATATGTATTAACAATAGTTTTAGCATTTAATTTATTTGACTTGTCCATGCGCATATCTAATGGGGCTTCACTCATAAAGGTAAATCCTCGCTTAGGATTGTCAATTTGAGGGCTAGAAAGTCCAAGGTCAAATAATATTCCATCGACTTTATCTATTTTTTGCTCTTTTAGTTTAGTTTTTAGATTGACAAAGTTACTATATATAATAGTGAAATTCGAACCAATTTCTTGTAATTTTTTCTTTGATTCTTTAATTGCATCTTCATCTTGATCAAACGCATAAAGATGACCTTTTTTTAATCTTTTTAAAATTTCACTACTATGACCGGCGTAACCTAAAGTAGCATCTATATAGATGCCATCTTCTTTGATATTTAAGCCAGTTATTGATTCTGATAGCATTACGCTATAGTGTTTCATTTAGACCACTCCCGTCAAAAAGATTTTCTGCAATATCTTCTATCTTATCGCTATTTTCAATGAAGAAATTGTCCCATCCTTGTTCTGACCAAATTTCAAGTCGGTCATTTGCGCCGATAATTACACATTCTTTAGTAATACCGGCGTAACTAACCAATGGGGAGGTAATGTTAATTCGACCTTGACGATCAAATTCACATTCAGTGGCACCAGAAAAGAAGGATCTCACGAAAGTTCGGACGTCTTTTTTGGTAAAAGGTAGAGTTTTTATTTTGGCAACTATATTATTCCACTCGGACTCAGAATAGACGTAGAGACATTTTTCTAAGCCACGGGTTACAATGAACTTATCACCTAGTTCCGTACGGAATTTGGCAGGAATTATAAGTCGTCCTTTTTCATCAATGTTATGATGATATTCGCCCATAAACATTTTTCAAAATCCCCCACTTTCCTCCACAATGTACCACTGTCTATAATCATAATACTTTAAATCTACTTTTTTGTAAACGTTTTTTACCATTTGGTAAAAAAACAAAATGTAAATTTACGTAAACAAAAAAAGAATATTATTGACTAAAAAAAGACTCATAAGAGTCTTTATGGTTGAAGTTTTCCTTTAGCTCCTTTAGAACCATCGTAGGTACTAAGAACATTAGATTCAAAACTTGTAACTTTCTTTTTAGAATCTTTATATTCTTTAATTGCCAAAGTTATCATTTCATCTAGTAATTTAGTATATTTTTTTCCTTTTGGAGTATAGAAGAAGAAAGCTAAACAACCAGGTATAGTGTTAGGTTCATTAACATAAGCTTTTTTTGCTTTAGTATCTACTAAGAAGTCAAATCTTGTTACACCACTTAAATTTAAACATCTAAAAGCTTCTTTAGAGTATTTATAAATTTGTTCTTCAACTTCTTTATCTAGTTCAGCTGGAATTTTGAAACCACTAGTAGCGATTTTACCACCTGTTTGATTTTTAGTACTTCCTTTTTTACCACCTTTTCCACCTTCACCTATGTATTTATCTTCGAAAGTTAGGAAATCGTTATCAGTTAGCATTTCACCAATTAAAGAGCATTCCATATCTTCGTAATTACCTACTACGGCACAGTCAACTTCTTTTAGATTTTTTATCATTGCTTCAACAACAATTTTTTCATCATATTTAATAGCTTCTTCGATAGATTCTTTAACTTGATCTTCATTTTTAGCTACTGAAATACCAACACTACTACCTAAACGAGCTGGTTTTACTATAACTGGATAACCAATTTTTTTTATGTCTTTTAGAATTTGTTCTTCATCATTTTGGTATTCGTGATCATAGAACCATGTATAATCAACTACCGGAATACCAGAAGCTGACATCACTTGTTTTTGAACAACTTTATCTTGGCCAATAGATGCTCCTAACATAGAAGGACCAACGTAAGGGATGCCAATAGTTTCAAGATAACCAGATAATGAGCCATCTTCTACTCCTTTTCCGTGAACGATTGGGAAAGCAACATCGATAGTATTGACAACTCCTTTAAATAAACCATTTTTCTTTTGAAGAACAAATTCATCTCCTTTTTTAGTAAGGACTACTTCTTTAGCTAGCGAAGGAATTAGAGATAAATCTTTGTATGAAGACATTTCTCTTAGTGCTTGTCCTGTATACCAGTTACGTTCTTTATTAATATATATTGGAACAATCTCATATTTTTTTTCATCTATAAAATTCATTGCTTGAACAGCTGTTATGATACTAACTTCATGTTCTACTGATTCTCCACCAAATATTACACCAACTTTTATCATTTTTTATCACTCCTTATTTTTTCATTAAAACTATCTGGTAAGTCATTTTCTAACAAAACATATGTTTCTTTGCCTTTTAATTCTAGCATTAAAGGAAAAGCTTGCATGATATCATTTAGAATATGAATTTTTTCTTGAGGATATTTTTTTTCCATTAACCCTTCATAAATTGGTTTGGTTTTTTCTTCACCAATTAAGATTACTTCATCTGTATTATCAGCAATTTGGCGACCAAACTCTTTGTTTACTTCATATTCTTTGGCTCCTACTTCAATCATTCCAGGAGTTACAATGATGTGTTTTCCTGGCATCATATTTAAAACTTCAAGAGCCATTTTACACCCCATAGGATTAGAATTGTAAGCGTCATCAATAATATTGATATCATAGTACTTCGTCATAGATAGACGATGTTCGATTGGAGCTATTCTTTTGACCGCTTTTTGAAGATTAGAAATACTTATTCCTAGTTCACGACCTAAAAGAATACCATCTAAGATATTATAGATATTGTTACGACCTAGTAATTTTGTTTCAAAGTCATACTCTTTACCATCTTTAAATACACAAGTAAATTTAGTTCCTTTGTATGTTAATTGAATATTTTTAGCATAACAATCAACTTTTTTATTATCGATACCAATCCATAAGATACGGCATTTATTTTTTATCTTATAATTAAGTTGTTTTTCATCGTCTCCATTTAAGATACCAATACCATCTTCAGGTAATGATTCAATTAGTTCAAACTTAGTTTTTTGAATGATTTCTTCAGAACCAAATGTTTCTAAATGGGCTAAACCAATACGGGTTAGAATTCCATATTTAGGGTGAACTAGATCACATAGTTCTTTTATCTCACCTTTTTTACAAGCACCCATTTCGGCAATAAAGTAATCATTATATTTGTCTAAATAATTATTGATAGTTATCATTAGACCAAATGGGGTATTATAATTGGCAGGAGTCTTGAAAACATTGTATTTGGAATTTAAAATATCACATACAATGTTTTTGGTACTTGTCTTTCCATAACTACCTGTAATTCCGATTACTTCCATGTTTGTCATACTTGCTAATTTATTTTGAGCTTTATTTAAAAAGTATTGACCGACAGCTTTTTCGACTGGACGATTTAGAACATTGGCGATTAAAACAATAAACAGATTAAAATATGACATTAATCCTAATATTAAATAATAATAGCTAAAGTTTAGCTCATCAAAACCAATAAACATTATAAGACAAGGAATGATATATATAAGGCCAATGGTAATCATTAAGCGTTTAATTCGAGCTGTATATTTTAAAGGTAATTTTGTTACTTCGTGACGGCGTTTTTCTTTGAACACATAAGTGATAAATAATATAATGACAATAAAGATATATGGGCTGATATTATTTAAGTAATCTTGTAGGGATGTTAAGATAAAAATTAAAAATAATAAGTTAACATTAATAAAATTATCTTGGTAATTTTTGATTATCCATTTTATATAACGATATCCCCTATTATATCTATTTTGTTGAAGCATATGTAATGATTTAGTACTTATTATAGCAATATGTATTAAGTATATTAAGATTGTTAATAGAAATATTATTTTCATACTTCACACTTCCTTATTTAATAAAAGATTTTATAATTGCATTAGTTTGGGCTAGTCTTTCAAGATAGGCATAATGAGTGCAGCCTTCATATACTGAAAGGCCACAATTAGGGATGATTTTTTCTAGTTCATAGGCGTCACTAACTGGAACGTCATTGTCATTACTTCCCCAAATAATGAATGTCGGACATTTTATTTTAGAGGCTGTTTCAGTTAGATCGGTGTTAACATGTTTTACTAGGATATCACGCATAATTGGCGAAGCATTTTTGTAGTCAGTTGATCCTAAATGCTTTTTCATCTTTTCAGCTATATTGCCTAAGCCAGGTATTTTTTTAGCTTTTTTAAGTATTCTTACTTTAAGAGATGGTTTTTTCATTTTTACTTTATATGGACTAGATAAAAGAATTAATTTATCCACTTTATATTTTGAAGCATATAGAAGGCTTATTTTACCACCAAATGAATGACCAATTAGATTGGGATTATCGATTTTTAATTCTTCTAATAATGTATGAAGCATTTCAACGAAGTCGTCTAGTGTCCAAGCATAATCAGGTTCTTCTGAAGCTCCAAAACCTGGTAAGTCTAAAATAATTAGATGGTGTGTGTCAGCAAATGGTTTAGCTATAGGCTCCATCATTTCAATGTTTTGGCCCCAACCATGAAGATAGACAATTGGAGTACCTTTTTTATTACCAAAATCTTTGTAATTAATTTTTATACCATTATACTTAAACATATAAACCACCTTCTTCATTTTATGATATCCGAGTTCTCTTTATAACATATATTTTAGCATATAAAAGAAATAAAAGCTTTATTTAAATTTATTTTGACAGTTATTTACATATAAAAAAAGAGCTTCATTAAGCTCTACTTGAATATTTACCATCAATAGTTGATACAATAATTTTTTCTCCTTGAGTAATAAATAATGGTACTTTAACAACATATCCATTCTCTAAAGTAGCATCTTTTTGAGCATTATTTGTTGTATTACCTTTGACTGCTTCAGTAGTTTCTACTACTTCGTATTCAATTTTTTCAGGTAATGTAACACCAATTATTTCTCCTTGATAAAAATCTATTTGAACTTCTAGATTTTCTTTTAAAAATTTCTTTGTATCAGCTAATTTATCTTCAGTAATTTCAATCTGTTCATACGTTTCATTATCCATGAAAACATAACCTGTTCCACTATTATATATATAAGACATTTTCTTCTTATCAACATGGGCTTTTTCAACTTTAACATTACTATTAATTGTTTCTTCAATAATAGTACCAGTTCTTAAGTTACGCATTTTAACTTTCATGAAAGCAGCACCTTTACCTGGTTTTACGTGTAAGAAACTTTGAACTAAATATAATTTTCCATCATAAATAATGGTCATTCCATTTTTAATATCATTAATATTAATTAAGCCATTCATTTTTACACCTTCTTAAATTATTTTTTCTCTTTATGAACAGTTGTTTTATTACACCATTTACAAAATTTCTTTAATTCTAGTTTTTCAGTTGTGTTTTTCTTATTTTTATTTGTAACATAGTTTTCATGTTTACATTCTGTACAAACTAGAGTAATATTTGGTCTATTTTCATTTTTTGCCATGATACTGCCCTCCTTTTTTAATCCGTTCCTATTGTATCATATATTTTTTAATTTTCAAATAGTATTTTATGAAGTTTGCCTTAAAATAGGTAAATTATCGTTTGATATTAGCCTTCGAAGACAAGTTTACTAACTTCCTTAGAAATATAACGATTAATAGGTGCTATGTAATTGTCACGATCATTATTATAGGAGATATTTGGACTTATAACAACAATTGAATATTGTGGTTTATCGTATGGAGCAAACATAGCATATGTTTGATTAATCGTTATAGTATCTTTATTATATACAACTTCAGATGTTCCCGTTTTACCAGCTGGTTTATATTTAGTATCTGTATAACCACGTCCTGTTCCAGTATATAGAACTTCTTTAAAACCTTCTTTTATACGTTGAAAATTGGAATTATTAACTTGATTTAGTAACTGCGGTTGATATTGATAAATTGTTTGATTATTATTTTTTACTTCTTTTAAATAATGAAGAGCATATCGTTTACCTGATGTAGCTATTGTATTGATATAATTAAGTAATTGTAATGGTGTAAAGGTATCATATTGACCAATACTTAAATTTAAGAGTAAATCTGGTGCAATAGTTTTTCCTTTAATTCCTAATGATTCATTTTCAAGATCAATTCCAGTTGATGAACCTAAACCAAATGATGAAAATGTATCACGATAGATATTAAAGTGTTCTTGATTAACGTTAAGAGTCATATTATTTTGATACTTTTGACCTGTTAGTTTTATAGCTGTCATAAATTGATAATAATTACTAGATGTTTTAAGAGCTGTAATATCATCTATATATCCTAATCTTTTATAAGAACATTTAGTAGGTACTTGGTATAACTTAACACAAGAATCATTAATTTTTTTACCTATATCAATCAAATTATTTTGGTAACCTACAGTATGAGATGCCCCTTTTATAACTGACCCCATTGTAAATGATGAAGTTAAAATATTAGTAGTAACATCGTGATAACTATCTTTTACTTTCGTTAAACCAGTACTAGCTAGTATTTCTCCTGTATTTGGATCACTTACAAGAACATAACTAGTATTATAATATTCAGTATTTTTTAAATCTTGAGCTTTATCTAAATTTTTTTTAATTATATCATTGATTTTTAATTGTAAATCAATATCAATACTTAAATATAAATCATTACCTGGTTTAGAATTAGCTATTAAAGTTAATGAGTTATCTTTATTGACTAAGTATTTAGCTTTTTCACCTCTTAGATATTCATCATATTCTTTTTCTAGATAACTAAGTCCTACTTCATCATTAAGGGAATATCCTTGGGATAAATAGTATTCTTTATTTTCAGGAGTAATCTGTCCTGTACGGCCTAATATATCATTTAGAGTATCATATAAATAAATTCTTTTTGTTGTATATTCACATGTAAGACCACTTATATTTGATGTATTTATTTCTGCACATATTTCATCAGATACGTCAGAAGATATAATTTTACTATCATAAATATATCCTTTATTCAATAGATAATAAAGATGAATTTCTTGTTGTTGTTCTTTAGTATAATTAATTATCTTATCTAAACGACTTAATTTTATTTCTTCGACTTCTTTGGAAGATATTTTACGATGATTATATAAGTCAACTTCTTGTTTAGTCAGGAGATTATCAGTTTCATTGTGTGATAAATAATATTTTTTTTGTTCATCAAGAGTGGCTGTTGGAATATCAGGAAGAAGATTATTTAAAAATTTAGCTACATCTTGAATATTAGTGTTATCCAATTTATGGAAGACAATAGTATTTATACCAATGTTATCTACTAAGACTTTACCATTACGATCTAATATACGACCACGAGGAGCGTTTAAACCATATACTATTTTATGGGTAACATTTAAATATTTTTCATAATAGTAGTCATGTTTATAATAAGCAAGATAAATGTAACGAGATGAAATTATTATAGTTAGTAATATAATTATACTAAGATATATTTTTTTCATAAAACCACCTATTAATAGTATTAAAAATTATTTTTTATTCATACAATATAATAAGGTGATATTATGTTTGTTTTAATAGAAAGGTATATTAATAATTTAACAATTCATGATCTTAATTATTTAGCAATTAATAATAATATTAATTTAAATGATGAAGAACTTAATTTCTCTTTTGATTTTATAAAAAAGAATTGGAAAACTATTCTTAGTAATCATGGCTTATTTGATATAGATAAGTATCGTAGTCATTATACTGAGGAGAATTTTGAAAAAATTAAACAATTATATAAAGAGTTAAAAATTAAGTATAGTAATTATTTATAGAAAAAACGAGTTTTTATAACTCGTTTATTCGTATATTAATTTATTGTATTCGTCTAATTTACCAAGGACAAAATCTTCTTTTTCGTTATAAAAATATTTATTAGATGTTTTATAACCTACTATTTTATTTTCTTTTAAGACAATATAATATTTCTTATTATCAATTATCTTAGCATAATAGAAATATTCATTGTATCTTCCACGATAATAAAAGATATTATCTTTTACATTATATATATAGTAATCATTATTATATTGTTTAATATATATATAATCACTTATTGGTAAATAGCTATTATTCTTTAATAAATTTTTACTATTTTGGTTAATTTGATAAAGATTGGGTTTATAAGAATTTAAGATTTTACTATTTGAATAAACTTTTTTTAATTTTAATTTTATTTCTTCATTATAGTATTCATTAGTATAATCTCTATAACTTATACTTAAATATAAATTATTTTTTATTTGTTTTCGATCCAATTCTTTTTGAACATGAATTTTATTAAAGTCATCAGCTTCAGCTATAATCTTTTTTTTGTTACCATCTAAATAGTATAAACTAACTTTGTAAGAAGGTTGATAAGGTAAAGAAAGGTTTTCTAGAAATGATAAATCAATTATATATTCTTTATCGATTTTTAAAATCGTGCTATCATAAAGGACAAAATCTTCACTATCAAGTGTTACTGTGTAGTAATTAACCTTATTATAATTAAAGATGAAATATATAAAAAGAATGATAAGGAATATTAGAGGAATAATAATTAAGTATTTAAAGTATCTTTTTTCTTTTGGCTCATTGAATAAGGAAATATCTAAAATTTTTTCTAGTTTTTTTAATATTTCATAATCTGGAATATTTTTACCTGTTTCCCAATTAGATATTGCTTTATCAGATACATTTATTAAGGCACTTAGTTCTTGTTGCGTCATTTTTTTACTTTTTCGGGCACTAGTTATTAGCTCGGCAAAATCTTTTTTAAGCTCCATATTATTCCTCTTTTCGTGCCTTTATTATAGCATGGATTATTTAGTTAATTAAACTTTTTTAACAAATAAAACTTGTGCTTACACCTTGCATTCCGTCATAAGTGTTACGGATTTGCGAATTTGAGTAATATAAAACATTTCCTAAACCAGCATTACTTAAAGTGTATGATTGTGATTTAGTTAGTGAAAGATCTCCTTGAGCATGCTGATATGTTCCATACAATTTAACAGAACCTTGGCATGAGACATCTATTTTTAATACATTTACAAAGACTTTTCCTTCATCAACAAGATTTTGAGAGATTCCTATACCATTATTAAATCTTTTGTAATTTTTAGAAGTTTTGGAATACTCTATTGTTGGTGGATTTACTTGACTTGAATATTGCTTATAATCTTGTGAGGCGAAATTGGTGTCAGCATAGGCATTTACATTTCCTGTCCAACGAAAAGCAATAACATCAAATGATTTATTTACTGGTTCTTTTTTCCATGAGTTTTGAATATAAAATCCATATCTACCATTTTCTTTTTTTGACACTATCATTACTATCTGTTTATATGTCGTTTCATATTTATCAGATGATATGTCACCATCATTATATGCAAATGGTGATACAATTTCTTCTTTTACTAAAAAACGATATTTACCATTAACTAAATATGTACTTTTTATATTCTTAATTTTAATATCTATTATTTCTGAAGAATTATTAATTTCTTCAACAGTTTGATTATTTAATGATTTTATCTCTTCTTCAGTGAGAATTTTTTTAACTTTTTCATATTTATTTTCTTCTATTTTATAAGTAGATTGAATCTCATTATTTTTGTTAATATCTTCTTTTATTATAGTTTGAGCTTTAGTACTCGTAGTTGCGAAAAAGAATAAAAAGCACAAGCCACAAATTATTTTAGTTTTCATATTAATTCTATTTCTCCTTTCTTCATTTATAATAGTTTATTAATCATATATTAACCATATGGCAAATGTTCTAAAATCAGTACCAATTGGTTTGTCTGGTTCATAATCTTCTGGTGGATCTTTTTCATACCATTCTCTTAAGTTTTTTTCATGATCATATAACACTTCCATTTGTTGCATATATTCATCATATTCCATATAACGAGTTTCTAATACTTCTTCAATATAGTTTGGATCTCCTTCTTTTGTTTTTACTTTAGTTGTTACTTTAACTGGTGTTCCTTTAGAAAAATAATCATAGAAATGAGTTATTACATAGTTATATTCGGTATATGATGATTGATTATTTTTTCTAAACAATTCTGGATCATCTGTTATGGCATATAGTTCTTCTAAGGTAAATGGACATTCTTTAATAATATTATTTGGTACTATTTCTTCATTTTTACCCCATAGATTATAACAGATATAAGTAGTTGAACCGATGGCTATGATAAGTAAAAGTAATCCAACAATAATATAAATTATATTTTTCTTATTAAATGATTTTTTAGACTTCATAGTAGACCTCCTTTCTAGTTTGATTATAGAAAATATTTTTTAATAGAGCACCCTAGAGTAAAGAGAATTTTAAAATAAAAATTCTAGATGGTCTAGAATTTTTTTGAATTACGGAGAGAGGTTTTGATACTTTCAATTTTTTTTAGTTCTTCTTGAATGCCTTTTTCTTTACCAAAATGAGATGGATGATAGTACTTATGACCTATTAGTTTTTCCGGTAAACATTCCATGTCTGTCATCTTTAAATCATAATTTTGACTATATTCATAGTTTTCTCCATAACCTAACTCTTTGTCTAGTTTAGTTACAGCGTTTCTTAAATTAAGAGGAACTTTTTCAGAAGCTGTTGCTAAGGCATCCTTTTTAGCTGCTTCATAAGCGGTATATAAGGAATTCGATTTAGGAGAAACTGATAAATAGACTACAGCTTGAGTTAGATTGACTGAACATTCAGGCATGCCAATATAGTGAGCAGCTTCGTATGCAGCAATAGCTTGTGGTAAAGCGCTAGGATTAGCTAAGCCAATGTCTTCAGAAGCAAAACGGATTAATCTACGAGCAACGTATAAAGGATCTTCACCTGCTTCTAGCATACGGGCTAAATAATAAATAGCAGCATCGGGATTGCTATTACGCATAGATTTATGTAAGGCGGAAATTAAGTTATAGTGTTCTTCTCCTTTTTTATCGTAAATAAATGTTTTAGATTGAAAAGCTTTTTTTATAATAGTTGAAGTTATTGTTTTAGTTTTCTTTTTAAGAGGAATAATAGTTAAGAGATTTTCTAAAGTATTAAGAGATGTTCTAGCATCTCCATTACTTAGATTTGCTATTATATTAAGGGAGTCTTCATCTATTATTATTTTGATATTTTGTTCACGAGTTTCTTCATTGATTGCTCTTTTAAGAATTTTTATTATATTCTCATTAGAAAGACTTTTTAGAACATAAACTTTACTACGTGATAAAAGAGCACTATTTACTTCGAATGATGGATTTTCGGTTGTGGCCCCAATTAGGATTATGTCACCATTTTCAACATATGGTAAAAAAGCATCTTGTTGAGCTTTGTTAAAACGATGAATTTCATCAACAAAAAGAATTGTTTTTTGACCATTAACTTTATTAAATTCGGCTTCAGCGATAATATCTTTTATTTCTTTTACACCAGATGTAACAGCACTCAGTCTTTTAAAGACGGAGTTAGTTTGACGAGCTATTATATATGCAAGGGTTGTCTTACCTACTCCCGGTGGTCCCCAAAAGATTATAGAACTAATGCAATCGTTTTCAATCATTTTGCGTAATGGTGAGTTGGGTCCTAGTAATTCTTCTTGACCGACAAAATCATCTAGTGATTGAGGACGCATTTTTTCAGCTAAAGGGCGATAGATGTTTTCTGTTGAAGTAAACAAGTTATTCATTATTTCACCTTCTTTTAATGCATAAAAAAGATTAGAGAACTAATCTTTATGATAATATTTACGAATTTCTTCAAAGTAATTAGGATTATATTTCTTTTCGCGAATCATATCTATTTCATATTTATATGGAGGATAAAGACGATTTTTATCATCATCAGTATCTCCAATGTATGGAGTTTCTAATATTTTAGGAATAGATGATAGTTTTTCATTATAAATAATATTAATAAGAGTATTAAAACCAAGTGTTCCTTTGCCAATGTTAGCATGACGATCTTTATGAGAACCAAGAGGATTCTTAGAATCATTAATATGAAGACATCCTATTTTATCTAGACCAATTAAGTTAGCAAATGAATCTAAGTACTCTGTAAAATTTTCGACATTATAACCAGCATCATTGATATGACAAGTGTCGATACATACACCAATTTGATCTTGTTTAGTTACATTTTTTACTAAGTATGCTATTTCTTCAAGTGTACTACCACATTCGCTTCCTTTACCGGCCATTGTTTCGAGTAAAATTTTACACTTTGTTGTACCATCAAGAATTTGATTTAAAGCATTAATAATATTATTTAATCCTTCCTCTTTAGTTATTTTGCCAACAGCATTCCCAGGATGAAGAACCATACTAGAAATTCCCATTTCATCGCATCTTTTTAGTTCATTGCGAATAAAATTAATACTAAATTCATATTTATCTTCATCTTGGCGATTTCCAAGATTTACGATATATGGAGCATGACAAATAACATTTTTTAATTCAATATTATTTTCCTGCATTAGTTGATGAGCTTGAGTAGTAAAATCTTCATTAATATCTTTACGAATTGTATTAGTTGGAGCTCCAGTATAGAACATAAAAGCAGTACTACCATAGCTTATAGCTTCTTTAGTAGCTCCTAATAGTTGATCTTTGCCAAACGAAACATGGCTACCAATAATTAACATATACATCACCAAAAATAGTATAACAAAAAAGAAAAGATTATTCTATCTTTTCATTTATACATGGAGCCTCATATCTTAATAAGCTAGAGCCATCAGTATTACCGGTACCACCTTTTTCACCACTAGTACCAGTAAAAGATGTTTTAACTTTACTTGAAAATTCATCATCATTAAATTCAGTTAATCCTTCATTAACAGATAAATCTTTAATCATAGATGAGTCATAACCATTAAGAACGTATTTTTTATTTGTTGCCCAAATACTATAATTATATTTCTTAGAAGCACTTTCTTCAATAACTATATATCCTTCCCAATCAGAATATTCATTTTGAAGAAAATCATTGTCTTTTAAACCTTTTATGGTAATACACATACCTTTAGTACTTCCATCGCTACCTGTAACAATGTATTCACTATCGCCATTCATTTTTATAGAAGCATAGGCATTCTTAGCAAAAGAAATAAGATATTCACTATCATTTTTGAAGTTTTCAACATTTCTCTTTTGCGTTGTTAAAGTGAAAATTGTAATACCTGTTACTATTACTAGAGCTACCATAACTATCATAAATAAAATTTCAATTTTGGAAAAAGTTAGTTTTTCTTTTTTGTTCATTTACATCATCTTTTCTATATTATTATTTTAATATAAATAAAGATAAATTACAATATTGTTTAATTGATTGTATTTATGATACTACTTACTACTTCGATGTCATCGATGATATTAGATATTTTATCTTGAAAGCGAAGATTATACTTTTCTTTTATTATTTTTTTAAAATTTTCATAATTTTGAGGATTTCGATGTAAGTCTTTAATAAAGTAGCTATTTTGTTTTAAATAGATAAGAAGTTTATCTTTGTTGAGAAGATAAAGAACTGTTTTATCCATTAATCACCAAAGAATTTTGATAATGGTCTTTCAATGCTTGGTTTAATATTATTGGTAATGTTTTCACTAGTTTTATTGGCTATTTCACTAAATATATCTAGAGCTTTTTGGGCTGATTCGATGTGTTTTTGAATAGCGTCAGGGTCAACTTTATCAAAAAAATTATTTATATTACGATTGTTTTTATTAAGATATTTTTGCCAAATTTCTTTGTTTTCACCATACATATCGTATAGTTCGTAGAATTTTTGCCAAGTCATTGTATTATTTTCAACGTAGTCAGCTAGATGAGGATTTTTTTGGACAAATTCTTTAAATTGTTCTTTACTCATAAAAAATCACCTATTAAATATTATGTTTAATAAGTGATTTTTTTGACTATAATTTAAAGTCATCAATGAAATCATCGATTGTTAATTCTTCATTATGAGTTTCTGTTTTACTTGATTCTCTTTCTTCTGAAGACGATTCATTTAGTTCAATTTTTCTTTCAACTAGTTCTGCTACTTTGAATGTTGCTTCGATATTATTTTTGGTAATTGTACTACCAGTTGATGATAAATCCATAATAGGTAGTTCGGTCGGTTTAATATCTTTAAATTCGCCATCTATTTTTAAACTTATTGTGTCATGATTATTAATAGATATCGCATTAGTTATGAAGTAGTTAGTTGATTTTATTTTTTTGATTAAAGTAGATCCTCTTTTAGCACGCGTCATTATTTCTAAATCAGATATTTTAAGACGTTTAGAAGTATTTTTATTAGTGAAAATTGTAATATATTCATCATATGATTCTGGCGATAAACATGTTACTACTTCATCGTCTTTTAGTTTGATGCCAATTACACCAGAAGCTTTGGCACCGACAATTGGGATTTCTTCAGATGAAATATTTAGATAGTAACCAAGTTTAGTAACGAATATTGCTTGACCATTGTCTTTGACAACTGAAATTAGCTCATCGTTATCTTTTAATTTGATCGCATTAATTGGTTTAGAATAACGGCTAACTATTAAGTCCGCAAGATTTGTGCGTTTAGTTGTACCATTTTTAGTAACCATAATTACATTAGTCTTTTTATCATCAAGAATCATAGCTGATATTATTTGTTCATCAGAACTGATTTGAATAACATTACTTATATGTTTACCTAATTCTTTCCATTTAGTTTCTACTATTTCATGAACTGGAACATATAGATAATGTCCTTGATTAGTAAACATTAATAATGTATCAAGAGTTGTTGTGCTATAAAGTCCTCTAATGAAATCTCCTGGTTTTAAGGTTGTTGGTTCACTACTGCTATTAACATATGATTTTAGTGGTATACGTTTAACATATCCTTCGTTTGTAACAACGACAATAACGTTTTCTTTAGTTATCATATCGCGAGGATCAAGTTTTATTTCAGATACTTCGTCTCTTATTTCTGTACGACGTGGAGTTGCGAATTCTTTTTTGATTTCACTTAAACTATTTTTCATTTGTTTTTTCAAGATTGTCTCATCATTTAAAATAGAATTTAAGAAACTAATCATTTTATTTAAATTACCTTGTTCTTCTAGTAATAAATTAATATCAGTATTTGATAAGCGGTATAATTGCATTGTAACGATTGCTGTTGCTTGTACTTCGGTAAAGTCAAACTGCTTTATTAAATTGGCAATTGAGTCAGCTTTATTCTTAGACGCTCTAATTGTTTTTATTATCTCATCTAGAATATCGACAGCTTTTAGAAGTCCTTCGACTATATGTAGTCTTTCTTTAGCTTTATTTAAATCGAATTCTGTTCTTCTTAAAATAACTTCTTTTTGATGAGCAATAAAGGCATCTAGTATTTCAAGAATACCTAATTGTTTAGGTCGACGGTTAACAATGGCAACCATATTAAAATTGTAATTTACTTGTAAATCAGTATTTTTTAATAAGTAGTTTAGAATTAATTCCGCATTAGCATCTTTTTTTAATTCAATGACTAATTTAGCCATATGTTCTTTATCAGAGATATCTAAAACGTCTGTTATACCATCAACTTTTTTATCGATTTTAATATCTTCGATTTTTTTACGTAATGGTTCTTTTAGAACGTCGAATGGAATTTCATGAATTATAATTTGATGTTTTCCTTTTTCTTTTATGACTTCAGTTTTGGCTTTAACTACAACTTTGCCACGACCTGTTGAGTATGCTTGGATTAACCCTTCTTTTCCTTCAACTACTCCACCAGTTGGGAAGTCTGGTCCTTTAACAATGTTTAAAATTGTTTCTAGACGACAATTAGGATTGTCGATACGATGAATTGTGGCATCGATTATTTCTCCTAAATTATGAGGTGGTATATTAGTAGCATATCCAGCCGATATTCCTGTTGATCCATTGACTAGCAGATTAGGAAAATGAGCTGGTAAAACAGTTGGTTCTAATTCTTCGTCAGAATAGTTTAAAGTCATTTCGACCGCATTACGATTAATATCTTTTAGCATTATTTGAGCTAATTTAGTTAAACGGCATTCGGTGTAACGATATGCTGCTGGTCCGTCGCCATCAATCGAACCATTATTACCGTGAATATCAACAAATGGTTCGCGTACTTTCCATGGTTGTGATAAATAAATCATTGCTCCATAAATAGATGAATCTCCGTGTGGGTGATATTTACCCATTACATCTCCAACCGCTTTAGCACATTTACGATAAGGTCGATCATAAGTATTTTTATCTTCCCACATTGTATAAAGAATTCTTCTTTGAACTGGTTTTAATCCATCTCTTACATCTGGTAAAGCACGATCTTGGATAATACTTTTCGAATATCTACCAAATCGATCGCCCATAATGTCTTCAAGAGTGTAATCATATATTTTTTCAATGATGTTTTTTTCTTCTTTTTTCTTTGCCATTTTAATTACCTCCTAAAGTTATCTTCTAATGTAAAATCAACATTTTCTTCAATCCATTCTTTACGTGGTTCAACTTTATCCCCCATTAAAACAGAAACTCTTTTTTCTGCTAAAGCAGCATCAGTAATATTTACTTTTATTAAACTACGTGTTTCAGGGTTCATAGTTGTTTCATACAATTCATCAGCATCCATTTCACCTAAACCTTTAAATCTTTGAATTTTGTAGGATTGTTTTATCTCTTTTTTACGTTCTTCTAGTTCTTCGTCAGTGGCAATATATTCCTTGTATTTTCCGAAATCAAGAGCGTATAAAGGTGGATTAGCAATGTATAACATTCCAGCTTCAATAAGAGGACGCATAAAGCGATAAAAGAATGTTAAAAGTAATATTTGAATATGAGCACCATCATCATCAGCATCGGTCATGATAATTACTTTACCATAGTTTGATTCGGCTGGATCAAATTCACTACCTATTCCAGCACCGATAGCATATGTTAAGGTATTTAATTCTTCGTTGCTGTGAATATCGTTGTTAGATGCTTTTTCACAGTTAAGGACTTTTCCTCTTAATGGAAGTATAGCCTGAGTTTCACGATTACGACCTGTTTTAGCAGATCCACCGGCTGAATCTCCCTCGACTAGGAATAGCTCAGCTTTAGAAACGTCTTTACCAGTTGCTTTGGCTAGTTTACCACTTAATATCTTATCTTTCTTTTCTTTCCCTTTACCACTTCGAGCAGCTTCACGTGCTTTACGAGCGGCTTCACGTGCTACTTTACTACGTGAGGCTTTTTCAACAATAGTAAGAGCTATTTCACGATTTTCTTCTAAGAAGAACTTCATGTTCTCATATGTTATTTGTTCGGTAACTGTACGAGCTTCTGGAGTACCTAGTTTTCCTTTAGTTTGTCCTTCAAATTGTAAAAGATTTTCTGGTATTTTTAAATTTATAACCGCACTAAGTCCTTCACGAACATCTGATCCTTCAAATGAACTATCCTTACCTTTAATTATATTATTTTCTCTTACATAATCGTTAAAGGCTTTGGTAATTCCTGATTTGAAACCGGTTTCATGGGAACCGCCATCACTAGTTTTTACGTTGTTAACAAATGATAAGATATTTTCGTTATATCCTTCTTGGTATTGAAGAGCTATATCGACTTCAATTCCTTGTTTAATACCATTAAAATTAATTACTTTATGAAGAACATTTTTGCCTTCGTTAATATATTCAACAAAACTAATTAAACCATTTTCATAATAGTATTTAACATTACGATTATCTTCTTCGTCGACAACTTCAATAGTTAAACCGCTTAGAAGGAAGGCGCTTTCTTGCATACGCTCAGTAATGGTTGTAAATGAGAAGTTGGTTGATTTGAAAATTGTTGGATCAGGTGTAAAAGTAACTGTTGTCCCAGTACGGTTAGTAGTACCAATTTTTTTTAATTTTTGGGATACGTGACCACCATTTTCAAATTTTATATTATGAATTTCACCATCACGATAGATTGTGACTTCCATTTTAGAGCTTAAAGCATTTACTACTGAGGCACCTACTCCATGTAGACCACCAGATACTTTATAACCTGATTCTTCGAACTTACCACCTGCATGAAGAATTGTATATATAACTTCTGGAGTTGACATACCACTTTCGTGTTTTCCAGTAGGAACACCACGACCGTGGTCTTCGATTGATATTGATCCGTCTTTATTTAAAGTAATCTTAATATAATTGCCATAGCCGTTTATACTTTCGTCAATTGCATTATCAACGATTTCCCAAACAAGATGATGTAATCCTCTACGATCTGTTGAACCAATATACATTCCAGGTCTTTTTCTTACTGCTTCTAGGCCTTCTAAAATTTTTATTGAATTTTCATCATACTTTGTTGTTGCCATTTTTTTCACCATTCCTAGTATAACAAATTAAAGACGAAAAAAAAAGGGATTTGACGTTTTAGTTTGTCAATTTTCCCTTTATTTTAGGGCTTTTTAGTTTTTTCTATTATAAATTTGAAGATGTTTTTTCTTCATTATCAAGACTTAATATTTCTTGTTTATCATCTTCTTGAACATTAGGAAGAATAGAAGTATCTTCAATAGCATTTATATCTAAAATTTTTGTTGCTTTTGCTACTTTTGGTTTAACTAAACCTGATGTTTTTCTTACTTCAGCCATATCTTCGTTCTGAATTTCTTCTTCAAGATTCTTTTTAAAGTTTTCAAGATTTTTGGTTAAAACAGGCATTTCAAAAGTAACATCTTCTTTTATATTCTCTTGTTTCTCAGGAATATTAAAAGTAATATCTTTAATATCTTCTTCTTGTTCTTCGTACGACATATTTCTTTTTTTAGCATCGCGTCGCCCAATAATTAAAACAATAATAAATAGGACAATTAAACCGACAAAAGCAATTGTTAAACAAGTAGTAAAATATTTACTTTCATATATTTTATCAATTATATTTAGTATTTCCATGAAGCACCTCTTATTATTCATTCTATTATAAGAATATCACAAAATGATTAGTAATGCCAATAAAAAATAACTTAATTATTTTAAGTTATTAACGATATTTATTCATTTGGTTCATTACTTGACGAACTTGCTTTTGACTAGGTTTACGTCCCATACTACTCATCATAGCTTCAATCATTTTTTCATTTATAGGAGGATTCTCTTCTAATTGTTTAGTAAATATTTTTTTAGTAACAAAGAAACCAATGACAAGTCCGATTACAAGTCCAAGTAAAACATATAATACGTCCATCCACCACATAGTAACACTCTCCTTTGTATGTCTATTTTACTAAATATTTGTTATTTAAACAAGAGTTTATAGAAGTTCTTCTAACCAAAAGTAGTCTTTATTTATAAAATCACAGACAAAAACATAGTCTTTTTTAGTTATAGCTTTTAAAAAAGTAGGAATATTTTTAGTACTTTTAATATACATATAACTGGGATTTATTATTAGTTTAGATTTTTCATCAGTATAATAATCATTAATAATATGAGCATCTTTTACTTTAGTATATGTATATTTATTTTTATAATATTCATAGATATTATTATCTAGAAATTTTTTGTTAAAGGTATCTCTTATTTGGTGGAAGAAGATAGAAAGATAATCTAATTGGTCTGCTTTTAAGTAGTAAATATTTTCGATTGCTTTATATAAATTATAGGGATTATTTTTGGTTAGTTCAAAGTAACTTTTTTTTATTTTAAATAAATAGAATGTTCGCATTTAAAATCACCAAATTAAGTATATTTTAATTTGGTGATTTATTTTGTCGATTTATGACCTATGAATATTATTTTCAATTTTACTAATAATAGTTTCATAATTGAATTGAACTTTTTCTAAGACATCTTCTTTAGAACCACTATATCCAAAAGTATCTATACCGATAGCACAGTTGCGTGAGGCGAAACGATACCATGGCAATGTAGCTGATGCTTCGATTGTGAAGACTTGAGCAGAGGCTGGAATAATCTCTTCTTGATACGAAGCTGGTTGAGATAAAAACAGTTCAACTGATGGCATGGAAACAAGTCTTGTATCAATTCCTTTGGCACGAAGTTCTTCACTTATTAGATAGGTAGTTGTAAAATCAATACCTGTACTAATAAGAACGGCATCTAAACGATTTGTTTCGCGTTTTACTATGTAAGCACCTTTTTTAGTTTCTTCGCCACTTGTTCCAGCTAGAATATGTGCTTCTTCTTTGGATAAGACAATAGCGACTGTTTTTTTGTTGTTAATTATATAGTCCCAACAACCAATAACTTCATTAATGTCAGCAGGGCGAAAAACAATTAAGTTAGGAATAGTACGAAGCATTGCTAGTTGTTCAACTGGTTCATGTGAAGGACCATCTTGACCAACCGATACTGAATCGTGAGTAAAAATATAAGTTATTGGAAGATTCATCATGGCAGTCATACGAAGAGCTGGTTTAAGATAGTCAGAAAATGTTAAGAAAGTTGAACCAAATACTCTTAGCCCACTTAAAGCCATACCATTTAAAATAGCAGCCATAGCATGTTCGCGTACCCCAAAGGCAATGTTTCGTCCTGTTGGATAACGGCGACTAAATTCTACATCTTTATATAGAGCGGTATGACAAGAAGTCGATAAATCAGCACTTCCACCTAGAAAGAATTTTGTTCGATCACTAATGATGTTCATGATTTTGGAATTTGATTCACGTAATTCCTCACTATAGTTATTTTGAATTTTAAAATTTGAACTGCTGAATTTTAGATTATCGTTGCCAGTTTCAATAAAGTTTAAGACTTCGAAAAATGGGTCGTTAGCATAATTTTTCTTTAAGCTTTCAAGATACTTATACCAAGCTTTAGGAGAATCTCCTAAGCGTGTTTTTATAGCTTTACGAACATAACTAACAGCGTTTTCAGTTATTTCCATAGTATTGGTATTAATTTTGTATTTTTGACGAACATTAAGCATATCTTCTTTACTTAATGGTTTACCATGAACAACATTTTCTCCTTCGTGACGAGAACCACGACCAATTGTAGTTTTTATTTCAATAAAAGTTGGTTTACGATTGACTTTAGCGCGTTCGATTGCTTTATCAATTTCACGTGTATCATTTCCTTCACCAACAAAATCTACTTCCCAACCCATATCGATAAATTTTTGAAGGATATTTTCACTAAATGAACTTTTTAAGTTACCATCTAGAGTTATATCGTTAGAGTCATATAAAACGATAAGATTTGATAAAGCTAAGTGGCCTGCTAAAGATGCAGCTTCCATAGCTACACCTTCCATTAAATCACCATCTGAACATAAGCAATAAACATAGTAATCAATTAATTTTTGTTTGGGTATTTCTTCTTCAACTAAAGCTGAAATATATCGTTCAGCCATAGCCATACCAACAGCATTAGCAAGTCCTTGTCCTAAAGGACCAGTTGAAACTTCAACACCTGGTGTTACGCCATATTCAGGGTGTCCTGGGGTTTTAGAACCTATTTTACGGAATTCAACTAAATCATCGATAGAAATATCGTATCCCGCCATAAATAACATGGCATATAATAAAGCTGAGCCATGACCGGCACTCAAAACAAAGCGATCGCGGTTAGGCCACTTTGGGTTTTGAGGATCAAAACGTAAATGGTTGGTATATAGAGAAAAAATTATGGGAGCTGCTCCTAAACAGATACCTGGATGCCCACTTTTGGCATAAGATATCATATCGACACTTAAAACTCTTAAACTACTAAGAGAATGGACAAGCTCTGGATTCATATTATCACTCTCCTACTTTATTAATTATAGCAGTTTTTTAGGAGCTTGAAAATTAATTTTTATTCTTTTATAGCGATTAATGATAAATTACGTCCAGCTTCGTTTTTATCAGCACGATATGAATGATAGATATCATGTTGACATTTAGTACATACTTCACTTACTTCAATATTCTCTGGCTTTAGGCCATGTGATATTAAAAGATATCTATTTAATTCTTTAGTATCAAGGTAATATTTGATTTTATCATCTTTCTTTTTGGAAATAGTATATTGATCAATGTATGGAAATGTATCTTTAAATAATAGATAAACATCTTCATCAACTTCAAAACAACATTGACCTATAGAAGGAGATATACATGCTATAATATCTTCAGGCTTAGAATTGAAATTTTGCTGCATAGAATGAAGAGCATTTAAGACTATTTTGTTTAAAGTACCTTTCCAACCACTATGAATATTAGCTATAACTTTGTTTAAAGGATCATATAAGAAGATGTTTTGACAATCAGCAGTTGTTAAAGTAAGAGCAACACCTTTTAAATTAGTTATTAGACAATCACAATCTTCTATTTCATCATTTAAATTATCATTATTTAATATGGTAACATTAGCGGAATGTGTTTGTGTACATGTTTTTATCTTTTTAAACTTATAATTAACATCAGATGAAAATGTTTTATGAATTTTATTTAATTGTTCTTCGGTTATTTGCAGATAGTTACCATTAATAGGTTTTTTAGTATATAATTCTATTATTTCAGGGTATTTTTTAAGAATATTGAATTGGTAATATTTATCGTCCATGGTATTCCTCTTTTCTAAAAAAGATACTAAAAAGTATCTTTATTGATTTAATATTTTAATTGCTAATTTATATAATTTTTCCATTGCTTCATGATTTTTATTTTTAGACATATTTTTTTTCATCTCATCAATAATAGATGGGTTTTCTGATATTTTTTTCATATAACGATAGAACATAAATGATGTTCTAAATCTTTTACCATAGCTATTTTTTTCGAAATATTTGAAATTGGCTACTTCTTGACCACCACTACAGTTAATCATAATGATAGGTTTTTTGAAATATAAACTTTCAGTAGTTTGAGCTCCTCCTGGTTTAGAAACAACGAAGTCACATATTTGTAGTAATTCAGGAACATTATTTACGAAACCTAAGGTCTTAATATTTTTAACTTGATATTCTTCAATCCATTTATCTACTTTAGCTTTAGCGTTTTGATTTTTACCAGCAACATATATAAAGTCAATATTAAGATTGTTTTTTATTATCTTACGAATATATGGTAAAGAAAGGGTTCCACCATTACCACCTCCGCCAAAGAATAAACAGATTGGTCGACTTCCATCAAATCCATATTTTTCAGTTGCCTTTAAGACATCAAAATCTGTACTAGTAACTGGGTTTATTGGAATACCAATTGGTTTTATTTTATGACGATCTACACCCTTTTTTACTAGGTATTTTACTTCATCTTTATCGCCAACGATAATGGCTTGTTCTCTTTTATAGCCCCTTAACCATAGAGCATGAGCTTCGTAGTCAGTAACAACTGTAATAAGTTTAGAATGAGTTATTCCTTTACGATTATAAAAATCAATTAAACTACTACCAAAAAAGTGAGTTGAAATAGTTAAATCAGGATTAAAGTCAGTAATAATTTTTTTCATTCTTTTATTTTTAAATAAGTTCATACTAGTTCTATTAGCTATAGCTGAACTTAATTTAGTATCAAATAAATTGTAAATAATAGACCATCCAAAAGGAAATTTTAAAAGAAAAAAGTCTGTTACTTTTTGGCTTAATCGACCAAGGATTGGGGTTGAGTATTTTAGTAAATCAATAGCTAATATTTCTAATTCGGGGTCTTCTTTTTTGAAGTAACTTTCAATGTATTCAGCAATTGCACGATGACCATTACCATACATTGCATATGTTAGTAAGATTCTTTTTTTCATATAATCAACCTCTTAATTGATTATACACTATTATTTTCTTTTTTTAAATAGAAAAAAAATATCAGTTTCCTGATATTAATTTCCCAAAATAGCAATATTGCTACTTTCAGGAAGTGTTTCAAGTCGATAATTTATCGCTATAACCCCAAATATTATAAGCAGATAAAATAGAATAATTCCTGCCACATTCTTTATTGTTTCATTTTTCATTATAACCACTCCTATCCTTTTACCAACTACATTATATATCGTATATTTGTTCGTGTCAAGATGGTATAAAAACATTTGTTTGACTTTTTACACTTGCTATGCTATTATTTTTATGGAGGTAAGCTTAATGGATAAGAATATTACAAAAAGACAAGAAGATGTTCTTACATATATTAAAAAGTATGTTGTTGAGCATGGATATCCCCCTTCAACAAGAGAAATCGGGGCAGCGCTAGGATTATCTTCACCTGCTACTGTCCATACACATTTAAAAAAATTAGAAGATGCTGGTTGTATTAGAAAAACAAATTCTAAATTTAGGACAATAGAAATTGTTGGCGAAAATGAATATGCTAAAAAAGAAGAAGAAGAATTAGTTAAAGTTCCCCTACTAGGGCGAATTTCTTGTGGTAATCCGATTGAGGCGATTGAAAATCCTGATGATTGGTTTACATTACCAGCTAGTTTGATTCCAGCACGTGAAACTATTTTCACTTTAAAAGCTAGTGGTGAATCAATGATTAATAAAGGTATATATGATGGAGATATTGTTATAGTTCAAAAACAAAAAGTAGCTCGTAATGGGGAAATTGTTGTAGCAATGACAGATGATAATGAAGTTACTTTAAAAACTTTTTATAAAGAAAAAGATCACATTCGTCTGCAACCAGAGAATGATACAATGGATCCAATTATTTTAGATAATTGTACTATATTAGGTAAAGCTATTGGCTTATATAGAAGTTTATAAAACTTAGTTAAATCTAAGTTTTTTTGTTGTATAAAAAAACTTAATCAATTGATTAAGTTTTATTTGAACATAATAATATATACTAATATTCCAACGAAAGCTAGTAAACAAATCATACCATTTATTTTTTCGAATGTCTTTGATTTGCCATCTATTCCTAAAGCCATAGTACACAATATTCCACCAATTAATCCCCCAATATGACCAAAATTATCGATACCAGCAACAAGATATCCAATTATTAGGTTAATGATTATGACTGGAATAATTTGTCTTTTTATTGCTTCGCCTAAATATGTACGATAGTGATATCCGAAGTATAATAGAGCTCCAGCTAGACCGAAAATTGCACCTGAAGCACCAACAGAAATAGTATTACTTCCTGTGGCTGCAGATAATAGGCCACCACATATGCCACTTACTAAGTAAATTATAATAAATTTCCAACGACCTAAAAAGTTTTCGATTGATGAACCTAGTATATATAAAGAATACATATTAACTAACAGATGGATTAATGAAGCGTGTAAAAACATATATGCTACTAAGCGCCATAATTGTCCAGCTCTTAATAGTGGAGCGAAGTTAGCTCCTAGTCTTAAAGCTGTATAATTAGTAATAGCATTTAATGCGTCTAGACCATCAAAGCAACAACAAATTATAAACATAATAACACACATGGTAATTAAAAGATTAGTAATAATAATTTTTTTAGGTTTAAAAGTACGTTCATATACTTTATTTTCTTTTTCGGTTTTTTCGTTGATGTCTTTAGTTACATTGATAATTAAATCTATTCCATTTGTGTCTTTTAGTAATTTTTCATTTATATCAGGGAAGGCTTCTAAAATGCCTTCATTTGTTATATTTAATGAATCGTCTTCTAAAGCAACTGGTTTAATGTGTTTTGTTGGTTTAAGTTCTAAATCTTCGTTGACATCTAAAAGAATATTCAAAGTATTAACATTAAAAGAAAATGTTTTCTTTTTTATTTGTTTAACAATACTTTCAATTTTAAAATAATCGTATTTTAATTGTTCTTTATTGAAAATATTATTAGAATTAATTCTAACTATACGATATGGACCATCTTGATTCTCAAGCCATATTTCATCTTTAACGCCATTTACAACAATAGGATTATAATTTTCTTCAGTAACAAAGTAATGAACTAGTTTCATTATTACTTCATCTTTTTTGTTCATAACAACTGTACTCATAATTATTTTTCCTCCTCTTTAATTGTATAATAAATTGAAGTTTTGTCAAATAAATAACTAATTTTTTAATTATTTTTTATATTTTTAGACATTCTTAACTCTCTTTGATAATCTGCTGATCTTGTAGCAGCAGCTATTTGGGAAGAAAGATTAAGTGTTTTATCATACTGTGAAGCTATAGATTGAGCTTTTTGGTAAGCTTTTAAAGCTTTACTAGGTTTATATAAGCGATAATAACACTCACCCATTAACTTATATATAAACGGGCTACGATTAGGGCGTCTTTCATTATAAGCTAAGCAATTATCTAATGCTTCATGATAGTTTTTATTAGCAAAGTTTATTTTTGCAAGAAGCATATAGTATTTAGGTTCATTACAAGATGATAATTGCTTTAAGATTGTTATAGATTTGGATACTTCATCTTGTTTATAATATATTTCTGCTTCAATAAGATAAATATAAGGATTTTTAAAACCTGGTAATTTTTGATATTGATAAATCAAGTTAAGAGCTTGATTTACATCATCTGTATAAATACTTAATATTTCTTTTAGAAGTTCTTGTTTAGTAAAATAACTTTCTTGATCAGTAATAAATTCTTGTTCCAAATCAACTATTCTTTGATAGTGATAATCTATATTACGATGATTACCTTCTTTATTATTAAGATACTCATATTGTTCTAGTTTTCTTTTTGCTATAGCGAACTCACCATTAGCGAGATTAATTTTATATTCTTGATAGGCATTTTCACTAGTTGGTGGTTCAATATTTTTAGATGGTTCTAGTTCCTGATTATTAGACTTTTCCTCTTCTGGTGAAGTAACAACTATTTCAGTAACTGTATGAACTGGTTCAGTTGCTGTTACTTTGATAGGTTCTTTAGTGGTAAGAAGACTTTGAATTTGTGAAAGTTTTTCTAACAAGTTTTTTACTATAGGAAGATAATCTATATTTGAGGTTGATGAGATTAGTTTTAAGGCTGTTTTAAAATCATTATTAGCAATGGCTTCTAGAAAAAGATTTCTTTCTATTATTGTTTCTGAAGAAATTTCAGGAACAATAACTGATTGTTCTTCATTATGGATTATCTCTTTATTATCGGATAATGATTTTAAAACAGCTATTATAAGATAACGATAAACTTGATTAGTTAAATGATATTTATGGCTTTTCTTATCAATATTAATAGTATAATTTATATATTTTAATGCTGTTTCATAGTCATTATCATTAATAGAAGTAAACATTTTAGAAAAGTTTCTACTATAAGAAGAAGGATTATTAATTAATTCTTTATGTACTTCATTAATGAAGTTAGAATCTACTTTGGTAACTTTACTTAGCAATACTAAATAGTAATAAATATTAGTTAATAAAGAATTATTTTGACGATTTTGGAATAATTCTTTTAAACTAATAGATGCCTGGTCAAATTCTTGGGCAAAAACTAAAGAAGCAAAGATGCCAAAACGAGCATAATCAAGAGAGTTATCAATATTTAAAGCTTGTGTAAATAATTTTTGAGCTTCTTTAGGATTTCTTTTTATAATTTGAGTAATTCCTTGTTGAATGTATATCTTAGCTTGTTCTACGTTTTCAATAGGATTAAAGAAACGATAGACACCTCTTTTAGTACGTATTAAAACATTGGCTTTAATAAATTGAGTTATGTCATAGCTATTATATCCTAAATCATTTAGAGCTTTAGTTGTTATTTCTTTTGATTCATTAATATTTTCAATTATACTTTGATATTCTTTCATTTTAACCTCTTTTTTGCATAAAAATTTATATACCACATATTAATTAATATGAGGTGAAATATGAAATATTTAATAATTAGTTATTTATTAGTTTTAGGATTAATATCTTTTTTATTTGGTCATCTCATTTATAAGAATAAAATGAAAAATGATCTTTTATTTTTTGTATTTGTTAATTTTATATTAGTATTTTCTTTTTTAATTTTCTTTTTTTATTATAAAGATTATGTTTTTAGTATTGTTAATATGATATTTTTGTTCTTAAATACTCTTTTTTTATTTTATGAAATAAAACTTACTAAAGATAAATATTTCTTTTTGGCAATTCCTTATGTAATATATATAATTGTAATTTTAATTTTGTTATTAATCAACTTCTAATTGATTTAGAAAATCTTGAAATTCTTTAGGAAGCGGAGCTTCAAAATGCATTTTTTCTTTAGTTATAGGGTGAATAAAATCCATTTTATAAGAATGAAGGAATTGGCCGAACTCAGTAGCTTTTTTTGTATTATATACTGGATCATTGTAAATCGGATAACCAATATAATTTAAGTGGACTCTTATCTGATGCGTTCTTCCTGTTTCAAGTAAACAACTTATTAATGTATAGTTGTTATATCTTTTTAAAACTTTAATATGCGTTATAGCTTCTTTAGAATTTTCAGCGGTAACAGTCATACGTTTACGATCTTTAGGGTCTCTTCCTATTGGGGCATCGATAGTTGCAGAGTCATGAGGAAAGCGACCACATATTAAAGCAAGATATTCTCTTTTTATATTTTTATGATCTTTAAAATACTCAGATAAAAGAGCATGTGTTTTATTATTTTTAGCAACAAGAAGTAACCCAGATGTATCTTTATCTATACGATGAACAATTCCAGGGCGTTCTTCGCCATTTATTGTACTTAAATTGTTGGTATAGTACATTAAACCATTTACTAAAGTATTATTGTAATTACCTGAACCCGGATGAACTACTAAGCCACTTGGTTTATTTATAACTAATAAGTCTTGATCTTCATATATGATATCAATAGACATTTTGGTTGGAGTTATATCAATATTTTCTTGATATCCTTCTTTAATTTCGATAATGTCATTTTCTTTTAGTTTATACGAAGCTTTTTCTAATTTATCATTAACTAAAATAAAGTTATTATCAAGCATTTTAGTAATAGTTGAACGTGAATACTCAGTATTTGAAGCAAGATATTTATCGAGTCTTTCGTTTGGTTTTGTGACTTTTATTATCATTAAGATCCTCCCCCTTTATAACAGCATAGATAAGTAAGATGACACCAATAACTATACAGATATCAGCAATATTAAAAACAGGATAATTGTAACCAAATAAATAGAAATCAAAGAAATCGCGAACGTAGTTAAAAATGATACGATCGATTAAGTTACCAGCTAGTCCACCATATAGTAAGCCAAAAGCAATATTATTACGATTATTTTTTTTAAAGCAATATATAAAATGATAAATAATAAAGATAGCTATTATTGTACAAATAATAATAAGCCAACTAGCATTATTTAATATTCCCCAAGCTGCACCCTCATTGTGACATAAAGTTAAAGAAAAAAAATTAGGAATAATAACTACTTCTTGATTTATAGTCAAATATATTGAAGCGATCATTTTAGTTATTTGATCTATCGCTAATGCGATTGATGCACATATTAAGATTTTCTTGTTCACTGGTTACACCTCCGATACATTATATCATAGATTAACTAAAATTACATCCTCCCCTATTTTGGTAATGTTTTCAAAAGATATTTTAGTATCGGGAGAAGATGATAAGATTTTTCTGAAATTTCTTTTTTCTTCAATTATTAAATTAATTATATTACCTTGGGGCGTTATTTCAGCATCGATAATACGTCCAATACGACGTCCGTCTTTAGTACTTATTATATCTTTACTTTGAAGGTCAGATAAAAACATATAATCACCTATTTTAATTATATGTTATTTTACAAGACGTTTGATATTTTCAAGAGCGGTTTTTTCGATACGTGAAACTTGTGCTTGAGAAATGTTTAATTCTTGACTAAGTTCGGTTTGTGTCTTGCCAATAATGTATCGACTGTATATTATGTTTCGTTCTCTTTCTTTTAAGTTTTTTAAAGCTTTTCTTAAGGAAATTAAAGTCTCTTTATCATATTCATCTTTATGATCAGCAATTTGATCTAAAAGATAAATAGTATCGCCACCATCGTTGTATATTGGTTGGTAAATACTAAGTGGTTCTTTTAAAGATGTTAATGCGTAAGATATGAAATATTCTTCAATACCAAGAGCTTTTGCTATTTCGCTGTTTGATGGTTCAATACCATAATTATTATAATATTTTTCTTTATAAGAAAGAATCTTATAAGCAATATCTTTAGTACCGCGACTTACTCTTATAGGAGTTGCATCTCTAAAGGCTCTTAGGATTTCTCCTTTAATTAGAAAAACAGCATATGTACTAAAACAGACATTTAAAGTTAGATCGAAATTATCGATAGCTTTAATAAGACCTATGCACCCTATTTGGAACATATCATTGATATTTTCTTCCGTTGTTTTAAATCTTTTTAAAATGCTAAGAACGAGTTTTAAGTTCCCTTCGACTAATTTGTCTTTAGCAGTCTGGTCTCCTTGATGATATGCTTTGAATAGTTTAATCATTTCATCATTAGTTAAGGTTTTTAAATCATTAGTATTAATTCCAGGAATTGATACTTTTTTGTTATACATAAAAAAACTCCTTTCCTATTTTATTTAGGAAAAAAAGGAGTTTTTTTATTCATTTTATAGTTTTTAACATAGTAAAGCATAATTTCTTATCTCAACAGAAGATATTTTTACTTTTCTTATTCGTATTTGTTTTCACTAAATTCTTCAAAAATATCTAGAAGATATTCTTTGCGAGCTATTTTATCTTTCCATTCTTCAGGAATAAAATCATAACCATAGATTATTCCAGCTAGACCACCAGTTAGAGCGCCAATTGTATCAGTATCTTCACCTAGATTAATAGCGCCAATAATAGCGGACTTGTAATTGTCAGTTTGAAGTAAGACCCAAATACAAGCTTCTAGAGAATCAACTATGTATCCAGATGATTTTATTTCATTTATCTTTAATTTAGAAATATCTTCTTTTAATAGACGATTATATACTTTTTGGGTTTCTTCACTAAACATTGTATAATCAACACACTTTGTCATACTATATGCTGAGTATTTATCTTTACCAGTCAATAGAAACATTGCAAAACGAGTATAAATATAACAACCCATAATACTAATTTCATGAGCATGGGTTATTGAAGAAATTTTTGTTACTAAATCTAAAACTTCAAAATCTTTTAGTTTTTTAGCTAGAGCATAATAAGCAATTGGTAAAATACGCATTAGTGAGCCATTACCATTAGAAGATACATCCTTAAGACCACAAGTTGTTGGTTCATCATGATTTTCTTCAAAGTTATCTATTGCTTTAGCACATGTACTACCAATATCAAACACTTCATGATTAGGAGTATATTGGGCATGGTTTTTAAAAGCAGCAAATTTCAGAGCAATATCATATAAATCGATACCATTTTTTGCATTTATTGAATCGATTGTGGCGATCATCATTGAAGTATCATCAGACCATGTTCCTTCTGGTAAATTATATGTTCCATAGCCAGTCATTTTTGTAACAGGTTTTTTTAATAGTTCTTCTCTACTTTTAAATTCTAAAGGGACTCCCATGGCATCGCCGATAACAAAGCCCATTAGTCCATCGATGTATTTCAACCTCATGATACCACCCACCTATCACTATTATACTATATTTTATGTTTTTTTATAGTCTTTTTGTTCATTATAGACAGAATTGAAGTATTCTATAGCTTCTGTTAAACATTTTTGAGCATCAAAACATGATAAATTGTTTTCTTGCATTAAAATTAAGAGAAAATCTTTACCATATATTTCAATAATATATCTTATCATAAGATAACTTAAATCATATCCATCATATATTGTTCGACCTTTTTCTTTTTTTACAAAGTTTAAATCACACATTTGTTGTATATCAGGAATCTCATAATTATTTATATAATTAAGCATTAAATTAGTTAGATCTTCTTTATAACTATGATCCAAGTATTTGGCAATTCCTTCAGTTAACCATTCAGGTAATTTACCAAATAAATAATTAGTTATGTAATGAATTAATTCATGATAAATAATATTATCATATTCTTTAAGAGTAAATACATCAGAAGTTGGTTCGATAATATTGATACTACGAGAGATGTTATTATTAAGATCTTCATCTATCATACAAGCGCACATATAGTCGGGATAATTGGAAAATCCACGTTTTTTTAAACCTTCTACTAAACTTAGGATATCATGATATATAAAGACTTTTACTTTGCAATCAGAAGATGAACTATTGAACCAAGTGAATATTTCTATTTTAGATCTTTCGATTAATTTATCGACATGAAGAGCATATTTCTTAGTAGTATTTATTAAAATAATATCATTTTTCATCTAAATCACGGCTTTCAATAATAGATAAATTTGCAAGATTAATTAAGTATATATGATGGTTATTGTATAAAATACAGGTGTGTTCTTTATATAGACGAGGACGACCAACACTACCTGGATTAATGTTATTGCCATAAAGGTTATAAATATGAGTATGTCCTGTTAGAATATAACAACCTTTTGCTTCTTTGTAATACTTATAAAGGCGGTGACCATGAGTAATGAAAAAAGGAAGATTATCAATTTTTATTTTAATATATTCTTGTAAGTTATTAAATTGAAATAAGTCTTGATCATCTATTAAATCGTTATTGCCTTTTACGGCATAAATAATAGAACTATATTTATTTAAAATATCAGCGACTTCTTTGGTTTTATAACTTAGTAAGTCTCCAAGAAGAATTAAATATTCAGGATTTTCTTTAATAATAAGTTTTTCTAATTGTTTAGTAAATTCAATATTTCCATGTATATCTGAAGCTATTATTGCTTTACTCATTTAAATTCCTCTTAGCTATGGTTTCTAAGCTATCTAAAGATATTAAAGATAATTGGTTGTTCTGATATAAGAAACAAGTATGTTCTTTATTTTCTTTAGGTAATCCAATACTTCCTGGATTTAAGATATTTCCTTTTATATTATAAATATGAGTATGTCCAACAAAGTAATAAATTTGATTATCTAATTTTTGTTGATCTAAGTGATGACCATGGCTGAAGGAGAAATGATAATTATCAACTATTAGTTCTTGATCTTGGGAATTAATTAGAAAAGTCGATATCATTTGATCAACTTCAGCATCGCAATTACCTTGGACAGCTATTATATGTGATGTGTATTTATTTAGAATATTAGCGACTTCTAAGCAATTATATTCTTCTGGTAGTGGATTTCGTGGACCATGGTAATATAAATCACCAAGTAGAATTATTTTAGATGGTTGTTCATTTATAATAAGTTCTTCTAATTTCTTAGTGTATTTTAACGAACCATGAATATCAGATGCAATAATTAGTTTCATTTACTCTTCCTCCTTAAGATAGTTAGCTATTATCCAATTAATATCTTCAATTGATTTATCAATATTAAATCGACCATTACCTACTGGGTAATAGATAGGAAAACATTTATATTTGTGACGAGATATATTGCGTTCAAAATATTGTTTTCTAGTTTGAGAAACAGATATTTTTTGATTTAAGAAAATAGAACTTACTTGATTACCAAAAAGAATAATTATTTTAGGTTTAATAATGGAAATCTCTTTTTCAAGTAATGGTAAATAATCTTTAAAATAATCATCTGTCAAAGGACGAGCATCTTTTTGAGTACATTTACCAAGATTGGTGATGAATATTTTATGGTCTTTAATGTTCTGATAGACTTTAGTTGCAAATTCAGGTGTCCATTCACTACCTTTAATATTCTTTATTTCATTATATATTTCTTGATCTATAAGATTAGTAGCAATAAATAAATCCCAAATATTTTTAGTACCTATCCAAGGATGGTATGGTCCTTTCCATCCTGGTAAAGAGGCGATATTACGGCCTGTTGGATTCATAAAGACAAAGCAAATATCAGGATTTTCTTCTAAACCACCATTATATATTGAGTGAAGATTGGGATCACCATAAATTTTTTGAAGACGATCATATTCTTTATTTAAATTTTTTATTTTCATATTTAAAACCTCTTTTGCATTATAGCATATTAAAGAAAAAAAATTAAGGTTAGATTAACTAACCTTATTTATCATAAATCTTCTTATTAAGATCAAGACCTTCTAATTGTAAAGAAATTATAATACTATTTATTTCACAATCAGAAAAACCGAGATTTTTTAAATCTTTTCTTTTTAAGAGCCAAACATCGTTTATTGTACGAAAGTTATTGGATAAAAGTTTTTTTGTTAATGTAGAAGATAAGTTTAGTTTATTTATTTCATCTGTAATACTTGCCATTTTAGACCTCTTTATTATTAAAGAAACGAGTAGCTCAACTGGACTTACGCCAAAAGCTACTCGTTGTTAATTTTATTATATCATTTTATTTAATTTTTAGTAAGTAAAATTAAACTACATAAATTAGAATGCTTAGAAACTGAAGGATAGATCCTGCTAAAACAAAGAAGTGAAATATTGAGTGAAAATAACGTTTTTTAGAACCTATACCATAAAGAATAGCACCAATAGTATAAGCAATACCACCAGTTAGAAGAAGAACTAATCCTGGAAAGGCAAGAGTTTCGCGGATACTATTATAGGAGAATATTATCATCCAACCCATAACTAAGTACATAATTACGGAAGGAACTTGAAACTTTTCCAAATCGATAGCATTTAGAAGGACACCGATAAGAGCACTAAGCCAGATTATACCAAAGATAATCCAGCCTTTTACACCCCCTATTAGGCATAAACAATATGGAGTATAACAACCGGCGATAAAAAGATAAATATCGCAATGGTCTAAAACACGAAATACTTTTTTAGCTTTTAGTTTAGGGCTAAAAGCATGGTATAAGCAACTATTTAGATACATGATAATCATTGTTGACCCATATATACAAGAAGAGACAACTCCTATAGTACTATGATTTTTAGCAGCACTAATGATAGTTAAAACTAAAGCGACAATTCCTAAGGCGACACCTAAACCATGTGATATGGAATTAATTAGTTCTTCACATAAATTGTATTTTGGAATAGTTATTTTTTTCATTCTTGTTCCTCCCATGAGATTAAAATACCTTCTGGTATTTTAGTGGCATCAAAACGATAATGATTGGTTATAGTTCCTTTTGTTAAATAATCTTCTTCTCTTTTTGGTTGACCATAATTATGAATAACATATGGTATTCCTTGTTTATTACGACGATCTGAGATTATACCTATGTGTTTATGATCAAAGATAACAATATCTCCTGGTTGCCAATCAGCGATATCTTTAGAGTCAAGGCTTAAATCTGAAATAGCATATTTATTAAAGAATATTTCTAGATTATTAACACGACGGAAGTCAATATTTATGTCACGATTAGTAATATGAGGGTAATCTTCAGGATTATTTTTTATATCATTATTAACCATATCACGAAGTGAATAGCCAGCATTTTTGAAAGCTCGCCATATTACATCTGTACATACACCTTCATTATCTGGTGGATATGAATTATCATAGTATTTACTGATGTATGTTGGTTGATTATTAGCATCTTTACGTGCTCCTAAGACAATATCAGTATAGTCATCTATTCCATTATGATTATAATCACTTTGACTATAGATTGTTTTTATATCAAAATCCGAAGCTTTATAATATTCTTTAGGGATTAAATTATAATAATCCATAATATATAGAACAAATAAAGTAAAAAGGATAATTATCGTAATAAAAATAAATGTTTTAATTAGATTTTTTTTAATACTATCCATAATATACTCCTCACTAGTTTTATTATAACATAAATAAAAGGAGATTATTTTTAAATTTTAGAAAGCTTTTTTATACTTAGATAATTTTTTAATGATTCTTTTATCTCGTTTTGAAGACCTTTTATTTCATCGGGTGAATAATCATAGTAAATAAACAAATCTAGTGAAGAAATTAAATCATTGATAGTAAGTTCTTTGTCATATCTTATTAAAGATGTTGCTAAAGTAATTTTAAAATAATCTGCAAGATATGTGTATAGACGATGAGGAAGATTTTTGGTAACTAAAGTTCTATATACAGAACTAACAAGAATAGATAATTCATCTTTAGTAAGAGATAATGATGGAAGAAGATATTTTTTTTGATATTGTTGATATTCATATAAAAGACGTTCTGTTGTTTCTTCTTCATTAAAAATAGCCATTGGAATTGGTCCTTTTAAAATAAGTGTATTTATTGGTTCATTAACTATTTCAGTCTCTCTTAGATAATAAGTATATGGTGAATTAAATCCAATCTTTCCTTGACGATATTTTTCACGATATCTTTCACGTTTAATTGCAGCAGTGTCTCCTTCTAACATTGATTTATAAATATTAAAATCTTTTTTGTAAGAGATGATTATACTATGAACTTTGGAAGCTACTAAAGCACCACCAAAAATAGCATATCCACCTACTAAATATAGAGGATTTTCAGTAATTGTTGACATCGTTAGGCCTAGAGTTGTTAATGCTAAGAGCGAAATGGTTTTTTGTTTAGTTTTTATATTATAATCATGCATCATTTGGCGTTGTTCTAATATTTGAGCAATAGTTATTTCGTTATCTAAATCATTAGTAAAATTCATATTGATACTCCTTTTCAATTTACGTAAAAAATATCCTATTAATTAAGATATGATTAGATATTTGTTTTATGATTGAGATATTTTCATATATAATTTCTCTTTTTCGAGGAATACTTTATCATATGTAATTTAAAAGTGCAAATTTAGAAATATAAAAAGTACTGACTATAAGGTCAATACTTTATTGTTGTAGTTCTTTATTTCTTGATTTAATTAAGAAGAAATAAATAAGAAAAGAAATAGTTAATCCTAGTATTTCGAGAACTGGAATTACAGGAAATTTCTTTAACCAAGGATATAAATCTAAGACATTAGATGGAAAATAATTAGTAAAAATATAGTTGGTATTAAATATTTTATTAAAGGGATATACAATTAATAAAAGAATATTTAATAGGATAAAAACATGAATAAAGTCTTTTTTAGTTACTCGATAATTATAGGCATAGTAAGAAAATAAACTGATATTCATAAAGAAATGATGAGATATTATTAATTGCCAAAAATTAAAATTATCTATAGTTGAAACTAGATTAGGCCATAAAATAGCAGGAATCGGACCGATAAAACTAATAAAAATTGTTAGTTTTAAAATATTAATCTTATCAAAGAGAATAGCAAAAATAAACATGTAGTTAGCAATGAAACATAAATGAAATGGAAGCATTTCATGATAATCGAATGAACCGTAATATAAATTGCCAAAAGTATAAATAAGCATATTTAGAAGAAGAATAATAGCGCATATTTTAAGAAAAAAACGGGATTTTTTTAGAGGAATCTTAGAGATACGATTACGATTAAAATAAATTATTAGTAAAACTATAAAGGCAGAAATAGTAAATATATTATGGATAAGACCAAATGGTTCAAATAAAAACCGAGGGTTTTCGTTAACAAAAAATTCACGAAGCATAAATTTACTTCCTTTCATTAAAATAAGCAAAATTAATTGCTTATTTGTCTATATAAAGATTTTACTTGTACGGATTGATTTTCTTTTACTTTAGATAAATATTCTTCGATAGTTTTTTTATCTTCATTAGATAAGCTTTGAAGATAATTTAACGTAGAGATACCTAAATTAGTAATATTATTTCGTTGATGTGATATTCCACTTAAGTAAAGACTATAATATGATATTTTATCAATTATTTCATCGTTTTTATAAGGCTCTTGATAATATGTTGCTATATAATCAATTGCTTTATTAATATTTTCTTCACTTATCATATTAGAATCATTTAAATCGTTAGTTACTATGTTAGTATTTAAAGATAAAATATCTTCTAAAGTAATCATCGTATTATAATTAACATATAGTTCTCTAATTAATTCATCTTCTTTACTTTCTATTTGTTTAAAATAATTAGCTAAGTTATCTTTAGATTCTTGACTTTTGGTATTTAAATAATCTTTAGTATAAGTTACTAGGTCGTTTAGTTGGCTTTCTTTTACTTTACTTGTTAAGTATTCTAAATATGTAACGTTGTAGACAACATCTTCTAAAATTTTTTTGTCTTTTATATTTAAATAGTTGTTTTTTATTTCAGTAATACTATTTTTTATTTTTTCTTCAGAAATGTTACTTAAGTCTTTATTTTTATTTTCAACAATTTCTTTTTGCTCTGCAAAAAGGGTTGTAACTGATTGATTATTATTAGATAAAATGACAATAATTAAAATTAAAATAATGATTATAATAGGTACGAATTTTTTCATATACATCCTCCTATTTTATTTTAACATATAAAAAAAGATGAAACAATTCATCTTTAATTATTTTTAAATTGAAATAAAATTCCTAATAGAGATAAGACAATAAATATAATAAGAATTATTGTACTATTAAGGCTTATAAAAGTAGGAATTATTTCAGTAATGAGGTTGGCACCAGCTATACTAGTTATAAATATTAAAATATATTTAATATAAATAACTGATAAAGCACCGATTATTAATGAAGCTCCAGCTTGAATTAATAAGCTTATATTAGAACTTTGATTTAGAAGGCCAATATATGGTGCTATTGTCGTATATACAAGATAAGAAACAGTGATGAATATAGCTAGTTTTTCTAATTTATAACCGATACTTAGTAATATTAAGCCAACAACAATACTAATAATTAAAATAGTTGTTTGGTCACCTATAAAATTGGGAGCAATAAAATTAGCTAGTCTGTAACCGATAATAAACCAAACTAGAGAGATAACTACTTTTTGAATACGATAGCCGAAGAAACAAAATAATAAACCGATAATAAGAGAGATAATTGTTTCTAATTCTATTTGCATTTTATTTTCTCCTTTCGTGAACGATATATTAATTTATATATTTCAAAAATTAAAATTATAACTAAAGATAATAATAGAAGTTTGAATATAGTCGCTAATGGCAATGGTGTTACTTTTAAGAATGCTGCTGTTATAGATATTTCTGACATCAATATTTGAAGAAATATCGATGATAAAACAGTAATAATTATTAATGGATTATCAATTAGTGATTCTTTGAAAATTGTTCTTTTTTCACTACGACAATTAAAAACATTAACATTTTGAATGAAAACCATTAACATCATGATAATAGCGCGTGAAGTTGTTATATTAACTTTGTTATCAATTAAAGTCTTCCAAGTTAGAAAGATAACCATACTAATAGAAATACCAAGGATACATACTTCTAACATTAAATCTTTAGAAAATAATGATTCTTTTGTATTACGTGGTTTCTCATTCATAATATCATCTTCAGCTTTTTCAAATGACAAAGCAACATCTTGTAATCCGTCAGTTACGATGTTTAACCATAATAGTTGAATAGCTAGTAAAGGAATATCATAACCAAAGGCGATTGATAAAAGAAAAAAACATACTTCGGCAAAACCACAACTTAGAAGGAATAGAGTAATTTTTCGAATATTACTATATGCTGTTCGACCTTCTTTAACACCAGAAACGATTGAAGTAAAATTATCATCAGTAACAATCATTGAAGCTGTTTCTTTAGCAACATCTGTTCCACTTCCCATTGCGATTCCAATGTTAGCAGCTTTAATTGCTGGAGCATCGTTTACTCCGTCACCCGTTACGGCAACGAATTCGCCTTGCCTTTTATATGAGTTTACTATTTCTAACTTTTCGATTGGTGTAACGCGAGAAAAAACTTTGATTTTTCTGACAAACTTATCAAACTCTTTTTCTCCTAATTTAAGATATTTTTGAACATCATTGCCTGTTGCAATTTCAGATTTGGAATTACACAAATTTAAATCTTTGGCAATAGCATAAGCAGTTAAAGGATGATCGCCAGTTACCATAACTACTTTTATGCCTGCTTTATGACATTCTTGAATAGAATTTTTTACTTCTTTTCTTATTGGATCAATAAAAGCAACAAGTCCTATAAATTGTAAATCTTTTATATCTGAGATAGTTGTTCCTTCAACTCGACCATTAGCTAAAGCAATTACACGATAACCTTTGCTAGTTAATTCTTCATTTTGACGGTAAATGTCTTCATTCTCTTCGGAGAATGACATTACCTTTTCCAATGAACCTTTAACAGTACAATATAAAGATTCTTTTTTTTGATAAAAAACGGCTGAATATTGGTTTTCTGATTCATATGGAATTCTCTCGATGATTGGAGGAAGATCTTTTATATTTAATTTAGCTGCTAAACTTAAAAAAGCAATGTCAATCGAATCCCCAAATGACTCCCAGTTTTGATTCCTTTTTTCAAGGTGAGCTTCGTTATTCATTGCTCCTAAAAAAGCAATAAATTTAGCATCTTCGAGATTAGCATTTGCGATAGGTTTTACTTCCCCTTCATCGTTATAACCAGTTCCGGAAATAGTAAAAGTATCACCATTTGGAAGAAGTATTTCTTTAGCTGTTTGTTCATTGACAGTAAGGGTTCCTGTCTTATCAGAAGCAATAACAGTGCAACTTCCTAATGATTCAACAGCATTTAGTTTTTTGACAATTACATTTTTCTTTGCCATACGATTTGAAGCGATAGTTAAGGCCATAGTTAGAGCAAGTGGTAAACCTTCTGGCATAGCAGAAACACTTAAAGCTATAACACTTAAAAAAATATCATTTAAAGGATAACCTTTTACAATTAAAATGATAGTAGTAATCGCGGCAATAATTAGAATAAGTAAACTAATTTGTTTAGAAAAACGCTCTGTTCTAATTGTTAGAGGTGATTTTTCTTCAACAGTATTAGTTACTTTTTCAGCTATGTAACCAATTTCGGTGTTAAGAGCTGTTGCTACAACGATAGCATGAGCACGACCAGTTGTAACAGAAGTTCCTGCATAGACCATATTTTTTCTTTCAGCTAAAGTGGTCTCTTCTGGTAGAATTTCAATGTTTTTTACAACATTTAAACTTTCCCCAGTTAGAGGAGATTCATCGACTTGAAAGTTGTGACATTCGATAATTCGGGCATCAGCACTTATTTTATCGCCACTTTCTAAAACTATAATATCTCCTGGAACTATTTCGTTAGAATTAATTTCTATTTCACGACCATCACGAATAACAATAGATGTTTTTTTTATCATATTTATGAGACTTTCAGCGTTAGTACGAGCTTTCCATTCTTGATATGTTCCCATCAAGACATCAAGTAAAATAATAAAAATCAAGGCAACAGCATCGATAACCTCGCCAGCTAAAAAAGATAAGATTACGGTTACAACTAAAATTAGCTCGATAGGATTTTTAAACTGGGAGATAAAAAGCTTAAAAATACTATCTTTCTTTTTATGAGGTAATTCGTTTTTTCCATATTCTAATAATCTTTTTTGTGCTTCTACTGAAGATAATCCGTTTTTAGTTGTCTTTTGGTAACTCAATGTTTCATCTATACTGCTATGATAAAATTTCATATATAAATATCACCATCAATAAAATTGATACCTTTCTTTTTTATTATAACAAATAAATAGAATATAAAAAAGTAGCTATTGCTACTTTAAAACACCATTATACATATCTTGGAAGATACCAGGTTTACTTATTAAATCTTGATATTTTCCTTGTTCAACTATTTTACCTTTATCAAAGACAAGAATATTATCACAGTTTTTAAGAGTTGTAAGGCGATGAGCTATCGATAAAATTGTAATATTATTTTCTTTTTGGAATGTTTCAATAGCTTTTTGAATATGTTTTTCAGTTGTATTATCTAAGGCACTGGTGGCTTCGTCTAGAATAAGAATTGATGGCTTGCGTAGGAAAATACGAGCAATAGCAATTCTTTGACGTTGACCACCTGATAAGTTACCTCCTCCTTCGGAAATTCTTGTTTCATATTTATCAGGAAGATTTTCTATAAAATCATCAATAAATGCTTTTTGACAAGCTTCTTTTATTTCGGCATCTGTTACTTCACGATTAATTCCATAACAGATATTTTCTTTTATTGTAGCAGATATTAAGAAAGGAGATTGTGGTACTAAAGCTATTTTATTGGCGATATCTTTTCTTGTTAACTTAGTGATATCTAAACCATCTATTTCAATATTCCCTTCTCCTTTTTCGAGTTTACTAATTACTTTAATTAGTGAAGATTTCCCACAACCACTTGGGCCAGCTATACCAATAAATTCACCTTTTTGAATATTAAGATTCAAATCTTTAATAGTATATTTAGAAGCATTTTGATATTTAAAATCCATGTTTTTGATAGATATTATAGGTAATGACTTTTTAGGTTTTGAATCTTGCTCTACTACTTCATATGAAAAGTCTTTTGGTAATTCAATGATTTTAAAGTATTCTTCGGCTAGTACAGTTGATTCAGATAATTCGTCGAAGATACGATGAAGTTCTCTTAAAGGAGTTGTTAACTGAGTAAATGATAAGTAAGCAGTTAAAACGGTTCCAACGCTAATTATTCCTTCACCGGCAAGATAAGCAGATACTCCGATTATTAAAACAGTAAATACAGCTTCATTAATGAATTTTAAACAATCATATAGAGCCATAGCTTTATGATGCTTCATTTCTTTACGACGGAGATATTCTGATGTATTGTCGAAACGATTTGTTTCGTTTTCAGCATTATTGACGATACGAATAACTTCAATACCATTTATAAGTTCGACAATTGTACCATCCATATTAGATTTTTCATTCATCAATTCAACGCGAATACCTCGCTGAGTTGTAATTTGTCTAAAAACAATAATAATCCCAATTGGAATAACTAAAAGCATTAATAAAGCTAGTGTTACTGGTAGTTTAGAAAAAATAACAACGATAGCAGCTAAGCCATTAAAAATAGCTGGTGCAAAATCCATAAAAATCAATTTTAATAGTTTAGTTGTTCCTTCTAAACTACGATTTAATTTGCCATGAATATTGCCAGTCATATTTTCTTTAAAATAATTTAGTGGTGCATGTAAAAGTGAGGAAATAGCTTTTGTACGTGCACTCTTTTCAAAACGAGTTGAAGTATCTTCAACTAATAAACGTCTAATAACTTTGATAATCTCATTAGTAACAGTAATAACTAAAATAAAGCCTAAAAATGGCAAGACACTTATAAACGATAATTCATTTTGGTTTAAAACATCATCAGTTAAGCGACCAATAGAAAGTGGTAATAATTGAGTAAGTAAAGCTGATATAATCATAATGATGATAATAATGATAAAATTTATTTTTTGTCTTTTAGTAAGCATGTGAAATATTTTGTTATATATTTTTTCTTTCATAGTATCACCTCGTTTTATAACTATTTTCTTATATCATAAAATATTTTTTTTGTAAAATTTATGTAATAAAAAAATAGATGTTTTAAATAAAAGATGATATTAATTGAATAATAATACCAACTATTACACCTATTCCATATAAAATACTTAGAATTTTTATGTTTTCTTTAATATTTTTATTAGATTTTAATAAAACTAAGATAGCAACTCCACTACTTGTTAGTAAGCCAGAAATAGCAGCACTAAGGCTTATCGCTCCTTTTAAATATAATTGGGTAAGCATGATACTTGATCCACAGGTTGGAATAAAACCAATTAAACTTGTAATAAAAGGAGCTATTAAGCTATCTTTTAAGAATATTTTTGATAGGTACGGACTACCTACGTATGTAAATAGGATATTGATAATAAAGGTAATTAAAAGAAGATAAAATAAAGTCTTACATGTATGAATAATACTAGAAATTATAAGATTATGATTGTGGTTACAACCACAATGTTCGTCTTGACATATATCATAATTAACAGAATAAGATTTTTGCTGACGACGATATATAAAATCAATAGTATATCCTGCTATTAAGCCAACTAAAAATTTGATACCTAGTATTAGAAATATAGTTGTAAGAGGAGCATTTTCTGAAAGTAGAATTGGGAGCATTTCATCACTGGTAGATAAGTAGATAGCAATTAAAGTCCCAAGAGATATAATACGAGTTATATAAAGGTTTGTTGCTATAACACTAAAACCACATTGTGGTATTAAACCTAATAAACTACCAAAGAAGGGAGCAAATTTACCTGATTTACTTATTATTTTTTTAGTTTTATTACCTAATTTATGTTCGATAGTTTCTATTATTAAGAAGGCAATAAATAAGAATGGAACTAGTTTTAAGGCATCTATTAAAGTATCTAAGATAATATCAATCATATAGTTAATCTCCTTTTTTTCTCATTCATTTTATATTAAGTAAATAAATTAGTCAAGTTAATTAAGTTTAAAAAAAAGAAAGTTTTTTTACTTTCTATTCCAACGATTATTAAACATGTTATTTAAGTAATCGACACCAAAGTAACGATCAATTAGTTCTTCTGTTTTATTAGAAGGAGGTATTCCCTTCTCATATTCTTGACCACGATAAATAGCTCCGAATGTTAGAATAACATCGAATAAAAGAAAAATTAATGTTATTTTCATTAGTTTAATACTATCTTTTTTATTAAATCGTTTAAGACATTTTTGAAGGAACGGATATATTACTTTAATCCAAAAAACTCCTATTATTCCCCAAAAAAGCGAATATGTTAAACAGATACGTCCATTTATGTTAAAAGGTTTACTACTGTAGTTCCATGCTACGAAACCAAAGAGTAGTTCCATTAAATAACTCATACTGTATTCTAATAGAGAGCCAATAATAAAAGATAGAACAAATATTTCAAGATATGAGCTATTTTTTATACGATATAAGAAGATTGTTAGAATAACAGCTCCTATACCATATATAACGTTAAATGGACCAATTACTAAGGCAGAATGGTTGATAAGGACTCCTTTTTTTAAAAGAGTCCATATTCCTTCAATAAACCATCCAATAAAGCAACCAAATATAAAGATATAAAATAAATCATGAAAAGATATTTTTTCTTTAGTCATAGCAATCCCCACACTATTTATATTATATCATTTATATATTAATGGAGCAAATTTATCTAGGTGTTATTAATTATTTCTTGGCGTTCTTTGATGATGTTTTTTAGTTCTTTAATATCTATATGACATATAATTTGTTTTGAATTATTTTTATATTTATTATATTCATTGATTATTGTTTCTTTGATAAAATTTAGTTCAGAAATAGAGTTACTAACTTGAATACGTGATTTGACTATTTCTATTAATTGATCAATATTAAATTTATCAGCAATTTTTTCGTTATAAAGACTATAAGCACTATAATTATTAATAAGCTTAGTAAATAAAGATGGAAGAATTGTCATATCATGATTTTTCTGATACTTAGTTATAAGTTGTTTAATTTTACGTGTTTCACTATCGACAATTTTACTAAAATCTAGAGCTATTATAGGAAGACCATCTTTATTACGTTTGGTTTTGAATTCCTCACTAGCACGAGATATATTTTCTAAATAGGTATTATCATTTAATTTATTTTTATCAACTAAAATATAATCTGGTTCTAGATATGGAAGATTAGCATTATTATAATTTGGACGAATAGCATAACGAGAAATAACTAAAGTATTTTTTTGATCTCGACTATTATCAATTAATTCTCTTGGAGTCATATATTTTTCTTTAGATGTATCTTTGTTAGTTAAAGATAAATTATGATTAGACATTCTTAGAAGACCTTCATCTAATAAGCCATTAAATCCAAATAGAAAATCATATTGAAAAATAAGATGATCATTAGATATTAAACTAGTATCTATACCATCGCTTAATTTATCTAGAGTATTGTGCCATGCTTCGATATAACTATTAGTTTTTAGATATTCTTCTTTAATGTCAACATTACTTATCAAGAATAGGAAATCATTTGGGCAATCGAAAATCTTTATTTCTTTACCATATAATGTTTTAGTAAAAGGATTATTAGAATATGTTTTACTTCTTATTTCATAATTGAATATTTTGCCATACATTTTTTTAATATTATATTCTATAGTAAATGAATCGTGCATTGAATATATTTTGTATTCTGGATCAAGATTTATAAGAGAAGTCTCATCGGTATGATAAATTTTATTTAAATTATCTAAGTATTCATATTCAAGAGTATAGATATTATTATCTATACGATTAAGACTATAAATATTTAGCATTATTTGAGCTTCTTCTAAAGATAGTTTAAAGTGTTTAGCAATAAAATATTCTTTAGTATGAGATAAATCTTTTTTATTTATTTGATTTGTTAAGTACTCTTCTGTTTTAGCTGTATAGTATAAAATATCATTATATGTCATTGGTGTTTCAAGATAAATTGGTCTTTTAATAGGTTGATTATCTTTATTATAGTAACGAGGTATTAAATATAGAAGATATTCTATTAAGACATAAGTATTTGTTTTAGAGAATATATCGTTATTTAAAATACTCATTATACGAGGTATATTACCTATTTTTTTACGATTGATTCCAATAGTAGAATCGGTAATAATCTTGATACATTTACTAAGTGTTTGACTTAAAGAGAGAGATGTTTCATTGTAACAAATAGAATTAATAAATTCTGGTAATACTTTAAATGTTTTGTTTATTGTAAGAAGATTTTCTTGAATATCAGGATATTTGGTAATTGTTTCTAGAAAAGAAAGTTTAATATTTTTAGTATCTTCATTTAAGAAGTTAAAATTTAAAGTATTTAATAGATGACGATTCTTAGTAGAAAGACTTTTATATACTTTGAATATTTCTTCATCATTGTATAAGTGTTTTATTAAATCATTTGAACAAAGAAGTTTTCTTTCTAAATTATTAAGTTGTGGTAATATTGTAGCGACAAATTTTTTATCAATTAAGTCGAAGTTACTCTCTTTAGAAAGAATAGTAAATAATTTAGGATTTTTATGTAATAAGGCAATAAAATTTGAATAATAAGATTCATCAGCTAAGATTTTAGTTAGAACTTCCTTATCTTTTAAAACATTTTCTGTAACATTATGATCAGCATTATTTAAGATAGCAATAATTTTTGATGGAGTTGTATCTTTAATTTCTTCTGGATGATTTAAATAATAACTAATCATATATTCATCTAAGTTATAATCGTTGCTAGTTATTAGTTTTTGACGTAGTGATGAGTTTAAGTATAAAGTTTTACGATAACTTAATGGTATTTTTTCGATAATAGATATAATATTGCTAGCATTTTGATATTTAGTAGAATTTGTAATCAATTTAATCTTTTCTTCTATTTCAAAATGACCTATCTTAAAGATTTCATCAATTATAGCAGATGATGAATGATTAAGAATTCTTGTACATAGTTCTTTATTTGCTAAAATAACTTTTTTAAAGGATTTATAATCAATTTTCAATAAGTTAATTATTACTTGATCAGTGAAATTTTGAAAATAGTTATTTATTAAGTCAAAATAATATTTAGAAGGAAGATATTTTATAAAGATATCTAAATTAAAAGTTTTTTCTTCGTTTAAGAAGCTAATTAATTTATCATAGTATGTTTTATTATTTTCTAGAATATAAGTAATATCTTTTTTAGATAGTCTTTCTAATAACTTAGTATTACGATCACTAAATAAATCTTCGGCATTTACTAAGATATCTTTGATTATAGTTGTAGGAAGTTTTACTAGGATATTTTCATTATCGCAATTTTTTAATAATTCTTGAAGATGAGGATTGTTATAAAGAACTTTTTGAAGTTCAGGATTTGTATCTTTTATTAAATGTAAAAGAAGAGAATCGCTTGGATTATTTTCAAGAATATAAGATAAAATATTTCGATCTAAGTAATTAAATATTCGATTATTTAGATAGTATTCATCAGATAATTTATCAAGATATAAATCTAAGAATTCTTTATTGTTTACAAGAAATGATAAGTCTTTAAAATTAGCGGTAAATTCATTAATAGTTGTTATGTCATAAATAGATAATTGTTTTAAGTCGTTTAATAATTGTTTTTTGGTTTCTTCTTTAATAGTATCAAAACTTAAGCCGTTAGTGATTAAATAGTTATCAACAGAAACATCTTGACGAAAAAGAGAAATTTCCTCTTTTGTTAAGTCAGCTAGTATGTCTTGAGCATTTAAAAGATTATCACCTTTTAAAAAACTATTTTTTAATTTCTTCGATTTAGTTATTAATGTCGTACGAGGTTTTTGACAATTACTAGTTAAAGATGGAATCATTGAACCGTCAATATCAGTTTCATCAAGTAATTTAATAAATGATGAAGTAGTAATTAATTTGTTTAGGATTTCATTCTTTTCTAATTTGTTACTTAAAAACATATAAAGATAAAGATATTTTTTTTCGACACGGGAAAAGGAAAATTGGCCATTAGCTATACGATTGTTAATCTCATCTAAAATAATGGCTACATTAACTAGATTGTTTTTTTGATTTTCTAAAACTTTAAAAAGGCTATCAATTGTTTGTTCTTTTAATAATTCTTCTTGTATCATATGCACAACTCCCTATTCTTTTATAATTATATCATAAATAAAATAAAAAAAAAGGAATTTTATTCCTTATTATCAATTGCTTGTTTAGCAAGTTTTATAGCATCTTCTAAAGTTTCTGTGCTGCCTAGGAAACCACTTAAATGAACGAATTTAGCTGTTTTAATTCCTGATACTTTGGCTAGTTCTTCATCGTGTAAACCACGATATTGAGATGGAAAATTTAGAAGCAATTCTTTAGAGTCACGAGAAATAGTTATTGGTTTAACATTATATCCCCCACGATTTGATGGAAGAATAATAACTTTTATTTCACGAGCTTTAGGATTTTGAGAATTAAAAATAGCGTCATTATATGGCATGTATTGATCTAAAATGAGAATGTTATCTTTGACATCATTTATCTTTTGTTCAACAATAATATTGGCTTTGATGGTAGAGTTTAATTTATGAATAATATTATTAAATATTTGGTCGGCTATTTCTAAGGCACGAAGAAAATTTTGATCACTGTCCCCTTCTTCGTCCCATGTTAGATTATAGGAATCAATTATTTGATCAAGATCAAGTAGTTCGTAATCAGCTATTATTTGAGGAAATAGACCATTATCGATACCATCGATTTGTTTAATTAACTTATCTTCAATAGCATGATATAAAGTTTCTAAATCAGGAGTCTTAATATTTTTTTGTAGGTATTCATGACCATATTGACGCCATAAAAGACCAAATGAACAATATTTTATTTTAGAGTTAGGACGATATTCAGCATTAGGTGTATGATGATCAAATTTACCAAATCCGACGTCATATATGATAGCATTTTCATTATCTATTTGTCCTACTGGTGAGCGATAAAGTATAGGATTTTGAACAATTTTAGACATTAGAACTGTTGAGAATACATCATCAGGATGGAATTTACCATCATGAGTTATTAAGTTTGCTTCATTAATATTTTTAGTTATTTTGATTTGCATTTTTTTCTTCCTTTCGTAGTTGTAAAACGAGCTAATTTGATTAATTCGTTTATAGAAATGGCAATTACACTAAATAAAAGACAAGAAATATAATTGTGCCATCCAATATTAGTAGTATTAAGTAAATTGGTAAAATTAATTAGAATCGTTAAACTAATACTTATTATAATATAGATTATTAATGGTAAACATCGAATTGATTTAAATAGATTTTTTATAAAGTTTGAATCACTTATAATAGAAAGAGTATAAAATAAATTAATAGTAATAAAGATTGTATAGAAAAGAGTATTAGCAAATTCTTGGGAACCATTTTCAACAAAAACAAACATATATGGAACGTTTAGAATAAAGAAAACACAAAAACTTTCTATGATAGTAAAGATCAATTCTTGTTTACCAATAAAGACATTATATGGTTTAGGTTTTCTTTCCATTATATCTGTGTCATAAGGTAAATGCTTATATACATATTCACTTGTTATAGAAGTGTATATTTTTAAAATAATAATTGTAAGTATATTGTAAGTTATGGGAAAATTAATAATTGTTAAGAAGTAATAACTTAATAATAATGGTAAATAAGTTAAAATTAAATATTTGATACTTCTTATATAATTATCATGAATCCCTCTAGCATGTTGAAGTTGGAAATATACATTTTGTAAATCATTAAATTCGTAAATAGTAGTCTCTTTATTCATTTGCTTCTTTAAGATTTCATTATTATCTGTTTGAATATGAAGATTTTTTCTTAGTAATCGTGATTCAATTTCATCCGGAGAAATAGAAGTTATTCTAGATGATATGTTTTGAGAAGATAAAATAATAACATTTATTCCTGCTCTATTGAATTTTTTTATAAAAGATGGATTATATATATTAGTTACAATTGTCTTAGTATGAGAAATTAATTCTTCATCTTTAAAACTAGTTTTATATAAAGTTAAGATAGAGAATGGAAAAATAAGAATAGCAATGCTTAAGGAATTTAAGAGATAATTAATAGTAGCTTTAAATGAAGGATCATTACCACCTTGATATATATTAATTATTAAAGAAGTAATAAAGACAAGGAAAGAACTAATAATTAAGAAAATAGTTAATTTTTTATTATAATAGTATAGTTTTGTAGTTTGTGTTACTCTAAACTTGCGAGAAATAAATATTTTTAAAATGATTAAACTTAAAAATAAGATGGCAGCTATTATTAATTTTATATTTGATGTCATATAATCACCTTTTTTATTATAACATAAAAATTAAAAAACGCTTATAAAGCGCTTATTTGTTGTGACATTGTATGAACGATATTTTCAAGCGGTGATGTTTTGGGTACTTCAGTTGCAAATTCTTTCTTTTCAGTAGCATCGGTCAACGTATAATTTGTTAAATCGATAATACTATCTTCTTTTTCATAAATGTCATCAGATGTACGAATCATTTTTGGTTCATCGTTTGCACATAATCTCGTTATGTCTAGATAAATACGAGCACGACTAGTGTTTTTTTCTTCAATAATATAGGCTTCGAAGCAACGATTTTCATGTTGAAAGCCATCATCTAAAGTTAGAGAACCATTAACATAGATGAGATCTTTTTCTTTATGAGCGCAGAATTCAACAATTTCTAATTCAGTAGCCTTTGATCCTTTCATAGGATATGCAGTATCTCTTATTTCTTTACAATAACATAATAATTCGAAAATACGTTTTTGATTTTTTTTATTGGATATCCCAATAAAACGATAATTTTTTTCTAATAAGATTTGCATATCCTTTTCGTTCATTTTACTCACTGCCTTTTGTTTGTTTATATAGTAATTTTTTTATTCCCCCATCACGATGTTCCAAATAAAAATCTGTGTCAAATAAATCATGTATAATTTCTTCACGTGACTTTAATTCTTTTTGTTCTAATAAAATTTCTTTTTTTGCTTTTAATAATTCTTTCTTATCGTGAGCTATATCACTTAAACTTCTTGATGATGTTTGTTCTTTTGAAAGTTCATTCTGTTGTTCTGAATTTTTTTTCTCGTCTTGAACGTGAGCTGTTTTAGCATAATCATGTGCAACATATAAACTAGCACCAATAACAGGAATGGCTAAAATAGTTGAAATCAAGTCGGGATTAAGTTCTAATAACTTATTAAAAGAACTAATATTAACGTAATTTAATATTTCTTTTAAAGTTGGGGCACTATAGCAGAAATAACTACCTACTATGGAAGCAGCAAGTAAAACTGTTTTAGCTTTTCCAACAAGACTAGATTTGGCATTATTACCTCTTTGAATACTATTATAATTAATGGCGAATATACCAAGCTCAACACCTATTATAACTAGAAAGATTGGGTTTAAAGTTGATAGTAGTAAAAGACAAACAATACCAAAACTTTTATCAGAAACAGCGTCTAAAAGACTACCAAAGAATGATTCAACATGAAGCTTTCGTGCTAAATGACCATCGATGAAGTCAGTTAGAAAAAAAACAGCAGCGGCTAAAGCAGTAGCAAAAGCTCCATAAGTATTAAAAATAGGTATAATGGCAATAGTTCCTAATGAGCGAATCGCTGTAATTAAATTTACTAAAATCTGATTTCTTTTATGGTTCGAATCGTATTTTTTAGACTTTTCTTTTTCAATTTTGATAAGTTTCTCTTTTGACATAATAATCCCCCTCTTTGCTTATGATAACAACTCGATTTATAAAAGTCAATAAGTCACATTACTATACTTTAAAATATATGTCATATAAGCATTGCTTAGACATATTTGTGTAATTTCATCTAAATCAGTAGTAATTGTTATCTCTGTATCCAAGTCTTCTATTTTAGATTGATATACAAATTCTCTTATCGTACTTTCTTTAAATTCTTCGGGAGTTATACCTTCTATTAATTCAAATATTTTTTGAGGATTTAAGTATTGATTTTCTATTTTAGAGAATACTTCTTTTTTTGTTGTTTCAGTATATGATATTTTTTCTGGGGAAGTGCAGCTTCCTGATTCTAAGGTATCATTTATTTGACCAGAACATTGGAAATAGTAAGATTCTGTACCCATACTATCTAATAAAGAATATTCATAGTTGTAGTTATTTTTTAATAAATGTTGTTTTTGAGTTTCAAAATCAGTAAATTCTTTTTTTTCGGTATCAGATGAAGGATTTTTTATTCCTTCATATTTTTTGGTAAAAAAACTATCTGGAATAATAAACATAATTAATAAGAGAGCTATAATAATGATTATAAAGTAAATTGTAAGGCCTTTGTGTTTTTTTAACATTATTATTCAACTATTGTATGAAGTAATTTTTCCTTATTAATTCCGTTTAAAAAATCGCGAGCTGACATTTCTTTTTTACCAAATGGTTTGACTTTGGTTATATATATAACTTTGTCTTTAGTGCAAATACCAAAATTATCTTTGTTTATTTCGCAGATTGTTCCTGACGATAGATGACTATCTTTTTCTCCTATAAAACATTCTAAAATTTTCACTTCTACACCATTTATTAAAGTGTTTGCTTTAGGCCATGGATACAAACCACGAACTTTATTGTATATTTCGCGAGCTGTTTTGTTGAAATCAAGATGTTCTTCCTCACGGCTTATATTCCAAGCATATGTCGCTTTTGTATTATCTTGGGGAATTCTTTGATTTGTACCAGCAATAATAGATGGTAAAGTTTCAAGTAAGAGATTTTTTCCGAGCTGACTTAAGGTATCATGAAGTGTTCCTACGTTATCTGTTTCTTTTATATGGTATGGAATAGTTGAAATAATATCACCAGTATCCATTTTTTTATCCATATACATTATAGTAACTCCTGTTTCTGTTTCACCATCAATAAGAGCATGGTGAAGAGGAGCTCCGCCTCTTAAACGAGGTAATAATGATGCATGAACATTTATACAACCTAAACGAGGAGCATTAAGAATTGCTTCAGGAATAATTTGACCATAAGCACAAGTTATGATGATATCTGCTTCAGCAGCAATAATCCTATCATACTCTTCTCTTATTTTAATTGGTTGAAAAACAGGGATATTATGTTCTTGAGCAACTTTCTTTATAGGAGTTGGAACTAATTCGTGATGACGCCCTATTTCTTTATCTGGTTGAGTGACAACCATTATAACATTAGTATTTTCTAGTAACACCTCTAGAATAGGAACGGCAAAATCGGGTGTTCCCATAAATATAACTTTTGTATTTTTCATTTGTATCACCTTTTTTATTATAGCAAATTTTAAAATGTTTTGATGATTATTTTCTTTTATTTTCGCCAATTAATTCCATATCTTCACTTAATTGCTTAATTCTTTCAATAATTCTTTTTGCTTTAACTATTTCATCAATATTAGAATTAATAATTAGATGTTCTTCTAATTGTTCTATATTTAAATTAGAAGTAAAGAATGTTGCTTTATAATTATTCATACGATGTTGTAAAATAGTACCAAGTATTTCATCTCTACTCCACTCTGTTACTTTCTCAGCACCTATATCATCGATAAGAAGTAAATCAACATTTTCTAAATAGTCAATACGATCCGCAAACGTGTCAAAATCACTTTTTAAATCACGAAGTAATTCTGGATAATAGACGATTTCAGTAGATATTCTTTTTTTAGATAGTTCATTAAATGCAGCAGATATTAAATAAGTCTTTCCACAACCAAATGTTCCGTGTAAATATAATCCTTTATTGTTTTTATTAGGATCATATTGATCACAGAAGTTTATTAACCATTTTATAACTGGAACACGCTTTTTATCTGTACCATCGATTTGAGCCATACTAGCTAATGATAATTCTTTATCTCTAGTCATGCGATTCTTTTCTTTTTCGCGGCGTTCTTTTTCGTATTTACAAGGCATATAAGAAAAAATTATTTGGTTATCATTACAACGTGGATACATAATATGTCCTTCTAGACGATTTTGACAATAAATTAAACCAGGACAATTGCGACAATGATTTAGTTCTTTAGTTGTTTCTTGAAGAGATGAAGTATATTTCATGGCCGTTTTGTCATCAGCTTTGATTGTTTTTACTAAACGACGAAAATCTTGATCTTTATATGCTTCAGCATAACTACTTTTTAAGGCACGTTCGTTAACATTATTTCTTATTTCCATATTATCACCTGTATTTACTTAATAGTTCATCTATTTCTTGTTGTTCTTCAGCTGTTAGTTCTTCTTTTTTGATTTCTTGGTTTAACCAAATCGGTTCTTCATTTTTGGTGTTAGCTGTTTTCTTGGAAGTTACTTTCTTGGTATATTTCCCGTTTTCTTTTTTAGCTAAAGCCATAGCTTCTTTCGCTGTTTCGACGTTACATCTTTTCCATTGACCAGCAATCGTTTCAACAAATGATTGATTTAGTTTGTTGTTATTTTTCTTTAAAACGTAATCAATTAAAACATTAACGACAGCTGGTTGAAGTTCTAAATCAACTAAAAGAGTTTCAAGAAGACGTAAATCACGAGCTGTTGGTTTAGCACCTTTATATTTGATTTTTAAGAAATCAGATGGAGATGTATTTTCAAACATATAAATAATTTGCGCCAATTGACTTTTATCACCTTCAGGAGTTTTTAGGTATTCTGGTTGAGTACGATATATTATAGTTGGTAGTTTACCACTATTGTTGTACTGATAGTATTTACGAGTACTTTTACGAAGTTCAACTTTATCAAATGTTCCTTTATCGGTTAAAACAGTACGTAATATTTCAACCATTTTTAAAGTATCTAAATCATATATATAAGCTAGTTGTTCAATTAATTCTTTAGTTTTCTTAGTTAAAGATGTTGATTTTAATATTCCTTTAGGCATAGAAGATATCAACAAGTCAAAATCTATAATACCATTCAATTTAGGGTTTTGTGATTTACGTTCTTGAGCATCGATTGGTTCATAGGTTGTTGAAGACTTAAAAATCGTATTTAACTCTTTAGATATGTCTTCATACTCATGTAAATCTATTTTGGGTAACTCATATTCAGCTTTAATTAATTCATATTCATTTTTACCAAGATTATTATAAAGAGTTATATTGAATACTGGGGAAGCAAAGAATTCTTTAGGACTTAAGGGAGAATAAATCTCATAACAATAGGAGTTAGGTTCTCCTTCTTTGTAATATGTTTTTATTAAACCTACGCCTTCTAAAGCTTCGCGAGCAGTTTTTATGGTGTCGATACTGCTATTCATTATGCGCATCAAATGGTGGTGGGTATAATCTTTGCTAATAAACTCATTTAGGCGAAGATCTCTTAGAAAATTAAAGTATAAACATACAGCTATCGGTCCAATGATTGGTTCATATAAAGAAATAATATTTTTTTGATCATCTTCAGTAATAATAGATTTATTGATAACCGTATAGGTGTCTGCTGGCAGTAAAGTTATAAGTTTCATTCTCCACCTTCTTTCATTTAGTATTATATACTATCAGAGGTTTTTTTCCAAGATATAAACATTAGAAAAGAAGGATTAGCATCCTTCTCCGTCTTCTTCACAAGTACTATTTAAATATTTAGAAATGATATCAGTATATGTATTTAATAGTTCTTCTTTTTCTTCATCTGTTAAGTCTCGTAATTCATCATTTTCATCTTTTTCATGATCTGCAACGGTTCCTTCATGAAAGCCAACAAGAACGCCATTTTTAACAGCAGCCACAGTTGGGGTATTTAATCTTTTTTCACCAGTGTTAATTTCACGACCAGAATCCGTTGTTAAGATATAATCATTTAACTCGTTAGCTAAAGCAAGTAAAACATTATAGTAAGATTCAGAAGCATCTTTGCTTTTACGAGCTTTATTTTTAGAGTTTAGAATATAAGTATCTCGAACGTCTTCATTTAAATCATCATTAGGACGAACATTAACATAATAGATTGTGTCAAGTTCACTAGCTTGCATTGCTTCTAATAGAACTGGAATGGCATTACGACTCCAAGGGCATGCAGCGAAACCAAAGTATATTACTCCAGATCCAGAATCTAACATTTTTGCTGCTTCATCGATTGTAATGTATTTGATATTATTATCATCTATAATAGTAAGTTCTTTATTTTTTAAACCATTTGATCTAGTTGTACCATTTAAGGTTTCGTATTCTTCTTTAAATTTTTTCTCATCAGCAGTAGCAACATATTTTTCTTCTTTTAGACCTTGATTATCACGATACTTGACAGCGATAAAACCACCAATAAAGATTATTATAATTAGAACGCCAGCTATTAAAGTGCGAGCATAATTGTTTTCTTCTTGAGTTATCGTTGGAACCTTTTTCTTTTTAACTGGTTCTTTAACTTTCTTTACAGAACTACTAGTTTTAGGTGTTGTTTTTTTTGTTTCTGTTTTTTTTACTTCTTTTTTAGAAGTTTTTTTTGTTTCTGCTTTTGAAGCAGATGAGTTTGTTTTCTTAGCCATATTAACCTTCCTTATCTAAGTTTAGTACTACCGAAAATGCTAATTGACTCAACATATATTTTTTTCTTTTTCTTATTACTTTTTTCTTTTGGCTGTTTAAGATTTTCTGTTCCACCAAGAATATTAGTATTATTAGTAACAACTTCAACATTTTCAGGAAGATATATTTCAGTTGTTCCAAAAATACTTGATACTTTTAAAGTAGAATTGTCTTCTATTTTGGCATCTCTTAAGTCAAGTAGAAGATAACCAACTATAACTTTTGTTGTTCCACCAACGAAAGTTGTAGTTATTTTTTCTTCTGTTGAGCCTAAACAAGTGTAATAGAATGGTACATATTTGATAATACTTTTTTTCTTTTCGGGTATTTTTAATGTTGTTTTTATTATACTAATACCTATAAATATTATACCAAGACATAATAAAATAGTAAAACATTTATTTAAGTTTATTATTTCTAATGATACTAAGAAAAGCATTAAACCAATAATAAAAATATATAAACTACTAGCTTTATTGTTTTGAAATAAAAGATTTCCAAAAGCTGGAAGCATAATAATGAAAGTCCACCATCCTGGGAATAAAATATTATATTTTGGTAAAAAGATTAAAAGTATTAACTCTATTAAGGCATAAATACTAACTATTGTGGCAACAGATATATTATATATTTTTTCAATTTTTTCTTTCATAATTATTTCCTTTCCGTAATGTATAGTATATAAAATTTACTTTATTTTGACAAGTAAGGGTATAAAAAAACTCGTTTTAACACGAGTTTATTCTTGTTCTACTTTGACGTCACACGTTACAGAGTCGAATTTCATGTTTTTATTACCTATGATGATGTCTTCACTTGTTTCAGGGTTGCAGAACATAATACTATAGTCATCATATTGATAAATTGTATTATTTGTTTCGTCATCAACTAAGATTTCTTTAGGATTAACTTTTAAATTATCAATCGTAAGTTTATTAGATGATAAAGCAGTAGCTATTTCATATTTGTTGTCATCTGCATAATTAATAATTATATCTTCTAGGCAATATAAGTAAATTTTATTATCATCGCTAGTATAAATTAAATTTTTGCCAGTACATTCTTTTTCGGGAGTGGCTGTAATAGTAAATTCATTTAAGTTAATTTCACTTACTACTCTACTATCGGACATATAAATATAATTTTTTTCATTTTCTTTTTCTAGGTTTTTAACAAGTCCAACAATTGTTATTTCATCATAAACATCATAATCGTCTAATTCGTGAGAATTATTAGGAAAAACAATACGTAATGTTATATTATCAGCAAAATTAACGTAGCCATTTACGGTAATATCAGAAGTTTCATATGGACGCATTTCAAGATAGTTTTGACCATTTTTTTTGCTTATCTTACCTTTAATTTTAATATACATGTTTTTATAGTCATCGTAGTTTTCAACAGCTGAATTTAAGAAGGAGTTAATATCCATAGCAGCTAAATCATCAGCGTCGCACATATAACCTTTTTTATAGAATGGAGCAACTATTAGATCATCATAGTTTTCTTTATCACATTGCCATACACGAACAGCTATCCCTTTATAAACACGAGCGTTCTCCGAATTAATAATGTTGTAAGCAAAAATTGGAATTCTTTTTAATGTAATAACGCTAATGGCATCAAGAATGAATGATAGAAATATAATACATAGAATTGTTACAATGAAAGTACTATTTTTTAAAGACTTTGTTTTCTTAATATTTAAAGCCAGAATAAAAAGAGCTATAAGCCAAATGATTGGTCTTAAAACTAAAGGCTTTTTAAGAAAAAAAGCAATAAGTACTAGAGTTATACTTATAATTAGAGATATTTTGTTTAATTTTTGATCTTTTTTCTTCTTTGTGGTCATATTGTCGCACTCCTACCATTATTAGTATATAAAAAAAAAGAAAAAAAAGCCATAAATTTTTAATCATTTATGGACTTTTTTTATTTAACTTTAATTAGTTAATAGCTGCTTTAAGTTTGCTTCCAGCTTTAAATGAAGCAACAGTTTTTGAAGGAATAGTAATTTTTTCTTTAGTTAAAGGATTAATTCCTTCTCTTCCAGCTCTTTCTTTAGCACTGAATGTTCCGAAACCAACTAGAGCAACTTTTCCTTCTTTTTTAAGTCCAGTTGTAATTCCTTCTAGTGCTGCATCAAGAGCACGTGTAGCATCAGCTTTAGTTAGACCAGCTTTAGCTGCGATAAATTCTACTAATTCTTGTTTTCCCATGATTTTACCTCCCATAAAATGTTTTGTGTAAGGTTTATCCTTACATATTAAAAATAGCAAAAATATAAACTTAAATCAAGATAAATCGCGTATTTTATGCAAAAAAAGTGTTATTTGTGTTAAAAAAAGCAATAGATTTATAATCTACTGCTTTTTTATTACTCTATTGGAGTGTTTTCAGTTGATGTATTTGTTTGATTCTCTTCAGTTGTTTGATTTGTTTCTTGATTATTTGTTGAAGGATTTGTCGTTTCTGGTGTAGTAGTATTTTCGTCTGTGGTTTGTTGATTTGTTTCTTGGTCATTAGTTGTTGCATTATTTATAGTTGGATTATTACGATTATTGATAATTGCATCAGACAAACCAAATTGGTCTTTATACATATCTATTGTACTTATAGCTTTAATTGATTCATCAGCATATGATAAGGTTCCTATCATTTCTTGAACTTCTGCTTCAAACTTACTCTTACTATCAGAACTTTGATATACTATACTAACACTAAGAATTAGGTTTGATCCACCATTTATAAAATATACTTGAACAGGGATACTATTAATTGTACTATTGACAACAAGCGTATCTTTAGCACTTATTTTAGTTGTTGTAACTTCTGTATCAGTATATGAAGTATTACTTGCCATATATGATTTTATATAGTCTTCGCTTATTTCACTTATATTACCTGTAGAATGATTTAACTTTATAGCGACAGTTTCACTAGTATTTGTAATAATAACATTAGAACCATCCTCAACAGTAAGCCAACCGTCTTTTAGGTCTATTTTGTAGCCGTTTGAAGATAAAGATATTTTAGCTAAATTTGCAGCTTGATTATTGTTTATTGGAGCGGGACTTGTATTGTTATTCATCATCATGAATGCTCCACCACCAACTAAAGCAATAACAACGATAAGGGCAACGACCATAATAGTCTTATTTCCTTTTTTCTTAGGGGCTGGTTTCACTTCTGGAGTCGAAGAAACATTCAGAGTACTTGGATTACCTGCACCATTATCAGTTAGTGATGATGGTATACTTGGTACTGGTGTTGATAATTCAACTTTTGGAATATTTGGGGCTAGTGAGTTTGGGTCAATTTGTTGAGGAGCTTGTTCTTGAGTTGGAGTTGATATTTGGTTAGTAGTAGCTGCTGATTGGACAACATTTTGACTAGGTGTACTTACTTGAACAGGTGCAATTGGTTGGTCAGAAATTGAATTAGAAACTGGTTGTTGGGGAGTAACAGCTTGTTGTTCAACTTGAACTTGTGGTTGTGGTTGTACTTGTTCTTTAGTAACTGAAACGGTTGGTTGTGGTGCAACTGGCTGAGACACTTGATTTGGCGCTTGACCAACAGATGCAACTTTAATGTTCGACTGTTCAACTTTATTATTAATTGTATTAGATATATCTGTACCACATATTGGGCAAGATGTTACTCCTGCTTGAAGTGGATTACCGCATTTTGGACAATTATTCATATATAATTCCTCCTATTGTATATCATAATTATAACTTATAAATAAAAAAAATGCCATAGAAAATTATAATACTATGGCAATTAGATTATTTGATCCTTTATTAACAATTTTAGTGATGGTTTGTGATAGTTTATACCTTGTCGCTTCTGGTATTACAGATAGCTTAGCTTGAATTCCTTCTTTAACTATTACATCTAAACTACGACCAAATATTTCACTACGCCAAATATTGGTTGGATCTGATTCATAATCTTTCATGAGATAATTAATTAATTCTTTACTCTGAATTTCACTGCCAATAATCGGTTCAAAAACACTAACGACATCGGCGCGAATGATATGATAAGAAGAAGCAGTGGCTTTTAGTTTTACCCCATAACGATTGCCTTGTTTTACAATACTTGGATTTTCAAGTTGCATGTCTTTTAATGTCGGATAGACAATTCCGTAACCAGTTTGTTTTGCTGTTTTTAAAGCGGTTTTTATAATTTCTGTTTCTTCTTTACTTTCTTTATAAGTAGAAAATATTTTTAGCATACCAGCTTTAGTATTAACCGTATCGCCCATCATTTCGTTTAATATTTCGTTATATAAGGTATCTTCACTATCAAGATTAATATTAACAATACCTGTTGATGTATCAACATTACTAATATAGGCTTTACTAATATATTGGCTATCTTTAAAATAATTTAAGATATCATCAACATCTTTTAATTTATTAACTTTTAACGTACTAGTTTTTATTTTTGTTAAATATTCTTCTTTAACAAAATGATTATTAGGAAGAATATGAACCCATTCTGGTAATTTTATTTCGATATTTAAAACGGGGAATTCATACAATGCTGATTTTAAAATATCATATATTTCATATTCCGTCATCGTTTCAACACTAATTGGTAAGACAGGAACATCGTGAGTATCTCGTAAAGATTGAGCAAGTTTTTTTGTAACTTCAGATTCTGGATGTGAACTATTTAAAATTACAATAAATGGTTTTTTTATTTCTTTTAATTCATTTATTACTTTAGTTTCTGCTTCGATATAATTCTCTCTTTTTATTTCCCCAAAGGAACCATCTGATGTTACTACGATACCAATTGTTGCATGATCTTTAATTACTTTTTCAGTACCTATTTCAGCTGCTGTTTCAAAATTTACTGGTTCTTTAAACCATGGAGTTAAAACCATTCGGGGATTACCATTTTCATCTTCGTATCCATTAGAACCAGGGATTATGTAACCTACACAGTCGATTAATTTGATATTAGTTGTAAATTCATCAACTTGAATAGTTGCTCCATTACTTGGAACAAACTTCGGTTCAGTTGTCATAATACTTTTTCCTTGGGCACTTTGAGGGATTTCGTCAAGGCAGTGTTTTTTTTCATATTCATCAGTGATATTAGGTACAACTAAATTTTCAATAAAACGCTTAATAAATGTTGATTTACCAGTTCTAACTGCTCCAACAACCCCTAAATATATCTCACCATTACCCCTTTTAGAAATAGATTCTATTATTTTGTTATCTTTCATATAACACCCCTATCATTTCTAATTAAGTTTATGTAATAGGTTTTATTTTAGAACATAATAAAAAATTTATTTTATTATATTGATGATTTAAGAAGAATAATTTCTTTGTTTTTTTATTTTAGATTATGATATAATATATTTATATGATAGAGAGGTGTTTTTGCGTGGATAATAAAAATAAAATAAACAACGATGATAGTATAGTTCATATTGAACAGATAAACCCGCAAAAGGAACTTTCGGATTTAGAAAAAACAGCAATTATGCAATTTAAATTAGAACAAAAAGAAGAAGAACTTAGTAAAACACAACAATTTGAAAAATTAAACTCAAAAAGAATAAATGAAAGTAATGATTTTTCTTTACCTAAAAAGAAAGTTAGTCTAACTGATACAATAAAAATAAAAATTAGTGATTTAAGAGATGCTATCGAAGATGATATCGAATTGCCTACTTTAAAAAAGAAAAAATCACTTTATGATACAGTAATAATAAAATTAGATGATATTATAAATAATAAAAAAGCTTTAAAAAATAATAATTCACAAAGAGTAACGAGCGTAGAAAAGCCATTAAAGCAAAAGAAAAAATTTCATTTTAGAAAACCTCGTGATCTGACAAAGTTAAAGAATTTTAAATTAAATGTAGATAGTGAAGAATTTGGTCGTCAACTATATAATCTTAATCGCGTAGCATTAATTAATTTAAGTAATGAAAGACCTAAAAAGGTTAGAAAATATAGTCAAGTTAGCAAACTTGAGAAAATGGAAAAAATTCATATAAGTAAAAATAATTATTTATTATATCAAAAGAAACTTAGTAAGTTTGCTATTAATAAACTTTATTATAAATTGGCACCTAAAGAAAGCAAGAAATATAAAATATATAAGTATAGTGTTATTTTATCTTCGTTTGTTTTTATTGTAACTAGTGTGATAATTGTTAATTGGTTTATTCAAGGCTTATCAATCAATAATTTAAGTAATGCTTTAGTAGATGATGCGCCGATTACAGAAGTATCTGATGGTGAGTTATATAATTTAGATGAACCACTTCCAGAACCAGAAACAGATGAAGAATATAGTGATAAAGAGTCTTTGTATTGGCAATATTTAAATACTCCACTCTCTTCAGTTGATTTTACTAATTTATTAAAGCAAAATAAAGATACTGTTGGATGGTTAATTGTCAATAATACAAATGTTAATTATCCAGTTGTTCAAACAACAAATAATGATTATTATTTAAAGCATGCTTTTGATAGATCTAATAATAGTGCTGGTTGGGTTTATGCTGATTTTAGAAATAATTTTGATGAATTATCAAAAAATACTGTTATATACGCACATGGTAGAAAAGATAAAGTTATGTTTGGATCTTTAACAAATACCTTAAGTTCTAAATGGTATATAAATAAAGAAAATCAAATTATTCAATTTTCTACATTAAAATATAATACAATGTGGCAAATATTTGCCATTTATAAATATGAAGCTGAATCTTATTATATTACGACAGATTTTAGTAGTGATGATTCGTTTTTAGAATTTGCAGAGACGATGAAAAAACGAAGCATTTATGATTTTGGAATTGATTTAAATAAAGATGATAAGATTTTAACTTTATCGACTTGTTATAATGATAATGGTATTCGTTTAGTTGTTCAAGCTAAATTAGTTAAAATACAAGAAAGATAGCATTTTAAATGCTATCTTTTTTAATATAAAAACATCGGTTTAAGATAGACCGATGATTTCATTATTAATAAGATTTATTTTTTCGTAATTTGGTTTTTTTGGTAAACCAGGCATTGTTATTATATTTCCTAGGTAGATAGTTATAAATCCAGCACCATTATAAAGTTTTATATTTTTTACAGTAACTTCATAATCTTTAGGATTACCTAATAAATCTTTGTTATCAGATATGGAATATTGAGTTTTAGCTATTACAATAGGTAATTTGTCTAATTGATTATTTTTTAACTCTTCAATAATACTTAGAGATTCTTCTGTGTAGTTTATCTTTTTAGCATGATATATATCTTTAACAATTCGAGATATTTTTTCTTCTAGAGATATATTTACAGCATATAATTCGTGATATTTTTCTTTAGTGGTTATAGAAAGTACTTCATCTGCTAAAGAAAGTGCTCCTGCTCCGCCATCAATATAAGCTGTAGAAATAGCAAAACGAACATTGACTTTATGACAATAATCTCTTACAAACGAAATTTCTTCGTCAGTATCATTTTCATATTTATTAAGACAAACTATTATATTATTAGTCACGTTTTTTAAAATATTAAGGTGAGCTTCTAAATTAGTTATCCCCTCTTCTAAACTATCGTGGCCATTATATTTTAATGCTTTAATTGTAGTAACAAGAATAGTTGCATCAGGCATTAAGTTGTTAGCTCGACACTTGATATCAAAAAACTTTAGAGCTCCTAAATCAGATCCAAAACCAGCTTCAGTAATACAATAGTCACCTAATTTCAAAGCAGTATTTGTTGCAATAATACTTGAACAGCCATGAGCTATATTGGCAAATGGTCCCCCATGAATAATAACAGGATTATGTTCTAAAGTTTGAACTAAGTTTGGTTTTATGGCATCTTTTAGAATAACGAGCATTGAACCGGTTACATTTAAATCTTTGGCAAATAATGGTTTTGAATCTTTTGTATAGCCAATTAGAATATTATCTAACTTAGTTTTTAAATCATCAATATTTTTAGCTAAACAAAGAATGGCCATTATTTCTGAAGCGGCTGTTATATCGAATTTTTCTTTTCGTTCATAATTTTTACTATGAATGGTAATGTCTTTTAAAGCACGATCATTAGCATCTAAACAGCGATTAAACATTATTTTATTTTCATCTATATTGAGACTATTACCTTGAAAAATATGATTATCTATAGCTGCACAAAGTAAATTATTGGCTGCAGTTATAGCATGGAAGTCACCTGTAAAATTAAGGTTTATATCCTCCATTGGTATTACTTGAGAGAATCCACCGCCAGTCGCCCCACCTTTAATACCAAAAACAGGGCCTTGAGAAGGTTCTCTTAATGATGCAATTGCATTAACTCCTTTTTGACATAAGGCATCTAGTAAACCGATTGATACTGTTGTTTTACCTTCTCCATATGGTGTTGGACTTGTAGCTGTAACTAAAATCAACTTACCATTTTTTCCTTTTATATCTTCATAATTAATTTTAGCCTTATAATTACCATAATATTCTAGATAATTGGCAATACCTAATTTGTCACCTATATCTTTTATTGGATACATTTTTGTTTTATGAGCTATTTCTATGTCTGTCATTATTATCACCTCTATATAAGAAAAGTATATACTAATTAGGCATTTTAATCTAGATTTTTTTAAAACATTTTATCAACACTTTTAGGTATATGACCTTTTAAAATTGTAGAGACTATTTTGTCTTCTTTTTCTTTTGAGACTTCTTTGCCAGTTAAAGAAGATAAAGTATTTATAACTTCTCTAATAGATTGTTCATCTTTTAAATTACCTTGTTGAATTTTTTTTGCTAAAGAAATAATAGTATCTTTATCAATTTTAGTCTTTTTTTCAACTTTTGAAAAAAACTTATCATCAAAATTCATTTAATCACCTACTATATGATATGTTATTTTTTTAAAGATGATTATGTATAATAGTTAATTTTGGGGAAATAATAGTAATGGTGATTAAAATGGATAATTATAAACAAAAGATTGAATGTTATGTAAAGGATTGTGTTCATTGCGTAGATGGATGCAGTTGTAATTTAAGCAAAATTCAAATTACTAAGGATATAAGAAATGAAAACACAATGTATAATACATTGTGTCAAAGTTACGAAGAAGAAAAGTAATTCTTCTTTTTTGTTGTTATCTTAACCAACTAATTTTTTTATTAACATAGAATACGGCAACAAGAGAAATTAAAGCGATAGTAATTAAGCCGATAAAAGGTAAATCTGATGTATTCGGATTTTCAGTATCTGGGATGATAAAATATGTAAAAGTTATTTTATCTTCACCAATATTTTCAGCATTCCAACTAATAGTTTTAGTATTAAAATCGTAGTTAAATGTACTTGCTCCTAGTACCATGCCTTGTTCCGTTTCTAGAATTATATTTTCTTTAGGATTTAAACTACTATAAGCTTTTTTACCATCTTTAGAGAAGGTGATTTTTTCAATTATCGTTCCATTTTCACTTTTTATTTCAATATATGGTATTTTATTAGCATATGGAGTAATTAGTAGTTTATAACCATTTTCTATATTATCAGTTACATAGTCAGAAATTAAACGATTTTGTAATATCTCTTTAATTTTTGCAAATGTTTCTTGTAAGTCATCATAGTCATTAACTTGATAAAAGTCTTTTTCAGATGATGCTATATTTTGAAGTAATTTTTGAGCTGAAGCAGCTTTAACAACAAATGAACCGTCTGATTTGATAGCCATATCTTTATTAACGTCAACACCGACAGTCATGAATTCAACACCTGCTTCTTTCATTTTTTCAACTGGACCTAATTCGTTATTTAAAAAATAATTTGTCCAATTATTAGCATATGCTCCTACTTGACCGTCTTCAGTATTTTTGAAGACACTGAATTTGGTTTTATTATATATAGTTGGGGCACCATCAGTAACAAAGATTACTAATTGGTCACGACCCTTTACTGAATTTGATTCTAATATTTCGTGAGCTAAAAGAAAAGCATCTGTATAATTAGTTCCACCTAATTTGCTTGTTGAATCTTTAGCTATTAATTCTTTTATTTTAGTTAAGTCATTAGATAATCCTAAGGCGACACTTTCTGATTCAAAAGCATTACCATCGGCAAACTTAACAATACCTATTCTATTATTAGGATTAATGTCTAATATAGTATCAACTAGATAATTGGCACTTTTCTTTAACTTTTCCATTTTTTCTTCATAATCCATACTATTAGAAATATCAAGAATCATTAAAACATCTGTGTTTCTTTTTATCTTGTTAGTTTGAAGTGTTAAATCAATTTGATATATACCACTATCTTTAAAAGTACTATCTTCTATTTTATCTTTAGAAAAAATCACTTCTTTATCTGGGACAACATATCCTTCTACTTTTTTGTATTTTTCTTTTACACGATAAATCTTTACTTCCTTAGATGCATATGTAGTTCCTTGAGTAGTATAAAATCTTTTATTGGTTGATGAGAATGCAATCCAATGTTCTCTATTATTTGATAAATCTTGTTGGCTGATAAGAACATTACCTTCTTGATCTAAGAAGTCAAAGTTCAATGGATATGCATTGCTACGATAGTTAAACCCTGTGGGACTTTTAGTTTCACCACTTGTTTCACTAAAAACGATTTGATTTTTATCGTTAGCAAAAATATTATTTCTACTTACTAGAACTACCGATTCAAAACTTTTCTGAATAGAATTGGCACTTAGACCAAAAGTCCATAGTATATCTTTATCTTCATCGATTGTAAGTTCATTATATGAGCTATTAAATTTAACTTCAATTGCATTGTTTACACTTTGTGTTTGATTAGGATTTTCTCCTTCTAATCCTTCAGTTACCCAAGCATAATATTTACCATTATCAGCGTGATTAACTATGATATAGTTGTCTTTAGTACTATTGTTTATTTCGCTTTCGTCAGTTATAACTTCAACATCATATGTTTTAGCACTTACGATAATGGGAAACATTAAAAATAATAGAAATGTTATTACTTTTTTTAATCTCATAAACTCATCCTCCTAGTATCTATAATAATAGTATAACATTATCATACTAGAGAGACAATTCTATAAATACTACTTTACACTTGAAGAGGATTATTATCTATTTCAATGTTTACTTTATTATTAAGATTATATAATTCATTTAGTTCTTTTAAAGCTGGAAATAAGTTGTCGTCTTTCTTATATTTGATAATTATTTGAAAGCGATAAATATTATTAATTTTAAAGATAGATGCTGTTGTTGGTCCAAGTAAAATTGTTGTTTTATTTATTTTGTTTGTCAGATAATTTTTTACTTTGGTTATTTCTTCTGAAGCTAGTTTGTAATCACGAGATGTTATTTTAACACTGGTTAAATAATAGTATGGAGGATAGTCTAATTTGTGACGATTAGCCATTTCGTAATTATAAAATTTCATGTAATCATGATTTTTTACACATTTAAGAGTAAAATTATCAGGATTAAAAGTTTGAATAATAACTTCTCCTGGAATAGTACTACGCCCAGCACGTCCTGATACTTGAGATAATAAAGCAAAGGTACGTTCTCCACTACGAAAGTCCGGAATATTTAAAGTAGCGTCGGAATTTATAACTCCAACAAGTGTTACAAGAGGAAAATTCAATCCCTTGGAAATCATTTGAGTTCCTAAGAGAATATCGTATTCATGATTTTTGAATTTATTAATAATGTCTTCATGTGCTCCTTTATTACGAGTTGTATCAGCATCCATACGTATAACACGCGCTTCAGGATATAATTTTTTTATTTCTTGCTCTAGCTTTTCTGTTCCTAAACCATAATCAGTAAGAGCTTTTTCATGACATTTTGGGCAGTCATCATTTTTAAAAACAGTATAACCGCAATAATGACAACGAAGATTGTTAGATGACTTATGATAAGTCATTGCAATATCACAATAAGGACATTTATATGTATATCCACATGACTTACAAGAAATAATTGTTGAGTAGCCACGACGATTTAATAGTAGAATAATTTGTTCTTTTTTATTTAAACGGTCGGTTATTTTATCTTTTAATATTGATGAAAAAATAACATTTCTTTTTTTCATTTCTTCAATCATGTCGACCAATTGAACTCGTGGTAATACTGATGTGCCTATACGATTGGGCATTGATATGTATTGATATACTCCTTTTAGGGCTCGAGCCATTGTCTCTAAAGACGGAGTTGCACTACCTAAAACAATAGGAATATGATTGTATTTACTTCTAAATTCAGCCATATCTAGGGCATGGTATCGAGGATTTGTATCTTGTTTAAAAGTTTCACTATGCTCTTCGTCTATAATTATAATACCTAAATTTTTTAAAGGAGTAAAAATGGCACTACGAGTTCCAATTACAATATGGACTTCTTGACGCAAAATTTTTAAATATTCGTCATATTTTTCTCCAGTTGACAAGCCACTATGAAATATAGCAACATCATTTCCAAAATGATCATAAAATTTGTTTACTATTTGAGTTGTTAAGGATATTTCAGGAATAAGAAGAATTGCTGTACGATTCTTTTTAATTACTCTTTTTATCAACTCGATATAAACTTCTGTTTTTCCTGAACCGGTAACGCCATGTATTAAATAAGTTTTTTCACTATTTAAATCGATGTTATTAATGGCGAATAATTGGTCTTTAGAAAAAGATATTTTTTCGAACTCTTTTTTATCGTTAGATAAGCGATAAATTTGTTCTTTAATATCGACAATTAATTTTTCTTCTTTTAAAGCATTGTATATATTTGTAGTAATTGAACTTTTTAATAGGCGTTTTTCGTGGCGAAGTTTTTGAATAACTTCAATTTGTTTTTTACGTCTAGTTGCATGCTGAGAAATATATTCATCAATTTTTTTTGAATCAGAAATTAATTCTATATAGTTTAAATATTTATTGTAATTACTTTTTTGTTCTTTAACTTTTAATGGACTTGGTAACATTGTTTGGTATGCACTTATTTTTGTACAAAGTGTTTTAGTTTGAAGATACGAACCTAAAGTCATCAGTTCTTTATTTAAACAAAATGATGGATCGACAATATGAGAGATACTTTTTAGATTATATGAATCTTGATATTCATTTTTGATATTAGTAACAAAGCCATTGATTTCTTTGTTGCCAAAAGGAACAAAAACTTTCATACCTACTTTAATAATATCTTTTAAGTTATTAGGAATTAAGTAAGTAAATGTTTTATCAACGGCTTTAGCATTATATTCAATTAAGACTTCAGCATACATTGTAATCACCTGTTTTTTTATTATATCATAAAAAATAACGGGATTATTTTAATAAAAGAAAAAAAGAAACATTAAGCGTTTCTTTTTTTCTTAAAGTGGCATCATTGATGCTGTATCACTTTACCCTTTTTATTTAGAGAATTTTTATACTTTCTCTATGATTACATTATATCTTATTTACAGTTAAAAAGATGTAAAAAATAAAAACACATTTACAATTTTGTGTAAATGTGTTTTGTAAATGTTAATTCTAGATTATTTTTTATTACGATATGTTCCCCACCAATCTGGTAGTAAATCTCTGACTTTGGCAATTGTTTTTTGATCGTAATCAGTTAAAATTTCAATGTCATCAGGTATGATATTCAATTCTAAAATGTATTCAAAACATTCAGCACTAGGTGGAATTACTTCTTCTAGTTCATTTAAAATAACTATTTTTTTAATTGTAAATTCATTATCATTAAACATTGAGATAATGGCACTTTTTTCAGCGTTAACGTTGATGCTTGTATTGGATGTAATACTAATTCCACTATAAATTTGGCCATTTCCAGCTTCAATAGCGCAGGCACTTGTTCCAGATTCAATAAATGGAGGAATTTCTTTCGTAGATAATTTATTTTTTGCTTCACGATAAAGGTCATGCCATATTTTTTCCATATACACACCAACTTTCAATAATGTATGATATCATGGCTTTTTATTTTTGGCAATTACTATATAGTTTTAGTATAGTCATTAGTCATATAAATTCCTAAAACTTCATCATCGAGGTAAGATGTAATAAAGAATGAAACGGTAAAGGATTCAACTTCTTTTATTTTGCTTTTAGGTATTACGATACTGAAAATATTTTCAGCCCCACGATATAGTTTAAAATCTAAATCTTGATAATCATATAATTCACCATTTATTATTAATTTTTTGATTCTAACTTGTTTATTGCTATTATACGTATCATTTTTTATATCAAAGTATATATACGTATTATCTTGATCAGTAATTGTTTCATAATAATTTAAAGTAAATTCTTTATCTTTTTTATATATATTTATTAAACCTTCTAATTCAGTTTTAAAGTCAATGTTATTAGTTAGAGTAAATTCACGGCGTTCTAAAGTAGATTCTTCACCATTTTGAATTCGACGATAAAAGAAAGTAAGCTTTTTAAGACCAGTTATTTTTAAAGGCTCTAGCTCAGTTCGTAAAATACGGAATTTAGTAGTAGTTGGTAATTGAGCATTTTTAGAACCAGGATCTAGTGTTTCGGAAATAGTAAAACTGCTACTCGTTTCAAATCCGTTAACAAGAACTTTTTCAACAATAAATTCTGTATCAGCAAGAGGATTAGTATAATCAACTGAAATGGTATATCCTTTGTCATCTAATTTAATATCATATACTCTTATAGTACCTCCACTAACGTTTTCAGTTTTATCATATTTATTAGGTAAAACTAAATCATCACGATTGTTTTTAGAAGATGATGAAGAATCATTTTCAGAAGAATTTTCATTGTTGGAATTTTCTTTTTGCCATGGAATTTTTAATTCCCAATCTATTTCTGAACGATGCTGATATAGGTAATACCCACCAAATCCTAAACCACCTAATACAATAATGAAAAGAAAAAAGAGACCTATTTTATTAGTAGATCGTTTTTCAAAACGAACAATATTACCATCATTATATCTTCTTGCCATATTATCACCTATTATTAATATTATAACATAAAGACATTTAAAATATGGAACTTAATTTAATTATATTATATAATCATTGTAATTGAGGGTTAATTATATGAAAAAATATTTATGTTTTATTTTTATTATTTTGTTATTTTTTTTCAAAAGTGTAAAAGCTGAAGATTTAAATTTAGAAGAAGAAATAATATCATTTGATAAAATTAATAATTTTAGTTTGCAAGGATTTACAACTGCTAATAAATATTTATTTATGGTTTTAGTAGAAAGTGATGATCTATCTTCAATAATACAAGTTTATGATCTGGACACATATGAATTAGTTAAATCTTACGCTTATAAAAGTTTAGGACATGCAAATGATGTTACTTATAATAAAAATACTAATAAACTATATATTTTACGAGCTGATGGTAGTTCCTTAGTAGAAGTATTTGATGGAAATAATTGGCGACACGAAAAAACTATAGATGTTAAATTACCTATTAGAAGTATTACCTATGTAGATAGTGAAGATCAATATTATGTTAGAACAGTAGCAACGGGTTTTAGATTAGATAATAAATTAAATTGGAATAATAAAATACCTTTTATTATTGGAATGAACTTTAATAACGATATCGGAAGACAAGGTTGGGAATATTATAATGGATTTATTTATTATACTAATTGGTCTTGGATTCGTTTGGGAGGAGATGGTTCTAATATTATATATGTATATGACTTAAAAGGTAATATGAGGCAATATCTTCATACTAAAGAAGATATTGGAGAAGTTGAAGGGATTGCTTTTTATAATAATAAAATGATTTTAGGATTTAATGGGTATGACAAAAAAATAAAGTTTTATATAAGCGATATTCCTTCAGTACCAGAAATGGAACCTAGTAAAGAAGATAAGGAAATCAAAGAAGAAAGTAAAAGTTATAAAATATATTATATTGGAGGATTAATAGTAATTTTTATTATTATTTGGAAAACAAAAAATAAAATGTGTAAGTAAAATTACACATTTTATTTATAGTTGATAAAAATTAATTCTAATATTGCGATTATAATCTGATAAAATAATATCAATAAAATCATTTAAAGTAATTTCAAGATGGAATGTACGATGATAATCTTTAGGACTAAAGTCATCAAAGATTAAAAGATTACTATCTTTATTATAATTATATCGACCATTTATAATAGATTCTTTTATATAATTAAGTTTTGTTTTATTAATATTTGATTCACGACGATTTGTATCTTTAGCATCTTCAAGCTGAGTTCTCAATACTTTAATTTCTTTTACTAATTTTTCTAATTCAGAACAACTGCGACTAAAGCCTTGACTTGTTGCTTCAACATATTTAACATCTGCTTTGTGTAAACGAGAAGCTTCAAGATACTTATTTATTCGGCGATTAACAACTACTACTTTTTTGTTTAATACAGATAAGTTGCTAATAATACTTTTATACTCTGGAGTTTCGTAATCAATAATCGAAGGGCGTAAGTCTTTTAATTTAAGTAATGAATAATTAAAATACTTATGAAGATTTGCTTCATCATAGATATAATTAATATAGAAATTGGCAATAGCTAACGCATTTAATAGTTCCTCTTTACGATTATTTAAATCAAATAATTTACGACATTCTTGAAGACTATAGTTACATTTATAGGCATGAGATAAACTACGAAGAATTTCGTAATTTTCAATAAGTCTTCTTTTATTGAGATTAGCTTTACTATTATAACAATTTAATGTATCGTTTAAATATTCTTTTAAAATATCATAATCTATTTCTTCATAATATAATTTTTCTAATTTAGTTTTTTCTTCTTTAGATAAATTAATATTCTTTTTATTAATTGATAATGAATATTTTTCTTTAGATAATTTACTGTTAATATCTTTTAATTGATCGAAGTCATAATTATCTATTACTGACAATGTATCAATTAAATATTTAATATCTTGAAATGTTAATCTTTTATTATCTTTGCGTGTAACATTGTATTCGTGAAGACGAATTTCTTTTAAGAAATGACGAAAATTATTATTTTTTTCTGGTAAAGTGATAGTTTTAAAGTGATATGTATAACCATCATTAGATAAATTAGTATTATTATTTAGTGATGTTATTAAGAAATTGGCAAATTCGACAATCCAATCTGAATCAACTATAAGACCATTATCAAATTTAATAGTATTGTTATGATTACATATATATTCACCATTAGCTAGAGATGAACGAAGATAATCAATTAAAATATCTTCACTCTTAATTTGGGGAATTTGACGTTTAAAATAACTCATACCTTTAACTTTGTCTAGATAGTATTTTAATTCTTTTTTATCTATTTTATTATATTCTTCTTTAGTTATTTTTTCTTTATTACTCATTATTTGTAGAGATGTATATAATAAATCTAAAGAGATATAATCAAAATCATTAATGAATTTAATGTTTTTACTGCGATTATTAAGAATCTTTTCGAGATAGATTCCTAAGAATTCATTTGATTTTATCATATGGATAAATGTATTTAATTTAGATATATTATCTAATAAAGTGTTTCCCCTTTTCATATTCTCACCTATTATAAATTATATCACAATATGATAGATTGTGATATATTAATTTCTTTTTGCGATATCTTCTTCGGTTAGGATTTCAAAACCATTCTTTTTTAATAATTCAGCTGTTATACCATGTCCATCAATAATTTGATGATTAAATGTTCCATCGTAGATTTTTTGGTATCCACAAGATGGACTACGAGCTTTTAAAATAGCTTTATGGACGTTGAGCTTGCGTGCTAATCTCAGAGTTTCCTCAGCACCGCGTGTAAACTTATCAGTTACATCAAGTCCTTTATTGCTATAAACTTTTTTTCCTACTCTTTCAGAAGGATCTCGTGGTGTAGAAAGGCCACCCATTATCTCTGGACATATTGGAATTATTTCTTTATCTTCTAAATATTTTAAAACTTTATCATTTTCATTATTATGACCATCATATTTACAATTTACACCTAGTAAACAAGCACTAACTAAAACTTTTTCTCTCAATTTGTAGCCTCCTTAATTAAAAGTTTTTATCTTACCTATTAATAAAATATCTTCAGTTTCATTATTAATAACTAAAAAGCAGAAAGGACGATTTAAAATTATTTTCTTCTCATCCTCTTCTTCAGTATAGGATTCAAAATTAGTTACTCGAATTTCCGATTGATATGTACCTTTCTCCCCTATTTGAAAATATGTTGCTTGAATATTTTTAGTTAAAGAAAAATCTTGATCAGTTATTTTAGTAAAATTAGCTTTAGAAGTAAAAACTTCAGAAATATTTTGATCTTTTAGAAGGTCAACAATTGGTACTTCAGAAGATAATGAATATTTAGGAAGACCAATTGTAATATCTTCTTCTTTAACTGATTGTAATAAAGAGTCGAGATTAAGACTGCTTAAGGTAAAATCACCTTCACTTTTAGGAAGAACACCTACATAACTATATTGACCATTTTGAAAATCTTTAATGAAACCACGAGCAACATTATTTTCAAGGTATTTGCTTTCTTTACTATACATCATTTCTACTTGGCTTATATCACCATTTAGTTCATAGAATTCTTCATTTTTTACATTGTTACTACTAATTGAATTGGCCCATTCATAATTAAAATAAAAGCTATTAATCATAAGATTTTGTGAATTAATATCTTTTGGTTCAATTACGCGACTTATATTATTATCAGTTGTTTCTTTTATTTTATCATTAATATAACTAGAAGTATTAAGTGAGTCTGTTAAATCAAGATGAGTAATAGAAGTATTATATTGACTTAAATCGTCTAAATAATTTTCATTTATTGTATCTAAATCATTGGATACAAATAATTCATGGTAATTAACTATCTTATTATTTATTGAAAATGTTTCATAATCATCTAAAACTTTAGTAAGTAGTGATTCTAAAGTATATTCATTAGTTATTACATCATCTGTTATTTTATAATCTTCAATATATTTAATAGATAAATCATTTTTATTATTTAGATAATCATGAATTAAGTTTATTTTTTCTAACAATTCTTGAAGAGTTCTCTTTTCGGAAGTAGATAATAATTTTATAGTTGAAGATGTTAAATTATGATATTTTGAATCTTCTATTTTTTGCATATATTCTTCATATAATTCTGTATATTCATTAGTTATTTTCTCTTCGTTAATAAAACTTTTTAATTTAGTAGTTAGTTGTTTATTAACTTCATTACTTGTTGAATGAAAGTATTTTTTTAGTTCTTTATTAGTATTATTATCTGTACCATTATATAAAATTGCTAAAGTAGAATTTACATTTAAAGGAGATATAACAGCATTTTCTGATGTATAATGATCTAGCATATTGGCAGCTTGATTGGCACTATAAAGGTTCCCAATGTAGTATTGAGAATTATTATTTAAATTGTCTTTTTGATGATTATTTATAATAAAAAATACAATAACAATAATAAAAATAATAATGATTATAGATAACTTTAAGATAATTTTATTATTTAATGCTCTCCTAACGGAGAGTGTAGTTTTTTTCTTTTTCTTCATAAAATATACCACTTTCTATCTTAGAGCATATTCTTTGATGTATTGCTATTATATCATATAATTTATTTAAATGCGTATTTGTTTACGGATCATCTTCACGATATTACTAAATAGAAGGTAATATGAAAGAACCCAGATAACTATAGATATAGCAGCAAAGGTATATTTTTCTTTATTTAAACAATATATAAGATCTAAAATCATGACAGATGTTAAAAGAGATATAAAGATGGCAATTAAAATATATTTGCATAATTGGTTAATTTTGCTAATAAGACGATAAATATAGTCATTTATTTCATCGTTATCGTTACGCCCAAAAACCATAGAAACAATTGTTAAAATAGTTTTTATGATATTTACTAAAAGTAATGTACAAAAAAGAAAAAGAGAAGGAATAAGAATAAATAAGTAATAAAATGGAACGGTAGTCAATAATTTATATATAAAATAAGAGATAAAAAGATAAATAATAATACTAATTGTATAAAAAGTTATGTTTAATATTTTATTTCTCTTAAGTTCCATAAAATCACCTTTTATTCTTATACTCTTCTCTATTATATTTATTATAACATATTTTATTATAAATGTTTGATTAATGATTCATATAATAAATCAACTATGTGATTAGATGGTTGAAGTTGGTATTTATTTATCAGTTCTTCAATAATATTATCATTATATTCAGTATCTAAATATTTAAAAATAGATTCTTTTTTATTATTTAGAGATTCTAAGAAATTAAGGGTATATTGATTATCAATAATTAATAATGGAAGATTATTTGTCCAAGTTGTGAAATCCTCAATAATTTCTTTAGTACTATTTTTGTATGTAAATTGGGATTTATCATATGATATAAGTTCTTTAAAATCAGGAATAGCTATTAAATCTTCGCGGAGACGATAATCAAAGCGATCTATTAAGGTAAGTCCTTTTAATTTTAAAGCTGATAATTGAATAATATCTCCTTTATTTGGATGAATTGCAGTAGGAATTATTTCTAAAATAATATATTCGTCTTTTAGTAAATTCATATATATTCTCCTTTTCTTTATAAATTATAGCAAATTAAAGAAGGTATTTAAAATACCTTCTTGATATATGTAGTTAATAATTAAGAAATATTAATTTAAACAATTCAAACAATTTAACAATTAAATATTATAACAATTAATTTTTAAAGTAATCTTTTTATTTCGGTGATGATATAAAAACATTACCATCTTCCTTCCCAATATGATGTAGCTGTTGCCATATTATCATAATAGGATCCAATACCATTTAAAGTTATTCCACCGGTATCAACCTTGAATTTCTTAGCATTATTATAAGAAATAGTTTTTGTCGCGTGTGAATAGTCAGCAACACAAATTTGTTCAATAATTGTTGAATCAGGATCCGTCTTTTCAACTTCGACAAGTAGTGTTTGCTTTAATGATGTTATGTCACCTGATGGTAAATGGAAGACAGCAGCTCCACCATTAAGACCATTATAAATATAGTAACCATCAGCATTGGCACATGTTCCATCTTCACGGCAATACTCATTAGCTAACTCTGTAGTTGAAGCTATTTTCACACTAGCATAGAAGCCAACACCAATAATGTCATAACTTCGCGTTTTAGGCATATTTTTCCATTCAAGAATGGCGCGATAACGGAAATAATGACTTCCATATTTAGAAATTATTGATGATAGTTTTTTATAAGCTGTTTCGGTTGAATAATTATCAAAGACATCTTGAGTAGAAATACCGTTTTCTTTTTCGGCATCTGTTGGTGCATTATCAAATTCCTCTTTTGTTACTTCTGTAGTAAATGATGAGACAGTTCCTAGGTCAGCTTCCATCATCATTTTAGAGTTATTGACAACTGTAACAGTCTTATAATATTTTGTAGTTTCAGCTACAACTTCTTCTCCAGGATCTAGATTTAATTCACTATAATCAAGAGCTTTTACTTTAGATATAGTAATACTAAAACCGATTGAAAAAAATAATAATGCAACTATAAAATAATTTTTAACTAGCTTCACATCTTTACCTCCTTTCTGTTTTCATCGTATCATAATCGACTTTGGAAAGGCGATAGAGAATTTCTCTAGTTAGTAGAGTTTCACTCTAATTTTTTAGTAATATATTTTCTATTTATATTCTATTATAAAAATTTTATGTAAATTGTTCTTTGGCAACTAATTTAATATTTATTTCATTATTTTCTTCATCATCGCCTTTATATTTTATTCTTAATTCACAATTATCTAACTTATTGGCATATTTAGAAAAATTGGATTCGTATTTATTAGGAATACTCAAATTTGTAATTATTTCATCAAATAAATCGTTTAAGTTGCTAGATTTTTTTCTTCTTTGAGAGGTATTAAATGTATAAACAATTTGAGAATCTATTTCAACAAAGATTGTTACTTCTTTAGCTAAGATTGGATTATCAGTTCCGATAGATGGATCTTGGTATTTTATTTTGTTAAGAATGAAACAGTTATCATTATTATTGAAGATAAGGTATCCATTAATATAGAATGATGGATCTTTACTTGTTATTTCATATACTTTTACTTCGCTATTAGAAATTGTTTCTTCATTATTTTTGGCTTCTATATTATTTTGAATAATAGTAGCTAGTAAAGAAATAATAAAAATAAAGACAAGAATATTGATAATAATTAAAATCTTTTTAGGATGATTATTAGCTTTAGTTGGTGAAGTTGATAATTTGGGAGCATCTTTCTTTTGAGGATTTATTAAATCCATTATATCAACTTCTAAAACTTCACTTAGAGGTATTAGCATAGAGATATCTGGTAGATTATAACCACATTCCCACTTACTTATTGCAGTATTACTTAAACCTAGTTTTTCAGCTAATTCTTTTTGAGTTAAGCCTTTCTTTTTTCTTAATTCTTCAATTTGTTTACCTATTTCATTTTGATCCATATTATCACTCCTAAATAGATATTTATGTCATTTAAAAAGCACTCTTAGAGTGCTTAGTATACTTTTTCGACTTCAATTATATCTGCCTCTGTATCATAATAACCAATTTTTATAGTATCATTTGGTTTAATAAATGGCAGCGTATCACTTAAAGAGATAGATATTTTATATCTTTTATTATCTGAAGTAATATAATAATATGTATAGCCATTTATATTAGCTGTATTAAGACTATCTACTTTTATTTCTTTAATAGTCAGTTCATCTTCTTGAACTTCCTTTTTAGTATTTTTTAAGTAATTATCTTTAGCAGCTATAATTCCTTTTGAGGAATCAGTTACTACTACTTTTTGATAATCTTTAACATCGATAAAGCCATACATTTTAACTAAGCCACTAGAATCCTTTAAACTTACTAAATATGTTGGTGTTCCATTTAAATTTATTAATAATGGGAAGGTTGAAGAATAGCCCATATCTTGAACTTGACCTTCAGCACTACGCATGGCGCTATATTCTTCGGCTCCTGGAACATTATAAAATGTTGTTTCTCCTGTACGCATATTAGTTAGGATGAAGCCTAAATTTGATTCATCACTAACAACACTTGTTATACCGGTATATAAATAAACATCATCATTCATAACTAAATAATTATAACCTTCGGTTGTATTTACAACATTTTTTTGACCAAATATACTATTTAAAAAGCCGTTTTTATACATCCCCCAATTATCTACTTGTTCAATAATTAAATCTGCTGAATAAGCAATATCAACCCATGTTGGAACATCATCTATTTGATATTTTTTAGATTCACCTGTTATTGGATTAAAAATAATTACACCTGTCACTTTAGCTTTTAAACCTACAGCAGTGTATTTTATTGTTGGGATTATATAATATGGATTTCCTTCGTTATCTATTTCAAATGATATTTTACCAAAATTAGTTGTTGGATAAGAGAACCTTAATTTACGTTCTAGTTTTTCATTGAATAAAGCACTAGTTGAATATTTCATACCTTTATCTAGCTTGATTAATTTAGATTCACCATTAACACTATCAACTGTTATATAACCGACGATACCATTTTTACGATTAGTAAACCATTTAATTGGATCGGCGTATTCTAATGGTGTAACACGAATAATAGAATCATTATAATTTATTTGTGTATATTGCGTTGAGACGTTAAATTGGCTGACTAAATCACTTACTTGTCCCATTACGCGATCGCCTAATACTTCTGAAGAAGCACGATCTAAAAGTGGTAATTTAGTAAAATCGACATTAGGAATATCTTCTTTAAAATTGCCATCTTCATTTACTTTAATACGCTGTTGGTAGCTTTTAGCATTAAAAACTGGAGAGCAAATAAAATTAGCGAGTAATATAAGTAGAAAAACACTAAATATTACTATAGAAGTAATTGTTACAGATTTGGGGACATTCGTATAATTAAGACGACGTCCTTTTCTAAATATTTCAACTTGTTTTTGAGTCATAACATCTATTATAGTATAAGTAATTAAAATAAATGCTAAGTAAATATAAAATGAAATGTTATTTAAATTAATTGCTGGCAACATAAAATAATATAAAATTGCACCTATTATAATTGTTATAAGAATATTTATTAATTTTTTCATAATATCACCTAAATTTATTTTATCATATTTTTTTTAATTTATTTCTTTTTTTCTTACTACTTCTATAATAATCTTCTAGTAAAATTTTTTGATAACCTTGATGATCAGCACATTGACGTAAGTAAGAACTACTATATGGTGATAGTTCTGGTATTTGATGAAGAGCATCATAAAGTTCTTTCCATGACTTATCACGATATTCTTGATGATTATTAAGGAAGTCAATAATTATTTGACCGAGTTTGATGTAGTTATTTTCTTCTTCAATTTCGGAAATCATATCTTTGCTTGTTGGAGATAACATCTTGATAATGTATCGATTAATATAACTATTATATGAATAATATAAAGCTCTGATATTTATATTGGAAATATCTATACCAAATTGTTCTTGAAGAGAAAGATTATTTTTAAGATAGTTAAGTAAAGATAAAAAACTCATCTTAAAGAAATCTTCTTTTATAGATAGGATTATATAACGAATTAATTTTTCACAATTAGTATAGTCTTCTGAATTATTGTACGATATTAAAAATTTATTAGTATAGTTTCCTTGTTTAATTAATTCTAAAAGTGTTTTAAGTTCAGAAGAAGTAGTAATAAAATAGACATAGTTTGATAAAACGATTAATAGTTCAAGATCATTGTTGCGAATTTCATTTTTTAAAAGAGAAAAAGTAGTTATTTTTTTTAATTCGTCTAGAAGAGAGATATATTCCTGATTATCTATTGAATATTCAATAAACATTGGAATTGTTACTTTTTCGTCTAAGTAAGAAAGACGATTGATTTTTTTATAGTATTCATAGTGTTTTAAATAATAATGTTTTAAATAAATAATACGATGACGACCATTTTGAATAAGATAATCAGAACCGATTTTTTTGACATTTATATTAAAGGTGTGACGAATTTGTTCAAGATTTTCATCAAAATTATGAGTTATGACTTCTCTACTTTTATTCGTATCTAAGATACCATATATTTTATCAATATCATAAAATGGATCGCCACTAAATTCTGGATTTATGTAATTAAATGATGAATTAACGCTTATTTTTTCAAAACGACTAAAAGTATAAGGATTATAATTAGATTTTTCTTCTCTTTCTTGGTGATGTTCAGGATTAGCCGTTTGAAAATTAATCTTTGTACCTGGTGTTAAACCTTTATTTAAGGCACATATAGTTTGTAATTCATAATAACTTGGTAAAGTTAAGAATAATAGATTAGAAGAATTTATATATGATGATATTTCTAATTTAGTTAGTTCTTCATTAGAAACTTTATTAGTTGGTAAAAAAACTAGTAAAGGTTTTGCTTCTAATATTTTTGATAAATATTTTTTAGCAATATTAGTACCAACTTCATATAAAGATGGTTCAGCTATAGATAATCTAGTTTTTAAAACACTTTGATAATATGTTGTTTCACTTTCTCCTATTATTATTGGTCTTTCTTGATTATGAGGTTGTTTTAAGATATCTTGATATAGAATGGTTGGTGAAAAAAATGAGGTTAGAATAGCTTGATGAAGATTGAAAAAGACTTGTAAACTATATTTAATATTTTGAGGATAAACAGATAAAATAGAAGCTAATTTTTCTAAATAGATTTCTGTTTTTTTAGTAAATGAAAATGTATTGTTTAAACCAGCTAATTTAATTTGATTATAATAAAAAGTATTGGTTGGATATATTAAATATTGAGTAGATTCTTCTAAAGGAAAATTTATTACATTCAAAAGAGATTCTAATGAATTAGATAAATCAGAATTAGGGTTATATAAATAGTAAAAAATTATTTTACTTAGATTGTCTATTAAATCATTAATATTATTATTAGAATATGAGCATAGTTTTAAGTAAAATGATTCACTATTTAATAGTTTGTTTAATTTATTTATTCTTTTTTGTAGAAGATTCAAAGATTCGCTTGTCATAAATTATTTATTTTTCCACTCTTGGTATTTATCTTTTATATAATTTAACGCTTTGTCTTTGCTTTCACTAAGATCTTCTGTTATTTGATCTTTCATGTCACCAAGAGCTTCATAGTTTTCTTCACCTAAATATTCTTTTATAGCATCTAGAGCATCTAAATATTTTTCACTTATGAATTCTGATGCTACACGATATTTAGATTGGAAACTTTCTTTATAATTAGGAAAATAAGCCATTATTGCCTCATCTAAAGATTTAACATCTCTTATAATATCTTCTTTTAATTCAGTAGTTAAATCATCGAAGTAAACGCCTTTTATTGGTTGGTCGAAAAAGATAAAGTCAATACCAGTTGTAACGTAGTATTTACCTTTTTCTTTTAATTCTTCATATTCTTCACTTTCTAGATAATTAGTTATTTCTTGTTTAGCATCTTTAAAGAAAGTGAATTCTTCTGGTGTTTGTTCTTCATTAGATGGTGCATCTGTAGTAGTTGATGACTCTTCTATTGGAGTTTTTTCTGTGTTAAAAGATTCTTCTTTCTCGATATTATTTTCTTCAATATAAGTTTGTGACGATGGTGATACTGATTCGGTAACATTTTCTTGCTTGTTAGAATCAGAGCAACCAGTTAAAGAAATAGTAAGAGTTAAAGCTGAAATAACAGCTATTCCTTTTAAATTTAATTTTTTCATAAATATACTTCCTTTGTAGTGTAGTATTATACATTATTTTATTGTAAGTGTAAAATTTAACTAAAAAACATGCTAAGCATGTTTTATTCACATAATTTAGATACAGTTTCATATAAAGATGTATCATATTTAAAGATAGCTGGTAAATCACTACGATAAACTAAATTTTCTTCGCCAGCATCAAAAGCTATATAGTTTTCACCAGCAACTATTTTATAATTACCTTTAATTTGCTTACCTACTACTTTATTTTTTTCATTCAAGTTAAATATTTTTTGATAATCATTATTAATAGATACTAAGTCTTCAGTTGTTATATTACATGGACGATATTCATATTTTTCTTCAGAGTCTTCACTATCTAATTCATAAAGTTTATATACTTTAAGATTCAAATCGGTTACTTCGTCTTTGGAAGCATTATAAAAGATGAAAACAATTAAACAAATTGTTAACATAATAACGCCAACGATAATAGCTATTTTTACTTCTTTATTATTTTCCATTTTATCACTCCATAATTATTATATCATAATTTTATTTTTTTAAGTATTTTTGTAATGCTTGATAATTATCTTGAAAATCTTGAAGACCTAAATTATATATTTCTTGCATTTTATCAGGATTTTTTTCTAAACGATTTATTTTAATTAACTTAGATGGACGAATGACAAAGATTTTATTTTGTTTTTCTAGTTCTTGTAATTGATCTAAGGTATCGTTATATCTTTGATAACGAGTGTTAATAGCTTTAACAAAGTTAGGATAACGATGATAGAAAATTTTAGGTAATAGTTGATTTGATTTTGTTTTACGATAATTTAATGGTCTTGTAGTAATAACTATTACTTTATCATATCCCATTTCGAAACATTTATTAACAGGAATAGCATCAGATATACCGCCATCTAAATATAATTTGTCATTTATTTTTACTATTTTAGAGCAGAATGGTAAAGACGAAGATGCTCTTAGTTCTTCTATCTGAATAGTTGCATTTATTATTTTAAGATATTCTGGTTCACCAGTTTCAACATTAGTAACTGTGGCGTAAAAGTCAGTCTTAGATTTAGAGAAAGATTCTTCGTCGAAGATGTCTAATTTTAGAGGTAATTCGTAGTATGCAAAGTCTTTATTGACAAAGTTACCTGTAGTTATTAATGATTTAAAACTCATATAACGGGGATCACTGGCATATTTTTGATTATAGCGAAGAGAACGACCACGTTGTTTTGAAACATAACTAACGCCAAATAAGGCTCCAGCTGATACACCTATTATACCATTTACTTGAAAGTTTTTATCTAACATAGCATCGAGAATGCCAGCGGTATATAAACCGCGCATTCCCCCACCTTCTAAGACTAAACCTATTTTCATATCTTCACTTCCTTTTTTAGTATATCATATTTTTCTTTAATTAAAAAAGTAGCTTTTAGCTACTTAGATTAAGTAAATTATTTTTTTCTAAGAAGTTATGTGCTACATCTTCTGGTTTTTGTCTTTCTTCATCTACTAGGTAATTTAATTCACGCATTACTTCATCATTTAAATGTTTACTTAGTTCTTGTAATAAAGATTCAATTTCTGGATAATTTTCTAATATATTATTGTTAACAATTGGAATTGCATGATATGGTAAGAAGAAGTTTTTATCATCTTCTAGAACTACTAAATCATATTTTTTTAGTAAGCCATCTGTTGAAAAAGCATCAACGACATCACTTTCATGGTTTATAAGTGCTAGATATCGAGGAGCTCCATCCATAGGTAGTACTTCTTTAAACTTGATAGGATATGTTTTTTCTAAGCCAAGCCAGCAATCATTTCTTTCCATAAAAGTTAAAGTTGGCGAGAAAATTAATTCTTTAGATACTGCACTTAAATCACTAATAGTCTTTAAATTATATTTAGCTGCTGTTTCTTTTGTTACAGCTAATGTGTAAGTATTATTAAAGTTTAAATCATCTAGAATGTTTAAATCGTATTGTTCTTTCATTTCTTTTTTAGAAATGTCATATACTTCTTGAACATTATTATTAGGAGATTTCTTTAAGACACTACCATATATAGTTCCTGTATAATCAACATATAAATCTATATCATTATTTTGTAAAGCTGATAAAACAATACTTGAAGAACCTAAAGATAGACGTTGATCAACTTCAATATCAGTATTTGTTTCAATAAGATCATTTATCATATAAGAAAGTATTTCTTGTTCAGTAAAATCCATGCTACCAATAGTTATTTTTCGATTAGCTGATTCTTTATTAAATAAAGGAGAAATAAACATTATAAGTAAAGCAATAATGACGATTATTAAAACTGCTTTTTGAAATTTCTCATTTTTAAAGAAAGATTTTTTAGCTGTATCTTTATTATATTTAGGTGTTACTAAGTTTTCTATTATACCTAAAATATAATCAATAAATAAAGCTAGTAAGCAAGCTGGGATTGCTCCTGATAGGATTTGTAAGTTATTTATTGATCTAATACCAGCATATACTAAGTAGCCTAGACCACCAGCGCCACAGAATGCAGCAAGAGTCATTAAACCAACTGCACTAACTGCAGATATTCTAATACCACCCATTATAACTGGTAGTGCTAGAGGTATTTGGACTTTAGTTAATATTTGCCAATTAGTTAAACCTATACCACGTGCAGCTTCTACTGTTTGAGCACTTATATTTTGAATACCAATATAAGTGTTTTTAATAATTGGTAATAGAGAATATAAAACAACCATAACAATAGCAGGTTTAGTACCAATACCTAAAAAAGGAATAGCAAAACCTAGTAAAGCCATAGAAGGAATAGCTTGAACGACATTGGAAAAACCAAGAACTGGTTTATCTAGTTTCTTTACGTAGCTTATTAAAATACCTATAGGAATACCAATTAGTATAGCAATAAGAACTGATAAAAATGTTAATTCAACATGTTCAATTAATAAATCTATTATTTGAGATGAATTTTCTTTTAAATAATCAATTATACTCATTTTTCTTCATCTCCTTCTAAAAATTGTTGACTCATGTATGTTAAAAGAGTACTTCTAGTAATTAAACCTTTTAAGTGACCTTTTTTATCGATAACTGGCATAGTTGTTATTTTATGACTATCAATTAACTCTAAAAGATCAACTATAGAATCGGTTGGATAAGCAGCAATAAAGTCTTTTTCAATAAAATCTTTAGCTTTTTTATTATCGTAGTTAATATTAGTTAAACTAGCGGCATATAAAATACCTTGTAAAATATTTTCTTCATTAATAACCATTAAAGTATCTACTTTAGACATTTTCATTTTATTTATGCAATAAAAGATAGAAAAATTAGGACTACATGTTACAGGATGTTCAATCATTATATCTTCAACTTTTATAAGTTCAGGAGAACGCCAGATTTTCTTTTCACCAACGAATTTTTTTACAAAGTCATTAACAGGATGTTTTAAAATATTTTCTGGGGTATCATATTGAATTATATGACCATCATTTATAATAGCTATTTTATCAGCTATTTTAATTGCTTCATCCATATCATGAGTAACGAAAATAATTGTCTTTTTAGTTTTATTTTGGATTTTTAATAATTCATCTTGAAGAGATGAACGCGTTACAGGATCTAACGCACTAAACGGTTCATCCATTAATATAATTTCTGGATCAGTTGCAAAAGCACGAGCGATACCTACTCTTTGTTGTTGACCTCCTGATAACTCTGATGGGTAACGATCTAAATATTCATTAGGATCTAAACCAACCATATGCATTAATTCGTTTACTCTCTCATCTACTTTTTCTTTTTCTTCAGTCATTTTTAAAATAATGGCTATATTATCACGAATCGTCATATGAGGAAATAGACCTGTTTGTTGAATTACATAACCGATTCTTCTTCTTAATTTAATAGGATCTTGTTTAGCTATATCTTGATTATTTATAGTTATTTTACCAGATGATGTTTCAATTAGACGATTAATCATCTTAAGAATGGTTGTCTTTCCACCACCACTTTCACCGATTAGACAAGTAATTGAATTATCAGCTATTTCTAAGTTTATGTCTTCTACTATAACTTTATTAAAAAAAGATCGAGAGACATTTTCAAATCTTATCATGTTATCACCTTATATAGTATATCATAATTTTGTTAATATTTTTAGTTTAAAAAAAGGAGTTTTACTCCTTTTAATGTTTTATTACTTCAAATCTTTCTATTTTACAGTCTTCATTTGGTTTAATTGAAGCTTTTTCTTTAGCAATAGCTATTTGTTTTTTTATAGTATCAACACCATCTAAATCAGGCAATAAGACACCTCTTTTTAAACCATGAGTAACTATAATTCCATATTTATGAACATCTAACATATCTAGTGAAGAAATCGGTTCTGGTTCTTTTAAAATATAAACACTTATGTTAAGCCATTTTAATTCTTCTTTAGTAAGGGGTGGAAAGCGATAATCATTTAATGCTGCACTAAGTGAATTATTTATTATTTCTTCAGCAATACATTTTGTTGTAGGACTAATTGTTCCTATACAACCTCTTAAGGTATCAAATTTATATAATGATACAAAGACACCTGCTTTATTAGTTAGCATTTCTTCTGGTAAGTTAGGTGGAATTGACATTTTTTGTTTAGTATCAAAATAGTATTTTAATGATTCAAAAGCTAAATTAACGTAAGAATCTGATGATTTTTTAATTTTTTCTAGACGAAGACTTTCTTCTTTTAAATATTTTTTTAGAAATTGACGACTAGGATTAGTTTTTTTAAGATAGAAAGAACAGATACCATAACCTACTCCAGTTATATCTTCATGGGATAATTCTTGTGATTCAATTTCTTGACCATCAAAACATCCAGCCATAATAGTAAAAGAACGATGACCACATTCAGCAGCTTTTTCAAGAAATGAAGATTTAAAGGTTAGAAGTTCATAAAAATTTGATGTACGACATATGTCCATTATTTTCTTATCATATATTGGTCCTTCGGTGGCAAAGCCATATGGACCATATTCTTGTAATTTATGAGATAAATCACCACTAGCTATATATACTACGTTACGATTTAGATTATTAACTGCTTCTTTTATAATAGTACCCATTTGATAATTGGTTATTAATGGTAAAGTTGATAAACCAATAACAACAATTAAACATTTAGGGAGTTCTTCTCTTATAAAATAAAGAGGAATCATTGTACCATGATCAAGAGGAACAGATGGTATTTCTTTAGATGTAGGAAAATGGTATTTTTGAGCTAAAGAAGATATTTCATCTACTAATTTTGTATCTACTTCTTCTGTAAAAGATATTTCTGGAGTTCCAAAATTAGCCAAATTACCAGTCAAAGTTTTAGAAGATGAAATATAAAAATAATCGGAATACATTGGAGCATGAGGACTTGATATAATAATGGTCTCAGGATTTAAAGTAGCTATTTGCTTAGCTATTTCTTTATAAGCAGAGATAGTTTTAGATACTTGTTTTTCACTACCCTTACCTATATTCGGAATAATAAGTGGTGGATGAGGAACAATGAAAGATGCTAAAATTGACATACTATCACTCTTTTCTAAATTTATTATTTACAGGTTTTATCAAGAAAATAAATTCAAATAATGTTATAAATACTATTATACTAAATAAAAGTTTAATTGAAAAAACTTGAATATTTAAATCTAATAAAGTATTTAAAATTATACTTAATATTAAGAAAACTATTTGGGAAATTAAAAGAATAATGATATCTAAAACTAACATATTTATTAATGTACTTTTCATTATTTGTGTTTTATTATAACCTAATTGTTTTAATAAATTAATATTTTTTTCTTCATCAGAGATAAGATCTTTTATAACAAAAATAGCTATTATAGTAAAGATAATAAAGGAGATGAAATTAGCAATTCTTAACATATTAGATAAATTACTTAAAGATGTTTCTTTATCGTTTGCTTCAGTAGTATCATATTTTATATTGGTATTAATACTATAAAAATCATTATCTTCTAAGTCTTGCCATTTATCTTCTAATTTTTCAATATCAAGATAATTTTTAGTATTAATTAAATAAATATATTTTTCTTCATTGACTATTAAATTGTTATAAAGATTATTGGAAATGCATATATATTTAAATGTTTTAGGTTCAATTATATTTTTAATTTTTAATTTTAATTTTTGATTTTGATACTGAAAATAAATATTATTATTTAGATAATTATCTTTATACTCTAGACGATAATCAAGATCTTCTTCTAAAGCTAAAATAACTTCATTATCATTTAATGTTACATTACAATAGGAAGCAGGAAAAGTTAAAATATATGGATAATTTTCTTCATCGTAAATTAATCTTTTCCACTCTATTTTAGAATAATCAATAGATTCATAAGCAATACTTCCGTCTTCAAGTTCAATATATTTAGGAGTATATATTATATTGTTATCTCGACCTTGAGTTAATGGTAAAATACGATTATATGAAGTAATTTCAGTTTCTTTTTCTAATAATTGATTATGATTATTTAAAGAAAACATTATAAGAGATGAATTTTCATGTTTTAAGTGATCAAGTTCCTTATTAATAAAAGAATTAATTCCATTTAGGAGTAATAATATAATAGTAATTATACAAAGTACTTGAAGATATATAATTGTTTTTTTATGTCTAAAAAAACTTTTTAATAAAAGCATATTATTCCTCCTTTAAAAGATCTGTTATCGAATTATTTATTTTTTTCTTGACTAAGGAATAATTTAATAATTCAGAAATAATTAATACAATGATAAAAATTATAAATATTAGAATTATATTATTATTTATTGTGAAACCAATATATTTAAAATATTTAAATATTTTATTTTCTAATATAGTGAAAATAATGGTAAATAAGGTGGCACTAATTATATAACTTAATAACATAATAAGTGTATTTTCTATTATTTCTTGAATTATAACATTATTTTTAGTATATCCACAAGCTCTTAAAATTCCTAAGTAACTTGATTCATCTTTTATTTTTTTATTAAGATAATTTTTTAAGATAAGAAGAATTGAAGTGATAATAATTATAGCGAAGATAATTGTTAAAGAAAATAAGATACTGGTAAATGTTTTATCAATATGAGCGATAGTTTCTTTTTCAACAAGATAGCTACCAAGATTTTGAATATTTTGACGTACTTCTTTAAGGTTTGTTTCTTCATCTACGACAACATTTAAAGAAGCATATTCTGTATTTTCTAAAAATGGATTATAGGAATCTTGAATATTCTTAATATCTTCAGGAGTTGCATAACAAACATTTATACCATTGCGGAAAATAGTTTCATCATATAAACCAACTATTTTCATTTTTTGAGTATAATCTTGTTTTTTTTCAGTTAATTTATTATCTATAACTTCGGTATAGGTACGAGAATAACTAATTACTATTTCTCTATTTAAGATATCTTTTTCTGATAAGAATTTTGATTCGTCAATATCAAGTGGTGATGAATTATTTGAATCGGGATAAAATTCATATGGACATATTAATTCTCCTGATTTTAGTTCGTCAATGTTTTTACCACTAATAGAAGGTGGTGTTGTATTTATTGTTCCATATTGCAAACCAATCCAACCATTTAATCCATTATCATTTAAATTAGATGAAACAGCTGTAGAACCATAAGATGAACCATATACTTCGCTAACGTGTTTTATCTTTTTTATTTCTTTTATTGCATCTTCTCTAGATATAGTTGGATTATAAACGTATAAAGTTCTAAAGCCTATATTTTTATTAATAGAATAATCATAGTATTCATAAAAATTTTTGATAATAATTATATCAATAAAAAGAACGAAAAAGAGTAATACAAAGATTAGAATTAAGATTTTGTTTTTGGAGTTTCTATTTATATTTTGAAGAGACGTTTTTAAAATATCCCATATCATTTTTTTACCTCACTTAACAATCCATCTTCTAGTAATAAATTAACATCAGCATATGAACTTATTTCATCACTATGACTGACAACGATAACACATTTACCTGATTCAGCCATTTGCTTTAGTATTTTAAAAATTATTTTTTCATTCTTTTTATCAAGATTGCCAGTTGGTTCATCAGCAATAATTATATCAGGATTATTAGCAAGAGCACGAGCAATAGCTACTCTTTGTTGTTCTCCACCAGAAAGTTCTTTAGGAAAATGATCTTTGCGTTCAAAAAGACCAACATCACTTAATAAATTTTCAGCTTTTGAAAGACGATTTTGGGGTTTAATTTTTTTATTTATTAACATCGGAACAATAACATTTTCATATGCTTTTAAATATGGATTTAAATTATATTCTTGAAATATAAATCCAATGTGTTTCATACGATAATAAGATGATTCTTTATCACTTAAAGACTTAGTTGTTTTATTATATAAAAGATATTCGCCAGATGTTAAATCATCCATTAATCCTAAAATTCTAACTAATGTGGTTTTACCACTACCACTATGTCCTTTGATGGCATATAATTTTCCTTGTTCAAAAGAATAATTTATTCCTTTAAGTACTTCAAGATTCTCTTTAGGTGTTTTATATTCTTTTTTTAAATTAATGAGTTCGATTATTTTTGTCATTTACATCTTCCATTCTTTTAGTTAGATTTATTTAGTTTTTTATTTAAGAAAGACACTATTAGATAGATTATTAATATGAAAATAATTATTATTGTTATGATATTTAACATTGATAGAAAATCAATTATATCACCAAATATTGCTTGTCTATTTGAAGTATCATGCACTTTGGAAGGTTGACTGATGGAGATATTATTAGTTGATAAATCATATAATTTATCTGCCGCTTTTTGAAAATTTTTATATTTATCAAATCTAAGAGCATAGATATATTTTTTTTCATTTGGTAAAAGTTTGTTATATAAATCATCCGATATACAAATATTACTATAAATATCTGCTTCAACAATATCTTTTATTTTTAAAGTGATTAACGAATTATTATATTTAAATATTATTTCTTTAGAAATAGCATTAGAGTATGGTAGTGATTTTTTATCAACGCCGTGTAATTGAAGAATAACTTCATTCTCGCCTATAGAGGAATTACAGTCGGAGGCAGAAAAGGCATAGATTAAGTCTTTGTCAACATAAAAATATGACCATATTAATTTACTTTCATCAACATCAGAATATGATGTTGAACCGTCTGGATTATAAATAACATTAGGAGAATATATAATATTATTATCTTCACCTTTATAAAAAGATAAAGCACGTTTTTGATTCGTGATTCCTTGAATATTATTTAATATATCAGATATATTTTCATTAGAATTAATAATTAATGCTTGATATTCATTTCTTATTTTATCATATTCAGTACGACAGAAAACATTAGCTATAATAAGACTTATTAAATAAATTATAATTATAATCCCTATTTTTTTCATAGTAGCTCACCTACTTTATTAAATACTACAATTCATTTTCTATTTTATATTATAAACGATGAAAATTAAAGAGCCGATTACGCTCTTTTAGAAATATTGGGTATTTTAAAAGAACTCTTAGGGAGTTCTTTTTGATTATTATTTAGTATCAATTATTTTTAGTAATGAAGAATCATCTATTGTATAATGTTTATCTTCATTATCAAAAGATATCCAACTAATATCTTCGTATATATAATAAGTAATTTCAGTAATTGTTTTTCCTTTTTGATCTATCATTTTTAATCTATAATCAGGAATTAATTCATATGGAATATTTTGATCTTTAGGCATTTCTTTTGCATCTTTAATTATTTTTATTACTTTATCTATCTCATCAGAATTAGATATCTTCTTCTCTTTTATATTATCTCTATCAGTTAAGTTATGAACAGTAATTTCTTTTGTTTTAGATAACTGAGCAAAAATATTACTATCATTATTCTTTTTTATTATAACTATTATAAAAGCTATTATAATTATAAATATACATAGTAGTGAAATAATAATTTTTTTCTTCATATTTTATCATTCCTTTTATTATTACTTTAATCTATTATATTCGGTATTTATAAATTCACTTATTTTTAATAGAACTTCTGTTTCAATAATTTGATTATATAAATAATCACTATAAGACTGAGGGTTTTCAATAAAATATTTCTCAGTGAAAGCTAGGCTATCATCTATTATTGATAATAAATTATCTTTATTTTGAGATGTAATATTTAATTCTATTTCTTTATAGTATTTTAATTTACTTATATAAGATTTTTTCTTGTGATTTAAATCATAATTATCATTTAATATTTCTAGTTCACTATTTAAAATATAATTTTTATTTCGATATTTTGTTAAAAGATTTGGTTCAGTATAAATATTATTTGGATTCTCTAGATTTATATAATCGTTTCTAACTAAGATTAATAATGAATTTAAATATTCTTCGTATTCCTTATCACTTGTATTTAATGTTTTTAAGTTATACCATTCAAACTTATCGTTAGCATCAGCAATAGGAGCAATATAATCTTTAATCTTTTTAATGTTTATATCATATATATTCCATAAATTATTTATTTCTTTTATATTTATATTACTATTTGGTTTTATACCATAAATAAAGAAGAAACCAACAAAGATAATAGTAATAATAGTTATTAATATTGATTTTTTCATAAAAACACCTCATATAAAATTAAAATCATAAAAAGAAAAAATTAATCTTTTTATACTTTCATGTTATAACATTTATTAAATAAAGTATAGAGCCGATTGCGCTCTTTTAGAAATATTGGGTATTTTAAAAGAACTCTTAGGGAGTTCTTAAATTATTTTTTGATAAATCAATAATATTATTTTTTAGTTCTTGATTATCTTCAAGTTCTATTAATAAAGATAAATTATTTAAATCTATTTTCTTTATTGTATCTGTATCTACATAAAAAGAAGTGTTATTTAATAAATCGTGAATAGGTTCTTGATTACTATGATTAATCTTTTTAAAACTATATATAACTTTATTATTTGATTTTAAGGTGATAGTTACACTATCAGTTATTATTTCTTTGTCAGTTCCTACTAATTCATCATTATATATTATATTTTGAATAAAGATACCTTTTTTATTAACATTTTCTAATAAATATCCGTCTATTGTAAAAGGAGTGTTAGTAGTATGTATTTTATACATAGTAAACTTATTATAATTATTAATTATTATTAAAGATAGGAAGAAACAAAATAATAAAAATATTATATTTATAGAAACTATTAAATATTTATTTTTAGTCTTTTTGTTATAGAAATTTATAGCATCAATTGCTGTAATAGTATTATCTTTATTAGATATATTCTTTTCACCATTTATTAATTCTGTAAAAGTTAAATCTAATTCTTGACATAAAGGTTGTAATAAAGAGATATCTGGAGTATTAATTCCTCTTTCCCATTTAGAGACTGTAGTTCTTAAAATACCAAGTTTTTTAGCTAATTGATCTTGAGTCATTTTTTTAGCAATTCGTTGTCTAGCAATTAAATTTCCTATTTTATTTATATTCATACTTCATCATTCCTATTTAATTCTTAGAATATATTTTTATTTTAAATTATTTAATTTCTTTAAGAGAGTATTTGTTCCTTTATACCAAGTATAGAGAGATTTTTTTCTTTCTTTGTATTTAGAGAATTCTTCGATAGAAGAATTAGGATTATTTAATTTCCATCTATTTAAACATCTATTATAACATTCGTCTATACATGTTCTAAGAATAATTATTTTTCCTTTTAAAATAGATATATCTTTTATTTCATGAAATTGAGCGCAATCTATGACAATTATTTTATCAGAATATTTTTGACAATAGTTAATTATTTCTTGATATATTAAATCAAAATCATTATGTAAGTTAGGTAAATTTTGATACTTGGTTCTTAAATAAGTACCTATTTCTTTATTTATGGGAGATGAGTTGTTAAATCGTGAATTATTAAGTATGTCATCGGTATCAATTATTAAATAAGAATCACTATTATAATTTTTTTTAGCATAAGTAGATTTACCTGAACCAGATTGTCCAGTTAGATTTATTATATTATCATTTGATAACTTTTTAATAAAGGGGTCTTTATTAATGGTAAGACAGATATATAAATCATTTTCTATTTCACCTAGGATACTAAGAACTTTTTCATAGCATTCTGTATTTTGATTTTCTCTCTTTTTTACACCAATGTATTCATTCATTGCTAAAGCAACATTATCTTTAGTTATTCTTTCTCTTATTATAGTAAGACATGTATTTATACAGCCATTTAAAGCAAGATAAGCTAATGATTCAAATAAGGTATAATCTGGCATATTGGCTTTTTTGTAAAGTTCTAAGGTTAATTCATCTGATATTTTTCTTGGGTTTGTTAAAATTATTTTGTTAGTTCTAAAGATACCATTTGGAGTTTTTATGTTATGAACATTAATTATTTCTCCATCATCTGGGATTGTTACATCATATAAAGTGTCGCCACGAGATATCCATCTTAAGGCATTTTCTTCATTAGTGAAGTTAAATCCTCCGGTTTGATCGAATTGGGCGTCAGGATTCCAATTGTCTGCTATAGTAACTCCATTTATATTATATTTAAAGTCATTTTGATTTGATGTATCATTATACATCCATTTTAAATACTTCATCATTTCCTTCTTTCAAAATTACATTTTTTTCGTTTTTATTATTGAGCCATAAATTCTTTTTGCACCTATTTCGTGAAATTTGCCTATTAATTCGAAAAGAGATGTTGGGGAACATTGGTTACCTATTTCAATTGATTCTTGTTCTTCATCTGTTAGGGAATATAATCCTGGTACCAAATATTTTTTACCTGAATCATCTGCTATCTCAGTAGGATTTTCAATATCAAATAATAAGTATTTTGTTGGATAATTATCACTTTCTTTTTCAAATGTCATAAATGCATGTGGTTCTCTTTTCTCTGAATCGAAAACTCCTAGTTTTGATAATACTAAGGATGGAAGTCTTGTTATTTTATTATTATCAAATAAATACTTGAAAATAATGTATGCTGCTACTGATTTTTCACTACATTTTGAAATATTTTTCCCTTTTAAACTAGATATTTTTGTACCAATAATCATTCCCTCTTCATCTACTACAACATTTTGATTATAAGTTTCTTCTCGTTGTAGTTCATTTTTTTGATTTGACGTATAATAATCAGATACTTTATTACATACTTGAGAAAAGAGATCAATAAAACTATTTGAAAATGTTAAACTTTGAGCGATGGATGCCATATCATCAATAAATTCTTTATCAATAATAAGTGTTCCGTATCCTCCCATAATAGTATTTTCAAATACGCAATTTTCTTCAATTGTTCCTTTAACTATTGTTGGTTCTCCAGTAATTTTTCTTTCTATTGATGTTATTTTATTATCCATATATAAATTTCCTTTCAAGATAAATGTTAAATTTATTTACTTTAGGATATCATATTTATTATCTTAAATCCAATTAATTGTTATTTTTGTTTTCTTTTATATGTGATAAAATATAATAGGTGATAATATGGATAGTATATTAGAAAAATTAAAGCAAAATAGACTAATGGAATTAGATGATGATGATTTTGAACAAATAGCAAATAATTCTGAATTAAAGTCTTTGTTTTTGGCAAAAGTTAAAGAAGGACATCCTTTTGATATAAATTGTCCTGATAATCTTCAAGATGATTTATTGACACCTGAGTATATCCCCTTTTTATTAGATATAATTGTTAAACAAGATTTTGACTCATTTATGAGTGAATATGTTTTTGAAAGTGAAGAAAATATTGCTAAACAGTTACCTTCTCAAGTTCTTCCTGTATTTTTTGATTATATAAATAATTATATTCCAATGGTGCTTGATTACTTAAAAAATAAGGATGAAGTATATGGTTCTATAGAAAATCCAAAAGTTATTAAAATTATTATAGATAATAAACTTGAACAACACTATGGTTCAATATGTATGAATCCCGTTAGCTTTGAGTTTGAGCAATTATTAATTGAAGCTATGGGTAGACATAAATATAAAAATATATTTACAATTTCTCCTACTATTATTAATAGATGTATTGAAACAGATCAGATAACTTCTATTCCGCTTTATAATATAGATAGTTCTAATCCTGAAATCAATGAAATTATTTTAAGAGAATTAGATCAAGGAAATATATCTGTAGAAAATTTAAGTTATAATTTTATTAATGCTAATATAAATGATTTAAGAGTATATAGAAATGCTCTAAGATATTCTTCATATAAAAAACCCTATTTAAAAGATATTGATCAGATTGAAAAAAGACAAGTTTTAATTGAAGAAATTGAAAGAAATCATGATATAGTAAATGAATTTTATAGTTCTGATTTTCCAAGAGACTATCCAGATTTAGTAATTACTTTAATCAAATATTATAAAACGAGTGACTTAATACATTTGATATGTTATTATTCTAATTCATTGTATTTGTCTTTTGAAACAAAGAAAGATGATTTTATAGATGCTTTAATATATAATTTAGATCATAATTTAGATCATGTTGAAGTGTTATTTTCTTCTTTAAATAGTGGTTATGATAAGGATTTTTGTAATAAAATTTTATTTGATCCTAAGTTCTTTAATTTTTTAGTTACAAAAGTCGACTTAAATTTAGTATTAAAAACATTTATTAAAATAGATGATGTTGGAAATTATTTTATTGAAGATAATGTAATGAATCTGTTGAAAGATGTGGATGTTCACTTTTCTAAAGTACCTGATAATTTTATTTATAAGATAAATTATCCAAATAATGTATGGCGTTCTTTGATACCTATGCTAAGTAAAGAACAATTAGTTCCAAATAATATTTATTTACCTAGATTTAATGATAATCCTGAAATATTTGATTGTATTTTAATGAGATTAAAAGAATTAAAATCCAATGTTTATAATTCTAGTTTGGAATTTTGGCAAGGACAAAAAACAGAGTTACTTGTTAATATTGTTTGTGATAAAGATAATCCATTGAATCTTACTTTAACTCAAAAATTAAATATTATTCCTACTGCTAAATTGACTGGTTCTAATTACATATTAGAAATGATTAATCAAATAGATGTGATAGATACTGCTGCATATAATAGTTTTATTTCAGTTATAAATACAATGGATGATTTAGACAAAGTTAGGAAAGTATGGAAAGCTATTTTTGCAAAGATAGAATTTAATAGTGATATTATAAAGTCTTTGTCTAGTAGGTCAGCAGATATTTATGGAACTATATCTCAAACTAAAGAAGGTGAAAAACCTAATATTGATGAAAAATCTTTAATATTTTATGAATGTTTAGGAGAATGTTTATTAAATAAAAAAGGTATTCCTCTTTCTTTAACTAGATATTTTAATAATGATGTTATAAAAAATGCTACTTTTAGTTGTACTGAATATTTGGTAAGTAATCCTGAATTTTTTTCTACAAATAGAAATTATTTACCATATTTAATTGAATTTATTAAAGATTGTAAAAATAAGCATTTGCCAATAGATTTCATGATTTTGTATTCAAATAATCAAAATAATGATTTATTAGATTATGATAATATTACTTTTTCAAATAATCAAGAAACTTATCAGGCACTTTATAACTTGTTATGCAATAGTAAGCAAAATATTGTATACAAAAATATTATTGATTATTGGATAAATAATTGTTTAGATTATGATTTTTTTGATATGAATTATAAGACAAATCGAAATGATCTATTAAAGGAATTACTTTCAAGAGCTGAATATACTGAGAGAATACTTAATATAATAACAACTAAAAAAACAAGTAATGATGTTATATTAACTAATTCTCTTTTAAAGATGTTAATTATTAAACAAAATAGTCCTGAAATAACACAGAAGGTTTTTGATATTATTATAAATTTAATTGAAAATAATTTAATTGATAAGTTTGTTCCTGATTCTAACTTAGAATATTATTTATCTAATATTAAACATCCGATTTTTATTAAGTATGTAATTGATACATGTATTTCTAATATATTTGGTAATGTAGCTTACATTGAAATATTTCTTAAATATCCTGAATATAGGCAAGTTACTTTAGATACTTTGTATAAGAATTTACAATTAGCAACTAATAATAATATTTTAAAATTAGCAAAAGAAGATAAAGATATTAAAGAATACATAAAATATTATTTAGAAAATGTTGATAATAGTTCTTTAGTTTTTAATCAAGAATTTTTGGATATCGAATTATTACAATCTTATTTAAAAAGGCATTCAATAGATTCAATTATTACTTATATAGTACATAATTCTGTTTTAGAACTTATAAATGATGAAGCCTACTCTATTATTAAAACAGAATTATTAAATAAACATCCTGAATATAATAAAGATGTATATGATTTATTAGAGAAAAACTATGGATTAGAAATTTTAACATTATTAGAAACTGAAAATCTAAAAAATATATTACAAAAAGATATAAATTATGTAACTAAACTTATTGAGGTATTTAAAGATAGGAAGTTAGATGAAAGTATTATTACATCAGTAAATGACTCTTTAAGACAAAATTATTTTAGTATAGAAAATGAAGATATAATTAATTTTTATACTAATACTTTAGTAATGATTCAAAGAGGTATTACTGAAGATGAAATAAAAGAAATAATTAATACAATTGTAAAATATATACCTAATGATTTAGAAAAAGATATTATGCTTACTGGCAATGAATTATTACTAAATACATATAAAAGAGATTATTCAGAGTTTATGAGAATGTTAATTCAAGAATTAGGTAATAATCAAAATATATATGCGCCATTGTTTAATAAGATTACTAATTATTTTATTATACAAAAAAGAAATGAATATAGAAGTACACAAGATATATATAAGGATACAAATTTAAAATATAATTTAGAAACAAAGTCATTATATAATGCAATATTTAATTATATGGTTAAAAATAATCTTAATGTACTTATAAAAATTTTAGAGAGTATGAATGAATTTTCAGAATTGAATTTGAAAACATTGTACTTTTTAAACGGTGATGTTAGTAAATATAGTCCTGAAGAATTGCCTGAAATAAAAAAGAATATACGTGTAGTTAAAAATGTTATTTTTGATTATATAAGGAATTTAAACGAAAAAGAAAATCGAGCAAAAATTGTAAATATTAAAAGATTTGAAAACTTACCTAGTTCATTTGAAAAATTATTGGAAAATGAAGAGTTATTAAAAAGTGTTAAGAAGATACCAATATATCCTCCAAAAAGAAAACTGGCTGATACAATAAGTAACGTTAATCTTGAATCTTTTGAGAAAATTATAAATGATGAAGAAAAATTTAAGTCTTTAATTGCTTTATTAAATAAATATAAATTTTTAGAATGGAATGATTTGTTTGATGGATTAGTAAAGAAATTATCTTTAGGTGAAGATAGTATTAATATTTATAATTTTATAAATGCTTTTAATCAAATATATGAAAATGAAAAGAAAATAATTTTAAGAGAAAGAAAAAAATTAATTGATATTGTTGTTGAAGAGATGAGACAACAAGGAAAATCTCAAGAAGAAATCGATGATTATTTGAGAGTTAAGAATAATGAACCAATAAATGTACAAATTTCAGCATATAAAGTATTAAAATGTTGTGCTATATACTCTTCTATTTCTAATTATTATAAAATAATATTAGGGGTTGAAGATTTCGAATTAGTTAAGAAAAATGATGGACCTAATGCGGCTCATTGTAGTCGAGAAGACAGACTTCAAAAGACATGTGAAATGCAAATTAAAATGATGCAATTTAATGAGGTAACTATTCCATCGTTTATACATGATTATCAAACTGATGAGGAGCAACCGAAGAAATTACGTGTCATTGTTGGTAACAGATCTAGTTCGAGAAATTTAACACATGGTGAAAGAACTGGTGCCTGTATGAGAGCATATGGACATGCAGATGCTTTATTTGAATTTTGTAATCTTGATCCACGAGGTTTTCATATTGTTTTTGTAGATCCTGAAACAAACGAATATGTATCAAGAGTATCAGGATTTAGAAATGGAAATACCGTTTTCTTAAATCAATTAAGACATAGTGTATCAAGTAAATATTCTAATGATGATGTAATAAATGCCTGCACGGAAGTTGCTTTAGAATTAATTGAAAGAAGTAAAGATAGTTCAATGCCAATTGAAAATGTAGTTGCTAGTCCGTATTATGCACTTGGTGGTTATGAAACACAATTGCTATCAGAAAGTGATATTGGAAGAGATGTATATACTGGTTATAAAGATGTTTCGTACAATGCAGTAGTATTAGCTACTACTGGGGAAAATAATCTTGCTAAAGCCATTAAATTAGATAGTAATCAACCTATATATGAAGCTGTTAGATTAGAACCGTTGGAATATAATAAAGAAAATATTAATACATCTGTTTTAGTATCCTTACAAAGAATAACTGCTATTAAAGAATGTCTTGAAAATATAGATATGGTTAATTATTATAAGACTATAGATTTTGATTATGAAATATTTGATACTGAATATGTTCATGTCATAATTGGTCAAGACTGGTATGTGGCTTTAGATGTTAATGGTAATATAACTCATGATATAGCAGTGCAAAATGAGCATTCCATCGAAGAATTAAATGCTGCGCTATCAAAGATAAATGAATTAAAAAATGAACAAATAAAATCTGGAGGTTTTGTTAATGGAAAATAATAGTTTAAAAACAATTGGGAAAGTTTATTCCTTTGATGGTGAAGCTGGAATAATTATTACAAAAGATGGTGAATACTTATTTAATATTAGTAATGTAAAGGGATTAACTAACTTACAAAAAAATGACATTGTTTCTTTTTATCCTAGTACATTTAAGTTTGGTAAAGAGATATTTAAAGTAGCTAGAGAAGTTGAAGAACTAACTAATCGAGATATTAAGGCATTAAAAAAGAACTAGATTATAGTTCTTTTTATTTGATATATTTTTGGTATTCTTCTTTATATTTATTAATTGATTGTGGTACATCAATCCAGTAGATACTAGTTAATATTCCATCATAAGGATCTATTTCAGTTCTTTCTAGTATTCCACCTAAAGATTCCATAGTTTTACTTGATGCTATATTATTAACATCACAATCTAACATTACTTTTTGTAATCCTAGTATTTGAGCTTCTATTAATCCTAAATATAAATTTATTTTATTATATCCCTTTTTTCTTTCTGTAGGACGAATACAATATCCAATATTTCCACCGAATTTTTTCATTTCTAGTTAAGGCGTTAAATATAGAGGCGAATTGAAGATAGTTTAGAATATCTTTATCCTCTATTCCTAGGATTGTTTTGGCTTTTATTCTTTCTTTGTATGATTTTAATAGTATTTTAAAAATACTTTTCATTTTCTTTCTAATAACATCTTGTTTTGTTAATATTTCTTGCATAGTATCCCCCATTCAGACGAAATAATATCATACCTTTATGAATAAGAGATTTTTACCTACCTTTTAGAAATATTATTATACTAACTCTTTTTTGTCATAACGAACTATAGTTAAATTTATAAATATAAAAGTAATAATAAATGATATAAAAACCATTAATGGATTTATAGAAATATTTAAAATTACATTACGTACATCTGCTAAAGTAAATATTGAAATATATTTTAAAATCTTAGTTTCTTCCCCTAGTTCAGATATTATATTAAAGAAATAACTGGCAAATACTATTCCTAAACTAATTCCAATCATTTTATTTGTTTTGTGAGTGAATGTTGATAGAAATAGACATATAGAAAATATAACAATTGATGATAATAATGGGGTTATACTAAGTAGTATGTATAGTTTTTTATCAAAATCTCCACTTAAAGATAAACCAATAAAATTGAATACTCCAATTATTAAAACCATTAAAAATATATAAATTAATCCACTAAAGATTTTACTTATAACAATTTGCTTTCTACTTATAGGAAGACTATTTAGATATTCTATTGTTTTATCATTTTCTTCTTTTAATAAAATGTTAGAACCTAATATAGCACTATAGATTCCAGTTATTAGTAAAATAAATATAAACCCTTCTGTTTTAAGCCAACCAAAAACAGAATCAATTCCAGATATATCCATATTAAAGGCTTTTAATACTTCTTCGGGAAACATTTTTAACATTTCATTTAGCATTTCTACGTTCTCATTACTTACAAGAGATGGGTAAACTATAAATACTATCAATAATAAAGCAATTAGAATAAAATTCCATATTATAAAACTTTTTAAATTAACTTTCATTTCTCTTCTAAACATAATTACACCTCTTATTTATAATAATGTAGTAGTAAATCTTCTATTGTTGCTTCTTCAATTAATATTTTATCTAGTTTATATTTGGATAGTTTTTTTATTAGGTCAGTTGGAGATAATGTATTACTAAATTTTAGTGTATTACTATCTACTATAATTGGATTTATTTTTAAATCTTTTATGATTTCTTTTATTTGAGGAGATATTATAGTAACAAGTGCTAAACTTTTGTTATATATTTCTTCTATTTTTTCTGCTTTAATCAATTTTCCATCTTTTATTATACCAACTGTATCACATATTTTTGATACTTCATTTAATATATGAGTTGAGTAAAATATTGTGTTTCCTTTATTCTTTTCTTCTTTTAATAAATTATAAAAAACATCTTGCATAATCGGATCAAGTCCACTAGTTGGTTCGTCTAAAATTAATATTTTAGGTTCATGCATAAAAGCAAGAACAATTCCTAATTTTTTTAAATTACCTAATGATAAAGTATCTATTTTCTTTTTTTCGTCTAATTCAAATTTTTTTACTAGTTCTACTCTCCTTGAATGAATATTTTTTTTATAAAAGCTTTCATGAAAATCTAACATTTGTTTTACTGTTAAATCTCCATACAAATTAATTTCACTTGGTAAATAGCCAATTTTTTCTTTTATATTAAGATTGTTTTTGGTATATTCTTCATTATCAATCAATACTTTTCCCTTGGTTTTATTTATTAAATTGACTATTGAACGAATTGTTGTAGATTTTCCAGCTCCATTTGGACCTATAAAACCAAATATTTCCCCTTCTTTTAATTTTAATGATAAATTTTCAACACCTAGAGTATTACCATAGTATTTTGTTAAGTTTTGAACTTCTAGAACTGTTTTTTTCATATATTATCTCCTTAATATAATTGTATAAATAAATTATAACATAATTTAATATATATTTTTTATATGTTATAATTATCTTAGGTTGTTGATAGTATGAAATTAATTGAAAAGAAATGCCCTGGCTGTGGTGCTGGTTTAAAGTTTGACGATAATGATACTTCTGTTACATGTGAGTATTGTAACAAGACATTATATATTCAAAGAGATGAAGTAAAATATAATCATCTATCTGATAAGAATTTAGAGCGAGCTTATCAATTTGTTGATGAATATGGTAAACCTTTAGTTAAAGGTGTTGCTGCTTTTTCAATTGGTGTATTTGTAGTAATATTTATTGTATTTATTATAGTTTTTGTTACTGTTATTTCAAAAATTTTTGATAATGAAAATATTAATTCTAATATTGATTCGTATTTTGATAATTATAAAGAAAAAGCTGAAAATACTAAAAGCGAATACGATTTTAAATTAGAAGAAATAGATGAAACTTCTCTTAAAACATTTTTTGATACTGCAATTGTTGATTTAGAAAATCTTAAGGTATTTGCAACTAATGGTTCTGATCCAGATTTTAGTGTTTCGAAAAAATGGTCTAAAGTAGGTGCATATTTATTGGTAAGTAAAGATACTAAATCAAATATTTTATATACTATCATAACTCAAACGTATAAAAATAATTCTACTGGTAAAGAAACTGTTACTTATGCAGCTGTTGAATTTAAGAATTTAAAATATACTGATAATGGTATTATTAATCATTCTTTTGTTGGATTTACTAGAGCACCACGATTAGAATTAGTTTCGGGAAATGTTTATTCAATGGTATATGGATATAATGATCTTGAGTTATTATATAATCAATTAATTAGGTCTAAGTCTGGTAATTATACGATTGATGCTTCTGAAGGTATGGATATATAAAAAAACCAATTATTTAATTGGTTTTTTATTTTCTTAATAATTTTAATTAGTTAATAATTTTTCTAATTTTTTTAAAGATTTATTTATATATTTTCTATTTATGCCGATTATAGGAATATTTAATTCTTTTGTTTTTTCATATAATTTTTGCATAAACAATCCCATTCTCTTTTCCATTCCTTTATTTGTATATATATAATTTACACAACAAGATGGTGATTGTTCTATTCCCAATATTGCTACTATTTCATAATTTGCTTCTATTAAATCTTTTATTTGTTTTGTAACTTTATCTGCTAATGACTGACAATGTTCATTGAACTCTTCAGTGTCATATTTTGAAATTCCTTTAGGTTCTCTAATTAGACTATTATTAAATTCTGCTTCGGCACATGGCATTTGAATTATATTAATATCATAGTCAAGAATTAAATCGATAAATGGTCTTATAGAACTTTTCCATTCATATTTCACTATTCCTTGAGCTTGATACGCTTGAGCAATTAAACAAAAAGGAATAAAGATAAACTTTTTACTTCGATTATCCATTATATATAGTTCTCCTGAAAATCTATATTTTGATATGTTTCTATAATTTTTTCAATTTTAGGATAAAGTTCTTTTATATAAACATTTAAACATCCTTCTAAAATATCATCATTTATTGCATCTTTTAATATAGGCATTCCTAATAAACATTGGCTTTCATTAGTTTTAGGAACAAATCCATGAGCTAGTATTTGATTTTTTATAGAGAAATCATCTTTTTCGTTTAATAAAGGATAAGTTATTTCTAAATTAAACTTTTGAAATAACTTATGAAATTCTTGAATCATTTTATCTTGTTCAATAGCAAATAGTTGACTTTTTCTTGCTCCGTCTATAACTATATCTATATTTTTTTGTAAACAAATTATAATAGCTAGAATATACATAGATAATCTGCATGATAAACAATTAAATTGAGATATAGTTATATTACCATATTTTTCTTTTATAAATTGAATATCATAGTTATAAAAAGAACAGATTAATTCTCTAAATATAGAATCTGTTTTTTTTATACCTATTATTTCTACTTTATCTGAGCCATATTTTTTTTGTATTCTTTTAGCTTCTTTGATAACGTTTTTACTTTTTAATTCTTGACCATTATCAAAAGTTACAATATTTACCTCATATCCTTGATCTATGGCTTTTAGAGTTGATAAAAATGAATCTTTACCACCTGAAAAAAGAATTAAAGCTCTCGACATATTAATCACTTCCTTTTTTATCTACGAGATAGGACAACATATGTTTCTATGTGCCTTGTTTGCATATTATGACTAGTTGGTTTTGATATGTATTGGTGTAACTGACTACTTCATAATATACATTGTAATATAGTATAATGTGTGTTATATATAGTTTATTTTTATACTTCTATTCTAACTCTAATATTATTTTTTAAAACTTTTCTTTGCTTCCCAGTTTCAACTTTATAAAAACAAAATAGTCTTGATTACTATTAGAATCCAATACTTTAACGAAATCACTGTCATCATTTAATATATTATTGATTAAATTCCTTAAGTTCATCAATAATTCTTTCTATATTATGATAATATTTAAAAATATTTTTTCTTCTATTAATAATATTTTTTAATCTATAAAATCTTCCTAAAATTTTCCCATGTTTTTCTATTTCTTTATCTAAAAAGTATTTATTTGGGTAATCTCTTTTTACAGAACGTATAAAACTTTTTACAATTCCTGTTCTTTTAACAATTACTATTCCTTTTAATTGCGTTATTGGAGTTATATCTTGAATAAGGTTACATTCGATTATTGCTTTTTTCTTTCTTTTTTTTATATATAAAACAATATCATAATAGCTATCAATAAAATTTTTACCTTCGATTATCTTGCCATATTTTTCAATAAGCATCTTTCTGATTTTCGATAATTCAATATCTTCCCTACAAATATCACCTGGAAGTTCTAATAATCTATCACAATTAACCACAATGTAGTTTTCATCATTAATATATTTTATAGTTGAGGTTGTTTTCCCCGAACCCTTTGTTCCAATTACATTTACAATATCATCATCTGTTATTTTCTTTTCATAATCTTTTTGATCTTTAAAAAGATAAATTTTTGATTTTTTCATTTTATCACACCTCTATTTTTTCTAATTCTTCTATTATTTTCATTACATTTAAAGTGTTTATAATTTTTTTAATTCAATTTTTTATTTGTCGAATAAAATTATATTTTAAATTATATAATTGAATTAGTCAGCCAATACCACTATACCCTGTATATGGAAACATATACTACTAAAACAACTTATGTAAAAAAATTTTTTAATACTAGTAAAAATATCATTTTTTTGCTATTTTTTCACATCCTACTGAATAGTTGCTTTTTCCTTTATTTATTAGATTTTAACGCCTCTCAAGCGCGCATACACATTCCACATGCCGAGATTTTTTGTTTTCGATAACTAAGTTTTGCATGTGTGTTTATAAGTGTAAATTTCATTTTCGTTACTTTTAAGATATCTACTATTCATTATAGATATTACTTCAAGCAGATAATTTTTATCTAAAAATTATATAGTTTTTTTTCTTTCTTTTGTTGCTTTTTTAATTCTTTTTTTATTATTCTTTTAATTTTCATTTGTATAAATTTATTAATTTTTTTAGGTTTTACAAAATATACTTTTTTATTTATCGTTTTTATGTTACCAGTTTGTATATTTACCAAAACATCTGTTACACATTTTATATCTTCATTTTGACTAATTCCTATCATTTCCATTAACTTAACTCTGTAAATATTTTTTCGAACAAGCTCATAGTCTTCTGTATCACCACAACCACTACATATTGTTATTGTTTTTATTTGTTCTTTAATTATGTCTTCAAGATATTTGCTTTGCAAGAAATATTCACTCGTTATTTCATTTATCTTTTCTATTTTCTCATCTGTGATTCTTTTTCTTATTTCTTCTTGTTTTTTTTCGTATTCTATTCTGTTTTTTTCAGATTCTACTACTTCTTCTGGTAATTCGTATTTATAATTTTCTCCTATTCTTTCATATGAGTTATTCGCTGATGCATATATTCCTGGATTGTATTCTACTATTCCATCTGATTCACAGCGAGTTATACCGATATTTCCATCTAGAACTTGAACATAATTGTTGTTTAATAAGTCAGAATAAAATACTACAATAGTTATTCTTTTATTTAAATCGTTTTTTTCTTTTGGAATTCGAAAATATATAGTTTCTGTAAACTCATCTTTCGGTTCTAATATTTGATTTACATTTCCCATTTTTGAATCATTATTCTCTATTCCTATAATTATTTGAAAATATATATTTTGTGCTGATCCTAAACCTACATTTTTTATATTTATATTTAGTTGCTTATGATATGTATCTTCTTCTTCAGTACAATCAATATACTTTATTACTCCACTATTTGATATCTCATCGTTATTAGTGCTAAATTTTAATACTGGTAAATTTTCTAATCTTAATTGTTCCTTAATTTTATTGTCATAATTCTTTTCGTCAGACTTTCTTATCTTTTCTTCTTGCTTTATTGTTAGATATACTCCTATTACCGTTAATAATCCACCAAGCATTTGAGCAATTCCTAAAAAATAATTTTCAGAACTTAGTTTTTTCCCATCTGACGGAAAATGAAATAAAAATAACATAGTTCCTATACAGGCAATCCAAGTTAATATAATTAAAACTTTGTTTTCTTTTCCTTGTTTACTAAATATAATATAAAATACTGCTGTAAATGTTAACACTATAAGTATTAGCCATTCAATTATTGATATTTCCATATTTTTCCTCCAAACAAAAAATATCATATAAAACGATATTAATTGTTGTCTATTATATCACACTTTATTATTTCTCTTGTTACTATTTTTCTATCTCTACTCTAACTTTTATTCTATCCATCATTTTCTTTTGCATTCTACCAGTTTCATCTTTATAGAAAATATTGTATGGTTGATTACTATAGAATTCAGATAGCAAAATTAATCCTTCACTTTCTCCATTAACTATATTACTATTCTTCTTAATAAATTCTTCTGTTAAATCACTTCTTTTGGTTTCGTTAAAATGCGTCTTACAGACAAATCTTAATAAACAGTCATCTTTTTCACCATCTATGTATCCTCCTATAATTATATAATCGATTAAGGCATCAAATACATCTCTATCAAATCCTTCAAGAACCTTCTGACTTGATAATATTTTTTTTAACTTTTCTTAACCACGTTCTATTCTTTCTTCATCTTCTAAAAGTAAGGTGTATCTTTCTATATCAACATTAACTTTATCAATTTTTTCTTTCAGTTCTTTTTTTCTTTCATTATATGTAAATTTATCAGTTGTATTATCTAATAATAGTTCCACTAATTTTTTATCTTTATCTTGTAAATTTTTCAATGTTGTTTCAAAGCTGGTTAATTTATTTTTTATTTCATTATCAGATTGAGCATTTGTTATTATATCGATTAAGTTTTCTATGTTTAATTCTTTACTTTTACATATCAAGTGATAAACATCTATAAATGCATTTTCTAATAAGTTTTCCCTCATAGCTTTACTATTAGGACAAAAACGTGTTCCGAACGATGTATCAGTCATACAATCCCAGATTGTTACCCCTCCTGCTTTTGTATACGATTTTCTTATTGAATACGTGCCTCCACAAAAACCACATTTTATTCTACTACTAAAAGTAAATTTTCTACCTACATTACCTAATCTTCTTCCTGTAGCTCTTAATCCAACTCTATCTTTCATTATCTCTTGAACTCTTTCGAAGTCTTCTCTACTTATTATAGGTTCATGATGATTTTTAATATAGTACTGGTCTGATTCTCCTAAGTTCTTAACTCTTTTTTGTGATATTGGATCAATTGTATATGATTTTCCTTGTAATACATCACCTATATACTTTTCATTCCTTAGTATTCCTCTAATTGTACTTGTGCACCATTTTTTGGCTGATTTTGGTGTTTTAATTTCCATTTCAGTTAGCATTTTTGCAATATAATCACTTCCGTGTACTTCCAAATATTTTTTAAATATAAGCTTTACTATGGGAACTTCTTCTTCTAGTAATGTCATTGTATTTGTTTCACTATCATAATGGTAACCGAAACAATCATTAAATCCTATAAGTTCTCCTCTTTCAGATTTCATCTTAAATCCTAATTTAACATGAGATGAAATCGTTTCACTTTCTTGTTGTGCTACTGAACTTAGTACAGTCAGTAATAGTTCTCCTGTCATATCTAAGGTATTAATATTTTCTTCTTCAAATAGAATTGCTATGTTTCTTTCTTTTAACATTTTTACATACTTTAATGTATCTAATGTATTTCTTGCAAACCTGGATATTGATTTTGTTAGAATCAAACCAAATTTACCTTCCATGGCATCTCCTATCATTTTCATGAAACCTTCTCTTTTGTAGTCTTTTGTTCCTGATATACCTTCATCAGCATATAAGCCTGCAAAACTCCATTCTGGATTTGATACTATCTTTTCCATATAGTAACTTTTTTGTGATTCATAACTATTTAATTGTTCTTCGTTATCTGTACTTACTCTAATATGCAGTTACTTTTAATCTACCAAATGGTCTTTTAGTTTTTCTATCAATTCTTTCATCACTTTTTTTTATCAATGTTATTTCTATATCTTTTCTCTCCTTGTTAACCGAATTTTAAAATTTTTAGAAAGAATTTACGATTGTGCAATTTTCTCAATTTCCACAATTGACTTTTTATAAGTTTCTGCATCTATGTGATTATTCTCTTTTAAATAATTTAGTATTTTCAAGTTCAAAAGATATTTTATAAACTTTATATCAAAATATGTGCTCATATTTTATCTCTTCTATTTCTCTTTATTCTTATTTCTCTATTTGTAACTTTTTTTACATCTTTATGTTCTAAAATAATACTATTATTTATTAAATCTGTTACTTGTTCTAATGCATCCTTTTTATTATTTGCTTTTAAATTAAATTCTGTTATTTTTGTTTCTATTATTTTTTCATTATAATTTTTTTCATAATTTCCTCTTTTCTAAAAATAATAAAGCACCAACTTTTCGTATTGGTGCTTTGTTATTTTATTTTTTTATACTTATATTTTTCCTCGAACCCCTAAGTATGGGAAGTCATCAAACGACTGATAGCTAATCAGTTCCATAGGAATTTCACCTCAGCTGTAGTTCTCACAGAGCCGCTCCGATTGATTTAGTCTATCGCTGAACGGAAGTATCATTATCCTTATTAAATCTCATCGCATTATTAAGTGCTACTTAATTTTTCAGTCAAGTATTTATCGTCAAGCGTACTTACTGGTGTGCTACTTTTAATAAGAATGTATTTGATGAATGAATAATAAATTGTCAAAGATCAACCTGTCAAAAAAACAGGTAAAAGAGTTTCTTCCTCTTTCACCTGTTTCCTAACTAATAATCAAAAAAGCAAACCTAAAAATGATCTTTTTCTAAAATTTCTTTTAATTTTTTCGTGCTCGTTCTAATCCAATATGTATCGCTTGATGTGATATACCTTCTTCCTTAGCAATTTCATATTCATTTTTATCTTCAAAATAATATTTTTTTATTCTTTGTTTTTGAATTTCTGGTAATTCTTCTATCGCTTTTTTTAATTCGTTAAACGAAAATTTTTCTAATATTATTTCTTCAATACTCTTTTCTTTTTTAATTGCTCTTTTATTCAAGTTATTTTCATATATTTCTGAATATTCTATATGATTATCATATTCATTCATTTGTGATAAATCTCTTAATTCGTAATAATTAAACAATTCATATATATCTTTCGATACTTCTACTTTATTGAAAATACCTCTACTATCTTTAAACGTAATAAAATACTTATTGCTTATTTCTATCTCTATTATCGTATAAGGGTTATCTTTAAACTTTCTTCTTTTAGGTCTATTAGACACTTTATTTTCCTCCAATCAAATTTCCTTAAAAATTTGATTGAAAAGGTGGTCCTCTAAGTTGAATTTTTATCCAATTAAAAAAATCGCTTACTGCACTTTGTTCAAAAGCGCAATAAGCGACATTTAGTATTACATGATTATTAATAAACATTTTTCAAATGTATATTATTCATGACAAGACCTCTTTCTGTCGTGCTATACAAAACACTATCTTGTCTTAACATTAATATACATTTCTAATTTTTTTATTTGTTAATTTGGCGAATTAAAAAAAATCGCTAAATTAGCGATTTTTTATCTTTTAATCTCTTTTTATTATAAATATATATAATAACAAAAGTAATTAATATCTTAAAAAATTTTTATTTTTTGGATAATTTATCTATTATTTTAGGAATTATCTTTTTTCCTTGTAAATATTCCCTAAATAAAGGAATAAATATAAATCCTACAATCAATCCTATTGTTAAAGTGATATCTTCGTTTTTAGTTAAAGCTGGAAATAGTTCTAAAATCAAGCATGAAGGTAAAACATATGCAAAAACAGGAATTGCTATTTCCAAAAACCAAATAATAATTTTTTTTGTCATATTAATCCTCTTTCTCTGCGTATTATATCATAAATCCTATTTTAAAATCAAATCCTACAATAAAATAAAAGTCAACGGAAATACCTACAAAGTCACCTTCTAGTGTTGCATTTGTTTTTTGGTGTTTCACTCCAATTGTAGTATTTTTTTCGCTATATTCACTTGTTAATATACCAGGTATATCCATAAAATAATCATTGAAATCACCAGAATTGTCATAACTTGTTGCTTCCTTCTTATATCCTGCGTCTAAATTTTCAGAAAGACCAACTGTCGCTTCACCACTAAATCTATCATAATCGTTCCATTTACCATTATTATATGTGCTTCCAAAAGTTGATGATACACCAACTTCAACAACTTCATTCAAATTTATTTTAGCTCCTACGCCTGTCCCCCATTCAAATACAAATCTTTCTTCTACCCATTCTTTCGCGGAATTCCATTTTTTCTCTACCTCTTTTGCAAATTTTTTAACTTGTCGCTTAACATTTTCATAAGTGTCATTAATCTTTTTTATAGCATTATTAACAGCTTTTTTTCCTGCATTATATGCTCCCACTGTCGCTTTTTTAGCTTTTTTTGCCGCTTTCTTTATGCATTTTCCTATACTGCTTATCCAGCTATTGCCATTTTCAAATCTATTAATATGGTTATTACCACAATAATTAAACATATTGCATCCATTACTACCTTGACCCGTAGAGATATACATGTCCCCATTAACAAACCTTCCCCACTCAGGATTGTAGTATCTACTATTTATATAGTATAACTTAGTTTCTTCATCATAGTAATAGCTCCTATAACGGAATGGATTTATTGTACCAAGATTAATTCCACTATTATCCACAATACTAGAAATTGCTCCCCAACTATCATATTTATAATTAACTATTTCTTCGTAGTTTGAGTTTAAAATACCTACAATATCATCAAATACGTTTTTACGATAATAATAAACAACACCATTATATTTAAATCCAACGAGTTCATCATTACTATAAATATAGTATATATACAATCCGTTTCTATCTTCAAATACTATTTTTGAACCTTCTAAATAATAATTTGTTTTAATACTATTTACCATTTTAGAAGTACGAATACCATTTAGATTATATTCATAACTTATATTATTAGTTCCATCATTATATGTTGATAACTCTCTACCATTCATCCAAGTTAGAATCTTATTACCAATTGTTAATGGATTACCAATATTATCATATGTAATTGATTCATTATTAAATTTAGTTAATAAATCTTGCCAATTACTATTTTCATATGAATATGTATTTTCTGATAGTAAATTAGTTGTATTATACGTATAAACTTTCTTAGATAAGATATTTCCATAATTATCATATGAATATTCAATCGTTTGATTATTAGCTAAATTATTTTCTTTAATCAATTGAGAATGTTCATCATAAAAATATTGATTAACAACCAAGTTATCTTTTTTTACTTCAGTTATATTACCTAACTTATCGTATTTATATGAATAATTAATTCCATTATCATTTACATTACTTAATATAGTAGTAGTTTTCTTACCATTAGTAATATAGCTATAAGTTGTCTTATAACTATCATTAATATTACTTTCAGCAAGTCTTCCTAAATTATCATAAATATAATTAAAATTGTTATTTAAGATATTTAAGTTAGTTAACAATGATTCTTGATTATAAGTATAATTGTATGTATATGAATTGTTTTCTAAATTCTCTATCTTATCTGTTATATTATTTTCACTATCATAATTATATGATGCTTTGTAATTATTGAATTTATATTTGCTTAGTCTATTGGCAAAATCATATTCATAATTATAATTATCTTTATCGGAAGTTAATTTAACTATTCTGCCTAAATTATCATAATAGTTTCTATATATATCATTTGATTTAGTAATCGTTTTAACTCTATCAAATTCATCATATGTATAATTTATTTCATGATTATTGCCATATTTTACTTTAATTAAATTACCATTATTATTTTCATACGTATTTTCTACTAAATTAATACTATTTATATTAACTTTTTTATTATTATTAAAGATATCATATTCAAGAGTATAATTCTTAGTACCATGAGTTATCTTAGATAAGTTATTATCACTATACTCATAAGATACATTTTGTTCTCCCTTAGAAATATTACTAACTCTAAACTTATTATCGTATGTATAGTTAGTAATATTACCTAGTTGATCAGTAATACTATTTGTTACTCCAGTAGTACTATTTATATTATAAGTAACAACATTACCTAGACTATCTTTTACGGATTTAATGAATCTACCATCATTAGTATACTCAGCACTACTTTCAATAAATAAACTATTTTCCATTCTTTCAAATAAGAAATGTTGTGATTCGTTATTTTCGTTATATGTATTTAAAGATAACGTATTATTCTCATTTACTGTCACTGCCAAACTACTAGTAACAGATTTTATCGTATATGTTTTATCAGATTGTTCAATAAGTTCAAATAAATTATTATTGTCACCGTATTCTACTTTTAAAATTCCACCATTATCTTTCAAATAATAATTATTTAAGATTGCATATTGTAATTTTATTTTGTTATCAGTTTGTTTAATAACATTAAACTTATCGTGTGAACATTCACATTGTCTTACCATTAAATTTTTATCTGGTTTAATATATAGATAACAATCTGTACCCTTAGCTCTTATATAATAAGTTGTATCTATTATTTCATCAAAAGCTTGAGTATTATTTATAACTGTTTTTATAGGATTATTATTACTATCATAATCAATACTATTTGTAATACCAGTTGGTGATATAGCTCTTATTAATCTATCAGTTACATTTTCATCATACTCATATTTAAACTTTTTACCTAAAGGTGAAATGGCTTCAATTAATTGGTTATTACCATCATAATTAAATGTAGAAGTTTCTCTAGATAAATCGGTACTAGAAACTAAGTTTCCTTCATCATCATAGACATAAGAATAACTTTCTAAATCTTTGAATATAGATATATTTGTAATATAACAATCTCTACAACTAAATAAATCATTAATATTTAAAGATATACTATTAAAATCATATTTAGCTACATACTTTTTAGAGAAATAATGCCAATCTTTATTATATGTAGTTAAATAATCATCTTCTCCATATCCTTCCCACTCGCCATCAATATAATCAAAATAGATATATCCTGCTATATTGGCTGGTTCAACAATATTCTCTTCTGTAGGTATGATTCTCGGTCCCTCATTTTTATACCAAAAAGATAATTCAAATACATCTCCTGCTTTACCATTTACATCGAAATGTTTAGCCACAGTAGTTTGAATCAAAGGGTTATTATTCAACTTCAATGCTTTAATATTATCTATTGTGACAACTTCGGCTCTAGGTGTTGTTTCTTCAGATTCATAGTTCCACTGTCTTCCTGTTCTTTTGCTAGAAGAGATTTCATATCCGGTTGTTCCATTGTTAAAGCTACTATTACTAATCATATTATAATAATTAGCTACTTCTCCTTCTTCTAATTGAATGGCATCTATCCATATATTTCCAATACCTAATGGTGTAATCTTGACCACTAAATTGGAACTTGCTGATTCAGGATAATTAATAGTCACATCATATCTACTATATTCCGTATTTATATCATTTATAATAGTTTTTTCTTCTACTGAATCATATGATAAAGAGATTTCTAAAGGCACATCATTCTTAATGTAAGTACTAAAAGTATAATAATTATTTTTATCTACTTGTTTAGATAAACTAATATAACTATTTAATGCTGTATTTGTAATCTTTAACGATTTTAATCCGTAATGTCCTTCGCTTATTACAGACGAAGTAATATTACTATTTGAAACTGTAAATGAACTATTTCCATCTTCAAAAGAAGAATTATCTATTAAGTTATTAACATGTTTAACTAAATTACTATCCAAAGTAATTTTATTTACCGACGCTGTTCCATTTTCTCCAAATACTGATGTTTTACCATATGCATTAGTTAGATCATTATTACTATCTAAATTAGTAATTACTTCTGTATTAGCATTGTTATTAAATACATAAGTATTAACATGTCCTTTTCTATCTTTAATACTTGTAGACTTTAAATTATAAGTAAATTCTAAATAATTACCTTCGCTATCATCTGTTCCATATTCTGTTACTTTTGATACTTTAAATGTTTTTGTGTTAATATATTCATACTTAGTATATAAACCATTAGAATTAATAATCTTTTCTATTAAATTATTACTGTTATAATTAATAGTAGTTATATCTCCTAAATCTTCTATACTAGTTAATAAATTATTTGTTAAATTAACTATTGTAGTTTTATAAGGGCTTATAAAACTAATTTTATTATCTTCATAAGTAATATTTATTTCACTATTAGAAGCATCTATTACTTTGCTTATTCTATTGCTAGTATCATAATTAATTTGAATTATTTTGTCTGTTGTATCTTTGATTTCTTCTAAATAATATGTTCCATTATGGTTAACATATTTATTAGTATTTTTATCTTTATCAGTCATTACATAATTATTATCAACTAGCTCTACTTTTAAAGATAGACCATCTTCATCATAATAAATATTATCAGTAGATTTATAAAATAAATGAATTGTACTATCCTCATCTATATATTCAAGTACATCTTCATCATCAATAGTAACTTCTTTTATAGTTTGTATTAAATTTGGTTTTATTCCTAATCCATATCCATAATCAACATCTAATACTTTATCTGATGTATTATATACAAGATTTATATCAACAGGTAACGCTCCACCAATCGTATTAGCTACATCAAAAATACTAGTTAAATTACCATTATAATTGTTGATATGTGTTGAACCTAATTCGTGTCCTTGTGAAGTATATGTTAAATATCCTTCTAGTCCATTCATGTTTTTATAGTTTATTATTAATCTTGGCTGCGGACTACTAGATGATGCATTAGTATTTTTGGTATAATATTCTCCTATTTTTACATTTGCATTGTAAATTTCATCTACTGCTTTTAACATTAATCCATAATTTGGTTCGTTGTTATACCATCTTTGTACTAAGTCTGTAACATCCACTTTAGATATTTTGCTATCCAAAGTAATTGTTTCTCCAGAAATTGTTCCTGCTGATCTCGTACTATGAAAGTAATTTTCTATATTAGTATCATATTTATTATTCATAGACGACCAAGTTGCTGATGTTTCTTCCCAATCTGCAGTTAATTGATGAATTGAAATTTGTTCGTTCGAATTAAACTCATCATAGTTTTCATCATAATATCCAATTAAATTGAGTGTAGCATCAACTATTGTATAACTTGAAGGTATAGAAGGTAAATCGAATTTTAATAATGCACGATGTATTACATCTGTTCCATTAATCTTTTCTACACCAATTTTTATTTTATCTTCTTCACCAGAATTTGTTCCATTAGATGAAATATAAGTATCAACTATATTAAATGGATTATTATTCCCTATAATACCACCCATATCGGCAGTATTATTTGATTCTCCCGGTGTTAAAGTTGGTTCATCAGACAGGAGCATAATGTTATTATCATTATTAATTATTTCATCATATATTTCTACCTGAATTGTTCCATCTTTTTTTAAATATGTTTTTGAATTTGGAGTTTGATATTCAGTTAATTCTATTCGCTTGTCCATAGAATCACCTAACTAACTCTCTTATAAATATTAACCGCTAAATATGGTGGTAGTGAAGATGCATTTCCTGTATTTGGAGGTGTAGTTGAACCAGTACTGCCTGGAGTAGTAGAACCAGTAGAACCATAAACTTGAATTCCTTCTTGACGAGTTGAACTTGTTGCAACACCTGTTCCTGTATCTTTCTTACGTTCATTTGTCGCATAACTTAAACCTGTTTTAGTTTTATAATAAAAACCATTAGTACCTGCAAATTGTGCTGCTGCAAATAATGTTCCATATCCATGAGTATGTGCAGCAGATGTATGACTATGGGCTGCTGATGTATGGTTATGTGTTAAAGCACCACCTATTGAATTTAGTGAATAGTTATTACTAGATGCTAATAAAAATCTATCCTCTATTTTTTCCCATGTACCAGTAAATAATGTTCCTGGATTTACATCAACCGTAGTAATGTAAATTGAACCTACTGGATAAATTCTATTAAATATTGCTTCAAAACTTAGTGTGTTATTATTCGCGTCACTAATGTTTAAGCTATTTACTGTTAAGTTTCCATTTGTGTCTAAACTAAATTTGTTATTTGTAGAAGTTATACAGCTTGCTTCTAAATTATTAGCTACTATATCTAACCCTTCTGTTGTTTCTGTAAAGTATTGATCATATCCTGTTGTATTTGTTGTTTCTTCATTCATATTATTTTACCTCTTTCTTTTTTTATAATTTATGTTTAAATTAGTTTATTCTTTTTTACCTTCACCTACTTCCACAAGATACTTTTCATATCTCTAAGTTGAGAATAATGGCGAATTGTAAAAAAAGCTATCGCTTATTTAGCGAAAAAGATTCGCTCAAACGGCGAATCTCTTTTAAATTCTAGGTTATTTTAAATATTTAGAAATTACCCAAGCTTCTGAATCCGGTGATATTTTTGACCAACCAAATCTTATACCATATACTTTTACTTTTGTTCCATTTTTCAAACACGCTATTGGTTTGTTACTTTTTTTTGTATTACGTTTTTTTCTAACATTCAGTCCTTCTTCGTCTGCTCCAGTTACGGTCTTTAGTTTAGGTTGTTTTTTTGATAAATAAATTGAATAAACATATTTACAATCTCCTAAATAAGCTCTTCCATCTAAAATTTTTATAACTTTAACTACTGACCCAATAGGTAATAATTCCACAACTTCATTATTTTTAAGTGACCTAACATTTAATCCCTCGTAATCGACATTGTCTACATACATAATCGTTCTATTTGTAGCAGTTTCCACTTCATCTAATTCCTTGTCAGAATAATCTGGTCTACCATACCCATCTATCGACGAAGCATTTAATCGATATTTTTTTGTTCGAACACATCCGCCATTTGATACAACACCTTTTGCGCTACTGGTGTTACCTTCAATAGTATATACATATGTGGCATCTATCTTATATACGAGTCCTGTGTGACAAATTTTATTGTTTTTCTTAAAAAATATTTGATCACCTATTTCTGGACTTTTATGGTATTGATTTTTTTGGGCATAAAAACTTTTAGAAAAACCTACTCCGGCTCCTGTAGATTTATCTGGTTGACATAGTAATTCTTGTGCTCTTTTTACTCCAAAAGTTTGAACGAAACACCAATCAACAAAAATATCACACCATGAAAAACTTTGCTTTCTACCATTATAAAAATTTTTTACTTTATCTAAATCTCTAGCATATTTTGTAAAATTATTTTTGCCAGGATTTGCCGTTTTATCATCTAAACTCTCGTTACTCTTCTTTTCCAAGTACCCTTCTTCATCAAGTGCAATTTCGATTAACTTTTTTACTGTACTCATTGCTTTTGACCTTCGTCTTTCTTCTTATCCTTTTTTATATTGTTACATGCAGATTCTATCATTACCTCTAATTCTAAATCTGTTATTGTTATTTTCTTTTCAGTAAGTAAATTTAGTATATTCTCTTTTGCTATATCGTGTTTTTCAACGCTTGATTTATCACTATGTAATTGTTCAACATATTTTACTGTATCTTCTATTATATTTTTTTTGATACTATCATTTACATGTTTTTCATATAAAGTCTTTACTCTTAATCCCACATAAGTTAAAACTGTTGTTATTATTGTATATAATAATTCATTTCCGTATGTTGTTATAAATTCTTTTATTAACTCCATTTTCTAATACTTCCTTTTCTGTTATTACCATGTTCCACTCCAAGTGGCCTCAGCACTTGAAATAGTATCGTATTTATCCACTATGCTATTTTCTAATTCAAGCTTATCTAAATCCATAACGTATTTTTTTGAATTAGCTAACGAAATACTGCTTGTAGCATGTGCATAATCTCCGTTTATTGTTTGATTTATTATTGTATATTGTGTATTTTTTTCTACATCAAAATAAAAAGTTTGGTCTAGTTGATATAAATCACCAGTAGGAATTTTAAAAGATGTCCCTGCACCATTAGCAAATATTTTAGGATAATTTGTTGTTGTTGTCGTACAACCATTACTTACAACACAATATGTTTGACTAAAATGCGTATCTCCTTTTACTTTTACTGATGTTTGAAAACCGATTCCTATAATGTCATAACTTCTTACTTTAGGTATATTCTTCCAAACTAATCGATTCTTATATCTATAGTAGTTACCATTAGCAGTTATTGTTGCAGTCATCTTCTTATAAGTTGTTTCGATAGTTGTTGAACTATTCGTTCTTAATAGTACATTGCTGTTGTTATATTCTTCTTCTGTTATTTCAGTTGTCGTTGATATTGAGTTATTGTTTAAACTATAAGTATTAGTTGTTCCTAGAAATGTTATTGTTTTGTAATATTTTGTTGTTTCTGCTAAAACTAATTCTGTTTCAGCTTTTGCAATTTTAGGAAATACTAAAATTCCTAACACCATTAAAAAAATAAATAAACTACGTTTCATACTTTACCTCCTTTCTTGGTAATAATTATATGAATGAATTTATTTATTATAAATCGCTTATTTGGCGAAAAAAATTCGCTCAAATAGCGAATTCCTTTATTTTACTTTAATTATATGACTAGTTTTTTCATTGTTACTTTTATCCGAGTAATCCACTTTTATTTTTAAATAACTTTTAGATGAATACTTTATTTCATTACTGTCTATAAATATCGATACATTTCTTAGTGCATCGCTTAATAATACGTCTTTTTCGTAATCGATATTTTTAACATCAATTAATTTTTCTTTGTAAAAAACAGATATTTTTATTTTATTGATGATTGGTTCCATATTAGTCCCCATCTTTTCATCTTTATATATAAAATTATTAAATAAGATTATTGTTTTTTTCTTGTTATAAACAATAAATCCATCAAAATCATACACTTCATTAATTAAACTTTGGACATTTTCAGCATGCCATTCGTTATATTTTATTATTCCAAAAATAACTGCAAATATAAATATTAAAGAGATGATTATAATTAATGATACCCTTATATTTCTCTTTTGAGTTTGTTTGGTATAATACTTTAAACTTTTCAATGCTATTTCATCTTGAACAAATTCATTATCCGTATTTTTCTTTCCTTCTAAAAGTTCTGTTACTGTAACACCTAATACGGTACTTAATTCTTTTAACACTGTTATGTCTGGTGCATACCTTCCATTTTCCCATTTTGAAATAATTCTATTGTCTATGCTCAGTATTTCACCTAGTTCTTTTTGCGTTAATCCTTTTTTCTTTCTTAATTCGGCTATAAATTTTCCAATTGAATCTAATTGCATATAATCACCTTTGCTTTTAAACTATCACATTTTTTTAAAATTCAAACGTCTCTTTTTTTTATACAATTGGTTCAACCGCTATTTTTCCCTGTAATTTAGAGGGATTAAGCCAAATACTCTATTTCCCCTAAATTACATTTTTTTGGATTTTTCAATGAAATAATTATTTCAGGTGAATGAAATGGTTGTTAATAAATTTAAGGCTATTCGTGAATACGAATTAAATATGACTCAAATAGAACTTGCTAAAATTTTAGGTGTCCACTCTTCTACAATATCTGGATGGGAAAATAGAAAAGATTGGATTCCTATTAAAAGATTAATCGAATTTGCTAATTTATTTAATTATAGTTTAGATTACATTTTTGGTTTAGTACCTAAAAATGTTCTTTTTGATAAAATACAAATAAATTTGCCAACTTTAGCTAGAAATCTTAAAACTTTAAGAATTATGAATAATATGACACAAGAACAAGTTGCAGAGAAACTAAAGACTAATCAAAATAATTACACTCATTACGAAACTGGAATTAATATTATTCCTACTAGTTTTCTATACGATTTAACAAAAGTATATAAGCCTTTTTCAATTGATGAATTATTTAATAGAAAAAGAATTAAGTAGAATGAAAAAATTGAACTGAACCCCAAAAGTTGGACAGTTTATAAATATTTTCTAATTAGAGGATTGTAACCTGTAATTTATAGGAGACAATCCTTTTAATTTCACTTTAATTCTATCATAATTATAGTAATTGATATAGTCATCTATGGCTTTTATTAAATCATCTAACGTTTCATATTTATCTTCTTGGTCATAAAACATTTCTGTTTTTAATATTCTAAAAAAGTTTTCCATTAACCCATTATCCATACTATTACCTTTCCTGGACATACTTTGTTTTATGCCTTTATTTTTCAACCTCTGTTGATAAGACTTATGTTGATATTGCCATCCTTGATCTGAATGAAATATTAAATTTTCTAAATCTTTATCATCAGTTTTATCAAATGCTTTATTAGGCATATCGTCTATTTGTTCCAAATTAGGGGATTTAGAAATATTATGAGAGACTACTTCCTGATTAAAGCCATCAATTATTGGTGACAAATAAATTTTCTCTCCTCTAAGATTAAACTCTGTTACATCTGTATACCATTTCTCATTTGGTTTATGTGCATCAAAATCTCTTTCAATAAGATTATCGGCTATTTGACCGACTGTTCCTTTATAAGAAGAGTATTTTCTTCTGTTTCTTTTTAGAGGCTTTAACCCTAATTCAACCATTATCCTATATACCTTCTTATGGTTAACATGATATCCTTGATTTCTTAATTCTAAGGTAATTCTACGATAACCATATCTTTCTTTTTATCATCTTTATCTGTTTTAGATAAAGTATAATAATATACTGATTTAGCTAGACCAGATATTGGTAGAAGAATCTTTAATGGATAGTTTAGCCGTAGTTCACTGACAACGCTTACTTTTTCTTCTGTTGTCGATTCTTCCTTGCTTGAACTACAGCTCTCAATTTTTTTGAGTATTCTAGCTCAGCTTTCAAATATAGATTTTCTTCTTCAAGTCTTTTTATTTTCTCATCTTTTGTTTCATTTTTCTTTTCCTTAGTAACTTTAGGCATAGTTGGCCGACCTCGCTTTCGTTCAACTATATTATATCCGTTTTCTTTATATTTTTTAATCCAATTTTGTAACATTCTATAACTTAGTAATCCCATATCAATAGCTACTGTCCATACTGCTTCACCATTTATTAAAACTCGATTGATTGCTTCTTCTTTTTCATATTTTGGATGTTCTTTATTTTTTGATGTTCTTAAAATATCTATTCCATGTTTATCTATTAAACTTACCATATAGTTGATTATATTCTCACGTATATTATATTTCCTTGATAAACTTTTCACTGATATTCCTTCTTTTTTTTCTCTATATAAACTAATTTTATCTTCATAACTTAATTTTGACATATAAAAACCTCGTTTCTATTTTGTCCAAGAAACGGGGTTCATATCATTTACCTACGCCACCTTTTTGATTAGCTATTGCAATTATTTTTGTCATTTTATCATCCTTTCAAAAAAAAGAAACCTTATTTGGTTTCTTTTTTATAGTTCATGATTATTAAATCAAATTCTTTTTTTCTTAATTCAACTGATAATTCGTATAGTAAAGCTTGACAATACACTGATGTCGTTTTATCTGTAAAGTTTTCAGAAAAACCTGCTATATAAGTTATTCTTTTATTAAATAGGTTACAAAACTCTTCTTCTGTTATTTTGTTTTTTTGCTCTTGCTCTAATTGTTTATAATATCCTTTTAATAGTTTCTTATTTTTTTCATCAAGTAATATTCCTTCTATTATTGATGCAGAAGTTGATATTTGACCTTCTAGGTCCCTGACACCTGTTCCATCCATATACGACTTATTACACATTAAATATACTCTCTCCGTATCCCAAAAGATAAGATCACATGGTTCTACCATCTTTAATTTTTTGGGATGAGTAACAATAATGTTGTTGCTTTCCTTAAATGATTTGTTATAAGAATCTTCATTACTAATTGTTGGTTTTAATAAACCATATTTATTAACTAAATTAAGGTTGCATAATCTTTCCTTGTTTTTCTTGAAAAGCGAAACATAATTCTCCTTTATTATTCGGTATTTATTAACATCATACATGTACCATTGGCCGTTTAATAAATAGAAAGTTTTTTCGGCATATTCTAAGCTACATTTTAAACAATCATATATAGGTTTAGATAAGGTCAAATGTAAATTTTCATCAATAGCTTTCACATTACCTTTTGTTACTATTTCTTTTACCGAACTTTTTGATGGATTTCTATTTGTTACTCGTGATAATAATTCCCACATATCTTCTATGATAACTGGAGAATCTTTTCTTACTTCTTCTCCAGAATATTCTATAACATATTCATTACTATTTTTTAGATAGTCTTCTGAAGTTTCTGGAAATATTTCTGCATATCTTTTTTGACTTAACATAGAATTCCATAATTCATTATCTAGATCTGATTTTTTATATCTTCCTTTAATTGGAATTAGATACCCTAACTGATAATTATCTGGATTCTTCTCTATTTGATTTAGGCATTCTAATACAGTTGTCAGATCTTCTAATGAAATCTTTTTTCTTATTTTTATAGAATCTCCGTTATCTATACTTACTTTTTTGTTATCTTCAATATCTAGTCCAAATACATTTAAGAAAGATGAATCAACTATTAATGAAAATTCACTTGGTATTTTAGTACTTTCACTTTCTTGTGCTACTGAAGATATTCCTTTTTTTGTTTTCTTGGTTGCTACATTATCACCTGAAATATTGTACTCTGTAATTCCTTTAATAATCATATCTGTGTTTTGTGTTATTTTTGGAGTTAAATCTTTACCATATCCTTTTTCTTTTATTTTATCCAAATAACTACTGCCATAGCCACCTGTTGTTGCATATAGTTCATTATTTACTATTTTAAATAATATGAATGAAACCGACTCATTAATGATTAATTCTTTGCTTTCTGGCTTTGTCACTCCCATTAAATTTCCAATTAATCCTTCCCAAGCAGGATTTCTTTTCTTTTTTATAAGTACACCTTTATATCCGTCTTTAGCAAATAATACAGCTTTATCCTTAGGCGGCTTATTTGTACCTTTAAATATATTGTCTAAAAGAATATCTAACATATCTTCTATATTAGTATTTGAGTCAATATTATTATTATTTTTTATTACTAACTCTGGTGATATTTTATAAATACTAAATTGTATTTCTTCAGTCATAAAAACTCTCCTTTTACCTTTTATTGCCTCTACCGTTATTAGGGTATCACAATAGCAGTAAAAAGAAAAGCGTATTTCATACACTTATATATAATAATTATTTATAACAACTTAATTATATATTAATAGTATGAACAGTAGTCTATGGTTGAATGTTTAAACATATCTTCCACAGTCCCCCTTCTTGTAGAAAAATAAAAAAACACTAAAATTTGCATTTTTTAGTGTTTTTTTAGCACTTTTTTCAGATACCACTAGATAAGTAGTTTGCCCTGGTTTTACCTAGCCTCAGCGGCGATAAAGCACGACCAAGCATTCAATATGATGAGTGAATGGAAACATATCTAGACCTTTGATGTTAGTTATATTGTATTTAGTACTTAGTTCTTTTAAGTCACGGGCGAGAGTCATAGGATCACATGAAACATAGATTATCTTATTAGCATTGAATGTAAGTAGTGTTTCTTTAGTAGATTTATCTAAACCTGAACGTGGGGGATCGACTATAATAGTATCAATTTGATCTTTTATTTTAGGTAAACATACTGATACATCACCTAACATATAATAGATATTATCTCTTTTATTTATCTTAGAATTAGTAATAGCATTTAAAACTGCGTTCTTAACTATTTCAATTCCATAAGCTTTTTTGGCATTCTTTGAAGCGTTAATACCTAGTGTACCTACTCCACAATATAAATCTAATATTGTTTCATTAGGAGTTATTTCTTTGATAATTAGATTAAATAATTTAGAACAGATATCTCTATTTATTTGAAAGAAAGAGTCATATGATATAGTAAATAGTTGATGATTAATTATTTCTATAAAACTAGTTTCTCCTTCTAGAGGTTGACTATTTAAAATAATACCTACTATTTTATGATGTTCTTTTAAATAAGGTATATTAGGTTTTATTTTATCTTTAGTTTTTATCCAGATAAGTAATTCATTATTATAATTAGAACGAATTACTATTTCACCATTTTTAATATTTAATTTAGGTATATCTATAATAAAATTATTTATAGCTGGTTCTGCTAGAAGGCACTTTTTAATTTCTATTAATTCATGAGATGAAGGTTTATAATAACCTATTTTATTATTAATGATTTTTAAAGTTATTTTATTACGATATTCTAATTGATTAGTACTAGGTATAAGATCAATATTTAATTTAAGATTAGCATATTTATATAAAATATTTTCTAATTTTTCTTTTTTGTATTTTAGAGTATCTTCATATTTACTATGAAGTAAGCCACAACCACCACATTCATTAAAATATGGACATGGACTTTCTATTCTATTAGGACTTTTCTTAATATATTGAGTAACTTCAGCTTCATTATATTTTTTAGTTTCTTTAGTAATATTAAGAGATACTATTTCACCAGGTAAAGTATTTTTTACGAAAGTTATTTTATCATTTAAGTAACATATTCCCCTACCTTGATTATCTAATTTTTCAATAGTTACTTCGTTCATAGATACACCTCTTAAAGTAATTATACTATAAATATATAAGTTTGGGTTTGTTTTTAAATTTTATAATATTTTAGCAATTTTTGGTAATACTATTAATGGTGAAATATATGGTATATCAGAAATTAAAAAAAGATTTTAATAATTCAAGTGACTTAAAATATAAAGAAATAAATAATATTCGAGTTGTTTTTTTAGAGAGTATTTGTAGTAGTGATAAGCTAAATGATTATATATTTAGAGGTATAACTTTGAATAAAAATTATTTTTTTCTAAGAGATATTATTAGTGGACCGATGGTAGTTTATATAACTGATTATCGCTTAGTTAAAGATTATTTATTAAATGGATTTGCCTTAATATATGATGATAAAGATATGTTAGTTTGTGAAGTCAAAGGAAATTTATATCGTTCTGTTAATGAACCATTAGCAGAAAAAGCTGTTAATGGACCTAAAGATTCTTTTAATGAAAGTATTTTAATGAATCTAGGATTAATTAAAAGAAGAATTAGGAGTGAACATCTAATTAATGAAGATTATACATTAGGAAGAAAGACTAAGAATAAGGTTTCTTTATTATATTTAGATGATGTAGCAAAGATGAAATATGTTAAAAAAGTTAAAAAGAGTTTAGAAAGAATAGATATAGATGGAATAATAGATATAGAAATATTAAGTCAAATACTTAATCCTAGTATTAATCCGTTACCTACTATTTTAAAAACAGAGAGACCTGATACAGTATGTTCAGCTTTATTAGAAGGTAAAATAGTTTTAATAGCTGATAATTCTCCTTATGCGTTAATTATGCCGGCTTTTTTTGTCGATTTTATTAATCCTCAATCAGATAAGTATGTAAAATCTGTTAATGTTAATTTTTTAAAAATAATAAGATTTTTATGTTTTATTGTTTCTATTACATTGCCAGCTATGTATATTTCAATAGTTAATTATAATCCAGAATCGATACCGATTAATTTATTATTATCTTTTCAAGCTGGAAGAAGTGGAGTCCCCTTCCCTTCGGCATTTGAAGCGATATTTATGATTTTACTTTGTACAATACTTAGAGAAAGTGATATTAGGTTTCCATCTAATTATGGAAGTTCTATCTCAATATTAGGAGCTTTGATATTAGGAGAAGCTGCAGTAGCAGCTAATGTTGTTAGTCCAATTATGATTATTATTATAGGAATTACTTTTGTAACAGGATTAGTATTTAATAGTGGTGATGTAATAGATGGTTTAAGATACTATCGTTTTCTTTTATTATTTAGTGCTATATTATTTGGGTTATATGGATTCTTTATAGGATTATTTTTTATAATAGTTCATCTAGTAAGTATGAATACTTTAGATGAACCGTATATGTTTCCAATAGCACCATTTGAACCTATTTATCTATTAAAGACTTTTTTTAGAAGGAATAAAGAAACTAAGAGAAGTAAAGTATTATCAAATAACATAAATAAGGTGAGTAAATGAAAAAGATAATCTTATTATTTATATGTTGTTTTTGTTTAAGTGGATGCTTTGATTATAAAGAGTTAAATGATATGAGTATTGTTAATGGAATTGGAATAGATTATAAAGATGGTGAATATGTTGTTTATTTAGAAATAAATAATAGTGTTAAGAAGAATGGTGATAGTGAATTAGTTACAGAGATAATAGAAGGATCAAATAAGAATATTGCTTTGGCTTATAATGAAGCTATACAGAGTTCAAGTAAGGTATTATATGCAGAACATGTTAACTTATTATTATTGAGTAAAGAAATAGCAAATAAAGGAATTGGAGAAATTATCGATTTTTTATTAAGGGATTTAACTATTAATAATAATTATATGGTAGTAATAGCTGATAAACCAAAAGATATTTTGAATATTAAAAAAAATAATAATAGTATAGTTAATGTAATTGTAGATACTATCAAGTATGATATAAATTCAACTTATAAATATGATTTGGACTTTGTAGCTGCTAAATTATTAAATAAGAATATTAATCTAGTATTACCATATGTAGAGATAAATAATGATAATGTTATAGTTAGAAAGATTGCTTGTTTTAAAGAAGATAAATTTAAAAATATGGATGAAGCTAAAGTATATAACTTTTTAATTCATGATATAGATAGTGTTGATTTTAGACAAGCTAACAATGTTATTAATATTTATAACAAGAAAATTAAATATGAAGTAGAAAAAAATAAGATAGTAATAAAAATAACTGGAAATGGTAATATTAAGGAAACTGATAAGAAGTATAATCTTAAAAAAATTAATGATTATGAAGAAATTGAGAAGATAATTAATAAGGAGATAAAAAAAGAAATAACTGAGTATATTGATAATGCATTTAATAAAGGAATTGATTTATTTAGTTTAAAAGATAAATATTATAAAAAATATAAAACTTATAAGGATAATTTAAAGTATGAAGTTAATGTTGATGTAACTTTAAATAAAAATGGTAGTATTTATGAGGTGATTTATGATTAATAAATATTACTATATAATACTGAGTTTTTTCTTAACAAGGGTTTTATTTTTAGGTGGTGGCTATACAGTATTACTTAATATAGGTAAGAATAGTTCTATATTATGTGGTATATTGGGAATGTTATTAGGATACTTTATATTATATTTATTATATAAGAAGGAACAAATTAATGAAAGAGTATGTGTTTTAATTAGTATAGGAGTATTATTAATTAATATTTTATCGAATACTATTTTAACAAGTACTTATTTACTTTATAAGACACCTACTCTTATAATAATGGGATTATTTTTAGGAGTAATTTGGTGGGCTTCAAAAAAGGATTTTAAAATTATTTATAGATTCGCTTTAGTAAGTATATGTTTATCAATTCCAATATTAGGATTAGTATATTTTGGTTTATTTCCTATAGGAGAAATAGATAATTTAAAACCTTTTTTAGATACTAAATGGTTAGATTTAGTAAAGGGTATATTGTTTTTTATGGTTAATTCAATATTACCTAATATTTTATTGTTAAATTATAAAAAAGATTTAAAATATAAGGATGTAGGAATTGGTTATATATTTGGATGTTTAACTACTATTTATTTAACTTATTTAATTATAAGTATTTACGGTATAGAAATGGCTACGGTAATAAGATTTCCTGAATACTTAATATTAAAGAAGTTTACGTTCTTAAATTATGTAAGTAATGTAGAGAATATATTGATAATGGTATGGATTTTTAATTTATTAATTTCAGGATGGATATGTCTTAAAGTATTAAGAGATAATTGGGATAGAAAGATTTTATTTATTTTTATTATTTTATTTTTCTTAGGAATAGAATTTTTCTTAAATAAAAATTATGTGAATGTCTTGTTTATTAGAAATAATATTCATATAATTTGGGGTATTTTGTTAATTTTATGTTTAGTACTTAAAAAAAAGAAGAGTTAACTTGAAGTTAGTTCTTCTTTTTTAGGGAACAAGAATAAATTCTTTTATTTCCGTATTTAGTAGATACTTCTTTTATAAAAGTAAAAGAATATTTTTCATAATAGTTAAGATGATGCGAATGAAGAAATAAAGTATTATATCCTAAACTTATAGATTTATTTTTAGCATCTTGGATTAATAATTTACTATAGCCTTGATGGCGATATTTTTCTTTGATATAAACGTTGGCTAAATATGGCGTATATGATTCATTATCAATATCATCTTTTGCTTCTAAAGAATATGTTCCAATTAAAGTATCATTAATAATTAGAGCATATAACTTAGGAAGTGTTTGGGTATTTAAAGTATTAGTATAGCGAGATAATATTTCTTCGTATGATAATTTTTTTATATTCCCCCACCATTGATAATAAATATTTATTATTTCTTGAAAATAACGATTGTTATTATTAATTTGAATGATAGCCACTTATATCAACGACCTCTGAATCTTTAAATGTTTGTTCGTCATTAGTTGAACCTTTTACTTTGTATACAAGTTTATTAGTATTACCAAAAGATGATGATGATACATTGTAAATATTTATGACATAACCGAATGTATTTTTATATCCTAAATTATTAAGTTGTTCTAAAGTATTATCGATGATACTTTGATAGTCAGCACTAGTTTCATCATAAGTACTAATTATATTGATAATGTATTTAAAATTATGTTCATTAATAAAAGATTTAGAATCTTTATTTAGATCTTTAGAAAAATTAATTTTAACACTTTGTTCATATTGATTATCAATAGATGTTTCTACATTATATCTTTCGTAGTATTCTTCGCAATCAGCGCAATCACCATAAAAAGTACAATTTGTTTCAGGATAAAGAAATAATTCAACTTTTTCTGCTGATACGGAAGTAGCTAAACGAGAAGTTAATTGTTCTTTACTTTGAGATAAATATAATTTATCAAGATAATCATCAATAATAACATATTGGTTATCTAGTTCATTATATACTTTACTGATGACTGTTATTTGAGTTCCTTGACTAGATGTACAAGTTCTTGATGTTTGAGAACGGTTTGATTCATCAACTTGGTATTTAATTTGGTCATTACAAGTAAAAGTTTCACCATATCGAACATTAAGAGTCTTAGTAATAAATTCTTCTTCAGTCTCAGCTTCAACAGCAACTTGATCTAAAAAGACATAACGATGAAATTCTTCATGAAATTTATTTTCAAGAAAAAATGGTAAACCAATAAGAATAATAAAGTATAGTATATAACCAGTAAATTGAAGAGCTTTTATTTCTTTATGAGAAGTGATTATTTTAGTAATAATACTGCTCGTAAAGGCACCTATGAAACCAACGACAACTGCAACTATTGAATAATGGGTCCAAAGATCCATTTGTTCTTCCTGTATCATAGAAACAATAAAGGTTATAACAGCAACGATAATTCCACCAATTAGTAGAGTTACTGGGTAGTTTGATTCTTTACGTTGTTTAAACGCAAACACAAGACTAAGAATAACAATAAATGCTGGAATAGCAAAGATGAATAATTCATTAATGTTTAAAAAAGCATATGTACTAGCAAAGATAAGCAAGGCATTAAGTAAAGCTATAGAAAGAAATTTATCAAATGATGCTTTTGCTTCATTAGCTTCTTGTTGCTTGATAGCTTTCATTTGAGCTTCTGCTTGGCGTACTTGTTCTTCTTGAGCTAGCTTATCATAATAAGATTGAGGAATTTCAATTATGTTTTTATGTTCTTCGTTAGCGCTTACTTCTTGAGGTGAACTAGATGGTTGATTTGGTTGATTTGGTTGATTATTTTGATTATCATTTCTTTTTGGTAAATCATTTGGATTAAAAAAATTATTATCTGGCATTTTATCACCCTATTCTATTTTTATTATATCATAAAAAATAAAAATAACAGTAAAAACTGTTATTTTAGCCATTTAAGTTTATGGCGACTATAAACTAAAATTATAGATATAACAAGAAGAATAAGAATAGATATTGTTATTATATCAATGGTCTCAGGATTTGTTACAGTTTCTTTATAAGTTATATCAATATTAACATCATTTTCAGGCATTATAAATTCATTATTAGAGACAGAAAGGACTTGTCCTTGTTCGTCAATTATTGTTATATTATCTACTTCATAACCTGAATTAGTCTTTATATTAAGTTCAACTTTTTCATAAGGCATTGCTGTTTTAGGAATATTAATAGTACTGAATTGACTAGAATTAACTCTAATATTCAATTGATATTCATAAAAAATAATAGATTGATAGTCTGTAATAAGAGAGAATTTATTTCCTACTTTATAAATTTTATTAATTTTAAAAGATAATGGTTCTTCACTAAGAATATTGCCATTATAATCAATGGTTACTAAATAAGTTTTATCTTGTTGATTTTGAGCAGTTACTAAGAGCTTGTCATTTATTAGTTCAATATTTAAAAACTTAGTATATTGAGGATATTCAATATTTTTTTCTTCTTGGTTTATTATAGTTAATATAGCAATATTTTGGTTATCAGAACTTTGTTTAGTACCAATTAAAATATTATCTTTGGAAGTATATGTTGTATCATAATAATGAATTAAGTTATTTTCAATTATCATGTCATTACGATGAATTAAGTAATAATCACTATGAAGAATTTCTTTAAGAGTTTCTGTATTATAAGAACTTAGATTATTACTTGTTATATCGAGATTTTCGTTTACTTCATAAATTTGATTGTCATATAGCAATTCATTATTAGTTAACATGATATAGATAATATTATCTTTATTATATAAGTTAAGAGTAGCTTGAGGACTAATCATAAGGGAGGAATTACTTTGAGATAAAATACGAAGATTGTTATCAAGGTAATATATTTTGAAATTATTATGACTTTTAGCTATTAAAAGATAATTATCTTGATATTTTATTATCTGTGATGAAATTAATTCAGGAAAATATTTACTAGTTAGAAGATTATTTTCATAATTATATTTATAGACTATAGTATCAAAGTTGTTTTGAGTAATTAAAAAATAGTACTCATTAGTTCCAATAATATTATTTGCTTGATTATTAGAAGGAAGTTCTAATGTACTGGAATATTTAATTATATTATTTGATAAAGCATTAATATTATTAGATAAGATAAAGAATAATATAAATATGAATATTAGTTTTATTTTAGACATAGTATCATCTACCTTATATATATTATAAATTATTTTTTTAGAAAAAAAAATAGAAAGATAAAGATTTATCTTTCTACATCAATATAACAGTTATGACCATTTAAATCGTATTTTTCTTGAAGATTATCTTTTTTAACTATTTCTAAAGATAATGTTTCGTTTTTAATATAATCAGAGAATTTGGCAATACATTTATCGATGTCTTCGTCTCCGTTATAATATAAAGTTATACGATCTGCAACATTAAAGTCTTTATTTTTACGTATTTGTTGAACTTTAGAAATCATTTCACGAGCTATTCCTTCAAGAATTAAATCATCAGTTAAAGTGGTATCTAAGATAATAAAGTTATTATTTTCCATACCAACATTAAATCCTTCTTTAGAAGAAATACGGATATCAACCATTTCTGGAGTTATTTCTTTTTCTTCAGAACCAATTGTCATCTTAATAGATTGTCCTTTTTGAAGATTATTTATTTCTTCAGATGATAAAGTTTCTAATTTAGTTTGGAATTCCTTGATTAGTGGACCAAAGATTTTACCAACTACTTTAAAATTAGGTTTAACAGAAAGATTCATATATTCGTTTAAATCATCAACGAAAACAACTTTTTTGATATTTAATTCTTCTTCGATTAAAGATACTAAGTCAGAAATTAGTTCTTTGTTTTTACCATCTAGAAGAGCTTCGCTTAATGGTTGACGAACTTTTATTTTAGTTTCTTCACGAACGTAACGACCAATTGAAATTAAACTTCTTATTAAATCCATTCTTTGTTCAATATGTTCGTCAATTAGCTGCTTTTTGTATTTAGGGAAACTAGCTAGATGAACGCTTTCTTCACCAGTTAGCTTAGTATATATTTCATCAGTTATAAATGGAACTACTGGAGCAATCATACGACATAGTCCTTCTAGAACTTCGTAAGTTGTTATATATACAGCTTTTTTAGAGTTATCTAGTTCTGATGCCCAGAAACGTTTTCTGTTTCGTCTGATATACCAATTTGATAAGTCTTCAGAAACGAATTCAGTTACAGCTTTAACAACTTTATTTAAGTCGTATTCATCATAACTTTCAGTAACATATTTTAATAGTTTATTGTATTTAGATAATAACCATTTATCAATTTCTTCTCTCTTAGCATATGGAACTTTGCACTTATCGATATCAATATTATCTGTATTAGCATATAGAGCAAAGAAGCTATAAGTATTTTTTAGTGGATTAAAGAATTTTGAATATACTTCTTTTAAGCCATTAATGTCAAAACGTAATGGAGTCCATACTGGAGAAACATAAGGTAGATAGAAACGAACAACATCAGCACCATATTCTTTCATTGTTGTAAATGGTTCAACAATGTTTCCTTTAGATTTTGACATCTTTTTGCCTTCGGCATCTTGAATCAAATCATTTACTAAGACATTTTTAAAAGGAGCTACACCTTTAAGGAAAACGGAAATAATGATTAATGTATAAAACCAACCACGTGTTTGGTCAATTCCTTCGCAGATAAAATCAGCAGGAAATTGATCTTCAAATTTACCGTCATTAGCAAATGGCCAATGGTATTGAGCGAATGGCATTGAGCCAGAATCGAACCAGCAATCGATTACATCTTTAGTACGAGTCATTGGTTTACCACATTTAGGACATTTTAGATGAATTTCATCAACAAATGGGCGATGTAAATCAATTGTTTCATCGATATTTTCGATAGCTTTTTCGACAAGTTCTTTACGTGATCCTATCATTTCGTCATGACCACATTCACAGGTCCAGTATGGTAATGGAGTTCCCCAATAGCGGCTACGAGAAATTGCCCAATCGTTCATGTTTTCTAACCAATTACCAAAACGTTTTTCGCCAACGTATGCTGGATACCAATGAACTTTTTTATTAGCTTTTATAATTTTATCTTTTATAGCTGTTACTTTTAAGTAATAAGATGGTTTTGAATAATAAATTAATGGTGAGTCACAACGCCAGCAATGTGGATAGTTGTGAATCATTTTTTGTTTTTTAAATAGTTTATCATTAGCCTTTAAGTAAGAGATTACTTCTTTATCAGCATCAAAGACAAGCATTCCTTGCCAAGGTCCTTCTATATATTTGCCGTCTTCACCTACTGGATTAAGATATGGTAAATTATATTTTTTACCTACTCGAGAGTCATCTTCACCGAAGGCTGGAGCCATATGAACGATTCCAGTACCATCTTCAGCAGTAACATATTCATCACATGTAACATAGAATGCTTTACCATTTACTTTAAGATCTGGTATTAGTTGTTCATATTCCATATATTCTAAGTCTGTACCTTTATATTTTTCTAAAATTTCAACGTCTTCACCTAAAACCTTAGAGACAAGACTTTCAGCTAAAATGAATTTATAATCTCCAGATTTTACTTTAACATATGTTAAATTAGGATGAACACATAAAGCGACATTGGCAATTAAAGTCCATGGTGTAGTTGTCCATACTAAAAAATATACATCTTCATCAACTTTTTTCATTGGAACAATAACTGTTTCAACAGTATCTTCTTTATAACCTTGAGCTACTTCATGAGATGCCAATCCTGTTCCACAACGTGGACAATAAGGTAATATTTTATGCCCTTCATAAAATAAACCTTTTTTATAGAATTCTTTTAAAATATACCATTCTGTTTCAATATAATTATTATCGTATGTAATATATGGATTATCAATATCGATAAATTGACCCATTTTACTTGTTAATTCCGTAAAGGACTCTTTATTTTTGAAAACTGATTCTTTGCATTTTTCATTGAATTCTTTGATACCGTATTTTTCAATATCTTGTTTACCATTGAAACCTAGTTCTTTTTCAACTTGTAATTCAACTGGTAAACCATGAGTATCCCATCCTACTTTGCGAACTACTCTTTTACCTTGCATAGTTTGATATTTTGTAAATGAGTCTTTTAAAAACTTAGCAAGCATATGATGTAGTCCTGGGTATCCATTAGCAGTAGCTGGACCATCAAAGAAAACAAATTTAGGGTCGTCTTTATGAGCATTTAAAGTTTTGTCATATATTGCTTTTACTCCACCCCACTTTTTTAAAGTATCTGCTTCTACTTCGGAAGCTGGTCTTTTGTCTAGTTCAGCAAATTTTCTCATTTTTTCTCCTCCATTTCAAAATTTAAATCAGATAGATTGTCACCGTCATATCCATAATGTGTGTATATACTGGCAACATCTAAGGTAACTGTTTCTTCTTTTTTTAATCCTAATTTTTTTAAGCAATTGTAAATAGCTTCTTCTGTTGGTCCTTCAATTTCTAGATATTCTGGGATTAAAGGCCATTTATCTAAATCTAATTCAACGTCATCAAGAATATATCGTGTACGTATATTTTGTTGAAAACCTTTATTTTTATAACCGAGTTCTTCAAGAAATTCATTAGCTTTTTCAAAATTATCAACTATAATTTCTAATTCTTTGGTACCATCTATTTTCTTATTTTGCAAATTTTTAATTGTTAAAGTGGTTGTTTGTCCATCGGTTCTTAGTCTTATCCATTTATTTTCAACCTTAGGATTAAAATCATAAACGTATCGTTGTTGCATAGCACTAAAAACAAATTTTGCTCCTAATTTTTCTAGTTTTTTAATTAATTCATCATGATTAATTTCTAAAACTCGTAGTTCGTATTCTGTTTTCATTTTTCCTCCTATAAAAAAAATTCATAAGCCTAAGGGCGCATATAGCGTGGTACCACCTTAGTTTATGAATTTTATCATACACTTTATCTCTTAACGCGAGAAACGTTTACTTCTACTAAATTCAAAGTAACACATCAGAAGTGATTTTCAATATCTTTTTATTTATTACCCTTCCACCTAATGGTAACTCTCTAGAAATTACTTAGATATTGACGTCTTCTTCAATTGCTTTATGTGTATTAGTATACAACAATTATTTTTTAAATTCAACTTTTTTTACTTTTCTTTTGTTCTTCTGTTTTTTCAAGTTCTTTTTGACGTTTTAATGATTCTTGATATTCAGCTAAAATCTTTAGAATCTTTAGATCATAGAAATCTTTATCAAAATCATGATTGTATGGATTACCAATACGTCCATAACCATAGTAAACAATACGACTCATATGACGAGGATCAGCATTTCTTAGATTCTCGGGAATTTTATTTAAAATGTCATCAGAAAATTCTTTTTGATATTCAGTTAATAATCGATAATTAGTATAATTTCCATCAATTATTTCACAAGCTAGAGTAATATTCGGAAGATTTATTTGATTATTTTGATCGATAAAGCCATTATTTTGTGATGGATGATTTAAAATCGTTGAAGATATTAAATCATCATGTTTAAGTTGTTGTAAAACATTAGATAAATTAAAATTATTAGCAGAAAGTAAAGAGAGAAATTTCTTAGAATATAAATCTTTTGGTATAAAACGACAAACATCATAACGTGTAATTTTATTATCGGGCAATTCACCATTTATGTATTTTTCAATTTGAGTAATAGTATAATTTTCAATATCTTTATGATGTTCTAATGGTAAATGTTCGCTACGCATATCAGAAAGCATTAATAAATAATCTAATATATCACTTGCATTATAAAATATTTGCTCTTTGTTGTTGCCAATACGACCACGACCATAATAGACAATACGATTAACTTCTTTGGCATTAGCATTTCTTAATTCTGGAGGTAAACTTGCGATTAGTTCTTGGCGACGTTCTTTATCATCACATTTATCTAGTTCTAAAAGAATTTGATAATTTGTATTATTTCCACCTAAGATTTGCTTAGCAAGAAGAACGTTTGCCCTTTTTATTTCTACCTCTCCTGTATATTGATTTTGATGAATAAAACATTCTTTATTGTGAAGAAAATCCATACTTCCCATAGCGGTATAAGTATCAGAAGAAACAATATTAGCTATATAGCGATTAATATCTAAACGGTCGTAAGGATATGTGTCGGCAATATAGTATTTAAATAAATCTAAATCACCTTGACGTAGTTTTTCTATTTTAAGAAGCATCTTTTGAAATGAAAGTAATTTACGACGAGATTTTGTTTTAGGAATTGTTCTTCTTATTTCTTTTTCTTTGTTATTTAAATATTCTATTATTGTAGAATTTTGAAAATTGAAAGTTTCTAGTTCTCTTTCAATTTGAAAACTATTAACTATGTTTATGAATTGGTTATATTTTTCTAAATAACTTTCTTCTTCAGAAGTTAATTTTTCATTATTTTTTTGTTTATCTAAGATAAAATGAATCTTATATTTAATATCATCTGTTATTTTCAAATTATCACTCTTTTCTATTATTTATATTATATCATATAAATTGTCTAGATTGTCTATCTATATTTTGATATAATTTATTTATGATGGAGATGATAAATAGTGGATAGAAATATTTTTCGTGAATATGATATAAGAGGTGTATACCCTGAACAAATAAATGAGGATGTAGCTTATACAATAGGTAGAAGCTATGGTTCTTATATTCAAGAGAAATTAAAAAGAAATATTTGCGGTGTTGGACGCGACAATCGTTTATCTAGTCCGCAATTAGCAAGTGAATTAATTAGAGGAATAACAGATTCAGGATGTAATGTTATTGATTTTGGTCTAGTTACAACACCAATGTATTATTATGCGTGTTTAAAAGCTAATATAATTATCGGTGTTATGGTTACGGCATCGCATAATCCAAAAGATGATAATGGGTTTAAATTTAGTTTTGACCATTTAGGTAATGCTCGTGGAGAACAAGTTTACGATTTTAGAGATTATACATTAGCTGGTAAGTTTTTAAGTGGTAAAGGTGAAGTTACAGATTTTGATCCTCGTGAATATTACTATAGTTTTATAAGAGAAAATATTGAAATGGGAGAAAGAAAGTTAAAAGTTGTTTTAGATTGCGGTAATGGAACAACATCATTGTATGCTAAATATATTTATTCCCAATTTCCTAATTTAGATATAACGATGATTTGTGATGAGTCTGATGCAACATTTCCTAATCATCATCCAGATCCTTCTGTTCCTGAAAATAATAAAATGTTAATCGAAAAAGTTAAAGAAGTTAATGCTGATATTGGAATCGGTTTTGATGGTGATGGAGATCGTGTTGGATTTGTTACTGAAAAAGGTGAAATTTTACCAATTGACAAAGCAATGATAATTTATATTCGTAGCATTAATAAGAATGTCGTTAATAAAACGTATTTGTATGATGTAAAATGTGGTAAAGCTTTGGAAGATGAAATTGTTAAATTAGGAGCTAAACCAATATGTTATCGTACTGGTAATTCTTGGACAAGATACGCTGTTAATAAAAATAAAATTCCTTTTGGGGGAGAATATTCAGGACACTTATATTTTACTGATCGTTGGCCAGGCATAGATAGTGGTTTATACAATGGTTTACGTATGCTAGAAATTTTAAGTAAAACGGATAAAAGTTTAACTGATTTATTAGATGGTATAAACACTTATTATAATACTCCGGAGATTAAGGTGGCCGTTACGGATGAAACGAAGTTTAAAATTGTGGAAGCAGTTACAAAATATGTTCAAAGTAAAAATTATAAATATTTAGATGTTGATGGAATAAGAGTTCAATTTGATGATGGATGGGCTTTAGTTAGAGCAAGTAATACTGGTCCAAATTTAACTTTACGTTTTGAAGCCAAAACACCTGAACGATTAGAAGAAATAAAGAAGGAATTTGAAGAAATAGTTGAAAAGGAAAAAGAAGCAATATAAAAGATTTTGATGTTATATCAAAATCTTTTTTTATTGATACATAATATTAATATCGACATTACCATTTATACCATCTACACGACCATTACTACACATTTGCCAATATTTATAATCTCCAGTATATGAAGTTTTTGATGTATAATGAGCTAACCAAACATCGTATCCAGTATCAAACCATACTTTTTCAAGATAATTTTTACTACTATATAATGCTCCTTGATATCCAGCATTACTTATAGTATCTAAAAAAGCTTTAGCATTCATAGTTGTACTATAGAAACTTTGATTAAATTCATTATAAAATGACCAACTTTCCCAATCGTAAGCGATTGGAAGATCAATTTCATATCCTTTTATTTGTTTTAAAACCCATTCAGCGTCGGATATGGCAGCTTCTTTACTATTTGCGTATGAATAAAAGTATATTCCAACAGGAATATCAACTGCATTAAATCCTTCAATATTTTGAAGAAATTTCTTGTCAATGAAATATTCGCCATTAATTCCTTTAGTACTGCCGACACGAATAAAAGCAAATTCAACTCCAGCTGCTTTTAAAGCTTTAAAATCAATATCCCCTTGCCAACTTGAAACATCAATACCTATTTTAGTATGAGAATTTTTATATTCTTTTACAACATCAGAAAAATAAGTATATGTTTTAGGACTAGAAGATGATGATGAATTATTTTCGGTTATTGGTTCTTTTACTTTTAAAGTAAACTCTTTAGTTGTTGTATTCCCACTAGCATCAGTTGCTTTAAAAGTGAGAGGATATTCCCCTACTTTGTTAACATCGTATTCACCAATTATTTCACAATCAGGGTTATCATCATAATTATCAGCACAAACAATATCTTCTAAAAGAGAGCCATCATAATTTGTTGTTATGGAATAACTATTGCCTAGCCAAATGGCTGGGGATGTTTCGTCTTTAACATTTATTTTATAAGTATAAGGAATTGTAATATTTTCATCATTTATATATTCAAAATTAACCTCTTGTTCCCCTATTTTACTAGTATCAATTGAATAGTCTTTAATAACTTTACCATTGATATTAGTAATAAAATCACTTACTTTTACATCTCCTAAGAATGGTGCTGTTAAATCTTCTTTTAGTTCAACTATAATAGTAGCATTAGCTATTTTTTCAGCATTTACCTTTAGCAGGTGATATTTTCGATACTGTGGAATAATAATCGTTGTAATAAGTGTTATACTTATTGTTAGACAAATAATCAGTATTAAGTAAAGTGTTCTTTTTTTCATTTTAATTTCCTTTATTATCTGAAGAATTATTTTTCATAAATTCAAGAGGATTTATAATATTTATTTTTGGCTGTAAGGAAGATAAATCAACATAATAATTTGTCGGATTTGTTTTATCTAAGTAAACGGTAATATTAGTAACATTATTTTGTTTAATTATATTTTCTAAATCGAGAAAAGTATCCTCACTATCAAATATATATTCTTGATTATCTTGAGGATTTAAATACTGACATCTTAAACGATGAGGATACATTTTTTTATGTGTTTTTCCTTTGTTATTAGCATATATACCAGTAATAATTGCTTGAAGATATATTCCTTTTTGACGAAGCAGTTTAATTCTTTTTTGATTTTTAATATATTTGATGAAACTTGGTAATGATATAAAAGCTAAGATAAGAGATAAAATAAATAAAGCAATTGAGACATATATTAATAGATTATTAATTTGGCGATTAGGATTACGCATATCAACTTTTATATGCGTAGTTTCATTTACTGCTAAGTTACTTGAATTATTTAGATTTACTTGACCTTCATATTTTTTATTTAAAACAAAGTATTTAACTGTAGCAGTTGTCTTGTTATTGTTATTTTCGATACTTATTATCGTAGCACTTATATTTATGGCATTTTTTTCTTCATTATATTTATATATACCTAAAGAAATACTGATAATTAAGAGAATTATAGATATATAAGCAAATATTGTAATTTTAGTTTGACGATTTTTGATTATTTTATCTTTCATATTTCAACCCTTTTTTCTTTTATACTAAATAGTAAACTATTTCAACTATGTAATTATTCTCGATAGTAAATGATATGTTAGTATTATCAATCGTGTATAAATAGATGCTATCATCTACATTAATATAGTCTGAGCCATAAATATCTAACATATTATCTATATTATCACCTATTTTTACTCCTTCATTCGTTGGTTGATTTTCATTAGTAAGACGAACTGAATAAATTTTTTCGATTCCATCTTCATCATAAAAAGTTTCTATTTCAAAGTTGTCATATTCATATACATTAGCTGTATTTTCGTTATAGTCGCTTGTTTCAGAATGAGTATTATTATAATCGTCTAGTGATATAGCGACAGTACTAAACATTGCTCCCGGTTTTATATCAATGGAATTGTATGTTAAATAGTATTCTTGGATATTTATTTGTTCTTTTTTTTCGCAACTGCAAATAATAAAGATACAGATAAATAATATGATTATTCTTTTCATTTAATCACCTATTTTTATTATATAATATTTATATTATTAATGTAAAGATTGGATAAAAATGAAAAAAGAAGTTAAACTTCTTTTTCTCCATCTAAACTAAAACTTTTAGCAGCAGTAATTTTAACATTTATTATTTTACCAATATCTTCTTTAGCATTAGTAATGTTAACTAATTTCATAGCATCTGTATAACCAAAGACTTTATCTTGACCTTTTTCACTTACTCCTTCGATTAAAACAGGAACAACTTTATTTAAGTATTTTTGATTAGCAGCAAGACTATAAGAATTGATTAATTCGTTTAATTCGTGAAGTCTTTTTTCTTTTGTATCCAGAGATATTTTATCTTTTATTTTAGCAGCGGGTGTTCCTTCACGAGGGCTATAGATAAAAGTAAAGGCACTATCAAATTGGCATTTGTTGACTACATCAAGTGTTTCTTGAAAATCGTCGTCAGTTTCATTCGGAAAGCCAACGATAATGTCAGTAGTAATTGAACAATTAGGAATAGTATTTTTAATCTTATTATATAAAGTAAGATATTCTTCTTTAGTATAGCGACGTCCCATCTTCTTTAAGATATCAGTAGAACCTGATTGTAGGGGAAGATGAATGTAAGGCATTATATTATCATATTTAGCAATAGTGTTAATCATCTCGTCAGTAAAATCCCAAGGATGAGATGTTACAAAACGAAGACGAGGTATTCCCGTTTTACTAACGGCTTCTAGTAAGCCAGCAAAATTTAATTCATTTTCTAAATCTTTACCATAGGCATTTACATTTTGACCTAGTAGGGTTACTTCTTGGTAGCCTTGAGCAACTAATTCTTTAACTTCTTTTATTATTTCATTGCTTTTACGACTTCGTTGTTTTCCTCTGGTATATGGTACTATACAATAAGTACAGAATTTATCACAACCATATTGAATATTAACCCAAGCTTTAATAGAAGAATCTCTTTTGTAAGAAATATTTTCATATACATTACCTTCGCATGAATATACTTCAATTTCTTGTTTATTTTGACGAGAGATTAATAAATCTTGTAATTCATGAATGTTATGAGTACCGAATACTAAGTCAACATAAGGATGTTTTTGCATTAATTCTTTAACAACACCCTCTTCTTGAGCCATACAGCCACATATGCAAATAATTAGATTAGGATTATTTTTTTCTTTCTCGTGTTTGCAACGACCTAGAAAGCCATATAGTTTATCGTGAGCATTTTCTCTAATTGCGCAAGTGTTTAAAACAACAACATCGGCATTTGTTAGTTCATCAGTAGATGTTAAACCTAAAGATTCTAAACGAGCTGCTATTTCTTCTCCATCATGAACATTCATTTGACAACCATAAGTACGAAGAAAATATTTTTTGTTTTTAAATGTATCTTTATTATATTCTTGATTTAGATAAATATATTGCACTTCTTTATCTGTTCTTTCGCGTGCTTCATTTATATTTGGTAATTTCATAGTTATCACTTCCGTTTATAAATTATATCAAAATAAAAAAGAATAAGCAAAATTATTCTTTTGGATTTTGTGGTTTTAATGTTAAAGTTATCTCTTTTTCTACTTCTAATTGACGATATGTAACACCACAAGCATCAAATAATCTTTTAGAAGCAATTGTACTTTCAGTATTGGCATATTTATCTGATAAGTAAACAACTTCTTTGATTCCACATTGAATAATTTCTTTAGCACATTCATTACAAGGAAATAAGTCAACGTAGATAGTAGCGCCTTCTAAGTCTTTACGACTTCCACGATAATTTAATATAGCATTTCTTTCAGCATGGACAACATATAGGTATTTTGTCTCTAATGGTTCACCTTCTCTTTCCCAAGGAAAGTCATTATCATCATAACCATTTGGAGTACCATTGTATCCAATTGATAGAATACGATTTGTTTTATCAACGATACAAGCACCAACTTGAGTATTAGGATCTTTGCTACGCATTGCTGATAATTTTGCTACTGACATGAAATATTCTTCCCATGGTAAATAATCAGTTCTAGCAATTCTTTTCTTTTCTTCGTTCATAAACACTCCACCTTTTCTTTTTTTATTTTAGCATATAAAAATAAAAAGCACTATAGCTTTTTATTTTAATCTATTGGTTCACCGCATGATGGACAAATACTTGAATCATCAGTTAGCATTACTCCACAATTATTACAGAATTTTGTTGGAGTTGGTTCAGAAATATAAGTTCCTTCTTCAGCTTCTTCAGTTTCTACAATTGTTGGACCCATTGGATTAATTTCATTATTTAAATCAATTGGGTTTGGGGTATTAATTGTTGGAAATTCAATATTGGAAATTTCTTGATTTTGAACTTCATCGTTTGGTAATGGAGTTTCATCTTTAATTGCTGTTTCTGGTGTTGGAACTTCTTCCGGAGTCGAAGATAATTCAACTTCTTCTGGAGTCGCTTCATCTTTAGATGATTCTTCGTCATCTGATTTTTCTGGAGTTGTTTCTTCAATGGTCGGTTCACTAGAACCTAGATTTAACTCTTCTTGCTTTTCTTCGATAATTGGCGCTACTGAAGTTTCTTCAGATGAATTTTCTTCTGATTCTTCTTTAGTATTTGACTCTTCTACTATTTCTTGATTATTTTCAACTATAGGAATAGATGATTCTTCTTCGGCAATAATTGGTGTTGCTTCTTCTGGAGTTGTTTGCTCTTGAGATTCTTCTGAAGGTTGTACAACAATTTCTTCTTGTTCTTCGGCGATTAATGGTGCTGAGACTGGTTCGCTACTTGAAGCCGATTCATCACCTTCTGAAACGTTAGTTTCAGTTACTTCAGCAACAGGTTCTACTATTGGCTCAGCTACTTGAGTTTCCGGAGTTTCAACAGATTGAAGCTCAGGGCTATCAGTTGATGGCACTTCAGGAGTTTCAACTACTGATGCTTCAGCATTTTCTTGACTTTCTGGTATTGAAGTTGATTCTTCAGCTTTTTCAGTCGTTGATTCTACTTGAGGTTCTGCTACAGGTACTGGTTGTTCTTCGATAATTGGTGTTATCTCTTCTAGTACTGGTTGTTCGGCAGACTCTTCTGGTGTAGATTGTGATTCTTCTGGCATTGTAGTTACTTGATCAACTACTGGTTGTTCTTCTTGAGGTTGAATTTGTTCTTCTACTTCCTGAGTTTCTTCGTTAGTAGGTTCTGCATATAAATCTTGAGTAGATGTCGTAGGAGAAGTTGGTTCAACTACATTATCAGCTGTTGGAGCTGTATTAATTTGAATATTTAAATTATTATCGTCGTTTGTCAATTCAAGAACTGGTTCTGATGATTGTTCTTGGGTTGGAGTTGGAGTCAATTCAACAGGATTGTTTTGACTTTCAATTATTTCAGTTGGAATAATCGTTTCTGTTGGTATTATGTCTTCAATTTCTTCGGTAGCTAATGGTGCGTCCTGTTGAACTTGGGTATCAACAGATGGAACTGTATTTTCAACTGTTGGTGCTGGCATTACTACTTCTGGGCTTTGTTCTTGAGACGTTGGATCTGTAATCTGTTCTGAAATAATTTCTTGAGTAGGTACTTCTTGAGATACTGGCTGAGAAACCTCTAGATTAGATTGTTCAAGTGGAATTTGATTCTCTTCTATTAGTTGTTCTGGTTGATCTGTATTTATTAATTGTTCAGAATATTGTTCAACGGGTTGTTCAATCAGTGGCTCTGTTTGAGTTACTTGTTCAATTGGCTGCTCGATATTTTGCTCAATAACTTGTTCTTGTGCTTGATTTTGAACTGGCTCAATTGTAGGAGTATCTGTTGCCACTTGATTTACTATCTGTTCTTCAGGCTGAACAACTGGGATAGATGTCTCTTCTTGCATAGCCATTTGTTCTGTAGCATCAACATTGTCACTTACCATTTGAGTTATCATATCTTCTTTAGTTTGTTCCTCTACTATCCCTTCAGTATTTAACATAGGCTGTTGATTAAGATCTTGAACTTGATATTCAACAGATGCTGCTTCTGGAGCTATAGAAGGTTGTTCTGCTACGACTTCTCCAGCTTCGTTAACTTCAACATTTTGAATTTGCATTTCAGGAATTTGTTGCTCTTCAACAACAGGATTGGTATTTTCGGGCATTATTAAATCTCCTGGTGTAGCGTTAAACATATTATCAAATGTTGGCACTTGTTGCTGTTCTACATTAGGAACCTCTTCTTGAGGAGTTGTTTCTACAAAAGGATTACTATCAGGACTAACTGTTACAGCAATTGCCTGATTACTTTCAGTATCAGGGCTAGAAGGCACCACATTTTGTTCTAAAGGTTCACTTTGGGGAGGAACGGGAACATTATTAACATTTTCTTTCTTTTTAAATTTGTCAAATAGACCCATTTGAATCACATCCAATCTATTATATAATCCCCTATCTTACTTTTTTATTATATCATAAAAAAGATAAGAAAAAAGTTTTTTTTGTATAATACGTCAAGTTTTTAATATACAAATAACTGAAGATAATTTATGTTAAAAATATAAACTGAATCATTTAATGATTCAGTTAAATAATAAAATTAATCAATGATTATATCAATAATATTAGAAATTGGAATAGAGGTATTATCTTGAAGGTAGATTATTTTCTTTAGAGAGTCTATCTTATTTATTTGAGTAGTTATTGTTTTATAATAACCTCCTTCTTTTTTATTATCTGGAATAAAATATGTTATTTTTAAATAATTATTTTTATTTGGATAATGAAGAAGATAATTTATTTTATTATCTAATATTTCTTTAGCATTTTCAGTAAGTTCTATTTTAGGAGATGTTGTTCTTTCAGCTTCAGCAAGTTCATCATTATAACCTGTTAAGGCAGCAAATGGTGCAAATTGGGCAGAACGCGCTTCAATAGACATTGGTTTATACTTTGATGAAACATGGTGAGGAAGATTAATTATATCAGAGTATTTAATTTCAGCTTTAGTACTCATCCTTTATGACCTCCTATTAATTTGTTTCTCTCTTGGGCAGTAGATCCATCTTCAAGGTTTATACCTTTTAAAAGAGCATTTTTACCATATTTTTCTTTTATGTTAAGGATAATTTTTTGAAGACGTTCATCTTCACGTTCTTTAACCGAATCATTTTCTTCAAAATTATCAGAAGAAAATAAACTTATTTGTTCATATTGAGAATTATCTTTTATTTCATTTTTATTAATTAAATGTGTAGCAGTTAAATTTAAACGACGAATTAATAAATCATGATTGATAAGACGATTATATAATTCAACTGCGGATGTAACGATTTTAGAACTTGATGAGGTATTATTTTTCAAATTAATTGTTCCATGAGATGGTTTAGGAATCTTACGACCATAACGATCTATTACAATTTCTCCTTGATATCTTTTTCTTTGTTCTTGATTAATTAAGTTTTCGATGTCATAACCGATAGTTAGGACTAATTGCTTTGTTTTAAGATTCTTTTTTACTAAGGAAAGAGCTAAATCGTCAGCCATTTCTCTAATTACTAATTCTGCTTTTTGATAATCATATGGATATGGTAGAACTTGACTAGTACCAAGACTGCTAGCTGATGGTTTAAATTTTTTAACACTTGCAATAGTACAAGGTTCATAACCCCAGGCATGATCAATTAATAGTTCAGCATTAATACCAAATAATTTATAAAGCAAGTCTTCATTTTGAATAGAGCAACGAGCTATGTCACCCATTGTATAAAGATTATTTTTCTTAAGTCTTTCAGCATACCCTTTTCCAACACGCCAAAAATCAGTAAGCGGTTGGTGATCCCATAATAGACGACGATATGACATTTCATCTAATTCGGCAATTCTTACACCTTTTTCATTCGGTTCACAATGTTTGGCAACAATATCCATAGCTATTTTACATAAGTATAAATTAGTGCCAATCCCAGCCGTAGCTGTAATTCCACAAGTATCAAAAACATCATGAATCATCTTAGTAGCAAGTTCACGTCCTGTACAATGATAATAATTTAAATAGTTAGTAACATCACAAAATATCTCATCAATTGAATAAGAAAAGATATCTTCGGAAGAAAGATATTTTAAATAAATATTATATATCATTGTACTATATTTCATATAATAAGACATTCTAGGAGGAGCAATAATATAATCAACAGCGAGTGATTGATTATTATTTAATTCATTTATATCATAAGATTTACCTAGTAATGGTTTATTTTTTTGGCGTAACTTATTTATTTCTTTTATTTTCTTTTCAACTTCAAACAAGCGAGCACGTCCAGGAAGACCATATTTTTTTAAAGAAGGACTGATAGCAAGACAGATAGTTTTATTAGTACGATTAAGATCTGCAACTACTAAATTTGTTGTTAAGGGATCAAGATTTCTTTCGAGGCATTCAACTGACGCATAGAAACTTTTTAAATCAATACATAAATAAGTCTTACTACTCATTTTGGCACCTCACTTTTTTAATTTTTTCTTTTGATAAAAATTATAGTTAAAGGAGCTATAAGTAAAATGGCAATAATTATTAAAGAGATAATTAGAAAAACATTATTTTTTTCTTTTTTATTGACTTGAGGAATTGTAATTGATTCTTGTTCTACTGGTTGTGGTTGCCTAGTAAGAAAAATCTTATAAGTTTGTTTTGTTTTATCTTCGGCTGTAACTTCAATGATAAATTCATTTAATCCGTCTTGAAGAGAATACTTTCCTAAGCCAGTTATTTTAGCTTTTTCATCTTCCGGGGTAGCTGTTATTTCTATTTCGGTAAGAGTTGATGGAACTTCAGCTTTGTAAATAAAAGTTTCTTTTGTAAAAGATAGTTCTGTATCAGTAATATGTAACTCTTTTAAATATGCGTTATTTGATTTAGTCTCTTCTGATGAGCTCGATGAATTATTATTTGATGGTGAGGTTTTATTTGAAGATGAAGATGAGTTTTTTTTAGTTGGTTTTTCATCTAAATAGATATAACCAGTTATTTCATAATCCGATGGTGAAATTGTATATTCGCAAGCTTTTCTTTTGGCATTGGCATAGCAAATTCGGTCTGTTTCCTCACTTACTCCATTGGCAATACATTGTTTAAATTCTTCATCTTCTCTGTCAATGCATGGACCAGTTGAATCCCATACATGAAGAGTGTTAGAAGTTACTGATTCAACATAACCAACATGACCATAGGAAGTCCAATTGCCCCAAACAACAATGGAATTAGCTTTGGGAGTTGAGCCAACTTTATAACCATCTTTTTTAGCATCGTTGTACCAATCTTTAGCATTCCCCCATCCTGGCAGAGCAACACCACCTTTTTCATAAGCCATTTTCCAAGCATACCAAGTGCAATTTGTGCCAAAAGAACTAGTTTGTTTATAAGGATTACTAGCAGCATTGACCATAGTTGAACACGAAATAAAAAGAATAAAACTAATAAAAATTAAAGAACTTTTTTTCATAATTCACCTACTTTATTATTTTCATTTGACGCATTAAATATTTAGCATTTGTTGTATGACATTGTCCTTCTTTTATTTTGTAATCGAAGATAATACGATTTTGATGGTATTGTTCACTAAAATGATAGTTTTTAATAATTTTATTTTTAATACTGCATAATTCAAAATCGTGAGTTGTTAAAAAAACAATACAGTTTAATGATGACAATTGTTTTAAAGTTTCCTTAGCTCCAAGTATTCGGTCATTATAATTTGTACCCTTAAAGATTTCATCTATGAAGATAATCATTGGGGTATTATTTTTCTCACTATAATCTAAGATATCTTTTATTCGCTTTAGTTCACCATAGAAAGTAGAAATACCTTTATTAATATCATCTTTAACATTAATAGAAGTAAATAATTTAGTAATCGGGAAATTAAATGTTGACGCATTAACATAAGCCCCATTATATGCCAATACTAAGTTTATACCAATAGTTTTCATAAACGATGTTTTGCCACTCATATTAGAACCAGTTATGATATTAATATCTTTATTACAGCTGAAATCATTAGCTATACAATTATCTTCTTTAAGTAATGGATGTTTAATATTTTTTAATTCAATTTTTAATGTATCGCTTATTATAGGAAGAGTTATTTGCTTTTTAACGAAACAAATAGTTGTTAAACTAATAAGTTTTTCAAATTCTTCTAAAGATTGGATACTAGTTTTTAAAGCAGTTATTTTATGTTTTAATAATAAATGATATTTATGAATAATAATAAAATTTAATGAAAAGAAAACATTAAAAATGATATAAGTTATAAAATTTAAACGATATGAGTTTAAAGAAGCTATTTTAGTTAATTCTATTAAACTTCTTTGACCTTTTTGGATATTATTTTGTAATTTTTGATTATTTTCAGAAGTAAAAGTAGTTTGAATAATCAATTGATAAAGTTTATTTAAATTACTTAAATCACGTGCTGTTTTATCAATAATAGAAAATTCATCTTGATATTTTTTACTAAAAAAATACGTGAATGCTAATTGAATTAGAGCTAAGCAAAGAAAGAAATAAACTGGCAAGATATGAATTAAAGATAAGGTAGCGATTATAATAGTTATAGCTGATAAGATAAGAGAAATTCTTAAAACTATTTTATTATCTTGGGATTTTTGATTGAAATATGAAAGTATTTCTGAATAGTTTAGTTCTTTGATATTATCAATAGTTGATATTTCATATTGAAAATCTAAAATAAAAGATTGTTTGTCTTTTAGTTCTGTAATTGATGATTGGTTATTTAGAATAGTTTTCTTATTATAATTAGTTAATGATAATGATTTTATTAGGTTTTTTAATCCACCTATTGAGTTAGTGAAATTTATATATTTTAGTAAAGAATTATCGCCGATAATATCAAGATCGTTGATAGGATGGTCAAACTCTCCTTCTTGGTTTAAAGTTTCATTTTGCCATTTATCAGTTAAACGATTTTCATAACGAGTTATAATTTCTAAATATTTATCTATTTTATGAATATTTTTTATAACTTTATTATGGCAGAAAACTAAAATGATAAAAATTATAAAAAATAGTAAAGATATAATTAAAATTATATTATGATGATTATAGATATAAAGACATATTGTAATAAAAAATATAAAAAACGTAAGTAATCTTTTATATGATAGAGAATTACTCTTCTTTTCTTCTTTCTTTTTATTTTGTAAGCAATCTTTTTTTATTTCTAATAATCTCTTATCCATGTTTATTCTCCTTTTCGTTATTATTATATCATAAATCTATTATTATTAAATTATTCTTAGGTATAATAAAAAAGAGAATATTTGACAATTCTCTTATTCGATATTAACACCGCGTTTGATAAGCTTGTTTCCAAGGTATGAATATAAAAAAATGAAGACAACATATAAAGTGAAGATACTAATTAAGATAAATTTTAATAGATTGGCTGAAGGTATATAAGTAGTTTTAAATAAATTCATAATTTCATGATTTAAAAGAGCTGTAATGAATAGAAAAACTAAACTAATAAGTGATATTGCTTGATATATAACATAACCATAAACAATTGATTTAATTATCTTATGATTATTACTTTTAAAACCAATAATTATTCCTAGATATCCAGAAATGATTAAATACAATACTTCAATAAATATGAGAATAATAAAGAAGATGATGAAAATTGTGCTATTAACATTTATTATTGATAATATTGGTTGAATAACATTCTCTAATACTTGAAGATTACTATTACTATAGTAGCAGATGAAAATACTAATAATAACAATTATTATTGAGGTTAATAAAGTTATAATAGAACTAAATATTTTGGCTAAAAAGATTTTTGTTTTACTAACCGGTAATGTATGAGTTAAATATGATTCTTCTTTATAAATGTTTTTTATAAAGTGAATCCATAAACATATAATGTTATAAATTATAGTACTAATCATTAAAATGATAGAAATACCATTACAAAGTGATGTTAGCAACGAAAATATTAGAGAGTTATTAATTAACCCAAATAGATGACTAGATATTGCAAAAATTATAGTAAAGAAATAAAAGATAATTAATGATTTATATAACCATTGTAAATCATATTTCAGTAATTTACTTAACATTTAAATGACCTCCTAAAAATTTCATCGATTGAAGTTTTTTCTTTTTTCCTTAATTCATCAGCATCAGAAATTAATTTAATTGTCCCATTATCTATAAAAATTACTTCATCAAGAATTCGCTCAATATCGGCGATTAAATGAGTGGAAATAATAATACTTGAACCTTCTTTAAAGTTAGATAAAATTGTATCAATAATGTAGTCTCTCGTAGCTGGATCTACCCCACCTAGTGGTTCATCTAATATATATAAGTCAGCTTCTCTGCTCATCACGAGAATTAATTGAAGTTTTTCTTGCATACCTTTGGACATTTTATTGAGACGTGTATTTTTATCTAAATTCAATTTTTTTAATAAACTTTCAGCTTTCTCTTCGTTAAAGTTGTCATAAAAAGTTTTGAAATATTCTAAAACTTTTGTTATATTCATGTTTTTATCTAAATATGTATGTTCTGGTAAATATGAAATTATTCGTTTAGAATCAACTCCTGGTTTTTGACCATTAATTAAAACCTCGCCACTAGTTGGAGTCAACAGATCATTAATTAATTAATTTTATTAAAGTGGGTTTTCCAGCGCCATTTTTACCTAATAAACCAACTATTTTACCTTTAGGAATCTTTAAGTTTATATCTTTTAAAATTTGTCGTCCATCTATTTCTTTATTTAATTTTTTACATTCTAGTAATTCCATTTTGTTTTCCTCCTATATTTTGCAAGTATTTTAAAGCTTCTTGATAATCAAGACCAATGATTTGCATTTTATTTAAGTAATTATGAACTATCTCATTAGCTATATTACTTCGAACATAAGAAATTAAATCTTGGTTTGATGTAACATATTTCCCATTAGTCCGTTCAGTATAAATAAGTTGTTCTTTTTCTAGTTCAAGAAGAGCTTTGAGTATTGTATTGGGATTTACTTTCATTGTAAGAGCTAATTCTCTTATAGAAGGGATTCTCTGACCTTGTTTTAATTCTCCAGTTATTATTTTAATTCGTAGTATTTCTGCTAGTTGGATATATATGGGTCTTTCATTATCAAATTCAGTATTCATAAATAAATTCCTTTCATTGTATTACTTACTTAATGCAATAGTACAACGATAATAAAAGAATGTCAAGATGAGTAAAGAGAAAAAGATTAGTTTAAGTAAACTAATCTTTGTTTTGCTCTTTTAACCATTTATCTGATAATTCAGTATATTTTTTTAAAAGCTTATCTTGCTCATTAGAATTTAAAAAAGTATGAAGGATAGTTGTCTTATTGATGTTTATTATATCTTGAATAGACATATTTAAATTAGTTATTAGATGATGATATTCTTCAGTTAAAGTTGTATTTGATACTGTTCGATTATCAGTATTTATAGAAAGTGGGATAAATTCATCATATAATTTTTTTATTGGATGATCTTGATAAGTTTTAAAAATAGATGTTTGAATATTACTTGTAGGACAAATCTCTAGAAGAATATTTTTCTTTTTAATGATAGGGATTAATTCTGGTGCTTCAATTATTCTTACGCCATGACCTATTCTCTTTGGATCAAAAGAGATAGCTGATTTAATGCTTTCTTTACCATCTGCTTCACCAGCATGTATAGTAAAGGGAATATTCTCTTTTTTAGCTAGAGCAAATAAAGAACGATAATCTTCGGTTTTGTATAAAGCTTCAGCACCTGCTAAATCAATTGCACATACTCCACGATGAAGATATTTTTTAGCTAAAGTAATTACTTCAAGATTTTCTTCATATGGAGCGCCACGCATCATACATAAAATAAGATTAGTCTGAATATCAACTTTTTTTAATCCTTCTAAGATACTATCTACTACTTCTTCTTTAGTTAATCCTTCTTTTAAATGTTTCATTGGTGCAAAACGAATTTCAGCATATATAACATTTTCTTTTTTCAAATCTAAAGCCAAATTTTCAGCTATTAAAGAAAGGTTTTCTTTCGTTTGAAGAATTTGTTCTGGAAGAGAGAATTTAGTTAAGTATTCATTTAAATCACGACAATTATCGGAAACGGTTAATTCTTTTACGATATCATTAACTGAACAATTTAATATTTTGCTTGCTGTCATTGGATTAATAGAACCATCTAAGTGAAGATGAAGTTCTATTTTAGGTAGTGTACTTAGATTCATAGATTTAAAGTACTTTCTAATGCTAGTTTAATCATATCATTAACTTTATTTTGACGAAATGAACTATCAGCACGTTCTCCAGTAACAAGATTATCTGTAACAGTTAATATTTCAGTAGCCTTTTTACCAAATTTACGGGCATTATGAAGTAAAGAATATGATTCCATTTCACAAGCTAAGCAACCATATTGAGCTAGTAATTTATCTTTAGATGTTTCATCTTCTTCATAGAATACATCGCTGCAATGAATATTACCTTTAGTCATTTTCATATTTAACTCTTTAGCTTTATTAGAAATGATATCATTTAATGAAGAATTTGCTTTTACTATGTTTCCTTCTACTTTATCTTGAACAAGAGCATATGTTGATTCGGAATATACTTCATCAACTAAGATAATATCACCTAAGTCTAAAGTATTTGTATATGTTCCGCATGTTCCAACTTTAATAATATATTCAACATTGTAGAATTTAAATAATTCGTAAGAATAAATTCCCATACTTGGGATACCCATACCAGATGGCATGACAGTTATTTTTTGTCCTTTATAAGTCCCGGTGTAAGTTTTCATTCCACGAACATCACTTACAACTTGGTATTCGTCTAAGAATTTCTCAGCAATTAATTCAGCACGATTTGGATCACCTGGCATTATTACTATGTTAGCTATTTCATCATTTTTGGCATCGATATGTGGTGTCATAAAATTCCTCCTTAGTATATAAATATTATAGCAAATTAGAAATTATAAAAAAAGAACTTATTAGTTCTTTTTAATAGGTATTAAAACTTCTTTACCACCCATATATGGTTGTAATACTTTTGGAATTTTAACAGTTCCATCACTTTGATAGTTATTTTCTAGTAAAGCAATTAATCCTCTTGGAGTTGCAACAACGGTATTATTTAAAGTATGTAGGAAGTAAGTTCCTTTTTCTCCTTTAGTACGGATACCTAAACGTCTTGCTTGAGCGTCACCTAAATTAGAGCAACTAGCTACTTCGAAGTATTTTTGCTGACGAGGACTCCAAGCTTCAATATCACATGATTTTACTTTTAAGTCAGCAAGGTCCCCACTACAGCATTCTAGTTGACGTACTGGAATATCCCAACTTCTAAATAGTTCAACTGTTAGTTTCCACATTTTGTTGTACCAATCCATTGATTCTTCTGGCTCGCAAATAACAATCATTTCTTGCTTTTCAAATTGGTGAACACGGTATAGACCTCTTTCTTCTAAGCCATGTGATCCACCTTCTTTGCGGAAGCATGGTGAGTATGAAGTCATATTTATTGGTAAGTTTTCACTTTTAATTATTTGATCTTTGAATTTACCAATCATAGAGTGTTCACTTGTTCCGATAAGATATAAATCTTCACCTTCTATTTTATACATCATAGCTTCCATTTCTGGAAATGACATAACACCTGTTACAACATCTCCATGAATCATAAATGGTGGTATAGCATATGTAAAGCCATGGTCGATCATAAAATCACGAGCACAAGCAAGCATTGCTTCATGCAAGCGAGCAATATCTCCTAATAGATAATAGAATCCTTCACCACTTGTACGACCAGCTGCTTCTTTATCTAAACCATTAAATGAAGCAGCAATGTCTGCATGATATGGTATTTCGTAATCAGGAACTACTGGTTCACCGAATCTTTCAACTTCAACGTTTTCAGTATCATCTTTTCCAATTGGAACAGATGGATCCATAATATTAGGGATAACCATCATACGGTTTTTAATTTCTTTATCTAATTCTTCTTTAGTCTTTTCTAGTTCTGTTATTTCATTAGCTAATTTAGCTATTTCTTCTTTAATTTTATTGGCTTCATCAATTTTTTTGTCTTTCATTAAACGACCAATTTCACCACTCATTTTATTTTTATTAGCTTTTAAATTATCAGCTTTGGTTTGAGCTTCACGAGCTTTAATATCCATTTCATATACTTCATCAACTAGGGGAAGTTTTTCATCTTGAAATTTTTTTCTAATATTTTCTTTTACTAAATCTTTATTTTCTCTTATTAATTTAATATCTATCATAACATTTCTCCTCTTTCTTGTAATATATTTTCTAATCTAATTAATTCATCTTTATATTTATTATATAAACGATTTTTAGTTTGTTCATCTAATTTAGATAATCTTTCTAAATTACAATTATCTTGAATATCAGATAATTTTAATTTAATAGCTTCTAGATTGTTAGACTCTATTATTTTAGTAATACGTTCATGATAATTTTGTTTTTTAGTCTTATCTTTAGTTACTAATCTTACTAATTCAATAATTTCTTCATTAAATTTTAATTTTCTTAAATCGTCGTAATCAAGATCAGGAATATCTTCAATAGTATCGTGTAACAACCCTGCTACACGAGTATTAGGATTACTTAGTTTATTACTTACTCTTATCAAATGATTAAGGTAAGGCTCTCCTTCTTTATCGCATATATTTTGAAATAATATACTTACTAGTTGGTATGCTCTTTCATAATCATCTTTGATATTAATTAATTCTTGAATTTTATAATTATCTAATTTAATCATTTAGTTTTATTCCTTTTATTTTTAAATATTCTGTAAGACATTTTTTAGAGGGCGAATATAAATTAGATGGTAAATCGTTTAAGTTAAACCATTCCCAACGATCTATTTTAGATGGCTCCATTACTTTTAATTCTCCTTCGTATGTTTCGGTTATAAAATCAATAGTAACAAAGTGACGATCAGTTGATATATCATCCGAGACATAAAATAATTTTAAATCTTTAACTGTTAAATTAGTCTCTTCTTTTACTTCACGAATTCCGGCTTCGATAGTTGTTTCATCATATTCTTGTTTTCCTCCAGGTAAGGTCCAGGAGTCTGGTTCATATATGCCTCCAGTATCTTTAGCTATATTGGTTCGATGACCTAGTAAAACTTGATTATTATTGATGATTATGACACCTATTCCAATTTTAATAATTTGATTCATATTTTCCTCCTAAAAAGAAAAAAGAATGATACCTAAGGAGTGCTTTAAGCACGGTACCATCCTTTATTTAACTTAATTATTATAACGGGGATTACCCGGCAGTGATTAGCTGCTCTAGAAAGGAGATTCATTTAATTCTTAGTTCCATTTGCATCAACCATGGACTTTCTTAACTAAGTAAATTAAATTACTGGTCTTTCTTTAAAACGATTTATGTGATTATTTTATAATTTTTTTTTCTTAAAGTCAATTATTACATATTCATTTTACTTAAAGCATAAACGGCTAAAGCAATAATGCCAATAGTAGCAAAAAGAACGATTGTCACGATAACTAAAAGAATTGTACTTCCTTTATCGTCATCATCTGCAACATAGTTATCAACAAATGGAGCTATACGACTATTATAAGCAAGATCATTATCTAAATAGCGATTTCTATCTTCACTGGTATCTGGACTAGTTTCCTTTTTAATAGCTACAGCATCTGTAAGCATCTTAAAGTTATTCGAAACTAACTTATAATATTTGCTATATTCACTATATTCTAAATGTTCTTTAATTACTTGATTAATTATTGGAAATAATGAATCTTTATTATTAGTTATTAGCGCTAAAAGATCTTTTATATCTTGATAGTAATACTTTATTAAGGTATTCAACAATTCTTTTTTATCTACAATAAAGAAATTACAGATAGTTTGACTTTCTTTTAAAGAAGATAAATCAATAGTATATTTATTATAAGATGGAGATAAGCGATAAGTATATTTAAGCGATGACTTATCAACTATAACACCAATATTTGATAAATTATTATTTAGACTATTAGTTAATAATTCAAATATTTTCATATTTAGATAGTCATGAGTTAATTGTTTAACGTTTTCTTCACTAATATCTGGTAATGCTTCAAATAATTTTATTACGTAATCAATATTCTTTTTATATGATGTAATTGATTTTATTTCTTTTAAACCATGTTTGACATTTTTATCATGATAGTCAAGTAATTCTTGAGTTAAATTGAATTTAGGTGATTCTTCTTTAATAAAACGAAGAGCTTCTTCTAAGTTAAGAAATCTTTCTTTTTTATTAACGAAAGAAATATTAACAATTCCTTGAGGATTCATTTTTTCATCAAAAATACGATAAGTATTAGCATATGGAATATTTAGTAAATAAGCGATATCACTCATAATTAATTCGTAATCATTATTTATACTATTTTCTTTTTTGAATCCTTTTTTATCATTATTTATATTAACTAGTTTTAAATAAGGGTTAATATCTTTTATTTCTGATATATAGGCTTGTTCTAGAACTTTAACACCCTGCTCATAAGATAGAAGATAACAATTGTTGCCTTTTTTTAGTTTATCAATACTAGCTAAATAGTATTCTTTTAAGGAGGCTAAATACTTATTATGATTAATCTTACGTACTTGGTTAGAAAATTTATTATCAATTAGTGTACATACTTCGGTTAAAGTTTTATCTGATGAAGATAAATTTTCAGCTAAAGTATTTATTTTTTCTTCACTATATTCTTTGCCTAATTCTTCTAAAGTATTTAAACGTTCTTTTATATGAGCAATGATTAGTTGTTTTCTATCCATAATATAAGCACCTCTACTCTTTTATAATTATATCATAAATATTTATTTTGCGGAAATTAACTGAGTAACTTTAATGGAATTAGAGAAATTTTTACTTTGCCAATTACTTCAGTTTCAGCAATAGAACCAAGATAAATATTTCGACTATCTATTGAGTCTGCTCGATTATCTCCTAACACAAAATAACGATTTTCTGGGACAATATAAGGGAAATCTATTTCTGGTTTTCCAAGAGATTTACTAGAAAGATATTGTTCTTCTAAAGGTTTATCATTTACATAGACAGTTCCATCATCGTCAATATCTATTTTATCTTTAGGTAGACCAATTAATCTTTTTATCATAACAACGTCTTTATGGTGAAAAGCAATAATATCTCCTCTTTTATATTGTGTACGATAACTTAAGACATATTCATCTTCCATAAGAGTTGGAGACATGCTTGTTCCATTTATTTTATATATTCTTATATTAAATAAGATAATTAAACTTAAAATTATTATAATAATGATTGTTGTGATAATTAAGACAATTTGAGAGATAGGAGTTTTTTTTGAAGAATATAACATTTGCTCACCTACTTTGTATTTTTAATTTTATCATGTATTTTAGATGTCTAAAACCATCTCTTATTGTTTTTAAATGAGATTTCTTATTACGTTGATCACAATGAAGTTTGATTGGAACTTCTTTCATTTTTAAACCTTTTATACTTGATTTACAAATCATTTCAGAAGCAAACTCCATTCCAGGACATTCTAAATTGAGTTTTGATATTTGTTCTTTGGAGAATCCTCTTAGACCACAATGAAAATCTTTGATAGGAGTTTTAAATAAAATGTTGCCCACTTTAGATAGGAATGGAACACCTATTTTATGAGATAATGGCATTGCATGGACATCTATTCCTCCTTTAAAGCGATTACCAACTACTAAGTCATAACCTTCATCTAAATATTTAATAATAGAACTCATTTCATTAAAATCATAACTCATATCAGCATCTCCCATTATAATGAATTTTCCACGAGCGTTTTTTATACCATTTATGAGAGCATTGCCATATCCTTTTTGAGGAGTTATTATAACACGGGCATTATTTTCTCGAGCTATTTTAACTGAGTTATCTGAACTTCCATTGTCGCTGACTAATATTTCAGATTCTTTTAATAAATTATTTTTCTTTAAATAGTTATGAACGACTTTTATGACTTTGGCAATTGTTTCTTCTTCGTTTAAGCATGGTATTAAGATTGTTAACTTCATTTTTTATTCCTCCATACAATATATATAATGTTACTATCACAAGAGGTAGTAAGGCACGATAGTCAAAGAAGTAATGAATTAAAGCATGAGAATATAAAACTAAATATCGTGTTATAGGGATTATACATATTAGTAATATTTTTTTTATTGTTTTTTGGCTTTTTTTGTCAAGGCAAAATATATATAACCAAATTAAGATTAAAGTATATATAAAAATATATATTATAGATTTTTGACTTAGAGCAAATGGAAGAAGATATGATGGCATATTTATTAACATCGATAGAATATAAGGTACCGGATTATCATAATCTGTTTTATAGATTCGTAATCGAGCATCAGACCAAATCTCAATCATTTGATCAAATCCTAAGACAATTATAGATAGTAGCCATTTTAATACGAACATAAAAGCATATGATAAAAGCCAGATAAGGCATGACTTAAAGAAAAAGATAAGATATTTTTTCTTGTCATAATTTTTATTTTTTAGAATAGTTCTTATAAGTAAAGGAATTGTTAAACTTAATGTTTCACAAGTTAGAAAGTCAAAATAACAAGTTGTAATACCTGAAATAAGTAATAAAAAATAGAAAAAGGAATCATTTTTATCAATAGTTTTAATAGTTATAATAGAAATAATTGTTGTAATTAAGAAAACAAAATAATATTCTAAACAAAAAAAGATAGTAAAAAAATTAATAGATAATAATCCTAGAATATAAAATATTGCTAGTAATTTTGATTTTTTAAACATGATAACTGTTAAGTAAATAGTTAATATTATTATAATAATACTTAATAAAATTCTTATTTGGTTAACATTAAAGAAGATTAATAAAGGTTTAATAATTGTGATTGAACCATGCCAATATCTTGAGTATTCAGTTGTACCATTTTTATTTTCTTCTACTGCTTTAATTAAAGAATCGCAACTAACTCCTCCCTCATATTCTTCATAGTAATTCATTTTAATCTGAGATGTGAATGTTGGTTCAAGATTCCAAATCATATTGAGAATAATACATTCAGAGTAATTATCAACTTGAAAGCTGTATTTTAATGGTGTTTTTGTTATATTGAATAATTCTGAATAATCACCTGTATTTTGATAATATACAATACTTTCCTTTATATTTTGTTCCGTTAATTTTTTAGGTATGCGAGCAACAAGATTTTGAAGAATAAAAAGACTAAGTGAAATTATTAAGAAACTAATTATATATTTTTGGACCTTTTTCATATTTTCCTCCATAAAAAATTAAAAACATATTACTATGTTTTTAATTTTGAACTTTTTTACGTAATGATACAATTATTATAGTTGATAAGATAACAAAACTAAGGAGTAATAATATATTTAAATCTCTTGTATTAGGGTTTTCTGTTGCAGTTGTTTCTTGTCCAGTGGCAACTAATTCTAAATCACTTTTTAGGTCGATAGTTTTTTCTTCGCCATCAATAGTTTCATAAACAATATTTTTTATTTCAACAGCAGTATTTTTATGTTGATTGATATTAGAAGTTAATTTTATACCCATAACTTTAAAAGCACCTTTAACTCCAGCTTCACTTACAAATGATAGTTCATCATTTTCCTCATTATATTCATATGTCCATCCGTCAATTTCTTCCATTTTAGTAACGTCAAGATATTCACTATTTACAAAGTTAACTTTGATTTTAGTTATTATATCGTCTGATTGACCAGATAAAGTACAAGTCGTTACTTCCCCATACTTTAGAGTACTTGGATCGCATGTAAAAGAAAAGGCTGGTTCTTTGTATTCTCTAAAAACATAAACTGATTTATATTCATTATTTTCTTCTAACTCCGCACATCTTTTGGAATTGCTAATTTCATCACTATATTTTTCACAATATTCTTTAATAGAACTTTTTTCGTATAAAATCCACGAATCAATTTCTGTTAATTCATCGTTTCTTAGACCATATAATTCATTTTGTTCCTCTAAGTTGTTATAATAATTATCAGAATAAGGGGTACCAATTTTAATATTAATAGAATCACCATACTGATCACCATTATAGAACATCGATAGTAATTCTTGGTTCTCGTCTATATAGGCAATATAAATAGCATCTTTTCTAACGTATGATGGTGGTTGAGGTGTAAATATTACTTCTTCGCCTTTTTCATATTTCATACCAATTTTTAAATCTTCAGGATATAATGATTCAGCAAATGCTATTATTACATTGTAATTTAAAGCTAGTAATAATGCTAAATTTATCATTAATAATAATGTTAAATATTTTATTTTTCTCATATATAAACTCCTATTCTAATATAATTTTATTTAGTTTAAGTTTTTTTGTCAATATACAAATAAAAAAGATGATGTACTAATCATTTTTATTAGATAGTTCATCATACTTTTTTTGGATTTCTTTTTGTTTTTGTGATATCTTGGTTTTTTCAGCTTCTTCTAATTTGTACCAACCATTATTCCAAGCAAGTTCATATGCTTCTTGTTGTAAATCAATTACATTTGTAAAGATAGAATATAACTCGTTATGGAGTTCTTTGTTGCTTGCTTCAGTTAAAGCTGTGCACATATTTTTAGTTAGTTCTTTTTCAGTATTGAGAATGTCATTTAAATAATCTCGATCATTAAAGGTAATTGCTGCTTGGACTTTTACTTCTTCACAACATACTTTGTTTCCCATATTATTCGTTACCTCCTAATATATTCAAAATCTTTTCACATATTTTTTGATGCTTTTTAAATACTTTGGTACAAAAACTAGAAATTATTTCATCTTCGACTTCTTCACTATACATATATGCTTTTTTACAGATAGTAAAATGCCAATTAAACATATCTTCAAGATAAGATAAATCTTTTGTCGATATAATATTTGGTATTTGTTTCATAATATCATCCTTTCTAGTATTATAGTGCTTTAAAAGAAATAATTTATTCATAAAAAAAACAATAAAATTTATATTTTATTGTTTTCATATTCTTGAATAGCTTTTTCTATTCCATGCCAAGGAATAGTTGCGCAACCAATACGATTTTGTTGCTTATATATATCTTCATAACAGTTGGCTTCACCTAAGATATCTTCATCATATGATTGTTCATTTATCATATTATAATAGTTTTGCATTATTTTTTTTACTTCAGATATTGATTTACCAAGTAATAGTTTTATCATAATTGATGTTGCTGAAGTAGATATTGCACATGCTTCTCCATCAAAATGAATATCTTTTATAATATCGTCTTCTATCAAGATATATAAATCAATATCATCAATACAAGTTTCACTTTTAGATTTCACAACCATATATTTATCATCTTTTATTTGACTACGGTTAGTAGGATTCTGATAATTTTCCATTATAATTTCTCTTTTTATTTCGGGATCTAACATTTTATGACCTCCTAAAGCATTTCTCTTAATATTTTATCTTTATCTTTTAGTAGTTCAACGACTTTATCTAGTTCTTCGTTCGTATTATATATATAGATACTTAAGCGAACTGTGTTTTTTACACCAACTTCGTTTTTTAAAATTTTAGCACAATGATTACCAGCACGAACACAGATGTGATATTTGTTTAGATAGACAGCTACGTCTTGAGCAAATATCCCATCAACATTGAAAGCAACTACTCCACTATCACTCTCTTCATTAATGATTGAAATATGGGGAATCTTTTTAAGCTTGTTTATTAAATATTTTCTTAGGCTACGTTCATGATTAGTTATATTATCCATACCAATACAATTTAAAAATTCTATTGCTGCACCTAAACCAATAGCTCCAGCTATATTAGGAGTTCCGGCTTCTAATCTAGTTGGAAGAGGTTTTAAATATACTTCATCTATTGTATCAAAAGATTCATTCATTCCGCCACCAAGATTACGTGGTTCTAAGCTATCAAGAAGTTCGTATTTACCATATAAGACGCCGATTCCAGTTGGACCACACATTTTGTGTGCAGAAAAAGCTAAAAAATCGCAATCTAAATCTTGAACATCAGTTTTTATATGTGGAACACTTTGAGCACCATCAACGACAACAAAGATATTATTTTCGTGAGCAAATTGGCATATTTCTTTAATTGGTCTTAAATCGCCGATGACATTTGTTATCATGGCAAGACTGATTAGTTTTGTACGATTAGTAATAATTTTTTTTAAATTATTTAAAGTGACATAATGATTTTCATCTAAAGGACAAAATTTAATAATAACACCATTTGTTTTAGCAAGTCTAAACCATGGTAGAACATTAGAAGCGTGTTCACTTTCAGTAATGATTATTTCATCTCCTGGTTCGAGATTTGATTTAAAGAATCCTTCAGCTATAATATTTAGAGAATCTGTTGTTCCACTAGTAAAAATTATTTCTTTTCTAGTTCGAGCATTAATAAATTCTTTAACTAAGTCTCTGGCATTTTCATATTCATTATCTACTTTAAGAGAAATATCATAATCACCGCGATGAGCATTAGCAGTATATTTAGTGTAATATTCAGTTATTTTATCAATTACTGATTGTGGTTTCCAAGTTGTTGCACCATTATCTAAATAGATATTTCCAGTTTTAAGCATTGGAAATTCTTCGCGATTCATTTTTTTACTCACCTCCTATTAGTTCTTGAATTTTATTTTCTAAATCTTGATTAATATTTAAATTACTTAAAAGATAACCTTTTTTAATTAAAGAAATAGCTTGGGAAGTACTAATTCCTTTACCATTAAGATAAAATAAATATTGTTGATCAATACTGCTTATAGTACAAGCATGATTTACTTCTATTTCGTTAGATGATACAAGAAGATTAGGAATACAGATATTTTCTTCTTCATTAAGAGTTAAAATTTTTATACTTTCAATTAAATTATTATTTTTTATTTGAGGCTTTGTATCAGCTGTTGAAATAATCTTACAGCTTCCTTTATCTTCTGTAATAGCTTTTAATTTTATTTCTGTTTCGTTGTCATCACCAATTAGGTTGCTATTAAATACTAAGTTACATTTATCTTTAGCAATAATAGAATAATTGAAGTTTACAATACTATTATGATCTTGATTTAAAATTATAGTATTATTAATAGTATCGTGAATCATAAAACGATTATATATTAAAGAGCTATTTGGTTCAACGTTTAATGTTAGTTCTAAGTTTTCTTGATTCTTTTTAGCGATTTCATTAATCAAAACTTTTCCCTTGATATTAATTGTTAATTTATTAACAGCAATAGTTAAATCAAGAGCATTATCTTTTATATCTATAACACTTTCTTTATCTATTATTAGTTTATTCATATTAATCATTACTTTCTTGGGCGTTTTCTGAGAAAAGAGATTTAAAACCGTTTAATTCAATTTCTTTAGCTAAAGAAGCGTCACCAGTTTTGATTATTTTTTTATCTTTAATAATGTGAATATAATCAGGATTTAATATTTCAATGATACGAGGATTATGAGTTACTAGTAAAATGGAACAGTTTGTTTTTTCTTGGTATTCTTTTAAGGAATTAGCAACTGTTTTTAGAGCATCAACATCTAAACCAGAATCAATTTCATCGAGAATTAGGAAGCTTGGTTCAAGCATCCAGATATGAAGTAATTCATTTTTCTTTCTTTCGCCACCGGACATTCCACTATTTATGTCACGATGAAGAAAACTTTCTGGAATACCTAATTTTTGACATATTTCTTTAGCTTTTTTAGAGAATTTAAAAATATCAATATGTTCGTTAGTTCTTTCGGATAAGGCTAAACGAAGCATTTCAGCGTTACTTACACCTTCAATAGCAATTGGATTTTGACTGACCATCATTATTCCTAGACGACTTATTTCAGTTGTAGTTAATGATAATAAGTCATGGTTATTATAACTTATTTGACCACTTACAATGTTATAATTAGGATCTTTTAGTAGTGAGCGACAAATAGTACTTTTTCCAATACCATTTTGCCCCATTAGAACATGTGTTTCTCCATCGGCAATTTTTAAAGAAAAGTCTTTTAATATTTCTTTATTATCGACTTTAATTGTTACATTTTCAATATTTAGCATTACGCATCACCTTCACATATTTTAGCATTTTTTAGATTATAAGTCTATTAATTGTGATACTTTTTAATATACTTCTAGGGGGTATTTGCAAAACTATAAAAAAACAATTAAGTTAAATACTTAATTGTTGCTAATCATCGTAATAAATTCGCGTGCAGTACTTGATATAGTTGTTTCATTATAAATTAAATAAATTGTCTCCGTTGGTAGGGTTTCCTCTAGAGGAACTATTTCTAAGTCGCTATCTTCAAGAACAACACTTTTTTCAATATAACCAATTCCTATTCCTTCTTTAATATATTCTAAAATAAGCTGACTATCTTCAAGTTCCATAATTGGTTTTACAGATAGATTTTTAGTATTTAAAATATTATCTAAATCTCGACGTGATGATGAGTTAGTTAAAGGAAGAACTAAAGGATATTTAATTAATTCATCTAAGGTTTTGACTTCTTTTAGATCATATTTCTTATTATATGCAAAACAAAATTCGTCGTTTTCAACTGGTAATGATTTGTATTCTTTAGAATCTTCTATTGGTGTTGGTAAAAAAAGAAAATCAATATTATGTTGTGATAATAGTTCTTGAGATGATATATTATTATAATTTGTTATTTTAATAGAAATATCTGAATGAGTGGTTAAAAACTTTTTTAGATACTTATTTAAATAGTAAAGACTAATATAGCAAGGTGTATTAATTGTTATTTTTCCTTTATTTAGTTCTTGGTTAGCTTGAAGTTCTCTTTCACCAAGCATTAAATAGTTATAAGCTTTTTCAACATAAACTAAAAGATCTTTAGCTTCTTTAGTTAATTCAATTCCTCTATTAGTTCGATAGAATAATAAAGTTTTTAGTTCATATTCAAGATTTTGAATATGTTTAGATATAGCTGGTTGAGAAATATGGAGAGTACGCGATGATTCAGAAAAGCTCTTAGTTTTAGCAACAGTATAAAATACACGATAAAGATTTAAATTTAGGTTCGTACATGGTAAAGCCATATAGTATCCCCCTTTGCGATTGGCTTTTATTATATACTTTTTATCCTTATTGTCAAGATTTTGTTATAACTTAAAAAAAAATAACTATAACAAATTATTATAGTTATTTTATACAGAATTTTCTTTTACCCATTTAGTTAACCCTTCAGTAGTCATTGTTCCTGTTGTTTCAGCTGTAACTACACCATTTTTAATTGTAAAAATAGTTGGAGTTCCTTCAAAGGCATAGTATGTTCTAAATTTTTTAACTTCATCATCAGTTAATGATGTTATATTAATACGATAAATTTTTTTATTTAGAGAGCCATAAACTTTATCAACAATAGATTCAAAAGTAATACTATGATAACAAGTTGTACTAGAAATAAAGATTGTCATATCTTCTTTATTATAAGCTTTTTTTTCAAAATCTGCTAAAGTTATATCTTCTATATTATCGTATTCAGTTGGAGTTACTATTGATGATTGCTCAGAATCTTCTTCAATTTCGTTAATGTTTTTATAATTAGAATTAACTTTCTTATAAACATTGCTATTTATAGTTTGATTATTTTCTTCTGATTTGGCATATTCACTAACTAAATAACCGATAGTTGCACAAATTACAATAGCAATCAAAAGAACCAGAATAAAAATTATTATTTTATTAGTTTTACTTCTTTTGATAACTTTATCATCTAAAACAATATTTTCTTCTTCTAATTTATCAACTACTTCTAAAATATTTTTACTTTGATTACCATCAAAGATAATTGTTTTTTCTAAATTCTCTTGAGTCTCTTCTTTTGGAAGCGTTTTAACTTCTTTCTTAGGAAGTTGTTTAACTTCTTTAGATGAAGATTTTTTAGTAGTGGTTACTTTAGAGCTAGAATTCTTTTTTATTTCTTTTTTAGGAGTTGATTTTTTACTTTGTTTAGAATTGTTTTTAGAAGTTGGTTTTTGGTTAGTTTTTTTAGATGTATTGTTTTGGCGTTTTACGCCAGTATTTTCTTTTTTCTTTTCGGTTTTAGTTACTTGTGTTTTTTTCTTTTTCTTTTCTTCCATCTTTATCACCTATACTTCTATTATATTTTAACATCTTTTAGAGATAAAAAAAAGATTTTTATAAATCTTTTTATTTTTATTTATCATCTTGTTTTATTTCAATAAAACGAATAGTTTTAATTTTTTGTTCGGTAATTGGTTTATCATTAGAATCTGTTTCGACTGCTGCAATATCATCGACAGCATCCAAGCCAGCAAAGACACGACCAAAAGAAGCATATTGACCATCTAAATATGTAGAGTCAGCTTGAACAATAAAGAACTGACTAGAAGCAGAATTCATTGTTTCGGCAGTTTCAGGGTTTCCGCCTCTACGAGCCATAGATAGAACTCCTTTAGTGTGAGACAAATTATTTTCAACACCATTTTGACTGAATTCTCCTTTGATAGTTTCTTCTGATCCGCCCATACCAGTTCCAGTTGGATCGCCTGTTTGAATCATAAAATCTTTTATGACACGATGAAAAATTAAACCATCGTAATATTTTTCAGATACTAATTTTTTAAAATTGGCAATTGTTATAGGTGTATCTTTGTTAGAAAGAACAGCTAGAATTATACGTCCGTCGGTCATTTCAATTTTAATACGATCAGTCTCAGAATCCGTTTCAGTAAAGGTATATCCTTCTAAAGTTCCTTCTTTAATTGTTCCATCATCATTTTTGGCAATGATAGTTAAATCTTGTTTTAAGTTATCTTGCACTTTATTATCCTCCTCTTTATTACATCCTGTTATAAGGAATAAAATCATTAAAATTATAACTAATCTTTTTTTCATTTTATCACCTTTTATATCATATCAAAGATAAATGTTTTTTTAAAGATAATTAAATAAAAGTTTTTTTGGTATTTATTTACATTGAAAAAAATAATTTAATAAGATATAATTATTTAAAACAAATGTTCGGTGTGATAAATATGGAAAAATTAATAAAAAAAGAAAAACATATTCTTAGTATTGATTTAAAAAGTTTTTTTGCATCTTGTGAATGTGTTATGAGAGGTATCGATCCTTTTAAGGTTCCTTTAGTAGTTGCTAATCCTAATCAAGGTAAAGGGGCTATAACTTTAGCAGTTACACCCTATTTAAAAAAGCAAGGCGTAAAATCAAGAGGAAGACTTTATGAAATACCTAATAGTATTAGATATATTATCGTGCAACCAAGAATGAATTCTTATATTAAATTTAGTGAAAAAGTTATTAGTGTTTATTTAGATTATGTTGCAAAAGAAGATTTATTTGTTTATTCGATTGACGAATGTTTTTTAGATGTTACTGATTATTTAAAACTATATAAGAAGACAGATTACGAATTAGCAAATGAAATATTAAAGGAAATTACTAAAAGAACGGGATTAACTGCAACATGTGGAATTGGACCAAATATTTTACTAGCTAAAGTAGCAATGGATGTTGAAGCAAAATTAGAAAAAAATGGTATTGCGAAATGGGATTATAGTGATGTAAAAAATAAATTATGGTCTATTACTCCACTTTCTAAAATGTGGGGAATTGGACCACGAATGGAAAAGAAGTTAAATTCTTTAGGAATCTTATCTATAGGTGATTTGGCTTTATATGATAAAAATAAATTGATTGATAAATTTGGAGTTATGGGACGCGAATTGTGGGAACATGCAAATGGAATTGATTTTTCATCTATTAAGGATATGAATAACTATAAACCGTTAGATAAGTCTTATTCGAATAGTCAGGTCTTATTTAAAGATTATAATCGAAATAATATAGAAATAATTATAAAAGAAATGGTAGATGTTGTTAGTAAAAGACTTCGTAAAAATAATAAACAAGCTTATGTTATTGGATTAGCAATTGGATATTCAAAAAATATTGGTGGTGGTTTTTATCATGTTATGAAGTTAGATATTCCTACTGATGAAAATAAAACTATTTTAGATGTTTGTAATATATTGTTTAATCGTTATTATAATGGGAGTCCAATTAGAAAAGTTGGTGTTAGTTTAGGACGATTAGTCAATAAAAGTAGTATTCAATTAAGTCTTTTTGATGATTTAGAGATAATAAATAAAGAAAATGAAAAAAATAAAGTTATTGATAATATTACAGAAAAGTTTGGAAAGAATAGTTTATTAAGAGCGTCGGCATTACTTGAAGATTCAACAATTATGGAACGTAATAAGAAAATTGGGGGACATAGTGCATAATGAATAAAAGAAATTTGGTAAAATGGCAGCCTTTTAGTGCTGTCATTCCTGGTAAATATTTAGTTGATAAAGTAATGAAAGATAAAAATAAAATTGAAATGCCTATTTTATCAGATGATCAATTAAAGGAGATTGAAAACAAATTAATTAGAGCTTGGGAGTTACAAGATACTATTTCATTGCTTTATTATAAAGATGGAAAGTTGTATCGTAAAGTGGGAAAAGTTAAGAAAATTGATGTTAATAAAAGAAAAATTTTCTTAAGTGAGACTTTTTTTGTTTATTTTGAACAAATAATACGTATTTTTTAAAAAAAAGCTTGCATGCTCCATAATTATATGATATTATGGATATGTTCTTGGGGGATTAGCTCAGCTGGCTAGAGCACCTGCCTTGCACGCAGGGGGTCGCGGGTTCGAATCCCACATCCTCCACCATTGAACATATTAAGTCCGATAAGGACTTTTTTTATTGCTTTTTTTATAAAAAGACTTATAATAAAAGTCTAGGAGAATTTATATGAAAATTAGAACAGAAAAAGAAAGACAAGATTTTGAGGATTTATTAAGTGATATAAAAGATATGAAAAATGGTTCACTAGAGCAAATGTATTTAATTACATTATATAGTCTATCTAATTATATTAAATCGTTAATAGCCTTTGGAAGAAAAAGTCAAATTACGAAGGATAATTTAAGAATAATAAAAGAAATGTTTGATATTTTAAAAACAGAAAGAAAACTTTTAAATTATATTCTTAGAAATGTTGATGAAATAGATTCTTATTCTGCATTGTTAGTTATTGGTTTATTAGATGAAACTAATGATAAAACAGTAGAATATTATTACCAAGTAATGGACGATATTGAAGAAGCTTGTGAAATGAATGATGAAAGGCGTGGATTAAGAAGAAAAAAGAATTTTCCTACTCTAACTCAAGATATAGGATATGCAGAAGAAGTTGTTGCTCTATGTGAAAATGAAGATAGTTTAAAAAATTTTCTAGGTTATGAAAATGATTTTTGGGATTATATAAAAAAGAAAATAAAGTATATTGATACCGATATTGAAATTGAAAAAAAAGCGTCTTATGCTATTCCAATATATGATGGAAATATTGTTGTTGATATTGATTTATTAGTTCCAAAAGTTATTGATTTGCCAACCGCTTTATTGGCTTTATCTTTATACACTAAGGCTTATAAAATATATAAATCGTTTGGTCAGGAATATACTCCTGCTACAGAAGATGATATTAATGAAATCTCTCTTAATTATCGTAAATTATATTTAAATATTAAAGCACAAAATATCATATAAAAAATGTGAAATATAAGTTCACATTTTTTTTGCACTTTCTAAATTATCTTCAAGTTCAATTGGAACAAGAGCGTTAAAAAATTCATTATCAATGGCACTACGGAATACTAGAGCTAATTGAATATTATCTAAAACGACGTCACCATTAAATTTTGTCCAATCAAGTTCTAATGGTCCACATGGCATTTCTTTGGTCTTTGTTTCAACTAATTCGCGTAAAAATTCACGACTGCTTCGACCATTGCCCTCACGAAAAGGATGAATGGCCATTAATTGAATATAATAAGTTGATAAAAATATAGCTAAGGAACGTTTATCGGTAACATTTTTTATTTCCTCGTGCATTAATTTTAATTCGCCATTTAAGTATTCTGGTATATTTTCCCATTTAGTAAAATCAGTTTGTTTTCGCATATCGACATAGCGATATTCTCCAGCCCATTCATATAAATCTCCAAAAATATATTTGTGAATATTTCTTAAATGCTCTGCATCAAAATCTCCAACAATAGGATTGTCATATAGTTCAACTAACTTTTCAAATGATATTTCAGCTTCTTTTTCTTTTAATTCATCATAGTCGGTGATGTTATATTTATTTTTTAGAGTTTGGGTTCCTGGATAAAAATATGAATTCCAAGCCTCGTCAACTTCTTGTAATTTTTCAGGTGTTAATGCCATTATTAGTTCCTCTTTTCAGTGTCAATTTTGGTCCCTCTGTTTTAGAGGGTGTTGTTTGATTTTGAACATATGTAAATATAAAACTTGGTTTTAAATAAATACGATCAATTTTAAGACTAGCATGAGCTTGAATTATGGCTTTTTGTTTTTTACTACTCTCCATATACATCCCTCATTATTATTTTAGCATTTTGTTATACTAGTGACAATATATTTGCTTAAATGAATAAAAAAAAGAATGAAAAATCATTCTTTTTTTATTAACTTAATTGTTCAACTAAATCACTTTCAACAGACTCTACTATTGGAGTTTCATTAGTCTTTTCTAAATTTGCAGCTTCTTCTTTTATTTCGTTGTCATCAATAAGTTGTTCTTCTAAGAATTCGCTAGGTTCATCACTCATAAATTCTTTTTCAAGAATCATTTCAATATTACTATATTGTTTAGCTCCAGTACCGGCAGGTATTAACTTACCGATAATAACATTTTCTTTTAGACCACGTAAGTCATCTATTTTACCACGAATTGCAGCTTCAGTAAGAACTCTTGTAGTTTCTTGGAATGATGCTGCTGATAGCCATGAGTCAGTTTCTAATGAACTCTTAGTAATACCTAACATTATTGGACGACCTGTTGCAGGAACACCACCATTTAGAATTACAGGTTTATTTGCAGCGTTGAAATCATGAATAGATACAGTTAATCCTTCAACTAAACCCGTATCTCCACCATCGATAATTTTCATCTTAGAAATCATACGACGAACGATAACTTCGATATGTTTATCTGAGATATCAACACCTTGTGATTTATAAACTTTTTGAATTTCTTTTAGGATATAACTTTCAGCAGTTATAGGGTCAGTTACAGCTAATAATTCTTTTGGACTAACTGATCCTTCTGTTAGTTGTTCTCCAGCTACAACCTCTTGGCCTACTTCAACACGTAATTTTGAGTTATATAGAGTTGTATGTTCACGAGATTCAACATCGTTTTCAACAACAATCTTGTGTTTACCATTAGCAGCTTCAATACTTACAACTTTACCAGTTATTTCAGATATTGTTGCTTTAGCTTTTGGATTACGTGCTTCGAATAGTTCTTCAACACGTGGAAGACCTTGAGTAATATCGGCGTCTCCACCATGGGCAACACCACCAGAGTGGAATGTACGCATTGTAAGCTGAGTACCTGGTTCACCAATTGATTGAGCAGCCATAACACCTACAGCTTCACCAGTTTCAACTAAGTTACCAGTTGCTAAGTTACGTCCATAACATTTTTGACATACACCATATTGACTCTTACATGTTAGAGCACTACGTATTTCAACTTTCTTAATTCCAGCTTTAACAATTTTCTTAGCTAGGTTTTCGTTAATCATTTCGTTACGATCTACAATAACTTCTTTAGTTTCAGGGTTTATAACTTTAGTTGCTGTAAAACGACCAACAATACGATCTTCAAGTGATTCGATAACTGTACCACTCTTTTCATCGATAAAGTCTTCTACAACAATGCCTGATATCGCACCACAATCTTCTTCTTTAACAATAATATCTTGGGCAACATCAACTAAACGACGTGTCATGTATCCTGAATCGGCAGTACGTAAAGCTGTATCGGCAGATCCTTTACGAGCTCCGTGTGTACTTAAGAAGAATTCAGATACATTTAGTCCTTCAATAAAGTTAGATTTTATTGGAATTTCTACTGGTTGTCCGTTTGGTTTAGCCATTAAACCACGCATACCAGCTAATTGAGTAAAGTTACCAGCATTACCACGTGCTCCAGAATTCATCATCATAAAGATTGGATTCTTGTGGTCGCCACTACTAATACCCTTTAATTCAGCTTCAACGTCATCTTTAGTATCATTCCATACTTGGATAACATTATTAAATCTTTCTTCTTCAGTTATTAAACCTCTTTGGAATTGTTTATTAATTTTATCTACTTTTTCTTGAGCAGCCTCTATTTTCTCGTTTTTATCTTTAGCTTCTTGAATATCAAAAGCAGATACTGTTATACCAGCTATTGTTGAGTATTTAAAGCCCAAATCTTTCATAGCATCTAGAACAGCAGATGTTTCTGTAGTTTTATAACGCTTAAATATTTGAGCAATTATTTGTGATAAGTTCTTTTTAATAAATGGATCTACTGGTTTCATTTCAGCAATTGCTTCTTTAAGATTAGTTCCCATGCTTAAGAAGAACTTACTTGGTGTTATGTTTTCAATATTTTCTTTACTTGCTTCATTTATATAAGGGAATGAATCAGGTAGAATTTCATTGAAAATCAATTTACCAGCTGTTGTAACAAGATATTTATCTCTTTGATCATCTGTAAATAATTTATATTTAAATGATTTAACAGGAATAACAATTCTTGTATGTAAAGTTATTTCTTTTCTTTCGTAAGCCATTATTGCTTCATTAGAGTTTTTATAAACTTTACCTTCGTTTTCTTCACCAGGTTCTTCAATTGACAAATAATAGTTACCTAATACCATATCTTGTGATGGTGTAACAATTGGTTTACCTGATTTTGGATCTAGAATATTTTGAGCTCCTAGCATTAATAAACGAGCTTCAGCTTTTGCTTCTTCAGACAAAGGAACATGGACAGCCATTTGGTCACCATCGAAGTCAGCGTTAAATCCTGTACATACTAATGGGTGTAGACGAATTGCCTTACCACCTACTAATTTTGGTTCGAATGCTTGAATACCAAGTCTATGTAATGTTGGGGCACGGTTTAATAGTACTGGATGTTCAGTTATACAATCTTCTACAACATCCCATACACATTCGTCACGACTTTCAATTAGTTTTTTAGCACCCTTAATATTATGAGCCAATCCTCTTTCAACTAAGCCATGTATTACATGTGGTTTAAATAGTTCTAGAGCCATTTCTTTTGGAATACCACATTGATACATTTTTAAATTCGGTCCAACACAGATAACTGAACGACCAGAGTAATCAACACGTTTTCCTAGTAAGTTTTGACGGAAGCGACCTTGTTTACCTTTTAACATACTTGATAAAGATTTTAATGGACGATTTCCAGCAGCAGTAATACTACGTCCACGGCGGCCATTGTCAAATAGTGAATCAACAGCTTCTTGAAGCATACGCTTTTCATTTTGAACAATTATAGTTGGAGCACCTAATTCTAATAATTTTTTCAAACGATTATTACGATTAATAATACGACGATATAAATCATTTAAATCAGATGTTGCAAAACGACCACCATCAAGTTGAATCATTGGTCTAATATCTGGTGGAATTACTGGTAATGCTTCAAGAATCATCCATTCTGGTTTATTTCCAGACTCTTCGAAGGCAACTAAACAATCAAGACGTTTAACTAAACGAATACGTTTTTGACCTGTTGTATTTTCAAGTTCTTTTCTTAAGTCGGCTACTTCTTTAGATACATCGACTTCTTTTAGTAGTTCTTGAATTGCTTCAGCACCCATACCAACTTTGAATGTATTACCATATTTTTCATAATATGCACGGTATTCTTTATCAGATAAGGTTTGTTTTTTCTCTAAAGGTGCTTGTCCTGGGTCGATAACAACGTAACTTACAAAGTATAAAACTTCTTCTAGATCTCTTGGAGACATATCTAGAACAAGACCCATTTTTGATGGTACACCTTTGAAAAACCAAATATGAGAGCAAGGAGAAGCTAGTTCTATATGTCCCATACGTTCACGTCTTACTTTAGAACTAGTAACTTCTACTCCACATCTATCACATATAACATTTTTATATCTTAATCTCTTGTATTTACCACAAGAACATTCATAGTCTTTAGATGGTCCGAAAATTCTTTCACAGAATAATCCATCACGTTCTGGTTTAAGAGTACGATAATTGATTGTTTCTGGTTTTTTTACTTCGCCATAAGACCAACTTCTGATTTTTTCAGGAGATGCAATTCCTATTTTGATACCTTTAAAGCTGTTAGCATCTATCATAGTTCTTCACCTTCCTCTTCTTCACCTGGATAATCAATATCATCTAAACTCTCTTCAAATTCATCTTCTTCATCAATATCTTCTTCTAGATTTTCTGGATCAGATGGTTCTTCAAGAGGTTCGTTATCGATTATTTCTTTACCTATTTCGTTAATAGAAATAGCTTCATCTTCGTCTTCATGCTCTAATTCTTGAATATCGCATAATTCATCTTTATCGTTAAGAACTTGGATATCTAGACCAAGAGCTTGGAATTCTTTTAATAATACACGGAAACTTTCTGGCATACCAGCTTGGCTTAAAGTCTTACCTTTAACCATTGCTTCATATACTTTAACACGGCCGACAACGTCATCAGATTTAACAGTCATCATTTCTTGTAGAACATGTGCTGCACCGTAAGCATATAATGCCCAAACTTCCATTTCACCAAATCTTTGACCACCGAATTGGGCTTTACCACCTAAAGGTTGTTGTGTAACCATTGAGTATGGACCAGTTGAACGAGCATGTAATTTATCATCAACCATGTGATGTAGTTTAATCATGTACATTACACCAACTGATACACGATTTTCAAAAGGTTCACCAGTACGTCCATTGTAAAGAACTGTCTTTCCATCAGGGTCAATGCCAGCTGCTTTTAATTCAGCGCTAATATCATCCATGGTTGCACCATCGAATACTGGAGTCGCATAATGTAGACCTAATTTTTTACCAGCCATTCCTAAATGTAATTCAAGGATTTGACCGATATTCATACGAGATGGAACACCTTGTGGATTAAGAACAATATCAACTGGACGACCATCTGGTAAATATGGCATATCTTCTTCTGGTAAGATAAGTGATATAACACCTTTGTTACCATGACGTCCTGACATTTTATCTCCAACTTGGATTTTTCTTTTTTGAATTATATAGACACGAACTACTTTTGAAACACCAGCAGCTAGTTCGTCAGAATTTTCTTTTGTATAAATTTTAACATCGTGAACAATTCCGCCAGCTCCATGATCAACACGAAGACTTGTATCACGAACTTCACGTGTTTTTTCACCAAAGATAGCATGTAGTAATTTTTCTTCACTTGTTAATTCTTGAACACCTTTTGGGGTAACTTTACCAACAAGAATATCGCCATCTTTTACTTCAGTACCAATACGAACAATACCATTAGCATCAAGATTTTTACGAGCTTCTTCACCAACATTTGGAATATCTCTTGTTATTTCTTCTGGGCCTAATTTAGTGTCACGACAATCAATGTCATAATGTTCAATATGTAATGAAGTATAAACATCTTCTTTAACTAATCTTTCGTTTAATACAACAGCATCTTCATAGTTGTAGCCGTTACATGTCATAAAGGCAATTGTCATATTTTTACCTAAAGCTAGTTCTCCTTTATCTGTTGATGGTCCATCAGCAATAACTTCACCTTTATGGATTTTATCGCCTTTCTTTACTAAAGGATGATGATTTATATTAGAAGCATCATTACTTCTTTCAAAATTTGCTAAATAATATATATCTTCTCCATTAACAGTTTTAGCAATTATTTTTTTACCATCAGCATATTCAATAACGCCATCAGCTTTAGCAACAATAGTTGAACCAGAATCACGAGCAGCAATATATTCCATACCTGTACCAACTATAGGAGCCTCTGTTGTTAATAATGGAACTGCTTGACGTTGCATGTTGGCACCCATTAGAGCACGTGTTGCATCATCGTGTTCTAGGAAAGGAATACAACTTGTTGTTATAGAAACAATTTGGTTTGGAGCAACATCAACGAAATTAACTTTTTCTTTTGGAATCATAACTGTATCGCCGTTTAAACGAGCAATTACTTTATCATCAACAATCTTGTTATCATCATCGATATCTAATGTTGCTTGAGAAATATAGTAGTCTGCTTCTTCGTCGGCTGTTAAATAAACTATTTCATTAGTTAACTTTGTATCAACAACTTTACGATATGGAGTCATAATGAAACCATATTCATTAATTTTAGCATATGATGCTAGGGATGTAATAAGTCCGATATTTTGACCTTCTGGTGATTCAATAGGACAAATTCTACCATAGTGACTTGGATTAACATCACGAACTTCCATTCCTGCTCTTTCTCTTGAAAGTCCTCCAGGTCCTAAACATGAAAGACGTCTTTTATCAGTTAATTCAGCAATAGGATTTATTTGGTCCATGAACTTTGATAATTGAGAACTACCAAAGAATTCTTTTAAGCATGCTGTAACTGGACGAATATTAATTAAGGTTTTAGGAGTTACAGTGTCGATTTCTTGAGTAGTCATTCGTTCACGAATAACTCTTTCCATACGAGACATACCAACACGGAATTGTGTTTGAATTAATTCTCCTACTTGACGAACACGTCTATTACCTAAATGGTCGATTTCATCGTCATTTCCAATACCATATTGAAGGTTTAAATAATATGATACTGAAGCATATATATCAGAGATAGTTAAACGACGAGAATCTATTGTTTGATCATTACCAATTATTTTGTGAATAATTGTTTCATCATCTTTATCATATACTTTAACTTCTTGAATTTTATTGTATTCATCTAATTCTTCATTAATAGTTACTTCTTTAACACCATAACCATTTTGGAATAATGGACGAATTTTTTCTAAAATTTCTTTGGTTATAACTGTTCCGTTTGGAACAATAACTTCTTTGCCATCTTTAATATCTTCAGCTATTTTTTGTCCTAGTAAACGATCTAAAACATTTAATTTTTTATTAAATTTATAGCGTCCTACTTTTTGTAAATCATAGCGGAATTTATCAAAGAATCTTGTAATTAATTGGTTCTTCGCAGAATCTAGTGTTGCTGGTTCTCCTGGTCTTAATTTTTCGTAAATTTCAATTAACGCTTCATCTGAATTCTTAGTACTATCTTTTTCTAAAGTGTTAATAAGATATTTGTCTTCACCAAACACTTCTAATATTTCTTCATTAGTAGATAGGCCTAGAGCTCTTAAAAAAGCTGTTATAACTACTTTACGAGTACGATCGATACGTACATAGAAGATATCACGTGCATCTAGTTCATATTCTAACCATGTACCTTTGTTAGGGATTATTTCACCAGAAATAATCTTTCTACCATTTTTATCGATTTCTTTTTTGTAATAAACAGATGGACTTCTTACTAATTGAGAAACGATAACACGTTCAGCACCATTAATAATAAAGGTACCAGCATCTGTCATTAATGGTAAATCACCTAGGAAGATTTCTTGTTCTTTTACTTCTCCTGTTTCATGAATAAATACACGAGCTTGAACTTTTAATGGTGCAGCATAGTTTACCATACGTTCTTTTGCTTCTTTTACTGTGTATCTTGGAGATTCAAAATAATAATCACCAAGTTCAAGGGAGATATTACCAGTGAAACTTTCTACAGGAAATAGATCTTCAAATACTTCCTTGATTCCTTCTTCTAGAAATCTTTGATAAGATTTCTTTTGAATTTCTAATAAGTCTGTTAATTCTAAGGTGTTCTTTATTCTAGAGAATGTTTTTCTTTCTCTATGGTCGCCAAATTTTGCCATTTTAGCCATTATGTTTCACCCCTATACCTAATTTTTTATTGCTTTTTTTGACGAAAAAACAATACGTCACCAATTTATAATTTTAAGTGATGTAAAGTTTGTTGTCAATGTTTTTTGGCTTTAATAATATAAAAGCCTTTGCTTTTTGTAACTATTTCACATTCATAATTATTTTTTAAGTGTTCAATAGTACTTTTAGCTCCTTGATTTTTTCTTATAACCATCCAGAGCTCACCATCCTCTTTAAGATAGTCTCTTGCTCCATCTAAGATGCCGTAAACTACTTCTTTCCCTGCTCTGATTGGGGGATTCGTTATAATTAAATCATATATATTAGTAATATTTTCATAAATATTACTTTCTAACACTTCGCATAAACTTTTTACGTTGTTCTTTTCGCAATTCCGTTTTGCTAAGTGGAGAGCTCTTTTATTAATATCGCACATTGTAACATGTGCATTTAAAAATTTAGCTAGTGATATACCTAGAAAGCCATAACCACAGCCAACATCTAATATATTTAAATTTTCAGTATTAACATTTTTTAAAACCGTTTCTAAAAGCAAAGTGCTACCAAAATCTAATTTGTCTTTAGAAAAAACACCGTTATCGCTATAAAAGGTTAAAGTTTGGGTTTTATTTTTGTAGATAATAGTACGTAGTTCGCTTTTTAGGTCAGGGTTATTTGTAAAATATTGTTCCAAAGAATCACCATCTTCTTTTTTTATAAGACAATAATATATTTAATTATATACTTAATGACATGGAAAGTCAATAAATGTAGGTTCTATTGTACTTTTTTTTGACGAAAAAAGCAATAAAAAAATACAAAAAAAATTTATTTACTGTTTATAAGTAAATAAATCTTGTTTATTTATATTTTCTCGAAAGTGATTTACTTTGTTTGTCCATGATTCAGAATATGAATTGACATTTCCTTTAACATATACACCTGAAAGTTTAGCAACGGCATTAGGACTTGATAAATCTATATTATAATTATCAACAAAGTATTTTATGGAAATTACGTGAGCGATGATTCCAGCTTCAAGAGTTGTAAATTTCATCCAACCACCAATTCCTCTTAAACCTCCGATATTATTACTATAGTTGAATAAAGCACTAGTCATAACACCTGTTTCTTCATGAACAATTGCTAAGACAATACTTTTATCTAAATCATATAAGTCACATATTTTTCCTAAATATTGTTCAAAAGTTAAACCATTATCCATATATATTTTACCATCAATAATATTTCTAGTAATGGTTGGCGTTTCATCTAATCTTATTTCACTAATTGAAGACCCATATCTTTCAGGATAACGATATAAATCTCTAACAAAGTAAACAACTCCTGCTTCAAATGATTTAAATGGTTTAATTGTTTTGGCAAGTTTTGATGGTGCAATGATATGGGTTTTTAAATATTGCTCGTCAGTAAAATCGTTAGTTAGATTATGAGCAATTTCTAAAGTTCTTTCAATATTAAGTTTAAAATTACTAGCATAATAAATTATTGTATTATCTTTTTGACGTTCGTTAACCATATCACTAAAATCTTGAATATAAGAAATATCAGATAATTTCCATGAAGATTCCTCTATTTGTTTTGATGATTTCTGATTATTAGGTGAAACTTCAGTAGCAAACTTCTTATTTTTATTTATCATAAACCCTAATGATGCTATTAAAAGTAGTAGCAAAATAGGCAATGTAATCAATACTTGTTTTCTAAGACGTAATTTATGTCTTTTATTTTTCATACAATTTCTCCTTTGTATGTTTATATTGTACTTTATATTTTTTAAATAGTCAATTTGTTAAAAAATGATGAATAATTTTAATGTTAATTAACTATGGTTTGACATATTATTTAAATTCTTCAGTAAAGTTACCATTATTGAAGATAATTATTTTTTGATTATCATTAGTTATTCCAGTTATTTTCAAATCATTAGTTCCAATCATAAAATCAACATGATTAAGGCAGGAATTGAGATTATTTTGAGCTAGTTCTTCTTTGGTCATTTTTAGACCGCCAGCTAAACATTCACTGAATGAATCTCCAAGAGCTAAATGGCATGAGGCATTTTCGTCAAATAATGTTTCATAGAAAATAAGTTGAGAATTGGAAATTGGCGAATCGTTTTCAACTAAAGCAATTTCACCAAGACGATTAATATTTGGACAACTATTTAGAAGTTCTTTTAAATTTTCTTCACCTACTTTAGCACCATACGATATTACTTTTCCTTCTTTAAATTGAAACCAGAATTCATCAATAATATTATCTTGATATGCTAATGGTTTACTACTATAAACGATGCCTTCAGCAGAATTAGATGTTGGAGAAGTAAACACTTCTTCAGTAGGAAAATTAACGAGGATAGATTCGCCATTTTGAAGTAATTCACGACCTGAGGCCCAGAGGTGATTTTTAGGTAATGATATATAAAAATCAGTTCCTAAAGAATTTTGATAATGTAATTTTTTAAATTGATAATTATTTAATTTTTGACAACGATTATTAAGTTTTTCAATCTTTGAATCCCATAATTTTACAGGATTTGATTTGTTTATTAAGCAAATCTCAAAAATTTTATTCCATAAGTCATTTAATGGATTAGATGATTGGGGGAAAATAAGCTTGGCCCATTCTAAAGTTGGAACTGCTGCAATACACCATGGAACTTTAGACTGATTTCGTAAATCATCAAATTCAGAACGAGTTTTTAAACTATAAGTAGTCATTTCATTTATTTTTGTAACAGGGATATCTCTCATCAATCCTGGCATCTCAGATGCTAACATTAGGAATGCTGCACCTTTCTTGGCATATTCATTCCATTTTTCTTTATGCCAATATTGCATATTTTGCAATTGGGATTGTGAAAGATTTTTTAAAGCATCATGCTTTAAATATGGATCTGTTATATCAAAATAAATTTCTTTTACTCCTATCTTATAAGCTTCTTCAGCAACAATTCTTACAAAATCAGAAACCAAACTATTGGCACTTATAAATAAAGGCTGATTTGCTTTTAATTTTAGACATGAATTTAAAATAATATTAGCATATTTAGTTTTTAGTTCGTTCATATAATCACTCTTTTCTGCTAATATTATAGCAGAAAAAAAGCTAGTTATACTAGCTTTCTAACGGAATTAATTTGCCGCCACCTACTAAATTATAAGTACGACCTTCTAGCCATTCATTATTAGCAGAATTATAATAAACGTTATAACCATTTGATCTTATGTATTTACGAACATTTCGTCTTAGGTAATCTGTTTTAGTTATTTGTAAAATATTGATATATGAATCACCAGTTAAGTTCCATCTTGAATCATAATCAAAGGTTACATCAACATTAGCCGATAAATTATCAGCATTTATTTGTCCTTCGTATGTGCTATTATTTAAGTTCAAACGAACTTTACTATTTGAATCAACTATTATATCGCCTGTTAATTCTTGGTCTGTAGCAGTAAATGTAACATCAGCTCCGTTATCACCAACATCTCCATATTCTGTACTAGATACAGCTTTTAATAAAATATTGCTACCATAATTTAATTCGGTATTGGTAATATTTATATTAGCTTCTGTATTAGTTAAATAGAAAATTGGTGTTTTTTCATACCAAGGTGAATCTTTAGTAATTTCAATAACAGAATCAACAATATCAAGTTTGGCACTTGAATATGTACTGCTTGAATTTTGAGATTCTTGACTATAAATTAAGAAAGCTGCATTATATTCCTCTTTAGGATTATCGAATGAACCATTTGTTTTGAGAGTTGAAGTTGTAAGAGCTAAAGAATTGCGATCTTCAATAATAGCTATAGTTGAATTAGTTTCACCTGTAATATCAGTTACTTCTATTTTTCCTTTACTATACATTAAGCTGCTATTTTGACCTTCTGCTTTTAAAGAAGAATCTGTAATTGATATAAGGCTATTTGTGTCTAAAGTTTTGATAGTATTTGAAGATTGACCTTTGGTTGTAATAGTTAAATTTTGAGCACTTATTTCAGCAGAATCAGAAGCATTTAAACCATTCGAATTATCTTTAGTAGTTGTTAATTCTACATTATTTAAAGAAGCGTTTGTTCCGTTACCAGTAGCAAAGAAAGCCGCAGAGTATGCAACAACACTATTCAATTTACTATTAGATAAAATGATGCTACTTCCTTCTTTAGCAATGAAAGCTGCATTTAAACCATATAATTCACTACTTTCATAATCAGTAGATTGACCATTATTTTTATTTAATTCAATATTATCAGCTTCATATGTTGCCATGTTGGAAACTTGAATAACAGATTTATTTTCTTCATCACTTACTTCACGTAAATTGGAAACTTTTTTATCTTGATCAATTTCGATTATAGCCATTGATTTATCAGCAATACTCTTTGTGTCATAACTGTTTAATATTTTCTTGTCAGTAGCTATTACAAGAGAAGCTGGAATTATAGAGCAAACGATAACTAGAAAACTACAATAATAGATTAATCTTTTAGTAGAATTTATTTGTGTGTTAATTGAATAACGACATAGTTTAGTTGTAATCATATATAAAATAGTAAGTGTTAAAATAATAGTTGAACTAATTATAATTGCTAATTCTTTCGTATTATATTGATTACTTTCTTCTTCGGTAGATGCCCCAGCAACTACTCCTTCTTCACCTTCTATTGGCATTTCTTCAATTATGATGTTAGTAGTTGAAGTCTCCTTTTCATTATCTTTAATTTCTTGTTCTTTTATAACTCTTTCTTTAGCTTGATTGATAGTTAAGTAATTTGTAGTTATTGTTAAACCAATTAAAGTAAGACAAACGATTAATAAAATTATTTGTTTCTTTTTCATATTTTCACCTATTCCCCGTTCCAATATTATTTTATATATGTGAAATTTTTGTGTTTTTTCGAGAACTATTCATTATTTTAACATATCTTATTTTTTTTGAAATAAAAAACATATGTTTTTGACACATGTTTTATATTTTTATTAAATTTTCCTTTTATTTTTTTTCATTTTGCTACGATAGAATAAATACACAAAAGCAACAAAAGCAACAATTAATAAAACTAGTACAATGTTAGAATATGTATCTAAAATTGTTAAAATGCTTACCCAGTTAGCACCAACTATTGAACCGATAATAATTAAAACTGTATTCCAAATTAGAGAACCTAAAGTAGTATAAATTAAAAATTTTACGAGTGGCATTTCGCTCATTCCAGCTGGAATACTGATTAAACTACGAACAATTGGAATAAATCGACAAATGAAAACTGTTTTTTGTCCTTTTTTATCAAACCATTCATCTGCTTTATCAATATCGCTATTCTTTAAACGTAATACTTTACCTATTTTACCAGAAATAATTTTTTTTAATCTTTCTTTGTTAAATATTTTACCTATATAATATAGAATTATTGCCCCAAAGATCGAACCTAAAGTAGCAGCAATTATCATAATAATGATATTTAATTTAGTATAAGTGGTCATAAAGCCACCAAATAAGAGAATTACTTCTGATGGTATAGGTGGAAAAACATTTTCAAGAGTAATTAGTAAAAATACTCCTAGATAACCAAATTGATTCATGATTGTTATTATTAAATCTTGCATAATAGCCTCCTAAATAAGATTTTCTATAACATTATATCAAATATCTTTTGAATTTAGTAGTTTTGTTTTAATATAAAATGGGCTAGAGAATATTTTTTATTGTTCTAAAATAACTATTAAAGAAAATAGTCTATTTAATTAAGCTTTTTATTTATATATTAATCAATTAAAGTTTCCAAGTTTGTTTACTATATAATTTAAAATTAGGATTGTAGTTCATTTTCACATTAAATTTTTGAATGTAAGCTTCTATTTCTTTTTTAGAAATATAACTTTCTGAATATGGTAAATTATCACTATTAGAAATATAAATATCTTTGATACCACTTATAAAAGGTATTCTGTCATAGATATATAAAATATCAGATATAAAACCAATATGTTGATCATATTGTTTTGACTTTTCTGATGTATAATTTTTTTCTACTTCTTCAATTAAAATGGAACAGTCTCCTCCATCCCAATAATCATCTTTATAATTTTTAAGGCATAATTTGGGTAAATTGTTTTGATCTTTTTTATATTCTACATCAATAATTATATAATAATCATTATTATTAATTTTTATTTTTTTTGATATTTGCATTTTCATACTCCTTCTGATTGTTATAATACATTTTTTGTATTTATAAATTATAAAATTTTAACTAAAATATACTAATTTTCTTTAAATAAAAAGCAATTTGGTTCATGAGAATTAATTATACCAATAGCTTGTAAATAGGAATAGATAATAGTTGATCCAACAAACTTCATTCCTCTTTTTCTTAAATCTGCTGATATAGAGTCTGATAAAGGAGATGTTGTTTTATCTCTTTCATAGATTATTTGATCATTAGTAAAAGTTTTTAAATAGTTATAAAAGCTTCCATATTCTTGAATAATCTTTTTAAATATTAAAGCATTACTAATACTAGCATTAATTTTTAAACGATTACGAATAAGTTCTTGATTATTTAATAGCTCATTCTTTTTGGATTCATCATAATGGCATATTTTTTCTAAATTAAAGTTGTCATAAGCTTTTTTAAACGCTTCTCTTTTATTAAGAACACATTCCCATGATAAACCGGCTTGAAATGACTCAAGGATTAACATTTCAAATAGGTAATGATCATTAAAATTAGGTTTCCCCCACTCTTCATCATGATATTTAACATAGATTTGATTTTTTAAATTACACCATTTACATCTTTTTAAACTATCTTCCTTAGTTGAAAGAAGATTAACTTTATTACCATTTTTTTTGATTATTTTTATCAAATCATTTGTATTAAGCCAGATAGTTGCTGTATTATCATTAGGATGAACTCCTATTATTTGATTATCACTTAAGAAATATTCATCTATATAAAAGATAACTTCTTTATTTTGATCATTTAATAATCCAAGAGGTGTTACTGAACCTGGCGTTAAATTCAATTTTTTTAAAAGATCTTTTTCACTAGCAAAACTTAAACGACGTGTATTATTTTGTTTTTGAAATTCTTTTAAATCTAATTTCTTATCATCTTTTAATGTTATTAAATAATAGTTATTTTTTTTATCATCACGAACAAAGAGATTCTTAGCACCTCGATTTTGGTATGGAAATAAATCTTTTATTTTAGATACTTCTTCAATATTAAAGACAGCTTGATGATTAGTTATCTCATACTTTATATTTTGATTGTTTAAGAACTGATATATTTCATTTTTTTTCATTATCTAACCTCCATAACATTAACTTAGTTTATTATAACAATTTATTTTAATTTATGGAGAATTATTATTGAAGTTTATTTTTTTAAAGTATAATATTCTATCTTAAACAAGTCTTTTAAATTAACAATATATTATAAATATTAAAAAACAAGTAATTAAATTACCTGTTGTCTTTGTTTATTAGTAAATATAAAGCAAGAGATGTTATTCCTATGCCTATAAGAATGAAAGCATCATTAGTTTTAGTTTCACCTAATATAGTAGTAACAATTAGGCATATGCCCATAGCTAATGATACTCCTATTAAAATAAGATTTAATAGTTTATTAGGAGAAGTGTTTTCTTGTTTTATTTCAGCTTTTAGAAGTTCTTCAACTGAAGTATCAAGAACTTCGGCTAATTTAGGGAGAGAGTTAATATCAGGACAAGAAATATTACGTTCCCACTTACTAACTGCTTTATCTGTAACATTCATCTTAAGAGCTAATTCATTTTGAGTCATATTTTTATTTTTTCTTAGAGTACTAATTATTTCCCCCATAGTTTTTTTCATATTATCAGTCCTTTCTTTTATATATTTATTTTAATAAGAATTTTGGAAGAAAGGCAATCGAAAGATAGTTTATTTTTATAAACTAATAGTTTACTAATAAAAATAACTTTATTTTGTCTCTTTAGTTATATAAATAAGGGATAGAATTATACCTATTAAATTTGTACCAACTGATAAACCTAGTATTAATCCTTGGGTAAATTCACCAAAGGAACTTGTTTCATTGCCAGTAAAATAAAGATATGATAAGTATAAGATATTACCTATAATTATTAAAATAATTCCTGTTTTTAGTTTTTTCATATATACTCCTTTATTAATATTTCTTAATTATATAATAACATATAAATTAATAAGAATATAAAAAGAATCATATTTAAATGATTCTTATTTACAAGTATAGTCTTGAAGTTCTAAAACTTCTTTTAGTTCACTATAAGTTATTTCTTGATCCATTTTAATACCGATAAAACTATTATCAGGATCATCATTAGTTATTAAGCGAATTCCATTTTTTATTAAAATAACATCCATGTATGGTTTACTAGCTTTAATGCTATCAGCCATTGTTTGTAATTGATTTTGATATGATTCGGGAAAAATTGTATCTACTGTAAATTTCATATCTTTAACTCTATTATTTTTTATTTTAATATCTAAAGTAGAATATTTTTTTATTTCTGTTGTTTCATCAGTAGCTGTACAAGTTAGTTTTTGTGATTTAGAACAACCTGTTAAAGTTAGTAACATGATTAATAAGATAAAAATATATACTTTTTTCATAAGCTTATTACCTCTACTTAAGTTCATTCATAATTGTTGTTTCATCAACTGCTCCTACAAGAGTTGATTTTATTTGACCATCTTCAAATATCATAATTGTTGGTGTACCATCAACAGGATATCTTGCTAATGTATCAGCACTATCTTTAGCATCAACATTGATGGTGGCAACTTTGATTTCTTTATTATTCTTAGCAATGTCAATTAAAGTGGTTAACATAGCAACACATGGTGGACATGAGTTAGATGAAAATTCTAAGATAACTGGTTTATCAGACTCAATTACTTCTTGATTAAAGTTTTCATCTGTTATTTTAACAACACCAACATTACCAGCCTCTGCTTCTAGCTCTTCTCTATTAGAATCGCTAAAATTATAAATACATGCTATAACAACTAAAAGGACTACAAAGACAGCTATTTCAATAATTAATTTTACTTTTTTATTCATAAGTTACCTCCTACTAAAATAATCCCATAAGACCTTTTATTATATTCCATAAACCAAATAGTAACAAAATACTTCCTGAGATCTTATTTATTATATTATAATGTTTTTTGATAAAGTCAAAAGTTGTTTTTAATTTTTCTAAGAAAATGGTTGTTATTAAAAAAGGAATAGCTAAACCTAAAGAGTACAATAATAGCAAGAAGGCTCCTTTTAAAACACTACCAGTTGTACTTGCAAGAATTAAAGCTGATGACAAGAAAGCTCCTACACATGGAGTCCAAGATAACGAGAAGATAATACCAAATAAAATAGAAGTTATAAAAGTAAGATTATTATCTAATTTTGATATTCCTTTACTTCTATTTAAAAATTTTATAAATATTAAACCAAGGTAGTTTAGACCAATAACAATTAGGAAAATACCAAAGATAATATTCATATAATCAGAATATTGATGAATAAATTTACCAAATGTACCAGCGAAAACGCCTAATAAAATAAAGATGATACTAAAACCACTTATAAAACCTAGTGAATTAATAATTGATTTTTTAGTACTTTTACTATCAGTAGCAAAATAAGAAATATATATAGGAATTACAGGTAAGATACATGGTGAGATAAAAGATGCAATTCCTTCAATAAATGTTACTAAATATTCCATAATTTAACCTCTTATACTAAATAATTTTTCCTATGAGATTATATCATTATAAATAGGAAATAGCAATGGATTATATTCTATTTAACTTTAGGTTTAAATAACTTAGTTAAATCAACTTGTTCATGTCTTAATAATTTTTCTTTATTATCTATGCCTGCTGCATAGCCAGTTAGATTCCCGCTAGTTCCAACTACTCTATGACAAGGTATTATTATTAGAATAGGATTATGGCTAACAGCATATCCTATTGCTTGAGCAGACATATTAGGTTTATTTAATTTTTCTTTTATTTTTATAGCAAGTTCTTTATAGGTAGTTATTTTACCATATGGGATATCACATAATAAGTGCCATACTTCTTTAGCAAAAGGAGAACCTATTGGAGATAAAGATAACTCACTTATAGATGGATTTTCATTATTAAAATAACGATTTAACCAATCTTTAGTTTTTTTGAATATTGGTAAATCATCTTTTAACTGAAGATTATCTTTAATATTTGATAAATAATATTTTTGATTTTTAAGATACAGACCAATTAGATTGTTATCTTTAGATACCAGAAGTAATTCACCTATTGGAGAATTATAATAACTTTTATATAGCATAACTAAACCTTTCTATTATTGATAGTAAATTATTTCTTTATTAAGTTTTTGAGCATATTCGATTTCGCTTTTAGTAGAAGAACCAATATAGTTATTTAGATTAACAACATAGATAGCATCAGATATTTTTATACGTTCTTTATGAATTTGACCTAAGATAGTTTTCTCTTCTGAAGTAAGAGATAAATTGTTGGTTATAGGAATTATAGGGATTAAAACAGTATATCCTTCTAATTCTAGTTTTATAGCTGTTTTAATAATTTCTTCTTGAAATTTAAGACTTCCACAAATAGTAATTATTTTATTTTTCATATAATACTTCCTTTTCTTGATTATAACATATATATAATTATTATAATATAAAATAAAAATGTAGTTTTATACTACATTTAAATATCTTTAAATAAGCGAGTTATAACTGGTTTTAATAGTTCAATAGCAATAAATGATATGATATTTACAAGAACAACAAATAATAGTTGAGGAATAGTAATAACAACTAAACCAAATATCTTGCCAATTGGAGTAAAGAAAACTAGTAATTGAATAATAATCAAGAAAGATATTCCGATATTTAAATATTTATTACTAAATATTCCTTTATGATGTATTTGTTCTTTTAGAGAACGACAGTTATATGCAAAGACAAATTCATTAATTATAATACTAAGTAATGCTAGTGTTTGAGCTACTTCTGAACCTAAGTCACTAAAATAATAATAAACAAATAAACTTATTAAAGTTTCTAAGATAACTGATATTATTAAGAAAGCACTAAAAAATTTAGTAAATATACGCTTATTTAAACCATTTGGTTTTCTTTTCATTACATCGCTGGCTGCACCTTCGAAAGCTAGTGTTATAGAAGGGATTGTATCAGCTACTAAGTCAATATATAGTACATGAATAGCTGATATAATTGTATTACCAGTTAACATACCAAATAAGATAATACATATTTCAGTAAAATTACTAGATAAATTATAAAGAATATTAGTTATGACATTATCGTAAATTCGACGTCCTTCAGAAATGGCGGTAGTAATCGTGTTAAAACTATCATCTAGTAAGATTATATCAGAGACATCTTTTGTGACATCGGTTCCGCTTTTACCCATACCAATACCAACGTTAGCTAATTTAATAGCAGGAGCATCATTTACTCCATCTCCAGTCATAGCAACAACTTTACCAAGTTTTTGAATGGCTTTGACAATTTGTAATTTGTTTTCAGGACTTACACGTGCGAAGACAGAATATTTTTTGATATATGAAATTAATTCTTCTTCTGATAAATTATTTAATTCAGTAGCATTTATACATTCTGAATCAGAATGACAAATACCTACTTCTTTAGCAATAGCAGTAGCTGTAGGAAGATTGTCTCCTGTAAGCATAATTGGTCGAATATTGGCATTTAAACAGCTTTGAATTGATTCTTTGATATTTTTTCTTACTGGATCTTTTAAGCCAATTAAACTAACTAGAATTAAATCTTTTTCTTCTTTAAAATATTCATCTTCTTGGGTAATATCTTTATTTATTTCTTTATAAGCAAAAGCTAATACTTTAAGAGCACTTTCTGACATTAGAGATTCGGCCATTTTAAAAGCTTCTATTTTTTCAGGAGACAATTTCGTAACTTTACCATCTATTAATACTTTAGTACTTTTAGCTAATATTGATTCAAAGCTTCCTTTGGCATATAAGATATTTTTATCTTCGGTATTATATATTGTACTCATCATTTTACGATCAGAATCGAAAGGTAATTCGATTATTTTTTTATATTTAGGAGCTTGAACATTATTATTTTGTAAATATTCTTTTAAAGCAACGTCAACTGCATCTCCAGTATATTTATTTGTATCATTTACAAGAGCCGTATTACAATAATCAATTATTTCAATTAGTCGTGAATATTCAGATATGGTATTTAATTCTATCTCTTTTTGACCATCAAATACTTTAGCAACTTCCATTTTATTTTCTGTTAGGGTTCCTGTTTTATCACTACATATCACTTCAGTTGCTCCAAGAGTTTCAATGGCAGCTAAATTACGAACGATTGATTTTTTCTTAGCCATTTGGCTTACACCAATTGATAAAGTAGCTGTAATAGCAATTGGTAAACATTCTGGAACACTAGCGACAATCATTGAAATACATAGCATTACAATACTTAGTATATCGTAATCATTTATAAGACTAAAAATTAAAACAAATGTAACTAAAATACAAGCTACTATTGTAATAAAACGACTTATTTTTTGAACTTTCATTTGAAGAGGTGTTATTGGTTCTTCTTTAGTGTCAATAACTGATGCTATTTTCCCTAATTCAGTATTCATACCTGTAGCAACAACAATAGCTTCTATTTTTCCGGCTACTAGAACGGTTCCGGAATAAATCATATTTTTTCTTTCAGAAATTGGTACTTCACCAGTAATAGTTTCTTCGTCTTTATCGACACTTAAACTTTCACCTGTTAATATTGATTCATCTACTTTGCCAAAATAGCTTTCAATTACACGAGCATCGGCTGGTATTTTATCACCAGCTTCTAATACTAAATAATCACCAACAACTATGTTTTTGGAATCTATATCTTTATATTTACCATTACGTTTAACTGTAATATAATTGGCAGAATATTTTTTTAATTTACCTATAGCATCTTCGGCTTTAGATTCTTGTAAAAAACCCATAAAGCAGTTAATTAAGGATGTACCTAAAATTACTATTGGTTCTAAAAAATCTTCTCCTGTAAAAAGAGAATATATTAATGATAAGACACCAACTATTAGAAGGAGGATAATCATAATATTTTTAAATTGATCTAAAAATATTTGAAATTTAGTTTTCTTATTTTTCTCTACTAGTTCATTCTTACCATATAATTTTTGAAGTTCTCTTACTTTCTTAGAGTCTATACCATCTTTTGTAGTACTGAATTCTTTGTATATTTCTTTTATGTCTTTTTGATATGCATTATTCATTTTTGTATCATATACCTTTCTGATTTTCTTATTACGATATTATTATAACATACTTTAAATAAAAAAAGGGAATGGCATATAATTTTAAGTTATTTATATATTTAGATTTATTTTATTAGGATATTTACATAATGGATTACCAAGTTTCTTTTGATTTTCTAATGAACTTTCACCAAACTTATAATATTTAATAATCCATCCTCTTAACATTCCACCCGAAATATCATTTTCCTTCGCCACTTCTTTGATGATTTTCCATTTAAAACTTCATTCATTAATTAATTTTAAATTATATTCTAATGCATTCAATTTTATTATAACAAAAAAATGTAGACTGTTTTTTCATATCTACATTTATTTTACAACTTCAAAAATAATTCTTGCTATTTTTTTATTAATTTATTTACAATATTTATTTATATTATCTTTATCATATTTTTGATTTTTAATTACTTTATATGTTTCATTATATTTATTGACATTACATCTAATAACATCATAAAATGGTGTGTCGTAATAAATTGTATTTTCACCTGTAACTTTTATTAATGAAAATCGTGGTGCTTGATGAATGTTTATGACACCAAGATAATCTATTGTCATTAATATAGCTATAAATATTAAAAAACAACTAAAGTTACATAATAATCGTTTGGGATATGATAATTTTTTAGTGAATTTACTTACACCAATTAAAGAAATTATTGCGCCAAAAACAGAATATATAGAACCCCAACTACTTTCACTTGGAAAGATGGCAACAGCTGTTATAGAGATTAAAGTACCTAATATTATAAGTAGTAAACCAATAAAATTATTACGATTTTCAATCTTTTTATTAGTATAATCGATGGTATTGATTATATTCTCTTCTAATTTTTCTTGATATTCTTTTTCAACTACTCTTTCTCCACTCATCAAATCATTTAATGATATATCGAGTTCTTGACATAATGGTTTAAATAAAGATAATTCAGGCATGTTACGGCCATTTTCCCAATTACTAATAGATTTTTCTGTGACACCTAATTTTTCGGCTAAATCAGATTGAGTCATCTTTTTTTCTTTACGACATAAGGCAATAAATTTTCCTATTTTTTCTTGATTCATTTTTTTTCTCCTTTCACACTAATATCTTATAATGTAAAAGTTAAATTTTACAGGAAATAAACCTAGAGTTATATAAATTATAATTATTTGATTTTTAATATTCTTAAAGCATTTATTATTGCTAGAACTGATACGCCGACATCAGCAAATACAGCAGCCCACATTGTTGCTATACCAAAAGCACTTAGTATTAAAACACCAACTTTTACAGTAATAGCAAAGATAATATTTTGTTTTACAATACGCATTGTTTTTTTGGATATTTTGATGGAATTAGCTACTTTAGAAGGTTCATCGGTCATAATAACGATGTCTGCGGCTTCAACAGCAGCATCACTGCCTAAAGCTCCCATAGCAACACCAATATCTGCTAAAGCTAGAACTGGAGCATCATTAATTCCATCACCTATAAATACTAATTTGCCTTTTGGTGACTTTTGGGTCATTAGCTTTTCAGTCAAGGTAACTTTATCAGTTGGAAGTAATTCGGAATAGCATTCATCTAAATTAAGCTCTTTGGCAACATCTTCACTGATATTTTTACGATCTCCGGTTAACATTATAATTTTTTTAACATTATTATCTTTTAATAATTTTACTGTTTTGTAAGCATCTTCTTTAATCTTATCAGATATCAAAATTGTTCCGGAAAATTTATTGTCTATAGCTACATAGATAATAGTTCCTACTTTTTCACTTTTAGTAAATTTAATATTATATTCGCGCATTAGTTTTTCGTTACCTGCTAAAACATTTTTACCATCTACTTTGGCTTTAATTCCTTTTCCAGATATTTCTTCTATTTTAGTAACGAGTTTTTCATTAATATCTTTGCCATATGCTTGTTTTAATGATATGGATATCGGATGATTAGAAAAATTTTCGGCATAAGATGCATATTTTAATAATTCATTATCAGAGTATCCTATAGCATCTATTTCTTGAACCTTAAATATACCTTCAGTTAATGTTCCTGTTTTATCACAGACAACTATTTCTGTATCTGATAGTGCTTCTAAATAATTGCTTCCTTTTATTAAAACGCCTATCTTAGATGCAGCTCCTATTCCACCAAAGAAGGATAATGGAATAGATATAACTAAGGCACAAGGACATGAAACAACTAAAAAGGAAAGAGCTCTATATAACCATTCACTAAAGGAAGTTTCTTTTATTATAAGTGGTGGTATTACTGCTAATAGAAAAGCTAGTATAACAACAATTGGGGTATAATATCTAGCGAATTTACTTATGAAATTTTCAGATTTTGATTTTCGACTGCTAGCATTTTCTACCAAATCTAATATTTTACTTACTGTTGATTCACCAAATTCTCTAGTCACTCTTATTTTAAGAATGCTATCATTATTTATACAGCCACTTAGTACTTCGTCATTTACATTGATGCTTCGGGGAACTGATTCCCCGGTTAAAGCTTGAGTATTTAGCATTGATTTTCCTTCAACTACTATTCCATCAAGGGGGATTTTTTCACCTGGTTTTACTAAGATAATTTCCCCGATATTTACTTCATCAGGATCTACTCTTTCTATTTCATCATCACGATACACATTTGCATAATCTGGTCTAATGTCCATAAGAGCAGAAACGGATTTTCGAGATTTATCTACTGCGTAATCTTGAAACAACTCACCAACTTGATAGAATAACATAACAGCACATGCTTCAGGAAATTCTTTGATACAAAAAGCACCAATAGTAGCGATAGTCATTAAGAAATTTTCATCAAAAACTTTACCCTTTATAATATTCCTTATCGCTTTTAAAACAATATCATACCCGACAATAAGATAGCTAATTATAAAAAGAACATTATTATAAATTTGATTATCAAATTTTATAAGAAAAGAGATAATAACTAAGAATAATGAAAGTATAATTCTAATTAATTGTTTATTCATCTTGGAATTCATAGATTAAACCTCCTCGATAGTTACATCAGGTTCTTCTTTTTTTATTATTTTTCTTATTTTTTCAAGAGCTTGTTCTTTGTTCTCTTCAAGACATTCAAAAGTTAATTTTTGAGTCATAAAACTAATACTAATATTTTCTATAATATCAATTTTTTGAAGAGCTCTTTCTAAAGCATTGGCACAGTTAGCACAATCGAGATTTTTAATTTTAAATTTATATTTTGACATTTTAAATCTTCTTTCTATACTTTTAATTTTTATGATTAATATGTTCTAATCCAATTTCAAATAATTTAACAATATGTTCATCATCTAAAGTATAGTAAACTTCTTTACCATTACGACGACATTTTACTACACTACTTCTTCTTAAAACAGCTAATTGATGAGAAATTGATGACTTAGTCATATTTAAAACATTAGCTAAATCACAAACGCACATTTCTTTTTGATCTAAAGCAAAAAGAATTCGACATCTTGTAGTATCTCCTATTAGTTTGAAGAGATCTGCTAATTTGTTAAACTTATCTTCATTAGGCATTTTTTTTAATACTTCATCAACTGCTTCTTGATGAATAACATTACAATCGCAAGAAAATTCATTTCTAGACATAAAATACCTCCTATAATATTATACGTTATTTTAGTTGAATTATTTCTCAACTGTTATAATTATAGTTGAATTCATATTCAATTGTCAAGACAAAAATAAAAAAAGCCTTTATTTTTAAGGTTTTTTATTGCTTGTAAATTTGAGTAAGTTTGAATAAATTTGATTAAATATAAGTAAATTTGAATTATTTTTTATAGATATTTGTTAGATAAATTGTAATTTATATAAAACTTTTTTTCAAACCTTTTTTAAATACTAAAATTGCTTTTGCTGTTCCTGTAATTGACATAGTAACTAGCTCATAACCATCTTGTAACATTTCATTTGCTTTTTCTTCTACTTTTTGTGCCATATCATCTGCCTTTGGTGAATACTCTATAACAACTGTTTTATACATTTTTCCACCTCCTAATCTATCACAAATTGTAATTTAATATCTAATTATATAGTAAATGACATACACCCAACTCATTAATCCATGAACAATTGCCCAACCAACTGAATGCCAATTTACATAACTGATAACCATTGCTAACGCACTTCCAAAAGTAATACCAGTTTTAACTGTTTTTGTTATTGTGTCATTTTTCTTATTCATAATTGACCTCCTCAACAAATTACTATTTGCTGTTTAAATGATTATACCATTTATTAATAAAATAAAAAAGCTGGGAATACCTATTAAATATTCCCAATAAAAAACTAGGTGTAATACCTAGTTAATAATCTTAATGGTAGCGACGGTGTGATTCGAACACACGACCTGCCGGGTATGAAAAAAAAGCTCTAATTAGTGATATAGTGCAAAATATCAAAAAAGCCTTTATTTTTAAGGCTTTTCATTGTTTGTAAAATTCGAGTAAGTTTGAATAGATTTGATTAAATATAAATAAATTTGAATTATTTTTTATAAAAAACAACTAAAATTTAACTACAAATTTTTTATAAATATTTAACCGATAAATTGTAATTTATATGTCTTGTTTTTTTATGCTTTTATTTATATAAATTGCATAAACTAATGGTACTATTGTTAAAAACATAGGTGCTACATATAATGATATTGTGTTTTCAACATTAAATATAGAAAGCGAATTTACTAAACAATGAGTTATGATACAAGGAATAAGAGATTTACTTTTATAAAATATTATAACAAATAAATACCCTGCTGAAATTGCATAACATACTTGCATTAAAGTTGGAATTAAATTCGCACCATTTAACAAATTAATAATATGACCTATACCAAAAGTAAAGGCACTTATAATTATTGCTCTGTTAACATTGTCTTTTTCCATCATTTTAAATAAAAAACCTCTAAAGATAACTTCTTCTAAAAAGCCAACATTAAGCATTGTTAAAATATAAAATATTATTTCGTTTGGTGTATTATTGATGTTAATACCATTCCATAGATTAACTGATATAATCAATAATAATGGTATAAAATATAAATATCTTTTTAAATTGCTTACTTTTGCTAGTCCATAATAAGTAACTCTTTTTAGTTTTACTATCACAAAAATTAACACTAACGAAAATATTGTATTTATAATTGTACTTCTATAATCATCTATTCCAAAATTCTGTATACAATATGAATTTACTATTATATAGAATACTATTAATAATATACAAAATAATGTTTCGTGCTTTTCAAATATTTTTTTCATAACTATCTCACTTTCAAATTACTATTTATCTTTTACTTTGAATATTTATTCTTTATTACTTTTCCTACAAGAAAGACTATAATACTTGGTAGTAT
>CALVVU010000001.1 GCA_944363975.1 Candidatus Coprovivens excrementavium | reverse complement strand
CTTTTCTTTTCTTGGTTGCATTAGTAATATACCAAATCGCTTTAATTATGTCAACTTCTTTTTGAACTTTTTTTAAAAGTTTTTCAAAAAGAACATCATAGTTTACAAAATATTGCGAAATAAGTATAAATTTATGCTTCTTTTTGGAAACATCTTTTCAAGTATATAACAAAAAAAAACTATTTGCAAGAAAAAAATCAAAAAATTCTAATTTTTTTTGATTTTCTCATAAAGATCATAGTAATGTTTAACAACTCCCTCTTTAAAAGGACCGTCTTCGTTACGCTTTTTCTCTATTAAATAAGATAATTCTTCTTTTAATATACTATCCAATTCTTCAGAATAATGCATTATCTTCTTATGATAATTATACTCATTGCGATCTAAGACTCTAAATCCACCGTCAGGAAATACGCGCAAATCTAAATCATAATCAATATATTTAATTGACTTATCATCAACTATATAAGGAGATGCTATATTACAATAGTAAAATAAACCAAATTTTTTTAATTGACCTATAACATTAAACCAATGCTTTTTATAAAAAAACAAAACTGCAGGTTCACTAGTCATATGACTACGTCCATCTTTTTCGGTTATCCGTGTTCTACCATTACCACAAACAAGATATTCATCATTATTTTCTAAAACAACCGCTTCATCAGAAGTATGTTCTAAACTACCATCATGCTTATAACAATATATTTTTAACTTGTCTCCTACTTTTATATTTTCCATAAAATCACACATCCGTTACCAATTATAAACTATTTTTATAAAAATAACAAATAAGACACTTAAAAAAGTGTCTATTAACTCAATAATTCTATTGCTTTATCTAATTGCAAATCATATAATGTATTTCCTTTTATAATAATATTAACATTGTAATCAGGTTTTATACCAACCTCATCAATGCATTCACCATTAGGTCTTAACCATTTAGCAGAAGTATATTTTAAAATCGAATCTTCATAATATTTAATATTTTGTACTTTGCCTTTTCCATAAGTTGTATTACCTACAACTATAGCTCCATAAGTATCATGCAAAGCTGCTGTTAATATTTCTGCTGCAGAAGCCGTATTAGAATTTACCAAAACAACTACTTTATAATCCCTTTTTGTATTAGTTTCATCTTTATAAGTTTTTATAGTATTTTTATTTTCCAACGAATAAATAACTCCACCTTTTTCAATAAACAAACTCGCAATATCATAAGCTGTATTTAAGTAGCCACCTGAATTACCTCGTAAATCAATAATTAATGAATTAATATTATCTTTTTCTAATTCTAATAAATCTTCTTGAAATTCTTCAAATGACAAACTAGAAAAAGAACTCAATTCAATATAGCCGATATTAGACTTACCATCGGTGCTTTTAATTAGATCCTTTTTAGTAGTTGGAATATTAATTGTATCAGCCGTTACTTTAAATGTATATTCCTTATTATCACGTAAAACTTTAATAATATTTTCATCATCTAAACTAATTAATCCATCAATATCTTCATAATTATCTATACTTATTGAAGAACCATTTACTTCAATTATCTCATCTCCAACTTTCATACCAGCCTTTTCCGCAGGTGAATCCTCATATATATCTTCAATTTTCACCCCTGCAACTACTACACCTAATCCTTCATAGGAACTATCTAACATCTCAGACAATTCATCACTATCAGTTTTATCTAAATAAATAGAATAATTATCTTCTAAAAAAGATAACATTCCACTCATAGCTGCTTTCATTAATTCATCTTTATCAACTTCTTCGTAATAATTATCAATAATTTCAGTATAAGTATTTAAAAAGTCTTGAACATTCTTATCAGAAACCACATTACTATCATATAAATTAGAGTTCTTTTTAAATTGAAAATTTAAAATAATTCCTGTAAAAACACATGAAATAATTACCGTAATTATTACAATAATCAACAAATCCAAAATATCTAAAGAAAAACGACCATTAATAATTCTTTTCTTCTTATCTTTTTTAGCCTTCTTTTTTTTATATTTTTTAACTGCTTGACTGTTAACCTTCTGAGTTTTACTCCCCTTAAACAAAGATAATAACTTCTTCTTTACACTACTACTATCCTTATATTCATTAGACACATTACTATTTTTACTTATTTTAGTCTTATTATTTTTTGATTTATTACCATCATTATTCTTAGTATTTCTCTTATTTTTTTCACTACTCTTCACTGTTTTAACACTATTTTTTTTAGATGAACTATTTTCATTCTCTATATTTTTTTGCTTTTTCATTAATTCACCCTCTTCACAAAATAATATCACAAACAAAAAGAAAGTTTAATACTATAATATTAAACTTTTCTTATTATTCTTCCTCTTCGTCAAGACCTAACTCTTTTTCCATTTTAGCATAATCAACAATAAATTTATCAATTTTTCCATCTTCAATCTTTAATAACGTAATATCTCCAACTTTTAAATCACTTAGTTTTTTAACTTTAGTATCTACGTTCTCTGGATCATAATATTCAATATTCATTGTATTTGCTAAATCAACTGTATATATATGCAGATGTTCCTCTTTACTATTATATTCAGAAATCAAAATATTCATATCAGTCGAATAACTTAAATCTTCAGAATTATAAATAGCTACATAATATTCATCATAAGGTCTATTTAATATTTGACCCATAATTGCTACATCATAATTAATTGAACCTGCAACTACTTGATCTTCTTCATCATTAGAGAATAAATCTTTAGTAACAAAAGCTCTAGTTAATAAATATATACCCCCAACACACAATACAACAACTAATACAACTATACAAAGATTTCTAATTTCTTTTTGCTCAGTTGTTGCTGCATAATTTATTTTCTTATTCTTCTTTTTTTCATTATTTTTTCCCATTTAAACCACCTTGTTTAAATTATAACACATTTAAAAAGTAAAGCAAATAAATGTTTTATCATATATATTTATAATGGTTAAAAAAGGAAGAAATATGCTATTTTTCTTCCACAATATTCGTCGTATTTAAAGAATCGGCAATACTTAAAATCTCTGCTGTACTAAGATCATTACTAGCTAAATAGTATGATACATTATCAACATTCCAAGATAAAGAATTAGTACTTAAAGCTCCAATTGTATTTGATAACATCAACGGATCACCATAAACCGGTATAATTTCAAATTCATCATTTACTTGTGAAGCTTCTTCAATTAAAACAAAATTCTTATCTCCATTAAACGTTAAAATAGCTCTTTCTCCAACTTCAGTATTAACTATTTCTTTATTCTTTAAAAAAGTATTAGCAGGTACATATAATGGATAAATTATATCTTCCAATACAGAACCAGTCTCTTGATTTTCTGAACTTGACTCTTCATTATTACTATCATTTATCTCATTATTTTCATCATCTGTATTACAACAATTTTCTTCAATCATCTTATTAATATCAAAATCTTCTTCCTTTAGATTTGCTTTATAATCTATTTTATTAAAAGAAACACTAATAGCTACAATATCATCTTTATCATAGACATCTACTTTTTTTAAATTCTTTTTCTTATCAAAATATATCTTTTCATAACTTAAATTACTATTATTAGGATAATTAACATCAACTGTTAAAATAAATCCATCATCATTTTCCTCAAAACCAACTTCTTTTGAATCATCAATATCTTTTACCAAAGTATTAAGTATATAAGACTGACTACTATTATAAGGCCACTCACTTACAAACTTATAACTCTTATTCAAGCTAGGAGTAACAACATAAACTTCATCATCATTACGCAATATTACTTGCTCATGTTCACTTAAAGTATTTACCATTTCAACTTTAAAATAATCATCATCCATATAATACACTTTAATGTCATAACTAAAAGTATCCTCAGCATTATAAATTTCCATTTTACTATTTATTTCGTAAGCTTTAGAACTCTCAACTTTCTCCTTAAACGAACTTACTAAATCATCTTTATCAACTTTTCCACAGCCTGTTAACAATAAAATGCTTATACACATCAATAATATTTTTTTCATAACACCAACCTTTTCTATTTAATAATATTTCTAAAAAATAATAATATTCATACATAAAAAACAAAAACTGTTAAATACTATAAATAGAAAAGGATGGTTTAAATGAGAATAATTAAAAAAATAGCTCTTGTTTTAACAATTATCGGAGCATTAAACTGGGGACTAGTTGGAATATTTAATTTTAACTTAGTCACAGCATTAATTAAAAGTGCACTAATTAATAATATAATTTATATTATAATTGGTATTGCATCTTTAATAAGTATTGCATACTTTTTTGAAGATAAAATGACTCTAGAAGACTAGAGTCATTTTATTTATTAATTACCCTTAGAAAGAACTATCTGCACTTCCTTAGTAACTATATATTGTAATCTTGAATCACTGCCTTGAACCTTAACAGGTACAGAATAAGTTCCTGCGCTATAACCTGTTAAATCAACATAAGCTTCAATGCCTGAATTACTTTCATCAATTTCATTTAAAGCCGATTCAACACCTATTACTTGAACTTCAACTGTTCTATCATCTTGCGATAACAGATTAGCAATTAATCCGTTTGGTACATTCGATGTCTTAATACCAGTTATTGTAATCGTCTTTTGTTTAGCTTCACCAAAATTCAATACTACTGTAACACTTTCATCACTTATACTTCTAACTCCTGCTGGTTTAGAAAAAGTAACTTTAGAAGTTTTTGAACCATTATTACCTTGACCATCAACATCAATCGATACAGGAATATATTCAATACTTTCTAACGAAGCCTCATCACCATAAATAGTTGTTTCAAAACTATTAGCATCTGTACCATTAATTGTTATCGAAGAAATCGCTTTACCACTTACTAATTCTCCTGTTATGGAAACTCTTACTGGAACTCTCTTCGAATAAGAATCCAACTCAACTTTAGCATTTATATTAGTAGCAACTATTTCAACATCATCAATAATAGTACCATCAGCTCCATAAGCAACTAAAGTAAGATTATCTATAGTATAAGTACCTGCTTTAGCAAAATCTTCATTACTCAAGTCAATTAGAGCTTTAATCGACGCAATTGAATCAATAGTATCTTGTGAACCTCTAACTATAACATCAGTTTTTGATAATTCAACCGATTTAACACTCAATTTCTCATCTAAATCATCTTGATTCATCAAGTCATAAGTAATTGTCTTACTTTCACTTACTTTCTCCTTTATAGTAACTGTTACATAAGTAGGATCAATTTTATATTCTACATTATCAATTGGTTTATTATAAAATAGTTTAACTCTTACAGGACTATCACTAGCTTGATAATCACTTAAATCAACAACAACCTTATTATCACCTAATTGTTCTGCTAAATATATTTCACTTTTTTTACCAATCAAAGTCATATCCACTGTTTCAGGAATTCCCTCTATAACATAAGCATTGTTATTATATTCTACTTCAACTGGAATATTTGTTAAAAATTTAGCATCATTATTAACTAAAGTAACTGCTTTATTATCAACAAAATAAAATAAAACAACAGCAAAAATTAAAGATAAAATCAATAAAGCATTAGGTCGATTTAACAATTTTTCAATTTTACTATCTCTACCTAATTTACTTTGAATTTTATAAACAACAGTACTAATAGGTATAATTAAAATTTTATCAATTACTTTATAAATATTTTTAAAAAGATTTTTGAAGGGATTTTGTTTCTTCTTAATATTATTACTTTTCATCGCTATCACCTTCACTTTCTCCTCCATCAGCATCGTAGAATAATTCAGTCTTTGGTTTAAGTTCATCAACCAACATCATTCTGAATTCATCAACACTTAAATTATAATGAATTTCATGATCGACAGCGATACTAATTCTACCAGTTTCTTCAGAAACAATTAATGCAACAGCATCTGTTTCTTCAGCAATACCTAAAGCTGCTCTATGACGAGTACCTAACTTTTTATTCAAATTAGGATCCATACTTGTCTTAAAAACTGCTCCAGCACATGTAATTCGATCCCCTTGAATTATAACACCACCATCATGTAAAGGACTATTTGGGAAGAAAATTGTACCCAATAATGGACTAGTCAAATCTGCATATACTTTTGTAGCTGGTGTAATATAATCTTGCAAAGATACATCTCTTTCAATAACAATTAATGCACCGATCTTATTCTTTCTTAAATACTCGATTGCATCCATAATTTCATAAACAACTTTTTCTCTTTCTTCAACAGTTAAAACTTTATGACGACCTAACAATTTAGTTCTACCAATTGATTCCAAGAAACTTCTAATTTCTGGTTGAAATAATACAATTATTGCTAATGGTCCCCATTCTAAAACATATTCCAATAAAACACCAACTGTATACAAATCAAACCAATCACTTAAAACTTTAAAAATTAAAATAATTATAACGCCTTTAACTATTAAAATCATTTTAACGTTATTTTTAACATTCTTCAAAATATAGTAAGCCATACACCAGACTATACATATATCTAAAATCTTTGTAAACACTGACCATACTGCTGATAAAGTCATCTTATCACGCTCCTCTTTACGATAACTATTATAACATTTACACCTAAGAAAAAACAACCTTAACCCCTAAACTTCACTGGATTTTCACTCGCTAATTTTCAAATCTTTACCCTTCGGTTGAATTTGTATAAAAGTATTCCCATCATTAACATTTATCTCCGAACCATCTTGTAAAGAATATTTAGTCTGTCCACTCCTTGAATTCTTAGTTACAACAATTGGAACTGCATAACCATTACTTATGTAGTATCCAGACGTAGTACCAACATTGTCAAGCGCTTGTCGTCCTTTTACATCACCAGTTAACATATAATTAGACACTTGATAAACAATTATATTTTTAGTCGTATACTGCTTTTTAGTTCCATAATCAGTATGAGCTACATCATTAACATATCTTAAATACACTTTATTATCAGCATCATATTTATAACTTGTCGTAACTAAACCAGAATATGTAATATCTATATTATTAGCTTTTATAACTCCATCTAAAGTACTCAAATCAACATCATCTATAGAATAATTTAATAACAAATCTTTAGAAGTAGTCTTACGATATCCAAGATCATCAATTCCCTTATTTATTAATTCCATACTAGTAAAACCACGATGTTCATAATTTATAGGTAAATTATTATCACGATAAAAATAAACATTCTCATAACTTAATCCATTTATATTATTAATACCCAATCTTGCAATATCATCTTCAGCTTGTTCACTCCAGCCCCAATGAACATAAAGAGCATCATTTTCCAAAACATAATCCAAAAAATAAGGTCGTGCACTTCTAACAGAACCAATTTTTTCTGTATCTTTATCTTTATATACAGCCATATATCTTGTATAACCACCTTCAACAATGATCTCATATACTAAATAAGCATCCTGTAAACCAGTATGATATGGCCTAGCTGAATCGTGATTATTAATCATAACAGCTATTGGTCTTGTATCACTATTTTCATCAACAATTTGTAATTTCTTTTCTTCCTTTTTATTATTAATAACACCATCTTCAAAATTAAAATTTATATAAACCAAATAACTTCCCACTAATAAAAAAATTCCTAATATTAAAAATCCAATAAACTTCTTCTTTTTATTTTTTCTTTTTGCCACTTATCATCACCCTATTATAGATATTATAACATAAAAAATATTATATCTTTAACTTAATAAAATTCTTAATAATTAATACTATCGCCAAAATTAAAATAACATATATAAACACTCGTAAAATATTAGGGAATGCAACAAACTTCTCGTGAATATTTTCAATACTATTCATTTCATAAATATCAATTAATTCATTAGCTTCTTGAGCAACATCATTAACTTCGTTATAATTCTGAAAAAATATACGACAATCATTTAACCATTCATTAACTACTCCAATATCTGAATTATTTAATAAAACTTCTTCATACAATTGCTTTAACTTTATAACTTCCGTAGGAACTTCATACAACGAAGGAACTAAGGAAGGAACAGTTAAATTATTACCGTTAACTTCCTCATAAATAGATGCAACTTCATATAGTATTTCCTCCTTATTAGCTAAACTTAAAAACTCTATATTATAAGAAAAACCATCACTTATAAATCCCATTGGTACACTAATTGAAGGATATCCAATTACACTACCAAAGCTACTGCCAGGACTTATATTACCCGTTTTATTATACAAGAAGACTCTATTTTTTAATGTCGGATACAAAACAATATCCAATTCATTAACTTCAAAAACTTCATCTACATAATCACGATATACTTTCTTCTTCTTATCACGTGATTCTTTACTATTATATTCTCCTCCACAGCCTTTCTTATATCCACTTAATCTCTGAACGTGACCATCAGAATCAGCTAACTCTTCAAAACTCCTTATAGTTCCAGTAGTACCTTTTATGTATTCATTAAAATTATCACACATTGTTATTCCCGCATAAGTTGAAGTAGCAATACTAATATTAGACGATTTAACAAAATCATCTAAATAAATAATATTAGCTCCTCGTTCTTCCAATTTTTTTATACTATCAACAAGTAATTCATATATTTCAGGATCAGTTTCACTCCAAACTCCAGATTCATCTTTATCGCCTTTTACATATTGTGTTGGAACCCCAATATTAACTCCTTCTAAATCTTTCAAATTAAATGTTATATCTTTCTTCTCAAATCCTTTTGTATAATCATCTTCCTCATCTTCTCCAGATATAATACTTAACAATAAAGCATTATCAGCAACATTCCTACTTAATACTCCAACCGTATCTCTTTCTATATCATAAGGTATTACTCCTTTTCGACTTACTAATCCTATCGTTGGCCTAATTCCCACTATACCAGCTCCACTAGCCGGTAAACGAATAGAAGAATTAGTATCAGTTCCTAAAGCTGCAGCCGCAAAAACTGCACTCACAGCAACTGCTGATCCCCCACTACTTCCATAAGGAGTATAATCAACATTAAAAACATTTTTAACATAACCATAAGAACTATATGAATTAGATGCTGAAAAAGCTAACTCACTCATATTAGTAGAACCTAATATAATAGCTCCCTCATCTACTAATCTTTGAACTACTGTTGAATTAGCTAAAGGATAATTATCACTAAGAGCTTTAGTTCCGCCCGTAGTTGGTATTCCAAGTACATCAATATTGCATTTTACTAATATCGGAATTCCATGTAGTTTACCTCTAATCTTACCATTTTCTCTTTCTTCATCTAATATTTTAGCTTGCTCAATTGCATCTGGATTTAACTGATTAATTGCATTATACAAATCATCATAAGCATCTATTCTATCTAAATACAAATGAACCAAAGTTTCACTACTCAAATATCCCTTTTCCATAGCATCTTGTAGTTCATCTATACTCATACTAGTTACATCAACCGGTGCTTTATAATAAGCTAAAACAATATCTATAAACAAAAAAAGAGAAAAGATAAGCCAAACAAAATACTTCTTCATATTCACCCTATCTCATTCTCTGTGATTCTCTTTTTAAATCTCTTTCTTTAATAGTTTCACGCTTATCATATAATTTTTTTCCTTTACCAATACCAAGCAAAATTTTAAATTTATTATTAACAAAATATGCTTTTACAGGGACTAAACTATATCCTTCACGTTCTATTTTCTCTTTTAACTTTCTAATTTCTCTTTTATGTAAAAGTAATTTTCGTGTTCTTCTTTCTTGATGATTAAATCGATTACCTTCTTCATACTTTGCTATATACATATTAACTAAATATACTTCTCCATTACGAATTAATGCAAAAGTATCCCTTAAATCAGCAGAGCCTTTTCTTAGTGATTTAATTTCTGTTCCCTTAAGTTCTATACCACACTCAATCGTCTCTTCAATAAAATAATCAAAATTAGCTTTCTTGTTCTGTATTTCCATTATTATCATCAACCTTTACTAACTCAAAGTCAACCATTGAAGTTTCTTTCGAAGCTGCAACACATTTAACTTTGACTTTATCCCCTAAACGATATGTTTTTTTTGTCGACTTACCTATCATCGCTAACAATTCTGGTACATATGTAAAATAATCACCTTTTAGTGTTTGAACATGTACCAATCCTTCTACTAAATTAGGTAACTCAACAAAGAAACCAAAATTAGTTATCGTTGTTATTATACCATCATACTCTTCTCCAATATGATCTTCCATATACTCAGCCATTTTCATATCAAGTACATCTCTTTCAGCATCAACAGAAGCTACTTCACGTTCAGAAGAATGTTGAGCAATATCAACTAAATTATTTTCTAAAGTCTGAATTGTTGTCATTGACATATCATTTTCAATTAAATACTTCTTTAATAAACGATGTACAACTAAATCTGGAAATCTTCTTATTGGACTTGTAAAATGTGTATAAGCACGACTTGCTAAACCGAAATGTCCTATATTTTCTTTACTATATTCAGCTTTACGCATACTTCTTAATAATAAACTAGATAATATTTCAAATTCTTTCTTATCCTTCAACTGATCCAATATATTTTGCATTGCTTTTGGTGTCAATTCATGAATATTTCCATTTAACTTATAACCTAAAATCTTAACTAGAGTCATAAACTCATCTATTTTTTCTGGTTTAGGTAAATCATGAACACGATATATGAAAGGCAAATCCATATTATAAATATGAGATGCCACGGTTTCATTAGCAGCAATCATAAAATCTTCAATCAACATTTCGCCCTCTTCGCGAATACGTTTAACTATATCAATAGCTTTACCATTTTCATCTTGAACTACTTTTGCTTCATCTAAATCGAAGTTAATATAACCACGACCATTCTTTTCCTTACGCAATATTTTATGCAATTCATTCATTAACTTCAAATCTTCTACAAAAGGTTCATAACCAAGAGCCACAATATCTCTTAATATAATATCATTAACTTTCTTATAAGTCATTTTCTTTCTACTTTTTATATAACTTGGAAATATATCATAATCAACTATTTTACCTTTATTATCTATTTCCATTACACATGACATCGTAAGACGAACAACATCCTCATTTAAAGAACAAATACCATTAGATAATTTATGAGGTAACATTGGTATAACAGTATCTGCTAAATAAGAAGAAGTTCCTCGTTCATAAGCTGCATCTCCCAAAGCTGTATTTTCTTTAACATAATTTGAAACATCAGCAATATGAACACCCAATTCATAATTTCCATTATCTAACTTTTTAATACTAATAGCATCATCTATGTCTTTAGTATCATCACCATCAATCGTAAAAATAACTTCGTTAGTTAAATCTCTTCTTCCAACTAATTCCTTTTCACTTACTTCATTTGGAATATCAACTAATTCATTTTCTACTTCTTCACCAAAATCTTCGTAAATACCATGTTTATATGCGATACTTAAAATATCTGTTCCTGGATCATTTATATGTCCAATAATTTTAACTACTTCACCAATATACTTATGTTTATTAACTTCTTTAACAACTTTAACAAATACTTTATGACCTTCGACACAATCTTTAATACTATCTTCCGTTAATTCGATTATAATATCTTTTTTATCATCATCTAATTTAACAAAAGCTCTTCCTTTATCATCAAACTTAACTTCACCGACAAGATTCTGTAATTCTCTTTTTAAAATCTTAATAACTTTAGCTTCTTTCCTAACTCCAGAAGGAAAAACTTCTACTAAAACTACATCATCATGAATAGCATTATTCATATTTTTCGCATCTACATAAATATCATCTTCTTTGTCCAAAATGACAAATCCAAAACCTTTTTTATTAACAGAAAGGCGACCAATTTTCAAACCAGGACAATTATCTAACAAAATATATTTTCCTTTTTTAGTATAAAAAACAATATACTCCTCAACTAATTGGTTTAAAGTCTCTTGTAATTCACGAAGTTCATCACTAGTTTTTAAACCTAATAAATCATTAATTTCAATAACCTCTTTTGCTTCATGAATATTTTTTAGTAAATTTAATACTTTTTCTCTCATTAAAAGTCACCCTTTTTCCTCTTTTTATCATAATTACCTACTATCAAATATACCACATCTTAAATAAAATTAATAGTGCAAAAAAAAAGAGTAATTAAATTACCCAATAAACAAGATAAATGAAATGACAAAAAATGCAACTCCTAAAACAATCGTCAATCTTGTAATAAATAATTCCACACCACGTTCTTTTTGATTTTGAAATAACGCATCATTTCCACCAGAAATAATCTGACTAGCATCACTTGCTTTACTACTTTGTAACAAAACAATCGCAATCAATAAGATTGATACAACTAAAAGAGCAATTTCCATAAAATCACTTCCGTTCTGTTTAATAATTTATCATATATATTTCTATAAATCAAGAAAAAAAGTCCTAAATTCGGACTAATTACTTAATAATTTGTAAGATAACTTTTGCACGTTTTCTAAATAACATACTAGACAAAATATCAAATAAACCACTAGCTATCAAAAATAGCCCTGTTAACCTAGTAATTAACATGAAGCTTTTAAATGGATTAAAGCTTACTAAAACACCCATTAAAACAGTCAAAATACCTATAAAAGTAACCAACGGATATATATCCTCATTAGCTTTCATAAATTTATAACCATAATACAACTTTTCAACACCACTTACTAAAAGCCAACCGCAAAAATAAACACCCATAAATTTCAATGCATTCAAAGGACTAAATATCGTAAACAATCCTAATATAATAGCAGCAACTCCAACTATCAAATCAATAGCAAAAAACTTAGTTCCTAAGCCATCATAAATATATCTTATTATATAGAATAAACCATGTACTAAAATAACTGCTCCTAATACAACAACACATATCTTAGTTGATACATCAGTATACAAAATAAACAATATTCCCACTATTATATCAAGTATAGATGTTAAAAAAGAACAAAGCATCAACTTCCTAAATCTATCTACAACTTTCTTCATAAGACTTCACCTCTAGTATAATTTTAAAACATAAATAAATATATTGCAATATTTTTTATATATGATATAATACTCTCTTATTTGTAGAAAGGTGATTATATGAAACTTAAAAATCTGTCAATTTTTGAATTTGATAAGTTTGCTGAAAGCCATCCCCTAGGCAGTTATCACCAATCATCAAACTATGCCCTATTAGCATCAGAACAAGGTTACGAATATGATTTATTAGGTTTTGTCGACGATCAAGGTAACATTTATGCTGCTTCTCTAATCTTGTCTAAAAAAATAGGAATGTTTACACGTTATGGATATGCTCCTAAAGGTTTTTTAATCGATTATTATAATCAAAATCTTTTAAAAGAATTTACTCAAGCACTAATAAAATATTACTACAAAAAGAACTTTGCTTTTATCAAAATTAATCCTGAAATATCTATTGGTACTATGGACTACAAAAATAAAAGAATAACTTATAATAAAAATCAAATAATCGATAGTACTCTAAAATCACTAAACTTTCGTAAATTAGAAGGTGAAAAACACTTTGAAACAAAAATACCTCAATTTAATGCTGTTCAAATACTAAAAAGCACAAACTTACGTACAATAAGTAAAAACACTCGTAACAAAATAAATAAAAGTATACGAAACGGCTTATCTTTAATTAAAGGCGAACGTGATGATATTGCAATTTTATACGAGTTTATAAAAAATAAAGTAAATCATCCTATTAACCATTATTATAATTACTATAATGCCTTCGCTCGAAATAATAGTATTGATATCTTCTTAGTTCAAATTGATTTTGAAAAATGCCTTATCAATTTACGTCAAAAATACGAAGAAGAAGTCGAAAATAATAATATATTAGTTCAAAAAGTAATGGAAAATCCAAATGAAGCTAACTTAAAAAGAAAATTAAGTTCTGACAATGCTTTAAACATTTATCGTGAAAATATTAAAGTTGCTACTCAATATTTAGCAATTAATAAAACTGATTACATTGCCGGTGCCATTACAATTAAATACAAAAATCGTATCTATATTTTAATAAGTGGATACAATCCAGAATTCAAACGATTCTGTCCTAATTATTTCTTACACTTTAAATTAATAGAATACTATAAAAAAGACTATGATTTTTTAGATTTAAATGGTATAACAGGTGATTTTAATGGTTCAAATCCATATAAAGGTTTAAATGAATTCAAATTAGGATTTAACCCTCTAGCCTTCGAATATATCGGCGAGTACGATTTTATAATTAACGATGGATTATATAAAAGTCTAGATCAAAGCGGACAATTAGCTAAAGAATTTAAAAGAAAAGAAAAAAGTATTAACTAAACATTAATACTTTTTTAATTGCCATAAACTTCTACATCACATAACTCTTTCTTCTTATCATTATAGAATTTATGCATTTCATAAATATGTTTATTTATGTCCTTAACTTTTTCCTCAAAATTACTTCCACCTTCTAAAGTTAATATTGCCACTACATAAGGTGACTCATCATAAACAATACCAATATCATGATAATAATAACTATATTGGCCATACTTATGCGCTGCTTCAATACCATACTCTGGTAATTCTAAATCATTTTGTTCAGCCTGAACAAAATATGATTTTAATTCTTCACCTAAACTTTCATTATTATTAATAAAATCATTAACAGCTTTCATATAAATAATAGCATCATTTACATCAATACTTCCAAAATTATCAGCACCTACTAAAGTATTCTTAGCCCCTAAACTTTGACCAAATTCCTTAAGATTATTTCTACCAATATAACTTACTAACATTTGATGAGCACTATTATCACTTACAACAACAGCATATTTAACCAAATCTCGTAAAGTTACCTTCGTTCCATACTCTAACTTGCTCATTTCTTTACTTGAACTCCATTTATACTTAGCCGTATATTCCATCGTCTCATCAAGGCTAATCTCCCCTTGAGCAGCCTTAGTATATATGTATAATGCATCCAAAGATTTAATTGTACTAGCTGCATAATATACTTTATCTGAATTATACGTATAAACAAAACCACTACTCAAATCTTCATATTTTACACTAACTTCATACGTTTCTGATAAATAAGACGTTAACTCATTCATTTTACTTTTTACATCCTCTGATAACGTTTCTTCACTATATTCTCTATCCAAACAAGAGTTATATTTTTCTAATAATTCTTTCTGTCGTTGTAACTCTTTATCTTTTTCATCAGAAATATTAAATATATTATCCTGACCATTATCATTAGAACTATTTATAAAGTAAAAAATAAGAGAGAAAACCAAAATCAAAACTAAAATTATCGAAATACCAATTAATAATTTACGTTTATCTATTCTTCTTTTTCTAGTTTGCTTAGGCCTTGTTACTAATTTTATATCTTGAGTATTATCTTTATCTTTATACTTTTCAGTACGAGTAGTTACCTTCTCCTTTTCACTTACCGTTTCCTCTCTTTTCTTTGGTAATTGAATTGGACCGGGTTCTTCCTCTTTTTGTTCTTCTAAATTTTCCAAGCGATCAAACTCTTCAATCGCTTCACGTAATTTCTTTAAATTTTTTTTATTATTTAAATCAAACTCATCATCAAATCTAATTTCTCTAGTAATAATCAAATCTTCTTGTTGTTTAATTTTAGATTTTTCAGTAACTTCTTTTGTTTCAATTTTTTCTTCTGAAGCTTTTTTTTGACTTGTTAAAGATTCTTCCTTTGTTTTCTTTTTATTTCTTTTTGCTTTTATTTGCTCATATATTTCATCGTTAGTAAGCTCTTTTTTAATTGTTTTTTTCACTTCATTTTTACTTGGCTTATCAACTACAACACTTGAATCTTTATTGCTTGATTTATTAGAACTAGCACGTTTTTTATTTCGTTTTTTACTCATAATTTGCTCTAGTAATTCTTCACTAGATAATTCGCTAGCTTTTATTCCTACAGATGATTTTCTTGTCTGTTTTTTTGCCATATAACATCTTCCTTAATAAGATATTTCTAAAACATTATAGCAAACAAAAGACATAAAAAAAAGTGAAATTACTTTCACTTTTTTCAATTGTACATAAATTATTCAACGATTTCTGTAACAACACCAGCACCAACAGTACGTCCACCTTCACGGATAGAGAATTTAGTACCATTTTCTAGTGCAACTGGAGCGATTAATTCAACTTCCATATCTACATTGTCGCCTGGCATAACCATTTCAACACCTTCTGGTAAAGTAATTACACCAGTAACATCAGTAGTTCTGAAATAGAATTGTGGTCTATAGTTTGCGAAGAATGGAGTATGACGTCCGCCTTCTTCTTTACTTAGAACATATACAGAACCTTTAAATTTATGATGTGGAGTAACTGTTCCAGGTTTAGCTAAAACTTGTCCACGTTCAACTTGATCTCTAGAAATACCACGTAGTAATGCACCAGCATTATCACCAGCGATTGCAGAATCAAGTGATTTTCTAAACATTTCAATACCAGTAACAACAGTCTTTTGAGTAGGTCTTAAACCAACGATTTCAACTTCGTCGTTAAGTTTTAATTCACCACGTTCAACACGTCCTGTAACAACAGTTCCACGTCCTGAAATAGTAAATACATCTTCAATACTCATTAAGAATGGTTTATCAACATCACGTACTGGAACGTCAATATAAGAATCTACAGCAGCCATTAAATCTTTAATAGCTTGAACATCTTTTTCATTACCCTCTAGAGCTTTTAATGCAGATCCTTTAATAATTGGGCAATTTTCACCATCATAGTTATATTCAGTTAATAGTTCACGAATTTCCATTTCTACTAAATCTAATAGTTCAGGATCGTCAACTTGATCACACTTATTCATGAATACAACGATTTTTGGAACACCAACTTGTCTAGCAAGTAGAATATGTTCACGAGTTTGAGGCATTGGTCCATCTGTAGCAGAAACTACTAGAATAGCACCATCCATTTGAGCAGCACCAGTAATCATGTTTTTAACGTAATCAGCATGGCCTGGGCAGTCAACGTGAGCATAGTGACGAGTTTCAGTCTCATACTCAACGTGTGCAGTATTAATAGTAATACCTCTTTCTCTTTCTTCTGGAGCCTTGTCAATATCAGCATAATCAACAAACTTACCAAAATATTTTGTGATAGCAGCAGTTAATGTTGTTTTACCATGGTCAACGTGTCCAATAGTACCAATATTAACGTGTGCTTTTGAACGGTCAAATTTTTCTTTTGCCATTATATTTTTCCTCCTTTTATATATACATACCTATTTTATCTAATGCTTGAAATATTTTCAAGTATTATTTTTATTGAGCGCTGTTTTTCTTTATAATCTCATCAGCGATAGATTTTGGAACCTCTTCGTAATGATCCATTGTCATTGTAAAGTTACCACGACCTTGTGAATTAGAACGCAAAGTTGTCGCATAACCAAACATTTCAGATAATGGAACCATTGCATCAATCTTAAGAGCATTTCCACGAGATTCTTGTCCTAGAGGACGTCCACGTCTACTAGTTAAGTCTCCCATTACATTTCCCATATATTCTTCAGGAACCACAACTTCTACTTTCATTATAGGTTCAAGAAGAACAGGTTTACATTTATTTAATGCTTCTTTTAAAGCCATACTAGCAGCAATTTTGAAAGCCATTTCTGATGAATCGACATCATGATATGAACCATCATATAAAGTTGCTTTTACATCAACCATTGGATAACCAGCTAAGATTCCCCCAGCCATAGCTTCTTGTAAACCTTTGTCAGTTACAGGAATATATTCACGAGGAACAACTCCACCAACAATAGCATCTACGAATTCATAACCTTTATCCTTATTTGGTTCAAAACGAATCCAAACATGTCCATATTGTCCACGTCCACCAGATTGTTTAATATACTTACCTTCACATTCACCTGTTTGTGTTAATGTTTCACGATAAGCAACTTGTGGTCTACCAATATTAGTTTCAACATTGAATTCATCTTTCATACGTCTTACTAATACTTCAAGGTGTAGCTCACCCATACCACTTATAACTGTTTGTCCAGTTTCAGGATCAGTTCTATATTTGAATGTTGGATCTTCTTCAGCCAATTTTTGTAATGCTACACCAAGTTTATCTTGATCAGCTTTAGATTTAGGTTCAATTGCTTCATCAATAACTGGTTCTGGGAATTCCATACCATTCATTATAACCGGATTCTTTTCATCACATAAAGTATCAGCTGTTGTAGTATTTTTTAGTCCAACCAAAGCAGCAATTTCACCAGTATAAACTTCAGAAATTTCTTTTCTTTGATTAGCATGCATTTGTAAAATACGTCCAACTCTTTCTTTAAGACCTTTAGTACTATTATAAATATATGAACCACTAGTTAAGTGTCCAGAATATACTCTAAAGAAAGCTAATCTACCAACAAATGGATCAGTCATAATTTTGAATGCCATTGCTGTAAATGGTTCACTATCACTTGGATGACGTTTAACCAAATTACCATTTTTATCAGTACATTCAATAGCTTCTACATCAGTTGGAGCTGGCATGTAATCAATAATTGCATCCAATGCTAATTTTACACCAGTATTTGACAATGCACTACCACACATTACTGGGAAGAATTCAGCAGCAAGAACACCTTTTCTTATTGCACTTTTAATTTCCTCAACAGTTAATTCTTGTCCTTCTAAATATTTTTCCATTAATGCATCATCAAATTCAACTGCTTTTTCTATCAATTCTGTTCTCTTAGTAGCAGCTAAATCCTTTAAATTATCTGGAATTTCGATTTCAGTATAATTCTCATGTTCATCAGTTCTATCGAAATGATAAGCTTTTTGAGCAACTAAATCGATAATACCATCGAATTCTGATTCAGATCCAATAGGCCATTGAATAGGTGCATAATTAACTCCTAATCTTTTTCCAATTGTATCCAAACTAAATTCAAAGTCAGCACCAATTTTATCCATTTTATTTACAAAAATCATTCTTGGTACTTTATATTCAGTAGCTTGACGCCATACTGTTTCTGATTGTGGTTCTACACCAGCATTACCATCTAACAAACATATAGATCCATCAAGTACTCTTAATGATCTTTGAACTTCTATTGTAAAGTCCACGTGTCCTGGAGTATCAATAATATTTAAACGATATCCTTTCCAATGAGCAGTTGTTGCTGCACTTGTAATAGTAATACCACGTTCTTTTTCTTGCTCCATCCAGTCCATTTGTGATTCACCATCATGTGTCTCACCAATTTTATGAGTAATACCAGTATGAAATAAAACTCTTTCTGTAAAAGTTGTTTTACCAGCATCAATATGAGCCATTATACCAATATTACGAATTTTATCTATTGAAACATCTCTTGCCATATTATCAAACTCCTACCATCTATAATGAGCAAATGCTTTATTTGCTTCAGCCATTTTGTGAGTATCTTCACGTTTTTTAACAGCTCCACCAACACCATTTGCAGCATCAATTATCTCATTAGCTAAATTTACAGCCATACCTTTGCCGTTTCTAGTTTTAGCATAGTTAACTAACCAACGTAATGCTAAAGCTTGACTTCTTTCATCAGAAACTTCAATAGGAACTTGAACATTAGATCCACCAACTCTTCTAGATTTAACTTCTAAAAGAGGTTTAATATTTTCTAAAGCTTTTTCATAAACTTCCATTGGTTCACTACCAGTTTTTTCTTTTACCATATCAAAAGCTTCATATAAAATTCTTTCAGCAGTACCTTTTTTACCATCTTTCATAATTTGATTGATTAATTTAGTAACAACTTTTGAATTATATATAGGATCTGGTAATACGTCTCTTTTAACTGCACGTCTCTTACGCATAATTATATCTCCTTCCTTTATTTATTTAAAAAGTCTTATTTACCACCTTTTGGTTTCTTAGTACCATATTTACTACGGCTTTGTTTTCTGTTATTAACACCTTGAGTATCAAGTGTTCCACGAATAATATGATAACGAACACCGATCAAGTCTTTAACACGACCACCACGTACTAAAACAACACTATGTTCTTGTAAATTATGTCCTTCACCTGGAATATAAGTATCAACTTCTCTTCCGTTAGATAATCTAACACGAGCATATTTACGAAGAGCTGAGTTAGGTTTCTTTGGAGTACGAGTACCAACTTTAGTACAAACTCCTCTTTTTTGTGGACTGTTTTGAACAGTTGATTTTCTTTCCTTACTATTAAAACCAACATTTAAAACAGGACTTTTACTTTTCTTAGTTTTGTCTTTTCTGTTTTTTCTAACTAATTGATTAATAGTTGTCATATTTGTCCTCCTCTCATATACACACATCCTGGTGTATCAAATAATCCATTAAATTAAGCTCTACCTAGATAGAACCACAATTTAAAATGCATCACTAATATAACATTTAACCAATTTAATGTCAATAATTATTTAAAAAAATAAGTAATTAAATTCTACTAATTACTTATAATCACTATAACCTTCAGTTGTATATTTATCACAATTTAAATACGTATTAATATTGAATTCGGCATTTGCTTCATTTTCAACAGTTACATCACCTTTTACATAAATAACAGCAAACCCTCCACAAGTTTTATCATCAATATCTTTACTACTTAAATAATTATTATCTATTAAAGCATTAATATCTAGAATTAATTTATTATCTTCTAAAGGATAAATCTTATTTTCCTTAACATAATTTAAAGCAGCTTCATTAACAGTTTTCTCATATTCTTTATACTTATTCAAAAATTTATTGTTAGCTGAACCAGCTATAATAACAATAACTATTAACAATATAACAATAACCCATACACCAATTATTAATCTAATCTTTTTAGGTAGATTCATAAAATTATTATATAAACCTTTTATCCAAGTAACAAAGTTCCTCAACAATCGAAGAATACTTCTTTTTACTTTCTTAGTCCAACTTTTTCTCTTATTTACCTTCTTTTCCATAAAATCTCTCCTTAATATCCTTCTGTAACATAATTATCACAACTTATAAAAGAGTGAATAACATATTCCATATTTTCATTCTGAAAAACATTACTATATCCCTGACAAGTGCTATTCCCAAATTGATCCTTCATTACACTCATATATCCTAAATTAATTAAAGTATCTGAAGTAACTTTCTCTATACTCGTACTTAAATCAAAAGGATAATCATTCATATAGTTTAAAGTAGAACGTTCTAATAATTCCTCTAAAGTATTATAATAACTATAATTAACAGGTTCATCTTTAGTTGAATTTTCTTCTTCTATTTCATCACTATTATTTTTTATACTCTCTTGATATTCTTGAGCAGCTTCCTTATTATCCTCCTCTATTGTCTTATGTAATGAATCAATTGAATATACCGCGAACAGTAAAAAAAGCAATAAAATACTTGTATAAATAATCATATCACGCAAGCCAAAACCTTTATTACTAAGTTTCACGTATATCCCCACTTTCAATTAAAATAATTATAATACAAAATTACACTTTTTTCTATACTGCATTATACCATAAAAAAAAGTGACTATGTCACTTTTTATTAAACTAATTCTACAGTTGCGCCTGCTTCTTCTAATTGTGCTTTAATTTCTTCAGCTTCTTTAGCAGAAACGTTTTCTTTAACATTTCCACCATTATCAGCTAAACCTTTAGCTTCAACTAATCCAAGACCAGTTATTTCTTTTAATAATTTAATAACTTGCATCTTAGTAGCTCCAGCTTCTTTTAATACTACAGTTTTTGTAGAATTATCTTCTTGAGCTCCACCATCAGCTGGAGCAGCTGCTACAGCTACAGCACTTGGATCTACACCAAATTCCTCTTTCATTGCATCAACTAATTCTTTAACTTCAAGAATAGTCATTTCTTTTAAAGCACTTATAAATTCATCTTTAGTTAATTTTGCCATTTTTTATTTTCCTTTCTTTATTATAATTATTTTTCTAATTGTTCTGCATACATATTAAGTCCAATAGCTAAATCTCTAACATATTGAATCATTCCACCAGCTAACATTGTTAACAAGCCATCTCTTGATGGAATAGATGCATACTCTTTTATAACATCTAAATCTACAGGAGAACCATTAATAATACCAACAGTTATATTAGCTTTATCATGATTCTTAGCAAAATTAGATATAATTTTAATTGGTTCAAGTAAATCTTTACCAAATAAAATTGCATTTGGTCCTTCTAAGAAACCATCTAAATTGATATTTAAATCATCAACAGCTCTTTTTAATAATGTATTCTTATATACTTTTACTTCACTATCAACTTTTCTTAATTCTCTTCTTAAATCACTTAAGTCAGAAACAGTTAAGCCTTGATAAGTAAAAATAATAACAGATTCACTATTTTGTAAGTTATTTTTGATTTCATCAACTATTGCTTTTTTGTTTTCTAAAATCTTTGCACTTGCCATTATTTCCCTCCTTTAAGGATATTTAAAAAGCTTCCCTCACCGGAAAGCTTAAAGTACACATTAAAACAAATGTTATTTTTAAGACTTTCCTCGGCAAGATTTACTTTTATACTTGCTGTCTTCGGAGTTTCGCTTTTTTCTAACAACCATATTATATTCTAATAACAACTAAATGTCAAAAGAATTTTGATCAATTTTAATTCCAGGACCCATTGTACTAGAAATAGAAATGTTGTTAATATATTTACCTTTAACTACACTAGGTTTTGCTTTTACAATAGTGCTAACAACATAACTTAGGTTCTCTAATAATTTAGCATCATCAAAAGAAACTTTTCCTATTACAGTGTGTACATTACCATATGAATCAGTTTTATATTCAACCATACCTTTTTTAATATCAGTAACGGCTTTTCCTGTATCCATAGTAACTGTACCAGTTTTAGGATTTGGCATTAAGCCTTTTGGTCCTAAAACACGTCCTAATTTTCCTAATTGAGCCATCATGTCTGGAGCAGCTACGATAATGTCATAATCAAACCAATTTTCTTTTTCGATTTTTTCAATCATATCAGTATCACCAACATAATCAGCACCTGCAGCTCTTGCAGCTTCAGCAGCTTCACCTTTAGCAATAACTAAAACTTTTTTTGTCTTTCCAGTTCCATTAGGCAATACCATAGATCCTCTTAATTGTTGATCAGCTTTTTTAGGATCAAGATTTAAATTTAAAGCTACTTCTACAGTACTATCAAATGAAGTTATAGAAGTTTCTTTAACTAATTTGATTGCTTCTTCTTTAGTATAAAGAGTACTCTTATCTACTTTTTTAGAAGCTTCCACATACTTTTTACCTAATTTTCTCATATTTTACCTCCTAATTGTGGTTTATTAGCGGATTTTTTATTTATTATAATAGCTGATTACTCAGCTTCTTCGTCTGATTCTTTTTCTCCGATAACTTCAACTTCATGAGTTTCATTAACTTCAGCTTCCATCTTAGCTAATTCTGCTTCTCTTTTAGCTTCTTCTTTTTCTTCAGCTTCAGCTTCTTTTTGTTGCTCAGCTAATTCAGCATCATTTAAACCTTTAACAGCAACACCCATGTTTCTTGCAGTACCTTCAATTATCTTCATTGCTGATTCAACATCATAAGCATTTAAATCTGTTAATTTAGTTTCAGCAATTTGTCTCAAATCATCCATTGTAATTGTTGCAACAACTTCATTAGCTCCTTTAGGGCTACCTTTCTGAATCTTAGCAACTTTTTTAATTAAGAATCCAGCTGGAGCAGATTTAAGAACAAAATCAAAAGTTCTATCATCGTAAATAGTAATAACAACTGGAATAATGTCACCCATTTTATCTCTAGTTGCATCATTAAATTTTGTACAGAATTCTTGTAAGTTAACTCCTGCAGGACCTAATACAGTACCAACTGGTGGTGCTGGAGTTGCTTTACCTGCTGGAATTTCAAGTTTAATTTTCTTTACGGCTTCTTTTGCCACGAAAAACACCTCCTAAAAAATTTTTTTCGCGAAAGTGGTAAAAGGCAATCCGCTTATTCCCTCCCACTTAAGCTAATTATATATATAAAATACATAATTGCACCTAAGATACTATCATACAATTAAATTAATTGCAAGTCTAAAATAATAAGATAACTACCTCTTATTTGGTTTATATGTCAAAGCAAGATCTACATCATCAACTTCAAAACAAAAATCATCATAAGGCAATATTTTAGCTGGTAAAATATGAACATCAAATAGTTCATTATTATATAAATAATCAGTTGCCGTATTACGACTAGAATTAGCTCGATAACTAAATAATACAACTCCGTCTTTTTTAACGAGTGGTTCTACTTGCTGACATATTAATTGTGCCTTTTTCATTTCAACCTCATCTTCTAAACTAAAAGACCTTAAATAATAAGTATTTAATTCTGAACGAACCATACACTCCACAATATTAGACAAATACAAAATATCATATTTATCACTTACTTTATTACCAATAGAAGCCAAATCCACTTCTTCAAACACTGGAAAATCTCTACTTAATAATTTTTGCTTTAATATATAATATTCTTTCTTACTTTTATAAAAAGGCACCCCCTGAACAACAGACATCATATTATTATAAATGTTACTTGGAGATACAAAATTACCATAACCATTAGTTTTAACTCTAAACATAACCTCTTTCCAAAATAAGGATACATCATTTGGTAAAATAGGCAATATTTTCTTTAGGGTTTTTAAATCCCAAAATTTAGTTTGAATATCATGATTATGAACCGGAACAAAGAAATTCATAAACTCATCATAATCAAGTATTAAAACAGCAGCAATTTTTAAATAACTAATATAATAAGCAAATCTATTTACATCAAATAAATCAACTTTATTAGCATCATAATATACTGCAGCCAAATACTGATCTCCAGCAGAGGCAACTGACAAAACATCTTTTCCTTTATAAGCTAACACTTTATTTAACGCTTCCTGATTCTCCGTTGTAAAAATAAAAGAAGTGCTATATTTAAGAAAATTATACCCACTACTGCTTTTCTTTTCTATAAAAGAAATTGCTTGTTTAATATCCTCATATACTTGGTCCATATTCATTTACCCCCCTTTTTCAAATTAAAAGCTATTATAATAATCATTTCTTTAAATGTCAAAAAAAAATGACATTAAAAATGTCATTTTATTGTAATTTATTAACTTGAAATAATTCAACTTCAACAGGTGTTTCTTGTCCAAATAAATCTATTAATACATTTAAACGATTATTCTCTGTATCAATACTATCAACAACACCATTCATACCTTTAAATGGTCCATCTACAATAGTAACTTTAGATCCAACATTCATTTCAGATTCGATATTTACTCTACTCATACCCATAGTTGATAATATACGATCAATTTCTTGCGGCATTAAAGGTGTAGGTTTTGCTTTATGACCAGAAGAACCAATAAATCCTGTTACCCCAGGAGTATTACGTACTATATACCATGCTTCATCAGACATAATCATCTCAACTAAAACATAACCTGGGAACATTTTTTTAACTTTTTCCTTTTTTACACCATCTTTTACTTCTACTTCAGTTGTTTCAGGAATTATTACTCTAAAAATATGATCCTGCATTCCCATAGAAACTGCTCTTGACTCTAATTTTTCTTTTACTTTTGATTCATGACCACTATAAGTGTTTACAACATACCATTCTTTTTCCATCTTAGAACAACCCCTTTATAAATGAAGCTATTAAATCAATTCCTAAAAAGAATAAACATAATAATACACAGAATATTATAACTGCTAGAGAATACTTAGCCACATCTAACGCACTTGGCCAAACTACTTTTTTTAACTCTCTATTTACTTGTGCAAAATATCCATCTTTTTTATCTTTCTTTTTATCTTCTTTTTTGTCTTTCTTATCTTTCTTTTCTTTTTTCTCTTCTTTTACTTCTTCTTTTTCGTCATCATAATCTTCATCAAAGTCAAGATCTTCATCCTCTACTTCTTCAATTTCTTCTACTTCTTCTAATTCTTCTTTTTTGTCTTTTGGCTTAACTTTTTCTTCTACTAAAGCATCTTTTATAGTTTTCTTTCTTGCCATAAGTTCACCTCTTTTTTTGTATTTAAAAAAAACACCTTTATGTGTTCAACTAGAATATACCATACTCTCCCCCATAAATGCAAGAAAAAAAGAACCAAAACGTTCTTTTTTATCTTTTTTCTATAATTTTTTTTACTTTATTCTTTATTCTCTGCATTGCATTATCAACTTGTTTTAAATCTTTATCCAATAAAGTAGCAATTTCATCATACTTTAAACCATTAACCATTAAGCAATAAACTTCATACTCATTATCAGACAAAGATTTTTTTATACTGTTAACCAATTCTTCTTTTTGTTCTTCTTTCACAATATTTTCCAAAGGATCATTTTGCATATTATCAGATAATAAATCTTTTAAAGGAGCAGTATATGAACTATAAATATATTCTAAGCTCAATGATTCATTTAATAATTGGTTCTTCATTCTTCCTGCTTTTTTAATAGCTACTTGTAATTTTCGATCTACACACAAAGTAATAAAACTTGCTAACGAACAATTTTTATCATCACGATAACTATTTAAAGCATCGCTAAAACCTACTAAAGCATCTTGATATAAATCATGATAATCATACCCCAATACTTTAGCTATTCTCATATACTTTTTCATTTCAATATTAATAATATATTGATATTTTCTAAATAAGATATCCTTCGCCTCGTCAGAAGATTCATGCACCATTGTAATCAATTCTTGATCATTAATCTCATCATACATCTTTGACGCCTACCTATTTACAATTCCGTAAATCAAAATCGCTGCTGCTACAGAAGCATTTAAACTATTAACATGACCATATTGTGGAATAGCTAAAATTTGATCACAATTTTTCTTTACTAAGCGACTAACACCATTACCTTCACTACCTATAACCAATAGTACTTTATCAGCATATGAAATATTTTTATAATTTTCACCATCCATATCAGCTGCATAAACAAAAAAGCCATTATCTTTAAAATCATTTATAACATTTACTAAATTATTAACCATTGCAACATTTATGTGTTCCAAAGCACCTGCACTAGTTTTCATAACTGTTGCCGTAACTGAAACACTACGATCTTTAGGAATAATCACAGATTTTATTCCAGCTGCCTCACAAGTCCTAATAATCGCTCCAAAATTATGAGGATCCTCTAAATGATCTAACATTACAACTATTTTATCATTTAACATTTCATGAAAATCAACATACTCATAATCATCTACTACAATAATAATTCCTTGATGTCTTCCATCTACCATTCCATCCATTTTTTTATTATCCATAAAAGAATAACTTATTTTATTTTCTTTAATAAAACGAATAATATCTTTATCATTAAAATTCTTTGCTAAATAAACTTTTTTTATACTTTTAATATTATCCCTTAATTCATTAAACACATTTTTCCCAAATACTTTCATTCTACTCTCCTAATATAAAATTCATTATTTCTTTAATTCGTTCTTGCTTATTATCAAAATAAAGTTTTCCAATCAAAGTTTCTAATCCAGTCGCTAAACGATAAGTAACAATATCTGCATGCTTACTTTTAGCTCCTTTAGCATTGCGTCCCCATTTTACTATTTCCAACTCTTCATCAGTCAAAAAATTATTATTTTCCAATCTCTCTAAATGCTTTCTTTGACTTTTAGCACTTACATAATCTAAACTTTTTTGTTGCAATTCACCAATTTTAGCAATTCCTTGGCGAATCAATCTCTCACGAACATATTGTTCATAAATCGTATCACCCATATAAGCTAATACCAAAGGACTATCAATCATTTCTCTCACCACCAATAATTTATCACAATTCATAAAAAAAGCAAGTTAACCTTGCTTATTTGTCTTAAAAATTACATTGCTTTATTAATAAGTTCATTTAAAATCTCTTTAGCTTCTTCAATTTCTTTATCCAAACTCTCTAATTCTTCTTGCAAACGATTATATTCCATTATTTGTTTATTTAACGAATCCAACTCATTCTTCTTTTTATCGATTTTTTTTCTTAAATTATCAATTACATCATTCTGTATTTCTACTTCATTTAATGAAGGACCATCTATCTTTATTAACATCTCTTCACCTCTTCTACAACAAATTATCATCTGTCATATTACTTATATCTGTAATCCTTTTCTTACTATCTAAAATCTGTCTATCTAAAAACTCGTTTTCTTCAATCAAAGATTCTATTTCTACAATCTGTTTATTTAAATCTGCTAAAATAGCTTCTTTCTCTCTTATTTTAGACTTTAATTGTTCAATTACAGTTTCCATACTCTTATTACTTTGAATTTTATCTCCTCTTCTAGGTAATACAATATCTATTTCTTTTGGAATAAAACTATTTAATTGAACAAGTATTTTTTCATAATCTGGATATTCTATTTTTTCTCCTTTATCATTACAAATAATATTGACTTTACCATTTATTGTTAAATAAAAAGAAACATTTAAACTTTTTTCACCTATTATTTTAATTAAATCATTTAATAAATTAATTAATTTTTCAACTGAAATCTCCTTTAAACCTACAAGTAATTGATTATCATTATTATCAACTAAAACATAACTAAATAAATCAATTGATTTATCATATAATACTATACCATTATTCGAAAAAGACTTATCAATCATATGCGTAATAAAACTAGCATCTTCTATAATATTATTATTAATACCTAACACATCATCATCATTTTTTAAAGCTTTTATATCTAAAGCATTATAATAGACCTTACCATCTAATCCAATTCCTTTTTTATTAGGATAAACACTCAACTCTATAGATTTTAATATCATATTATAACCCCTTTTCTTCTATTATAAACGATACTACCATATATTAAGTATAACTATCCTAAACCAATCATGTCAAGAACTATTCTAAAATAGAATTAATTATCTCATTAGCCACAATAGCTCCTTCGCCTACTCCAACACTAATCTGATAAAGATCTTTTTTTATTGTATCTCCAATAGCATATATTCCTTTAACTTTTGTTTCAAAAAAATTATTTACTTCTATATATCCATCCTTATCTGTTATACCTAAATCTTTTACAAAGTTGGTAATTGGTTCAAACCCAATATACACAAATAATCCATCTACTTTTAACTCTTGATTATTATCCAACTTTATTCCTTTTAAATAACCATTTTCATCTTGAAGTTCAATAATTTTTTTATTTAACAAAATAGTTATATTTTCTTTTTCTTTAACTTTCTCCGCATTATACCCACTAACACTTAATTTATCACGACGATGAATTATATATACTTTTTTACATATATTAGCCAAATAAAGAGCTTCTTGTAATGCTGATTCGCCACCACCTAAAACAGCTACATCTTTATCTTTATAAAATGCTCCGTCACACAATGCACAATTACTTATTCCATGCCCACGTAATTTTTCTTCATTGTCTATTCCTATTTTCCTAGGAACTCGTCCTACAGCAATAATTATATTTTTAGCCAAATACTCATTATCTTTTGTTACTACTTTTTTTAATTCTCCATCTTGTATTGATAAAACCTCTTTATTTATAACTTCTATTCCTAGTTTATTAATACTATCATAAAGATTAAAAGCAAAATCAGGACCACTAATTCCATATAAACCAGCGTAGTTATCAATTCTATCAATATAATTTAAGTATCCACCAATCATAGCTTTTTCAATGCATAAAACATTTAAACCAGCTCGTTTAGCATAAATCGCTGCACTTACTCCAGCAGGACCCATACCAACAATTATCAAATCATACATTACTATCAATCCTTTCTAAGACTATTCTTATCATAATATAACCCTCTTTTTAAACGATTAAAACACAAATATATAAAACCAATAAATCCTGAAATAAACATCAATAATGAAATCATCTGAGCAACTTTAAAACCATTAAACATCAAAGAATCAGTTCGCAATGATTCAATAAAGAATCTCCCAACACTATACCACATCATATAAAAACATGTTAATTGTCCACTCTTTAAATACTTATAAAACTTTCTTATTAAAAGAATAATTACAAAACCTATTAAACACCACAATGACTCATATAAAAAAGTAGGATGATAATAAATACCATCAATATTCATTCCTTTTATTATAAAAGAAGGAATATGTAAAGCTTCCAAATTAGCTAAAGTTGTAACTGGTCCATGAGCTTCACCATTAAAGAAATTCCCCCATCTTCCTATTGCCTGAGCTAAAATTAAAGAAGGTACAACAATATCAGCAACTCTTAAAAAATTTACTTTATTAATACGACAATATATTATTAAAGTTATTAAGCCAGCTATTATCCCCCCATGAATTGCTAAGCCACCATTCCACACTTTAAAAATATCAATAAGATTATCTTTATACATACCAAAATTAAAAATAACATAATAAAGACGAGCCCCAATAACTCCAAATATTACAACCCAAAATCCTAAATTAAAAATAAAATCCTTTGGTAAATTAAATTTCTTACCTTCTCTTTCTGCTAAGATAAAACCAATTATTATCCCAACTAATATTAATACTGAATACCATCTTATACTAAAATCACCAATTCTAAATATTTCTGGATTCATAAATATTCCTCCTTAAGTAATCGTATTATATCACATAATATTTTTTTAAATTAAAAAAGTAGTATTAACTACTACTTTCATTATCACAAGTTTTTGAATACTCTTTGCCATTATAAATAGTCATGCACTGAAAATTTGTACAAGAAATATAACCTTCCTCCCCAGGTCCTGGTAAATCACTGTAAGAAGTATGCAAATTACCATCAATATCAACACTAGCACATGATTGGTTTAATATTAAATTAGCAATAACCTCATTTAATGAAATCTCCTCATAGCGTTTAGTTGAACACTGATAAAAAGATACATTTTCATTATTTGACGTCATACAAACAACACCAGTATCATCATAATCACAAACTTCATAATCAGCTACATCATCAGTCATTTCATCAAATTCAGCTCTAGGAATTAATTTCCCATTATAATAAACTGTATTATCATTTACCTTACTAGCATAAGTGGAACATAAATTAGCCAATTTTTCTTCGTTTCCTAATTCTTTTTTATCTTCTACTTTATCATCAGATTTTATATCATCACTATTACTAACTTGTGAAGATTCGCCTTTAAACACTGATACAACATCTACCACTCCTGTTGCTTGAAGCAAACCAACTACTAAACCACATAGTATAATAACCAACAATAGAATTTCAACAAGATTCAGCTTATTTTTTTTACCACCACTAGACATTCCACCACCATAGCTTGTTTGTACTTGCTGTGGATTCGATTGTTGCCCAAAATTAAATTGTTGATAATTCGAATCTACATTTTGATTCATATTCATACCCATATTTAAATTAGAACCTTGGTTTATATTTGAAGATTGATCCACGTTCGAACCTTGATTCATACTCGGATTACAATTAGTATTCGAATCCTGATTCATATTCGACCAAAACTGATTATTCATAACACTCAAACTCCTATCTTAATTAAAAGTATAAAATGAAAAAGAAGTTATGTAAACAACATCATAACTTCACTATACACAATTAGACTAATTTACTTTAATTTTTTTAAAGTATCTACTAATTTCATAAAATTATCAGGATATTTTAAAGCACCACTTTTATGATAATATGTATCATATTCATCATACCAAGAAAGTCTCCACATTGGTGATAATGGTGCGTGATCTCGCGTTTTATCTGGCCAATAATCAAATTCATCAAGTTCTTCAAAATCCCAAATTAAATTGTTAATATCTTTCAAGTTATCAACATCAATCTTATATTCCCATAACTTACCATTTACATCGATTACATTGGCTTCCAAATTAATAATTATATAATTATCACCTTGATATTCCAATTCTAGTCTTTTAACTTTAGGTTTATTTCTGACTATTTTCTTAACATCTAATTCTACCATGCTATCACCTATAAATACTTCTTCAAAAATTGACCAGTATAACTTTCCTTAATTTTAACAATTTCTTCTGGCGTTCCTGTTGCAACAATATTTCCACCCAAATCTCCACCTTCGGGTCCTAAATCGATAATATAATCTGCTACTTTAATAACATCTAAATTATGCTCAATAACAATTACTGTATCGCCATTATCAACAATTCTTTTTAATATTATTAACAATTTCTTTATATCATCACTATGCAAACCAGTTGTTGGTTCATCTAAAATAAAAACACTTTTCCCTGTCGCTCTCTTCTGCAATTCTTTTGCTAATTTAACACGTCCAGCTTCACCACCAGACAAAGTAGGAGCTGGCTGTCCTAATTCAATATATGATAATCCAACATCATCCATAACTTGAATCTTATTTTTTACTTTAGGAATATTATCAAAAAATTCTAAAGCTTCTGAAACACGCATATGCAAAACTTCTGATATATTTTTTCCTTTAAATTTAATATCTAAAGTTTCTCTATTATATCTTGTTCCCTTACATACTTCACACGGAACATAAACATCTGGTAAAAAATTCATCTCTATTTTTTTTACACCATCACCCCAACAAGCTTCACAACGTCCTCCTTTAACATTGAAAGAAAAACGATTCTTACCATAACCTCTCATTTTAGCTTCTTTCATATTAGCAAAAACTTCTCTAATATCATCAAACACTCCTACATAAGTAGCAGGATTACTTCTTGGAGTACGGCCAATTGGATCCTGTGTAATATGTACTACCTTATCAATATTATCCATTCCACGAATTTCTTTACAATTACCAACAACTGTTTTAGATTTATAAACTTTTTTTGTTAACGCATTATATAATATATCATTAACTAATGTTGATTTTCCACTACCAGAAACCCCTGTTACACAAATAAATTTTCCTAAAGGAAACTTAACATTAATATTTTTAAGATTGTGTTCTTTTGCCCCTCTTACCTCTAAAAACAGTCCATTACCTTTACGTCTTTTCTTTGGTACTTCTATTTTTTCTTTACCAGTTAAATAACGTCCTGTTAAAGAATTAGGATTTTTCATAACTTCTTCTGGCGTTCCACAGGCCATTACTCTACCACCATTTACTCCAGCACCAGGTCCGATATCAACCAAATAATCAGCTGCTAACATTGTATCTGTATCATGCTCTACAACAATTAAAGTGTTTCCTAAATCGCGCATTTCCTTCATAGAAGCAATCAATTTTTCGTTATCACGTTGATGTAAACCTATACTAGGTTCATCCAAAACATATAATACACCAGTTAGTTTACTTCCTATTTGAGTTGCTAAACGAATACGTTGTGCTTCTCCACCAGATAAAGTTCCAGCTGAACGATTTAAAGTTATATAACCTAATCCAACATTATTTAAAAATTCTAATCTATTACATATCTCTTTTACTAATAATTCACTAATTGTTTGCTGTTCCTTCGTTAATTTTAAATTCTTCATAAATTTATATAAATCTTCTATACTCATTGCTGTCATATCATAAATATTCTTTTTATTTATGAAAACATTCAAAACATCATTTTTTAATCTTGTACCATGACAAACAGGGCATTCTTGTTCAATCATAAATCCTTCTATCCATTCGCGAATCCAACCAGCTGTTGTTTCAACTTGACGGCGCTCAAGATTATTAACAATTCCTTCAAAAAAATCACTTTTTGTACGAATATTTCCATTTTTAGAAACATATTTAAAATCCATTACTTCTGTTGAACCATATAAAATCTTATCTAATTTATCTCTTGGTATTTTTTCAATTGGCATATCCAAATCAATATCATAATAATCAGCAACAGTTGCAACTTCTGTATACATCGTATTTTGATCTTGCGTTAAAGTAACAATTCCTCCTTTACTGATACTTTTTTTTCGGTCGGGAATTAATAAATCCTCTGATATTTTCATCTTCATTCCTAATCCATTACATTCAGGACAAGCTCCCCAAGGAGAATTAAATGAAAACATTCTTGTTTCTAAATGTGGCATTGAATAATTACAATGTATACAAGCATAATTTTCACTCATTAATAATTCTTCGCCACCAATAACGTTAAACAAAGCCATTCCATTAGCTAATGAACAACTCGTTTCAATTGACTCAAAAATACGACTTCTATCACTTGCGCGTATCACAACACGGTCAACAATAACATTTATTATATGTTTCTTATTCTTTTCCAATTTTATATCTTCAGATAAATCTCTCGTTTCTCCATCGATTTTTACTCTACTATAACCTTTCTGGCGTAAATCTTCAAACAATTGAACATGAGTTCCTTTTTCACCTCGAACTACAGGAGCCATAATTTCAATTTTCGTTCCTTCAGCGAATGACATTATTTTATTCGTCATTTCTTCAATACTCTGACTTTTAATCGGTTCATGATGATTTGGACAATATGGAACACCAATACGTGCAAACAACAACCTTAAATAATCATATATTTCTGTTACTGTTCCAACAGTACTACGAGGATTATTATTAGTACTCTTTTGATCAATACTTATACTTGGACTTAAACCTTCAATACTATCTACATCTGGTTTACTAGTACCACCTAAAAATTGTCTTGCATAAGCTGATAAACTTTCAACATATCTTCTTTGCCCTTCGGCATATATTGTATCAAAAGCTAAACTACTCTTACCAGAACCAGAAACACCAGTCATTACTACCAAAGAATTTTTTGGAATCTCTAAATCAACATTTTGTAAATTATTTTCTCTTGCTCCTTTAATTATTATCTTGTCCATTTTTCAACAGCCTCCTACTTATCTCATAACTATCTATATTTTTTTCAAATACACTTTTGAATCCAAATTGAAAATATAAAATAAATCTACATATATCATAATTATTTACAAATTTTTTTAAAAATAATAATTTTTCTTTTTCATTTAATCTAAATGTTGCCAAAAATTTCTTAACATTAAATTCACTATCATTTAAAATATGATTAATAATTTCCTCTCTTGTCAAAAATCTATCTATTGTAATTGAAGAAACAACATACATATCATAATAACCATAATATTCATCATCATACTTTTCATATTTACCAGTACCAGTAACTTTTGCAACCAAAACATCGTCATCATCATTTGGAAAATATCTAAAAACATCAGCTAATTCTGTACAAAAATGAAATCCTACCCCAAAATTTCCAAATTTAACTTTTTCATCAACATTATATGTATAAGTACATCCTTCCTCAAAGGGTGATCCATATCTATTAGTTTTATCTTTATTAAATGCCTTATACCCTTTGATTACCATAGCTATCTCCTTATTTCATAAAAATTACATTTTTGACATAAAGAATGAACTTTTAAATTATTTTTAAATCCCTCATTAATCTTTTTAAAAAGCTCGCTCCTTATTATATCATTTAAATCTTGTTTGTAAATATTTCCTAATTTTATTATTCCTGCACTATCTAAACAACAGGGCACAATAGTTCCATCAACTAAAACTCCTATATGATCTCTTGTCCCTCTACAACTTCCTACTTTTGAACAATAATCATTATCATAAGAAGGCCAAGTAAATTCTTCAGCCACATCTAAAAAAACATTATCTTTTAATTTAACTTTTCTTAATTCCATAACATTATTTTCGTATTTTTTACTTAAAATTCTTAATATATCTTCTTTATATAGACATCCAACCCATAATCTATAATTAATAATTGTTCCTTTCTGAGTTAATAAATCACTAACTTCAAAAATATCATCCATATATTGTTCTAAGCTTTTTTTATATTTTAAATCAAAACTATGTAAAGAAATATTTATCTGTCTAATATTATTATTGTTCTTTATCTTCTTAATAAAATAGCCATTAGTTGTAATATTAACTTTAAATTTTTTATTTGCTTTTTCCAATAACTCATTAATATAAGGATGAATTAAAGATTCACCCATAATATGAAAATATAAATAATCTGTAAAACCTTCTAATTTATTTAATAATATTTCAAATTCTTCAAGTGAAATAAACTTTTTTTCTCTTTTATTGCCTATACAAAAAGAACAATTTAAATTACATACATTCGTAATTTCTACATATATTCTTTTAAACATAAAGTTCACCCCAAACAATTATAACATACTTTTGTTCGTTTAAGAACAATAGAATTAAACTTCTTCTTATTTTGATACTCGTATTATTTATAAATAAATACAAATAATATTTCTATTATAATTGCTTATTTTCTATAAAATTAAATTAACGGAGTTGACTTTATGAACAGAATAAAAGAATTAAGACAAAAAAGAAATATAACTCAAATAAGACTAAGTACTGAAATTGAAGTATCTCAAGAAACAATATCAGCATATGAAAATGGTAAAGCCGAACCAAGACTAGATAACTTAGTTAAAATCGCTGATTTTCTAAATACTTCAACCGACTACTTACTAGGAAGAATTGATGATGACTCTCCTCTAGTAGATTTAGCTAACAATGTTGTTGATAAACAATTAAATGAATTAATAAATAACTATGCACGATTAAATAACCTTCAAAGAAAAGATTTAATCTGGTATAGTGGCATAATTGAAAACAAAGATCTTAAATAGATCTTTATTTTTTTTCATCAATACGTTTTACACTAACAGAAGCAGCTTCACTCTCAGAAGATTTAGTAATTGTTATCTCTCTTCCACTTTTAATATTACCAATACCATCTAAAGAATCTGCCAATTTTTTTAAATCTTGGATAATTTTGTCAGAATCTTTATTTGACATGAAATCAAAATAATCCATTTCATCACCAATTAAAGATTTATATGGATCATCAGGACCATAAGTAATCGGTGGGATTGTAATACGACCCTTATCATATTTTAAGCATTTATTGAAATTATTAATAACACCCATTACTTCCATTCCCATATACTGAGCTTTAATATCAAGTATCGCTTCTAAACTAACATCAAATCCTTCAGAATTTTGTTTCTTCATTTCATCAGTTTGCTTCATTAAAACTTCAATATTTCTTAAACCGAAAACTCCAACCAACGTTTCACGATCATATTCTTCATAATCATCTATATTCTTCATTAAACCACGTGACAAATGTCGACTTACTAACTCTTCAGCTGAAGTTTCCGGAACTTCAACATTAAAATCTACACTTTTATATTTTCCATTTTCCATCTGTAAGAAAAAAGACAAATAATTATCAACATATGTATATAAAAAAACATCATAAATAATCTTACCATTCTCCTCTGTTGTTAAAATTGTAAGACTCTTTCTAACACCATAACCAGCAAATATATATTTCGCCGGTAAATTTTTAAACATATATCCAAACATTTTTAACCATTCCTTTTAACTTTTTTACTTTGTATATGATAAACAATGCGTAATGAAAGTTTATTCGAAATAAATCTATTTAAAAAGACTCCCAAGCGAACTGTAAAACCAGGTATAATAATTAATTTATTTTTAAACATTTTATCTATTCCATACTTGGCCACATAATCACTACTTAAGGCCTTCATATTAAAAGAACCACCAGCTACCTTGTTAAAATTAGTGTTTACCGGACCAGGACACAAACAACTTATATGAACATTACTTTTTACCTTTCTCAATTCTTCATATATTCCCATAGTCCATTTTGTTACATAATTTTTTGTTGCATAATACGTATTAAGAACAGGACCAGCTAAAAAGCCAGCACTACTAGCTACATTTAAAATATAACCGCTATCTCTCGCAACCATATCTTTTAAAAACAACTTTGTAAGAATATGCAAAGCTACTATATTCAAATCTATCATTTTTAGTTCTTTATTAATATCAACATCCCAAGTATTTCCAAACAAACCAAAACCAGCATTGTTTACTAAAACATCAATTTTCTCATCTTTAAATTTATCATATAATTTAAAACAATTATCTTTACCAGTTAAATCAACAGGATATAATTCCACATTAGTTTTAATTTCCTTAGCCGTTTCTTGCAATCTATTAATATCCCTACTAACTAAAATTAAATCATATCCTAATTCACTTAAATATATTGCAATATCCTTTCCAATACCAGAACTAGCACCGGTAACTAAAGCTTTCATATTATATCACCTACTATTATTTTACCAAAACTATCTTATAATAATTAATTTATTTTTCTATTATAGACAATTAATAGACGAAAAAGAACGAAAGATTATCTTTCGTTCTCTAACAATGGTGGTACCATTTGCTTCTTTCTTGATACAACTTTATCTAAATATACACCCTGAACTACATTTTCTAAACCATAAGCTTCCTCAATAACCTCTTTTGCTTCATCATTATAAAATAAATATGAACCATTTTTAATAATATCCGTAACAAATAATAAAGATATTTTATAATTATCATAATTACACATATCATTTAAGGCCTTAACAAATTCGTCTTTTCTTTCTAGTATTTCTTCGAAATCTAAAGTTATAACTTGACCTATAGCTAAATTAAACTCTTTATTCTTATAGTATTTCATATCTGAATGTATAATTTCAGCAACACTCATACCTGAAACACTACTTGCCGCTTTAAACATCCTCATTCCATATTCCTCAATATTTAAATCAGCAATTTTAGCTAATTCATGTGCTACCTGAATATCCATATCTGTAACTGTTGGTGATTTAAATAATAATGTATCAGAAAGAATAGCTGAAAGCATTATACCTGCAATATTTTTTGGTATTTCAACTTGTGATTCTTGATATAACTGATAAATAATTGTACAAGTACAACCAACTGGCATACTTCTAAAATTAATTGGTCTCGATGTTCCAATTGTTCCCAAATTATGATGATCAATAATCTCTAAAATACTAGCTTCATCTATTCCATCACAACTTTGTACTTGTTGATTATGATCAACTAAGATAACTGATTTACGCTCAAAATTATTCACATCAACTAAACGCATCATTCCTAAACATATATTTTTTCTTGTTACAATCGGATAATTAGTATGACCTAATTTATTAGTTACTTCAATAAAATCATTACGATAATCTGAAACACTAAATGTAATAGGATTAGGATTAATATTTAATAATTTAACATAATTACAAAGTTTAATCATATTAGCTGTTTTAAAAGTACCTAAAGGAACCTTTATAACATTAACTTTATTCTCTTTAGCTAAATTATATAAATCACTTCCCAATTCAACATCATTTACTAAAATAACTAATTTAACTCCCGAATTAATAGCATACTCCTGTATTCTATAACGATCTCCAACAATAATAATATCATTATTTGTTAATTTAACACGATTAATAAAAGTTTCACTCTTATACGCAGCTGCTAGAATATTCCCCTCTATCTCATCATCAAAACGTAATATCTCAGTCGCATTTAGTGTCTCTAATATATTATTATAACAAGTATTTAAATAGGTAATATCCCCTTCTATTAAATATTTAGAAATCTCTTTTACATTAACATAACCAGTTAATTTCTTTTGTTTATTTACCAATGGTAACCCTGTTACTCCAAGTTTAACTAATAATTTATAAGTTCCATATATTGAAACATGTTCTTCTACCATTGCTTCTTTATTATAATTCATATTTTTTATTTGAACCTTAACATCATTTAAAAATTCTGGTTCTGGTATGTTAAAGTATGATAAAACAAATTTTGTTTCTTTATTTAAATCTCCCAATACTCGTGGTTCTGTTTTCATTCCCATTTTATTTTTTAAATAAGATAAACTAATACTTGCACACACAGAATCTGTATCAGGTACTTTATGACCAAATATATATGTTGTTTGCATAACATCACTTCCTCTAACCCTTTATTTCACATAGTATATCATATTTCTAAAAAAAACATCATATCTATTATCATTTTATTTTAAATACTAAATCTAAATCAACCCATACAACAGGATTTTCCTTAAACCACTTTGGTAATAATTCAGGATTTTCACAATCAGCATCTAAATAAGAATCAAGATAAAACATATTATAAGTTTCATTAAAACCTTCAACTCTATCTTTTATCCAATACCCAAGTTCTTCTAAAGCTTTACGAAAAACTTTAACTACTTCAGCATCATCACTTGTCACAGCTTTTGAATAATACTTCTGTACTTCTAAAGCTCCAACTACTTTTCCGAATTTATCTTTGGCATAATCTCTTTCATAACATTTAGCAAATAAAAACAAAGAAATAGGTAAATCACTTATATTCCATTTTCTATCAGAACATTTTATAACATAATCTCCAATTCTAAATGATCTAGTTGTACTACCTCTATTACCTAACGCCGATACTACTTTACTGCCTGTACTCATTTCCAAATATTTATCTACATATTCTAAAAATTTATTTCCTAAGCCACATCTAAAAATATGTTCTATAATTTCTTCATCTATATTAGCAAAAAATCTAATTTTTCTATCGAAATCATCCCATAACTTTTTATCAATATATTCCTTTTTATTTTTATATAACTCATATTTATAATCCTTAGAAGTTATAAAAAAACGTGTCATATCTTCTTCAATCAAAAAAGAATAATTACCATAGCCATCCCCATATTCAAAAGAATTAAGTCCTTTATCTAATAATCTAGCCAAAGTATTACTTTCATAATTAGAAAAAATAAATTCTTTAAGTTTATAAAATAAATCTAATCCTATATTATTTTCAACAATTAAATAAGCAATTTTACTAACTAAACTTTCATCTAAAACTTCTATTATCGAGCCATCACTATCTCTTTTAACAATTGAACTAATAATATCAGAGAAAAAGCGATTAAAATAACACGGATAATTATCAGCAATTTCTACCATTGCTAAACCTCGTATAAATAAATCTTCAGTATTGCATATTTCATTTATAAAATCAAAATCACTATAATTTATTGCATATCTAATCATATAATATATTGCTTCATTTTTAAAATAAGTCAAAATAATATAGTTTCTTTTAACATACTCAATACTCCATTTTGTCTTTCCTAAAAAATCAAGAAACAAATTATCAATAAATAAAATAGAAAAATCATCTTCTAATACTTTTAAACAAAATTCTCCATACTCTTCTCTATCATAAACCAACATAAATGTATAAGTAGGATATTTATCTTTAAGATTTTTAAATAATTTTTCAATAACTGTATCATCTAAATGCAATAAATTTATACATTTAAATAAACTTCTTATTTCAAAACTATACATATTACTCAATATACTAGTATTTCCACTAATAATATTTGCCAATATAGTATCAACATCCATAAATATCCCCCCCTTTTTACAAGAAAGATATTATATCATTAACTTTTTTATTTATCAAACTAAAAGAAACCACCTTAATAGTTTCTTTATTCACTCTTTAACTCAAATAAAATATCTCTTAATTCCATTGCTCTTTCAAAATCTAATGCCTTTGCTGCTTCTTTCATTTGTTCTTCAATTGACTGCATTATTTGAGCTTTTTCTTTTTTATTTAATTTCGAAGTTGGTTTTTTATCAACTTTTTCACTTACTTCGTTACTAATAACTTCTCTAATTTCTTTAATAACTGTATGTGGAACAATTCCATTTTTCTCATTATAAGCTTCTTGTATTTTACGTCTTCTTGCTGTTTCACTGATCGCTTCATTCATTGCTTCACTTATCGAATCAGCATACATTATCACATGACCATTAGCATTTCTCGCCGCACGTCCAATTGTCTGAATAAGACTTCTACTACTACGTAAAAAGCCTTGTTTATCAGCGTCCATAATACATATTAAGCTAACTTCTGGAATATCTAAACCTTCACGTAATAAATTAATTCCAACTAATACATCATACTTACCTTGTCTTAATTCTTGAATTATTTTTAATCTATCTAAAGTTTTTACCTCACTATGTAAATAAGCGACTTTTATATTAATATCTTTCAAGTAATTAGTTAGTTCTTCAGCCATTCTGATAGTTAATGTTGTAATTAGCACTCTCTCATTTTTTTCTTTACGAACATTAATTTGTTCTATTAAGTCATCTATTTGACCTTTAGTTCCTTTAACTTCGATTGTTGGATCTAATAAACCAGTTGGTCGAATAATCTGTTCAACAAAATGTTGATTTGTTTTTTCTAATTCATAATCACCAGGAGTCGCCGATACATAAATAGCTTGATTTATCTTACTTTCAAATTCTTCGAACTTCAACGGACGATTATCTAAAGCACTAGGCAAGCGAAAACCATAATCAACTAAAGTTTGTTTTCTCATTCTATCACCATTATACATTCCCCTAACTTGTGGAAGAGTAACATGAGATTCATCAACTACCAATAAAAAATCATCAGGAAAAAAATCTATTAAACAACTAGGAGTTTCACCTTCTCCACGCAACGCTAAATGACGAGAATAATTTTCAACTCCACTACAAAATCCTGTTTCTTTCAACATTTCCAAATCGTAATTAGTTCTTTCCTTTAAGCGCTGTTCTTCAAGTAATTTATTATTATCATGTAATACTTGTAATCTATCCTTCAATTCAGCTTCAATTCTTCTTATTGCTTCTTTTAATTTATCTGGTCCAGTAACGAAATGAGATGCTGGAAAAATGCTAATTGTTTTTTTATTTTGCAAAACAACTCCTGTTAATGGATCAAAAGTAGAAATTCTATCAACCTCATCACCAAATAATTCAACTCTTATTCCACTAGATTTTTCATTAACTGGAATAATATCAATAACATCTCCCCTAACTCTAAAAGTTCCACGATGAAAATCAATATCGCTACGTTCATAAGTCATATCAACTAACTTGTTAATAATATTATTACGATCAATAATATCACCAACATTTAAAGTTAACATCATTTTTTCATATTCTTCTTTTTCTCCTATACCATAAATACAAGAAACAGAAGCTACAACTATAACATCACGATTATTAATTAGAGCACTAGTAGCACTATGTCTTAACTCATCTATTTCATCATTAATAGATGCATCTTTTTCAATATATGTATCACTTTGTGGCACATAAGCTTCTGGTTGATAATAATCATAGTATGATACAAAATACTCAACATGATTATTAGGAAATAATTCTTTAAATTCACTATATAATTGTCCAGCTAAAGTTTTATTATGCGCTAAAACTAAAGTAGGTTTATTAACTTCTTTTATAACATTAGCAATCGTAAATGTTTTTCCTGTCCCAGTTGCTCCTAATAAAACTTGTTCTTTCTTACCTTCTTTTATCCCTTGAACTAATTCTTCTATAGCTTCTGGTTGATCACCATTTGGAGCATACTTTGATACTAATTCAAACATAAAAATTCTCCTTTACTATAACTATTATTAATCAAACAATTTAATTTAATCAAATACATTCTTTAAAAAGAAAAAATACACCCATTCAAAAATAATATTCTAACATTCATTACTTATGAAAACAAGAATCTTAATCTTTACCTAAATATTTATCTATTATTTCATCTTTATCTAACGAAAATTTTTTTATAAATAAATTAACCATTACTTCACGTAATAACATATATTTATTAATCAAACCACTAATTTTTAAACCTTTTCTAAATAATATATTTTTAAATACATTATAAAATAAAATCATTTCATCTATTGACATATACTTTGTCATTTTAATCATTTTATTTTCAAAATCAACAAAATAAAACTTAATATTATTTTCAACACTGTTAATTACTCTTCTATTAACAATATTTAACACATTTACTAAAGTGGGAACTACATTTTCAATTTCTTTAAATTCAATATAAGTACTCTTTTTTTTATAAACATTAGCCGTCCTAAAAAATTCTAACTTTACATATTCATCTAACTCACTATCATTAACTTTCATAACTAATTCATCATATAAAGTTAATAATCTATCACATCCATATTTTTCTAAAGTCATTCCTTTTAACTTATCAAATATACTTTTATCATTATCAAAAAACATTACTTCTTTTTCTAAATTATCTACTAACATTTTGGCATATAAGTAATATTTTTCAATTGGATATGTTATATCTATTTTCTTATTCTTTAATTCAAGTAATTCTTTTTCTAAATTATACATACTTTGAATATATATTTTTCTTCTCTTTTCAAATGGCGACAATTTATACTCTAAATTATTCCAAATATCAAAAGAAGTTTTTTCCTTAAGACATTTACAATACAAAGAATATTCATTATTTAAAGATTTTTGATCTATTAATAAAATATCTCCCTTTTTTTTGAAATTAAAATATAAATAATTATTTTTATCAACAACTTTACTAATAACTAAATCTTTTTTTCGCTTAGGTAAAACGACTTTTTCTTTAATATTCTGTAACTGCTGTTCTTCTTTTTTTTCCATTTCTATATAATTCAAAACTAGTTTTTCTAATAATTCGCCATAAGTTAAAGAATCATTAATCATATCTATATAATTAGTTTTATATTTAGAAGAAATATCTGATAATTCTACTAGCCCTTTTAAATTATCTAAGGATTTTTGATCATTTAATTTCTTTTTTGCTTCAATATTTATTAATTGATTTATTTTTTTCTCAATTTTCTTTATACTTCTTTCTTTTTTAGTAGTACTACTATCCTTATTTTGATAATTTGACCAAGCAATATGCAATGAATTAGCAATACTACTAGAATATTTGTCAATATATTCTAATAATTTAGAAATTAACATGTTAATAATTTTCATATTATTCACAAATACACTACTCTTCATTAGCATATTACCACCTACTTCATTATCATATCACAAATTAACCATATAAAAAAAGGCAATTTCTTGCCTTTACTCTAATTCTAAGTATTGTCTTGGTCCTACCAACACTACATTATCTTCACTATCTAAGTACATTGAAGAATAGAATGCTAAATTAGCATAATCGCCTTCATAATCCTCTTTATCAAAAGGAGTAACACATGTATTACCATCATCAGTACATAAATAGTTTATTAAAATTAAATAACTATCTGCATATGTCGTTCCTCTAAATTTATCTTTTCCATTATTAGAAACTAAAGTTACTTTAAATTCACGTAAATTACTTTCATCAACTTTACCTTCATTTAATAAATAATTCTTAACCTTTTCTGTATAAACTTCATTTAATTGTTCAAAATAAGCTCCCGAATCTTTAAACGAAAAAACTTTATATATTTCATTATATTTATCTACTGATATATATAAATTGATATTTGTATAATCATCATGTTCTTTATCATATTTAAAACACTTATTACTTCCGTCTTTACAAACAACAGATAAATTAAGTAGATAATCACTACCCCCCTCTTCATTATCTTCATCAGTTAAAACACTATTAATAACAAGACTATCTAAATTATTTTTGTCAAGATTTTCATTTTCTATTTCATAATTTACAAATAATTCATAAATAAAATTTCGAAAATCATTTTCATTTGGCTCATCACATGTCTTATATAAAACTGAACCAATATACCTTTCTCCATTATTACAATATAAAACATTATACCCTATCCCTTTAAATAAAGTACCTCTTTCTACTTTACTAGAAATAGCAAATAAAGGTTTACCACCAATAAAATTAACACGCCAAAAATCAAAAATAAACACACCTAATATACATAAAACAACTATAACTAAAATTGTAACATTACGATGTCTCTTTTTTAAACGTTGAAACTCCTTTTCAACTGCAGCCTTATCATTAACATCTATACCATAAAATTCATTTTTAGACGAATCAACACGTTTTTTTCCAATAATATCCATTACATACCCTCTATTCTCTTTTTATTATAACATTTTTTTTCAAAAAAAAGAGCTTTTAACCTCTTTTTATACTATCTACTAAATTATTTACACCTTTATTGATAAGAATAATTATTTTATTTAATGAACTGCAAGCAACTAAACGACTTATTTTTTTAAAAGTTTGTTCATCTTCTTTTTTAATTAATTCATTATCTAATCCTCTTTTTATTGATTCATCAGCCACTTTAAAATTTAACGGTAAAGTTAAAAATTCATAAGCAATGGCAATACTCAATAAAGCATCCGCTAACAAAAGAATACTATTATCTAGCACAAATATCCACATCAATAATAAAATTCCAATTAGTATATATCCAAACTCAATTATCGTATCTAAAAACTTCTTTATTCTTACAAAATACTTATCATCTCTATTTAATATAGCTTGACTTGCATAATATAAAGCAACAACAGTAGAATAAAATGACATACCATGATAAACATCAGTTGATAAACGAACAACATTTTGTTTATTATCATAATGATCTGTAAAATCTCCCGTTTTTATTTCTACTATGTAAGTATCTTTCATTTCTTCTTTGTCCAATACTTTTCTAACTACTTCAAATCCTGTTAATTCAGAATCCAATTTTTTCTTGTGAAAATTATCTTTCATTATTTTTTCAATAAAATAGCTTACAACAGGTATTATTAAAAGAATTACTAATATATATAAATTATTCATTATAAATCACCTACAGTATATTACGTTCAACTAAAGTATTTCTTAATTTATCAGCATTCTCAAAATCTTTATTTTTCCTATATTCTAACCATTTATTATAAATTTCTTTGTCATCATCATTTAAAGAAACAAAATCATATTTTAATCCTAAGATATAATTAATAAGCATAATCTTATCATATACTTCAACAAATTCTTCGTTTTGTCTAATTTTATTATTTAAATCCTTAATTAATTCTAATAAATAGGTGATCAAATTTGAAGTATTAAAATCTTCATCCATTATTTCATTAATTTTATTATCTTGTTTTAATTTACCAACTTCTAACCCTCTTAATTGAACAATTAGATTAGCTTGTTTTAAAGCGTTATATATTTTGTCATTTATTGTTCCACATTCTTTAAATAATTGATCTGTAAAATCAAAAGGCAATCTATAACTTGTTTTTAAAATACTCAAACGTATAACATTAGCTGAATACTTTTCTAACAATTCATGAGCTGTTATAAAATTCCCCAATGATTTACTCATTTTAACGCCATTAACCATTACATGACCATTATGCATCCAATAGTTAGCTAAATCTGTACCAGTAGCAGCAACACTCTGAGCCATTTCATTTTCGTGATGAGGAAATTTTAAATCAACTCCTCCTCCATGAATATCTATATTATCACCAAATAATTTATTAATCATTACAACACATTCAGTATGCCAACCTGGTCTACCTTTACCGAAAGGTGAATCCCAGGTAATACCTTCTTTTGTTTTTTTCCATAAAACAAAATCAAATGGATTTTCTTTATTCTCATCAACTTCAACTCTATTACCTGCATCTAAATCATTCAATATTTGCTTACTTAATTTACCATAATCTTTTACTTTACCAACTCTAAAATATACATCATCACCACTTTGATATGCATAACCTTTATCCATCAACAGCTGAATATAATCTATTATTTCATCCATTGTCTCTGTAACTTTTGGTCTATAATCAATATCTAAACAATTTAAAGCCTTAACATCATCTAAATATATTTTAATATATTTTTCCGTTAATTCTTTTTCAGTGACACCTGCTTCTTTAGCTGCTTTAATTATCTTATCATCAACATCAGTAAAATTACTAGCATACTTAATATTATAACCACAATATTTAAAATATCTATAAACCATATCGAAGATGATAACTGGACACATGTTTCCGACGTGAGCATAACTATAAACAGTAGGACCACATACATACATATTAATCTCATTTTCTTTCATAGGTTTAAATTCTTCCATTTTTCCACTTAATGTATTAAACAATTTCATATTATCACCTTCCAATATACATCTAAGTGCTTTTATTTTAGCATAAATCATTAAAAAAAAATACTATATATAAATAATAGTATATTAACTTACCACTCATACTCTCTTAATTTATCATTCTTCAGAATATCCAAATATATTTTTTCTATATCATATCCATTAACTAATAATAAATTATAAGCTATGCAATTATCATCTGTTAATATAGATATTATTGCTTCATAAATATTAGAACTTTCATTCTTTATTTTTCTTAAAATTGGTGTATATAAAATTACTTCACTTCTTTTATAAGATTGACCAATTACTTTAATAATATTATTTTTAAATTTATCATATGTAATAAACTGATTGTCAAACATTTTTAAATAAGCTAAAAATAAATGTTCAGTTCCAACATACGGATGATGTAATTCTAACATCTCTTCTTCTGCCATTTTAAATAAAATATCCATTACTATATCACCTAATAATATATATGAATAAAATATAATAAAATGAAAAAATCTACGATAATCGTAGATTTTAAACATATAACACAATTGCCATTACTAATAAAGATACAATTACGAAAGTTAATACAAACTTCCAGATATATTTTAACCAATCTTTATATGAAACATTTAAATATGTTAATGCTGATAATAATATAAAACTAGTAGGTCCAGCTACTAAAGCAATACCAGTTCCTAATCTCCATAATATTATTGAAGCAACTATACTACCAGTATAAGCTACAGCTAAATATGGAGCAAACGTATATGCTGAATAACTAGGATCTCCAATAAATATTTGGGCAATAATAGCAATAATAAGTAATAATAAAATATTAAATGTTCCATCACCAAATAAGAAATTTAACATTGTATTTTGCCATGGGAAACTAGTTGCTAAAAATACTAATACATAAGATAATCCAAAGATAAAAGCAACTTTACTAATCTTTCTCATTCCACGTCCAAAATACTTAACAAAATCATCTACTTTCATCTTACTAATTAAAGCAATAACAATTACCCCAACTAATAAGAAGAACATAGCAAACATTAAACTATCCCATTCTCCGAAACCAGTAAAATAACTACCTAAAAGGGAATAGAAAATCGGAACATCTGCAATTGTAAATGCTGATGTAAAATTAGTATGTAACTCAGAAAAGAAACTAATATCAAAACTATCGAACCATGAAATATATCCAATCAATACATTGACTAACACAATAGCCATTACAAGGATTATTGGCCATAATTTAACTTTTTGTCTTTTCTTTAATTTTGTTTCATCTAATGGTGCTGGACAGAAAATATCATCCTCAGTTTCATCAACTTCATTATTCTTTCTCATATGCAATATTGCAAACAAAGTAAATAAAACATACGCTGCAATAAATAATACAACTTTAACCCACATCCAGTCAAGAATATCAACTCCTGTAGATTCATACAAATACTGAGATTCTCCTAAACCAAAAGTAAGTCCTAAATATCCAATAAATATTCCACCAAAGCCAGCACTAAGAGCTGTAATTTTATCATATCCATTTCTCAAGAAAACAGAAACGATAAAAGGAGATAAGAACAATAAAACTAGCAAATTATTACTAATAGAGATGTATGCTCCCATCAATAAGGTAATTAAAGCCATTACAACAGGTTCTTTGCCCTTAATCAAAGCAGAAGTTTTATCAACTAACTTACGATAAATCTTAGTCTGCGTTAAAACGCCATAACAACCACCTATTAGAAATAAATAAAATAGTTCATATCTTTTGTAATAGAAAGCTGACAATACTAAAGCAAATAAATCAAAGATACCAGCTCGATAATAACCTACACTTGAAAATGATCCCGAATTGAAAACACCTGCTTCAACAATCCAAGACATTACTAAACAAATTAGCATTATAAACAACAAAATAAATATTTTATCATTTTTATTTTTCATAACTTTCCTCCTCTAAAAAATTATATCACAATTGCCCTATAAATACCTCAAAAAATAATGAAAATTATTTCACAAACAAAAACCTAATTATTTATTTAATTAGGTTTTTATCATCTCTTAATATAATTTTGCTCCCGCTGGAATATTATCATCAAGCATTAACAAATTTAATGATTCTTGACCGTCATACTCACATACAGCACTGATTAACATTCCCTCAGAATCAATACCCATCATCTTTCTAGGTGGTAAATTTGTAATAGCAACACAAGTTTTACCTACTAACTCTTCTGGTTCATAATATCCATGAATACCACTTAAAATTGTACGACGACGTTCTGTACCATCATTTAAGATAAATTTCAAAAGTTTTTTTGATTTAGGAACCTCTTCACAAGCTTCTACTTTAACAACTCTAAAATCAGATTTACTAAAAGTCTCAAAATCAACATAATCTTCAAATAAAGGTTCAACTTTTAATTTAGATAAATCAATTTTCACATTTTCACTTTTCGTATCAGTCTTAGCTCCACTTTCTTCATCTTTTTTATTACCATCATTAATAGTTTTCATTGTTGGGAACAATAAAACATCTCTAATAGATTCTTGTTCTAAAAATAACATACATAATCTATCAATACCATATCCAATTCCACCTGCAGGAGGCATTCCATATTCCAACGCCTCCACAAAATCCATATCTATATCATTAGCTTCATCATTACCCAAATCTCTTTCGGCTAATTGCGCTTCAAATCTTTCTAACTGATCAACTGGATCATTTAACTCTGTATAGGCATTTGCAAACTCCTTACCAGCAATAAATAATTCAAAACGATCTACAAATCTAGGATCTTCTGGATTTTTCTTAGTTAATGGACTTATCTCAATAGGATGACCATATAAGAATGTAGGTTGAATCAAAGTTTCCTCAACATATTTTTCAAAAAATAAATTAACTATATGACCATAAGATTTCTCATGTTCTTGAACCTCAATATGATGCTCTTCGGCTAATTCTAAAGCCTTTTCTAAAGTCATATCCTTAGCTTTAAAGTCTATACCAGTTATTTCTTTTATTGCATCAGTCATGCTAATTCTTTTCCAAGGTCCTTCTAAACTGATTTCATAACCGCCAAAATTATAATTCATCTTGCCAATTACTTCTTTAGCAATCGTTTGATACATACCTTCTGTTAAATCCATCATACCTTCTAAATCACTATAAGCCAAATAAGCTTCCATTAACGTAAATTCAGGGTTATGTTTTGGATCCATTCCTTCGTTTCTAAATACACGACCTATTTCGTATACTGCTTCCATACCACCTACTAACAATCTCTTTAAAGGTAATTCTAAAGCAATTCTTAAATACATATCCAAATTTTGTGTATTATGATGAGTAATAAAAGGACGAGCACTTGCACCAGTTAACAAATTCGATAAAATAGGTGTTTCAACTTCTGTAAATCCTTTTCCATCCATATAATTTTGAATACATCTGATAATTTTAGGACGTAAGAAAGCAACTCTCTTCGATTCATCATTCATTATTAAATCAACATAACGTCTTCTATATCTTTCCTCAATATCTGTTAAACCATGGAATTTTTCAGGCAATGGTCTCAAAGCTTTAACTAAATGTGTATATTCTAAACATTTTATAGTTATTTCTCCTGTTTTAGTTTTCATTATTTTTCCACGTACACCAACAATATCTCCAATATCAGCTGTTTTAAATAATGAATAAACTTCTTCTCCAACATCATTAATTGAAATATATATTTGAATAGAATCAGTTTTATCTTTAATAGTAAAAAATGATGCTTTACCCATTTTTCTTATAAACATAATTCTTCCCGCAACAATAGCTTCATCATTCATGTTTTCAAAAGCATCATGATCTACATCGCGATATTTATCTTTAATATCTTTAGCGAATGCTGTTCTATCAAAACGATGCCCAAAAGGATCCATTCCCATTTCTCTGATTTTTTCAGCCTTTTCTCTTCTTACTAGTTCTTGTTCTGTAAACTCACGCATTTTTAACATCTCCTTTTAATTAATAAAAAAAGTTATAGATCAAAGGGGCGAAAAACTTTCGCGGTACCACCCTTCTTTAATCTATAACTTGATTATCTCTCATAATTTATAACGGAATTATCCGGGGCAAAGCCACTCAAAGGTTTTTATTCATATTAGGCTTATTACTAGTTCTCACCATTCTAGCTCTCTTTAAACAGTTTCTAATACTACTCGTCCTTTTCATCGATTTATGCGCTAATAATACTATAGTTTTTTTTATTTGTCAAATAATTTTATCCTTCTTCAAATTTTAAAGTTAAACACATTCTACTATTTTCTGGCTGTAATAACTCTTTCTCTAATAAACGAACCTTCTCAACGATTTCCTGAATTAATAAAACATCCTTATTTTCACCATTATACAAACTTATAATAAAATCTGGAATTCTAGTATTAAATTTATATTTTTTAATTAATGATTCTATTTCTTCTGCTTTAAGTAAATTAGCAAATGGCCATGCATCTCTATAATTACCTTTGAAATCTATAAACAAGGATTTAACATATCTAACAGTTCTATCTTCTCGCAATAAATTATAAGATCCATTTTTTAAAACATTTAATAAACCATATTCATTCATTGCTGTTAAAGTATAACCAACTTCATCATTTACAAAAGCAACCTTCTTATAATATTTAGCTCTTTTAGGTAAAACTCCTACATGATATCTTTTAGAATTTTCATATTGTTCATCAATGTAAACAGCATCAACTTCTTTTGTATGAAAATAATAAATAGGATTATAATCTCCATCTCTATACATCTGTTGAAAAGTTAACTCGCACATTACATCTTTATCTTCATCATATTGTTTATACGAAATACTACCTGTATATCCCTCTTCATCAGGAATAGCCAATTTATTGAAACTCAAAAAATGCTGACGATTATTATCATCTATCAAAAAAACTTCATCACCAAAACATACTCGATATGGTTTCAAATATATACATTCTATCTCTTCATTAACTCCTAAAGAAAAATAAATAGGATTATGATTACTATCTAAATAAGTACAATTATTATCTACTTTTGCTAAAAAACCTAATTTATCATCATTCTGAATTGCAAATAACTTCATTTCACTTTTTCCATAAATCTCAAAAAGCAACCCCATTATATTAGGTATTTTAGCTATAACTTCATCACTACACTCAACTATCTGAATCACCGTCACTCGTCCCTTCAAATCTCAAATTTAACTTAATTATTTCATCAGGAGGTGTCTTCTCATATTCTTTAAGAAACTCAGCCACCTCTTTATATTCATTTAACACTTGATTTCTTCCATTATAAGTTTCATATAAATAATCAGGTATTTTAGTTGCAAAACCTTTCTTTCTTATTTTATCAGCCATTTCATCCCAAGAATATTGATAAATAGGTATCGAAAAAATTGCTTGATTATTTTCGTTTGTTCTTCTAAATTTAATATATCTAACTATTTCATTTTGTTTTTGCAATTCATAAGAACCATGTTTTAAAAAGTTAATTAATCCATATTCCTTAATTGTTATAAAATCATAATAATAATCATCACTACTAATATCAGCTCTTATATATCTATCTTTTTTTAGTACTCCATAAACATCTCCATCATTAACAAAAACTCCATATTCAATGACAACTTGTAACGGCATTCTCTCTTTAGCATAATAATAAATACTATTTTCCTTATCAAAAATCTGCTGATAAGTTAAAGTGATTCGCGTTTTCTTTTTGATATCGTACTGCACAAAAATTATTACCCCATCATAGCCATCATTATCAACACCATCTGTTCTTTTATATAAATTTAATGATTGAACAATTGAACTATTTCGCTCTTGTACTGTAAATAAATCACCGTACATCGTCAGTTCATAATCATCAAATCCCGCTTGAGAAACATTATATTCTTCATCTAAACAAAACATCTCATAACTTACAGTCTTCTCATCTTCCAAAGTATATAAAACACACAGATTATCTTTTCTTTGTAATATCTTTTCTTGACCATTTACTTCAATTTTAAAATATACTCCTTCAAAATCATTAAATAAATCAAAAACACATTGAAATATCACTCCATACTTATGTATCTCTAATTCACTCATCTCTTTAACTTTTATCATATTCATCACCTATCTTCTTACTTAAACTTTTATCATTTAACATAAAATTATTATAAGCATCTACTATATCTTGATATTCCCTAATCATAGATATTCTCTTGTTAAAAATTGATATCAAATAATCAGGTATATTACCTAAAAAATCATTATCATAAACTAAATTCCTAATTTCATCTTCTGTATATCCTCTAAAAAAAGGAAATCCCGTTATTGTAATATAGTCACCTATATGAAATAATTCTCGATAATAGCGCGAAAAATGTAAAGTACTAGTACCATTTCTTCTATAAGCATTAATTCCTAATTCTTTTAAATTTTCTAACTCATACTGCCATCTATTATCTCTAAAATCAAAATCTAAACGATAAAAAGTTTTTTTCCTTCGTATAAAAGATAACAACTTATTCATTCTCAAACCATATTCAAACGAATAAGAATAAGGTTCTTTTATATAATCGGCATAAATAATTTTATTATCTAAAGAACCATGAACCATCTGTTCATATCTCATTTCTAATAAAATATTGTTTTTTATATTATATTGCCCAAAACCAAGAACTCCATTATTAGATATATCATCTGAAGAATAATTATCTTTAACTAGTCGTAAAAATCGTTGATTTTTATTCTCATCTATCAATTTAACACCATTCTCATCAATAACAACTTGATAATCATCATCATCTATTTTCAAAGTAAAAGTAATTACTTTACCTTCATCATCTACTTGAATAATATTATACATAAATTCCATATCTGCAGAAATAAAATATCTCACAAAAATATTATTACAATAAAATAAAAAAGATTCCTTGCCATTAAATAAAACTCTAACCCCATCATTTAAATTCCAACCAAATAAATGACAAAGAGAATTTAATTTTTTTTGCAAGTAATCTTCTTTTATATCAATACGACTAATATCAACCATAAATCCACCAACTTTTTTACTATTATAGTAGTAAGAATATAAAACCGCAAGAAAAAAAGTAGAAATATATTCTACTTTCTATTTAATCTAAATCTTTCATTTGGATCTAGTATTTTCTTTCTCAATCTTATAGCACTAGGTGTTACTTCCACCAATTCATCATCTTGAATAAATTCCAAAGCTTCTTCCAAACTAAATGTTTTTGGTTTAATAAGAGCAATAGCTTCATCTGAACCAGAAGCTCTTGTATTCGTTAATTGCTTATTCTTACATGGATTAACATTTAAATCGTTGTCACGATTATGAATTCCAACTATCATTCCAACATAAACCTCTTCTGCTGGACCAACAATTAAAGTTCCTCTATCTTGTAAATTAAACAAAGAGAATCCTAATGTTTTACCATTTTCCATTGAAACTAAAACACCATTTTTTCTTCCTGTAATTTCACCAACATATGGTTTATAATCTTCAAAACTACGAACCATAACTCCTTCACCTTTAGTATTAGTAATAAAAGCACTTCTATAACCGATTAATCCACGAGTAGGAGCACTGAATTCTAAATGAACATAATCATTGGCATCATTATTAACAACTTCTAAAACTGCTTTTCTCTCTTGTAAATCATTAATTATTGTTCCAGAATAATCAGAAGGACAATTTACAATAACTTTTTCAAATGGTTCATACTTCTTACCATCTATTTCCTTAAACAATACTTGAGGTTTGGAAACACTCAACTCATAACCTTCTCTTCTCATATTCTCTAATAAAATAGATAAATGCAATTCGCCACGACCAGAAACTTTATAACCATCTGAATCAGGAAGTTCCTCTACTTCAAGACCAACATTAGTTTCTAGTTCTTTTTCTAATCTTTCTTTAATATGTCTACTAGTCAAAAACTTACTAGCTTTATCACGTCCAGCAAAAGGACTTGAGTTAACTAAGAAATCCATACTCAAAGTTGGTTTTTCAATAATAATTGGATCCATAGCATCAATATGATCTTTATCACAAACTGTATCACCTATCGATATTTCAGGACATCCAGCAAAAGTAACAATATCTCCATAATATGCTACATCCTTTTCTACACGTTTAATTCCTTCTTCTACAAATAATTTAGATATTCTAAAAGAAGAAACCTTACCATCATTATTAACTAAAGCAACAGTCTGTCCATTTTTAATTTTACCTCTAGTAATTCTACCAATTCCTAAACGTCCAATAAATGAATCATAATCCAAAGAACTAACTTGCATTTGTAAAGGATCATTTTCATTTCCTTCATAAGGTGAACATTGTTTTAAAACAGTCTTAAGTAATGGCTCTATAGAATTACTCTCTTCATCCAAAGATAACTTAGCAATTCCTTCTCTTGCTATACCATAAACAATTGGAAAATCTAATTGTTCATCAGTTGCATTAAGTTCCATAAATAAATCAAAAGTCATATCTACAACTTCTTCAGGACGTGCATCTTTCTTATCAATTTTATTAATAAATAATATTGGTTTTAAATTTTGTTCTAATGCTTTCTTTAAAACAAAACGTGTTTGAGGCATTGGCCCTTCAGATGCATCTACTAATAGAATAACTGTATCAACAGTTTTCATAATACGTTCTACTTCAGATGAAAAATCAGCATGACCAGGTGTATCAACAATATTTATTTTATAATCCTTATATCGAATAGCACAATTCTTAGAATATATAGTTATTCCTCTTTCTCTTTCAATATCATTACTATCCATTACACAATCTACAACTTCTTCATTAGCTCTAAAAACACCGTTTTGCTCAAGTAAAGCATCAACTAAAGTACTTTTACCAGCATCTACGTGTGCCACAACAGCTATATTAATTATTTTATCCATATAACTTTCCCCACTTCTCTTTTAAAATCCAACAAAAACTTTATCACAAAATAAAGAAATTGACAAGTTTTTATCAAAAAAAGAAGAACTCTCTCAATTAGTTCTTCTTAGTTTTTGGTAAAATTATTTCATCTTCTTCAGATTCTTTTTTTATTTCATCTTTCTTCTCGTCTTTATCTTTATGATTATCTTTTTTTTCTAAACTATCTTTCACTTGTTTCTTGAATTCTTTAATATCTGCAAATCTCTTGTTAAATAAATATCCAAAAAACAATATTGCACATACTGAACTAATTAATAAGAAAAACCAATTAAATAATTGTAATCCCAAGTCGCTAAAAGATGCATATACAACAATAATACTTCTAATTAATTCTTGAACAATACCTACAGGTACATATACAAATAGTGCTAATATTAAAATACATACCAATATTAAAACATTTACCAACAATTCTTTAAAATTAACTGTCATTAAATAATCGACATAACTTTTAAAATTCTTTCCAAACTCTTTTATTTTTTTCATTTAACTCCCTCACTTTTTTCACTATTATTAACTGTTTTTACAGATGGATTATTTACTGGCTGACTACTCGTAACTGATGCTGGTTTTGCAACTTGATTAACTGTAACAACTTTCTTTACCACTGGTGTTTGAACTGTATTTTTCACTGGCTCCTTTTTAACCATAGGCATTTGATTAGCTACGACATTACTCTTATTATTAGAATTATTAACAGGTTGTTTAACTACTGGTTTATTAATATTTTCCTTAGGAGCAACATTTTCTTTAGGTTTCACCACTACATTAGTAGTATTATTTACATTTTCTTTCTTAATTGGTAAATTATTTACACTTGTTGTTCCTTGATTATCTACCTTTTTAACTACTTGATTAGAACTTTCTAAAACAGGTTTCTTATTCTCAACTACCTTATTAACAACAATATTACTTTCCTCTTTCGGTTTCGTAACAGGTAGAACAACTTTTTCATCCTTCTTCTGATTTTCCTGAGTAATATTCGAACTAACATTATTAACTACTTGTGTTTTAGCTTCTCCACTAACACCTTGGATAGCTGATGCTGATTTTGATGAGTTAGAAACATTTTGATTATTAGAAAAACTAACATTAGTACCTACTTGAGGTTGATTAACAACTTTTTGTTCTTCCTTTTTACTCGTCACAGTAGAGTTATTCAAATTAACATTATTAACAGCTTGTATCTTAATATCTCCACTATTACTTTGAACATCCTGCTTTGGTAAATTAGAAACACTTTGATTATTAGAAAGACTAACATTAGTACTTAATTGAGGTTGATTAACAACATTTTCCTCAACAATATTACTTGTAAAAGCAAATTTACAAAATGTTGTTTTATAATTCATTTTCAAATCATTAACTACTAAGATATTTTCTATCGCAGTTGGTTCACTATAATATCGAACTACATTAGTTCTATATGGATCAACATTTATAACTATATCCGAAGTATCAACTAGCAATTCAAAGTCAACCATTTCCTTAATATTCATCTGTAAAGAAGCATTCTTACTATATATATCTCCAACATCAAAATAATAAGGCGAATATAAAACTGGTGAATTTTCTTTTAACAAAGTAATTCCTATCATTTTATTCGTATCCTTTGTATCAATTAACAAAGAATTTAATGAATTAGTTACAACCAAAAATCTCTCTTTAGAAATATCTTCTACTTTATTAACTATTAAATACATATTTATATCACCATTAATAGTCATTTTATTATTAACATTTTTTAACTTCACTAATTCCTTTATCAAAGAAGAAATAAAAGTCTCAAAAGTAGAAAAATCATAATCTTTAAAAAGCATATTTTTTATCTTTTGATTAATAGGATCACTTAATCTTCTCTTAACTACATCATAACATTCTGATTTTATTTTTGAGAAACCCTTTATTCCATTTATTTTACTTATTAATTTCTTTACAGGTATTTCCGCAAAATTTTCAACTTGTAAAATTGCATTACATAATTTTCTATATTTATGATTATTAAATATAACTAATATAGCTTGCTCATCACTACTTAATCGATCACGATATTGAATAGATAGACTAGATGCTACTTCATTTAATGGTTTTCTACTCCTATTAACCTCTTGCTTACTTTTATCTTTCGAATACTTTATTGCCAAATCAGCATAATTAGTATTCTGAATTGCTTCACGTAAATAATCAGAAGTATATAATAAATCAAGATTATCAAATACTGCATACTTTCGATTAATTGTATTTATATTTTCAGAAATAAAATCAGTTGAAATAGAATTGCTATATTTTCGACAAGTTTTATTTATTTTTCTGAATTTTCCTACTAAATCAACACCAAATAAAGGTTTATAATTATCATTTAAATCCTTCATTAACTCAAGTTTTTGTTCAACTATTTTTATTTCATTTCGAACATCATTTTCCTCTTTCATTGCTTCATAATACTTAACATTCAATTCCAAACTCTTATTTAAATCCCATACTTCCCTAACAAAATCTACTGCTTCTTGATAAGATGGACGTTGCGTAACATACATATTATAACGATCCTTAATATTTATTTCCAACATTTCATTTATTCCTATATCTGCAACTTCCGGCAATAAAACTAAAGCTCTTTCAACTTTATATTTATTATACTTATCAACCTCACACTGCAAATCATAATACTTTTGCCTTAAAGTATTTTTTAATCTTACAATACTTTTTAAATACTGTAATTGTCTACCTTTAATTTCATCATACACTAATAATAAATCTCCAGCTTCATAAATAACCTTTGATACATCATCCATCTTTAATCTTTGACTTTCTCGGTAATCATATGTATCAATATTAAACATTTCACCTTCAACCATTATCTTTTCATTACGTAAAAAAATAACTTTAGGATTCATTGACTCATAATTATCAAGGGCCATTCTCACATTATAATTTTTACCATTTGTCTTAATCCATTCTAATTTTTTTAAAAACTCTTCTAAACTATCAGCATCTTCAAATAATTTAATTCTCTCTAAAGTTCCATAATCCTCATCAATATAGGTATAACAAATGCCCATTGTCTCCCCATTTTGATAAATATAAGGGTGTACAGTTGAACTATACCCATACTTCTTCATTAATTCAAAAGTCGTATCAAAATCTAGCATAAAACACCCTCCCTATTATTTAAAAATATTATAACACATAAAAATATATAAAAACATAATTTATTTATAAAATAACGCCATTTTGTTGTATAATAAAAATAACGAAAAGAGGTTTCAAAATGGAAATAAAAGTTAAATCATATTCATCTCAATCTTCATTAATAAATGCTATCATCTTTTTTATACTAGGTGCTATCTTATTTAGTAGTGCAGATAAAGTTATCTCCTTTATTTCAATATCTTTAGGAATAATTCTAGTAGTAATAGCTATTATTGAACTTATAATTTATATTATTGAGCAAAAAAAAGAAGATATTATACCTAAAAAAAGTCGTCTAATATTCTGCGTAATCGCTACAATATTCGCCATAATTTTTATCTTTTTCTCCGAAGTAGTTGAACAATTCATTCGTTTTATTATTGGAGCTTGGATTCTCTTTAGTGGCATAATGCGTTTTATAAATGCTCTTTCTATTAACAATAAAAGTCGAAAATTTATTCCTCTTTTAATTACTTCAATTCTCTTAATGATTGTTGGTGTTTACACAATAGTAATCGGCGACATTATTTTATCAACTATTGGTATAATAATGATGATATATGCTGTTATTGAAATAACCGGTTTCATCTTCTATTCTAAAGATACAACAAAACCAGAAGAACCAGGAACAACTACACTAATTATTCAAGAGGAACAAGAAGAACAAGAAGAACAAAATAATAAAAAGAAAAAGAAAATAAAAGATGTAAAAGAAAAGAAAAAGAAAGCTTAACTTTTTCTTTTTTTAAGCTTCCTTTTTCCAAATATAATTTTCTAACAATTCATTCTTATCATAACCAGAACTATCTATAATATTATTAAGTTCATTCATAGCTTGAACAATAACACCTTTATATGAATCTAAATCAAGTTCTTCACCTGTATCTTCATCAACACATCTCTCTAATCCCCCAATAATATTTTTCTTATAAGAACAAACATAATTCCTATTACGATAACCAATGAATGCTTCAGAATAAGTTTTAAAAGTTATTTCATCTTCTTCATCTAAATAATGTTTCATACCTAAAATATAACTATTAGTACTAACAATATATTCAAAACCATTATCTCTTCTTATAAATACATGATTACTATTTTCATTTGATAACACACACTGACCACCAGATAGATGAATTCTATCACACATATAGCCTTTATTTTCTAAATATTCACGAAGATAGGCGAAATTAACATTTCCATCTTGTGACTTCGTTTGACGAGCAACCAAAAAAACAACTAAAACAATAGCTATTATTCCAACAACAATATAAGCAATTTTTTCTACTAATTCAATACGTCTTGCCCTACCATATAAATTACTAACCTTAAAGTTGTTTTTTTCCATATAGTTCTCTCCCTATTTATCCTATTATATATATAATAACACAAGAATCCAATTAAAGTAAATGTCCAATAAAAAGAAGAGTATTACCTCTTCTATATTTTTATATCCTCATTTACAAAATCTTTATCCATCAATAATTCATGAATTTCTTCTTCTTCATTATTTAAATACACTTCTTCAATACGATCAACACGACATTTTTCTGACATTATAATAGCTGCAATTTTCTTTGATGCATCCTCAATTGAATCATTAGTAACAACATAATTATATCTTGTAACTTCGTTTATCTCTTTATACGCTGTTTTAAAACGATTAAGAACTTTTTCTTTATCTTCCGTTCCACGACCAACTAGACGTTTTCTTAATTCTTTCATACTTGGTGGCATAATAAATATACAAATAGCTTCTGGAACTATTTCTTTAACTTTTAAAGCTCCCTGAACTTCAATTTCTAAAATAACATCAATTCCTTTAGTTAACTTTTCTTCAATATGTTCCTTTGGCGTACCATAATAATTTCCATTATATACAGCGTATTCTAAGAATTCATCATTTTTAATTTTCTCCTCAAATTCTCCACGACTTATAAAAAAATAAGTTTCATCAGCAATATCTCCAGGTCTCATATCTCTTGATGTACAAGAAATACTCAACCAAACATTATCATGTTTACTCAAAAAATCTTTTATAATCGTTCCTTTTCCGCATCCCGATGGACCACTTATTACGATTAAAGAGCCTCTTTCTTTTTGTTTCAGTATCTTACTCATAGCTTCCCTCCTAATTTATTCAAGTATTATACATCACATATTTAATAATGTATATAAAAATGTTAATAACTTTTTACTTATCAACATCATAATTCCATAAACCTAATTGCCCTTTAACTTCTTCCTTACTATCTATATTCTTAACAAGCTTCAATTTCCAAGCATAACCAGTCCTTTCTTTACGACCATATATTCTCTCATCTTTATTATTTATCATTTTATTAAAACTATCATCAATTAAAATACAATCTTCTAATTTGACTATACATAATATTCTTTTTTTAGGAAAATCAAGATTAAAATCTTTAACTTTATCTAGCCATTCTTTATCTACTCCACATCCAGCATGTATAAGTAAATACCCACGATAATTAGTTTTCCATGAACGGAATTCAAACTCTTTATAACCATTAGCTACTAAACTTGCCCAAGGCTGTTTTAATGTCAATACCTTCATTTAGTCCTCCACAACATTCTCATAACTTATATCAATAATATTTTCAATATCTCGAACATTTAATTTAACAAAATATCCAATTTTTCCACCACTAAAAACAATTTCTTTATAATTCAATGCTGACTCATCAAAAACCGTTTTAAAAACCTTTTTCATTCCGATAGGACTACATCCACCATGAACATAACCTGTAATTTTTAATAAATCTTTTAAAGGAAGCATTTCTAAGTTCTTTTCATTAACCTTTTTAGCAGCTTTCTTCAAATCTAATTTACAATTTACAGGAATTACAAAGACATAATAGTTTTTACTCTTACTTACAGTAACAAGCGTTTTAAAAACCATATCAATATTTAAATTTAACATTTTAGCACAAGTAACACCATCCAAAGCTTCATTAATATCTAAATTTAATTCTTCATACAAAACCTTGTATTTATCTAAAATTCTCATTGCATTAGTTTTTATCATAATCTTTTTCCAAATCTAGAAATTCTCCATCTTTACATATAATTTCATAACCATGTGATTTTCTAAACTCTCTTCTTTCTTCCTTATTCATAATTCTTACTTCTAAAGCTTTATCCATATGTAATATTCCATTTAAATGATCATATTCATGAGAAAATACAGTAGCAGGAAAAGCTTTAAAAGTTTTTTGATGTTTTTTACCATTTAAATCAAGATAATTAATTAAAATTTTATATGGTCTTAATACTAAACCAGTATTATCTAAACAACTTGCACAAGCTTCCCAATACTTAGTTAACCCAACTTGTTTTTTAATAACAGGATTAATAATAACTTGTGCTTCATTCCATTTATCATCATCAACTTTATCTAATCGTGTATTCTTTAAATAAATTATTCGTTTATTAATCCCTAATTGAATTGCAGCTATTGCAAATACACCATGACTTAAGCAATATTCTTCAATTAATTGAATATCTTCTTTTAAATTGTCTTTTTTTAAATCAACATCTATACTTACTTGTCTCAAATACTCTAAATCTTTATCTATTCTTAAAGCTTCCATAATACCCTCCTAATATCTTATATTATAACAAATAATAAAAAAATAAGAGAGACAAGTCTCTCTTATTTACTCATAATATCACAGATTAAATTAGTAAGTTCTGTTGGATTTTCAACACTTAATCCTTCTATTAAACGTGCTTGATTATATAAAATCTTTGTATAATCACCTAATTTATCTTTATCATTTTCATATAAATCTTTAAGTTTATCTACTATTGGATGATTTTCATTTATTTCTAAGACAATCTCGGCTTTAACATCTTCACCTGTTGGCATTGAGTTCATTATTTTTTGCATTTCTAAAGAAATATTTCCTTCAGTACTTAAACATACCGGATGATTCTTCAACTTATTCGTAAATTTAATTGTTTTAACTTCAGGTAATGATTCTTTCATTAAACTAAACATATCTTTAGCCTCTTCGTTCTTTTTCTCCAAAGCCTCTTTTTCCTCTGGAGTATCTAAAGAAACATCTTCAGAAGCAACATTAGCAAACTTTTTACCATCATATTCCATTAATGCTTGAATTGTAAATTCATCAACATAATCACATAGATATAATACTTCATAATCTTTTTCTTTAAATCTTTCAACATTAGGCAACAAATCAATCTTATCTATACTTTCACCACTAGCATAATAAATCTTATCTTGACCATCTTTCATGTTATCAACATATTCTCTTAATGTAATTCTCTTTTTATCTCTAGAACTATAGAATAACAATAAATCTTTCAAAGTATCATTGTTCATTCCATAAGAACTATAAATTCCATATTTTAATTGCATTCCAAAAGCATCAAAGAACTTTTCATAACCTACACGATCATTTTTCAAAATATCTTCTAATGTTGCTTTAATCTTCTTCTCAATACTTCTAGCGATAACTTTCAATTGTCTATCTTGTTGCAACATTTCTCTAGATAAATTCAAAGATATATCTTCACTATCGACTAATCCTTTTACAAAACTAAAATAATCAGGCAATAAATCTGCACATTTATCCATTATAAGAACTCCATTAGAATACAATTGTAAGCCTTTTTCATATTCCTTTGTATAATAATCATAAGGAACATGTCCAGGTATAAACAATAATGCATCATAAGATACTTGACCTTCTACCTTACTATGTATTGTTTTAATTGGGGCTTCAAAATCATAAAATTTATCTGAATAAAAAGCATTATACTCTTCTTGAGTTACTTCATCTTCACTTTTCTTCCAAATTGGAATCATACTATTTAAAGTTTTATCCTCAACAACAGTCTCAGTTTTTACTTCTTCGTCATTATTTTTATCAGCATCATCTTTAATTTTAGTTTCTTCTTTTTTCATTATAATAGGATACTTTACATAATCAGAATACTTCTTAACAATACCTTCAATTCTTCTAGGTTCCAAATATTCATCGTAATTTTCAGTTTCAGTATTATCCTTCAAATATAATTTAATTTCTGTACCTACTTCTTCTTTTGAAGCTTCAGTAATTGTGTATCCATCAGCTCCATCACTAACCCATAAATATGCTTTATCAGAACCATAAGCTCTACTTAATACTCTGATTTCTTTAGCAACCATAAATGCTGAATAAAAGCCAACTCCAAATTGACCAATGATATTAACATCTTTCTTCTTTTCATTCATTTCTTTAAATAATGAAGAACCACTCTTAGCAATGATACCTAAATTATCGTCTAATTCCTGTTCTGTCATACCAATACCATTATCCGTTATAGTAAGCACTCTATTTTCTTTATCGACATCAATTCGAATACAAAAATCATCTTTATCTAATTTAACCTTACGATCAGTTAATGACTTATAATACAATTTATCAATTGCATCACTTGCATTAGATATTAATTCTCTCAAAAAAATATCTCTATTTGTATATACAGAATTAATCATTAAATCCAAAATCTTTTTTGACTCTGTTTTAAATTGTTTTTTCTTCATAATCATCTTTCCTTCTTTACTTAACTAAATGAATAATAACACTATCAATTGGCACTTGTCAATAGCAAGTGCTAATTTTCATAAATTTATCACAATTGTTAAATTTGACATTTAAAATATCATCATATATAATCCAAATAGCAAGGAGAAGGTCTTTATGAAAAACAAGTCTAATTATACTATCTATAAAATGACAAGTCCTAATAATGACAAAAGTTATATTTTAGCTCTAAAACCAGAAAATGAAGAAGCTATTATTTCTTATCTCATATCTTATAAAGGTGATATTCCAACTATCGAAAGAATTACAAATGCCTTAGAACTACTAAATCAAAGTGGTATAATAATAGAACGTCTAAGTAATCAAATCGAAGAATACAAAAAGTTAAGTGTATTAATCACAACTATTAGAAGAAATATTCAAATGTTAAATGTAACTTCTTCAAAACAATCTTTTACAACACCATTAACACAAAGTGATATCAATATTTTAAGTTTAAAATAAAAAAGGTTAATTTAAAATTTAACCTTTTTTTCTGGTTCCTCAATATTTTCCATCTCTTCTATTCTTGTCTTAAGGCGATTACTAACTATTACATAATCACTATATATATCGAATATATTAGCTAGTTTAAATTCATTAGTCTTAGGATTGTAATAATAATAAGTATCTACATAAGTTCCATCATCTAATATATGAAAAATAACTGAATACTCCCCACTCTTTTTATGTTTAATAGCATATAATTGTATACGATTAAAAACAGCACTATAATTATCATCGTAGTCATCTAAAGATGAATTATTTTTATTTAATTCCTTAAACATTCTTTCTAATATCAATTTAATAATAACAATTTGTTCACTATAACTCATATCACTTAAAAGACCAACTGTATTATTACAATCAAAAATAACTGTAAATAACTTTTTAAATTTATGAGCTATATACTTACTTGATATTTTTCCACCTATCAAAGATTCTTCAAACAAATTTTCACGATGAATAAAATGATAAGCCAAAGAATTTAATAAAACCGAAAAATGATGATTAAAATGACCTCTATCAACAAATGAAACTAGAGCATTCATTTTATCAATAATTAAAATAACATTATCATAATCAAATTCTTCAAAATTAAGTTTCAATTCTTTTTTTAAATTTCTTGACCATTTAGTATAATCAAAAGGTTCTGTAACATATAAATCTTCACTATAATTATGAACCAAACTATAAATATATCTTTGTAATTGCTTACATACATTCAACAACCATTTATTATAATTCCATTTTGGATCATTAATATCAGGATATGAATTAATTTTATAAGGAATAATTGTATTAATCTTTTCTAAGACATAACGAGCTAAAACTTTCTTCCAACATTCCCAATCTTCTTTACTTAAATTTAACTTATCAAAAGTAAAGAATTCTATCTTTCGACCATCGGATCCTTTAAATGAAATTAAATCACGATAAAAATAAGTACTTCCTATTTCTAGATCAAGATACATCTTATTTGATATTAAAGCATCAGAAAGCATAGCTAAAGAAGCATCATTGTAATTATAATACCAATTATTAGTTTTAGTATAATTATTATCATATCGATATTGATTTTTTATATAACCAATATCAATATCAATCTTTCTTAAGTAATCTTTATTAATAATAGTATGTTTTATTTCATCACCATCATAAACCTGAATTTCTTCATCACCAATTTTTTTCTTATAAGGAATATTAACACCAAAATGCTTTGTCTCCATTCCCATTTGAATATATGGCAAATCAGAAGATAAAGTACAAAAATACTCTTCATTACCATCACTAACAGCTAAAAACCAGTGATTTATATCTAATTAATCTACCCCATCATCATACTCAATTATATTATTTAAAGATTTTATTAATCTACTTTTAATACCTATTCGATCATAAATCATTTTTAATATTAACGAAGAAGATTTACATATAACACTCGTACTCAACTTCGTCTCATTTTCATAAGCATTCTTTATTTCCTCAAAAGATAAATTTTTTTCACCCAATTTATTATCAACAGAAAAGAAAAAATCAGTATCTTTTTCCAATAATTTACCTAACTCTATATATACATATCTTATTTTATATAAAGTTGACCAATCATCATGAAGACCTTTTATAACATTTTCTATAATTTCTTTTATTGTCATAAAATTCCTCCTTCATAACTAGTATAACAAAAAAAGATGTCATAAACATCTTTTTAAAAAGCAATTTTAAATAATTTTTCAAATTCTACTAGATCCATCTCTCTTGGATTACCACCAGTACAAGGATCCTCTAAAGCTTTTTTAGCTAATAAAGGAATATCTTCCTCTTTGCCGCCAATATCTCTAATATGTTGAGGAACATTAAGTCTTACTGCTAATTCTCTAACTGCATCAGCAACTTTCTTAACTGCTTCCTTATCACTTAAACCATTCATATCTAACCCGAATGCTCTACCCATATCTCTAAATCTCTCAGGGCACACTTCACCATTATACTCAAGTATATATGGTAATAATAAAGCATTAGCAACTCCATGTGGAGTATCATATACAGCCCCTAATTGATGAGCCATTGAATGAACAATTCCTAAACCAACATTAGAAAATCCCATACCAGCAATATATTGTGCCAAAGCCATCTTATCCATAGCATCACGATTTTTATTAACTGCACTCTCTAAATTCTCATATATTAACTTCATAGCTTTTAAAGCAAACATATCAGACATTTCCCAAGCTCCCTTAGTTATATAACATTCCATTGCATGAGTAAGAGCATCTAACCCAGTAGCTGCCGCTGTACTTGCTGGCATTGCAGACATTAATTCCGTATCAATAATTGATAATACTGGAATATCATTAGGATCCACACATACTAACTTAACAACAGCTTCTTCATCTGTAATAACATAATTAATTGTTACCTCAGCAGCTGTACCTGCAGTAGTTGGTAAAGCAATAATTGGTAAACTAGGATTTTTTGTATTTGCTGTACCAACTAAATTCTTGATTTCTTTAAACTCTGGATTATTAATTACAATACCTATAGCTTTTGCCGTATCAATTACAGAACCACCACCAACAGCAATTAAATAATCACAATGATACTTCTTAGCAATCTTTAATCCTTTTTTGACATTCGATATAGTTGGATTAGGTTTAATATCACTAAACATTTCGTAAGGTATCATATTTTCATCCAATAAAGATAATACCTTATTAGTAACACCAACCTTCAATAATGTTTCATCAGTTACTACTAAAGCTCTTTTAAATTTTCTCCTTTTAATTTCATCTACTAAAACTTCTCTCGCTCCCCATCCAAAATAAGATGTTTCATTTAATATTATTCTATTTGTCATACATACCTCCATATCCTTATTAATTATAACATAAATCATTTAAAATATCCTTTTATTTTTAATAAACATTGTGTTGATTTAATATAAAAAATATACTATAATTATAATAGGTAAAAGGTGATAATATGGATAAGAGGATTTTAAACACAAAAAAGAAGTTAACAAATACTTTACTTCTTTTAATCAACGAAAAAAAGATTAAAGACATAACTGTTCTAGAATTATGTCAAAAAGCGAAAATAAACAGAACAACATTTTATAAATATTATAAAGATGTCGATGATTTGATTTTTAAAATCGAAGAATCGTTATTAACAGATTTAGAAAAATACATCAATGATATAAAAAGAAACTATTTAATAACTTATACAAGTAAAATAATTGAGACAATTGCCAATCATAAAGAAATATATACACGTATATTAAGCGAAAACGGAGATCATACTTTCTTAAGAAGAATACTAAGCTTAGTATACAATCAAAGTATAATAGAATGGGAAAAATTATTAAAAAAAGCTACTCGTTCTGACTTAGAAAAGATTTACAATTTTATTGTTGATGGTACCATTGGTATTGTTGAAGCTTGGATAAAATCAAACTGCCAAGAAGAACCGAATAACGTCGCAATATTCATCAATAAAATTTGTATGAGTGGTCTAAGTAGTTTTATCTAATAAAAAATAAATCTCGTATTCTTTTTGAATACGAGATTTTCATACAATAACTATTAAATTTAATAACAAAATATAAAAAAGTATTTGTCCAATCATAATACCAATTCTTTTCTTACGCTGTTTTCATCATTAACTTCATAATAACTAACAACTAATTTATTATCACTATTAACATATAAAGAATATCCTTCTTCTTTAATATTCATCATACTATATAAAACATCTTCACTATCAATATTTTCTTCTATTTTATCAAACAACTCATCTTCTGATATATTAAAATTATTTAATATTTCTTCATTACTTAATACCTCTCCACTCTTTAAAGAGATAACATAAATATTACTACTCTCTTCTCCATATACTCCATTAATATATGGATAATACAATTGTAAAATAGAAATATATTCATAAGTTTTATAATATTTATAATCAACAACATTCCCTTGTTTTAACTCATTATTCTCTATTATCATATTTTGATAACTCTTAGTAACAAAACTTCTTAATTCTAAATTAACATTTTGAACATCATCACTTTTTATATTAACAATTAAATAATTTAAAACATATTCGTCTCCATTTACTATTAAATTATGATAAGGCTGTAAATAAATATAATCTTGTTTATTATCAATTTTTTCTAATATAAATTCTTGTTCTTTTTTTTCATCCTTATTTTGATTTTCTTTTTTATTAGAACATCCACAAATTAAAAGACAACAAATTAGAAAAATAAATATCTTTTTCATAACTTCACCACAATTTTATTATATCACAAAAAAAACAGACCCAAGTCTGTTTATTAATTAGCTTTAGCATTCTTGCTTTTCTTCTTATTTTTAGCTACTAATTTAACTTTAACACCTCTTAAAGTACTAAATTGTTTTTTTACACCTTCTGGTAAATTAGCTTTATATGTTCTCATATCGCACCTCCTCATAAGTAACTAAACAATTATAACATGTATTATACTAAAAATACACTAAATTTCAAGTGAAACAATAAAACGTATCAAAGAAAATGAAATCACAAAAAAGACAATCACCATTAGATAAAAATACATATTAGAATAAAAATTCTTCTTATTACTCCTAACATCATTTATTATATATAAGTAAATCATTATTAAACAAATAAATATCATTACTGAACTAACTATAGAAATTCTTTCCAGTAAAAAAAATGGATATATAATTCCAAAAAAAATTATATATAATAAAGAAAAAAAATAAAATTTTCCAAATAATATACGTATTTCTTCAGGTACTTCTAAGTTTAATTTTTTCTTTTGTTTATTTTTTACTTTCGTCATATGCTTTTCTTACCGCTTTTGCTAATTGATCAGCACAAGAAGTTCCTTTAATTCCACATTGATTGCCTAGTAATTTATCTTCAATATATGAAACAGTTTGACCTTCTAGCAATTTAGATATAGCTTTTAAATTACCAGGACAACCACCAAAAAATTTAATATCATAAACTTTATCATCTTGTAATTTAAATTGAATTTTTACAGAACAAGTACCATCTGTCTTATAAGTATACTCCATAACATCACCACTAATATTATAGCATAAAAAAAGAAATAACTATTATTCCTTTTTATCATTTACATTTTGATTATCAGTATTGTGTTCAACATTTGAATTATTTTGATTATTATTATTGTTATTACTACTATTAGATCCAAATAAATTGTCTAAGAAACCATTTTCTTTAGTAGGAACATTTTCGTATTTATCATTACTAGAATATCCTAAAATTGGAATTGTTATAAAACTAAAAATAAACTAAGTACTACCCAAACATTATCTTTATTAAACTTTTTAGCCAAATTATAATAAACATTAGCATTAGCAATAAAACCAACTAAGTTACCTATTGTAAGCAATATACCTAAAATACCAAAGATATTAAATATAGTTGGCAATAACATTAAAACAAACCAATACCAAGAAAGTCCAACTATCTCGCACAACACATAACTATTATAAAATGGAATAATTACATTTAACAATCAAAAATTAATAAATTATTTTATTTATAAGAATACCTAATCCAAAAGATAAAATATTCAACACAAAAGAAATAGTAAATCCATTATACTTTTTAAAAGATAAAACTTTATCATAAATATATCCCTCTATAACAAAAGCCAATACCTCCAAAATAAATAAGGCTATTCTTCTATAGACAACACCATATGTAATATTCATAAAAAAAGATATTGATACTACTAACGGATTAGTTAAAATATTAACTAATCCTACATTAACAAAATCTAACTTATTTCGTATACCTAATATATATGCTCCTACAAACTCTATAATTAAAGTGGAACTTAAAGCAATCAACATAATAACAAAAATATTCATTATCTCACCATATTAATTATAACACGAAAAAAGATGCTTATAGCATCTCTTTATTCTTATTTCTATTTACTAATTTTATAATTACAATTACTACTAAAGCTAGAACAACTGCTCCACCAATTGCTATTGCTACAATTACTTTAGGAGATAATGAATTAGATGACTTATCTTCTTTATCTTTTTCTGTTTCTTCATTTTCTTCTGTTTTTATAGTTGTTTTACATAATTCTTTATTTTCTTTTAAATCACCTAATGTAGTAGTTAAAACCCAACCTTTTACACCATCATATTCAATATAAGTCCAACTATAATAATCATCACTATATTCATAATTATTATCTACAAAAGTATAATAAGTATCTACTACTTCGCCATCTTTATTAATTGTTCCTATTATTTTAGAATCTTTACTAGGATATTCATATATTTCAATACCTTTATTTATTTCATATGTCTGTACATAACCATAATTACCAACATATAGTGAATTATTTTCATAATCACTATCTTCTGCTAACCAATAATTTTCACCATCATAAGAAACATAATACCAAGTATAATTATCTTTTACAAAACTAAATATAACCGTAACTTCTTCTCCATAAGGAATAGTTTTATCAGTTTTACTATCTAAATTAGTTTCTTCTTCATAAATATAAGCTTCTTCACTAACTACAATTAATGTTGAGCATTCATCTTCTATTACTGCACTAGATGAATCTTCACCAAAAGATGACGGAGAGACATATATCCAACCTTCTTGGCCCTCATACTCAACATATGCATAACCTGTTTTAGCTAAATTATAATAATATTTATATTCTAATTCAGTTCCAGCTGGAATATCTACATCAATTGTATCATCAGTATTTTTAGGATTTTTCAATAAAGTTTTAACATTATCAATAACATATACCCTATTTTTTTCACCCGCTACTTGAGCAACAGAATTAGATAAATCCGAATAAATATCACCAAATGAATAATTTAATAACCAACCTTTTACACCATCATATTCTACATAAACCCAAGCATCATTATAATATTCATAAGAAACAATTTCTCCTTGAGGTATTCTAACTTCCTTATCAACACGTCCATATACTGTAGAAGGTCCTTTATATAAATAAGCTTCATCATCAAAAACATATAACTCAGCTGGTGTATCTAATTTTAAATAATCATCTAAATCAATTTCTTCATCATATATCTTTACATCAGATAATCTAATATCACCTGTTTGACCATGATAATTTATTGTTCCATATAACACACCATCTCTAGTATATTCAAAATTAACAGTTATCTTTGTATCATAAGGAATTTTATCTATGACATTATAATTATAATCATACAACGAAGCACCATCTTTATTTGAGATAATAACATCATAATCACCTAGTTCTGGTGCACCTACATCTGCCAAAACTAATATTGGAAACATCAAAATAACAATCAAAAAGCCCCCTAAATAAGACCACATTCTTCTTTTCATTTAATATTCCTCTTTTCATTTTTATTTTTATCTAATTCTATTTTAACAAATATCCCTAAAAATATTAACATTAAAAGTAATAAAATAATTAAAATTATAAATGGAAAAAATTCTATTTCAATAAATCTAGGACTTACAATCCATTTTATATTACTCATACTCTTTATCCTTTCTAATAACTTTCATCAATATAATTACACATAATAAAGTTAAGACAACTATAATAAAGCAATTGATTAATACTGAAGTTATTCTAAATATAAATATAGGAACAGAACCTAAAAACAAACCTAATGTTGTCATTCCAAAAGCTAAACCAGGAGCTTGCTTAAATACCGAAACCAATAGTGCTAATGTAATAGACATCGTCATACTAAAAAATAACACTCCAATTAATGAAACAAGCATTAAATTATCTCCTAGTAATAAGAAAGGTAAAGATAATAAACAACTACCTATTCCTACTTTTTTTAAACCATATATATCAGATAAAATTCCTCCTAAGGCTTTACCTAATCCCATCGCAACATATAATATTACAGTTTGCAAAACAGTCTTATTCCATGATGTAGGTAAACCATATCCCATATATCCTCTAACTGCTACAAAGAAAACTAAAGCCATAACTATTATCAATTGATTACTATTCTCTTTAACATAATCAAATTTTTCACAATTGCTACTTTTTTCATTTATATAACTATCAGCTAAAAGAATAAAAGGTATAGTTGACAAAGCCAAAATAACTAATATCCAAAAACTAACTACTGTAGTTCCTAATAATTTACCTGTAATAACTCCAAAAGAACCACCAGCTACAAATATTGCACTTGGTGCTAATTTACCTGCCGATACTCTTAAAGTTATTTCAGCACCTTGAACATGTAAAAAAGCATTTCCTAAAGCAACAAATAATATCGATATATAAGGATTAACTAAATCTAAGCCAAAACATATAAATCCAACTAACAATAATAATAATCCCCATAATCCACATTTAAACTTTTTAAATCTATCATAAATATAACCAATTATACCTTGAGGAACAAACGCTACTGCATCGTAAAATAATGGTGCTAACCATAAAAAAGGACTATCTCCTATTAATCGAGCTAATACAAAAAAACACAATACTTCAACAACAAAATGAATATAAAAATATAAAAGTCCACACTCTAAATCATCACCTATTTTAAACTTCTTAATTCTACTCACATCATCACACTCTACTTTCACCTCAATTATAACACACATATAACAAATTAATTACAAATCTCTCTATGTTACATGATATAATACAAATCAAGAAAAGAGGACATATTATGTTAGTAAAATCAACAGCAATCCAAAGATTATTAAGAGAAAATCCAATGCTAGGTGAAAGAAGATTCGGACTACCTTATGTCGGCGCTCGTCTAGATAAGGAAGAATTTAATCCTACAGTTCAAGAAATCGCAAATGCAATTGATTTTTATGGTTTTGAAGTACGAGATAAAGATATCGTAACTAAAAAAGATATCGATTTAGGAGGTGGAAATCCTATGAAATATAAACCATATCCACCTTCAATCGACGAAATGATTAAATCATTACAAAAAGGAAATATGTATAAATATCCTTATACTGAAGGAGACGACGAAATTAGAAAAGAACTTCTCGAATATATAGAACAAGAAGGATTCATCAATACTGAACCTTATAACTATGATGATATTGATAACAAAGGATTATCGATTCATAATATAACTTTTTTACCTTCAACTTCAATAACTTTTAATATAATAGTAAATATAATATCAAAACCTGGTGACGTAATACTAATTCCTGGTCCAAGTTATGGTTTATTTACTATACGTGCAGAACGTGCTGGTGCTGAAGTAGAAATTCTTCCCTTAGAAAAAGAAGATGATTTTTTAGTTAATCCTCAAAAATTAGCTAATACTATCGATGAAATAAACTATAGTCTTCAACGAGTATATAATCGAAGACATGGTTACGTCCCAAGAGTAGTAGCTTTCTTAAACGCTAATCCTAATAATCCAACTGGACGTGTTATGGGAGAAAAAGATACTAAATTACTAACTGAAATAAGCCAAGTTTGTTTAGACCGCGGTGTTTTTGTAATTGATGACATGGTATATCGAGATATATCATATGACGAAAAAAATATAGCTAAACCAATTGCGACTATTCCTGGAATGTTCAGAAATACCATCACATTATTCGGTTTATCAAAAAGTTATGGAATGGCTTCATTACGTGCTGGTTTCTTAATAGCTGACGAAATAATAATACGTGAGGTAATAAATCGTATTTTTCAAGAAATGGATTCTTCTCCAGATATTGTTGGCCGTGCTCTAGTTGGAGCTTTTAATGCTCGAAAAGAGCGTTATGAAGAATATAACACCTATTTTAAACCACTAAGAAAAGCATATCAATTCCGCTATAATATTTTAAAAGCATTTATAACAGGAATAGATTCTATTGAAAATAAAAGAATTAAAGAAAATGTTTTAAAAACAATAACTAAATATATTAAAGACGAAAAAAAATTACATACTATACTTAAAGGAATGCCTTATACTAAATTTCCTAAAGGAAAAAACAAAATACTAGAACCAGAAGCTGGATTCTTTGCAATTCTTGATTTTACTGACATTAAAGGCAAAACTTTTCAAGGTAACTTAATAAGAACAGAAAAAGATTTACTACAATTTTTCTATAAAACAAATCGCCTTCGTTTTTTAATAGGTCAGTCAATTAGTTGGCCTTATACTAAAGAATTAATTGGCCGTGTTACTTTTGCAATGGAAGAAGATGAATTAATTAATGCTTTAACATTAATGAACGATTCATTACAACAACTTGTTTTAGAAAACTCATACGAAATTAGATATAATCGTATAGAAGATCAAGAACAAATGGCTCACATAAAAGTTGATAGTTGGAACGAAACATATAAAGGAATAATTGACGATGAATATCTAGCATCTTTAGATTACCAAATTCAAAAAGATAGATACATCGAATCGTTTGATGAGTATAAATATAATGTTTTAGTTGCTTGCGAAAAAAACACTAATAAAATTATTGGTTATAGCTGTTTTAGCACAAATGAAAATGAGTTTGTTGATAATACAGATTGCGAACTCGTAAGCTTATATCTAGCTCCTGGATATACAGGTAAAGGTATAGGTAAATCTCTTTTTAGAGAAACAATCAAAATTTTAAAAGGATACAATAAAAGAAATATGCTTGTTTGGTGTATTAAAGAAAATAAAAATGCTATCAAATTCTATCAAAAATTAGGTGGAAATAAAATAGCTGAAAAATTTGCTAAAATCGGATCTCGTGTTTATCCAGAATACGGATTCTTATTTGATATAAATAAATTCGAAAATTAAAAGATACGAACATTCTCGTATCTTTTTATAAATCTATTTTGTATAACCTTCCAATTCCATCATCATTATTTTTTACTACATCTTGAACATAAACAAAACCTATTTTTTCATAAAACAAAGGAGCTTTATCAGTCCATAAATAACAATAATTAAAACCCTTTTTTCTTAATTCATCTTTAGCAAAATCAATTAACTTTTTTCCATAACCTTTACTACGATAATCGGGAAATATCATAACATCCGAAATCCAAGGTGTAAATTGAGGATATTTCTCCAAACAATTTTCTTTAAAAACACAAAAACCTACTAAATTATCTTTATCATACATAGCTATACCATAAGGTATATTATTATCATTAGCATAAATATTTTTAAACTTATCAGTTGTATCATCAATATTCATATATTGACTATACCTTGACCAATGATTAAAATGTTGTTTAATTATTTTATCTAAATCAGAACTACTAATATCATTAAAGGTCTTTATAATCATAATTCATTTCTCCTTATATCAAAATTAAATTTAACTTGTGGTAAAGATTTATCTTCGTTATCTTCATCTTCAAAAACTATTATGCCACCCATTTTTTCATAAAATAAACGTGCATCAACATTATACTTATTACATGATATAAAAAACTTATTATAACCTTTAAATTTTATAGATTCATAAGCTAACGAAAATAAATCTCGTCCTATCCCTTTATGCTGAATATCTTTCTTTAAATAAAACAAACTTATATCTTGTTCATAATCACGAAATGGACGTAATGGTTTACCAAACGACATATATCCGACAATTTCATCATTAACAATAACAACATATAAATCAACTTCACTATTATTAACAATATTTCTAAATTTATCTTCCTCTTTATTATAATCATAAGCATTAAACTTTACATCCGGATATATTCCTCTATATGTAGTTTCCCATATATCTTTTTTTAAATATGCTAATATTCTACAATCTTTATCTTCAGCCAATCTAATAAAATAATCCATTATATCTCTCCAATATCTTCTAATACCTTCTTAAATTTATAATTATCTTTCAAATTAGAAGAAGCATCACGATGTCCTTTTCCACCAAAATATACTGCTACTTTCGATGCATCTTTATTTTTTACCAAACGATAAGAAACAGTATCCATATCAGTAAATATCATTCCAATTAAATCAACATCCTGTTTATTATTATCTTTTACCAATTCATTAATATCATTTCGATATTTGTAAGGACATTTAATAAAACCTATTTTATATTTTTCATCATCAATACTAAGTACATAAGGTTTCATATTATCTAAAATAAACTTAATATCATTATTAAATTTTTTATTATAATCATCTATTACCTTTTGCTCTTCAGAACTAAAAATTATTCCTTTATTATTTCTAACAATCTTTCTCCATATATTCAAATATTCTTCATATCCTAATTCCCCAAATAATATATATAAATCTCTTGCTAAAGGATTATTATATTTTGTTTTCCATTCCCAAGTATCATGTTGTCTTGTTAACTCAACAAATTGATCTAGTGTTTCATTTTTCTTTAAATAACCTTGTCTTAACAAATAATCATAAAATAAACTAGTTCCACAAGTTTTACCCTTTTCATTTTCAACAATTATATTAACAAAATTATATTTATCATTACCTTCTTGTATCTCTGTAATATGATGATCAAACACCAATATCTTACCATTTAATTTTTCATCTTTATCAATTTTACCTAATAATGGTTCTTTTATACACAAGTCTGTTATATAAACGTAATCATAATTATACAATTCGCCTTTATCATAATAAGAAGATACAATATCAGTTACTTCAAAAGTTTTACATAAAACATAATCCAAAGATGTAAAAGCAAGCTCACCTAATATAACACTTCCCATGCCATCTATATCTTGAATATGGCTAAATAATAGTACTTTCACAAAATCACTCCTAAAATTATTTTAACAAAAAAATATTTCATATACTATATGAAATATTTATTGTCCATTCATCACATTTACAATTGTATTTAAAAATCCACTAAAATCGCTCATTGCTTGATGACTCTCTTTTACTTTATTAGTAAAAGATGAAAATGATTCTGTATATGAATCAGCATAAGATCCTTGAAAACTAGAATTTAAACTTTTTATTGAACTTTCTATCTCTTCTATTGCTGCAATACAATCTGTATTAATTTTTTCCATCTGACTTTTCCAATCTTCCATTGCTGAACTATCAACATACACTTGTGCCATAATATCACCTCATTTATCTAGGATTAGCAAAAACAACATTACCACCCATTTTTGCTTGAAATTCACTTAAAGATGCTGTCCAAGTTCCCCAATCACTTTGAGCAGTATCCCAACCATTATTATGTCCGTCATAATTACCATCTTGAATTGTCAAAGTATCACCATTAACATCAATAATTATTCCAACATGATTTCTCGTTACTCCATTTGTCGAAAAAACAGCTCCAGGTACTGGTGTTGAAGATTTATAAAATTTATCCCCATGCGCATTTAAAAGTTGTCCAACACATTCATAACCATTACCAGTAAATCCAGGACTATATCCGTACATTTCATAAAATCTTCCCCATGCAAACCATGTACATTGCCCCATATAATTAGCAGCATAAGGATTTTCTGAAATCCATGCAGCTGTATTAGAAAAATTAGGCTCTTTACTAAAGTTACCAGCACCTGATGAAACTACTGTATTACTTAAGTCAAAAGATGTTCCAAATGAAGCTGATATCGAATTAATATTACTTATTGCATCAGTAGTTGGTGTAAGAGGTGTTGCTGGTATAACAGTTATATTAGATGAATAACTCTCACTAATACTTCCTAATAAACTATCTATTTGACTTTCTAAATTAGTCATTTCTGTACTTGCATCATTCATAATACCGGTATATCTATTATAATTATCACTATAATTATCAGCTTCTGTATTTAATTCATTTCTATTACTTAAAGCGTTATCATATCTTTGCTTTGCATTATCATATTCATCTATCAAATTTAAAGCATTAGCTAAACTAGATAATTGACCAGATTGAACATCAAAAGAACTCATAATATTTTCAATATTACTAATTTGTTTAGTAGCTGCACTTCCTTCCCAAACAGAAGCAAAATCTATACTTTCAATATTTGAAAGATTACTATCTAAATTACCTTTAGAACTTTCTATTTTAGAAGCATATCCAGAATAAGACATTCTCATCTCTCCTTTAACTCATGAAAAGTTATTCTCATGATCATTAATATTATTAGCTTTGGTACTCAAAGCTGTAACATAGTTTTCTATTCCTGTTGAAAAATTTTTATAAGATTCTAAGTAAGCTTTAGCAGATGCTATAAAAGATGTTTTTAATGCTTCATCTTTCCAAGCAGATGACGATTCCATATTTGATATCAAATTTTCCAAACTACTTATACTATTTTTATAATCTGTTAAAGAAGAATTAACATCGCTTATTGTTGAATTAACTCCACTATCATCATACAAAAATTGACTTGCCATCATTATTTCTCCTATTCATTATCACTATTATCTTCCTGTACTTCACTATCAGTACTATTATTATCTATTTTAGCAGCATCTGTTTGAATCAAATCAAAATAATTACCTTTATTTACTATCTTAGTAATATTCTTGTTAAATTCAGGATGAATTCCATTAACCGTCTTATTAGTTCCATACCAAGAATTTTTATCAACTACAAATTCAAGTACACATTGTCCATTATTATGTCCCCATTCATTACAGCCTGCATCATTTTGATTCTTAATATCACCAATTACACATTTTATAACAGTTCCATCTTCTTGATATACATCAATATAATCACCAACTTTACCAAAAGTTGTAGTTGTAGCAACAACATAACGATCACCAATCTTAGCAAAGCCATCTTCATCAAATTTCATACCAGCTACTTCACGTAATTTATATTGTGTAGAACTTGTTGCTGTAATACATTGCCAACCCATATATGTATGAACACTTCCTAAACCTAAAGGTAATGTAATAGTAGTTCCTTTTAAATCAGCAATATATTCCTCAATTCCATCATAATTATACTCTTTACCAGGAAACGCTTTTGAAGTATCAACAGTTCCCCAATTAGTTGAAACAGAAGGAGATGAATATATTGTAGTTCCCCCAGGACTAGAACTATAAGAATAAGTATATGTTCCATTATTAGAATTACCACTATAATAATTATTACTTGAAGAAATACCAGTCCAACTATTAGAAGTACCTGTTACTCCACTAGTATCAATAGCTTTCGTACTATCAGAAAACTCTATATCAGTTATATTTTCGCCATCTATTTCAGTTAAACTATCTATATAAGTTTTAATATTAGTTGAAACATTCTTCATATCATTTTCTAAAGCCTTTAAACTACTTGCAATTAAACTTGCCTTAGACGTAACACTACTAAATTTACTATGTGAAGGTATAGAAGATAACGTACTATTTAACGAAGAGATAGTACTACTTAATGTAGTTACATAATTATTTATATTAGCTGCACTACTACTTAATCCATCTTTATTTACTTTAACAATACCACTCATATAGTCACCCTCTATTTAATTATTATTATATCATAATCAACTTTTATTTTATATAAAAGTAACAAAATTTTGCTATAATTAACATAGGTGATAGTATGACAAACGAACAATTGAAACAATTAATTACCAACATTAGAAATTTATAATCAGATAAAAACTAAAATTCTAAACAATCGTATAACTGAACCAACATTTGCTGAAAATATTAATTTGAATGAATTAAAAGAAATGATTAATTCAGATTCTATTTCAAATTCTCTTCCAATAAAAAAATAAATACATTTTGTATTTATTTTTTTATTCCTCTACTCAAGCTATTAATATAATTTAAATGTTTATTATAATGAAATTGATTTTTATATATTACACCTGTATCTTCATCTACAATAGCTCCAACTTCTTCTAAATATTCATCGTCGCTCTTAGTAACTTTAGTAGGATCAAATACAATTATTGTAGGACTTTCTATCTCTTTACCCCAATTATCAATAGAAAAATTAGCAAGTTGCTCTTCTAATGGCGTATAATCTGGATTATCAATTTCTTTACGACAACCACATTTCATATAAATTTCCTTCATCGTACTAGTAGCATGTTTACTTGGTACATCTTGCATAACAAATCTATTAGCCATATTAATTAATTCTTCTTGAGCTTTTCTTCCTTTTCCTTTTACTAAAATACTTAAACATCCTGGATGATAAGGAAAACACACATATTCTTCTTTAATTTGTTCTAATATAGCTTTATTTTCTTCAGATAAGCAGTCTATTTCTAATTCTATCCAAGAATCATTATCTATACCATCACTACACATAAATGTATAGATATTTTTATCCCATAATATTTGACAAGCTGGTACACACTCTTCAATTATCCAACGACGTGGATTTTCTTCGACAACCTGTTGACTAACACGAGGAGCACCTTCATACTCTTTATTATTAGCTAGCTTACGTCCAGTTACTACTGCTGCTGTTTCTGTCAATCTTTCTTTTAAATAATTATAAAAAACAGATACTCTAATTTTAACATTATCTACTTTATTAGGTCTTCTACCTTTATAAGCTTCAAACATTAATTTTTGCATTTCATATCTTTCATCTAACATAACCAATACCCCCATCTGATTTAATTATAGCAACAATAAAAAAAATAGGCAAATTTACCTATTAAAACTAATCACCAAATATATCAAATATCTCCCCTAGAAAAGATTCTTTTCTCTTCTTCTTAGAGTTATATTTCTCATTTTCGTTTGTTTTATTTTGTGAATCATTATTTGATTGTACAAAGTTATCTTCTTTTTCAATTATTTTTTCTAATTCCCCACGATCAAGCCATATTCCTCGACATTCTGGACAATAATCGATTTCAACTCCTCTTTTTTCAGACATTAATAAAGTTACATCTTTACAAACTGGACATTTCATAATATCCCTCCTTTGCTAAATTATATCAAATTAATCATAAATAAAAAAGAAAATTATATAACCTAATTTTCTTCTTCAATCTCAGTAAAAGGCGTATTAACACCATCTCTTAATCGATAATCACATTCTTCTTCTGTTTCAGGCTTTAAATGTAACGCATCAACCATAATTAAATAAGCACCATTAAACCATTCCCTTATTTTTTCATCTGGATGTTTAAAGCCAATAATTTCACAAGCATGACATGCATGCATATAGTAATGAATAGGATATTTATCACTATCTTCAGCTAACTTTCTTACCTCTTCTAAAGTCATTGTATCTCTCATAAATGTCGTATCCTTAGCTGCTGCATTATATAAAATAGCACTTCTAAGTTGACGAGTTAATTTCTTAGATAAATCATATTTTGACTGACCATCACATCCTCTTAATGAAGACAAAACTACTGTTTGTTGTTTCCAAGAAATATTATCACTACTTAACCATTCTCTAACAACAGATTTCACTCAAAACCACCTCACAAAAATCTAATAATCCTTAGTATAGCACATCTATAAAAAAATAGATTAAAAATATTTTAAAAACATCATTATTCTACTATTAAATAGAAATTACCATCTATCGCATGTTAAATTATATTCGTTACATAATTCTTCATTTAAAATTTCTTCCTTAGCAAAATCAAAGCCACCACATGGACCATTAAATCTAATAGATTCTTCTAATGCTTTATTAACTTTTTCGTTAAACTCTTCACCATCTGCCTTAATACTTTCATCTTTAAAAACTAAATAATTATAAGAATACATAAATCTATGATTTTCTAATTTATATGTAACATTATTTAAACCAAAATATTCTTTTTGCTGATATTCCTTAAATAAATTAACAATATTATTTTCTTTTTCAGTATTAAATTTTAAAGATTCAAGATTATCAATTAAATCATCTTCTGCAATTTCTCCTTCCGCTCTATCATCTGCACTTCCACTCCAATAAGTTACATAGTGATAATCGCCATCACTTTCAATCTGAGCTTGAGGAAAAACATCTGATAAATTAGTAGCAAACATATAAAAGAAGCATTCAGAAAGACCTGTACTTTCCGTCATAATTACAACTTCAATATTATCATTTAAATTGTACTTTACTTCTTCTTGAGTATCTTCCTCTTTTTCATTTGATTGTATTTTACCACAACCAGTTAAACATAATAAAAGAAAGAAACATAGTAAAACCAAAAATTTTTTCTTCATCATATCACCCATTTCCTAATCAAAGTATAACACAAAAATCAATAAATTCATCAACACATAAAAAAAGTCCAAAATAATTTGGACTTTATTCACAACTGGCAGGGGTAGCAGGAGTTGAACCCACATCAGCGGTTTTGGAGACCGTTATTCTACCATTGAACTATACCCCTAAAAACTCAAGTAACTTAATTATATCACATATTTTTCATTGTACAAGTATTTATTGTTTCATAATTACATTTAAAACATACTATATAATAGGTGAATATTATGTTATTAAACTACACATCTAAAGAACTAGACCTTCTTGCTCGTATTATGCGAGCAGAAGCCTTAAACGAAGGAAATTTAGGCATGCTTATGGTTGGAAATGTCGTTGTAAATCGCGCAATTGCTTCATGTTTAACTTTCTCTGACGTTCGTACAATAACCGATGTTATTTATCAACCAAATCAATTTGTTGGTACTCAAAGTTCTCTTTTTCAATCACGCTCAACATCAGCTGAACAGGCACTTGCTAAAAGAGTCTTAAATGGCGAATATTATCATCCTGCAACTCATGCCTTATGGTTCTACGCTCCTTCTCCAGGAACAAACTGTAAAAATACTTGGTATGGTCAAGAATTCGCTGGTAAATATAAAAACCATTGCTTTTATAAACCAGAATCAGGAACATGTAAAGAAATATATTAAAAAGATACTAATTACTTAGTATCTTCATTTTTTTTATATCTAAATAATGCTGAAGGGCGATGTCCTGCTCCACTTTGAACGAACTCAGTCTTTTCAACTTTATTAGCTATTATTCTTCTAAAAGCTGGATCTAATAACTTTTTATTTAAAATAACTTCATATACTTGTTGTAAATCTCCTAAAGCAAATAACTCAGGCATCATATTAAATACAACATCTGTATAATTTACTTTGTTTTTTAGTCTTTCTATTCCAGACCATATAACTAGAGGATGATCAAAAGCTAAATCTTCATTTTCTTCTATCTTAAACTTATATCTATCAGTAGTTAATTCTTTTAATTCTTTCTTTATTTTAAATTTAATTTGTTCTTTATCATTATCTAAAACAACCAACACACTATTCTCTTCTTCAAAATATTTTATATTAAACCATGATGTATTTTCATTTAATTTATCCGTAAGTCTATTTTTATCAATTAATGCCATATACGAAGTTGAAATAATTCTCATTCTTGGATCTCTATTAACAGATCCAAAAGTATATAATTGTTCCAAATATATATCATGTAATCCCGTTTCTTGTTTCAATATTCTTTTTGGACATTCTTCTAAATCTTCATCAACTTTTAAAAAACCACCAGGTAAACACCATTTATCTTTGAAAGGATAATCATCTCTTTTAACAAGTAAAACACTCATATGTTTTTTACTTGATTTACGATAGTTAGATTGTACTTCATCACTAATACTTAAAATTAATATATCAGTTGTAACCGCTAATCTATCATAATCTTCCGGATTATATGCTTTTAAAAACTCTTCCTCACTTTTATACATCATATTAATAACACCTCATAAACATTATAACATATATAATCAAAATTAATAAAAAAACATAAATATGATATAATTATTATGGTGATAAGATGAAAATAGGAATTGATATTGATGATACTCTAACAAATACTAAAGATATCCAATTATTATATTGGCAAGAATATGTTACTAATCATCCTAAAAAAGGATATGATACTAATTTACCCTCTACAATTAATGATTTCGGTGACGAATACGTTCAAAATTTCTGGGATACTTATCGAGAAGAATTATCTTTTTATTCATCATTTAAAGAAAACGCCTCATTAGTACTTAATAATCTTAAAAAGGCTGGTCATAAACTTTGTATCATAACCTCACGACCTGATGAAAAATATCAAAATTTACACCAAAGATTAAAAGAATGGTTTGCCGAAAATAATATTCCTATTGATATAATATATACTAATATTAGAGATAAAGAATCTTTTTGTAAAGATAATAATATTGACTTATTTATAGATGATGATCTTAAACATATTATAAAAGCTAACTCTTATAATATTAAAACTATATTATTTAACCAAAATAATAAATACGACGGTTTACAATCAACTAACTGGTTAGAAATAGAAAATATAATAAAAAGTACTATAATTTAGTACTTTTTTTTCTTTCATCACAATTATTTTTTACTGATTTAACATATTCTAATACTTGTTCCATCGTTCCTTGATATATTTTATTTTCCATTAATAATCTTGCAACTTCTTCTTCAGGACAATTTTGTATAACCTGCTCAATAAAATCATCATATAATTTTTTAATTTTATTAGTTTCATTTTTACTTCTTGCTAGTTCTTCTTCCATTAATTTTTTTTGAAAGTTTAATACATATTTAGAAGCACGTAATTCAACTACTTCACTATACTTCATATCTATTTCAGGATTATAAATAATTACACCATCTATTGAAGATATATAACATTTAGGAAATAATTTAATTATTAAATTTAAAACATCTTTATTTTCTAATAATCTATTTCCTAAAACTATACCATTAATCAAATTACTTGGAACTCCATATAAAATAGATGATAATTTATTACTATTATCTAACAAACCTCTTTCATTAGTAAATCCCCTTGTAATAATACCATTGGTAGTATCTCTATAACAATCATAAGATAATAACTCTTCTCCTTCTTTAATCGGATTAATAACAAAAGCCAAAGTCATTGCTCCTCTTCTTCCATTACCAAAAGGACATCTACCATCTATATAAGTAAACCCTCTATTAAATTCATCCATTGCCATATCTCTATCTACACGATGAAAATCTGCACAATAAAAAGTTTCCCCATCTTCAGGTATTCCTAAAGCTTGCCCTGTAATTATTCCTATTTTCTGTATATTTTCTAAAACACCAACTTTAAAAGAACTTATTCCATGAATAATAGTCCCTTCATTTAAAAAAATTAATCCTCTATCGTCAACTTTCACTTTATCTAACTCGATATTCTTTTCTCTTAATTCATAAAATCTATTAATTTGTGCAATTAATAGTTCCATTTGTTCATCACTAAGTGATTTTTCTACTAAAAAACCATCCGGTATCTTCGATATTTTATTCATTCAAATCACCTATTTTAATTATATCAAAAAAGCAAAATTATTTCTAATTTTGCTCTTCTTTCTCTAATTCACGATAATTAACTTTTCCAATTAATGTCTTAGGCAAACTATCTCTAAATACAAATTCCTTAGGTATCATATATTTAGCTAAATTTTTACGACAATGTTCTTTTATATCTTTCAAAACATCATTATTAACTTCTACACCTTTTTTTAATACAATAAAAGCTTTTGGGACTTGTACTTTGTATGGATGTGGAATTCCAATAACTCCACATAGTTCTACTTTAGGATGCTTTAATATAACTTCTTCTACATATGATGGATATACATTATATCCTGAAACAATAAGCATTCTTTTTAAACGTTGAACAAAGAATAATACCCCATCTTCATCCATATATCCTAAATCTCCAGTATGAACCCATAGATTCCCATCTTCATGTTTAACCATCATCTTCTTTGTTTCTTCAGGATTATCCAAATATTCTTTCATTAAAATTGGACCTGTTATGCATATTTCTCCAATTTCACCATATTTCTTCTCTTCTTTAGTATCTAAATCTAATATTTTAATTTTATTTCCTGGTAAAGGAATACCAATTGATCCTGGTTTATCAGAACCTAAAGCTCCTATTGAAACTGGACCAGTTGTTTCTGTCATTCCATAACCTTGCATTATATGAGCATCACAGTTATGTTCTTTCAAAAATTCATTAACCTTTTTATTCTTTTCAGGCGATAATGAATCTCCACCTGAAATAACGTATTTAACCATTGACATATCCACATTTAACATATAAGGATTAGTAATTAAAGCTTCATATAATGTTGGAACTCCTGCTATTATTGTAGGTTTATACTTCCTAATTAATTTATCAAAACGCTTAGCATCAAATTGAGGTACTAATATAACTGTTGCCCCTAATGCTAAAGGTGCACATGTACAAACAACTAAACCAAAACAATGAAATAAAGGTAAAATTCCAAGTAATGAATCACCAACACCTATATTAGGAAATATTATTTTAGCTTGTTCCATTACTGAATTAACATTCCCATTAGTTAAAACAATATTCTTTGGTATTCCTGTAGTTCCACCACTATGTAAATATATAGCAGCATCATTATTATCACGTTCAACTTCAGTATTAGAATTATAACTATAACCCCTTTCAAAGAATTCATTCCAATATATAAAAGTTTCATTTGATTTAGAAATATTCATTTTTAATTCTTGTGTTAACAAATAACCAAATCCTAATAAAGAAGGCATAGAATCTTTAGCTGATACTATTACAATCTTATAAACTTCTGTCTCATCTATAATAGCTTCTAAAGTTGCATAAGCTAAATTAATAGCAATAACTAAAACTGTCTTCGTTTGAATAATCGAATTTTTAATCTCTTCTTGACTAGATAAAGGATGGATAATATTAGCTATTGCCCCTATTTTATTAACAGCATAAAAACTTATTACTGCTTCAGGAGTATTAGGCATACATATTGTAACAACATCGTTTTTACGTACTCCTTGTGATTTTAAAGCTTTAGCACATATATCTATTTTCTTAATTAATTCTTTATATGTAATTTTTGTACCAAAATAATTTAAAGCTACTATGTCTTCATGTGCATAAGCTTTTCTTTCAAAATAGCGATAAATAGAGCAATCAGGTACTTCAATTGTTCTTTTATCTTCATCATAATACTTATCCCAAGGATTTTCTAATTTATCATTTTTCTTTTTCATCCATTTAAATATATTCATATACAACCTCCATTATTCAACACTTGTTGAATAAATTACAATTGTATTATATAATTGTTCTATGGAAACTATCAATCATCAATAAATAAACATTTTGATAGTTTTTAAACAATAAACAATTATATTGTTTAATAATGAGGTATTAATATGGATCGAAGAATTAAATATACAAAAAAAGTAATCAAAGACACTTTTCTAAACTTACTATCAGAAAAAGACATCAAAAAAATAACAGTTAGTGAAATATGCCAAATAGCTGACATTAATCGCGCCACATTTTATCGCTATTATTTAGATGTCTATGATTTATTAGATAAAATACAAGCCGAATTTGTCTCAGAATTAAAAAAGGCAACTATCAATGATAATGAAAATATTTTTACATTTTCTAAAAATTTATTAAATGTTTTTCTTGAAAATAAGGAACTTGCCAAATTATTATTTAATACAACAAACAATTTATTCTTTTTAAATGATATTTTAGAAGTAGCTTACGAAAAATGTAAAAATAAATGGTCTGAAGATTTACCAACATTAAAGGACGAAGACATTGAATATGCAACAGTTTTTATATTTAATGGTGCCCTAGGAGTTATTAATTATTGGATAAAAAATGATTTCGAAGCAGATGTCAATGAAATATCTAATATTATTGAAAATTTAAGTTCTTATGGAACAAAACGTTTTATATACAAAAAATAATAGTATCGATTGATACTATTATTTTTTATTCATCATTTTAGCTGCCATTTTAAGTAAGAACATATTAGTAGCAGGTACTTTACCAACATCTTTTTTTAGTCCTAAAGTAACCATACTTGTATTTGTTGCATCAACAATTAAATCAATACCAGTTATAAAGGAAGCCATTTTACTACCTAAGAATACTGTTGGATACCCCATTTCTTCACTTGTTGCAAGTCTTCCCATATCACCATTAGAAGCTTTCAAATTATCTGCTCCACCAGCCATTTTTTCAAATTCATCTTTCATACCTGTATCTGTTGCTCCAGGCATAACATTATTAACTCTGATTCCTTTCTTACTAAATTCTATCGATTGTTCACATGAAAACTGTGATAAACATCTCTTAGCAAAAATATATGCAAAACTTGCTGGAGCAACAGCTGCAATCTTAGCAACTGCTTTCTCCGTTTCTTCCCAACCATTTGCTCTTATAACAGGAGTTTGTTCTTTCATATAATTTTGCCAATACTTACCAGCTGTCGAAGTAACATAAGTAATACTTCCGCCCTCACTCATTCTCTTAGTTAAATATTCAAGTGTAATATATTTATTAGCTGTAAAATCGCAATTAAAAGTCGTTATATAATCAGTTTTAGAACCTGACAAACCTGCAATTCCAAAAAAGCAATCAATATGTTCTGGTATTTCAGTAAAAGCCTTATCTATACTATCTTTTAAAGATAAATTACATTCAATATATTTTTCTATTCCCTCAACTTCACACTTATTTAAATCCAATGCATATACTTTAGCTCCCAAATCAACTAACATTTCTGTAGCTGCTTTTCCCATTCCACTAGAAGCACCAGTTACAACACAAACTTTATCTGTGTATCCAAAATAATCTTTCATATCATCACCCTATTTTAATTATACTAACAAATAAAAAAGAAGTAATATAAAAAATTATTACTCTTTACACTATGTATTTTGTAAAATCTTATTATTTATTACTTTAATAAAATGAAAATCATTCATTCTTAAACACTTAATAGACTTTCTACTTATCATAGTTTCTATCCTAATAACATCATCTACCATCTTGTTAACACCATCAATTTGAACAAATAAATCTTTATATTCTTTACTAGGTACAAAAGAAACAACTTTATTACTAGGAACAATTACACTATTAATTAAAGTAGAATAAACTTTATTATTTAATGGAGCTATTGGCGTAATTGATAAAGTACCTAAGGTATTATAAATTATACTACCACCAAAACTCATATTATAAGCAGTACTTCCTGTACTAGTACTTACTAAAATACCATCTCCAGTAAAATTCTCTAATAATTCGTCATCTACATATATCGGAATCTTTAAAGTATTAAAATCTCTATTTCTAATAACAATTTCATTTAAACTATCAAAATTATATATTTTACTAGAAGTAATAATCTTAGTTTCTTGTATATTTAATTCCTCCACCTTATATTCGTCACAATTAAGTCTTTTTACAAAATCAATAGTATTTTTTATATCTATTTCTTGTAAAAATCCTAATGTTCCACTATTAACTCCAATATATAAAATTTTTTCATTAAACTTATTATCTTTAACCATTCTTAAAAATGAACCATCTCCGCCAACAGAAATCGCTAAATCGTAATTTCTATTTACTATTTTAAATCCATATTTAAGTAGTTCTAATTCTAAATCTTTAGCAACTATAATAGATTGTTCATTATCATTTACAAATAATTTTACTTTATTAATTCTTCTCCCCATAACAAATCACCCAACTTATCAATTATTGCTTCAATTATTAAATTTTTATTCTGCTTTCTCGTCTTCTTATCAACAACCAACTTAATATCATAGTATTTTTCTTTATAATAAATACTAACAAACACTTCATTATCTTTTCCGAAGTTATTATTTTCATCAGCTCTATTTAATTTACCTGTAATACCAATACCAAAATCAGCATTAGCAAATTCACTTATATGATAAGCCATCTCATGAGCTGTCTCTATACTATAAACACTATATTTTTCTATTATATCTGATGAAACTCCCATTTTTATTTTATATTGATTAGAATAAGTAACTGCACTATATTTTAATACTTCAGAAGCTCCTTCTATATTAGTAATTGAACTAGCAACAGCTCCTCCAGTACATGATTCCATCGTTGCAATAGTCTCCCCTCTTTTAATTAATTCTAATACTATCTTCTTAAATGTTTTCATAACTGTATCTCCTCTTTTACTCATAACAACTCTTTATCTAATATATTACACCTATTTATCATAATTATTAATCATTATATAATTTATTTTCTTTAATATAAGCTATAACATCTTTATCCAAATAATTATCTATATTACTATCTCCCTTGTTAATCATATCTCTTATTATAGTAGAAGATATTTTATAAGGTTTAATATCAGTTAAAATAATATTATCTTTATATTCCCATAATCTATTTAAAATATCTTCATAATCATCCGTTTCTCTTTTTATAACAAGAATCTTATTATAACTAAGTATATCTGTACCATTCTCCCATTTATCCATATATGTTAAATTATCAGTTCCACATATGAAATATATTTCATCTTTACTATATTTGTTTCTAAAATAATCTAAGGTTTGATAAGTATATACAACCTTATCTTTTAATTCATAATTACTTACTTCCATATTTTTATTTTTCTTACATATAATATCTAACATTTTATATCTATATTCATCTGCTATTAAGTTATTCTTATATTTATATTTACTACCAGTTGGAACATATATTATTTTATCAACATAATGTTTATTAATTAATTGCTGAGCCATATTTACATGCATTTTATGAGGAGGATTAAAACTTCCACCAAATATTCCTATTTTCATATATGTTCTCCTTTCACTTTAAGAGATTTCTTTTTTTCTTTTTATTTTATTTATAATTTCCTTTTTTCCATTCCATAAAACTTCAATATTTTCACTTTGATGAATCGTATTAATAATTAGTGCCAAATACTCAGAAATATCTACTTCTTCATACCAATCTAATTTTTTTACTTCTTCTGGTACATAAGATAAATTAGTAGAATAAAGTTTTGTAAATAAACCTTTTTCATATGCTTCATTAAATTTATTAATTCCTTCTGTTAATAAAGCAAAAGTTGCAATTAAATAGATATTTCTAGCTCCTCTTTTCTTTAACTCTTCAGCTACTTCTATCATCGAACCTCCACTAGCTATCATATCATCAACTACTAAAATATCTTTATCTTTAGGATTAGCACCCATATACATATGTTCAACTATTGGATTTTTACCATTTACTACTTTACTTAAATCGCGACGTTTATAAAAGACACCAACATCACAACCTAACATATCTGCATAATATCTAGCTCGTTCCATAGCTCCCATATCTGGACTAATAACTAGTAAATCATTAATATTTTCTTTATTTATTAATACCTCTAAAATATTATGAGTTGGGTAAAAATTTTCAAATGGTAATCTAGGAATAGCGTTACAAATACTAGGATCATGAGCATCAAAAGTAATTATATTATCTACTCCAATTTTTTCTAACTCTTGTAATGCAATCGCACAATCTAACGATTCGTTGCCTCTTCTTTTATGTTGTCTTGATTCATATAGTAAAGGCATAATAACATTAATTCTATCAGCATGACCACTTGTAGCAGCAATTACTCTTTTAATATCTTCAAAATGTTCATCAGGTGACATATAATGTTCTCTACCATGCATTAAATAACTAATTCCATAATTACCAACATCACTTAAGATATATAAATCAATTCCATTAACTGATTCATCAATAGAAACTTTACCTTCACCATTACTAAAACGATCACTTTTCATCTTAATTTTATATGATTTTCTTGTTGAATTTAACTTCATTAAGTGTTTATCAACTTTATCTCCTAAATCAATCGCATTATTTAAAATTACTAATTTTAACTTCTTCATTTAAATGCTCCTATCTATAATACATTGCTTTACTAGTATTTTTACTTTTTTGAATATCAACAGTAACTCCTTTAAAATATGGCTTCAATACTCTATGTTCATAAGTACCATAGCCTTCATATTCTGTATCTAACCCATCTTCAATAACTAAAGATTTTAAATCAAAATCATATAAAGAAAATAATGCTTTCATATTAGTATTTACTTCTTCTTCACTTAAAACAGTCTCTACTTTCTTATTGATACCAGCTATATTAAATCTTTCAATTACCGTAAATGTTGTTACACAAGTCTCTGTTTCATACAAACCTGTACATTCTTTTTTAGATGTTATTTCAACTGTAACATCTCTTCCTTCTAATCTTTTATAATATTCAATTAATAATTTTATAATCTCTTCTTTTGTAAAAGTAGTCTTCATCTTAACATCTCCCCACAACATGTTATTATTATTTTATTAATAACATGTTTCAAAAAATAAATTTCTTTGTTATTAACATTATATTAATATCACGTTAATTTGTCAATAACTTTTTAACAAAAAATTAAAAAGAAGTTAATATTTTAAACTTAACCTCTTTTCATTATTATAATTATTATCTTTATAACTTTGTTCTTCAGCCTCTATTGATTGCTTTTTCTCTTCTTCCTCGTCTGGTCCATCTTCTTAATCTAAGACTACTCCATCTTCCAAATTTATAACCTTATAATAGTCTTCCTTAATATATGGATATTCATTCATAACTGTCATAATATCATCAACCTCTTCACTAGGTATTAAAACATAATCACCATTTTCATCTTTCTCAACTTTATAAGCAGTATAAACATAATGACACATTCTTTGTTCTCCTGTTAAGTTAGAATGATTAGCATCTGCTGTCCAAGAATGATGAGTAGTAGGAATATAAGTAAAATAAGTTATTGTCGACTTTCCAGATCTCATAGTATGTGGTATCGGCATCATATATGTATAAGAATAACGATATTCTACATAATCACAATTTTTTTCTTGTTGACTTAATATAACATCTAAATTATCATCAATTCTAAGCAAATTCTTCTTATCAAAGAATTTATAAAATTCTCTTTCAGACTCGGATAATTTTATATAATCATCAGTCCATGTATATCCTTCATAAGAAATATACTCTTTATCAATATATCTAATATAACCATCATCATTCACATATTTATGGGCATGATTTATATCAATAGAACAATCAGATTTTTTAGAACAACCAGCTAAAGATGTTGTTGCCGTTGTTAATACTAAAACAAGAGCAACACCTTTTAAAGATAATAACTTTTTTAAATTCAATTTTAAATTTTTCATAACACATAACCTCTCATACTTAAGAAAAAAAACTTTTATGATATCATCATAAAAGTCTTGTTCTATATAATTAGATAATCCAGATTTTATATAAATCATATAGTTGAATTATCACATCGTACGACGGAACTACTCCCTCTTAAGTAACTTAATTATAACATAAATAAGCGAAAAAGTCAAAAGAAGGCCTAATACTCTAACCAAATACTACTATCTGCATCACTTGGCATTCTTAAATCCCCTCTAGGAGAAACACTTATTGTCCCTACTTTAGGTCCATCAGGCAAACAACTACGTTTAAATTGTTGATTAAAGAATCTCTTAATAAAGAATTTTAACCACTTATCAATTGTCTCTTCATCATACATACCATCAAACGTCTTACTAGCAATATATTTAATTTTATCAGGACTAGCTCCATATCTCATAAAATGATATAAGAAAAAATCATGTAATATATATGGACCAACAACACTCTCAGTTTGTTGTTCTATTTTACCATCTTTTGAAGGTGGTAATAACTCAGGACTAATTGGTGTATCTAAAATATCTAAAATCGTTTTCTTACATTCTTCATTTTGTTCAATATCTGCAAAGTACTTAACTAAATATCTAACTAAAGTTTTAGGTATAGAAGTATTAACAGCATACATTGACATATGATCTCCATTATAAGTACACCATCCTAAAGCTAACTCAGATAAATCACCAGTTCCTATAACAAGTCCACCTTCTTTATTAGCAATATCCATTAATATTTGTGTTCTTTCCCTAGCTTGTGTATTTTCATACGTCACACTTCTATCTGTCTCTTCAAGACCAATATCTTTAAAATGTTGTAAAGAAGCTTCTTTAATACTTACTTCACGCATTGTAACACCATAATTTTTCATTAATGTTAAGGCATTATTATAAGTTCTACCTGTAGTACCAAATCCAGGCATAGTAACACCAATCAAATTATCAAAAGAAATTCCTAGCTTACGATAAGCCTCAATTATTACTAAGAAAGCTAGTGTTGAATCCAAACCACCACTAATTCCAATAACACACTTTTTCATTCCTGTATGTTTAATTCTTTTAGCTAAACCACAAGCTTGAATATTTATTATCTCTGAACATCTTTCTGCTCTCTTATCTTCATTACTTGGAACAAATGGATATGCATCATATATTCTTTTTAAATCATTATTATTATCTTTTAAATCAATATCTATTACTCTATAACTATTTATAGCTCCAATTCCCATAAAACTAATATCTTTTATTCTATTGTTCATAAGTCTTTGGATATCAACATCACTAATAATATGATTAGTTTTAAAATTAAATCTTTCATTTTCTACTAACATAGATCCGTTTTCACTTATCCCTGCATATCCAGAGAATACTAAATCTGTACTTGATTCATTAACTCCAGATGAACTATAAATATAAGCACACACATTCTTAGCTGATTGCATATTAATTAGATTTCTACGATAGTGAGCTTTACCAATAAGCTCATTACTAGCAGATAAATTAAATATCATCGTTGCTCCATTTAAAGCCGCTTCTACACTAGGAGCCTTAGGACTCCATAAATCTTCACATATCTCTATACCAAATGTAAATTTACTATCATTAATATCTCTAAATACTAAATCTATCCCAATAGGAACTTCTTTACCAAATAAATTAATTGTTTTACTAGTTAAAGTATTACTAGTACTAAACCATCTTTTTTCATAAAACTCTCCATAATTAGGAATATAAGTCTTTGGGACAATACCTAATATTTTTCCTTTATTAATAACTACACCACAATTAAATAATTGATTATCACATACTATTGGAGCTCCAATAATAGATATAATATCTAATAATTTCGTAGAATCTATTACCTCTTTTATTGCTTCTTTTGACTTAGTAATTAAGATATCCTGACTAAATAAATCAGCACATGTATAACCAGTTAAACAAAGTTCAGGAAAAGTTACAATTTGTACTCCTTCTTTATCTAAAGTTTTAATTTCTTTAATAACTTCTTTAGTATTAAACTCTACATTAGCTACTTTTAATTCTGGTACTGAAGCAGCAACTCTTACATATCCAAATTTTTTATTCATTATAATATACCTCTTTTCTTAAGTGTATACTCCATAAATGCTATCTTTGTATTAGCATCATTTATTTCCGTACCTAAACTTACTTCTTTTCTTAAAACACTTAAAATTTCATCATAAGACATTTCTATATATTCTAATCTTTCTCCCCCAGATAAAATTTTATCTTGAATCTTTTTACAATCTAAAGCTATATAAGTATGAATTAAAGCTTTACTACATCCTTGATCTTGATAATGACTTTCTAACTCATATATTGAAGTAGCTTCATACCCAGTTTCTTCTAATAATTCCCTTTTAGCTGATTCCTCTGGATTTTCTCCTTCATCAACCATTCCTGCTGGAAATTCTAATGCTACAGTTGATTTAGTATTAGGTCTTGATTCAATTATCATTACAAAATTACCATCTTCGGTAATCGGAACAATCACTACTGCATCTCCATTACCTTTATTCTTCGTAATTTGTTCTACTTTTCTTTTACTACCATCTTCTAAAGTAACTTGATATACTTTTTTACCAATATATCCCTCTTGATATGTAGATAATAATTCTTTATGTGATACTGCCAAAGACGAGACAATACTTTTAATTTTCTTTATCTTTTGTTCATCCATTTTATCACTCCTAAACTAGAATTATTATAACCTTTTACCTAAAGTTTTATCAATATCGTACTCTACTTTTTGTTCCTTAGCCAAACGAATTAACTCTTTCTTTAATTTTAATAACTTTCTAGTCAAATCAACATAATATTTATGTGGTTTTTCTTCTCTCTTAACTTCAGGATACAAAGTATCCATTTCTCTAGTACAATAATCTTTCTTTTCTAATATTGAAGGATCATTATATACTAATTCACCATCTTCAAAAATAGTTTCTTGTAATTGTCTTATACGATAATTTTTTATTGTTAAGGTATTCGTCTCATTACTTGGATCTATTAAAGTAAATTTATTCTTAGGAATATTTTCATCATATAAAGCAACAACATCTCCTAAGGCATAACCTGTATTATTATCATAAAATCTATATACTTTCTTATAACCCGGTGTAATAGCTTTTATTTCATCATTACTAGCTTTAATTTTAGATACATATTTACTATCTAAATACATAGCTCCTAATTTATAAACACAACCTACTCTAGCATGATCTGGTAGTACTATATTATCTCCTAAACCAATTGAATCAATTACAGCACCTTGTTCTTTTAATGAACGAATAGTTCTTTCATTTAAACCATTTGATAAACATATTTTTACATCTGGAAAACCTGCTTCAACAAACATTCTTTTAGCCTCTCTAGATAAATAAGCTAAATCCCCGCTATCTATACGAATTCCTTTTAATTCATAACCTTTACTTCTTAAATATTGGGCTATTTTTATTGCATTAGGAACTCCACTTTTTAAAACATCATAAGTATCAACTAATAAAATACAGTTATCTGGATACGTATCAGCATAAGCTTTAAAAGCATCATACTCTGTAGGATAAGAAGTTACATAACTGTGAGCAAATGTTCCACTTATATTAATATTCTTTTCCTTTCCCGCTAAAACATTTGAAGTTGCACTACATCCTCCAATAATAGCACACATACTAGCATCTACTGCTGTTTCTGGTCCCAAAGCACGACGTGCCCCAAATTCCATTACTGGAATATTCCCAGCTGCTTCAACAACTCTCTTTGCAGCTGTAGTATAACAAATTCCCGCATTTAAATAACTTAATAAAATTGTTTCAATAATCTGAGCTTCAATAATTGGGGCTTTAACAGTAACTAAAGGTTCATTAGCAAATACAGGAGTTCCATCTGGAATAGCATATATACTTCCTGTAAATTTAAAATTCTTCAAATAATCTAAGAAATCTTCTTTAAATAAACCCGTACTTCTTAAATAATCTATATCTTCCTTATTAAAATGAGCATTTTTAATAAAATTAATTATATTACTAAGTCCACCCATAACTCCATATCCTTTTTCAAAAGGATTAGTTCTAAAGAAAGCATCAAATACAGCTACTTCTTCAGTTTTATGTTGTGAATAATAAACTTGACTCATAGTTAATTCATATAAGTCTGTCATCATAGTTAAATTTCTTTCCATCTTAATCTCCTCCTACAAACTCTTTACTAATTTAATACCAGTATTTTCCATTACTATATAAGCTCTTTCATTGTTCTCTTCTCTTTCATGTACTTTTGGTATATGAAAAGTCTCTACTGCATTCTTAGGAACAATAATATCTATATCCATATTTAATTCATCAAAGAAATTACGTAATGCTATAGCAAAATTCTGAATACATATATCTGTACAGCAACCTACAATAATTACTCTTTTTAAATTAACCATTTCCATTAACATTTCCATCATACCTGGTGCAAATAAAGCACAGGTAGAATTCTTATAAAATAAACGATCTGCATATTCTTCATATATTCTTAGTTCTTTAATAGTTCTAGATTCTTTTTCATTATGACAATGTTCATCATATCTTTTTAGTTCTACACTATCTTTATTATGTTTATCATTTACTACAAATAAACCTTCTCCTTTTTCTAATATTGTTTTAATAATTGGAATAATATTAGGTACTATCTGTTTAATACTAGGATCAGCCAAATTCCCTTCTTCACAAAATCCTTCATTCATATCAATAATAAATAAGGCTTCATTCATTTCTTTTAGTTCTTTTTTCATAATTCTCCTCTTTCTTTTTACTAAAATATTAATAACAAATTTTAAAAATAATATTAACAAATTGTTAAAAACATATTTTTAAAATATTGAAGCTTTCGCCTCTTGTTATTAACATTATATTAATATCTATTTACTTTGTCAACACCTTTTTAACAAAAAATTAAAAACAAACAAAAAAGATAGATTTATAATAATATCTATCCTATTTATGGTATATATAAAACTTGTCCAATACTTAAATTAGTCGTTTTTAAATTATTAAGATTAATTAACTCTGTAACAGTAGTTCCGTTATTTTGTGCTATCTTATATAAAGTATCTCCACTCTTAACTATATATTTCTTAGTTCCTAAATTATTACCAGGTACTAATAATTTCTGCCCAATACTCAAATTATTACTATTTAAGTTGTTAATATCTTTTATCTTATCAACAGAAGTATTATATTTAGAAGCTATTCCCCATAATGTGTCTCCACTTTTTACAACATATACATCATAATTATCATCTATACTCATGTCATTTCCAACTAATAACTTCTGATTAATTGAAAGTGTATTACTACTTAGATTATTCATCTTTTTAAGTTCATCAACAGTCAATCCATATTTCTTAGCTATACTATATAAAGTATCCCCACTCTTAACTATGTAATAATTCTCATTTACATTATCTACATCAGTACCATCATTAATTAATAGTTTTTGTCCAACACTTAACATATTACTAGATAAATTGTTAATATCTTTTAATTTATCAACAGTTAAACCATATTTATTAGCAATACTCCATAAGCTATCTCCTTTTTTAACTATATAATAATTCTCGTTAACAAGAGATCCATCAAACGTATAAGGAACACCTAAGTAATTAGCAATAGCTTTAACAACAGCTTCTGCATAATCTTGCCAATATTTTTTTAATAAGTTAGCATCATCTACATTATCTAAAAAACCATATTCTACTATTACAGCTTCTGTATTACCAGTATTACGATGAATAAAATAATAATCTTTACTTGAATCACTAGGATATCTTCTTTGATAGTATTTTCTAACTACTCTCCCCATACTTTCTAATTCATCAGATATCTTCCTACTAAAAGTATCATTATTACGTAAGGCATATATTATTTCTGCACCTTCGCCACCTCGGTCACAAAAAATACGTAGCTACTGAATTAAAAAAATAATTATTTATTATATTCATACTTTTCTTCATCTATAAGATCAAACTTATATGCAATTTGTATATTTCTATCTTTATCTATTTCAATTCTGTCTATTAAAGCAAATAATAAATCTCTGCTTGGATTATTCATATTTAAAAATTCTTTTATTGTTTTTGTATAATCAGGAAGTTTTTCTATTTGTTCCTTTGAATTATCTCTCTTATTTTCTAACTCTTTTATTTTTTTTACAATATCTACTATTGCTTTGTCTTCAATATCCATTAATCTATTAAAAGTTTCTTCATCTATTTTTCCAAACATCTCGAATACTAACACATTTAGTTTTTTTATGTGTTTTTCTTTTTCTTTATTCAATCTAATTAATTCACTATTCTTATTTTTCTCTAATAACTCTGCCTGTTTAATTAGTTTTTTATTTATATCCTCAATTGATATATTTTTAATGTATTTAGAAACAGTAGATTTTATACGTTTTAATAAAGATTTTTCTAATTCATCATATGGCATAAAATGAGATTCACATCTATGTTTTTTAGGATCCCTAGCATATTTATTACAATTTATAGTCCAATAATCGTATTTCTTTTTATGACTTATACTTAAATAATTACCACATTCTTTACAAAATAATAAATTTTCAAACAATCTTTTTTCTCTATATGTTTTTGTTTTTGGTATTACTAATCTATTTTTTTGAATTGTTTCAAAAACATGTCTGTCTACTAATGGTTCGTGAGTATTTTCAACTATAATCCATAAACTTTTATCAAGATTAATTCTTTTCTTACTTTTATAATTAACTTTAGTTTGAGTGTTTTGCACCATATCACCAGTATACATTCTATTGGTTAATATCTTCCTTATTGAAGTAGAACACCATTCATTTAATCTTCTATCTTCACTACTTAAATTTATTTTTTTATAAGCACTAGGAGTTAAGACTCCTCTAGTATTTAATACTGATGCTATATCCGAAATACTCATTCCAGATATAAACCAACTAAATATATCTTTTACTATAGGCGCTGTATTAGGATCTGGGATTAAATGACCTTTATCTTCAGGATCCCTCATATATCCATAACATGGAACACTACCAATATATTTACCTTGAATTTTTTTAGAACGTAATACATCTCTTATCTTATTAGAATTTTGTTTACTATAATAATCATTACAAGCAACTATAAAAGTTGAAGAATCATTACTAGCTTGAACTTTAGCACTATCATAACTTTCCATAATTGAAATAAACCTCACTCTATTCTCTGGAAAAAATCTTTCCATAAAATATCCTGTATTAACATGATCTCTACCTAATCTTGATAAATCCTTAACAATAACTAAATTTATCTTCTTATCATTAATATCCTTTATCATCTTTTTAAAAGCTGGTCTATCAAAGTTAGTTCCAGAATATCCATCATCTACATACTCTTCCACAAAAACAAAACCATTATTTTTAATGTAACTCATTAAAATATCTCTTTGATTAATCACACTTTCACTTTCAGTCTCATATTTTTTATCTCGATCTTCTTGAGATAATCTTATATATATTCCTGCTTTATACTCATAATTTTCTAGTAAATTATTATACATTTTCCCTCCTTCTTATTTTTTTAATTCACTAGATTCCTTTCTAAGACAATTTGATGTTACCATCATTTTTCAAAAAACACAAATCATCTAAAAAGAAATCTGATCATTATTTATTTTTTTTATTAAATATTCTATTAAAATATCCTTTATATTTTTCCCATTATTAAATTTATCTTCTAAATAAACTATTTTTTTATTTTTTTGCATGAAAAAAACACCTCTAATAAAATCTATGACTTTATTAAAGATGTAATGATATAAATATATTATTTGTTTTTGTTCATTTTTTCAGAAATACTAACTAATTTTTCTAAACTATCTGGATTTTTAATTAGTTCTGGCAAAAGTTGCATAGCCAACTTGTTAGAATCTATTGTATTATTTTCTTTTATTATTTTATCAATATCTTCTTGCGACATTGTTGCTAACTCTTTTTCTTGGCTTGGTAATGCTTTATCTAAAACATTACTAAATAAAGTTGTTAATTGAGTTTGATTTTTCTCAACCATACCACTTATAGCAGATGATTTATTATCTATTTCATGTAATAAATCTTTTGTTTTATCATAAATTTCATTCATCATTTTTTGTGTTTTTTCAAAATTTTCTTGGCTTCTTCTTTCAGAATTGTTTGCTGATATCATCGAAAATACAGCCAATACAATTGAAGCTATACCTACCACTAATGATGAAATTGTTAATATATCCATTAAGCTCATATTTTCACTTCCTTTACTACAATTTATATTCTAGTAATCAAACTATTAAATTCATTCCACCCAACTTTTCCATCCTTTTGTAATCTACCAACAACAATACCAGTTGAAATATTATTATTCTTAGAAAATTCTTTTATAATACTTTCATTAAATACATAATTAGTTCTAATAAAATTATCATACACTTCATTTGGTATTAAAATATTTCTAGCAAATTCATCTGCTTCGTTTTCTATATCATTTTTTTCATCATTTTCTAAATCTATAAAAACTTCTTTTCTACTATGCTTTAAAAGATGTGCGATTTCATGAAATAAAGTAAACCACAATATATCATCTTTCTTACCCCTATCACTTATCATTATAATTGCTTTATCACAAGTTACTTTATATGACACACCATTAACATAAGTATGTGGTAAATGTGCCTCAAAAACTAATGAAATGCCACATTCAGATAATAAATCTTTTATTTTTTCATATTGTTCTAAAAAAGGTTTATTTGCTAAATCTCTTATTTTTTTTACATTTTCCTTTAAAAGTTCAATATTAAATTTTGCTATTTCATTTTTATTAGATTGAATCTCTCCATATCTCAACCAACAATATAATGATTCAAATGAAAAGCTTTCATGATTACTTTTTCTAAACGCTAATTTTCTTTTTAAATCTGTATCAAAAGCAAGAGATGCAACAGAAAAGAATTTTCTTAAATTTATCACTTTTTCAACTGAATCTCTTGTTTTTTCAATCCAATCCCAATTACGTTTTGCCATTTCAGTATACGGAATATTTTCCAAATATTTTTCATCTTCTTTTATTGATTCCATATCCTTTTTTCTTTCTAAAGCTTCCCTATAACTACTTTCTAAGTTATTCCAAAAACTAGCTGGAATATCAAAAACATATTCTAATTTTAATGCAGTTGAAGTTGTTATAGGCGCTTTACCTTTTATTATTTCATTAATTGTTTTTTTATTAATCCCAGTCTTATCTGCAAGATCTAACTGGCTTATACAATTAACTTCCAATAATTCCAAAATTGTTTCCCCTGGTGCTATTACATATTCTTCAAATTTATCTAATTTACTCATAATGCTTAGACACCTCCATTATCTCAATTTCTTTTATTTCTCTTAAATCTTCTATTATTATATTATTCTCTTTTTGTCTAAAAATTAATCTGTATTGTCCAGTAATATTAACAGCAAAACATTCCTTTAAATCACCACTTAGCTTATGCCTCCTATAAGGAGGTGAAGTTGGAACATCGTTTAAAGAGTTAAATGCTTTTAGTTCTTTCACCCTTCTTGGTAACTTATTAGCTACTTCAACACCATATTTTTTAACCAATTCTCTATTACATGATGGATCTTCACATAACTTTTGAAGTTTAGTTGTTTTATACGTTAATTCCATTCAACTCTCCTTTCTTTCGATTAACGTAATTGGTTAATTAAATTATATCATATGTTTTTCAAAAAGAAAAGAGTTTGATTTACCTTTTAAGTAAATTAAACTCTTTTTTATTCTTTAAACAGTTCATTATATTTTATGATACTTGCCTCATCTTCGTCAGCTAAAAGATATTTTAAAAGGATTTTTTCTAGTTTTTTCGTATCTTCCCTATTATTTAAAACATGAATTTTTCTATGACAATTAGGACATATAGCAACTGTATTATAAATCACATCTGGTCCACCATTTGCTAAAGTAATTACATGATGAGATTCTAAATAAGGTTTCCCATTCTTATCAAGAAATGGTGCTGGTTCTCTACACAAATCACAAATACCATTTGCTCTATTTTTAGTATATTCTGCAATAAACTGATTTCTTTCTCTGTATACAGTTTTCACTTCTTTAGTAACAACATTAGATTTTATATTTTTAACTTTTTCTTTTATCTCTTCCTGAGATAATTTTCTAACTACTTTTGCTTTTTCCTTTTCACTATTTTCAATATCTTCTATATTGATAATTGTTTTGTTTGAACCATCAATTCTATGCAACGGAAATTTTAATACATTTCTTAAATTTCCATCAGCATCTAATTCTTTAGCAGTAAAAATACTTCCACATAATTCAACTTCACCACAATAATAATATTCGTTTTCTTTATAAGATTCAAATAAATATACTTTTATATCATTTTGTTTTGATGTAGCTAAAGTTTTGTTCTGGCCAAAAGATATACTTTGATCACCAGTTGTTCCCATACCAGTGTAATTTAATACACCGTCCTCTGTCCATTGATCATCATACAACGGATTAACATGTTTTGCTATTAATACCAATGAATTTGTTGCAATAGAACGCCTCATCCCTCCCATATTAGAACATTTAAATGTGCTTGCAATTTCATTATTAGAATAAATATTACCTATTATAAAATCATCAATAGTACAAAAATTATTTAATTCATTAAAATAATTTTCTTTTAAATAATCAGCCATTTTTTCGTTTGATATAATTCCATAGTTATCAAGAAATTCAAAAGCTTTAGCATATTTATGATTACCATTTTTATATTTTAGATAATGTTCATACATATTGCCTGTATACTTAATTGATTTAAGATAATAATATTCTCTAACAACTTTATGTTTTAAATGTTTATATTCTTCTACTTCGCTAACTAACTTTAATGTTTTTTCACAATTATTTAATACAAACTCAACACCTTTATTCATTACTTCACCTTTTTTACATATTCAGCTAACGGAATATCCGCAGGCGCTAAATCATAATTCATTATGTCTTCTTTGGCTACCCATTTATATTCGGAATGATCATGTAAATTAAATTTTCCATCTATATACTCGCAACTATATAATCTTAGATCAACAGTTTTTGTTGGATATTCACATACATTATTAATCAAAAAATCTTTAGCTTTAATATCTAATTCAAATTCTTCTTTAATTTCTCTTTCAATAGCACAAAATTCGTTTTCACCAAATTCAACTTTTCCACCAGGAAATTCCCATTTTCCCATAACATTAGGATCACCTGTAGAACGCTTCGCAATCAATATTCTATTATCTTTTTCAATTAGAGCTGCTACTACTTTAATCATAAGTACCACCTATATTTATTATATCACAAAATTAAAGGGATATATTATTTAGATTAACAACTTAACTGCTCGACCTCCCGCATTTATGTGATTACTCACAACCAACACATCACTATCACTACCATAAGGACTGACTATCATATTTACTCTATCATTTGGTTCAATCGTTTCATCACTATCTCTAATTAAAGTATTTTCTATACCTAACTCATCCAATCTATCATGAATATATTGTGATATTTCTAAAGTCAATTCTTTTTCTACTATTCCATTACCACTAGCACCAGGATCATCTCCTCCATGTCCTGCATCAATAACAACCTTCTTCATCGAACTCACCTCAATATAATCTATGATAAATAATTTATTTAGACACTCAAAAACCAAAAATAAAAAAGCAACAACATGTTGCTTTACTCTATAACATAAGGATTATCTTTCGTTCCATCCCCTGTTTTATAAGTAATATTACTTAATACTATAACTGGTCTTATCGTCTTCTCTTCATCTACAAACCCATCTTCTATACTTCCCAATTTATTTATATATCCAGAAAAATAACTACCTATTAAGACATCATAAGAACTATTTAAAATCCACCATTCATTACTATTATATAAATAATAACTATTATTATTAATATTCTTTATTCCCCCTACTTTAACTACATCATCATAATTAAGAATACCTATTTTAAGTAATTTATTATCTTTACATTCTTCACCTTTATATAAGACACAATAATTATATTTTAATATATAACTATCATAGTTAATAAGTTCTTCCTTATACCATTCATCTAATATCTTATATATATTACTATCTAAGTAATCTCCTTCATTATAATCATCACTATATTTATATAATTTATTATTATTAATACCTTCTTCTTTTATTATCTTTATATAATTATCTTTAAGAGATACTATTCTCCATAATTCATTATTTAAAGATACATAGTTATTATTTACATTCCCTTTAAAGTAATATTCATCATCTAATAACAAGCCATCTTCTATATTATCATCTTTATTATATATAGTATTATTATCTAATATTTTATTAACTAATTTTATACTATTACTATTATTACTTATACTATAAGAAGTATTTGATACTTGAAATAAAACAATAAATATAATAACTAATCCTATTACTATAGCTTCTTTATTAACTTTCTTTTTCATATAACCACCCTTAATTATCAATCTTATTTAATCCATATATTTTCTTAGATAAATCTTGTACTATTGATTTAAAATTACCATTACCATGTTTAGTAAGTATTACTACTATATAAGGATCATCTGCATATACAATACCAACATCATGATAGTAACTACCATAGTATCCGTATTTATGCATTATCGTAGGAATACCATCGAATAATAAGAAATTATAATAACTATTAATAAAATATTGTCTTAGTTCTTTTCCTTTAGCGTTATTATTAACAAATTTATATAAATATTTCCAAATAGCTATTTGATCATTAACTGTTGTATTTCCAAAATAATCATTATTAGATCTAGTTAAAAAGTTTTTAGCTCCTAAACTTCTTCCATATGAACGTAAATTATTTATACCTATCATATTAACTAATTCTCTATGTGCTGTATTATCACTAACTGAAATAGCACGTTCTACTTTTTTTCTTGTCGTTTCATTAAAATTAAGTTTTTCATAAACATATAAAGCATCGACTGTCTTAACTAAACTAGCACCATAATATACAACCTTTTGGTTATATAAATATGTATATCCAGTATTTAGATTAACATAGCCTAAACTTACATTATAATTTTTATCTTTAATATATTTTTCTAAATTATCAATATATTCATTTTTATTAGTTGTATTAAAAGATATTGGTTTTATAACTTTTACTGTTCTAGTAGTAGTACCAATATTTCCATTTTCATCTTCTACTTTATAAGTAACTTTATAAGTTCCTTCTTTAGATGTATCTATATTATTAGTTACTTGTACCTTTGAACTATCTATTTTTCCACAATTATCAGAAACAGTATAACCATATTCTTCATATTTATCATTTAAATTTAAACTAATTGTCTTATTTCCCTTTAACTTAATAACAGGTTTTTCATCATCTACTGTTTTAATGTTTCTAGTTATTGATGTTTCATTATTAGAAGAATCTTTAACTGTGTATTTGATATAATCATTTTCTTTAATTATTTCTACTTTATCAGTAATATCTCCATCATAATTATCAATAGCTTCATATCCTTCTTCTTCATATTCTTTACTAGGACATACATTAGCAGTTTTTTGACCTTCTAAAGTAATAACTGGTGCTTCAGTATCAACTACATTTACAACTCTTTTTTCAGTATATTCTTTATTTTTATATTTTAATTTATAAACTACTTCATATTTTCCAATAACACTAGAATCAATATTTTCTTTAATATTTATATCTTCAGTAATATCGCTACATTTTCTACCAACACACAAACTAGCTTGTCCACCTAGTTCTTTATATTCTTCTCCAATATTTAAATTAACTTCTTTATCACCATTAATAGTAAATTTTACTCTTTCTCCACAAAGATAAGTAAAACCTATAATAAAGTAAATTAATAACATTATACATGTTACAAGAATTATTTTTCGTTTATGCATATTATCACCATTATCTAAATTATAACATAACCAAAACAAAAGAAAACTAAATATTAGTTTTCTTTATCTTCTTAATTAAATCTTCTGCAGCCAATTTTCTAGCACTTACTAAGTTTTTTTCTTTTTCACTTAATTCAGCTAAAGTTTTTCCATTGTTCAAAAGAAAAATTGAATCAAAACCAAATCCATTATCTCCTCTTTCTTCGTTGGTAATAGTTCCTTCTAATTTACCAACTCCTACTAATTCTTTTTCACCATCATAATAAATTAAATTACATATAACATAAGCTTTTCGATTATTAGTATTATTTAATTTATTTATTATTGCTTCATTTCTATCATGATCTGTTTTATTTTCTCCTAAAAAACGATGTGTCAAAACTCCAGGCCATCCATCAAAAGCATCAAGACATAATCCCGAGTCATCAGCTATTACAGGGCATTTCGTTATCTCATATATTTCATGAGCTTTTTTAGATGCATTTTCATAAAACGTTGTTCCATCTTCTAATACATCAATATCAATATTACTTTCTTTCAATCCTTTTATTTCATAATCAACAAATATATCCTTAATTTCTCTTAACTTACCTTTATTATTTGATGCAAATATCATAGTATCACCTACTTTAAACAATCATTTATTAAATTAAACATATATTCTGATATAACATAATTATTCTTTTTAACATTTAAAATTTCTTTTATAACATCTTTATTACTTAAAGAAGTAGTTCCTATATAATGATCTAATAAATAACCAGTATAGCTTTTTAATATATTATCTCTTAAATATAAATATCTCATATGCTGTGCTTCTGCTAAATCAATTTCATCTTTTAATTTGTCTCTTTGTCTAGAAAATTCTTTATATTTCACATCTGATTCATCTAATTCATTTAATTGTTTATTTAAAACATCTAATTCATCATATAAAATTTTACAATTAATATAAGCTCCATCGATATTAGCTTTCTCTCTATCTATATCATTTATAATACCATCTACTTCTTTTATTCTTGAATCAGCAAAAGAAATTAAATCTTCTGAATCTTCATCTGGATATGAATATGTTTTGTCTATATTGCCTTCTCCAACTAATTTATGTCTTAATTTAAGTTCTTCTTTAGATACTAAAAACAATCTTAAATATTCGAAATATTTATAATCACTAACCATTGAATCCCAAGCAATATCAGTATAATAATATTTATTATTTAGCAAAATTCGTAATAAAGCATAATCAGAAGTACCTAATAAAGAATATACTCTCTCTCCATTATAATACCCAATATTTTCTGAAGCCCCAAGTGAATATACAACAGAAGTTTCTATATCTACAAAACTAAGTAAAAATTGAAATGCCTTTGCAAAAGATAAACGACCACCTTTTTTATATTTAAAAACTTCTAAAATATTATTACCATAATTCATATATTTATTATTTAAATCATCTTCATTAATAAATTTTATATTTTCAATCATCCATTTATATAAAATTCCAAATTTCTCATATTCTTCATCTGTTACAAATATATATTTTGAAACAACATAATTTACATAATCAATTAAATAATTAATTTCATCTTTTCTATATTCGTAAGTCTTATATTTACGTAATCCTACTGATTCAACCCAAGTAATATTATTTAGAATTTCTTTACCATCAACCATATTTAGTAAAGTTCTCGTCATCTTTATACAATAAACAATATCCAAAGTAACATGACAATTTCTATTTTTTAGAATAAAATTGAGTAATTGATAAATATCTCTAAAATCTTTATTATCATAAAATATAAGCATTTTTAAATTATCAGGAATTTTAATACTATTCAAGTTATCATTATGAATTAGTACAAGTTGTTCTAAATTTTTTAATGGTGATAAATCTAGATCAAATACAGCGTTTTGTTCCTGTATTTTTAAAACTTTTAAAGTAGGCAACAAATGAGCAATATACTCAACATCATGTTTATCAATCGAAGGAAATATATCTAAGTCTAGTTCTTCTAAATTTTTAAAATATCTCAAATAATCCAAATCATTCTTTGATAATCTTATACTACGTACTTCCTCCAAATCTTTATCTTTCAATTGTTCAATAGAAGTAAAACCAGGAAATCTATTCTTTAATTCCTTACTTAAAATTCTAGACATACTAGCCATATTATCACCCACATTTATTCTTAAATTAATTATATCATCATAATAAAAAAAAGTCTTTTAAAAAGACTTTATTAATTGTAAATACTTGATAAATCTCTTGCTTGATATTTACCCGCTAAAGAAGCATAAGATCTTGTTTTCATAACAACACCTGTTTCAGGATTAGCTGCTTCAGCAACTAAGAACTGCTGTGTCTCTGGATCGTTATCAATTATCATTACAACATGTCCACTTGAATTATTTCTATAAACTAGAATATCTCCTTGTTGCGCATTTTCAAAAGAAGTTTGTGTTCCTACATCTACTAAACCAGCTGTTGATTGTGTATTAAACGTCCCATTAGCCCCTTGATTAATAGCCCACGAAGCAAAAGCACTACAATCAGTACCAGTAGCAACAGCATCTGTTGAAGTAACTGTTGAATGTCCGCCACCCCAATCGTAATCTAATTTTAAACCAACATCGGCTGCCATATCCATAATGCCTAAAGCACAATTAACTGCTGCCGATCTACCACTATATTGACTCTTAATTTCGTTAATTCTGCTTTCAACTTCCTCTTTTGAATAATAATCATACAAACTAGAACCATTTCCACTATCAGACATCTTAGTTAATGTTCCAGAATTAAATAAATTTAAGAAATCATATAAGTCTACAACATAGCCCGAATAATCATCAGAAACCTGATAATCAATAATTTCAAACTCTTTCCCTACCGAAGAAATTCCATTTAATAAAGATTGAATTTCTGTTTTTAAAGAAGAAAGAGAACTTCCTAAAGTATTTATCTTATTATTTAAATTAGATCTAACTGCTGCATTTTCTTCATTATTAGGTGTATTAGCTAAATCGTTCTTTAAACTATCAAATGTTTCTTTTTGTTCTTTATACTCTTGTAATTTATCTAAAGCATCTGCATATTTTAAAGCTGTTTCCTTCTGAGTGTTTATATTAGATATAGAAGTTTTTAAATTACTAGATAAATTATTATAAGCATCGCCACTCCATATCCCAGCAAAAGATATATCGTTAATATTTGAAATGCTTTGCTCTAACGAAGAAACATTACTTCTAATAGTACTAGCAATACTACTATAATTCATATAAACACCTCTTTATTCTCTTATTTATTATGATTTATCAACTGTATTAACTACGGTAATTAAAAACTTTTCTACATTAGCCATTTCATTATGATATTTAACCGCATTATTCATTAAATTTTCATTTGCATTTAAAAAACCTGTTGCCGAATCACCAATCCATGAATCTCCAATACTTTCAACAGATGAACGAAAAGAATTTAAAATATCTACAGCTTGTGAATTAATATTTGCCATTTGACTACTCCATCCTTCTAAAGCAGAAGTATCAACATATACTGAAGCATCAGTTATATTTCCACTTGCCATTATATCACCCCGCAAAAGCCCTCTCTAATGCATCTGCAGCATCTGATTTTCTACTCAAATAATTAATATAATTTTCCATAGCTGTTGAAAGATTTTTGTAAATACTTAAATATGAATTGCAAGTTGAAATAAAAGAGGTTTTTACAGAATTATCTTTCCATGCCCCAGACCCATTAATTGTATCAATCAATGAATTTAACTGCATAATTACATCTTTATAATTATCAAGTTTTGTTTTTAAATCAGTTATAACCGCTGCTACTCCATCACCATCATGTTTATATCGATCACTCATAAAATCAGCTCCTAGAAAAAAATCTTTTTATAAACATGTTATAAAAAGCTTTTTATTATTCTTCTTCAACTCTATAAGAAATTTTAATAATATCGTCAGCTGACTTTCTAATTTGTTCATAAGCTCTATTAAATATTCCTCTAAATTCATCTAACTGAGCTCTTAATTCAGCTGGACGAGATGATGCATTTTCATTCTGATATATACCAGTTTCTTGATTATCTATCTCTTCCATTTTAGCTGATACTGTATTTAATAAATCTTCTAAATCAGCAGCTATTTTAACCATTTCTTGCGCTCTAGATCTCGCCTCTTCAGGTCTAATTACTAAATTTCCATCTGCCATTATAATTCCTCCTTTAATAACTATCCTAGTGGATTAGCACTATTTATATTACTTTGTAATTCTGCTTCATCATTGTCAATTTTAGTTGCTGTTTGATTAATTAAATCAATACATTCTCTAAATGTTTCAGAATACCTCATAAATTGAGGTTTCTGACTAACTACAGCATTTTCAAAATCTGCAGAAAGTCCTCCTTTAAAATCTGAAGATCCTACAAATTGATCTACTAATTGATATAAATTAGCAACTAATGTATCATAATCATTAGCTCGTTCTTCTACATTACTAGACCAATCTCTCATTAAATTAGTGTCATGACTTACTACTGCCATTAAATTACCTCCTCTATTTTCTTCATTATATCATTAAGAATTAGCAAGTATATATTTTTTTACTAAAGTTTACTATTACTTTACTATTTATATCTATTCCCTGTTTTAGTAATCATATTACTACTATAACTAATCGAATCATTTGATCTAAAGCTTAAATAATTATGATTACGTACCCCAGCTAAGGCATCCATTACCGCTGTTTTAACTGTTTCAGGAGCATTCCCATCCATATATCTTTTATAACTACCTTCTTGATATACAACAAATTGATTAGGAGCTGTCGCCTGTGCAACTGGATTAATACCATGACTTCTAACCCAATTTGGTGATTCACATCTATTCAAGATAGTCGTTATAACCGCCAATGCATCATCATATGATTTATCACTTTCTGCTGCTACAATAGCACATAATAATTCGTATTCTTTATCAGATACTTCATAAGCTAAATTTCCTGTTGTAACTTCAAATCCCATCTCTAAATTGTTGTGATATTTACTAATATCAATATTAGGATCTCCAGAAGACATTTGTACAGCCGTTAGATGTAAAACATTACTAGATGAAGAAGAAGCTGTTGCATAATTAACCGTAGTATATCCAGAAGATGAAGTTCTTCCTCCACTAGACGCATAAGAGACAATTGTTGGTAGACCACTTAATGCTGCCCATGAACTAGAACTCAAATTACTCGAAGTTCCTTCAACATTTCCAGCACTTGTACCTTTTAACTTACTATACCAAGACTCCGCTGTTGCACATCTATTATTAGCAATCATCTCTTTAGTATCATTAGAAATTTCAACATAACGATGAAAATAGTAAGCCGCATCAGAAGGACTTGTCGTTGAATAAAATCCAGCAGCTTGTAATTGTTGACCATATGAAGAATTAGGATCCAACGACTCCTCCCATAAATATTCTAGCTGAAATTGTAAATTGCGCCAATCTACACCTCTTTGTTGCGCAGCTGCTAAAAGTCTTTCACGACGACCAAAACTCCATTGAATAATTCCATGACCTTCTCCATTACCTTCAATAGCTGCTGGATTAAAACTACATTCCGCTTGAATATTTCCTAAAACACCAGCTGCTGCTGCATCTGATAAACCTTTTGCTTTTAAAAAGTTCCAAATAACACGTGCATTTCCTTCAGCACTACCATCTGTTTTAAATAAATCTTCATATGCAACCGTATTAGCTGAAGAACTTCCTCCCGAATTAAAATCATCCACATCAAAATTAGTTAATTGTGTAACATAATTTTTTATATTAGAAACAACTGTATCTAAATCGGTCGAAACATTACTTAAATTATTAGCTATAACACTAGCTTTCTCTGAAACATTAATTCCATCAAAATCTGAAATACCATTTAAAGAAGATTTTAAATCACCAACAACACTATCTAAAGTAGTAGATTTGCTATCTAAATTAGATGTTAAAGAAACCAATTCTTCTTTACTAGTTATCTCACTCGCCATTAGACCACCTCTATTATGAATAATTATATCATAAAAAAAAAGCATTATAAAATGCTTTTTATTCAACTATATAACCATACAAATCATACTCATCAGAATCAGTTATTTTAACTTTTACAAATTCATTAATCATATATTCAGGATTATATTTAATATACACTACACCATCTTCACTAGGTACATCCATCCAACTTCTACCAATATAATATTCTCCATCTTCTGTAATATTTTCTATTAAACATTCATATATATTTCCAACTTTATTATGTAAATTATTTTTACTAACTTCTTGTTGTAATTCCATTATATTATTACGTCTTTCTTCTTTAACTTCTTCTTTTATTTGATCTTTAAACCTAGCTGCCGGAGTACCATCTTCTGCACTATAAGAGAATGCTCCTAATCTATCAAATTTACTTTCCTTAACAAATGAACAAAGTTGTTTAAAATCTTCTTCAGTCTCTCCTGGAAATCCAACAATTAATGTTGTTCTTAAAATAACATTTGGTATTTCTTTTCTTAATTTACTAATTAAATTTCTAATTTCTTCACCTGTACTTTTGCGATTCATTCTTTTTAAAATTGAATCAGAAATATGTTGTATAGGTAAATCAAAATATTTACAAATTTTATCATTCCTTTTTACAACATCAATTAATTCATCGTCAATACTCTCAGGATATGAATATAAAAATCTAATCCATTTAATACCATCTATCTTACATAAGTCATCTAATAATTCCGCTAATCTACTTTTACCATATAAATCTATTCCATATTTCGTAGTATCTTGAGCAATAACCACTAATTCCTTTATCCCTCTCTTAGCTAACAAATGAGCTTCATCCAAAATATCTTCATATTTTCTAGAAATATACTTTCCTTGAATATAAGGAATTGCACAATATGTACAATAATTACTACATCCTTCAGCAATCTTTAGATAAGCCATTACATCTCCTGTAGTTATTACACGATCTTTATAATTCAAACTATCATTTTCTTTACCATTCTTTATTAAATTATCTATTTTATTCCATAAACTATCATAGTCTTTAATCTTAACAAATAAATCTACTTCAGGTAATTCTTTTCTTAATTCTTCTTCGTATCTTTCAACTAAACATCCAATAACAATTAAGTACTTACATTTTTGTTCTTTATAATCAGCCATTTCTAATATTGTCTTTATTCCTTCATCTTTAGCTGATTCAATAAAACCACAGGTATTTATTATTAATATATCTGCTTCCTCTGGTTCACTCACTATCTGAAAATTTCTTTTTTTAAATAAACCAATTAATTCTTCTGTTACAACTAAGTTTTTCGAACAACCTAACGATATAAAACCAACTTTCATAATCTCACCTCAAATGCAAAAGTATTATATCATAAAAATCAAAAACTGATTCAAAGAATCAGTTTAATTAGAAACAAGAGTTAGTTCTGTTGTCTTCGAATGCCCATCTCTTATATATTTTACTGTTATAGTTTCTCCAATTTTATATTTATATAACTGATAACGTAGTGAAGCTACATTCTTTACTTCAACATCATTAATTGCTGTAATTATATCTCCCTTTTTAAGACCAGCTTTACTAGCAGGAGAATTTCCTTCTACACTATCTAATAGAACACCATCCATTGGTTCAAAGCCATAAACTCGCGATGTATAAGAAGAATTCGCATCTGTCATAGCCACTCCAATATAAGGTCTTGCTATCTCTTCTCCATTAATTATTGCATCAGCATAATTAACAACTTCTTCTATTGGAATAGCAAATCCCATTCCTTCAACTCCATCAGTAATAAGTTTCATATTCGTAATTCCAATTACTTGACCATTACTATTACATAATGGTCCACCTGAATTTCCACTATTTATAGCTGCATCAGTTTGTAAAACTAACATAATCCAATCGGACATTGTTGAATTAGTTGTACTAACTTCTACCTCACGATCTTTACCTGATAATATTCCTCTTGTTACACTCCATGAATATACATCAGAATCAAGGGGTGATCCAATCGCAAATACAGTATCACCAACACGCATATCAACACTACTACCAAGTTCCGCCACAAGTAATTCATCATCACTATTATAAGATAAAACAGCTATATCAGAATACTTATCACCATTTTCTACTATTACATTTTTCTCAGAGCCATCTGAAAAAACAACACTTACTCTATCACCATCTTCAATTACATGATAATTAGTTAATAAATAATACTCATCATTAACTTTTTTATAAACAAATCCTGTACCCGTCGCAAACAACTGACCATTTTTATATGTTCTAACTGTAACTACAGCATCATAAATCTTTTCAACAGCATCAGCTATTCCCGTATCAGTTACAGTAACTTCTTTTTCTGTTTTCGTAACATTAGTTACATAATCAAAAGCCAAATCTGGAAAAAAACGTAATACTACAAAAATCGATCCAGCTCCTAAGACAGCCGATATAATTGCAGTCACAAAGATTATTAGAACTATATTATTTTTTTTTATTTTAGATCTCTTTACATAATCATAAGAATTATTGTCCATAATCATCTATCCTCGCTATATCTCTAAAATTAACAGGAAATCCCATTCTATCCAAAACCTTATCTATATCTATACTATGTAATTTTCCACCTAGAATATCTAATTCATATGATAATTCATTAATAAGTAAAGTAAAATCTTCCTCACGCAATAATTGTTTTAATATTATAACTAATGCAAATAAATCATCTTTACCATATATATATTCACCATCCATTTTAGGAATATTTAAATAAGCATGAAATTTCGTATCATCAATATATCTTTGAGTTTTATGATCATACATAATATCTTCATGAGCACATAAATTTCTAAAGTTAGCCAATATAGGTAAATAAACCATTAAGTCATCCGGAGAAATACCATATACACTAGCAATTTCCTTTTGATCTTCTTTTTTAAGTATCGTAAATAATTCAGATATTAATCCAAAAGATAAAACTTTAACAACAACCCAAAATGGTACATAACCATAATTACTAATATAATGCATTGTAGCTGAGTGTTGTCCTCCATTAACTCTTATTTGACGTTTAATCTTCTTTAATAAATCATTAACTTGTCTAGCTTTATCATTTGAACGATCAAAATTTGATGGATTCAAATAATTCTTCTCTTTAATACCATATTTTCTTGATAATTGATAAGAAAATATACTTTTAGCATTATTTTCAACTATTAATATATTTTTAAAGAAAATATTCCTAATTTGACGATCAAAATTAAACATTGCATACAATTCTGTAAAATCTGCTCCAGGAATAAACATTCTATCTTTTGGTGACTTTAAAAATAAGTGTCTATAGCCACTTATAAAGAAATAGTTTTCACGCAACAAAACATCTTTTGCATAATCAATATCGTTTATTTTAAGACCTTTACTTTTTAAAATATCTAACTGCTCATCTATTGTCTTAAATGTCTTTATCATCTAGCATCACCCTATTATTTATAATTATAACACACTTAAAAATCTAAGGAAATACTATATTTATAGAACATATGGTATAATAACAAAAGGTGATATTATGCCATCAATAACTACACATCATTTTTTTGCTCAAGAAGTATATAACAATTTAACAAATGACGAAAAAAATCATATAAACAAAGAATTAACAATTTATTATACATTTGCTCAAAGTCATGATTATTTATTTTATTATACTTTTAATCCATTTATTAGTAAAAGAATTAAACAATTAGGACATACTGCTCATCATCAAAAAACGCAAGATTATATTATAAATATAATTAAATATATCCAAGAAAACAACTTAGAAAATAATCATCAAGCTATTGCTTATCTTTATGGAACAATTACTCATTATTGTTTAGATACAACATGTCATCCTTACATTTTTTATAAAACAGGAGTCTGGCGCCATAATAAAAAAACGCAAAAATATCGTGGAGAACATAACCACATCGAAAAAGATTTAGATTCCATTTACTATCAAAAATATACTAATAAAACGTACAAAAATTGTAATTTAAACAAAGATATAATCAAAAAACCAAAGTTTTCTAAAAATCTTAGTAAAATGATTTCAACTATCTACTATAATACATACAACGAAAAAAACATCTCTAAATATTACCTTAAAGGTATTAGAGATGCTAAAATAATAAACTTTCTATTTATCAATGATTATTCAGGTTTAAAAGAAAAAATATATAAAATAATAGATAAAATAACTAATAATTATTTTGGTTATCTTCAATCTTATAGTACTCATAACCAAACTATTAATAAAGATATTTTAAATTTAAATCATCGAGAATGGAATCACCCTTCATTTCCTAACTTAAAATATAATACATCATTTGACGATCTACTTATGATAAGCTTAAATAAAACTTTAAAAATAATAAAAGAAATAAATAAAGTTTTATATGATAAACAAGACATTAAACAATTAATAGATATAATTCCTAATCTTGATTATAGTACTGGCATCGAAATAGATAAAAATATTAGAATGAAATATTTCTCTTACTAAAACTCTTTTAAGAGTTTTTTTATTTACACTTACCACATTTTGAACAACCATTACATATTATTTTACTTCCACATTCTAAGCATTTATTATTCCAAAAAGGTTTATATAATTCATCTTCATTTAATTCATTTAAAAATTCATCATATAATTTAAATTTAATCTTCCTTCCTTGATAATTCATTCCAGATTTAAACGCCATCTTACTTTGCAGTTCCTTACTATTAATAGTATAATTTTTTCCATCCTTTATAAAAATAGTCCCTGTTTCCATAAAACAAAAAGTAATATTTCTCTTAACACATTCCTCATGTAACTTCTTTACCCAATCAAAATTACATGGTCTAGCTCCATCATAATTTTCGCCACCTACAATTACTTGTTCAATTTGACCAGAATCTAAATACTCACCTATATTAACTTCTCCTAAAAAAGGAGCACACATAATTCCTTTATGTTTAAAAGGCAACGACAATAATATCGGTAATCTTTCATCCGCTCTCTTTTGATTTTCACAAGTCACATTAAAAAAAACATTTTCATAACCATCTCCCCAATCCGACGGTAGATGATCAAGTACTCTTTCTGGCCTTTTTGTTAATACAAAAAAAGATATATCTTTTCTTCTTCGTATTATATCCCAAGCTTCATCACGCCATTTATCAGCTTCTTCAACAAAAAAATCCGAAGTCATGCAAATTCTTAATTGCTCACCAGATTTTACTTTATAACTTCCGTCTCTATTTTTTTGTAATGGGTAATTAAAACTATTTGTTTTATATACTTTATCACTAGGAACTTTGTTTTGGTGCTTTTTATCTAAATAAAACATATAGCAATTTGCACAACCTTCACTTTTTTTACGACAGCCATGCCATGGATTCCATATATCATGCATTATTATCACCTATAAGTAATTCTTTATATATTTCATATTCCTCTTCACTTGTAACACTTATTATAACTTTTTCAATTGTCGATTGTTTATCTAAATATTCATCTATCGCTGTAATAGCTAATTTTGCTAACTTATGAATATCTTTTACCCCATCATTAATCCCTAAAGTAGGAACAACAATTATCTTCATCATATTATTATTAGTACATTCTAAAATATTTATATAAGCCATCTTCAAAGTAACAAGATCATCATCAGTTAATTCATTTTCTAAGTTTGGTAATAAAACATGTATAATCAAATCACAAGGTAAATTATATCCTCTAGTAATAAACACATCAGAATACTCAAATTCACAATCCTTAACAATTGAATTAACTTTTTTAACAAGCCTTAAACCACTTTTATGAAATACACTATTATTAAATTGTTTATTTATAAAAGAGTCATACTCTATTGAATTAACGACAATATCAGCATATATATTAGTAATATCCCCCTTCCATATATATATCCGATTACTATTATGATAACTCATATTACCAGAAAAACTACCAGTTGTTAACTTCTCTGAATTAGTTAAACCTCTATTTAATATATCTAATCTTAAGTATTGATCTTCTAATTTTAATACTTCATCACTTACTTTATTAACATCTATATTATTAAAAGTATCATCCCATAATAAACGCATATTTTCTAAATCACTTGGAATATCTTTTTCATCTACAAAAAAACTTAATAACTTTTTTAATATAATCTTTTTATCCATTTATACCACCAATTTTATTATAAAATAAATTATATAGATTAACAATTTAATAATAATCAATTAAACCACTAATTATAGAATCAACAATTTTATCTTGATACTCCTCACTTATTAATAATTTTCTTTCTTTTGCATTCGAAATAAATCCACATTCTATTAAAACACCAGGTATGTTCAACTTCTTATACATATATATACTATCACTTAATTCTTTCGAAGACATTGGACTATTAAGTTTTTTTATAAATTTATCCTGTATCACATCAGCCAACTTTTTATTACTATTAGTATAAAATACTTGTGCTCCATAATACTTGGTTTCATCTAAATAATTTATATGAATACTAATATATAAATCAGCATTACTATTATTTATTAGTTTTATTCTATTATCAAAATCACTCTTTTTCCTTCTAGATATATTAGGGCTACTTAAATCATAATCTCCATCTCTCGTAAGGATAACATTTACTCCTTGTTTAATAAGTTCATTTCTTAATTTTAAAACTATATTTAAATTAATATCACTTTCATATATTCCATCTACACTAGTACCTTTGTCTTTACCTCCATGTCCAGCATCCAAAACAATTGTTTTGTTAATTAATTTCGTATTCAATTCTTTACTATACGATACAACACTTGTTAATAACATTACCATTATCAACATCCACAAAAATATTTTTTTATTCATATTTAATAAATATTCAATAAAAAAGTACTTAATTACAAAAAAAACAAATAGTTCATCTATTTGCTTTATAATCCATTATTAGAAACACCATATTCCGCCTGTGATTGGGTAAATCCATCGTATTTTAATTGTTTAATTAAACCATTTCTCGAAAATGACATTATATCCAAATAGTCTTTAGCTTTTTTTACAGCTTGTTCGTTCCAATCAGCACCACATTTGCTTACTCCATATTCTGCTTGCGATTGGGTAAATCCATCATATTTTAATTGTTTAATTAAACCACTCTTCGAAAACGCCATTATATCTAAATAATCTTTTGCTTTATCTAAAGCTTGCTCGCTCCAATTAGCACCACAATTATTTACAGCATAATCAGATTCATCATCAGTAAATCCTTCATATTTCAACTGTTTAATCAATCCGCTTTTTGAAAATGACATTATATCCAAATAATCCTTTGCTTTTCTTAATGCTTGTTGCTTTCCTTTTGAAATAGAGTTATTTGAAATTGAAGAACTACTATCGTTAGAAGAACTGCTTTCATTTTTTGATGACTCTTCTTTATTAGCAGAAGAATTAGTTGAAGAATCATTATATTTCTTAGTAAAAGAATGTGAAGAAGAATTTTTCTTGTTTGATGAAGAAGAAGTATCAGAATCAGTATTGTCAATTTCTTCTTCTAATTTTTCAGCATCAATTTCATCCTTATATTTATCAACATCCTTAGAATAATCATAATAAAAATCAGTAGAATCATTGGAACTACTATCATCTAAATCTCTTTGGCCTATAGATACTATAAAACAAAAAAGTAAAAAGCCAACTAAACAACACACAAGAACTATTATATTAATATCGTTCATATTCTTTCTCTTTTTAACAATCACATTTTTATTATTATTCATAACATATCCCACACCTTAATTCAAACATAAACTAGTATATCACAAAAATAAATGAATTAGTATTAATTATATATATTTAAAAAAAAAAAGAATAAGCAAAACTTATTCTTCTAATGCTGTTCCCGTATAATAATATTCATTATTGTCGTTAACTTTAAAAGTATGAATAAATGTTAAATTATCTGCATTTCTCAATTCAAAGTAATACTCCGTACTATCAGTAGAATGTAAATAAATATTATCATAATTAGGATATTGAGCTTTAACATTACTACGATTATCTAACAAATAACCTTTTTCATATATCTTAATTGTTCCATCTTCATCTTTTGTTACTTTTAAAATAGTAAATTTACTTTCCAAATCACCAGTCACATTATTACTTGCAATGTTTCCACAAATATATAGATTATTAGTTAAATCAACTATACAACTTTTAGTATCTGAAGGATTAAAATTTACACTAGTATCCAATACTTCATCATTAAATAATTTTTTACTTGTTTGTATAAATAAATCACGACTAAACTTTGTTATTGTACACCCACTAGAAATTGTATTATCAGTTGTTGGATTTACAACAAAATTATTTTGACACACTCCAGAACCCCAATAAGTTTGAGTAATTACTTCTTCAATCCCTTGTTTAGCAGAATTTAAATAATTATATATCATTACTAGCTTTGTACTATTATCAATAGTACTCATATCAATTCCTTTAGTTGAATAAAACATTACATTTCCATTTACTGTTTCATATAAAGTATCTATTAAAGTACTATAATTTTCATCTTCAGTGATATCTAAAGGTTCATTTTCATCAACAGTCTGTGGTTTTTCTACTTCTTGTTCTTTATTTTGCATATATTTTGTTGTTCCATAAATGCCAATAAAAATTCCCAAAGCTAAAAATACCATAATAATTAAAATAATTTTTAAAGCATTACCTTTTTTAGCATTACCTTCTTTTAATTTTTCGTCAACTTTATCCAATGTATCACCTTCCAACCATACTATAATTATAAAAAAAATAAAATAAGATAGCAATAATGTTTTAAATAAAAAACATATATAACACAAATTTGACAAAAGAAAAACCACACAAATTGTGTGGTATAAAACTTTCTAACGTTTTGAGAATTGTGGAGCACGACGTGCTTTTTTAAGACCAGGTTTTTTACGTTCTTTACTTCTTGGATCACGTGTAATAAATCCAGCAGTTTTAAGAACTTTTCTATAAGCATCTTCTCTGCCTTGATCAGCATCAGCATCAAAAGCTAATAAAGCACGAGTTATACCTAAACGAATAGCACCTGTTTGACCAGAGAAACCTCCACCTTTAACAGTAACATCAATATCGAATTTATCCTCATTACCAGTAGCAACTAATGGTTGTTTTAAATCCATTACTAATACAGCAAAAGGTAAATATTCGTTAACATCTACACCATTAACAGTAATTTTACCAGTTCCTGCAGTCATTCTAACTTGAGCAACAGAACGTTTTCTACGTCCAGTAGCAGTCCATACTTGTTTAGCCATAAATTAAAACCTCCTAGTTAATTTTTAATTCGATTGGTTTTTGAGCTTGATGTTTGTGATCAGGTCCAGCATATACAAATAACTTTTTATTCATAGCTCTTCCTAATCTACCTTTAGGTAACATACCTTTAACAGCTCTTTCAATCATTTCTTCTGGATATTTTTCGATCATTGTTTTAGCGTTTCTCTCTCTTAGTCCTCCTGGATATCCACTATGGTTATAATATTTTTTATCCATTAGTTTATTTCCAGTCAACTTAACTTTGTCTGCATTAACTACAATAACGTAGTCTCCACAGTCGATGTGTGGTGTATAAGTGGCTTTATGTTTACCATTTAATACCATAGCAACTTTAGTAGCAAGTCTACCTAAAGTTTGACCTTCAGCATCGACAACATACCATTTACGTTCAACAGTTTCTTTCTTTTCCATAAATGTATTCATATCAAATTTCCTTTCATCGTTTTCATCTGCTTCGCTTTCCCAAGGCTAACAAACTCCAACAAATAAAATGTACCAGTTAAAATTATATGAGAAACTCCAGTAAAAGTCAAATAAAATCTCTGTTTTTTGTCATTTTTTTTCTCATATTTACTATTTATCAATTTTAATATTCAATTTTGTCTAAATAAAGACCACAAGCTGGTGCAGTATAACCATTTATTTCATCTGTTGAATCAAGCATTTCAACAACTTTTACTATTTCTTCTTTTCCACGGCCAACTTCTATCATCATTCCAACCAAATTTCTTACCATATATCGATAAAAGCTTTTTCCAATAAAAGAAATATTTAAAATATCTCCCTCTCTTATAAATTCAATATCATAAATAATCGCTGTACTATCATTTCTTTCACCTGATACAAAATTATGAAAATTATGCACTCCTAAATACAAATCAGCTACTTCTCTCATTTTTTTTATATCTAATTTATACTCTGTTTGATAAACATAATCACTTAATAAAGGATTATATTCACCTAAATTTATTTTATAAATATATTTTTTTCTTAAAACATTAAAACGAGCGTGAAAATTATCATCAACAACTTCTATTTTTTTTACATAAATATAAGGTTTAAGAATTGAATTAAGAGCTTTTTTTAAACCGTCATTTTCTATCTTAATATCTAACTTAAAAGATACACATTGACCATTTGCATGAACTCCTCGATCTGTTCTACCAGCTCCTTTAACTACCACTTCTTTTTTATTTATCTTAGATAAAGCATTCTCCAAACACTTTTGAATACTATTTTCTTCATTTAATCTTTGAAATCCCCAAAATTTACTACCATCATAAGAAATTGTCATTAAATAATTCATCTATCTCACCTTCAATATATAATAAACTATCATTCCTATATTTATTAAAACATATAAATAATCAAAAAGACATAATCTTCTACGATATTTATATTTACTTACTTCCTTTGTATCAAATAAACGATATTTCAAATCTTTTTTCCTTAAATTTAACTTCCTATAACTAATCTGCCATATTATTTTAAAATTTTTAAAAAATATTACTAATTTATTAAAAATATTACTATCTAAAAAAACTTTTCCTTCTCTTTCAATCTTATTAATATATTCATTATATGTATCAATAAAATACTCAATAAATGAATAAACATTAATAAAAAACATCGTTATCTTCTTAATAGGAATACCAATCAAATTAATTTTATTCAATATAATAGATAATCCCCTACTCAATTCTTCTTTATTTGTTGTATATATAATCACCCATATATACATTAATAAAAATATTAATTTAAATATAATAATATTTATTTCTACAATTTCAAGATTTTTATAATACAAGTAAGCATATAATAAAATAATAAGATATTTTAACTTCCATATTATTTTTAAATATTTGGTTAATTTTACATTACTTAATAATATTAAAAGAAAAACCAATCCAATATTAATTATAAATAACAAACGATCAAACTTTAATAAAATTAATAATATATATATAAATAAACCAAATAATTTAATAACTGGATTAATTAATATTAATAATGACTCTTCCCCATTATATAAATAATCATATTTATTTAACATTACGATATAATTCCTTTATTAGTTCTTTTATATCAGTATACTCTGAGATATGATGATCTTCTTGTTGTGCATACTTTGTAAAAGATATGATATTGGGCATTTCAACATACTTATATAATTTATCTTCATAAAAGATATCTTTATCATCGCTTATAACTAATTTCCCGTTGTTGATAACAAAAACTTTATCAACAATTTCAAATAAAAAAGACAAATCCGTTGTTATTAATATAATTGTTTTCTTAAATTTATTTTTTAATTTTAAAAATAACTTCCTAAAATATTCTCTTTCTCTATATATCAAACCTTTTTCAAAATTCTCTAAAATTATAACTTCAGGATTATAACTTATAACACAAGCTAATTTAACCTTTTTCATTTCTGTAGATGAAAGAGTTTTTATTTCTCTGTTTAGAAAAGAATCATCTAATCCAACAATCTTCAAAGAATCTACCATGTGCTTAGTTATATTACTTGGTTTATAGCCATAATTTTTCATTGTCTTTTTTAAAAGTGATTTTACTGTCTCATCAATTGCTATATCAATATTAGAAGAATAAACACAACCAACTTTTTTCCTTAAATTCAAAACATTATCTATATGACTAGTTCTTTTTATAATCAATGAATCTAATTTAACTTCTCCTTTACTAGGTCTTTTAATTGCCATAATCAAATCGCCAATTATTCTTAAATTTTCACCGACAAATCCAACAATACTACCTTTATTAATTACTAAATTAACATCATCTAAATACTTTTTTTCCATCGATGTTTTCTTATTATCTATACAATACAATTGATTTAAAATTATTTCCATAGATTTTTCACCATCGCTTCCTTATTCAAATAAATTTTATTTATTAATCCATAAAGTTTTAATTGAATAGATAAATCTACCATAAAAGGTAACGATAATCCTAATCTTTTTAATAGTTTTTCATTCTCTAAAACATCTAAAGTTTTACCATCGATAGCACTTATCCCTTTATATATACATAAAACATAATCCGTATATAATACATCTTCCATATTAGTAGTTACATTAATTAACAAAATATTTTTTGAATTCAAATAATTTAATAATAGTATCTTAGTTCTTAAATTTAAATCATCTAATAAATCATCTAAAGCTATATAAGAAGGTTCTATTAAAGCATAAGATAAAATCTTTACTAAAGTTTTATCATTTATAGATAAACTATCAATATTTTTATTTAATAATTTGTTAATTCCAAAATACTCATTTATTTCATTTATTTTTTCTTTAATAATAGCAGGGTCTTCATTTATATTCTCCAAAGAAAAACGTAATTCATTTTTAACAACATCAGTAATAAAAGAAGTATCTCTAAATATTACAGCTATACATTTTCTTAGTTCTAAAAAATTCTCTTCTTTAACTTCTAGTCCATTAATTGTAATAGAACCTTCATAATCTAGTTCACCATTTAAAATTTTCAATAATGTTGTTTTACCACAAGCTCCTGTTCCAACAATACTAAGAGTTTTATCTTTTCTTAAAGTAAAATTTAAATTATCAAAAATATAATTTTTTTTATCATAGGAGAATTTTAAATCTTTTATTTTAATATTACTCATAAAAGTCACCCACTTAAGAAATTATTATACATAAATTAAAAAAAAAGAAAAGTATTTTTACTTTTCCCTATCGTTTATTTTCAAACTATTTAAATATAATTCATAATTTTGTTTCTCTTTTTTAGCGATTACTTGTAATATTATTCCAGTCACCCAAAATAATAAAGCCATCATTATTGCAAAACAACTTACTATTAAACTTGGAAATTTCTCTACTAATCCTGTTTGAAAATATCCTATATATGCTGGTAAACCAATTAGTATCCCAATTATTAATAATAATATCGCCCACATATTGAAAAACATTGCTGGTTTATATTCTTTAAATAGTGTTGCTATCGTCTTTAATACTTTTAACCCATCACTATATGTATTTAGTTTTGATACAGATCCTTCTGGTCTATCTCGATAATTGACTGGTACTTCTACTAACTTAAAGTTTTTATCTACGGCATGAATTGTCATTTCTGTTTCTATTTCAAATCCCTTTGATAAAACAGGAAAACCCTTAACGAATTCGTAACTAAATGCACGATATCCTGTCATTATATCTTTAACTTCGTTTTTAAATAAAAAATTAATTAACCATCTTACAATACGATTGCCAAAATTGTGAAATGGTCTTTTATTTTCTGTAAAATATGTTGAAGAAAGACGATCTCCTATTACCATATCTGCTTTTCCATTTAATACTAAATCACACATTTCACGAGCATTTTCTGACGGATAAGTATCATCTCCATCTATCATTAAGTAACAATCTGCTTCTATCTCTCTAAACATTGTTCTTATAACATTACCTTTACCTTGACGATATTCATATCTAACTTCTGCTCCTGCTTTTCTTGCTATTTCATCTGTTCCATCAGTAGAATTATTATCATAGACATAAATTGTTGCTTCAGGTAATACTTTTTTATAATCTTTAACTACTTTCTCAATTGTTTTTGCTTCGTTATAGCAAGGAATTAATACTGCTATACTCTTCTTTTCACTTCTCATAACACACCTCATTAATAATAATATTATACCTTAAATTCTAACTTTTTCTATTGCTTTTATCAATTACAAAAGAAAACATCAAAGGTAACGAAAATATAAATGGTAAAGCATATCTAAAATACGTATTAGCTGGACTAGCTATACAAACCAAAATTGATATCAAAGCAGGCAAATAAACTACTATATCACGATATCTTTTACGATAAATTAAATATCCAACTAATATAAAAACCATCCATGTAGCAAAACTTATGTTAGCTAATAATCCTATAACCGGAATCAAAGGATAAGCCAAGGCTATATTAGATAAACCTTTTCTTAATGAACTCAAAGAATTATAATGATAATCAAAACCATCCTGAGTTATCCTTGTATCATACTTATAATAAACATACCAAGATAGTTTATCTTGATAAAAATATCCATAAGTATTATTAATAGTAGCATTTATATAAGTACCAGGATGTTTTACTAATCCATCAAACCAAACACCAAAATATTCTTTCAATTCATCTGATGTAGTATATTTATTATATTTATTCTTAACTGGATCAGCTAATTCAGGATCATACCTCTCTCCTAAATCATCATATCCTAAGATATTATCAATTATCTCTATCTCCTCATCTGTAAGTTCATCACTATGATACTTAACATATCTTGCCGTTTGTTGAAACGGAATTGATAAAACCTCTCTAATACTACCAGGTGTTATTTTAAATGCTGGTAATATCACTTTACTATAACAAGTAGATAAAGCTATCGTAATAATAAAAACAACACTTAATCGTTTCCAATCTTTCTTAATACTTAAAATCAAAAAAGGAAACGATAACAATATAATATAAAGACCATTATTTCTAAACAATATAATAAGTAACATTAAGATAATCATTCCTATATAATGATAAATTTTCAACTTATTACCATTATTTCTAATAAGTTTATGCAACATTATAATATAAAGAATAATAAAAGCTGTAAATATAACATCTTTAACTCCACTCATCGCATATAAAGGAAACATAGGAACTAAAGCATACACTAATAAACTTAATAGAACAAATTTAAATGACACCTTATTATTAACCATATACTTAATAGTATAAGCTAAAGTCATAGATAAAATAAATATTTGAATAATACTATAAATAAACAACCCAAAATTATCATTCACTAAAAAACGTCCCAGCTTTAAACAACCACCTAATAACAAAGTATGAACAACAGGGTGATGATTAGTTAATACAACATTTTCATCTAATAAAACAGCATAATCTGCATATTTAGTTCTTATTCCAAAGAATTGTTTAATTTGATAACTAGGATCAGGACTTAATATAATTGGATAATAAGAAATTATATAAGGCAACCAACATATTAAAATAAAAATTAAACTTATAATAAAAGGATGCTTTTTAAAAAATTTAATAAATTTATTCTTACTTTCTTTTACTTGTAAATTATTTAACTTATCAAATAACATATTTATTAATATATTAAAAATAATATAATAACCTATCGCCATTACTATGGCTAATAAAACAAATAAGAAAGAATTAAAAACTAAAGATGCATTACCATATTTACTATAACTAAGACCAAAAACCATTAATAAAGAAAAAACTAAACTTAATAATTTAACAATTAATGAACTTTTTTTTCTTTTTTTAGATATAAAATAATAAATAACTATAAATAGTATAAAAGTACCCATTAATCCTAATCTTAAAATTTCTAATCCGCTATTATAATCTATCTTGCTTGCATTTTCATATAATTCTAAACATACACACGGATTAATTCCTAAAGCAATCAGTGTACATAAAGTCATCAATATTAATTTACTTTTTTCTTTCATAATGCACCTCTACTTGTATTTTGGAATAATTACTGCTTTTTGCTGTTTCAAGCTTTCAGAAACATCGAGAATTCTTTGATTGGAAGATCCTCTAAATTGAACATTAAAACTTTTTAAATCTAGAATAAATCTTCCATCTACTAAAACATCAATATTCTTAAGAGCTTCTAAATAATGTTCATTTTTCTTTGCTAATTCTAACAATTCTTCAAAAGTATAACCTGTATAACACCACACATTCATTCCACATTCATGAACATGTTTTGCAAGTTCTTCTAAAGCTTCTATCTGCATCATTGGATCTCCACCAGAAAACGTAACACCCGTTTGATATTCTAAGTGATCAATCTTCTTCTTCATTTCATCTATTGATACTTCAAATCCACTATTAAAATCATGAGTCTCTGGATTATGACATCCAGGACAATTATGAGAACATCCTTGAAACCATATAACACTTCTAATACCTTCTCCATCAACTATACTATCTAATTGAATATTTGGATTAGCTAATTTAACATAACCTTTTTTCATAAAACATCTACCTCATTCAAATTATATCATACAAAAAAAAGAGAGAGTATATTATTCTATCTCTTCTTCATAATTATCATCATTTATTCCAACTATATTACCATTATCATCATAAACAAGATTTAATGAACTTGATTCCAATAAATTTTCTAAATATTCATTTCTTTCTTTTAAACTATAATTTTCTTCTCTTAATCTATCTAGTTCATCATAATATTCTTCAGTATTCCCTTTTATTTTAGAAATATTCTCTTTAGAAGCTGTAATAACTACTTTAAATGTATCATTATAATTTGATATCTTTTTTTCATTTATATCTTTAATAACAGTCCTAATTAATTTCATAGTTTCCGAATCATTTCTATATGAATAAATATTAATAAAATCGTTATAGTTATAAACAGAAACATTTTCATAAACGGGATATTCGACTTCAATTTGAACATTATCAATATTTTTCTCAACAAATATATAATCACAATAATAACAAGTACTATGGACTTTCAAATTATCATTCATTTCAACTTCAAAAGTCTCTTTTTCCTTAGGTACCTCTTTTTCAACATAGTCAAATTCAGTAACTGCAATCATTGAAAGACCACCACCTAAACCAATCATTATAATTGAAACAATTGTAAGAATAAATACTTTTGTTTTATTAATTCTCTTACTAACGATAAAATTATATAAACCTTCCATTATAATAATACTAAATAAAATACATCCAATTAATAAGATAAACAAACTAATAAACATTAATCCTGTTTTAATAAATAGAAAACTACAAGCCAATAATCCAACTAATATTAAAAGAAGAATAGCTAAAGAAAATAATATCATTCCTGCTATAAATTTTCCAAAGAAAACTACTACCTTTCCTAATCCAGCTAAAAAACTAAAATTAGAATGTTTAGGATCACGTATAATTACCTTATCTTTCTTTTTCTCTAAATATATTACATTCTTATCTTTTTTACTATCTGTTGAATCATTTTCGTTTAAATTCTCTTCTGGGATACTTTTATCATCATCTTCAACTTCATCAACAATTTCATAATAATCCAAATATCTAATCTTAAATATATGTAATATAACTGCCACACCAAGTATTACAGCTATAAATATATATAATCCTTTAGCTAAAGCATATAAAATATTAAAAAATGTTGATGGTAAAAAACTAAATATATTATAAAATACACCACTACCAATTAAACCAATAAATACTAAAATGCCTACAACTATAAAAGCTATAATCATTTGCTCTAATAAACACAATATAATCTGTTTAAATTTCATCGAACTAAACATATCTACAACTTTAGTTATATAAAGAAAAAAACTAGATATATATTTATTACTTATTCTATTTACAGCTTTCTTCTCTACTACATCAGATATATTTTCATTTATCAATTCATTTATATTAAGTTTAAATAGCTTACATAGCTGTAAAACTTTATCCATTTCAGGATATGACTGACCAGATTCCCATTTACTTACAGATTGTCTTGATACTCCTAATTTCTCGGCTAATTGTTCTTGAGATAAATTATTATCTTTTCTTATCTTTTTTAAATTATCTGCTAAATTCATTATAATTCTCCTTTACATACTCGAATTATATCTTTTAAGCTGGTTGCACACTACCAATTTTAAGTTGATTTTTGACAAGTTTGAGTTGCAACAACTAAAATTACACTTATTTTACTATAATAATTTAAAGATAACTATAATAAATGTTCCAATAATAATTTTATTCCTAGAATTATTAAAACAACTCCCCCAAATACTTTAGCTTTTCTATCCCATCTCTTAGATAAAGAACTTCCTAAAATAACACCTAAAAAAGACAAAATAAACGTTATAACTCCAATAATAATAATTGCTTTAAAAATATTAACTTTATATAAAGCAAAAGTTATTCCAACTGAAAAAGCATCGATACTTGTTGCTAATGCTGGACCTAACAAAGAAACAAGATTAAAATAACTATCATAATTTTCTTCTTTATTTACTAAAGAATCATATATCATATTACTTCCGATAATAACTAATAAACAAAATACAATATAATGATCAATTGCTAAAACTATACCTTTAATTTCATTTCCCAACCAATAACCAACAAAAGGCATTATAGCTTGAAACAAACCAAAACACAAACCAATTTTAAAGCAATTAATAAATATTATCTTATTACAACCAGTTCCTTTACATACAGCCACTGCAAAAGCATCCATAGCCAATCCTAAGCCAATTAAGATAAGTTCTATACAATTCATAATAGTCTCCTATTATAAAATATTAAACTATTATATTTTTATACCAAATAAATTAATTAAGATATTCTCTTAAAATACCGCTATAAACAATATCTAAACCTTTTATATTATTAAAATCTTCAGGTTTAATTAAATCAGGTAATTCATTATTAATATTTGATTTTTCTAAAACATATTTGACAAATTCTGCACAATAAAATGATTTTTCTCTTTTAAATTTTAAATGAATAGCTACACATATTAACCCAATAATATTATAATGATATTCTCTTCTATTATCTTTAATATCTTTTATTACATTAACTACTTCATCGTAATTTTCATCAGGTACTTGTAAAGAATATATTCTTGTTTTTGTTTTTTTAAATCTACGATAAGTTCCTTTATCTACTCTTTCATGAACAAAGCCACCAAAAAAAGGATTATAAGCATTTAATCTTCCAAAGCTATACATATGTTGTAAATCTTCATCTAAAGCTATTGATACATGAGAATATTCTTTTCTAGTATATATTTTAATTAATTTAGATAAAATTGTCCCTGTATAAGTCAAAACAATATAAATCTTCTTCATATAAACCACCTACTACAAAAAAAGAATTACTTAACTCTCATCACTATTATTTTTATCTTCTTCATCATTTATAATCATCAAAATTTTTTCACCATCTAATGTATAAAGATATTTCTCCCTAGCATATCGATCAACATACTCTGGATCTTGTAATTTAATAACTTCATTATTTAAAGAATCTTCCTCTTCTAATAATTCAACATATTTTTCTTTTAATTCTTTAGTATTTTTTTTATTATTATAAATTTGAACTACATCATTAAATACCGTACTAACAAGGATTACTAAAAAAATAACAACTGAAAACAATAAAAAACCTATTCTATTATTAGATTTTTTAACACTTTTTTGTTTTTTAACATTCTGTTTTTTACCAGTGTTACTCATCAGGCACCCTCCTTATTATTATAAGTATAACATAATAAACAATAAGAAAGACAAAATAAAAAAAGCTATTTACGTTTTTTAACAAAACAACTTATATAACCAATAATAATAAATAATATAAAATAATAATGTAACACTCCTGAATTTAATTTATATAAAAATATAATAAATAATAAACTTATATTAAAAATATAAATAATACTTAATAAATATTTAATAACAATATTTTTCTTTTCTATAATAAAAATATTCACTTTATTAGCATAATAAACTAATACCCCATACCAAAATGAACCTATTAAACAAATTAATTGAATATATGAATTCATTATTTAAATAATTTCCCTAACAAAGTTTCATTATCTTTTTTCTTCCCCTCATCATAAACAATACTATTAAAAGTTCCTTTTATACTTACTACTCCATCATGAGTATCTAATTTAACTATTTCTAAGTTTTCACCTTTAAGCAAGATAATTCCCATTACACTTTCCATTAAAAACTCTTCACTATCAAAACTAATTATTTTATCAATACCAGTTAAATAAATTAATCCTCTATCTATTATCTTAACATCATGTTTTGTACTATCATAACTATTATCCATATTATCACCTAGATAATTGTATGAATACATAATAAATAATAGAACAAAAAAACTTAAAGATTACTCTTTAAGTTATAATTCTATTTTAACTAAATCTTCACCAGTATTTTTCATTTCATCATATGCTTTAAAGATTGCATCTTCAAACATTTTTCTTGTTTCTTGATTAACTGGATGAGCAACATCGTCGTATACACCTTCAGAAACTTTTCTACTAGGCATAGCGATAAACATCTTATCATCGCCTTGTATTAACCTTATTCCTGTAACTACAAAAGCTTCATCTAGTGTTACAGTAGCTATAGCTTTCATACGAGAATCTTCTTTCTCTTTGTTGCGAAGCACCACTTTAGTAATCTTCATGTAATAACACTCCTCCCAAGTCTATCACTCTAAATAAAAGTCTCAACTTAACTTAAGTTTAATGCAAAATAACAATAAAATCAAGAATTATTTTTCAATTATCTTTATATTTCCTATTAAAACATCACAATAATTAAAACTTTTCTTACCTCTAGACGTTTTTAAAATAAAAATATTACGATAACATTCACTAATAATTCCCTCATATCTATCTATTTTATTTCTCAATCCCATAACTTTTACAATAACTTCTTTGCCAAATTTACTATGTACTAATTCTTTTGCTTGATAAATAGTTCTCATCTCGGATACCCCACATACATAAAACCATTTACTATTAATCCACCCATTCCATCTTTGCCATATTTTGTCTTTTCTAATACTTCTAATAAATTAATTGTTTTATTTTTTTCGGTTAAAGCAATAGTCGTTGCTATAATAGCAGGATCCAAAGCATGAATATTTACTCTTTTTGGACTACTAGCAAAATCAGCGCCTGCTTTTATAAGCTCTTCATAATTACTTTGACAAGCACCAGCTATAATAAGTAACTTCTCATGACTCTTTTCGTAATTACGTGCAACTCTCACTGCCTTTATAAAATTTTCTGAATTTTTATAATTGTTTAAATCATATAAATTATCATTTTTATTTAAATATGCATCATGTCCCGTAATAATTAAAATATCAGGACGTATGTCTTCTAAAAATAACATAATATTTTTATCTAAATCTTTTTCATTAATTGTCTTTCCAAATGCTTGTACTCGATTATTTGAATAAAATTTAAGACATTTATCTAAATAATCCTTATCACCATCTAAATGTAAAATTCTCGGTGGTAAATAAAAAAAATCATCTCGATCTACTTTTTCAAGAATTTCTTTATTAAACATTTCTTCTGAAAAAACATCTTTTCTCTCCTCATCACTACATATAACTAAATCAGATAGTGGGCTATTTGCAACTAACCTAACATCAAAGCCTTTTAACAAAGCTTCTTCACCTATAATATCTGTAATAATAAAAACAATATCATTATTATGACTATTCCTAGTCACATAATCTCCTATTTTAAAAGCCATTTTATCACCTACGATATAATATGAAAAAAAGCAAGTATTTATTACTTGCTTAATTCATTTACTATATCAACATAACATTCTAATGGAATTTCTTCTGCACGAACACTTAAATCAAGATTATAATCACTCAAAACTGATTTAATAACATCTAAATTATACATCTTTAAATTATTTCTTATATTTTTTCTTTTCATTCTAAAAGAATCTCTAACTAATTTAACAAACAAATCATATTTTTCTACTACTAACTTATTTTTCTTTTTAGAAAGTTTAATCACAGCACTATCAACTTTAGGTACAGGATCAAAAGCATATTTTGAAACAAAAAATAATCTTTCTACATCATATAAGTAATTTAATAGTACTGTAATAGCACCATAATCCTTTGTTCCTGGTTTTGCACTTAAACGTAATGCTACTTCATTTTGAACCATTAACACCATTGCTTCTACATCTACGTTTGCATTACTAACCTTTTCAATAATTGGTGTTGTAATATAATAAGGCAAATTAGAAATAACATATAACTTATTATATTTTATATCTTTTAATACTTTATCCAAATCAACTTTCATAAAATCTTGATAAATAATTTTTGTTTTATCATCAACGAAATTATCTAGATACTTTTTAACTCTAATATCAATTTCAAAACAAATCAAATTAGCATGAAACAATTTTAAATATCTAGTTAATGCTCCTTGACCAGGGCCTATTTCTATTATTAAATCATCTTCTTGAACATCAACAGAATCAATTATATTAGTTAAAACTTTTTTATCTTTTAAAAAATTTTGTCCCAAACTATGTTTATGTTTAAAATCACCCATTTTATTCCTCCTAATTACCATCCATTTCGCAAAACTTCATAAGTAATCGTTCTTCTTCCTACTTCCTTACTAGCTGCTTTTTCAGTAGGCATCAATAAATCAATATTATTTCCCAAAACTCCTCTATCTAAAACAATAGCATAAATAGGTTCACTAGATATCGATTTCAAATTAAAACGTATAACTGAGCCACAAGGAAGTGCTTTAGATGAAGCAACAATTCTAACATCCCCAAAATATTTATCAGGATACGTAACAACACCATTCTTATAAACATCATAAGAAGACTTACAAGCTAAAGTTCCATTACATAAAGGACAATCAGCTGCATATCCTGTCAAGCTTCCTGTTAATGATGTAATAGTTTCACTATTATCTCTGTTTTCTTTAATAACTACTTCCTTTGGTTTCTCCTCTTCTTGCTTTTCAGCTAAAGCACTCATACCTAAAGTAACATTAAAATTAAAATTCTCTGTTTTAATTGAATATTTATTACTAACATTAGCTTGCAATATTAATACAAGACCTATTATTATTAAACTTTTTAACCCCATCTTTATCCAGTTAAATTTATTCATAAATTTCACCTCAAAAAGATAGAGAATATAATAACATGGCAAAATCTAAATGTCAAAACACCTTTTAATATTGGCATTAGTTTCCTTAGATAATTCATCTAAAGAAACATTCTTAATTTCACAAATAAACTTAGCTATATCAAAAATATGTGAAGAATCATTTCTTTGTCCTCTATAAGGCACAGGAGTTAAATATGGCGAATCAGTCTCTAAAACAATATTAGATAAGTCTATTTTACCTATAACATCTTTTAAATTACAATTTTTAAAAGTAATAACACCATTTATTCCTAGTAAAAACCCCATTTTTATATAAATACAAGCTGTTTCATAACTTCCACTAAAACTGTGAATAACACCTCTTACTTTATATTTTTTTAAAATTTCAATTGTATCTAAAGTAGCATCACGACTATGTACAATAATTGGTTTATCAAATTCTTCAGCTAAAGACAATTGTTTCTCAAAGAGTTCAATCTGCTTATCTTTATTATCTTTTCGCCAATAATAATCTAATCCTATCTCACCTATTGCTACTACCTTATCATCATTTAAATGGTTTTTAATATAAGCAAGATCACTCTCACTATAAGTATCAGCACTATCAGGATGAATACCTATAGCTCCATACATAAAATCATATTTTTTAATATTTCCCAAAACTTCTATATTAGATAAATTATCACATCCATTGTTAATAACTCTGTTTATTTGAGCTTTTTTTATCTTATAAATAATACTATCTAAATCATCATAATACTCTTTATATAAATGACAATGTGTATCTGTAAACATTAATATCACCTTCTAAATTATATCAAAAATTTATTTCCCGGGAAATAATTTAACACCCTATAATAATATTTCCCAAATAAAAAACAAGATAATTAATCTTGTTTTATATCAATTCTATCAAATAGATGAACAGGTTCAGATAACTTACTTCCACTTTCTAATCCACCGAACTCAAAAGTAGACTCAAAAGAAGTTATAGAGCAATTTAATTGTTTAAATATTTTCTCTGAAGTATCAGTTAAGAAAGGATTTAACAAAATACCACAAATTCTAATACTCTCCAATAAATTATACAGAACAGTACCTAATCTCTCTTTTTTAGATTCATCTTTAGCTAAAATCCAAGGTGTCGTATCATCAATATACTTATTACACTTTCTTAATACATCAAATATTTCCTGTAGAGCTTCACCAACTCTTAATTCATCCATCTTCTTACTTACTTTTTCATTTAAAGATAAAACATTTTCAATTAAATCATTATCTATTTCTTCATATACATTATGATTTTGAACAATACCATCAAAATACTTAAAATTCATACTAACAGTTCTATTCACTAAATTGCCTAAAATATTAACTAAATCACCATTTATTCTTTCAACTAATAAATCTTTTGAAAAAACACCATCAGAAGAAAACGGAATTTCATGTAAAAAATAGTATCTTACAGAATCAACACCATATTCTCTTACTAAATCATCAGCATAAATAACATTTCCCTTACTCTTACTCATCTTTCCATCAGCAACTATTAACCAAGGGTGTCCAAATATTTGTTTAGGCAATGGTAAATCTAAACTCATTAAGAAACATGGCCAATAAATTGTATGAAATCTGATAATATCCTTTCCAATTAAATGTAAATCAGCTGGCCATTTATATTTAAATTCGTCTGTTGTTTCATCAAAATCAAAACCAATATTTGTAATATAATTAGTTAATGCATCTAACCATACATAAACAACATGTTTTGAATCAAAATCAACAGGTATTCCCCAATTAAATGAAGTTCTTGATACACATAAATCTTGTAATCCTGGTTTTATAAAGTTATTAATCATTTCATTTTTTCTAGCCACAGGCTGAATAAAATCAGGATGTTCGTCCAAATATTTCTCTAATCTTTCTTGATATTTAGATAACTTAAAGAAATACGCCTCTTCACATTTAGGTTGAACATCACGTCCACAATCAGGACACTTACCATCAACTAACTGGCTTTCCGTCCAAAATGATTCACAAGGAGTACAATATAAACCTTTATATTCTCCTTTATAAATATCTCCTTTATCATACATGTATTTAAATATATGTTGTACAACCTTTTCATGATGAGGATCAGTAGTTCTAACAAACCTATCATAACTAGTATTCATTATATCCCAAATATCTTTAATTATTTGAGCTTTTTCATCTACGAATTCTTGAGGTGTCATTCCCGCCTCTCTAGCTTTTATTTCTATCTTTTCACCATGTTCATCCGTTCCTGTTTGAAAATAAACATCATATCCTTGTAATCTTTTAAATCTTGCAATAGCATCTGCTAGCACAATCTCATATGTATTTCCAATATGAGGTTTTCCAGATGTATACGCAATTGCCGTACTTATATAATATTTCTCTTTTTTCATAATATCCTCTCCTAATAATCAGAAACTCGTTCTTTAAATTCCGAATCTTCATCATCAACTTTCAAATATTTTATAAACATTCCCTGACACATGCCATCACCTTTTTTAACGACATAATCATCTTTGCCTTCATTTTGAATTTTTATCCACATGTGTCCTTCATTACTACTATTATTATAATAATCAGCATCAATAACACCAACTTGATTACACATCCGAACATTATAATTAAATCCCATACTACTACGATCCAATAATAATAAGGCATCATCTTCTTCCATTATCACCTTAATACCTGTAGGAATTTTTTTTATTTCTCCAGGTTTTAATGTATAATCAAACAACGCAAAAAAATCATATGCCGCAGCATGCATAGTTTCTCTTTTAGGTAAACTATAACTTTCATATAAATTTATATCATCAGCAATATCTTTTTTAAATTGTTCAAATGAAATTTTTTCAAACTTTCTCACAATAATCCCTCCTATAAATATTCTTTTAAATCATATATTTCATTGATAATTTTAAATCTTTTACCACGTCTTCTATCAGTAGTAGTCAAATAATATGAATATAACCCAAAATCCATAGCTCCTTTTATATCAGATTTAAAGGTATCTCCTACCATTACTACTTCATCTTTATCAAAACCTTCACAAGCTTTCTCAAACATTGCTCTACCAGGTTTCTTATTATATTCATCACTAGTTAATACTTCATCAAAGTATTCATAAATACCATATAGTTTCAATTTACTAACCTGTTGATCTTTAAACCAATTAGTAGCAACTACCAAAGAATATTTACTACTTAAATACTTTAATAATTCTATTAACTTTTCATCTTTTTCAGGTACCAACTTACCTAAATATCTAGTCCATACTTCTACAAATGTATCTGGTATTTCTTTACCGATAGTATTTCTAAAATATCTAGACATATCTTTTTTATCAAATTTTCTATGACGTTTTTCATAATCTAACATAGCTGTATTAAACTTAATAAATTCATCTTCTTCGAAAGGAATTCCAAAGTAATTATAAGTTTTCTCTACACATTTATCCCATTCCTTATCCCAAGGAATAAGAGTTCTATCTAGATCAAATATAATTCTTTTAATCACTTCATCACTTCCTAATAAAAAAAATTCATAATCTAAGGACGAGAAAAACCCGCGGTACCACCTTAGTTTATGAATTATCATACACTTTATTTCTTAACGCGAAATATACGCTTTAACTCCAGAGCCATGTTCCTTTTATTTCATAAAATTCTTTACACCATCCAGAATCTCTCTAAATTACTACTATAAAAGTACTCTTTCTTTCATCGCTAAATATAGAGTTAATTTATCATAATTTTTCATATTTATCAAGTTATATTTAATTCTAATTGTATTAATCTACTAATTAAAGTCCCAATATTATAAGCTTTTTCACCATCCTCACCAAAAACAACAACACTCCCTTCAATTCCTTCATTAGTAACAATCGGAATAATATTATATATTCCAGTAACTTTATTTGTTCCAAATATACAAGACATATTTTTATTTTTAAAAGATGAAGCATTTTTTACCAAAGAAATAAATTGATTATCTAATCTATCTCCATCATTAACCAAATTCGAATATATAACATTCTCTTTATTAGTTAATATTAACTTAATATTTAAAAATTCAACAAAATATTTAACTATTTCAATTATCTTAAAATTATTATCCAAATTACTATATTTAGTTAACATAATATTTTTATCATTACAAGTAATACTTAAAATATCTCCTGTATTAATTTGTAACTTACGTCTTATATCCATAGGTATAACAATTCTTCCAAGATTATCTATATTTTTTATAAAATTAATTTCTTTCATAATACTCTCCATTTCTCTACTATTATTTCCCAAACACAAATAAATATGTAAAAAAAGACCAATAATTGGTCTTTTTATCAACAGTTAATCTATTTATCACTAACTTCATTTATTACTTCTTCCATTAAAGGAACAATATAATATAAAAAATGATCTTTTTGATTTAATAAAGTTAAAGCAATTATTACTTGTTCACGTAAATATTTTAATCTAAAACGTGGATTTATATTATAAGCTTTTATAAAAAATTTATCTCCTTCTATTTTACTAGATATATCTTTTGGTAATTCTATTTCTATTTCTCTTTCACTCTGTCTTACATTAACTATTCCTAATTTTTTTGCTTGTTTTTCAAACCATTCCTCATACATATATATTTCCATAGTTTTACTTATTTTACCAAAACGATCTTCTAATTCATGTTTGATTTGCAATAATTTCTTATATCCATCTACTTCATTAATCTTTTTGTGAATTTCAATTTTAATATCTTCATCTGATACATATTCATCACTAATATGAGTTTCAACTTCAATTAAAGAACGATTAGAAGTAGTATCCTCTTCATCTTCAGGAACTTCTTCACCCTTCATACGACGCATTTCTTCTTCAATCATTTGCATATACAATTCAATACCAACAGTATCCACAAAACCAGCTTGTTCTGAACCTAACAAATCACCAGCACCACGTATCGACAAATCTCTCATTGCAATACGGTAACCACTACCAAGTTCAGTAAACTCTTTTATTGCTTGCAATCTCTTAACTGCTACATCATTTAACATTTTCTTCTTATCATACATTAAATAAGCATAAGCAATTCTATTACTTCTTCCAACACGTCCTCTTATCTGATATAACTGCGATAAACCAAAATTATCAGCATCATAAATAATTAAAGTATTTGCATTGCTTATATCTATACCAGTTTCAATTATCGTCGTACATAATAAAATATCATATTCATAATTAACAAAAGATTCCATTACATCTTCTAATTCTTTTTTACTCATTTGGCCATGAGCAATAGTTATACGAGCTTCTGGTACTAAATCATGTAAATGTTTCATTTTACTTTCAATAGTAGCAACTTTATTATATAAAACGAATATCTGACCATTTCTAGATAATTCTTTATATATAGCATCTTTTACAATTAAATCATTTTCTTGAAGTACATAAGTCTGAACTGGATATCTATTAGTAGGAGGAGTATCAATAATTGATAAATCTCTTAAACCACTTAAAGCCATCTTTAAAGTTCTTGGAATAGGAGTCGCAGATAAAGTTAAAACATTAACGTCATTTTTATATTCCTTAATTTTCTCTTTATGTGTAACACCAAATCTTTGTTCTTCATCAACAATTAACAATCCTAACTTAGAAAATTTAACATCATTAGATAACAATCTATGAGTTCCAAATACTAAATCAATTGTTCCTTTCTCCAATCCTTCAAGAATTCGCTTTGTTTCTTTAGCACTAGTAAAACGATTTAACAAAGCAATTTCAATAGGATAATTTTTAAATCTTTCAACAGCATTTTCATATTGTTGTTTAGAAAGAATAGTAGTTGGACAAAGATAAAATACTTGCTTATTATTAATAATTGTTTTAAACATTGCTCTAAAAGCAACTTCTGTTTTACCAAAACCTACATCACCACATAATAAACGATCCATAGGAACATCACTACTTAAATCTTTATCAATATCCTCTATTGCTTTTAATTGATCAATAGTTTCTTTATAAACAAATTCTGAACCAAAAACATCCTCTTCAGCATAACTCTTAAAAGGAATACCTTTTATACTATTTCTTGCTGCATATAACTTAATAAGCTCTCCACTTATATCTTTAATTTTCTTACGTAGTTCTCTTTTTTTCTTAACCCAACTAGTACTATTTAATTTATCTAATTTAGGAGAAGTACCTTCTTTACCAGAATACTTGTATATTGTACTTATTTTCTCAACTGGAATATATATTTTATCATTACCTTGGTAATTTATTTGAATATAATCTTTCTTTAAACCATTTTTAGTTAAAGTAATAACTCCGTTATATATACCTATTCCATGAGCACTATGTACAACATAATCCCCAATAGCCAATTGTCCAAAATCTTTAATTTTTTTTCCTATATGATAACTATTTTTATAATTTATTACAGTATTTTTTGTCTGTTCAATATCTGAATCTGCTATTACTACATATTCTTCAAAAACAAAACCTTTATTAATCTTCTTATATAAAATATTTATTTCTTTTCTTAAGATATCATCTTTTTTAACTACATGATAACTTGATAAAAATGGATTTAAACTCTTTAATTGATTTTCTTTAGTTAAACAAAGAATAACTGTTTTACCACCCATTATCTCTTTATCACAATATTTACCTAGTAATTCAAAATTACTATTAAAATTCTCTATTTCCTGAGATTTATATCCTAAATATTTCCCATACTCAGTATCTCCAATATTATTTAAATAAACTACTTCATTATAACTAATATCATCTATATTAAACATATGTTTATTATTAATATTTTCATTTTCATTATATTCTTCAATATCATTAAGTAATTTATTATAAGCTAATTCTATTTGATCGCGATTAACCATTACTACTAAAGGATTATTCATATAATCAACAAGACTACTATGTACTTCACAAACAACTTCTGTATATGGTTTTATCATAATTTTATCAATTTCATTAATTGATAATTGTGTATTCTCATCAAAATATCTTATAGATTCTATATCATCACCAAAAAATTCAATTCTAATAGGATGTTCTTCTTCGATTATAAATAAATCTATAATATATCCGCGTACAGCATATTCTCCAGTTGTCGTAACAATACTTTCCCTTATATAACCATACTTTTCCAGCATTTCAAGTATTTCTTCTCTTTTAACATTATTTTTCAAACTAAGAGTAAACTCAAGATTACTTGTATCATTTTTATTAGGCAAATAACGCAAATATCCCATTAAATTAGTAACAACTATTTTTTTTGACTTATTTCTAATAACATCTAAAGTTTCTAGTCTTTTAATTTTCAAATCAGGTGATACTGCAACAGCAACACTTGTCAAAAAATCATCCATCGGAAATAAACATACATCATCAGTATATGTATGTATTAAATCAAAATAAGTATTAGCTTCATATAATGTATTAGTTAATATCAAAATATTCTTGTTTTCTTTTTTAAATAAATCGAGCACGTAAAAAATATTTAACTCTTTAGTTAAACCCGCTATTGTAATTCCATTCTCATATTTAAAATATTTCGATAAAAAATCCATTCTATCCCTACTTTTTTGTATTATAAATATTCATTGTCTTAGAGATCCCAACTATAACAAAAGATTCTATAATTTCATTAAATGTCTTTTGTAATGAATCAAGTTTATCCTTCTCCTCTTTTGAAAATCGACCAAGTACATAGTCTTTAGTATCAATTGATTTATTATTAGATACTCCAATCTTCAAACGTAAAAAATCTTGTGAACCTAAACAATTAATAATAGATTTTATACCATTATGTCCACCAGCACTACTATTTTTCTTAAGTTTATATGTTGAAAATGGTAAATCTAAATCATCTTGAATGACAAGGATATCATCAATATTTACATTATAATAGTTAATATATTTTACAACTGCATTACCAGAAAGATTCATAAAAGTTAATGGTTTGACAAAAATTACTTTTTCACTATTAATTCTTTTCTCAAAATATAAAGCATTAAATTTTTCTTTCCAATCTACATTACCTAAATAATTATCTAGTATAAGAAAACCAACATTATGTCTAGTATTTTGATAATCTTTTCCAGGATTCCCTAAGCCAATTATTAATTTCATATAAACTTCCTCTCTACTCAAAGATGCCTTTATAAGATTTATGTTGTAAAACATCTACCGGTGGCATAACCTTTAAACTTCCCATTTTACCATTCTTAGTTGCTTTAATTAATACCATAATAGCTTCCTTTTTATAACTTGCATAAATAAATTGTAATTTCTTTACTTTAAAATTATATTTGCTTAAACAATCTAAAATTTCTTCCAAACGATCACATCTATGAACAATATACAAAGGAGCTTTATTTTTTAAAATATATTTTGCAGCTATCATTAAATCTTCTAAATTCATTTCAATCTCATGCCTTGCAATAGCTTTTTCATAATTCTCATTAATCAATGATTTATTCTTATCATATTTAAAATATGGAGGATTACAAGTAACTGCATCTACACTTTCAGGTAAAATATATTCTAAAGAATCTTTCAAATTAGCATTAATTATATTTATTCTTGATTCTAATTTATTCTCTTTTACACTCATTTTAGCTAATTTATAAATTTTCTCTTGTAATTCAAAACCATAAATTCGCGCATCTGTTTTAGTACTAAGAATCAAAGGTACTGGAGCATTCCCAGTACAAAAATCAACTATTGTTCTAGTATTTGGTTTAATTTCAACAAATTCAGCTAACAAAATAGAATCTAAAGAAAATTTAAACTTATCATCATATTGATAAATTTTTAAACCGTCATAATCAAATAAATCATTTAATACACTCGTCACAATCTAACACAATCTCCTTTATTATTCCATCACAATCAACTTTATACTTTCGGTTTAAAATATCAACAGAAACCACTTTGCCTTTTACATCATCTACTTTAACAGTTTGACCAACATTAGGCATTCCATTACCACATCTAACATATTCTTCATCTTCGTATGTTAAACAACATAATAATCTACCACATAATCCATTAATCTTAGATGGATTAAGAGCAATATTCTGATTTTTAGCCATATTCATCGTCACAGAATCAATATGATTTAAAAATGTTGAACAACATAATGTTCTACCGCAATGGCCAACACCATTTATTGTTCTTGCTTTATCTCTTGCTCCTATTTGGCGCAATTCAATTCTTGTCTTATAAAGAGAAGCCAACTTTTTAGCTAACTCACGAAAATCAACTCTCTCATCAGCAATAAAATTAAATAATAATTGTTTTCTATCTAGCGTATAACTAGCATCTAAAATATTCATATTTAAATTTAAATCCTTAACAACCTTCTTTGCTTTTACTAAACATTTTTCTGCATCAGCTAAATTTTTCAAATATGTATTATAATCCTCATCAGTTGATACTCTAATGACTTTTTTCATCTCTTCAATAGGAATATTAATTTTATCCAATGACTCAATCTTATAAGCAACTTTACCTAATTGTATTCCTTTTTCAGTTTCTACTACTACATAAGAATCATTAGAAATATCAAGATTTTCACCATTAAAATAATAAACTTTTCCTTCAGACTTCAAAGTTATACCATAAACATTATTCATAATAATTCCTCATTTCAATCACAAACCTATCTAAAATTAAATCAATATTCCCATTACTCTTAATATACTTTAAAATTTCCTCTATTAAAATAATTACTTTTACTAAATTACATTTCGAAATATTCTTAACTAACTCTATTTTATCTAATCTATCAGAAGAATAACAATCATTCAAATAATACAGCATAGTATTAAAAAATATTTCCCAGTCCTTACGATCACTATAATACCCACTCATATGAGTCTTATTATATAATAAATCATCTTTATTATTATAAATTGCCTTAAGATATAACTTAACATCAGTCAATATATCATCATTCAAATTATCTGCTATATTACCTTTATAATAACAAGAAAATATTTGGCAACGACTCCTTATAGTAGATATAACATTTTCCTTATTATTAGTAATAAAAATACCTAAAATGTTATCTTCAGGTTCCTCTAAAAATTTTAATAAAGTATTTGCACTAGAAGAATTAAATCTTTCAGCTTCCCTTATAACATAAATATTAAAGTTAGTAAATACTGGTTTAGTACTAAATTTCTCCATCATGTCTAATATTTGACCTTTTTTTATAAACTGTCCATCAGGATTAATAGTTATTAAACTAGGTAAATTATCTGCATCAATTAAACTACACAGATTACAATTTTCTTTACATTCAATAGAAAATGTATGTGGACAACATAGCTTTTTAATAAAAATTAAAACATCTTCATAACATCTACTAATATCATTTGTCTCAAGCAAAAAAGCATGAGCTAACTTATTCTCATGATATCTTTTTAACAAATTATCAAAAACTAATACTTCAGACAAACTACCACCCCTCACTCTATATTACAATTTTTAAAATAATAATAGAGATTAAACCAAATATGCCTAAAAAAGAACTCATACATATAGAATAAAAATTAATTGGAATAGACAAATTAATAATACTAAATAAAATATTAATACTATAAATACTAAATATTCCTAAACAAACTTTTCTAATTATCGTAAACAATATCTTCATCATATCACCTAAATAATAATATGAAAAATTATAATGCAATTATGATATTTTCTTACGATCATTCAATGCTCTATCTAAAGTAATTTCATCTAAATAATCTATTTCAGCACCCATTGGAATACCATAAGACAATCTAGATATCTCGACGCCCTTTCCTTCAAATATTTTTTTAATATACAAAGTGGTTGTTTCACCCTCTATAGTAGATTTTAATGCAATAATCAATTCAGGATTTTCAAGTTTACTAACACGATCAATTAAACTAGCTAGATTAATATCTTCAGGATTAACATCATCAATAGGTGAAATAAGGCCATTTAAGACATGATAAACGCCATTATAATTACCAGCCCTTTCAAAAGCAATAACACTCTTATAATCCTCTAAAACACATATTACAGACTTATTACGTTTATCATCAGAACATACATCACATAAATCATTCTCTGTAATACTTCCACAAACAAGACAAGGGTGTAATTTTTCCTTTGAAGAAACCATTGCTTTCGCAAAATTAGAAACGTCTTCTAATGGTAATTCAATTAAAGATAAAGCCATTCTTTCAGCACTCTTCTCACCTATTCCAGGCAACTTGCGAAAATTACTAATTAAATCAGATAAAGTCGAAGGATAGGTCATTAAAACAAACCACCAAGTTGACTTCCATATGCACCTAAAACCTTTTCAGTTTCTTTATCTATTTGAGACATTGCATCATTAACAGCAATTACAAACATATCTTCTAAAATCTCTTTATCATCATTTTCAATATTTGACTTTATTTTTACAGATACTAACTTCTTATCACCAGAAAAAACAACATCTACAAGTTCAGAAGTACCAGTAAAATTCTTACTATTCAATTCTTCTTTCTTTTTTGTAATATCTCTTTGCATTTTTTGAGCTTGTTGCATTAAAGCTTGCATATTCATAATATTTCCTTCTTTCTATTATTCAACTTCAAATGTTCCAAAGATATCCTTTGCAACATCTTCAATATTATCACTAGAAGATGAACTATTCTGATTATCATTATCTAAATTCTCTTCATCTTCAGTCATATAACTATATTTTATTTTATTCTTCAAATTAAATCTATACTTTTCTGCTTCTTTTTTCCATAATTCAGCATTAACAGCTGCAAATTTTAAATTATTTCCCGAAAATTCAAAATAATACATTTCTAATCTATTAATATTATTATTTATAAGATCATTAGTACTATTAATCTTACTTTCTATCAAAACATACTTACTAGAAGCAGCCAAAATAATTGTATCAGCTAACAAAGATACCATACTTTTATCTTTCTTCATCAAAAAATTTAAAAAATCTTCCCAAGATTTACTTAAAGTAACTTTCATCTCCTTAGCAACTTCAACAAAGCAATTATTTATTCTTGTTGATAAGTCTATTTTAAAATTATTTCCCAATTCATTATTAGATGAGTCAATACTTAAATTAATTGTTTTATTTCCCAAATCATCATTATTTCCCGGGTTATATTCTTTTTCTCTATTATTAGAAACATTATTATTTCCTAAATTATTTCCCAGGTTATTGTCTCTGTTCAAATACTTTAACAATACTATTTCAATTAAAATATAAGGATCTATATTTATATTTATATTACATAAACAATCATTCAAATTAAATATCATATTATATATATCATCAAAAAGAAAATCATGCTTAGCTTTTCCAGACTTAATATCAATAGCTAACTTACGAAGTTCACCAATTAATTTTTCAATAAAAACAGAATAATTAGTACCACTTTCCTTTATTTCCCGTAATATACTTAATAATTCATAAGTTTTACTAAATTCAATATCTGTTAATAACTCATCAATTTTTTTACTAGAAATACTACCAAAATAATTAGAAACTTCATCCAAAGTAATAACTTTATCATCACTAGATAACTGATCCAACATACCTAAAGCATCACGCATACCACCGGCAGATAACAAAGCTATCTCCTCAATTGCATCATCATTAATAGCAATGTTTTCTTCTTCACAAATATACTTTAATCTGTTAATAATTGCTTCTTTATTAACTGGTTTAAAATCAAAACGTTGACAACGAGATAAAATTGTAATTGGAACATCCTGTATATCAGTCGTAGCTAATATAAAAACAACATGTGAAGGTGGTTCTTCCAATGTTAATAATAAAGCATTAAATGCACTTGCGGTTAACATATGAACTTCATCTATTATATAAACTTTATATTTAGAAGAAGTAGGAACAAGTTTTACGTTGTTGATAAGTTCTCTTATTTCATCAACCCCATTATTAGAAGCAGCATCTATTTCAATAATATCAGGACTATCTTTAAAAGATTTACATGATTCACATTCATTACATGGATTTCCATTAACTGGATGACTACAATTTAATGCCTTTGCAAAAATCTTTGCACTACTAGTCTTACCAGTTCCTCTAGGACCAGTAAATATATAAGCATGAGCATTTTTTCCAGTAATAATAGCATTTTTAAGCATTTTAACAGTATAATCCTGACCTACAACACTATCAAAACTATCAGGACGATACTTTCTATATAAAACCTTATAACTCATGATAACCCTCCTGTGGATAATTATACCATAAAAAAAGAAGAATTATCTTCTATTATCAAAAAAACTTGTTAATAAATTTCTAAATTCTTCCTTTTCCTGTTCAAATCCACCAATTAGACTTTTATTTATATTAAAATCATCAACTTTTCCATCTTTTTTCAAAAAATAAAAAACATTTTCCAATCTACACTCTCTTATAATCATAGAACACATTTCACAAGGTTCTAAAGTAACATACATATAATAATTATTCAAACGCCAATCCTTAACCTTCTTTTCAGCTCTCATAATAGCGATGACTTCAGCATGACCCAAAACATTAAACTCCTTTTGACGCTTATTTCGCCCAAAACTAATTATTTTCCCATTATGATCAACTATAACTGCACTAACAGGAATTTCACCTTTACAATAAGCTTTCCTAGCTTCACTAATCAATTTATTTAAAATTTTTTCATTCAAATTCATATTAATCACCATTAAAAAAGTGCACACAAATAGGGATTGATATGGCTGCTACTTTCCAGTCCTGACCAGGTTACAATATATTTGTTGCACGAGCTAATAATAACAAAATTCATCCAAAATTGTCAATATATTTTTTAACACTATACATTTTTAATGTTTCACGTGGAACATTACACTATCAACAACTCTATGTTCCACGTGAAACATATATACAAAAATACAGATAAACAGACAAATAAATAAATGTTAAATAAAATAAGTCTAAATCATAAATTCATACACTTAAATAATTAAAAAAAATAAACCACAAAAAAATAATTTACATGTTCCACGTGAAACATTATTCACAGCCATTATATAAACATTAAAAAAATAATCAAATAAAAGGAATCGAAACAATAATCTCATCACAATTATTAAATTCGATTCCTATTTTAAAAAGTGTTTTCTTTATTTTTTTTAGCATATATTAGGCAAATTTTTACCTTTTTATACTCAAAAAATATTTGATTTTTTATATTTTAACATTATGTTCCACGTGAAACATTATCCACAACTGAACAAATTATTCATTTTCAACTCTAACATTTTCATTTAACTCTAAATTATCAGTTAACTGATTATTCAACTCATCAGAATTATCTACTATTTCACTTTCGCTGTTGATAACTTCATCATTTGAATCATCATTGTCACTATCAACTAAACTAATAGTTGCTACAGACTGATTATCCTTCAAATTAATTAATCTTACACCTTGAGTTACACGACCTAAAATAGAAATTTGATCAAGTGGCATACGCATAACCATACCTGCATCAGTAATAATTACTATATCAGCATTAGATCTAGTTATTTTAAATGATGCAATATCACCATTCTTATCAGTAACATTTAAAGCCTTAACTCCCTTACTTCCACGCTTAGTCTCTCTAAATTCACAAACATTCGTTTGCTTTCCGTAACCTTTCTTAGTAACAATTAAAACAACATCATCGTCAGACGCAATTTCAGCCCCAATGCAAGACGAATCATCCAATTCAATACCTTTTACACCTGAAGCAGTTCTTCCCATTGTACGAACGTCTTTTTCATTAAATTTAACCATACGACCATTACTAGAACACAATAACACAAAATTATTTCCAGTAGTCTTACGTACAGCTATTAACTCGTCATTCTCCTTCAAAGTAATACAAATTTTACCACTCTGTCTAATATTCTCAAATTCAGAAATTGAAGTTCTCTTGACTAATCCAGATTTAGTAACAAACAACAGATTATCATCATCAACAGAGATTTCATCACGTTTAATCTTAATTACAGAATTAATTAACTCATCCTTATCTATTTGTAATAGATTAACTATTGGTAATCCTTTAGATTGTCTACTAAACTCAGGAATTTCATAACCTCTTAAACGATAAACTTTTCCCTTATTAGTAAAGAACAAAACATCATCATGAGTTTCAATATTAATTAAATGTTCAACAAAATCCTCCTCATTTGTAGACATTCCCTTAATACCTACACCACCTCTATTTTGAGCCTTAAAAGTATCAGAAGTAGTACGTTTAATATATCCTTTATTAGTTAAAGCAACAATAACATTTTCATTTGGAATTAAAGATTCATCCTCAATATAATCAATAGCTGTCATATCAATCTTTGTTCTTCTCTCATCACCAAATTTATTCTTAATTTCAGTCATTTCTTCTTTAATTATATTAAGAACCTTCTCTTCACTAGCCAAAATTGATCTTAATTCATCAATTTCCTTCAATAAATCAGCTAATTCAGCCTCAATCTTATCTCTTTCCAAACCAGTTAATCTTCTTAATCTCATTTCCAAAATAGCTTGAGATTGAATTTCAGATAAACCAAAACGATTCATCAATCCTTCTTGAGCTTCAATATCACTCTTAGAAGAACGAATTAACTTAACAACTTCATCAATATTATCTAAAGCAATTTTTAAGCCCTCTAAAATATGAGCTCTTTTCTCTGCTTTTTCCAAATTAAATCTAGTACGTCTAATTATAATTTCTTTTTGATAATCAACATACTTAACTATAATATCCTTTAATCCTAAAGTTTTAGGCACACCTTGATCTAACATCAAGAAAATAATTCCAAAATTAGTTTGAAAATCTGTATGTTTATACAATTGATTTAAAATTATCTGTGGATTAGCATCCTTTTTTAAAGTTATTGTAATTTTTATTCCATTCTTTAAATCTGTATGATAATCAGTAATTCCTTCAATCACTTTATTATGAACCAAATCAGCTACTTTATTTTTTAAATCTAAAGTATTAACACCATATGGAACCTCGTCTACAACAATATAATGTCTACCATTCTTTTCTTCTATAGTAGCTTTACTTCTAATAGTAATTGAACCTCTACCAGTTTCATACGCTTTCTTAATACCAGAATTACCTAGTATAATACCTCCTGTAGGAAAATCAGGTCCTTTAACTATCATCATGAGTTCATCTAAAGTAATATCAGGATTATCTATATATGCAATACATCCATCTATTACCTCACAAAGATTATGTGGTGGTATATTAGTTGCCATACCAACAGCAATTCCCATAGTACCATTAACTAATATATTAGGAAATCTAGAAGGCAATATAGCTGGTTCTTTCTCAGAATCATCAAAGTTAGGAACCATATCTACAGTATCCTTGTTGATATCTCTTAATAATTCTAAGGAAATTTTTGATAATCTAGACTCAGTATAACGCATTGCTGCTGCTCCATATCCTTCAATATTACCAAAATTACCATGACCATCAACTAACATATATCTATAAGAAAAATCTTGTGCCATTCTTACCATTGCTTCATAAATTGAAGAATCACCGTGTGGATGATATTTACCCATTACATCTCCAACTATTCTAGCACTTTTTTTATGTGGTTTATCTGGTGTATAACCAGATTCATACATTGAATATAAAATTCTTCTATGAACAGGCTTCAAACCATCTCTTAAATCAGGTAAAGCACGTGATACTATAACACTCATTGAATAATCTAAAAATGAATCACGTACCTCTTTAACAATGTTATTATTTTCTAATCTATCCACAACCATTCACCTCCTATGCATCCAAATTCTGTACAAATGTAGCATTTTCCTCGATAAATTTCTTTCTAGGCTCAACATCATCACCCATTAACTTAGAAAATACTTCATCTGCTGCTCTTGCATCTTCAACTGTTATTCTTCTCAAAACTCTTTTTTCAATATCCATTGTTGTTTCATTCAATTCTTCAGCATCCATCTCTCCTAATCCTTTCATACGTAATATATCACGTTTAGTTTCAGGTTTTAAAGTTGCCAAATATTCATCCAATTCTTTTTGATCTAAAACATACTTAATTGTTTGACCATGTTTTACACAGAATAATGGTGGTTGAGCAGCATATACATGACCAGCTTCAACAATTGGTCTAAAGAATCTATAGAATAAAGTTAATAATAAAACTCTAATATGAGCTCCATCAACATCGGCATCAGTCATAATTATAATTTTATCATATCTTAATTTAGATAAATCAAATTCTTCCCCAATTCCAGTACCAAAAGCTGTAATAATAGTTCTGATTTCTTCATTACCTAAAGCTCTATCTAATCTAGCTTTTTCGACATTCAAAATTTTACCTCTTAATGGTAAAATGGCTTGAGTCATACTATTTCGACCTTTTATAGCTGAGCCTCCAGCAGAATCTCCCTCAACTATAAAAATTTCACATTCAGAAGGATCTTTACTCTTACAGTCGGATAATTTACCATAAAAATTAGTAATATCTAAATCGCCTTTACGACGAGTTAATTCTCTCGCTTTTTTTGCAGCTAATCTAGCACGAGAAGCTGTCATCGACTTTTCTATTATCTTTCTTGCTTCATCAGGATTTTCCAACAGAAATCTTTCTAATCCTTCACTAAATACATCATCAGCAATTTTTCTTACTTCAGCATTTCCAAGTTTTGTCTTTGTTTGACCTTCAAATTGTGGATCTGGATGTTTACAAGAAATAATCATTGTTAAACCTTCTCTAACATCATCGCCAGTTAAAGGATCATCATTATCTTTCAATATTTTATTATTTTTAGCATAATTATTAATAATTCTAGTTAATGCTCTTTTTACTCCATCTTCGTGAGTTCCACCTTCATAAGTATTAATATTATTTGTAAAAGAATATATATTAGAATTATAATCTTCATTATATTGAAATGCTACTTCCAACGCTATATTATTCTCTTGTCCCTCAACATATACAATTTCATCATGTATAACTTTTTTATTCTTATTTAATTTTTTTACAAATTCAATTATTCCACCATTATAAAGAAACTCATCTCTTTTTTCATCTTCTCTTAAATCTTGTAATATAATTCTTAATCCTTTATTTAAAAATGCCAATTCCTCTAATCTTATTGCTAAAGTTTCATAATCATATACAGTAGTTTCTTTAAAAATAGTAGGATCAGCTTTAAATGAAACAGTTGTACCAGTTCTATCAGGATCACATTCATCTATTATTTTTAATTCATCAACAGGATGTCCACCATTTTCAAATCTCTGAAAATATACATGACCATCTCTATATACTCTAACCTCTAACCAACTAGATAAAGCATTAACAACAGAGGCACCTACTCCATGTAGACCACCAGATACTTTGTATCCTCCACCTCCAAATTTACCACCTGCATGTAATACTGTAAAAATAGTTTCTATTGTTGATAAACCAGTCTTTGTATTTATACCAGTTGGCATCCCACGACCATCATCTTTAACAGTTATTACATTATTTTTTTCAATAATAACTTCAATATCATCACAATACCCAGCTAATGCTTCATCAACAGAATTATCAACAATTTCCCATACAAGATGATGTAGCCCTCTTTCACTAGTAGTACCTATATACATACCAGGTCTTTTTCTTACAGCTTCTAAACCTTCAAGAACCTGAATATCACTATCATTATATTCTTCTTTCATATTAATCCTCCCTTACAACTCCATCTATAATCTCAAACACTTTACTATTTTTTAAAATATTTTTATCTATTTTATCAATATCTGTTGTCGTTATAAATGTTTGAATATCTTTATTAATTAAACTAAGAATATTATTTATTTTATACTTATCTAATTCACTAAATAAATCATCTAATATCAATATTGGATATTCTTTTCTAATAGTATAAAAAATATCCAATTCAGCTAATTTATAAGCTATTATAGCATTTTTTTGTTGTCCCTCTGAACCATAATCTTTTAAATTAAAATTATTATATTTAAAATATATATCATCATGGTGTATTCCAAAAGACGTTTTTCCTAAAATAATATCTCTTTGAACATTATCTTTATACTTTGATATAATCTTTTCTCTATCAAAATTACGATAATCAGAAATATATTCTAATTTTAAATCAAATATTCCGCAAATTTTATTATAAATATCTCCTATTCTTTCGTTTAATAAATCAATATATTTTTTTCTAGAAATATAAATTTTTTCACCAATATCAACTAATTTATTTGTAAGAATATCTAAATATTCATAAGAAGAATTACCATTAATATTCATCGTCTTTAAATACATATTTCTTTGTTTTAAAACTTTATTATATGCATTTAAATTTTTTAAATATCCATTATTTATTTGAGATATTTCTAAATTAACAGCTTTTCTTCTTATACTAGGCGAATCTTTTATAAATCTAAGATCATCAGGATTAAAGAGTACTACACTTATTTTAGATATATAATCACTTAATTTATCTATCTTTGTATTATTAATTTTTACCCTTTTGCCTTTGTCTTTCATAATAAGTTTATAATTATTTTTGTATTTATCAACAATATTACCCTCTATACGACAAATATCTTTGTTGTTCATAATTAATACCTTATCAACAGAACCCCTAAAAGATTTTGTAAGAGCAAGTACATAAATACTTTCAACTAAATTAGTTTTTCCACTACCATTATTACCATATATAATATTGTAGTTATCAGAAAATATTAATTCAATTTTTTCATAATTTCTAAAATTTAATAATTTCAAACGTTGTATTTTCATTTTTAAGCCTCTTTTACGACCATAGATAAAAAAAAGTATTTTTTGAGTACTCCCATACCTCAACCATATTATAACATAAAAAAGCCACCTTAGAGCAGCTTTTTTTTATTTTTTATCTAATTTTCTTAAATTTAGAATCTCTTTTAGTCTCGAACATCTATATAATTGATTATCAATAATTGCAGTTGAAACATCAACTAAGATTTTTTTACCATTTTTAAGCTCAACTATAGTCTTATCTTTAAACTTATCTGGCTTAAATATATGCGAATATGATAACCATGCACAATCATCATTTCTTGGCGATAATGTAGGAAAGAATATAATATCAAAACTTTCTTCTATTATAACTGGTACTTTATGTGTAAAACCAACTAATTTAGATGTTCCAATTTGTCTCCCTTCTAGTGAACTACCAAAATATTCACAACTTTCTTCTACTATTCTTAAAGGATTTTTATTTACGACAAATGATTTGTCCACCTCATATACAATAGTATGATTATTATCTTTTGGAATTAATGCAACCGTATCTTTATTTATTTCATAAGATTCCATCAACAAAAACCTCCTTTTTTCCAAAATTTACCAACCTTATACTCTATTTATTTGTCGAAAAAACTCTAAATTTGTCGAATAAATAAATTTTTTCAAAAAAAAAACCATTTTTCATGGTTTTCTTAATTATTTTAATAAGTTTTAATTGGTAAAATTAACTGAATTAAAGATTCATCAGTCATTGATTTAATGACTATAGGTTTAACTTCACCATTTAATAAAATTAATATTTCTTCATCTTTCATTGTTTTTAAAGCTTCTAACATATATTTAGCACTAAAAGAAATATCAATATTAGCATCTGCATTCGTTTCAATATCTAACCTTTCTTCTACTTTACCAATTTCTGAAGCATAAGAATTAATAATCATTTGGCTATTTTTTATTTTCATTTTAACTATATTTTTATCTTTACTTTGTGTTAATAATGCAGCTCTATCTATTGCACTATAAAAATTATTTAAATTAGTATTAACAATAATAGCAAAATCATTAGGAATTAAATTACTAGTATTTGGATAAGTACCAGACAATAAATTACTTTGAAATATTATATTTTTATATTTAAATAATACCTTATTACTAAATACATGCATTTCTACATTATCATCTTCAGTAATAATTTTATCTAACTCCATAATATTTTTTCCAGGAATAACGATATTTATTTCTTCTTCACTAGGTACATCTAATTTTATATTTTTTTTAGCTAAACGATAAGAATCAGTAGCAATACATTCCAAGACATCACCTACTATTTTAAAATTCAAACCTGTAAGTAAAGGTCTTAATTCCTGTGTTGAAATAGCAAAAGCTGTCTGACTAATAATAGATTTAAAGGTATTTCCCTTAATAACAATAGGATTCTCTACTTCCTCTAACTTTAAACTAGGATATTCCTTAGGATCTAAACAATTTAAATCATATTGTGAATTATCAGAAGATATCTTTATCTTTAAACCATCCATTAATTCGAAATTAATAATATCAGATGGCATTTTTCTAATTATATCTAATATATATTTACTTTGTATTATAATTGAACCTTCATTTTCAACATTAGTAATCGAATTCTTTTCAATAAATGCTCTAATTGTTAATTCACTATCACTAGCAGTTAAAAATAAACCTTCACTATTCAATTCAAATTTAACACCATTTAAAATAGGTATTATATTTTTTGTTGAAATAGCTTTAACAACATTTGATAGATTTTCTAATAAAATATTTTTATCAATAGTAAATTTCACTTTTTTTCCTTCTTTCTTTTTTTTATATTTTAATTATTTTTATTATTATAGTGTTGATATTGTGGATAAAACCAAATTTATAAACATATATAAGCCAAAAAAGATGCTTTTTTGATGTTGATAAGTATCAAATTATCAACATTAAATTAACAATTTATTATAGATTTGATTTAATTTCATTAATAATTTCTTTTAATTGACTATTTTCTTTGATATCTTTCTCTATTTTATCAACAGCGTGTATAACAGTAGAATGATCTCTTCCTCCAAATTCTAATCCAATTCTAGGAAAGGACTGGTCCGTTAACATTCTACACAAATACATTGCAACCATTCTTGGATAAGCTATATTTGCACTTCTTCTCTTACCTTTTAAAACTTCGACCGTTATTTTATAGTAATCTGCAACCGCTTTTTGAATACTAGCTATATCATTCGTCACATAAGGATTTTTTGTTATATAATCCTTTAGTGCTTCATTAGAAAATTCTAAGTCGATCTTATCTGGGACACACATTGCCGTATAAGCAACCAACCTATTAATAGCACCTTCTAGACTTCTAACATCAGTATCACAGTTATTAGCTATAAATTCAACGGCTTCATCAGTCATTTTTTCAGACAAAGTACTATATCTTTTTATTTTATCTTTAATAATACGACATCTTAAGTCAAAATCCGGTGGATATATATCAACAGGTAATCCCCAAGCAAACCTACTTCTTAATCTTTCTTCTAATAATTTTAAATCTTCTGGAGATCTATCAGAACTTATAATTATTTGCTTATTTCTTGCATGCAAATCATTAAATGTATGAAAAAATTCTTCCTGTGTTTTTTCAGCTCCAACTAGATACTGAATATCATCAATAATTAAAACATCTATATTACGATATTTATTTTTAAAATCTTCAGCATAATCTAAAGAATTATTACTTGTATTTGCAATTCCAGTATAGTCTTTTCTAAAATCATCACTTGTTGCATACAAAACTTTCAAATCTTTATTATGTTCTGTTATATAATTACCTATCGCGTGCATTAAATGTGTTTTACCAAGTCCACTTTTACCATATATAAATAATGGATTATATTGAATTCCAGGATTTTGAGCTACCGCAAAAGCAGCCGTACGCGCAAATTTATTAGTATCCCCTATTACGAAATTATCAAAGTTTAAATTAGGATTTAAATTACTTTCAAATTTAGTAATTTTTTTATTGTCGATAACCTCTTTATTATCCACAATATCATTTAAACTTTGTTCTTCAGGTGTACTTATCTCATCTTTTAATAAACATTCGATGTCTCTCTCTTTTCCAGTAACCTTAGTAAAAGCTTCATTAATTAAGTCATAATAATTACTTAGTAGCATTCTTTTATGTAAAGGCATTGGTACTTGTAAGATGATTTTACTATCTTCTATACTATGTAATTTTGTTTCCCCAAACCAGGTACTAAAAGATACTGGATGAAGCTCTTTCTTTATTATTTCAAGAACTTTAATCCAAATATCGTCAGATTTCAAAACCATCACCCCACTTCGCACCATATGTACAAATATTTTAACTCATGCTGTGGAAAAATAAAAGAAATATTTTAACTTTTTTTTCTTATAAACAGATTATGAACAAAAATATTAACAATTAAAAGCTTATATTATCTAATAATTATAAATTTATCCACATTATCAACAAATTCTTAAATAACATGTCGAAAAAGTTATCCACATATCCACAAGCATTTGTTAATAAATTTTATTTTGATAATTGAATTTGCGATATTTCTTGACTTTTTTAAAAAAATATTATTATAATAAGAGAGCTTATTTAGATGTGGAGGTGTATTATGAAAAGAACTTATCAACCAAATAATAGAAAAAGAGCAAAAAAACATGGCTTTTTTGCAAGAAAAGAAAGTAATATTCTAAATTCAAGAAGAAAAAAGGGTCGTAAAAAGATCGTTGTTAAATAAGCCACTATAAAGTGGTTTTTTGTGTATAAAAAGGGTGACTAACAATGAAAAGAATAAATACCATAAAAGATCAGAAAATATTTAATCATATTATTAAAAACGGTAAGTTTAAAAAAAATAATTACTATGTGTTATATAGTAATATAAATAATGAAAGTAAAAAAATGTTTGGCATAGCTATTAGTAAAAAAATTGGTACAGCTGTAATAAGAAATAAATTAAAGCGTCAAACAAGAGCAATAATTGATAATAATCAAAATCTATTTAAAAATAACTATAATTATATTATAATGATTAGAAAGAGCTGTCGTGATGCTAAATTTCAAGATATGGAAAAAGCTCTTATAAATTTAATAGAAAAATAAAGGTGATAACGTGAGGAAAAAAATAAAAATACTAGTAGTAGCCCTTATATTAATATTATGTACAGGTTGTAGTCAAACCATAAAAGATGGAAAAGAAGTTGTTACAAATAAAGAAACAGGTCAAACTTTAAATTCTAATATTATTTGTAAACCAAGTGATGAAAAATTACTTGAAACATATACTAAATATGATGATAAATTACAAGTTAAATTAGAAGATTTACCAACTTGTTCAACATTTACTCCAAATAAATTAGAATATCATAGCTTATGGGAATCTATATTTATTAAACCATTAGCATTTATTATTTTAAAATTAGGATATCTAGTTAAAAATATGGGTTTATCTGTAATGATAATTGGTTTATTAATTAGAATAATTCTTATGCCAATTCAAATTAAAACAGTTAAACAATCTGAGAATATGAAAAAAATTCAACCAGAAATGGCTAAAATAGAGCGAAAATATAAAGATAAAACTGATAATGAATCATTAATGGCTAAAAGCCAAGAAACAATGCTTTTATATAAAAAATATAAAATAAATCCTGTAAGTGGATGTCTATTAGCTTTTATTCAATTACCTTTATTCTTTGCTTTCCTAGAAGCAATTAATAGAGTTCCTGCTATATTTGAAGGAACTTTCCTAACTATGAATTTAGGAATGACTCCAGCAACAGGAATTGCTCAACATAACTATATATATATAATTCTAATAATTTTAATAATTTTATCTACATTCTTATCATTTAAAAATTCTATGGCAAGTCAAGATCAAAATAACGAGATGGCACAACAAATGAAATTTATGTTTATTTTTATGATAATTATGGTATCATTTGCATCATTGAGTTTACCAACAGCAATCGCTTTATATTGGATTGTAACAAATGGCTTTGCTGTTATTCAAAATTTAATAATAAAAAAGATAATTGAAAAGAGGATTTAAAATGAAGTTAGAAGTATTTGAAGGTAAAACAAAAGAAGAAGCTAAAGCAAAAGCATTAGAAAGTCTAAAAATCACCGAAGAAGAAGCTTATATTAAGGAAGAAGAAATAAAAGGAAAATTGTTTAAAGCAACAACCTATAAATGTAGTGTTATAAAATATAGTGACATTGCTGACTTTATAAAAAATAAATTAAATGAATTACTAAATAATATGAATTTAGAAGTTAAATTTGAAACAAACGTTAGAAATGAACAAATTAATATAAAAATGTATTCTGATAATAATAGTATATTAATTGGTCGTAATGGCCAAACACTTATGGCAATTCAAACTATACTACGTCAAATTGTTCATAACGAAATTGGTATTTATCCATATATATTATTAGATGTCGAAAATTATAAAGAAAAGAAAATATCTCAACTAGAAAGAAATGCTAAGAAAATAGCCCATGAAGTTCAAAAAACAAAAATCGATGTAAGTTTAGATAATATGAATTCATATGAAAGAAGAATTATTCATAATGCTTTAGCAAACATCAAAAATATTTCAACTTCAAGTGAAGGCGAAGAGCCAAATCGTCATATTGTAATAAGATATAAAGAAGATGAATAAATCTTCTTTTTTTTATACTAAATTATTTCCCGGGAAATAAATTAAATATTATTTTTATTTCCCAAAATAACAAAATGTGCTATAATACGAGCCAAAAGGGAGGACTAAAAATGAATGATACAATATGTGCAATATCAACAAGTCAAGGAGTAGGGGCAATTGCCATAATTAGAGTAAGTGGCGAAGAAGCAATATCAATTGCTAATAAAATATTTAAAGGTAAAGACTTAACAACAGTCGATTCTCACACAATTAACTATGGTTATATAATAGATAAAAATAACAAAGTTATTGATGAAGTATTAGTTTCAGTAATGCGTTCTCCTAAAACATTTACTACCGAAGATACTGTTGAAATAAATACTCATGGTGGGGTAGCATCAACAAACAAAGTACTAGAATTACTACTAACAAATGGTTGTCGTCTTGCAGAACCAGGCGAATTTACTAAAAGAGCTTTCTTAAATGGACGAATAGATCTTCTTGAAGCTGAAGCCGTTATGGACTTAATAAATGCTAAAACAAATACTCAAAGAGAACTAGCAACCAATCAAATTACAGGAAAAGTATCTGATTTAATTAACAAATTAAGAGATGACATGATTCAAATAATCTCTAACATCAACGTAAATATTGACTATCCTGAATATGATGATGTTGATATCATAACTAATGAGCTATTAATTCCTAAAATAACTAATATAAAAAATCAAATAAATAAAATAATTAAAGAAAGTCAAAATGGAAAAATAATTAAAGAAGGAATAAAAACTTGTATAATAGGTCGTCCCAATGTTGGAAAAAGTAGTTTATTAAATCAATTATTAGAAGAAGAAAAAGCCATTGTTACAGACATTGCCGGAACAACTAGAGATATCGTAGAAGGACAAATCTATCTAAATGGAATATTGCTAAATATAATTGATACAGCAGGTATAAGACAGACAGAAGACATAATTGAAGCATTAGGTGTTGAAAAAAGCTTAAAAATGATGGAAGAATCAGATCTAATTTTATTTGTTTTAAATAATAACGAAAAGATAACAGAAGATATAAAAACTCTTCTAAATAAACTAGAAAACAAAAATTATATTATTATAATTAATAAAACTGATTTACCAAAAAAATTAAATGTTGAAAAATTACCTGTTGATAAGTGCCAAATTGTTAACATGAGTATTAAAAATAAAACTGGAATTGAAGAATTAAAACAAAAAATAATAGAAATGTTTAATATTTCCCAAATAGAAACTACTGATCCAACATATCTTAGTAACTCTAGAAGTATTGGTATATTAGAATCATGTTTAGAATCAATTAAAGAAGTAGAAAAAGGTTTGGGAAATAATGTACCAATTGATATGATAGAATTAGATATTAAAGCTATTTGGGAAAAACTTGGAACTATAAATGGTACAACATATGAAGAAGAATTACTAGACGAAATGTTCAGTAGATTTTGTTTAGGGAAATAAAAAAGGGTGTGAATAAAATGTACGAAATTATCGTTGTTGGGGCCGGTCATGCTGGATGCGAAGCAGCCAATGCATGTGCTAAAAAAGGTCATAAAACATTATTACTAACAAGTAATTTAAAAAATATTGCTGACATGCCATGTAATCCACATATAGGTGGCAGTGCTAAAGGTATCGTTGTTAGAGAAATAGATGCCTTAGGTGGCTTAATGGGAATAGTAGCTGATAAAACTCATTTACAAATAAAAATGTTAAATAGTGCCAAAGGTCCAGCGGTTCAATCTTTAAGAGCACAAGGTGACAAAATAGCTTATCCAAAAGAAATGATTAATCAATTAAATAAACTTCCAAATCTTGAAATAAAAGAAGGAATGGTAGAAGATTTAATCGTAGAAAATCAAGAAGTAAAAGGTATAATTCTTGAAGATGGAACAAAAATCTCATCTAAAATAGTAATTCTAACTACAGGAACATATTTAAAAGCTGATATCTTAGTTGGTAACACAAGAACAAGAAAAGGTCCTCATGGCGAAAAGCCATCAAACTTCTTAAGTGATAAATTAAAAGAATATGGTTTTAAAATAATAAGATTAAAAACTGGTACTCCTCAAAGATTAGATCGCAAAACGATTGATTTTTCTAAGACTAAAATAGAACCAGGAGATAACGTATATCATACATTTAGTTTTGATATTGATCCAACATATAAAATCGAAGATCAATTACCATGTTATTTAACATATACAAATAAAAAAACTCATCAAATAATCCGTGAAAATTTAAACAAATCTAGTATGTATGGAGCTTTAGATGACATTGAAGGTATTGGTCCACGTTATTGCCCATCAATTGAAGATAAAGTAGTTCGTTTTGCTGAAAAAGAAAAACATCAATTATTTCTAGAACCAGAAAGTAGATATTATGACGATATATATCTACAAGGATTTTCTACTTCTATGCCACCAGAAATTCAAGAACAAATGGTTCATAGTTTGCCAGGATTAGAAAATGCTAAAATACTAAAATATGGCTATGCAATAGAATATGATGCTATTTATCCAACTCAATTAAATGCTTCACTAGAAACTAAAATTATAAAAAATCTTTTTACTGCTGGTCAAATAAATGGAACAAGTGGTTACGAAGAAGCTGCATGTCAAGGATTAATGGCTGGAATTAACGCATCATTAAAATTAGAACATCGAGAACCACTTATCTTAAAGAGATCAGATGCTTATATTGGAGTTTTAATCGACGATTTAATAACAAAAGGAATACGTGATCCATACCGTTTATTAACTAGCCGTGCTGAATTTCGTTTATTGCTACGTAGTGACAATGCTGATTTACGTTTACGCCGATACGGCTACGAAGTAGGCATGATTAACCAAAATCAATTAAATCGTCTTAATATCAAAGAAGAAAATATTAAGAATCTACTAGAATACATGAAAAAAACAAAATTAAAAATAACCTCAGAAGTAAAAGAAGAGTTTATAAAAAATAATTATCAAATACCAAATGCTTCACTAAGCTTAGAACAACTTATAAAGAGACCAGAAATAACTATTGACTTTTTAAGTTCTCTTATAGATATACCATTCTCTAAAGAAATTAAAGAACAAGTAAGTATAAATTTAAAATACGAAGGGTATATTGCTAAAGCTATTAAAGAAGCAGAAAAAATGTTAAAATTAGAAAAGAAACAAATCCCTAGTGATATAGATTACGATAAAATTTCTAATATTGCTTCAGAAGCTCGTCAAAAATTAAAAGAAGTTCGTCCTAAAACAATAGCTCAAGCTATTAGAATTAGTGGTGTTAATCCAAGCGATATTTCAATATTATCAGTTTATTTAAAGAAGGAATATAGTAAAGATGAATAAAGAAACATTTACAAAAGAATTAGAAAATATAGGAATTAAACTTAATTCAACTCAATTAAATTTATTAGAAGAATATTGTAATTTCCTCTTAGAATATAATCAACATACCAATTTAACTGCTATTAAAAATAAAGACCAAGTATATTTAAAACACTTCTTTGATTCATTAACAATTGTTAAAGCTATAGATTTAAATAATTTTCATAATCTACTAGATATTGGAACAGGAGCTGGATTCCCAGGTATGGTTCTAAAAATAGTATTTCCCAATTTGAAAGTTACATTATTAGATTCGAATAACAAAAAAATTAATTTTCTTAAAGAATTAGCCGATAGACTAAAAATAACTGATATAGATTTTTATCATGGACGAGCAGAAGAGTTCTGTCAAAAAAATCGTGAACAATTTGAAATAGTAACTGCTAGAGCAGTGAGTAATATGAATGTTCTATCTGAACTATGTCTTCCATTAGTAAAAAAAGATTATTACTTTATTGCTTTAAAAGGCTCAAATGTTGATGAGATAACTCAATCTCAAACTGCAATCACCAAATTAGGTGGAACAATAGAAAAAATAATTGATTTTTATCTTCCAATCGAAGAAAGTGGTCGTAATATTGTTGTTATAAAAAAAGAAAAAAATACACCAAATATATATCCCAGAAGATACGAAAAAATAATTAAGAACCCATTGAAATAAAATGGGAAATAATGTATTATTAATAATAGGATAATTATCATAAAAGGGGCTGATTAAATGAATTTAGAATCAAGTGTACTTCAAGTACATATAGAAGATATTATACCCAATAGATTTCAACCACGTTTAAATTTTGATGAACAAGGTTTAAAAGAGTTGTCAGATTCAATAAGAGAACACGGCATTATTCAACCCCTTGTTTTACGAAAATTAGGAGATAAATATGAAATAATTGCTGGAGAAAGAAGATATAAAGCTGCTCAAATGGCAGGACTTACTACTGTACCTGCTGTAATAGCTAATATTGATGATAATAAATCAGCAGAAGTTGCCTTAGTTGAAAATGTTCAAAGAAGAGATTTAACTGCAATTGAAGAAGCACGTTCTTACAAGAGTCTTTTAGATAAAGGCTATCTAACTCAAGAACAATTAGCTAAAAGAATGGGATTATCTCAACCAGCAATTGCTAATAAACTACGTTTATTAAATTTAGATGAAGAAGTTCAACAAGCTTTATTAGAGGAAAAAATTTCTGAAAGACATGCTCGTACATTACTAAGTTTGCCTGATAAAGCTGCTCAAAGAGAATGGCTTCATCGAATTATTAATGAGAGACTAACAGTTCGTCAATTAGATTTAGAATTAAAAAAATTAAAAGAAAGTGGAGAAATAGCTGACGATAATGGGGGAGAAGTTCCTCTAGTATCAGCAACTCCAAGTATTGAAGATATAAAAGCTAATGCTATAGACATAAATTTAGCGAATAAAATGAGTGAGGAAATTCAACCAACTCAAAATATTGAGACTCTCGAAACATTAGAAGAACAACCACAACAAGAATCATCAACTCCTGCAACACCATTTCCAACTTTTGAACCAAATAATTCTAGTGTTCAAGATTCATTTACTACAGCTAAAACAATTCCTGAATTCAATATTGCAACGCCAAATTCAGCTAGTACATTTGTATCTAGTGAGAATTTAAATAGTGCTTCAGAAGATAATAAATTCTTCAATAGTATTCAAGGACAACAAACTGTACAAAATTCTAATAATTTTGAAGTGTTTGATGCTCCAACAATGGATAACTCATTTGTTAATTTCAATACTACACCAGAAACACCAAATTTTAATGAAATGAATTTTCAAACAACGCAACCACACCAAGAAATTAAACCAAACTTAAATACATTTAGTAATACTCCAAATCAAAATCCTAATTTAGAATTAAATCCAAATAATAAATTCTTTACTCCAATACCTGAACCTCCTAAAGAAATAAATATAAATAATCCAGAAAATTTAGTTGACCCAATGGATTCAGTAGAAAAATTAACTCCTGAATATAAAGAACAACAAGTTGAAACAAAAGAAAAGGGTCTTAAAGATGCGATTTCTACCATTAGAACATGCATAGAAGGATTAGGGCAACAAGGATTTTATATTGATGTAGAAGAAATAGATTTTGACACTAATTATCAAATAACTCTTCATATTCATAAAGACTAAAAAAGAAACTAATTAATTTTTAATTAGTTTCTTTTTCTTTGAAAACGACTTCTGTATCTTGATTATTATACTCACTACCATTAACATAATAAAAAATTGAAGTTTTACTAAGATCGTCGGTTTCTTCACCGGTAATTGCGTTTAAAGGAACTCCAATTACGTTACTAGGCATTTCATACCATTCCTTTTTTATTTCCAAAATCTCAACTGTATCAACCCAAACATTCTTTGAAATTGTTCCATCTTTAACAGCTAATTCTCTGTTATCATCATAACCATTCCATACCATCATTAAAACATTTGGATTATAACCAACCATCCAACTATCTGTCCCTGAAGAACCAGTCTTAATTGCATATTTATTTGATATTTTACTAGCAATACTCATTACAGTCGGAGTATTATAATCAATAAAATTAGCGTTATATGTTCCTGTCATCATTTCATTTAAAATATATGTATAAGATTCATTAAGAACTAAATCATCATCATTTTTTTTCTCATATAGAATATTTCCTTCCATATCCTCAACCTTTAAAATAAATGATAACTCTCTTTTATATCCTCCACTAGCTAAAGTTGTATATGCTCTTGCAAAGTCAAACATACTAAGACCACAAGTACCTAATGCTAAAGAAGGAATCGGGTCCAACTTTGTTTTGATTCCCATTCTTTCCGCAGTATTAACTAAGGTTTCTTCTCCCAAAAATAAGTGCGTTTTTACAGCGTAAATATTATCAGAATAAGCCAAAGCAGCTGCCATAGTTATATTTTTATTCCCATATTTTTCATTATAATTAGATGGCGAATACGACTGATTAGAAGAAAACATAAAAGTTGTTGGTTCAGATAAAAATGTCGAACTTGAAACCATTCCGTTTTCTAAAGCAGCATAATAAAGAATAGGTTTAATTGCTGAACCAACTTGTCTAGAACTCTGCGTAGCTCTATTAAATTGACTCTTAGTATAATCTAACCCACCAGTTAATGCCATTACACCACCAGTTTTAGGATTAATAATTATACTAGCAACTTGCATCTCATCATCAATTTCATCATTCATATACTTTAAAATATTTTCTTCCATTAATTTTTGTGCTTCGATATTCAAAGAAGTATAAATCTTTATACCCCCAGACTCAATAAGTGAATCAGGTATTTCTTCCAATTTTTCTAATTCGTTATAAACAGCATCTTGATAATACATTAACATATTTAAATTGTCTTCATTTTTTTTACCATAGATATAAATTTTTTTATTAAATAAAGAATTATATGTTTTATCATCAATAACTTCGTTATTCAACATTAACTTAGCTATAATTTTACCTCTATTTATAGTTGCTTCATAATCAGCTACGGGATTATATTTATTTGGTGCTTTAGGAATACCAGCTAACATAATAGATTCTTCTAAAGTTAAATCTCTTGCTTTTTTATTAAAATAAAATTGACTAGCATTCTCAATTCCATAATTTCCATTTCCAAAATTAATAGTATTTAAATAACCTTCTAATATTTCATCTTTACTATACTGAACTTCCAATCTTAAAGTTAAAAAAGCTTCTTCAATTTTTCTCTGCCAAGTTTTATCAAAATCTAAATACATATTTTTTATATATTGTTGACTGATAGTAGATGCTCCCTGTACAATTGCTCCATTTTTAATATTAGTATACATTGCCTTAATAATTCTAAGATAATCAAAACCATGATGTTTATAAAAATTTTTATCTTCCGTACTTAAAACTGCTTCAATAAAATAAGGTGATATCTCATCCAATTCAACCCACTCATTATTTCCCGATCCTTGATAAATTAGATTTTCTTGATCATCATATATATAAAACTGATTAGCATTTTTAATATCTAATTTTGGACTAAAATATGCATAAGTATATAATCCAATACATATTACTAGACAAATAATAGATATAAAAACAAATACTTTAAAAATTTTTTTTAATATTTTCATAATAACACCCATTAAATAGTATTTATTGTTTTTTCCAAATTATAAGTGCAATCTATTTAATAATATGTTATAATCACAAACAAAAAAGGGATGATTATCATGAAAAAAATGATAACTTTAAATTTATTTAATAAAAGTCGGTTAGAAAAAGAATTCAAAGAAATTAAAGCAATATATCAAAATGAATCATTTTTATTTAAAATTGATAATATTAAAACTCTAATAAGTCCACAAAAATTTACTAGAGAAAATGATGAATATAAATTTTCTTTGGATATTTTAAATAAAAAGGCAACATATTTATTAAAACAACAAAATTATATGTTTGATATTGACGTTGAAAAAATAATATATAAAAAAGAAAATAATAGTATAATATTAGAGTATAAAATATCAAGTGCAGATGAGATAATAAAAATAAAATTAATAGTAGAGGGTGAGATTAATGAGTAGTTTTATAGAAAAACAAGAAGAATATTTAAAAAAGAAAATTAATGAATGTGGTTATAATGTTAATGAAGTGGTTTTAAACGTTTCATCACGTCCAGAATTTGGTGATTATCAATATAATGGAATAATGTCTTTAGCTAAAGAATACCATAAAAATCCTCGTGAAATTGCTACTGAAGTTGTAGAGAGTATAAAAGCAGATCAAAAGTATAAAGATATAAATATTGCTGGACCAGGATTTATAAATATAACGTTTAAAGACGATGAATTAATAGAACATATTAATGAACTAAATAAAAACATCAATTTAAATTACGAAAATAATAATCCTAAAACAATTTTTATGGATTATGGTGGAGCTAATGTAGCTAAAGCTCTTCATGTTGGTCATTTAAGAAGTGCTAATATTGGCGAAGCATTAAAAAGACTAGCAGTAGCATTAGGTAATAAAGCAATAGCTGATGCTCATTTAGGTGACTGGGGAAGACCAATTGGTTTAGTAATGTTAGAAATAAAAAAAAGACATCCTGAATTACCTTACTTTGATGAAGAATATACTGGTGAATACCCTAAAGAATCTCCAGTTACTAATGATGACCTAATGGAACTATATCCATATGCCTCAAATAAAGCTAAAGAAGACGAAGAATATATGGAAGAAGCAAGACTAATAACAGCTAAATTTCAAGATGGCAATTGTGGTTTAATGGCTTTATGGAATCATATTATGAATGTTTCAAAAGAAGACATAAAAAGAATATATGATCGTCTAAATACAACTTTTGAAGTATGGGAAGGTGAATCAGATGGTGATAAATATATACCAGAAATGATAAAATACCTAGAAGAAAAAAATCTTGTTGAAGATAGTCAAGGAGCTAGAATAATAAATGTATCAGAAGAAGATGACGATCATGAAGTACCTCCATTATTACTAATAAAATCTAATGGTAGCTCATCTTACGAAACAACAGACTTAGCTTGTATATGGGAAAGAATGAAATTATGGAATCCTGATGAAATTTGGTATTTGACTGATGCAAGACAAGCTCTTCATTTTGAACAAGTATTTAGAGCAGCTAAAAAAGCCAATATTGTAAACAATAATACTAAATTAGAATTTATTCCATTCGGAACAATGAATGGTAGTGACGGTAAGCCTTTTAAAACTAGAGATGGCGGAGTAATGACTCTTGAAAGTCTTCTAGATATGGCTAAAGAAGAATGCGAAAAGAAAGTGCTATCTAACATCACAGGTCAAGAAAGAGAAGATGTATCAGAAAAAGTAGCTATTGCCGCAGTTAAATATGCCGATTTAATTCCATTTAGATTAACTGACTACAATTTTGATCCAGTAAAATTCAGCGATCTTCAAGGTAAAACAGGCCCATATCTTCTTTATTCAACAATTCGCATGAAATCTTTATTAAATAAAGCTCAAGAAGCTAATATTAGTTACTCAAAATATACTAAAATAAATGATAAAATTGATCGTGACATAATTATCTGTTTACTAAATCTAAGAAGTGTTCTGTTAAAATCAATAAATGTTAAATCATTAAATGATATAACTGAATACTTGTATAAAATAACTAATTTGTATAACAATTTCTATGCTAATAATCATGTTTTAACTGAAGAAAACAAAGAATTACAAGAGTCTTGGTTAATGTTAACAAAAGTAATATTTGATAACAATTTAAAACTTTTGAATATACTAGGTATAGAGGTTCCAGATAGAATGTAAAAAAATTAAAAAAAATTTAATTTTTAGTATTGTCATATTATAAAAATTATGTATAATGGTGTCTAGTGAATTATTTGGAGGTCATTTAAATGAAATTAAAAGATTTAACTAAAGATGAATTAGAAGCTATGTCCTACGACGATATTGCCTTAATGGTTTTATCTGAAAGTAATAGACAAATGAAAATAAATGAACTATTTAAAGAAGTATGTAACCATCTTGAATTATCAGAAGATGAGTTTGTAGATAAATTACCAGCATTCTTCGATGTCTTATCAACAGATCATCGTTTCATAATGTTAGAAAACGGCTTATGGGATTTAAGAACAAAACATGCTACTAAAGTTGTAATTGATTCTGATGAAGAAGACGAAGAAGATATTGAAGAAGATATAGACTTAGATGATATTGATGAGGAAGACGAAGAAAAAGAAGATATATATGCTGATGAAGATGATACAGATGATTTAACAGACGAAGATGATGATTTAAAAAATCTTGTAATAATTGACGAAGATGAAGAACAAATGGCCTAAAAAAAACCATTTGTTTTTAAATGGTTTAACTACAACTAACTACCTTTTCACTATAAACAGATACTTTATCTTTACTAATATTAGTAATATTTTGTTTATATCTCGTTAAAACATTATTTTCACAAGTATTATAGAAAATATAAACATTTCCATCTTCAAGCAGTTCTATATCATATTGATCATTATAATAATTAAGAGTTAATTCTTTTTGAACTTTTCCATAAGGATTAACTAATAACGTTTTATAATTACCATTATCATTAATTTTCATAAAAAATAAAAAGTTTGAATATATCTCATCCTTATATAAAATAGGTTCTAAGTAAACTAATTCATAGGTACTAGGAATATCAACTAACTCATCATTAAAGTATAAATAATTTTCTTCTTTATCATTAATAACTTTTTTCAATGTTACTCTTATTTCGCTATGTTTTGAATATTTCATAGTTCCTAAATTTACTTCACATATAATCTCATCTTTATCTTTTTTACAATCTTTATTATCAATATCTTTATTTAATATTCGATACTTATTATCATAAGTTATCTTATAATTAATCTTTCTTAATATATCTTCTTTATTAAATATTAAAACTCCTAATACAATACATATAACTACAATAAATAAAACAACATATCTTTTTTTCATAAAAACTTCCTTTAAACTCATTAATACAATAAGTATATCAGAGAAAAATTAAATAATAAATACATAATAGATTTATCAAAATAATATCTACTAGTATGATAGTTATATAGAATAGAAATATATATATCTTAAAATATCTAAAAATCAAAAAATTATATTATTTAAGTCAATATTTAAATTAAAATTATCAATTTACTCATTTAGATATAAATGATATAATACAAAACGAAAGGCGTGAAAATCATGTTTGAAAGACTTGATGCGATTAGTAAAAAATACTTAGAATTAACAGAAGAACTATCTAAACCAGATGTTCTAAGTGATTATAACAAACTAAAAAAATTATCTAAAGAACAAAAAGATTTAGAAGAAACATATTTAAAATATCAAGAATATAAAAAAACACTTAATAATTTAGAAGAAGCTGAAATGTTAATAGATGATCCTGAAATGGGTGAGATGGCTAAAATAGAAATCGAAGAAGGTAATGCCAAAAAAGAAAAGCTTTATCATGAATTAGAAATCCTTTTAATTCCAAAAGATGAAAATGATGATAAAGATATTATCATGGAAATACGTGGAGCTGCTGGTGGCGATGAAGCCAATATCTTTGCCGGAGACTTATTTAGAATGTATTCTCGTTATGCCGATAAACAAGGATGGAAAATAGATGTTATTAACTCTGAACCAGGTGCCGCTGGTGGATATTCACAAATTGAAGCTAAGATAAAAGGTGAAAATGTTTATTCTAAATTAAAATACGAATCAGGATCTCATCGTGTTCAAAGAGTACCTGTAACTGAATCAAACGGTCGTATTCAAACATCAACAGCAACTGTTCTTATAATGCCAGAAGTTGAAGATGTTGATATTGAAATAAATCCTAATGATTTAAGAATTGATGTATATTGTGCTACTGGACATGGTGGACAAGGAGTAAATACAACTCCATCTGCAGTTCGTATTACTCACATTCCAACAAATACTGTTGTTACATGTCAAAATGAACGTAGCCAATTACAAAATAAAGCTCAAGCTATGGAAGTATTAAAAGCTCGTCTTTACCAAGCAGCACAAGAAAAACAAGACGCTGAGGTTGGTAACGAAAGACGTAGTAAAATAGGTACAGGAGACCGTGCTGAAAAGATTAGAACTTATAATTATCCTCAAAATAGAGTAACAGATCATCGTATAGGATATACAACAAATAACTTAGATCGTGTAATGGACGGAGCTCTAGATGATATTATCGAAGCTCTAATTACTGAAGATTTACAAAGAAAATTAAAGGGAGAATAATCTCCTTTTTTTAGGAAGATGATAAAATGACAGAATTAGAATATTTAAAAAAATATCTTCATCCAGAAGATGACTTAGAAGAAGCAATAAAGAGATTAAATAATGGTGAACCAGTTCAATATATCATCGGAGATGTTGATTTTTATGGAAATATCATTGAAGTAAATCCTGATGTTTTAATTCCTCGTCCTGAAACTGAAGAATTAGTTGAAAAGACACAAGAATATACAAAAAAAATCTTTCCTAATCAAAATATAAAAATTCTTGATATTGGTACTGGTAGTGGATGTATTCCCATTACTCTAAAAAAACTTTTTCCATCTTCTCAAATTACAGCTGTCGATATTAGTCAACAAGCTTTAAAAGTAGCTAAAAGTAATGCTCAAAAAAATAATGTGGATATAAATTTTATTGAAAGTGATATTTTTAAATCTGTTAATGACAAATTTAACCTTATTATAAGCAATCCACCATATATTAGAGAAGATGAACCAATTATGGATATTGTAAAAAATAATGAACCTCATCTAGCCTTATATGCTCCTCATAATGGTTTATATTTCTACGAAGAAATACTAAGTAAGGCATCTCAATATCTAGAAAATAAATACTTAATTGCTTTTGAAATAGGAGAAGAACAAGGAGAAGATATTTATAATATCGCCATTAAATATTTTCCAACTGCTCGTATATCTATTGAGAAAGATTTACGAAAATTCAATCGTTTTATTTTTATAACCAATGAATAAAAAAAAGAATAATCACCCATCATTAGATTAGGTGATTTTTTAATGAAAAAAATAATATACATTATGTTGATTATAATAGTTTTAACTTTTTATCTTTATAACTCAAAAGATTCTCTTCTTCCTGAAAATTCCGTTCGTTTTCGAATAATTGCAAACAGTAATAGCAACATTGATCAAGGAACAAAACTTCTTATAAAAAAAGATTTAGAGCAAAATTTATTCACTTTACTAGAAAACTCTACATCTCCTGAAGAAACGGAACAAATTATTAAAGCGAATGAAAATATCATAAAAGAAACCATTGAACAATATAATATACCATACAGTATAAACTACGGTTTAAATTATTTTCCTGAAAAAAATTACAAGGGTATAACATACGAAGAAGGAGAATACGAATCATTAGTAATATCTCTAGGTGAAGGAGCAGGAAATAATTGGTGGTGTGTTATGTATCCACCATTATGTCTTCTCGAATCTAAGAGTGAAGATTATTCCGATGTCGAATATAAATCATATTTTTATGAAATCATTTCTAAATTAACATCATAAATGTAAAGAAATAATATATCAAATTGACAAAGTAAAAAGTTGATTATATATTAAAAATGACTAATTATATATAAAAAAGAAGTATGAGTGTGATAATATGAAAAAATTAATAATTAACGGTCAACATGAATTGACTGGCGAAATAAAAATAAGTGGTGCCAAAAACAGTGTTGTCGCTTTAATACCAGCTGCAATATTATCAGATGATAATGTAACTTTATATAATGTTCCTAACATCTCCGATACTATAGCTTTAATTGATATTATAGAATTGCTTAATGGTAAAGTAGAATATAAAGATGAAGTAATGAAAATTGATACAAGTAAAATAGAAAATAAAGTTGTACCTGAAAATTTAAGTAAAAAATTGCGTGCTTCATATTATTTTATGGGAGCGTTACTAAGTAAATTTCATTATGCTGAAATATATTTTCCAGGTGGATGTAATATTGGCTCACGTCCAATTGATTTCCATATTAATGGTTTCAAAAAACTAGGTGCTGAAGTAACAATTGAAGGAAATAAATATACATTTAAAGCTGAAAAATTAAAAGGAGCAAGAATATACCTCGATTTTGCTTCAGTTGGAGCAACTATAAATATAATGTTAGCCGCTGTAAAAGCCGAAGGAACAACATATATATCAAATGCTGCTAAAGAACCTGAAATAGTAAACATAGCTTCATTATTAAATAATATGGGAGCTAAAATTAGTGGTGCTGGTACTAGTGAAATAAAAATTGAAGGTGTTAACCATTTAAGTTCTGGTGTAATAGATGTTATTCCAGATCGTATTGAAGCAGGAACATATACTATAATAGGAGCTTTATTAGGTAAAAATCTAAAAATCTCGGGAATAATTGAAGATCATATTGATGCTCTATTAAGCAAGTTAAAAGAAATGGGTGTCGACTTAGATGTTGATGATAATTCTATTATTATTAATCATCCAGATACTTATAAACCAATAAATGTCAAAACATTAGTCTTTCCAGGATTTGCTACCGATTTAGGGCAGCCAATGAGTGTTTTATTAACTCAAGCAAACGGAATGTCTATTTTTGAAGAAACAATTTATGAAAATAGAATGGGTCATGTTAAATATCTTCAAAAAATGGGAGCAAATATTCGAATTAATGATCGAACAGCTATTATCGTTGGACCAACTCCTTTAAAAGGAGAAGAAGTAGTTGCTACTGATTTAAGAGCAGGAGCAGCCATGGTTATTGCCGGTCTAATTGCTAAAGGGCAATCGACAGTTAATGAAATCGATCACATTTTACGTGGTTATGAAAATATTGTTGAAAAACTTCAAAATGTTGGAGCAGATATAAACATAATAGAGGATTAATCCTCTTTTTTTATAAAATTGACAAATTTTATAAGTTTTGATAAAATCTTATACATGTTGTGGTGCATTATCCTAGTCACATACATTATTTGAAGGTAGGGCTAAAAATCTACCAATTGTACTAAATGACACTTTGTATATTTGCTTGTTTCGCCCAGATTCGGGTGAATATATAATTTAAGGTTTAAGGAAATTCTATAATGGCATATAGAAAAATCCTTTCATCTCGTCAGTGAAAAAGATCCAACAGTGCATGCTGTGAGTGGTTATATGGGATAGAAATTGAAAATATAATTGCAAAAGCAGATAAGAATAATCACTATGTGTCTGAGAAATTCTCTAGGGTGTATGTATTATAAGGTTTGAGGTGCGGACTAAGTGGTAATCGAGTAATCATACCGGTAACGAATGATTAGTTTTTTTAAAGAGAAATCGCCAAAGAGTAATCGATGGTAAAAATTAGAGAAATTCAACTCGACCAAAGCCGTAAAATTAATTTATAATATTACCATATATACTATGCTTTATAAGGAGAGTTAATATGAAAAATAATATTAACTGGATATATAAAGCTTTTTTATTATCTTTTATCCTATCAATTATTTTTAGTAGTATATCTACGACAATTGCTGATAAATTTAATATGATAATTTTAACAATTATTTTAATCGTTGTTATTATGATAGGAATTATCTTCGATATGATAGGAGTCGCTGTATTAACAAGCAAAGAAGCAAATCTACATGCAAAAGCTACAAAAAAACTAAAAGGTGCTAAAGAAGCAATTTCACTATTAAAAAATGCATCCCAAGTATCATCTATTTGTAATGATGTTATTGGTGATATTTGTGGAATAATAAGTGGTAGTTTAGGAGCAGTATTAACAATTGGTTTAGCCGGTATTTTTCCATTTCCTACAACTATAACAACTATCTTAGTTACTGCGATTATATCTTCTTTAACTGTTGGTGGTAAAGCCATATTTAAAGATATAGCCAATAAAAATAGTGATAAAATTGTATATCTAGTTGGAAAAATAATATCAATTTTTAAAAAAAGCTGATTTTAATACTTGAATAGTTCAATTCTTATGATATAATACATAAGACGAAGAAAATTACTATGTCTTAAAATATTAGACATGGCGGAAGGAGAATAAAAATGAAAAAAAATATTCATCCAGAAATGAAAGATTGCAAAGTTACTTGTGCTTGTGGAGCAACATTTATGACTAAATCAACAAAAGATGAAATCCATGTTGAAGTATGTAATGAATGTCATCCATTCTATACTGGAAAGCAAGGTAAAGCAAAGAAAACTGGAGCTGTTGAAAAATTCAATAAAAAATTCGGTTATGATCAAGAAAATGCTTAATAAGCATTTTTTTTGTTTTATAATCATTCTTTTTAAAATCGTTTAATATATGATATACTATTAAATAGGTGATATATATGGGTAAAATTAGTTATTTATTTAAAAGAATAAAAGGTATGAATTATCGAAAAATGTTCGATACAATTGATGAAATAAATAAAAAAACTAATAAAAATAAAATATCGATTTTTTTAGATATTATTTATTGTGGTCTAAAATATCAAGCAGGATATATGGACTATAAATTATATGAAATGTATGATTTAACTGAAAAACAACGAAAAACAATTATAACAAGAGGAATTAATAATAGTATAGTTAAAAGATATAATAACCCAGCTTTCACAAAATACTTTAGTGACAAAATAGTTTTTAATAAAAAATTTAATAAATATTTACTTCGCGATTGGATGGAAGTAAAAGATAGTCCCGAAAACTTTGAAGAATTTAAAAAATTTTGTCAAAAACATCACGAAATACTAGTTAAGCCTTTATCAGAAAGTTGTGGTAAAGGAGTTGAAATATTTAAAACCAATTCTCAAAATTTAAAAAAAATATATCAAAATTTATTAGAAACTAAAAGATACTTAGTTGAAGAAGTAGCTATTCAATGCGATGAAATATCTAAATTACATCCATCTTCCATTAATACAATAAGAATTGTTACTTTAAATAATGAAATAGTAGCAGCCTTTCTCCGTATTGGTAATAACAACAACGTAGTTGATAATTTTAATCATGGAGGCTTAGTAGCTCCAATTAATATTGAAACAGGTATTATTGATTATTTAGCTATAGACAAAAAAATGAACATTTATGAAAAGCATCCTCTTACAAACGAACCAATTTTATGGTTTAAAATTCCTAAATGGCCAAGAATAAAACGTTTTGTTATTCAAGCATCAAAAGAAGTTCCTGAAGTTGGGTATGTTGGTTGGGATGTTTGCTTAGGACCTAAAGATCCATTTCTAATCGAAGGAAACGAATTCCCAGGTCACGATTTATATCAATTACCACCACATCGTACTGATGGAATCGGATTATTACCTCGTTTTGAAAAAGCTATGAATAAAAAAGGAGAAGAATAATATGAAAATAGCAATTGCCACAGATCATAATGGTGTAGAACAAAAAAAAGAAATAATAAAAATTTTAAATGAATACGAATTTCTTGATAAAAGTCCTGTTAATACTAGCACAGATGACTATCCAGATTTTGCTTTTAAAGTAGCTAATTCAATAGTAAATAAAGAAGCTGAATTTGGTATTCTTCTATGTGGAACTGGAATAGGTATGAGTATTGCTGCTAATAAAGTGAAAGGGATAAGGTGTGCTCATTGTTCTAATTTAGATCAAGCCTTTTTAGCTCGTAGTCATAACAATGCTAACATTATTGCTCTTAGCTATAAACAAGACCTTCAAGAAATAATAGAAATGATTAGAACTTTTCTGACAACATCTCCTTCAGAAGAAGAAAAACATCATCGACGTGTTCAAAAAATCATAGATTATGAAAGAGGAACATATAATGAATTATAAAGCGATTATTTATGTTATAACTTTGTTTTTAAGTATCTTTGCTATATCAGGTATAAACTTTGATGGTTTTATAAAGAAAAACAAAGCACTTGAAGCACGAATTTTAGTTTTGTTATTAAGTGTATCTCTAAGTTACTTATTAACTAATTTTATAACCGATTTTGTTGATTTAACCAGCTTTATAAAGGGTTGATATTCTTGAATAGAAAAATGATATATCTTGTTATTATTCTTATTCCAATTACTATAATTAGTTTCTTTTTTCGAGAAACTAATTTTATTATGCCTTCAGAAGAACCAAAAAAAGAATTACAGATCAAAGTAAAAACTGAAGAGTCTATATTAGAGCTTAATTTAGAAGAATATGTAATCGGTGTAGTAGCTGGTGAAATGCCAGCTTTATTCGAAAAAGAAGCTCTAAAAGCTCAAGCAATAGCTTCACGAACCTATGCTATAAACCACTTTCAAAATGAAAATACTATTACTAATACTATAGATGATCAAGTTTATTTAACATCAAGTCAAATGCAAGAAAAATGGCAAGATAAATACAAAGAATATTTTAATCGTATAAAAGATTGTGTCGAAGAAACAAAAGATTTAATAATGTATTATGACAATCAACCAATCAAGGCATACTATTATTCTATGAGTAATGGTTATACAGAATCATCACTAAATGTTTTCAACGAAAATAATGATTATCTCAATATTATTCCATCTCCATTTGATGAAGATAACGAAAAAATAACAACAATTTCTCGAAAAGAGTTTTGTCAAAAACTAAATATCAATTGTCAAAATATAATTATTTCTAATATTATTAAAGACCAATCAAAAAGAGTATCTCAAATAACAATCAATAATCAAAAATTTACTGGTCTTGAAATAAGAGAAAAACTATCATTGCGTTCAACTGATTTTACTATAACTGATAAAGGTTCAACTATTGAAATTTTAACAAAAGGATATGGTCATGGCGTTGGTATGAGCCAATATGGAGCAAACAACATGGCCAAAGAAGGATATAACTATGAAGAAATATTAAAATACTATTATCAAAATATTGAAATTTCTAGTATTTAGGTATATTTCTTTTTTTATTGTCCAAACTTATAGTTAGAAAGGTTGGAAAAAAATGACAAGAAAAAAATTAAAAGATTGGGTTATTCCAACACTTGGAATAATCGTCTTAATTGGAGCACTAATACTATATTATATATTAGGAAGAGTATTAAACTATGACTTAGTACCAGAAGATACTTATGTAACAGATGCTCTAATTGATAATACAATTGAAGTACAACAAGAAATAGAAAGTTCAATATCAAAACCATATAATAGTCAAGATGTAAAAATCAGCAAATATTTCTATTTAGAAGAAGATGAAGAATCTAAGCAACAACAATCTCTAATTAGATATGAAAACATCTATATGCCAAATACAGGAATCTTATATTCATCTTCAAAAGAATTCGATATAATCTCTATTCTTGATGGTAAAGTAACATCAGTAAAAGAAGATGAAATACTTGGTAATATTATTGAAATAGAACATAGTAACAATATTGTTTCAATATATCAAAGCATTAAAGATGTTCAAGTAAAAATAGGAGATCAAGTAAAACAAGGTGATGTTATAGCTAAAAGTGGTTCAAATAAGTTAGAAAATGAACAAGATAATTGTCTTCATTTTGAATTATATAAAGACGGAACTTTAATTAATCCTGAAGAACTATATAATGATTAATGAAAAGAGAAACCATAACTATAGATATAACAAGTGATGGACTAAATATTCTTCATCATAAAAAGATAACGAACTACAAATTAAAGTCTGTTGATAACTTTATAATTATTAACAACGATTTATTTATAAAAGAATTTACTTTCATTATCAATTCTGAAAAAATAAATAATAGCTTACTAACAGATAATATTCAAATCATTATCGACAATTCGTATCCTATATCATATATTAATTACTTAGAAACACTATTTAAAGATCTATCTTTTAATAAAATAATTTTTAAAAATATAAATTCAATCTTAAAAATGAATAGAAATAAAATATATGTAAATATTTCCCCAAAAATAATCAAAATATATTATCAACAGAATGTTTATAATATAAACATTTACTTTAATAAATTAGAAGAAATTCTTCTTTTATATTTAAAAGAATTAACTTCTATAATAGATTCAGATTTAATAATTATTTTTGGTAAAAATAAAGGCTTAAAAGACTTAGCCTCTTATATAGAGAAAGAATTGGAAACAAAAATATATATCTATTCCTATCCAGAAAAAGTACCTATACGACAATTGTTACAATAATATAGCAAAAAGTTAATTATATGGTATAATATAAGTACGGAGGATGATGAATATGAAATTAAATGTTCGTGGCGAGAAAGTTACAATAACTCAATCAATGAAAGCTTACATAACAGAAAAATTATCTAAGTTGGATAAATATTTTGAAAATCCAGAAGAGATAAATACAAATGTCCTTGTAAGAATAAAAGGTTTAGAACAAATTATTGAAGTCACTGCTTTGACTAAGAGATTTACGCTAAGAGCTGAAGAATCTAATGAAGACTTTTATGCAGCAGTTGATTTAGTAGTTGCTAAACTAGAAAGACAAATAAGAAAAAATAAAGATCGATTAAATAGAAAATACAAAAATATCGAATCAGTAGAATTTAATTTCGATTATGAACAAGAAGAAAGTGAAGAGGAAAATGCAAGTACCATCGTCAAAAGAAAGAATATTTCAATGAAACCGATGGATGAAGAAGAAGCAATGTTACAAATCGAACTATTAAATCATGATTTCTTCGTATTTAAAAATATTGATGAAGAGTGCGTGTCTGTTCTTTATAAAAGAAAAGATGGCAATTATGGAATAATTAATATGAAATAGGACGTAAGTCCTTTTTCTTATGCATGAAAACATCCGTAATAAAATCCGATTTATGTTGAATTTATTATCAAAATAACTTACAATAATAAATACACAAAGAAAGTAAAACAAAAGAGTTTTATACTTTATTTATTTTTGTTATAATAAAACGTGGAGGAATGCGCAATGGGATTTTTTAGAAAATTAATAGACTCAGAATATAAAGAATTAAAAAGGTTTGAAAAAATAGCTAATCAAATAGAAGATTTAAGTGAAGAAATGGCATCATTAAGCGATGAAGAGCTAAAAGCCAAAACTGGTGAATTTAAAGAAGCTTTAGAAAATGGTAAAGATTTAGAAGATTTAGTTGTCCCAGCTTTTGCTGTTGTAAGAGAAGCTGCTTATCGTGTTATTGGTGAAAAACCATATTATGTTCAAATTCTTGGTGGTTTAGCTATTCATTATGGTAATATTGCTGAAATGAAAACTGGTGAAGGAAAAACTTTAACAGAAACAATGCCAACTTATTTAAATGCCTTAACTGGAAAAGGTGTTCATATCGTTACAGTAAACGAATTCTTGGCTAAACGTGACTCTGAGTGGATGGGTAACATTTTTAGATTTTTAGGTTTAACAGTTGGACTTAATATGCGTGAAATGTCTCCAGAACAAAAAAGAGCAGCCTATAATTGTGATGTTTTATATTCAACAAATAATGAAATAGGTTTCGATTACTTAAGAGATAATATGGTAGTAAGAGCTTCTGACAGAGTTCAAAGACCACTTAATTTTTGTATTGTCGATGAAGTTGACTCTATCTTAATTGATGAAGCAAGAACACCACTTATAATATCTGGTGGAAAATTTGATTCAAAAGATTTATATACTTCTACAGATCGTGCTGTAAAGAGATTAGACGAAGAAGATTATACAATTGATGAAAAAACAAAAAGTGTCTCTCTTACAGATAGTGGTGTTGAAAAAATTGAAAAAACATTTCATTTAAAAAATTTGTATGATTTAGAAAATGCTGTATTAGTTCATCATTTAAATCAGGCATTAAAAGCTAATTATGGTTTTAAAAAAGATGTTGATTATGTTGTTGAAGATGGAGCAATAATAATTGTCGATCAATTTACTGGCCGTTTAATGCATGGTCGTCAATTTAGTGATGGCTTACATCAAGCTATAGAAGCTAAAGAAAATGTTAAGATTAATGAAGAAACTAAGACTATGGCTACAATTACATTCCAAAACTTATTTAGAATGTACAATAAATTATCTGGTATGACAGGAACAGCTAAAACAGAAGAAGAAGAATTTAGAGATATTTATAACATGTATGTTATTCAAATACCAACTAATAAACCAGTTATAAGAGAAGATTTACCTGATTTAGTTTATGCAACAGAAAAAGGAAAGTTTGCTGCAATTGTTAGAAAAATAAAAGAAATTCATGAAACTGGGCAACCTATATTAGTAGGTACTATATCAGTTGAAAACAATGAAAAATTAAGTAATATGCTAAAAAAAGAAGGCTTAAAGCATGAAGTATTAAATGCTAAAAATCACGAAAGAGAAGCTGAAATTATTGCTAAAGCTGGAGAAAAAGGTGCTATTACAATAGCTACTAATATGGCTGGACGTGGAACCGATATTAAATTAGGCGAAGGAGTAAGAGAATTAGGTGGTTTATGTGTAATAGGTACAGAAAGACATGAATCACGTCGTATTGATAACCAATTACGTGGACGTTCAGGTCGTCAAGGAGATCCAGGAATGTCTCAATTCTTTGTTTCGTTTGATGATGATCTAATGAGACGTTTCGGAACTGATAAAATAAAACAAATGTTAATTAAAGTTGGCTTCACAGACGAGCAAGCTATCCGTTCTAAAACATTCACTAAGAGTATCGAAACAGCTCAGAAAAAAGTTGAAGGAAATAACTATGACATGCGTAAATCATTACTAGACTATGATAACGTAATGAATGAACAAAGAGAAATTATCTATTCAAGAAGAAATGAAATCTTAGACCAAGAATCAATTTCTGAAAGAACACAAGCTACATTTGATAGTAATATTGCTAATTTAGTAGATAGTCATATTGAACCAGAAGGTTATTTAACAAAAGAAGATAAATCTGAAATCATCGAATATTTAAATACAAATCTAATTAAAACAACTAAGTTAAAAGAATCAGAAATTGAAGATATGAAAGATGAATCAGAAATTAAAGAATATTTAACTGCTAAAGTTAAAGAAGATTATCAAGAAAAGACTAAAAATGTACCAAAAGAAATTATAAATGAATTTGAAAAAGCTATTGCTCTAAGAGTTATAGATGAAGCATGGGTTGATCACATCGGAGCAATGGAACATTTAAGAGAAGGTATTGGTCTTCGTGGTTATGGTCAAACTAACCCTCTACAGGCTTATACAATGGAAGGTTATGAATTGTTCGACGAACTAATGAGTAGTATTGAATCAAGAATATCTATCTTCTTATTAAAAGCTGAAGTAAGACAAAATACTGAAAGAAAAGAACAAAGAAATAATAAAATAGTTCATGATACACATTTAAAAACAAAAGGAACACCTATTAAAAATGATAAAAGAATAGGTCGTAACGATCCTTGTCCATGTGGCTCAGGGAAGAAATATAAACAGTGTTGCGGTAAATAGTGATTAATAAAGGGTTTGCGAGGATTTTGTCCACGTAAAAAAACTCAAAAAAAGGCTACTTGTCCACATTTTGTCCACGTAAATTAAACATTGTGGACAAAAAATCATGATTTATATAAAAATTTAGTATATTAATGTGGACAAACATGTTGGATAAAGTCATCAAATTTGATGGCTTTTTTGTTTACCAAAATTTAGGAAAGAGGTATAAAAAATGGTAAGCGTAAGAAAACGTGGTAAGGTATATGAATACCGAATTGAAATAGCATCAATTGATGGAGTAAGAAAGTGGTTAACAAAATCTGGATTTAAAACAAGACAAGAAGCATTACATGAAGGGGCAATAGCTTATAATGAATATTATCAATGTGGAAAAAAACAAAAACAAAAAGATATGTCCTATGCAGACTATCTTGATTATTGGATAGATAATTATTGTAACTTTAATTTAAAATATTCAACAATAGTTACCTATCTAAATATTATTAAGTTATATTTAAAACCAAGACTTGGTATGTATAAATTATCTCAACTAGATTCACAAATGTTACAAGAATTTATAAATGATTTATATGTTGAAAAGAATTTATCTAAATGGTACTTAAAAGGTATATTAAAAACAATTAAAGGTTCTTTAAAATATGCTTGTTATACAGTTAATTTTATTAACGATAATCCTGCAGAAAGAGTACATATTCCAAGATATGAAGTTGTATGTGGAGATCCAGCTCATATATTTACACAAGAAGAAATAGAAAGAATACTAGATAGATTTAAAGATGTGCACTACATATATTATTCTTTTCTAACAGCATATTACACAGGGCTTAGAGTATCAGAAGTTTTTGGTTTAACTTGGGATTGTATAGATTTTGAAAAGAAAACATTAACTGTTAATAAAAATATTATCAAAAAGAACAAAGATGGATTACCTAAAAAATACGTAATATCAAAAGGACATTCTGTGGAAAACTGGTTTTATGGTTCTTGTAAAAATCCTCAATCTAATAGAACTATATCAATTGGAGATACTTTAGTTAAAGCATTAAAAGAATATAAAAAAGAACAAGAAGAATATAAGAAATTTTATGGAGATAGTTACTTAAAACATTACGAAAAGAAAGTTATAAACGAATATACCAAAAGAGAAGAAATTAAAATAGTAGATGCAAAAGTAGAATTAGAATTGAATTTAAAAGAAGCTCAACTAATATTTGTTAAACCAAATGGACAATTTAGAGGAACAGAAACAGTAAGACATGCTTTTAAAGTGATTAATTATGAATTAGGGATACCTTGTAGATTTCATGATTTTAGAGACACACATGCAACTAGATTAATAGAAAATGGTGCGGATATAAAAGCAGTATCTAAAAGATTAGGACATTCTACAATTCAAACAACTTATAACATTTATGTAAGGGTAACTGAAAAAATGGAAACTGATACAGTAAATAGGTTTGAAAATTATACCAACTCATTAGATATTCCAAAAATAAAAGAAATAGATTATTTTGATTAATAAATGTGATATAATAGAGTCGTTTACAAAATGTAAGGATGTGAAAACATGAAGATATTTGTTTACTTAGATGAAAGCGGATCAATACATAAGAATAGTCCTACAAAGTATTTTGCAGTAGGCGGATATTTTACTTTTGCAGAAGATAAAAATAAAATCACTTCAAAGTATAAAAAGATTAATAAAAAAATGAAAGAAGAAAAAAGTATTTCTTTAGATAAAGAAATAAAATCTTATGATATGAGTGATGACGATAAAATAAATATTTTTAATGAAATTCAAGATATAGATACTTTTTATGGAACAGTAAAAGTATTTGATAAAAATCAAATGAGAAAAGAAGTTGTTGAATCTAATATATTTTTTAACTATGCAGTTAAATTAGTTTTTAAAGATTGTATTATTCCTTTACTGAATTTAAATCAAATAAACGAAAATATTGAGTTTATAATAAGTATAGATAATAGGAATATTAGGGTTGGAGATTTAAATAACCTAGAAACATATTTAAAGACAGAGTTTTGTTTAAGTAATTTTGATTTTAAAGTAACTTACTACGATTCAGCGTTTAATTATGGAATACAATTAGCTGATTTAATTGTCAATACATTCTATAATTCATATAAGGATAGAAAAATTGTAGAAAGAGTATTGCCTAGCTTAAAGGGAAAGAATTTTAGAGTTAGTTTATTTCCTGGTAGAAAAATTAAGGGTAGAATTGAAAAAATTGAATATAATATTAATGGGAACAATTGACATTTGCCATGGCTTGTGTTAGAATGTTCTTACAAGACCTGAGGTAGGTAGCTAAAAGCTAAGCGTATGTTAAGTACGCTGCCCCTCAGGCATTTTTTTGTTTTTTAATTAAAAACTATTGCATTAATTTTAAATTATGATAACATATATACCAATAAATTTAACTGTGAGGCGATTATATGGCGAATATTTCGTATTACTTATATTTAGATTTACTTTCAAGAGAGTGTTAAAGCCCTAGTGGTTTTCGCTCTCTTTTTTTGTAGGAGGGTTTGTATGATAAAGTACGATAAAGAACAAAATTTAATGGTAGAATTATTAGAAGTACAAAGACCGTTACCCATAGATATTATTCAAGAATATGATCATAAAAAAGTTATGAAGGATGTAAAAAAGATAATAGAAACATTGACTGATAACTATTTTTATCAAGTAGCATATCAAGAATTTTTAAAATATGAAATAGATGATAATTTAAAAATGGTTATACTAGAAGATCCTGAATTTCAAAAAAGACCATTTTCTAATACTCGTATTAAAGATGATACGACATTTAAATATTTTACAAAGACGGACTATAGAAATTCAATAGAGCTATGTGAATTACTTATAAAAAGAATTAAAGATTCATATAATAACCTAGATGAAATAGAAAGGTTTATTATATATAATTTTGAATTAGCAAATACTCAAGAATATAAAGATGAATCTTTTTGTGCCTATAATGGAATCCACAAAGATAAATACTATCTTTCAAAGAAAAGTGCTTATATAAAAATGGCTATACAATTAGGACTTACAATAGAAGAAGATATGGATAAAAGTATGAGAGAAATTATGCTGAAATATATTGATAAAAATATGATTAAAACTTTTTCTTGTTAGTCGGAGAAATTTCGGAGTAAATTTAGAACTTCATAGGACAATCTATGGAGTTTTTTCGCATGGTTTAAATATCCAATCTATTAGATAATGATATTGAACAAAGGCCTTAGTTCAAATCTTATAGAAAAGGAAGTGAACTAAAATGAAAGAAGAGCATATAACAATATACGCAATTATGCCTAGTGAAATCTATAGTACAAAAGATTTAACGGCAGAAGAAAAATTGATTGCAGAACGAATTACAGCATTATGCAAAAAGGAAGGCTATGCTTGGATATCAAATAAAGCATTAGCTGATATGTATGGAATAAGAGAAGATACAGTTTCAAAACATATTAGACATCTAAGACAATATGGATATATCAAGTGTTTATATGATAAATCAGGCAAAAACAAATCTCAAAGAACCATATATTTAGTCAATAACGTATGGGATGAATATTCTAATCCTAATAGGATAGCGGAACAAGATAATGTAGGATATACATCAGAATATAATAATAAAAGATATAATTATAAAAATAATATTAAATATAATATATCTGAAAATGGTAACCCTATGTTTGGTAAAAAAGATGGAATAGAATACTGGCATGGTAAACCGATAATCACTCAAAAAGCTTCACCAGAAGAAATAAAAGAGATGGAAGAATTACTTGCAGAGTTTAGCAATGGTGATTCTGATGAATAATAGTTTAATATACACAGTTCAAGAAGTTGCAACTATTTTACATTCAAGCCCAAACTATATTTATTCATTGATAAATAAAGGATACTTACCAGCTATTAAATTAGGAAGTATAAAAGTATTAAAAAAGACATTAGAAAACTTTCTAATAATAAATGAGGGTAATGATCTATCTGACTTAAATAATATAAAAAAGTTAGTAATGGAAGATAAAAATAATTAATGGGAAAAATAAGTATAAGAAAAAGAGGTAAGTATTACGAATATAGAATAGAAATAGCACAAATAGAAGGTAAAAGACAATGGCTTAGTAAATCCGGCTTTATGAGTAAGAATGAGGCTTATGAAGCTGGAACTACAGCTTATAATGAATATCTAACTGCAGGAACACCATTTAAAACATGTAATATGTCTTATAGCGATTATCTAGATTATTGGATAGAAAACTATTGCCAAGTAAACTTAAAATATAATACGATTCAAACATATAAAATACTTATAAAAAAATATATAAAACCTAAAATAGGTCATTATAAATTATCAACTATAACTAGTGTATCTTTAAATAATTTTATAACTGAACTAGTAAATGAAAATAACTTATCAAAAGCATATTTCAAAAATATTTTAAAAGTAGTTAAAGGTTCATTTAGGGATGCTACAAATATATATGGATTTATAAAATATAATCCAGCATTAACAATAAGGTTACCTAAAATAACAAAAGAACAAAAAGATATTAAACATTTATATACACAAGAAGAAATAGATAGAATTTTAAAAAGATTTAAAAATAATTATACATTTACATGTGCATTCTTAACAACTTGTTATACAGGAATGAGAACAGGAGAGGTATTTGCTCTAACATGGGAAGATATAGATTTAAAAAAAGGTATAATAAATATTCAACATAATGTTTATGATAAACCAAAAGATATTTTAGGAAGATGGTATTTAGGAACAACTAAAACAGAAAATAGTAAAAGAAAAGTTAATATATGTAATACATTAAAACAAGCTTTATCAAACTATAAAAAATATCAAGAACAATTAAAAGAATTATATGCAGATGACTATAAATATTATCATTTAGAAGATGTAATAAATGAATATGGAAAAATTGTTGATAAAAGAATAGTTATCAACAAACAAAATGAGAAAAAAATAAATCTAGTATTTACTAGAGAAGATGGAACATATGTAGGAACAGATATTACTAAATATCCTTACAAAATAATAAAAAATGAACTAAATATTGATTGTAGATTCTATGACCTTAGAGGAAGCTATGCAACAAAGACTTTAAATAATGGGATAGATTTAAGAGATATAGCAGATTTACTTGGCCATAGAAATATAGAAACAACAGGAAATTATTATATAAGTTCTACAGAAGAAAATAAATTAAAAGTAATAAATAGTTTAGAGCAAACAATTAAATCAAATACAATAGCCGACACCATTAAATATGACATAAAAGGAGGGATTAAGTGAGTTTGAATTATGCAATATTTAGAAGTGAACCAATATATACACTAAAAGACTTAGCACAAATAGGATCACATAATAAAAGAGAAAAGAAAGCATATAATTCTAATCCAGATATAAAGATAGAAAATACCAAAGACAATATAGAATTAATTCCATTAGAACCAAAGTATGTTAAAGGATTTTATGAAAAAACATTAGAATATAAAAAAGAACATGATGAAAGACAAAAGACAGAAAGAAAAGATAGAAAAAAGACATTTAATCAAATGTTAAATAATTCTAAAAATGTAGTAGCAGATGAATTGCTATTCACTGCTACTAATGACTTCTTTAAAAACATGAACAAAGAAGATGTTAAAAAATGGGCAAATACTTGTATGGAATTCGTATATCAAGATTTAGGATATACGAAAGAACAAATCTTACATGCCACAGTACATATGGATGAAAAAACACCACATATACACTGTGTAGTAATACCATTAGTAAAGAAATTTGATAGAAGAACAAATAGTGAGAGATATACAATATCTAAAAAACAATATATAAGGGATAAACAACATTTATCAGAATTACAAGACAAATATCATCAAAGGTTAAAAGATAATGGTTATGATTTAGAAAGAGGTTTAAAAGGTAGTGGTGTAGAAAATTTAAGTGTTAAAGAATATAAAAAGATAACATCAAATTTAGAAAAAGAACTAACTAAAAAAGAAAACAATTTAGAAAAATCTATTAATAATTTAGAAGAACAACTTAAAAGTAATAAACCGATCATGTTTGATAAAGAATCTGTAAAAGTAAAAAAAGAAACATTAGAATGTATGAATCAAGTTATAAAAGATGCTAAAAAAATAGAAGAAATGCAATCAAAAATAACTAATACTTTCAATAGCATGAAAAAATTTTCAGAGACATTATCAGAAACACACAAAGAGAATAAATCATTAAATAACGAATTATCAAATCTACATTTAAGAAATAAAAAACTAGAAAATCAAATAGAAGGGTTAACTGAAACAATAGATTATTTAGAAAGTATCATAAAAGCTATAATAGAATTTATCTATAAATTATTTCATAACTTCAATATTCCTAAGTATGAAGAAAAAGAATTTAGAAAAGAATTTCATGAACACATCCCTTTTAAATTATATAAAGAAAAGAATAAAGATGACTTTGAACTTTAGAAAAACTAAAATGGCATTTTAGTAACACACTACGATATTGGCAGAGCCAATAACGATGTGTGCCAAGGATAAATCTTTTGGAATCCAAATATAGCACCAATACTACAAACTTTTGTAGGCAGTGTTAGTGCTATTTTTATTTCGGTATAAAGCCTCATAAAAATAAAATACTATCGCCACTTTCATTGCTAAAGCAACAAAACGTGCCACGTATTTTAAAACTTTTTTTGATGTGCCTAAAAAGTTGAAGTATTATGATATAATTATATATAGATTTAAGGAGTTGATTATAATGACTGATATGGAGCAAAAAAAAGCAGCAAAATTATTTGCAGAACAGTGGAAAGACAAAGGGTACGAAAAGGGAGAGTCTCAAACATTTTGGTTACAATTATTAAATGATGTTTATGAAGTCAAAAATGTATCGCAATTTATTAAATTTGAAGACGCTGTTCATATCGATAAAGCAACAGGATTCATAGATGCATTTATTGATAAGACGAAAGTATTAATTGAACAAAAATCTATTGATAAAGATTTAAGAAAACCAATTAAACAAGCAGACGGGTCTTTACTTAATCCATTTCAACAAGCTAAAAGATATTCAGCAGAACTCCCTTATGATGATAGACCAAGATGGATTGTTACATGCAATTTTAAATCATTTTTAGTATATGATATGAATAATCCTAATGGAGAACCAGAAGAAATTTTACTTAAAGATTTGCCAAAAGAGTACTATAGATTACAATTTCTAGTTGATGCTAAAAGTGAACATATAAAAAAAGAAGAAGAATTATCGTTTAAAGCAGGAGAGTTAGTAGGTAAACTATATAATGCTCTTTCAAAACAATATATAAATTTAGAAAATGAACAATCCCAAAAGGATTTAAATGAACTATGTGTTAGATTAGTATTTTGTCTTTATGCAGAAGATGCTGGCTTATTTGGTAGAAGATCAGTTTTTCATGATTATTTATCAAAGTATGAAGATTTAAATTTAATGCGTAAAGCACTAATAGAATTATTTAAGATATTAGATACACCACTTGATAAAAGAGATCCATATTTAGAAGATGATTTAAATCAGTTTCCTTATGTAAATGGAGGATTATTCTCAAACGAAAATATTGAAATTCCAAAATTTACTCAGGAGATTAGAAACATAATACTTGCAAAAGCATCAGATGATTTTGATTGGTCGCAAATATCTCCGACGATATTTGGAGCAGTATTTGAATCAACCTTAAATCCAGAAACTAGAAGAACTGGTGGTATGCATTATACTTCTGTTGAAAATATTCATAAGGTAATTGATCCTTTATTTTTAGACGATTTAAGAGAAAAATTAAATGAAGCAGAATTATATAAAAATGAAAAAACAAGAATAGAAAAATTGACTGAATTTCAAAACTATATAGCATCGTTAACATTTTTTGATCCAGCATGTGGGTCAGGTAATTTTTTAACAGAAACATATCTTTCTTTAAGAAGATTAGAAAATGAAGCATTGGATATAATGTCTCATGGAATGATGATATTAGAATTAGATGATACGATTAAAGTTTCAATACAACAATTTTATGGAATAGAAATAAATGACTTTGCTGTTAAAGTCGCTAAAACAGCACTTTGGATTGCAGAGGCACAGATGTGGAATGAAACTAAAAAGATTGTTTCAACAATTAGTAATATAAACGATTTTTTACCGTTGGAATCGTATAATAATATTTACGAAGGAAATGCATTAAGAATAGATTGGAACGAAGTATTACCAAAAACAAGCTGTAATTACATTATGGGAAATCCTCCATTTGTAGGAGCAAGGTTAATGAATAACCAACAAAAGCAAGATATTTCTTATATTTTTAGAGGATTAAAAGGCGTTGGAAACATTGACTATGTTGGTTGTTGGTATAAAAAGACAGCTCAGTATATTTTGGATACAAAAATTCATGCTGCTTTGGTTTCAACTAATTCTATTTGTCAAGGAGAACAAGTATGTTTGTTGTGGAAAGATTTAATTGAAAATGGATTAAAGATAAATTTTGCACATAAAACATTCATATGGGATAGCGAAGCAAGTATAAAAGCACGTGTTCACTGTGTCATAGTTGGTTTTAGTTATGAAGAAAAAAACAAAAAAGTGTTGTATGATAAAGAAAGAAAACATAAAGTTGAATACATTAATGCATATTTAGTAGATGCTCCAAGTGTTTTTGTAAATAGTAGAACAATACCAATATGTAATGTTCCTAAAATGGATTTTGGATCAATGCCCAATGATGGTGGTTATCTAAGCAATTATTCTAAAGAACATAAAGAAAGAATATGCGAAAAGTACCCAAAAGCTACCAATCTATTTAGGAAAATATTAGGAGCGGAAGAGTTTATTAATAATAAAGAAAGATATTGCCTATGGCTAAAAGATGTTTCACCAAAAGAATATAATTATATTCCTGAAATTATGGAGGCAATAAGAAATGTAAAACATTTAAGGGAACAAAGTTCTCGTGAAGCAACTCGAAAGCTTGCTCTATATCCTTATTTATTTGGAGAAATAAGACAGCCTGACAGTAAATATTTGTTAGTACCAAGCACTTCTTCTGAAAGAAGAAGATATATACCAATTGGATTTATACAAAAAGATGTTATAGCATCTAATGCTAATTTAGTAATACCAGCTGCAAGTTTATATAATTTTGGAGTTCTTACTTCAAATGTTCATATGGCGTGGATGAGAACAGTAGCCGGAAGATTAAAATCAGATTATAGATATTCAGCTAAAATTGTATATAACAATTTTCCATGGCCAACTCCAACTGATGAGAAAAAGAAAAATATTGAAAAAACAGCACAAATGATATTAGATGCGCGTAATAAATATTCTAATAGTTCTCTTGCGGATTTATATGATGAATTGACGATGCCACCAGAACTAAGGAAAGCTCATCAAATGAATGATATAGCTGTAATGGATGCATATGGCTTTAATTGGAAAAAGATGACAGAAACTGATTGTGTTGCTAAACTTATGGAGATGTATAAAAGTATAATTGATAATAAATCGTAAAGGAGGTCTGTTTATGACGTTTAGAGAAATAATTACAGAAATATTTATTCCATTGATTGCAGGTTTTATTGGTGGAGGAATTGGAAATATTACAATATCAAAATTTAAAATGAATAATAAAAATGCAACAATTAATGCAGGTGGAGATGTTGTAAATGGAAATAAAAAATAGTCAACATAAAATTAACAATAAAAACGGAACAATGGATGTCGGAGGAGACATTGTAAGTGGAGATAAAATAGTCAATATTACATATAATTATTATCAATCAGAAGAAGAAACTTATTCTAGTTTAACTAGTCATAATAATTATACTGAATTTTATAAGAGGTATATTGCCAATTTTAACGAATTGAATAATTATATTGTTGACACTTTTTTTCCGTGCTCAATAAGTAAAAAGTATGAATTTACAAGCGAAAAATTAGTGTTTGCTAAAAAAATAATTGATTGGATTTTTGGAAATAATGCATTTCCAGAAAGTGAAATACAAAAATTTTATGAAAATATAAAAGTTGATTTTGAATTCGATGAAAAATCGATACTTATTAAAAGATGGAAAGCCAATTCATTTTATTTTAAGAATGATTTTAAAAATGCTAATAAAGAATATTCAGATTTATTTGATGAAATAATTGCTAGAAAAGATTTGCCAACATGGTATATTGACGATGTAAGTGTTGATGGCAGAAATATATTGCTAGAAAGTCGTGAGAAACACAATATATTTGAGACAAAATATTATAAAAAATTACAATCAAATAAGCATAAATTATCATATCCTGATATTGATCGTGTAAAAGTGGAAATATATGAGGATGTTCAAAAAACAATTTTTAATAATAAAAATAAAGGAAAATATACAACCTATTTTGGCATTGGTTTAGATAAATGTTTTTCGCAAATACAAAATTTAATATACATGACAATTTTTTATGGCTCCATTACACATTTAAAAATAGTCAGACAATTAATTGCCAATGTAATGTATATGTATGCAGAAACATTCAATGATAGAGAATTCTATAAATTAACATTAAAAATGTTATATTTGAGCGGTGACTTTAAAAGGTATAATTCATTGTATGAAAAAATAAAACTGAAATATAGATTTGTGAATGATATAGATTTTATAAATATTTTAATTAATTCAAACAAATCACTATTCGAATTTGAGAAAGACAAACATATTATTTTTATATTTAAAACTTATGGATATTATTTAGAGGATAAAAAATTTGATGAGTTAGAACAAAAGATTATTAATTTGCTTAATTCAGAAAACACTGAAAATTATACAAAAATTGAATGTTTGAATGCTATTTCTAGAAATATGATTAGAATAAATAAAGTTAATGAAATAATGGACTATATAATAAAATGTTTTAAAAATAACCATATTTATTACTATACTTCATTTGGAAATATTATTAACTCGATAAAAATCAATGATTTAGGCAGAAAAGGTATTAAAAAGATAAAGAAAATTATTGATTTCTCATTAAAAAATAAAGGAAATATAAATTACGATATTTCCCATTGTATTGTGGAGTTAAAAAAGTATAAGCCTAAGATTAAAAAATACGATAAGTTAATTTTTTCTATAGAAGAAAAAATAGGACTAATTTATAAAATAGAAAATGATGAAGATACATTAGTAGTAATAAAAGAAATTGTTAAAATTTTAAAAGAACGACACGAACAAAATGAAAAAAATCCAAGCGTTAGCACGGAATATATGGATGATTATAGAATTGGGAAAAATATATTTGATAAAGAAAGATTTAATGAAGAAGTAAAATCATATTTTGAAGATGAGTTTATATTGTTTTCAGAAGATATACTTTTATCTAAAAACGAAACTATTTATGAAAAATTAAAAATTATAAAATTACTTATGCATATGCTAAAAAAAGATTATAGTGATGAAATTAAGCAAAAAATAATATTTTTAATTGAAGAGAGTGAGAAAATTGATTATAAAAGTGAATATGGATTTTCCTTATTTCGTGAAAAGAATTTAAATGAATTAAAAATAAATGTCATGAGTGCTAGAGTTCTTTCAGGTGATTTATCACTAGAAGGATTCTTATGCAAATGCTTAGAATTAATAATGTTAGATGAGAATAATATTGAAGAAATATTACTTTGCATATTGAATATAGACTCATATATAGAATTAAATGAAGAAATCATAAATTATTTATATATAATTTTGAAAAAGGGGTTTAATTCTGATGACTATGATATAAAAAATTTATCGATTGAATTATTTTCTATTTTATTAAAAAGTTCTAAAAAAGAAGAAATTATAACATGTCTTTTATCTGATTGTTCTGAAATAACTCAAAGAGAATTTAGAGGCTATTACCAATTAATACAGAAAGTAGATGAAACATCAAAAAAAGATTTAAATAAAGTAATGAATCAATTAAAAGAGCATAAAAACTATTTTATAAAAACTATCGCAAATAGTGATTTATAAAAATACATTATATTGTATAAATGATAAAAATGTTATATAATCATTTAGGAAACAAAATGTTGTGAAAAAAGATGAATTTGTCCACATTTTGTCCACGTAATTATAAAATTAGTAATATTTATAATATAGATAATACTAATAATATAATATACTAAATGCCCATGAAATAAGCAAATAAACATAATACTATTTGTACTATATGTACTTAAAATATAACCAAATAATTTTCATGTGGAAGTGGTAAGGAATATAAGAACTGTTGTGGCAAATAACTCGTAAAGTCCCATAAATAAAGGGAAAACGCGAGTTTTTCTTTTGTTATAAAATATCTAAAAAGTGACTTTAGATCAGTTTTAGATCATCATATTTTTAAAATGTAAAATAAGGGAAGATTTAATTGATACATGATGGATAGATAGAAAGCAAAAAAAGTATGATATAATATAATGTAGGAAGTGATTATTATGATTAGATATTATTGTAGTGGATTTGATATAGATAATGCTTTTGGGCATGGATTAGGAGAAATGTTCAAATCTGAATTAGCTGATAAAAAGAGTATTGTGTATGTACCAGGTGGAGCAGATAAAATGCAAAAAGTAAGAGAAAAGTATGTACCAATATTTACCGAACATTTTAAAAATGTAGGAATCGTATTTGAACAAGTAAATATAATTTCACCTGATTTATCCAAAGAACAGGCTAAAGAAATGATAGCTAATGCAAGTTTTATAATGTTAATGGGTGGAGATCCATTTAAGCAAAAGGAATTGTGTGATAGTATAGGCATTCTAGAAGATATAAAAAAGTTTAATGGTATATTACTTGGATTTAGTGCAGGTGCAATGTTAATGTCTAAACATATAATTATTACACCATGTAGCGAGGAATATCCTGATTTTCATATAGAAGATGGATTAAACTTTGATGGACTATCAATATATCCTCATAATAATACATCTCAAGAAGATTATCCTGATGAATTAGTAGCAGGAGATGAGGTGTATAAAAAATCAGATTTAATTAAAGTTGCAAATGAATACGGTAGGTTTTATTTATTACAAGATTTTCAAAGAGAAGATGGGTTATTTGATGTTAGTATTATTAAATCGAATAATGGAATTATAGAATACTATACAGAAAACAATGGAAAAGTATGGGAAGTAAGTAATAATATAAGTTTAGTAGACACAGAAAAAAATTATAAAATAAAGTAGGAGTTGAAAACTTATAGATGATAAAGTAATAATAGAAACTGATAGATTGATATTAAGACAATATCGTTTAGAAGATGCTGATGATATAGTAGATGGATTAAATAATATTAATGTAACCAAATGGTTACAGGGTGCTCCATATCCTTATACAAAAGATGATGCATTGCACTTTATAAATAAATCATTAGATAATAAATTATATAACTTCGCTATTGTTTTAAAAAGTGAAGATAAAGTTATTGGTGGTACACAGTCAACAAATATAGATTTACATAATGGTACTGCTGGTGGTGGAATTTGGATTAGTGAAAAATATTGGGGAAAAGGATATGGAACCGAAGCTTTTGGCGCAAGAATTAAATATGCATTCGAAGTGTTAGGATTAAGAAGATTAGAAAATGGATATTTCAAAGACAATGAAAAATCTCATAAAATGCAACTTAGATTTGGTTATAAAGATGAGGGTATAAGAAGACAAAAATTTGTATCAAGAGGCTCTGGTAAGATTGAAGATGAATATATAACAGGACTTCTAAAAGATGAATGGATAAAATAAGGAAGTGAATAATTATGGATAAAACCATCAAGAGCATTTTAAAACAAAACGAATCCTTATTTGGAAGTAATCCAACAGTTAATAAAATTAATGTAGGCTTTACTAACACTTTATATAATGTTAATGATTTATTTATTATTAAAATTTGTACTGATTTAAATAATGAAGAAAAGTTTAAAAAAGAAATTAATTTTTATAATTCAAATAAGGATAATGACTTAATTCCAAAATTATACTTTTCAAGTACTGATAAAGATAATGTCCCTTACATGTATGAAATACTTGAAAAAATAGATGGTGTGTCTTTATATGATGTGTGGCATAAATTAGAAGAATTAGAAAGAAAAGCAATAATTAAACAATTATGTGAAGCTATGAAAAGATTTCATAGTAATAAAGGAACACCTTATGATTGGGTAAAAAGAACAAGTGATTTATTTTTAACATTATATGAAAAAGCTAAAACATTAAATTTATTTACTGTAGAAGAACTAGCATTATTAAATGAAGCATATCTTAAATTTCCAACTTTATTAAAGTCAGATGAATTTGTATTAGTACATAATGACTTACACTTTGATAACATCTTTTATAAAGAAGGTAGTATTAAACTAATTGATTTTGAAAGATCAGTATATGCACCGAAAGATTTTGAACTTGATATCCTTTATAGGATGATAAGAAAACCATGGAAATTTGCTAGTGAAGAAAATGAACAATATACTAAGTTGAGTGATTATGAAAATATAATGTCTTATATTGAAAAGTATTACCCAGAATTGATACATACTGAAAATTTATATAAACGATTAGCTATATATGACATTGTATATTTTTTGAAGCAGTATGTTAATGCTCCACAATATGGAGAACTAAAAGAGGATGTATTAAAAGCAACAGAAATTGTAATATCAGAAGATAAAAAAGTATTAAAATAAATGAAAAAAAATTAAAAAATTGGTAGGAGAAATCCTACTTTTTCTATGTCACTTTTCTTATTGGGTGTGGTAAAACCGCTTAAAGCAACTTTAAAAGTGTCATATTTTTATATCGACACTTTTTTTGTTGCCTTATAATTATTGACATAATTTAACTATAATCCTTCAATCTAGAAAACTTCTAATACCAAAAGTGCTATAATAAAAATAGGAGTTGATTATATGAAAGTTAGAAATATTAAAAAAGCTGTAAAAACATTTTCTGATAAAGAAATATTAACTAAATATAAATCATTATCTGAATTATCAAAAGAAGATTTATTATCAAATTTAAAAACAAATATAAATGGATTAACTGATAATGACGTAACTAACAAACTAAACGAATATGGATATAATATTATAAAAGAAGAAAAAGTAAAGAAATGGTACCATTTTCTTTTAGAATCATACAAAGATCCTTTTATATATATTTTAGCTATCTTAGCGATGATTAATTTAATTTTAGGTGACGTTCTAGGAGCTTTAATTATTGCCGTCCTTGCTTTTATTAGTACAACAATTCGTTTAATACAAGATTATTCGGCATATAAATTTGACAAAAAACTAAAAGGACAAATATATACTGTTGCTAACGTATTAAGAAACAATCAAACCAAAGAAATAAAGACTAAAAACATTGTTTTAGGCGACGTTGTCGAATTAAATGCTGGATCTATGATTCCTGCTGATGTTCTTCTATTAGAAACTAACGACCTTTTCGTTAATCAATCGGTATTTACAGGAGAAAGTGTACCAGTTGAAAAGAAAAGTGAATACGTTTCATCCGATAGTGTATTAAATATGCAAAATATATGTTTAATGAATTCTACAGTTGTAAGTGGTAGTGCTAAAGCAGTAGTTATTCAAACTGGGAAAAATACCTATATTGGTCAAATGTCTCAAAATATGGATGAAAAACCACCACTATCTAACTTTCAAATTGGTATGCAATCAATTAGCAAAACATTAATAACCTATATGATTATTATTACAATAGCAGTCTTTATATTAAATTCTCTCCTTCATCATAATTTTATGGACGCATTATTTTTTGCAATATCAGTTGCTGTTGGAATAACTCCTGGTATGCTTCCTATGATTGTAAATGTCAACTTATCCAAAGGATCTAAATCACTTGCTAAAAAGAGAACATTAGTAAAACACATGGAAGCGATTGAAAATCTTGGAGCAATCGATATATTATGCACAGATAAAACAGGAACACTAACTCAAAACCAAATAACATTACAATACTATCGAAATATTAATGGTAATGAAGATGAAACAATTCTAAAATATGCTTACTTAAATAGTTACTATAGTACAGGTATTAAAAATATTATAGATCGAGCAATATTAAGTTATGCTATAAAACATGATATTCCAAATAAAGTAAAAAATTATAAAAAAATAGATGAAATTCCATTTGATTATCAAAGACGTATGGCTAGTGTTGTTGTTAAAAATAGTGAAAATATAAGAATTCTAACAAAAGGTGCAGTTACAGAAATTTTAAATAAATGCACACAAGTTAAATATCAAAATAAAATATCAAAATTAACTGAAGAAATAAAAGCCAAAATAAAAAATGATGTTGAAAAACTAATTAATAAAGGAATGCAAGTAATTGCACTGGCTGAAAAAAAAGAATATACTGGTCAAAATACCTTTAATCCCAAAGATGAACAAGATTTGGTTTTATTAGGATATATTGCTTTCTTAGATCCACCTAAAAAAGAAGTTAAAACAATTCTAAAAAAATTAAAAGAAGTAGGTGTAACAACTAAAATATTAACAGGAGATAATCCAGCTGCTACTAAAACTATTTGCTTAGAAGGTGGAATAAAGACGGATGAAATACTAGTTGGCGAAGACATTGAAAGACTTAATGATGAAGAACTTTCTAAAAAAGTAGAAGAAGTTGATGTATTTGCAAGGTTGACTCCAATTCAAAAAGAAAGAATAGTTCTTACTTTAAAGGAAAATGGTCATGTAGTAGGTTATATGGGTGATGGAGTAAACGATGCTCCATCCTTATCTGATGCCGACGTAGGTATTAGTGTTAATTCGGCAACTGACATAGCCAAAGAAGCTAGCGATATTTTGCTATTAGAAAAAAGTTTGAATGTTGTATACGACGGAGTTATCGAAGGCCGAAAAGTGTATGGAAATATTATGAAATACATGAAAATGGCTTTATCTGCATCATTTGGAGACGTCTTTAGTGTTTTCTTAGCTAGTATTTGTTTACCTTTTTTACCGATGGTTCCGATTCAATTCTTACTTCAAGATTTACTTTATGATTTATCTCAAATAGCAATTCCTTTTGATGATGTAGATCAAGAATTCTTATCTATTCCTCATAAATGGGATACTGGTGACTTAAGAACATTTATGAATACTATGGGAATTACAGCTTCTGTAATAGATTTAATTGCCTTCATAATATTCTGGTTTGCTTTAGGCTTCAATTCAGTCGAAAATCAAATTTTATTTCAAACAGCATGGTTTATTGAAGGTGTAATATCTCAAACAATAATTGTTCACTTTATTAGAACAGAAAAAATTCCGTTTATCGAATCAACAGCTAACAAATGGTTAATTTTATCAACATCGTTGTGTATTATTACTTCTATGATTTTACCATTAATTCTAAAAAATATTGCTGATTTCCACTTCACGACTTTACCATTTATATTCTATATTTATGTCATTGTTTTAATGATTGTCTATGCAGTATTAACTGAATTAGTTAAACATTTTTATATTAAAAAACACCATCGTTGGTTATAAATTCTTTATATAAAAAAACTAGTACATATAAAATCAGTACTAGTTTTTTTCGTAAGCGATATTTTCTCTTTTTTTAGTATATGATATAATAAAAAAGGTGATATAAATGGAATTACGAGAAATAAATCAAGAAATTTCAGAATTAAAAGAAAGATTAGCTACAATCAGGAGGTCTCTTTGACATTGCTAAAAAAAATGACGAAATAGCTAAAATAGAAAATGAAATGAATAAGCCTAACTTTTGGGATGATATTGATAAAGCTAATAAAGTTAACCAAACTTTATCAAACTTAAAAAAAGAAACAACGGAATACATAAGAGTAGAAAAAGAACTATTAAGTAGCGATGAAGTATTAGAATTATTAAAAATAGAACCATCTTTTGAGATTCAAGAAGAACTAGAAAAATCATTATTAGTTTTAACTAAAACTATTGATGATTTAGAAATAAACACTTTATTAAATGGTGAATATGATAATAATAACTGTTATCTTGAAATTCATCCGGGAGCAGGTGGAACTGAAAGCTGTGACTGGGCTAATATGCTTCTTCGTATGTATCAAAGATTTTGTGATAAAATTGGTTTTAAATACGAAATTATGGAGCAACAAGCTGGTGACGAAGCTGGTATAAAATCAGTTACTTTAAATATTAAAGGCCCATATGCTTACGGATATTTAAAATGTGAAAAAGGTGTTCATCGCTTGGTACGTATTTCTCCTTTTGATGCTAACAAAAGACGCCATACTTCATTTGCATCCGTATCAGTTGTACCTGAAATAGACCAAAATATTAACATCGAAATAAAAGAAGAAGATATTAGAATCGATACTTATTGTGCAAGTGGTCATGGTGGACAAGGAGTAAATACAACTCCATCAGCAGTCCGAATAACACACTTTCCTAGTAAAATAGTTGTAACATGTCAAAATGAACGAAGTCAGCTTCAAAATAAAGAACAAGCAATGAAAGTTTTAAAAAGTAAACTATTTAATCTTGAACAAGAGAAAAAGCAAAAAGAACTTGATGCAATTAGAGGAATTAATACAGGAATCGATTTTGGTAGTCAAATTAGAAGCTATGTTCTAGAACCATATACTCTAGTAAAAGATACTCGCAGTTCATATGAAATGAATGATGCCTCTAAAGTTTTAGATGGTGAAGTTATGCCTTTTATCAAGTCAATATTAAAAATGAAATAAGTATTGATTATTGAAATAATATAATATAAAATACACACAAAGAGGGATTCTATGAAAGAAACTTTTGCTTATTTAAATAGTTTATTAAAAAATGACGATACTATTATTATAGGTTTATCAGGTGGAGCAGATTCCATGTGTTTATTAAATATAGTTCTCTCTCTACCTAAAAAAGTAAATGTTATATGTGCTCATATTAATCACAATATTCGTCAAGAGAGTTTTCAAGAGATGGAATTTTTAAAAGAATATTGTCATAACAAAAATGTTCTCATCGAAACAACAATATTTCCTAAAAAAAGTTCAACATCTAATTTTAATGAACTAGAACTTCGCGAGATGCGTTATCAATATTTTGAAGAGTTAGTAACAAAATACAAAGCATCGTATCTTTTTACTGCCCATCATGGTGATGACTTAGTTGAAACGATTTTAATGCGTATCTCTCGTGGTTCTAATCTTAAAGGATATTCTGGTTTTCAAGTTGAAACTCCTAAAAAGAATTATAAGATAATAAAACCATTAATTTATACAACTAAAGAGATGATTACTGAATATAACCATGAAAATAATATCCCATTCGTAACTGATAAAACAAACGAAGAAGATAAATACACTAGGAATAGATATCGTCACCATATCTTGCCTTTCCTAAAAAAAGAAAACTCTAATATTCATTTAAAATATTTGAAATTTAGTCGTGAATTAATCAAATATTATAATTACGTTGATAAAATAGTTAATACCGAATTAAATAAGAGATATCATAATAAAGAATTAAATATTGAAAATTTTTCTAACTTAGACGAATTAATTCAAACTAAATTAATCGAAAAGATTCTAGATGATAATTACGAAAAAAATCTATATTTAGTAAATGATCGTCATATTGATTTAATATTAGATTTAATAAAAAGTAATCGTCCAAATATAGAAATAAATTTGCCTGATAATTTATTGATTTTAAAATCATATAATGAAGTGAAAATTACAAGAAAACAATCATCAATATCTAATTATCATATTCTTGTAACTGATAATACGATTTTACCAAATGGTAAATCAATAACGCGAATAACAACTAATGCTAAAAATACAAACGATTACATAAAATTAAATAGTAAGGAAATCTATCTCCCTCTTTATGTTAGAACGCGTATTAATGGCGATAAAATGATTGTGAAAAATATGAAAGAACCAAAGAAAATAAAAGATATTTATATAAATAGTAAATTATCAAAAGAGGAACGAGATAATCAACCGATAGTTGTAGATAGCAAAGATCAGATAGTTTGGCTACCTGGTTTAAAAAAATCGAAATTTGATAAAGAAAATACTGAAAACTATGATATAATACTATGGTATAATTAAATTTATGAAAAAAATTAGAAGGAGATATATATGAAGAAAAAAAATAACAATTATATAGCTATGACACCATTTGTTCTAGTTGCTTTGGCTATATTCGTCTTATATTTTGCTATAAATGGTAATAGTTATAAAGTTCATGAATTGACAACCGGTGAATTAATTCAGGAAATTTCAAATGAAAATGTAACTGAGATAACAATAACCCCAAAAAGTAGTGAAAGTGTTTATTATGTTGAAGGTAAACTAGAAGGTTATAGCGACAAAGAGTCATTTACTAGTAAAGTAATTAGTGAAGAAATAAATACTATAACAGATTATGCTAAAGAACAAGATATTAAAGAGTACAACACAAATAAAGATCCAGGATCAAGCAATTTCCTTTACGTTGTTGTAAATATTTTGCCAATCATAATCTTAGCCGTTGTTGCTTACTTCTTATTCATTAAGTTGGCTGCTGGTAATAATAAATCTATGGATTTTGGACGTAGTCGTGCTAAATTAAGCGAAGATGGTGGTCAAACAAGATTCAGTGATGTTGCTGGTTTAAAAGAAGAAAAAGAAGAAGTTCAAGAATTAATTGATTTCTTAAAAAATCCAAAAAAATTCCAACGTTTAGGAGCTAGAATTCCAAAAGGTGTTCTACTAGTTGGTCCTCCAGGAACTGGTAAAACCTTACTTGCTAAAGCAGTTGCCGGTGAAGCTAATGTTCCATTCTATTATATAAGTGGTTCTGACTTCGTAGAGCTATTTGTAGGTGTAGGTGCATCTCGTGTTAGAGATATGTTTAAACAAGCTAAACAAAGTGCTCCATGTTTAATATTTATTGATGAAATCGATGCTGTTGGACGCCAAAGAGGAACAGGTTTAGGTGGTGGTCACGATGAACGTGAACAAACATTAAACCAATTGCTAACTGAGATGGACGGTTTTGGAGCTAATGAAGGTATAATAATAATTGCTGCTACAAATAGACCAGACGTTCTTGATCCAGCATTACTAAGACCAGGACGTTTTGACAGACAAGTAACAGTTAATTTGCCAGATTCTAAAGAAAGAGAAGAAATTTTAGGAGTTCATGCTCGTAATAAAGTATTTGCTTCTGATGTAAATTTAGAAAACGTAAGTCAACGTACTCCAGGATTCAGTGGAGCAGACCTTGAAAATCTATTAAATGAAGCTGCTTTATTAGCGGTTAGAAGAGATAAAGACACCATTACAATGGACGAAATAGATGAAGCAACAGACCGTGTATTATTAGGACCTGCTAAAACTTCAAGACGTATTACCGAAAAAGAAAAGAAATTAGTTGCTATCCATGAAGCTGGTCATGCAGTAATTGGGTTAAAATTACAAGATGCTCAAGAAGTTCATAAAATTACTATTATTCCACGTGGTATGGCCGGTGGCTATACAATGATGCTTCCTAAAGAAGAAAAAATTGGTATCATGACTAAAGACGAACTAGTAGCTCAAATTACAGGTTTGTTAGGTGGTCGTGCTAGTGAAGAAACATTCATGGGAGAAATAACTACTGGAGCATCAGATGATTTAAAACGTGCAACTAAAATCGCACGTTCAATGGTTACTGAATATGGTATGAGTGATTTAGGACCAATTCAATTAGAGCAAAAACAAGAAGGTGTTTTCTTAGGTAGAGATTATGCAAAATCACGTGATTTTTCTGATCAAGTAGCTCTTGAAATAGATAATGAAGTTCGTAAAATACTAGAAGAATGTTATAAAGATGCTAAGAAATTATTAGCAAAACATGAAACTTTAGTTCTTTTAATAGCTGATGCTTTAATGGAAAATGAAACATTGACTAAAGAACAAATCAACTCATTAGTAAAAACAGGAAAAATAACACCTGAAAATAATGATTCAAAAGAAGAAGAAAAATCACAAGAAGAAAAAAATTCTAAAGAAGATAAACCAAAAGAAAGTAAGAAAAAAGAAAACGAGTAATTTAAGTTTTCTTTTTTTTATTTAATAAAATTTATGACTTTTCATATTATATATGATAAAATTATTAAGAGAAATAATACATGAAAAGGTGGTACATATATGGCAAAAGTTATTTCACTTGTTAATCAAAAGGGTGGAGTTGGTAAAACTACAACTAGTATTAATTTAGCTGCCGCACTAGGTAAGGAAGGTAAAAAGACTTTATTAATAGATTTAGATCCGCAAGGAAACGCTTCAACTGGTTTAGGCTTCAACAATGGGGATTTTAAAAATGATATATACGATGTTATGATTGGTAATTGTACTATTAAAGAAGGAATAATAAAAACCAAATTTAAAAACTTATCATTAATTCCTTCAACAATTAATTTAGCTGGAATTGATGTCGAATTCGTAAAAAATATGCTAGAAAACTCTGAATTTCATCAAAACGAACAACTTCGAAACGCTATCTCTGAAGTTCAAGATAAATATGATTATATAATAATCGATTGTCAACCATCTTTAGGAATAACAACAATGAATGCTTTAGTTGCTAGTAATTCCGTTATCATTCCTGTTCAGTGTGAATTTTTTGCCTTAGAAGGAATAACACAATTACTGAATTCTATTATAATGGTTCAATCAAATATGAATCCTGAATTAAGAATTGAAGGTGTTCTTCTAACAATGCTTGACGGAAGAACTAACATTGGCTTAGAAGTAATCGAAGAAGTTAGAAAATATTTCAAAAACAAAGTATTTAATACAATCATCCCAAGATTAGTAAGACTAGTAGAAGCTCCAAGTCATGGTAAACCAATAAGTGACTACGATCCTACAAGTCGTGCAACCTTAGCATATCAAAATCTAGCAAAGGAAGTGATTAGTCGAAATGGAGACTAAAAGAAAAGCTTTAGGAAAAGGACTCGAACAATTATTTTCTAATGAAGTTATTGATTTTGACAACTTCGAGAGGAAAATAGTTAATGAAACTAAAGAAAGTGATATTGTTGAAATACCATTAACTGAAATCAGAAGTAATCCCTACCAACCACGTAAAGAATTTGATGAAAAATCTTTAAGTGAATTCGCTGAAAGTATAAAAGAACATGGTGTAATTCAACCGATTATTGTAAAAAAGAGCATCAAAGGATATGAACTAATAGCTGGTGAACGTCGAACTAGAGCTTCTAAGATGGCTGGAAAAGAAACGATTCCTGCTATTATACGTGATATGAGCGATCAAGAAATGATGGAAATCGCCTTGATTGAAAATATTCAAAGAGAAGACTTAAATCCAATCGAAGAAGCAGAAGCATTTAATAAGATAATTGAAACTAGCAATTTAACGCAAGAAGAAGCTGCTCGTAAATTTGGTAAAAGTCGTAGTTATATTACTAATATATTAGGTTTATTATCTTTACCGGAATCAACTAAGAAACTAGTTCAAGAAGGAAAAATATCTATGGGACACGCTAGAGTCCTTAGTAAATTGAGTGATTCTAATCAAATAGATAACTTGGCTAAAAGGATAATTGAAGAAGGATTGAGTGTTCGCGAAACAGAAAAAATAACTAGTTCTCAAGATTTACCAAAAAAGAATAAAATTAAAAGAGAGCCTCAATACAGCGCCAAACACACTATATATGAAGGAATAATGCGTGAAAAGATAGGAACAAAAGTAAAAATAAGTTCTAAAAAGATAGAAATTCCATTCGACTCTGATAACGATTTAGATCGTATTCTTGATATCCTAGGAATTAGTATGGATGGTGAGTAATGATAGAATTTTTAAAAACGATTTTTAATATAATTACCAAAAAAGAAGTATACGGCGTTGTAGTAACACTAGCAATAGCTTATTTTGTATATCGCACAACATCAATAATTCTTCAAGAAGTTATAAACTTCGGTAAAGATAAATATGAAATGAAAAAAAGAAAGACAATTACTAAATTGTTTCAAAATATTGCCAAATATATTATAATAATAATCGCTCTACTTGCAATTTTAAGCATTTATGGTGTTAATGTTGCTGGTATGATAGCCGGACTTGGAATTACTGCTACAATTATAGGTTTAGCTCTTCAAGATACATTTAAAGATATTATTAACGGAATAGGAATTATTTTAGAAAATTATTTTATTGTAGGTGATATAGTTGATTATAATGGCTTTTCAGGTGAGGTAATAGAATTTGGCTTAAAAAGTACTAAAATAAAGGATTGGAATGGTCAAGTAATGATTATTGCCAACCGAAATATTTTAGAAATCAAGAATCTGTCACAAGAATCTCAGGCTTTACTAATGGATATCCAACTACCATATGAAAAAGATGTTGCGACCATGGAAAAAATCATTAAAGAAAAAATATTACCAAAAATAGCTAAAATAGAAAACGTTGACCCTGAATCTGCTACATACTTAGGTATCAATGAACTTTCACAATCTTGCATAAAATATTTAATAAAATTCCAGTGTAAAAGAGAAACTCAATGGCAAGCGAAAAGAGATGCCAATCGTATTATTATAACTGAATTAAATAAACAAAATGTCAGTGTTCCATATCCGCAATTGGAGGTGCATTATGAAAAATAGCTACAAGTTAAATGACATTGTGGAAATGAGAAAACCCCATGCTTGTCAAACAAACAAATGGCAAATTACGCGAATGGGTGTAGATATTAAAATAAAATGCCTTAACTGTAATCGAGAAGTAATGATGGATCGATTAGAATTCGAAAAAAAATTAAAAAAAGTAATTGGAGGACAAAATGAACAAGTTTAAAGAAAAAATAACTTTAAACCCTGTTATGACATTTTTAATCCTTATTTTAATAACTATTATTCTAAGTGGTTTTTTAAATCTAATAGGGTTTGAAGCAACTTACAATAAAATTGATGTAGAAACAGGAGAATATACTGTAACATCAGAGAGTGTTGAATCTTTGTTGAGTTTAAGTGGAATTAAATATATTTTTACCTCAACAGTTTCTAATTTTACAGCTTTTACACCATTAAGTATGATAATAATTGTCTTAATAGGTATTGGTATTATGGAAAAAAGTGGTTTTATCAAAACGACTTTTACCATTTTAACAAAATATTGCAAAAAATATACTATTACATTCTGGTTAGTATTTATAAGTGTTATCATGAGTATTGCTGGAGATTTAGGATACGTAATAATGATTCCATTAGCTGCTTTAATGTTTAGTTATGGTCGACGTAATCCTATTCTCGGAATCGTTGCTGTTTATGCTGGTTTAACATGTGGTAGTGGAATTAGTATCTTACTAACATCAGTTGATAGTGAAATGATGCGCTATACTTTAGCTAATGCCTTATCAATTGATTCAAATTACACTTTAGGAACAATGTGCTTCTTTTTCATAATGACTATTGCAGCTTTACTAGTATCATTTGTTATTACTGTTATTACAGAAAGAATAAGTGTAAATAATGTTGAAAAATATGAATTTAAAGACGAAAAAAAAGAATTACGTCTAGGAAAAAGAGAATATCGTGGTTTGATTTTCTCTATTATAGCTGGTGCTATTTATTTATTAATATTTATTTATAATATAATTCCAGGTTTACCATTCTCTGGAAATCTTCTTGACTATACTCAGGATTTTTATATTGATAAACTATTTAGTTATGATTCCTTTTTTAGTAATGGTTTTGTCTTTATTGTAACAATATTCTTTGTTATTTTAGGATTATTTTATGGTATAGGAGCTAAAACAATAAAAAATAATAACGACTTTTGTGAAGATTTAACACACTCTCTAGATGGTACAGGACGTACTTTAATACTTATCCTTCTAGGGTCAATATTAGTTAATGTCTTCAAAAAGACAAATATTGGAACAGTTTTAACAATTACTCTTTCTAATATAATAGGAAACGGTTCGTTAAGCGGAATTATGCTAATAGTTGCTTTGTTCTTAATTAGTGCAATTTCTTCATTATTTCAAACAGGATCCGTCGCTAAATGGGCAATTATTTCTACAACAGCAATTCCAGCTTTTATGAATGGAAGCTTAAGTCCTGAATTTGCTCAAGTAATCGCTAGATTTGGAGAATGTGCTACGTTGGGATTAACTCCATTATTAGCTTATTTTACAATTTATATTGCTTATATTGAAAAATATAATCAACAAGATAATCCAGTAAGCTTATTTAGAACATTAAGATATCAATTAGTATATTCTTTAATTGTTGGAGCAATATTATTACTATTAGTAGTAGGATGGTATTTAATAGGTATACCAATAGGAATAAATGGTTCTATATCTACATAAAACAATTGAACATTCAATTGTTTTTTTATATAATAAACTATGAATTGAGGTGTATAAAATGTCATTAAAAGCCGGTATAGTTGGTCTACCTAATGTTGGTAAATCAACATTATTTAATGCCATAACAAAGAAAAATATTCTAGCTGCTAATTATCCTTTTGCAACAATTGAACCAAACGTTGGAGTTGTAACAGTTCCAGACCATCGTTTAGATGTTCTAAATGAAATGTATAAGCCTAAAAAATTAGTACCAACGACTTTTGAATTTACTGATATAGCCGGTTTAGTAAAAGGAGCATCTAAAGGTGAAGGATTAGGAAATAAATTTTTATCTCATATAAGAGAAGTGGATGCTATTGTCGAAGTAGTAAGATGTTTTGAAGATGGAGAAATAACTCATGTTGAAGGAAAAATTGATCCAATCCGTGATATAGAGATAATAAACACAGAGTTGATTTTAGCTGATTTAGAAATAGTTGAATCACGTATTAACAAAATAGAAAAAAAAGCTGAAACTACTAAAGATAAAAATGCTATCTTAGAGCTAAAAGCTTTAAAAAAATCACAAGAAACTCTTTTACAAGGAATTGCTCTAAGAAATATAGAATATACAGAAGAGGAATTGAATTGTCTTAGTGGCTTTAATTTTATAACTTTAAAAAAGATTATATATGTAGCAAACGTTAATGATGAAGATGCAATTAATGGAGAAAATAAATATACTAAATTAGTCGAAGAATATGCGTTCAAAGAAGGATCAAAAGTAATTATCATGTGTGCTAAATTAGAAAGTGAATTATCAGAGTATAATGATGAAGAACGTAAATCATTTATGCAAGAAATAGGTTTAAACGAATCTGGATTAGATATGCTAATTAAAGCAACCTATGATTTATTAGGACTAAAAACGTTTTTTACTTCAGGAAGTGACGAATGTCGCGCATGGACGTTTAAAAATGGAATGAAAGCTCCTGAATGTGCGGGAATAATTCATACTGATTTCCAAAGAGGTTTTATTAAAGCGGAAGTTATGTCATATGAAGATTTAGAAAGACTAGGATCTGAAAAAGCAGTCCAAGAAGCCGGTAAACTACGTTTAGAAGGAAAAGAATATTTAATGCAAGATGGAGATATCTGTTATTTCAGATTTAATGTAACTAAATAAAATGAAATATATAAGAGAATTCTTTGTTAATGAGCATCCGTTTATTCCATACAAACAATTTGGCTTTATTCATTGTTTATGTATTCTCTTAGTTATTGTTGTTTTAATTTTTATATACATAAAAAGAAATGAAATAGCCAAAATAAACGAAAACAAAAAGAGAAAAATTTTAAAAATAATTGCTATAATTATGCTTGTTAATATGCTTATATATAATATAGCACCACATGTTTTTGGTTACTTTGATTATAAAATTCATCTTCCTTTTCAATTGTGTTTTATATCTGGATATATATTTATGTTTGCTATCTTATTTAATAAAGATGAACTGCTAAAAATAACATTATTTTTATCATTTATTGGTCCAATTCCTGCTATTTTATGGCCTGATATGCCATCTACATTTGACGACTTTAATTTTTGGAAATATTTTATATCTCATCATGTATTCATTTGTGCGTCGTTCTTTTCATATTTTGCTTTAAATTATAAGATAGAATTTAAAGATATTATCAAAGCTTTCATTTTTACAAATTGTTTAGTTTTAATTATGATGCCATTTAATTATGCTTTTGATATGAATTATATATATTCAAGTGAAATTCCTGCTAATATTATTGAGCTATATCCGTGGGTTAGCAAATTTCCACCATTTATTGTGATTGAAATAACTGGTATTATTATTACTTTTCTTTTATACTTATTAATCAAAAAACGAAATAAAGAGCTCTTAAATAAATAGTTTACTTCTTATAAACTTAATGTTATAATATGAAACGAGTAAGAAATTTACTCCTTGCTTTATACTGGATATAAAGCCGAAAAGACCATAAGGAGGTGTTATAATGAACAAATATGAAATGATGTTTATTGTAAAAGCAACAATGGAAAGTGATCAAGTAAAAGCAACTGCAGAAAACATGAAGAAAATTGTTGAAGAATGCGGTGGCAAAATAATTGAATATAAAGAACTTGGCGAAAAGAAACTTGCTTATGCAATAAAAAAAGAATTGAATGGTTACTATTTTGTAATGCAATTTGAAGCAACAAAAGAAGCAGAAGCAGAATTAAGTCGTAAAGCTGGACTTGATGAAAACGTTCTAAGACATTTAATTGTTAAATTAGACGAGGAGTAAGATTAAATATGAATAGAGTAGTATTAGTTGGAAGACTAACAAGAGATCCAGAAATGCGTACCACATCTAGTGGAATTAGTCAAACTAGATTTACTTTAGCGGTAAATCGTCGCACAACAAATCAAGACGGAACAAGAGAAGCGGATTTTATTAATTGTGTAGCTTGGAGAGGAACTGCTGAAGCAATTGCTAAATATTTAACTAAAGGCCGTGAACTAGCTGTTGAAGGCCGTATTCAAACTGGAAGCTATGATGCGCAAGATGGAACTAAGAGATATACAACTGACGTAGTAGTTGATAATTTTACTTTTATCGGAAGTGGGTCCGCTAATAATAATCAAAGCGGAAACTATGATTCTAATAATGGTCCATCAAATAATATAGCTACAACAGACATAACTGAAGATCCTTTTAAAGATTTTGGTAATGAAGTAGCATTAAGCGATGACGACCTACCATTTTAAAAAGGAGGAATAAACATGGCTGAATTTTATCGTAAGAAGAAAAAAATATGTCAAATGTGCGCTGGAAAAAGCGTTGATTATAAAGATGTTATGATTGTTTCTAAATATATAAATGAAAAAGGCAAAATAATGCCTCGTCGTATGACAGGAGCATGCGCTAAACATCAAAGACATATTGCTCAACAAATTAAATGGGCAAGATATATGGCACTAATCCCATATGTAAAATAATAAGTACTCAGAAATGAGTATTTTTTTATAAAAAGAAATGAACTATCTCTAGTTCATTTCTTTTATTTTATTTGCAATTTTTGTAACATTACCAGCACCCAATGTTAAAATAATGTCTCTCTCCTTAACATTATCACTTAGATACTTAATAACTTCGTCATGGTTACTAATATGTATTGCTTTTTTTCCTAATCCATTTATCTCTTTAATTAAATCATCTTCATGTATATTATAAGTATTAACTTCTCTTGCTGCGTATATATCAATTATTATTATATGATCAAAATTAATTAAAGCTTCAGCAAATTCGTGTAAATGTTCTTTTAATCTACTATAAGTATGAGCTTCAAATACTACCCACGACTCATTATACTTTTTATTTTTTATACCATTAATAGTTGCCATTATCTCTGTTGGATGATGTCCATAATCATCATATACTTTAGCTCCATTAAGCATTCCTTTATATTCCAATCTTCTAGATGCACCATCAAACTTTAATAAAGCCTTAGCAACAGTATTAATATCTATTCCATATGCATCGCACAAAGCTACACAACACAAACTATTAAATACATTATGTAATCCAGCTACTTTTAAACTAATTTTTCCCATATATTCATTCGTTTTATAAACATCATATGTTGGATATCCGTCGTCATCATAAGAAACATTATCATAATACCAATCAGCATTATTATTTTTACCAACCGAAATAACTTTAGCTTTTGTATTATTTCTTAATTCATAGCATCTTTCATCATCTCTATTTAATATAAGGTATCCATCACTAGGCAATAACGAAACATACTTTTCAAAACTTTTTTGAATATTATCAATATTACCAAAGTAATCTAAATGATCATCATCTATATTCAATACGATTGCACTTCTTTGTTTAAATTTTAAATAACTCTCGCAATATTCACAGGCTTCAATTATAAAATAATCACTTTTACCAACTCTATAATTAGTATTATCCAATACTTTCAAATTAGCTCCAACCTGAACAGAAGGATCTAAACCAGCTTCGATAAAAGAACAACTTACCATACTAGTTGTACTTGTTTTACCATGAGTACCAGCAATACCAATTGTATCTTTAAATAACTTAGTTATTTCTCCTAAAAATTCGCCACGTTCTACAGTAGGAATATTTAGTTCTCTAGCTCTTACCAATTCAGGATTATCTTGCTTAATAGCAGCTGTATAAACAACCAAATCAATATCATCTGTAATATTTTCACTTACTTGACCAATATTAACATGAATCCCATTCTCAACTAACCAATCAGTTTGATGCGAAGAAACCATATCGCTACCACTAACTTCATAATTCCAATTTTTTAGTATTTCGGCAATACCACTCATACTAATGCCACCAATACCAACCATATAAATATGTTTATAGTTATGAATATCTATCATTATATTAAACCTCCTTCAAGTTATTTACTATAGACTTAAACTCATCTCCACGATCTTCAAACTTTTTATATTGATCCCAACTAGCACAAGCAGGACTTAATAATACAACATCGCCTTTTTGAGCTTTTTCAAAACATGATAAAGTAGCTTTTTCAAGATTATCAAAGATACCACAATCTTTACCAATCTTATCACAATACTCTTTTATTCTAGTTTTTGTTTCACCATAACAAGCAACATAAGTTACATTATTCATACAAGGTGTTAAGTCTTCAAAAGAATGTCCTCTATCTAATCCTCCCAATATAAGTAATGTTGGTTGTTTAAATGATTTTAAAGCTATTTTCGTAGATTCACAATTAGTTGCTTTACTATCGTTATAGTAATCAACACCATCTATTGTATCAACATATTCAATTCGATGTTCGACACCACCAAAAGTTTTTAATACTTTGCAGATACTTTCGTTGTCAACATTATATACTTTAACAGCGCTAATAGCTGCCATTATATTTTCATAATTATGCATTCCTTTTAACTTTATATCATTACAATCTATTACTTTTTCGTCATGATAATATATAGCATTATCTTTTAAATAAACATTCTGTTTACTATTTTTAGAAAAATAATATTTTGTACTGTTGATATCTTTAGAAATATCAACAGCTTCTTTATTATCATAATTTATTATTGCTATATCATCTTTTGTATGATTATTAAATATTTTCTTCTTTGTCATAACATATCTTTCATGTGAATCATGAAAATCTGTATGAACATCAAATATATTAGTTAGAACACTTACATTAGTTTTAAATTTATACATATCACATAATTGATGATCAGATATTTCCATAACTAAGTATTCATTTTCTTTTATATCTTTCACAAAATGACAAAGTGGAGTTCCAATATTACCACCAATATAGACTGGAAACCCTGCTTCTTTCAAAATGTTATATATTAAGGTAACAGTTGTTGTTTTTCCATTAGATCCTGTCACTCCTATAATATTAATATTTTCATTCATATAACCATAAGCAAGTTCTACTTCATTTATAACATCGATTCCTAATTCATGAGCTTTTACAACTGTTGGATGTGTATATTTTATACCTGGATTTTTTACCATCACATCATAAGATTCATCAAGTAGATCACTGGGATCCTTACTTATAACAACCCTAACACCTAATTTTTCTAGTTCTTTTACCTGCTCAGCATCTTGTTCATTCATATCTGTAACTAAAACTTTATTATCAGTTGCTAATAATTTAGCTGCTTCATATCCACTTCTTGCCATTCCTAAAATAAAAACTTTTTTATCTTTTATCATAAAATCACCTTCATTTAAATTATATCACATTGAAATAATAAATTATGTCTTATTATACTTATTATCAAAGTAAAATTATACATAAAATCTTGAATATTATAGTTAATTTGTCTTCTTTTTACATTTTTTTTAAAATATGGTATACTAACCAAGCTTCAAAGGGGAGAAATAATGACAACTACGAAAGATATTGAAATTGAAATAAGAAATATTTTAAAAAAAATAAATGAATTAGGATATTGTGCATATCTAGTAGGAGGAGCAGTTCGTGATAAACTTCTTCGATTACCAATAAGTGATTATGATATATGCACAAACATGCCTTTAGATCAAGTAAAAGAATTATATCCTCGTTTTCATATTATGAAACCAAATAGCAATCGCCAAGTAGGAGTTCTTAATGTTTTAGGAGTTCAAACTGAAATAGCAGAATTTAAAGGAAATAATATAATAGAAGATATATATAAAAGAGATTTTACTATTAATACATTTCTTATAGATTACGAAGGAAATATTTATGATTATTTAAACGCTCATGAAGATTTAGCTAAGAAAGTTATAAAGCTAGTTAATCAAGATGGTTCAATATTTAAAGAAGATCCGTCTCGAATACTTCGTGCAATTAGACTATCATCAAAATTAGGATTTACCATTGATTATAATTGTTATCAACATATGCTAGATTCATGTCATGCTTTATCTAAAGCTACTCCCGAAAAAGTATATTCAGAATTAAAAAAAATTCTTACAGGAAAATATTTAATTAATATAATAAATGACATAAAGCCATTTATTCTTGCAATTATACCCGAATTAGAAAATAAAGATTATGATATGATTGTTTATATGTTAAAAGATACTCCTTCCAATTATTTACTAAGACTTTTTATTCTTTTTAATAGTCTATCTTTAGAAGAAATAACATCTTTATCAATTAGATTAAAAATAGATAAAAAAACAATTAATAACTTATCCGAATTTATATATTATAAAAACAAACTATTAAGTTTAAAGAAAAGTCGAATAAATGATTTTATTAATAAACATAGTATTTACTTTATAACTGCTTTGTTTACTTATCAAGAAAGATATTTTAAATACATATCTTCAAATGAACAACTAAAACAACTATATAAAATAGAAAAAATCTACTACCAAGTCCTTTATGAAAAAATTCAAAAGAATCTTCATAATTTACATATTAATCCTTCTTTATTTTCATCAATTCAAGACAAAAAAGAATTAATTCTTATTGAAGATGATATAATTCAAAAAGTTATTTCTCATAAACTTGACTCAACACCAGAAGAAATAAAAAAGTATCTCCTACTGCGAACTTGATATGTTAGTTTATTATTTATCAATTATTTGATATAATATAATACAGACATTTGTTGAAAAGGAGTGAATCTTATGAAAGTAATTTTACTTCAAGATGTAAAAAAACAAGGAAAAAAAGATCAAATTATAGAAGTTAGTGATGGATATGCAAGAAACTATCTTATAAAAAATGGTTTAGCAGTTCCAGCATCAACATCAAATCAAAAAGCTTTAAATCGTGAATTAGATAAAAGAAAAGCTGCTGAAGAAGCTTTTATTGCCGAATGTCAAGAAATAGCAAAAAAACTAAAGAATGTTGAAGTAATTATTAAAGTTAAAACTGGAGAACAAGATAAAGTTTTTGGAACAGTATCTTCAAAACAAATATGTGAAGAATTAAAGAATAAAGGATTTAATATTGATAAAAAGAAAATTGTCCTTGACCATTCTTTAGATTCACTAGGAACTCATGTTGTAAAAATAGAGTTACATAAGAAAGTGATTGCTGAAGTACGAGTAACTTTAAAAAAACAATAATATTATTCTAAAGTAGGTGATTATATGCCAGCACGAAAAATGCCTCAAAATTTAGAAGCTGAAATGAGCGTTTTAGGAGTTGCTTTTTTAAATAAAAATGCCTTAACCAAAATATGTGAAGAATTATATCCCGAAATGTTCTATAGTGAAGCTAATCAAAAGTTATTTGAAGCAATTAAAACGTGTTATGATGAAAAAATACCTGTTGATATTACAACAGTTAAAGAAGTTTTAGATCGTAAAAAAAATTTAAACACTGTTGGTGGCATCGAATACATTAGTGATGTCATTGATTCTGTTGCTACAGCAGCAAACTTAGATTACTACATTAAGATTGTCAAAGATAAAGCAGTTATGCGTAATTTAATCGAAACTGCTACTGATATTGTTACAAACGCCTATGAAGAAGACGAAGACATTACCCACATGCTCGATGAAGCTGAAAAAAAGATTTTAAATGTTGTAAAAGAGCGACAGACAAGTGATTTTATCCATATAAAAGATGCCATTGCTGTTGCTCAAGAAAATCTTGAAAGGTTATCTCAAAACAAATCAGACATTACCGGATTACCTACAGGATTTTATGATTTAGATAAAGCTTCGTCAGGTTTACATGCTGGTGAACTTATAATTATTGCTGCTCGTCCTGGTATGGGAAAAACTGCTTTCGCTTTAAATATTGCTACTAATGCAGCCCAACATACCAAGCAAGCAATTGCTATTTTCAACTTAGAAATGCCTGCTGAACAACTAGTAAATAGAATGCGTTCAGCTGTTGGTCAGATAGATTCTTATAAGATTCAAACTGGTCAAATGAACCATGAAGACTGGAAAAGGATTAATGAAGCAAATAGTCAATTAGCTGAAACTAATATTCAAATTGTTGATGATGCCGGTATAACGGCTTCTGAAATAAAAGCTAAGTGCCGTACATTGGCCAACAAAGAAGAAGGCTTAGGCTTAGTTATAATCGACTACTTACAATTAGTAACAAGTGGGGGGAAAAGACCAGAGTCTCGTCAACAAGAAGTATCAGATATCTCAAGAGCTCTAAAAACTATGGCTATGGAATTAAAAGTCCCAGTTATTGCTTTAGCCCAATTATCACGTAGTGCTGAAAAAAGAGAAAACAATCAACCAATGTTATCAGATTTACGTGAATCAGGATCTATTGAACAAGATGCCGACATGGTTTTATTTATCAATCGTAATGACTACTACAAAGCTAAAGAACAATTAGAACAACAAAAAAATGTCGTTGCCGATATAATAATTGCCAAGCATCGTAAAGGATCAACTGGAAAATTTCAATTATTATTTGAACTTAATATGAGCAATTTCCGTAATTACCTAGCCCCAGAAAAGGAAGATTTAGATAATGAATAAAAAAATAAGTTTTATAGTTAGTTCATTTGTTGCCCTACTATCAATTATTCTTCTAATTCTAGGTTTCTCGACAAATGAAAACTACGATATGGCAACATCCAAATATCAAGTGTATTTAGATGGTAATAAAATAGGTCTTATATCATCAAAGAATGAATTATATGATTTAATTAATCAAAGACAAGCCGAAATAAAAAAAGAATACAATGTTGATCAAGTATATCCTCCAAAGGGATTTCAAATAATTAAAAAGAACACTTACGAAAACGAAGTCTCTACAGTTGAAGATATATACGATATTATTCAAGAAGATAAAACATTTACTTTAAAAGGTTATACCATCACAATAACTAGTGAAGATGAAGATGCCGAACCAATTTATATTTACGTTTTAGATCAAAACGTCTTTCGTGAAGCTCTAGAAAATGTTGTTAAAACCTTTATAGGTGAAGAAAGATATCAACAGTATGTCGAGGAAAATCAACCAGAAATTGTCGATACAGGTTTTATAATAGAAAGTATGTACTTTCAAGAAAAAATTAAAATTAAAGAATCATATATTAGCTCAGAAGAAAAGATATATACAGATGCCAGTGAGTTAACTAAGCATTTGCTATTTAAAGATAATCAATCGACTAAAGAATACACAGTAGTTCAAGGAGACACAATTGAAACAGTTGCTGAAGCAAATGAATTAAACGTTAACGAACTATTACTAGTTAATGATGATATTGAAAGTGAAGATACCTTATTAGCAGTTGGTCAAAAAATAAACGTTGCCTTAATCGACCCAATGCTAAATTTAGTTTATGAAAACCTAGAAGTATCCGATACAAAAAAATATTATCAAACAGAATATATTGATGATCCAAATCAATATGAAGGTTATCGAAAAGTAAAAACAGCCGGCGAAGATGGAATTTCGCGTGTTACATTACGTGTTCAATACGTAAATGGTGTTCAAAGTACAGAAGTTGCTTTTAGTGCTGCACCAGATCAGATTATTAAACCAGTTGTAAATGAAGTTATCATTCGTGGTACTAAAAAGCATAGTACATCAGGTGGTTCAGTAATTATTATAAATGATAATTCTAACTGGGGATGGCCTACAGACTCTACATATTATACATCATCAAGTTTTGGATGGCGTACTTTAGGAGGAGTCAGAGAATTCCACGATGGTCTAGACATACCACGACCAGCCGGATCACCAATTTATGCTGCGTTAGATGGTTTAGTTATAAATGCTGGATGGGGTGGATACGCTGGGTCATCAGCCGGATACAATGTTGTTATTCAACATGCTAATGGGTACTCAACAGTATATGCTCATTGTTCTAAGATATACGTAAAAAATGGACAAACGGTAAGTAAAGGGCAACTAATTGCTGGCGTTGGTCAAACTGGTCGAGCCTTTGGTAATCACTTACACTTTGGTGTCTTTGTTGGGGTACCATATTCAAATGGTCGCGGAATAAATCCATTACAATTCTATAAATAATTATTGAAGGGAGGTTATGCGTTGAAAACAAATATTAAAAGCACTATTATATGTGCCCTTATTACTATACTTATAGGTTTATTAGTAGCAATGAATTTTCTTGCCGAAAAAAAATATTCACTTCCTACACAAATCTATCAAGTATACCTAGATGGAAATAAAATAGGTCTGATTGATTCTAAAGAAGAATTATATTCTTTAATAAATCAAGAACAAAGTGCTATAAAAAATGAATATAATGTTGATCAAGTATATCCTCCAAAAGGATTTCAAATAATTAAAAAAAACACATACAATAAAGACTTAACTACTGTAGAAAAAGTATACGATTCTATTAAAGATGAAAAAAAGTTTACGATAAAAGGTTATACAATTACCGTTAAACCTGATGTAGAAAATGCAACACCAACTTATATTTATGTTCTAGATCAAGATATCTTCGAAGAAGCGTTAAACAACGTTGTTGAAACTTTCATTGGTGAAGAACGCTATGAACAATATAAAAATAATACTCAGTCAGAGATTATCGATACAGGATATATTATTGAAAATATGTACTTTAAAGACAAAATAACTATTAAAGAATCGTATATCAGCGTCGATGAAACAATCTATACTGACGCAACTGAATTAACTAAATACCTATTATTTGGGGATAATGAATCACAAATTGAATATACAGTAACAAAAGGAGATACAATCGCCTCTATTGCTGAAAAGAATAAATTAAATGTTGAAGAACTCTTAATCGCTAACGATGAACTAGAAAGTGAAGACACATTATTAGCAATTGGTCAAAAAATAAATGTTGCCTTAATCGATCCTGTATTAAGTTTAGTATACGAAGAATTAATAGTAGCTGATGTCGAAGAACAATATCAAAGTATTGTTGAAACTGATTCAAGCAAGTACACAGATTATTCCAAAGTAAAACAAGAAGGAATAAATGGTATAAATCGTATTACTAGTCGTGTACAATTTGTTAATGGTGAACAAAGTTCTGGTGGTACAATCGTCGCTCCAGAAGTTGTTATTAGACCAGTTCAAAATAAAATAACGATTAAAGGAACTAAAAAACATCAATATTCCTCAGGTGGAGGAAATAGTCAATATGTCGATACAGGTGCTGCCTGGGCATGGCCAACAAATTCACCGTATATTATAACAAGTGAATACGGTTATCGCTGGGGTACCTTACATGATGGTATGGATATATCAGGTACTGGATATGGGTCACCTATTTACGCAGCCCTAGATGGTGTAGTAGTTCAAGCTCAATATGGTGGAATAGTAGGCCGAACAGCAGGACTTAATGTCGTAATAAATCATCAAAATGGTTGGTATACTGTATATGCTCACTGTTCCAAAGTATATGTTAAAGCCGGTCAAAGAGTAAGCAGAAAGCAGCGAATTGCTGCTATGGGTAACACAGGTAATGTTACAGGAACACATCTTCATTTCGGATTGTTCCGTGGTGAACCATATAGTTCTGGTAGTAAGTCATATAATCCTCGTACTTTGTGGAGTTAATGAAAATTTGTAATTTAGCTAGTGGCTCAGAAGGAAATGTCACTTACATTGAAACCGACGAACATAAAATTCTTCTAGACGTTGGTATGACCGTAAAATATATTAAAGACAGACTTTCTGAGTTATCTGTTAATATTGAAGATATAGATTATATATTTATTACACATGTTCATGATGATCATATTAAAGCTTTAAAAAACTTTATAAAAAAATATCATCCTATGGTATGTGTTAGTCCTAAAATGTTCTCTGAAATCGAAGAACTAAAATATTATGATCGTATAGTATTATATGATGATATCGTTAATTTAACAGATTTAACTATTGAAATATTAAAAACTTCTCATGATACATCTGATTCACGAAGTTTTATTCTTCGTAGTAAAGGAAAATCGATGGTTTATATGACTGATACCGGCTTTATCAATACTAAATATTTTACCCAATTATCAAACTTAGATGTCTATTTATTTGAGAGTAACCATGACGTAGAAATGCTATTAAATGGACCATATCCAAGATGGTTGAAAGATCGAGTAATGGGACCATATGGCCATTTGTCGAACAAAGATAGTGCTATCTATTTAGCTAAAATAATTGGACCCAATACCAAGAAAATTCTTTTAACCCATCTTTCTCACAAAAATAATACTGAAGAAAAAGCTTTAGATACAATAAAAGAAATTTTTGCTGAATATGATGTAGATTTTCAAAATATTTCTTGTGCTAAACAAAGAGAGAAAAGTGAGTTGATTGAAATATGATAAAAATTATATGCTTAGGTAAAATAAAAGAAGACTACTTAACAAAATTAATTAATGATTATAAAAAAAGAATATCTCGCTATCATAAAATAGAAATAATTGAATTAAATGATTATAATAATTTACAAAAAGAAGCTGTTGATATTTCCAAACATATCAACAACCAAGATTATGTAATAGCGCTAGATATTCAAGGAGAAAATATTACTTCTGAAGAATTAGCTCGAAAAATCGATAATACTTTTCTTAGTCATAGTACAATAACTTTCATCATAGGAAGTTCTTATGGCTTAGCTGAAACTATAAAGCTAAGAGCTAACTATCGTTTATCATTTTCCAAACTTACATTTCCTCATGGCTTATTTAGAGGTATGTTATTAGAACAAATATATCGTTCGTTTAAAATTCTAAATAATGAAACATACCATAAGTAAAATGATATAAAATTTATATCATTTTTTTTGATTTATAATTTAATATGATATAATTAATACAATAGGAGAGTGTATAAAATGTATAATGAAGATAAATCTCTAGAAGATCTTGCTATAAAAAAGAAAAGAAAAGACGTAGTTAAATTTTTAATATTGTTTAATATTGCTGAATCAAACATTAAATGTAAAAATAATCGTCAAAGAAAAAATCTTGATAATTTATATATCAAATTAAGTAGAGCACAAGACATTGCTGAAAAGAAAAAAATACAAAGAAAAATCAATAATGCTTTAAAAGATATTGAAAAAAGTAAAACATTTAATTCATCAGCAATAGAAAAAGAAATTGAAACTCGTTTCAAGAGAAATGATATAAAAATTGAATATGGAGAAGCATTTACTCTAGCTAGTAGAATAGCAAACGATCCAATAGATTGTGCTAGAGGATATCTAGAATCATATATAATCAATAGTGTTGAACTTGACCAACTTCTAAGAAGAGAAAAAGAAGTAAAAAAATCAGAAGTTAAACAACAAACTCAACCACGTTCTACTACAACTTACCCAACATCTGATGTAAGAACAATATATACAACTAGAACATCAACTCCAGAAAAAAAACCAGAATTATATTCTTCAAAATATTTAACTGACGAAGAAAAGCAAAAAGAAATTAATGAAAATATAATTAAAAAACTTGAAGATCCAAGAACAGCTATGACTGGTTTAACATATGAACAAAAGCAAGAAATCCGCGATGCATATACAGGATATGGAACATACAGTTTTGCTGATATTGTAGCAGAAGCTTTTGAAATGAATAGATTATCAAATAAGTATAGTAACGACAAAGGATTATTTAAAAAAGACCAATTTCATAGTCGTAACTCAGTGTACGCACTAATGGAATTAGCAGTAGCTTGTTACCATTCTCAAATTCAATATTTGTTAAATAATGATGGGTTTGGTAATGACATAAAAACACAATTAAACTCTCGTTCTTTAATGCGTAAATTAAAAATGGGAAATAGTATAGAAATTTATACACAAGCTTATAATAACTATATAAAACAATATAATGCATTACCAAGAGAAGAACAAGAAAAAATCAAAAATGCTATAAAAACGCAATTATCAGGTACATATGAAGAAGTGTTCCATATTAATGAAAATAATCCTAGATTAGTTACTCCAGAAGAATTGAAAATGGCAATAAATAACAAAATTATAGATTCTATTAGAAAATGGGGACCAATTAATAGTCGAAACCAAGTAGAATATTATAGTAAGTTATCTACTGCAACAAGATTAATGTCAGTTGACCAATTAGTATCACTTTACAATATTTTAAAAAATCAACAATATAATAATAATTTATATAGTCAAAACGAAGAGGAAATAAAAAGGATTCAAGAGTCAAGAAACGATTCATTAAAATGTTTACAAGATTGTTTCGCATCATTAATAGCTAGAAAAATAAATGTTAATAACCAACAAGAAATGACCGAAGAACAAAGTAAAATAAATGAAATGAATAAAATAGCTGTTTGTAAAGACTATTTTGGTGAAGAACCATTATTTAACTTATATTATGTAAAAGCTAGTCAAGTAAAAGAAGGCTCTGCAAAAACAAGAGGAGAATTCACTAATGAAATAGAACAAGCAAGACAGAGATTCTATGGTATGAATAAATTACAAAGAACAATTGCTAAAGTAACTGGGTCATATGCTAAATTAAATAGATTAGCTCAAAAAGAAGAAGTTACTGAAAAAGATATTGAAGAAGCCAGAAAATTATTTTAGGAGGATTTATGGAAAACGATTTTAATGAATATTTAAGTGATATTAAAAAATTACCATTAAGAGAAAAACAAGAAATAGTTTTTGAACAATTAAAAATGCTTGCAGCTATCTCAAATGGATTTTGTAAAGAAATAGGTGCAGAAAATGAAATGATTATTAATAAAGAACTAACAGATTTAAAAGATAAAAATTATACTGAGGATGATTTTGTTGAAGCTATACTTGTCTTAACAAATTCTATTCAGAATTCAATATGTGATTTTCATCTAAAGATGAGTGAAATAATTGAAAATATGAATGAATAAAATAGTAACTTATTACTATTTTTTTTGAAAACAATTAACATAACTAAAAATTTATGCTAAATTATTAACTAGTAGGTGATTATATGATAGGTAATGATTGGGATGAAAAATTAAAAATTATTTGGCATAGTGAAGGTTTTAAAAAGTTTTATAAAATAATAGAACATGAATATGCTACAAAAACCATTTTCCCACCTCAAAACTATATCTTTAATGCATTAAAATTAACACCTTTTTCAAACACTAAAGTTGTAATAGTAGGTCAAGACCCATATCATGGTGAAGGAGAAGCTCACGGCTTATCTTTTTCTGTTCAAGAAGGAGTCAAAATTCCACCATCTTTACAAAATATATATAAAGAATTAGAAAGCGATTTGGGAATAAAACCATCATTAAAAGGCGATTTAACAAAATGGGCACGCGAAGGCGTTTTATTATTAAACTCTGTTTTAACTGTTGAAAAAGATAAGCCAGCTTCTCATCGCCATCTAGGATGGGAACTTTTAACCGATTATATAATTAAAGTTTTAAATACCAAAGAAGAACCAGTTGTCTTTATCTTATGGGGTAATTTTGCAAAAGAAAAAGCAAAACTAATTACTAATCCTAAACATTTCATTATAACTTCACCACATCCATCTCCGTTTTCAGCTCGAAATGGTTTCTTTGGTAGTCGACCATTTTCTAGAACCAATAACTTTTTAAAAAACCATCATTTAAAAGAAATTGACTGGTCATTAGATAATTAAAAAACAATCTATTTTTTATAGATTGCTTTTTTATAATTTAAAATCATCAATAATTTCATCTTCCATATTTTTTCCATCAAAGAAAGACTTTATCTCTATTCCATGCATTCTTGCTACAACGTTAGAAGGAAACTTTCTTATTAAATCATTTAATTCGCTTGTATATTTATTATAATAAGATTTTGCTGCTTGTAATTTTTCGTCATTTTTTTTATTTTCATTAATTATTTCTTTAAAACCTTTATTATTTGTTAAATCTGGATAATCTAATTTAATTTGTTCTAATAAACGAATAAACTCAGTCAACTTACGATCTAAATCAAAATTACTAATATTTTCACTTTTTATTTTATCTAATCCTTTAAAGAAAGTTTTATCATTATTTAATTCTGATTGAATTAATTTATCAGCTTTTAATAATAAATCATATTTTTCTCTTAATGCTTCGTCAATTAAACATTCAGCGTGATCAATTTTTGTTTTAGAATGTTGTAATTGATTATATTGATATACATATAAAATACCAACCGCTCCTATTATAATTATCATAAATAAAAAACTATATAATATTGGCATATCCATAACCTCAATTCTACATAAATTATAGCATATTATTAAATTTACAAAAGAGATAAATTATAATAAAATGTAAACAGGTGATAAAAATGGAAATAAAAACAATTGTAGTAGGTCCTTTAGAAACTAATTGTTACATCCTAAAAACAGATGATAAATGTATAATAATTGATCCAGGAGATGATTTTTTTAAAATAAAAAAAGCTGTAGGAAATAAGCAAGTAGTTGGTTGCTTAGTAACTCATTTTCATCAAGACCATATTTCTGCTTTAGAAGAAGTCATTAGTTTTTATAATATTGAAATAAATAAGGTTAAAGATTCTCAATTTAAATTTGAAATTATTGAAACGCCAGGTCATACCTTCGATTCACGTACATTTTATTTTCCAGAAGAGAAAATTATGTTCTGTGGTGATTTTATTTTTAAAAATGGTATTGGACGCACTGACTTAGGAGGAAATATTCATGACATGTCAAATAGTCTTCAAGATATGCAAAAATATGATGATGACATAATCTTATATCCAGGTCATGGAGAACCAACCACTCTTGGTCAAGAAAAGAAAAATTTTTATTTATATATTTAAAAAACTACACTTTGTGTAGTTTTTTAAAAAACAATCTCCGTATATTCTATTTTTTCATCGAATTCTACGTAATCAAGATAAATCATTAAAATTAAATACCAATGTCCGTTCATTGGATCGCGAATTATCAAGTGATCTCTACCAGCTTGTTCAATAGTTCCTTCAAATATTTTATCTTTCCACTCTTTAGAATCAGGAAAACTGACATAAGCCTTAACTTTTTTTCCTTTATTATGCCTTAGAATATTTTCAATATAACTTTGTTGCATTGGAAGATCAGACAATTGACCAGCTTGATAACCTTCTTCAAATTGATAGTTTTTTTCATTATCTTTATTATCTAAAGATGGGAATGTTGGATTTTGATAATAGTTACCATTCATTTATAAATTCACCTCTTTACAATATATGCAAACTTATATAAATATAGTATAATTAGAATAGGTGAAAAGTATGAAATTCAATTACAAAGAATTAATTGATGAAGTAAGTTCAAAAAATTTTTGGTCACGTCTAGCAATAGTCATAATTAGCGTTTTAGTTTTAGCCATTAATTATAATACTTTTTTACTTTATAATAACCTTGCTATTGGAGGAACTAGTGGTATAGCTACTATTCTTCATGCTTTAATAAACATTAATCCTGCGATATTTATTTTTGTTACAAATATTATTCTAGTAGTAATAAGTTTCTTCTTTTTAGGACCTAAAAGTACAGGCTTAACTATAATAGGATCAATATTATATCCGATTTTTGTCTCTTTAACTGAAGAGCCTTGCTTACATCTAGCTGAAAATCTAGCATTTGATAATTTTTTGATTGTCGTTATAATAAGTGCCTTGTTATTTGGGACAGCCAATGGCTTTTTATATAAAATTGGTTTTTCAACAGGTGGTACTGATATAATTATTCAGCTATTTAACAAATATCTAAAAATACCAACAGGAACAGCGTCTTTTATTATTTATGCCGTAATAATTGCTTTTGGAGCAGTTGTATTTGGTATAAATAATGCAGTGTACTCAATAATCATAGTAGCTATAAACGGTTTCTTAGTTGATAAAATAATGCTTGGTATATCTAATAGTAAAATGTTCTATATCCATAGTAAGAAAGTTGACGAAATAACATCTTTTATCCAAGAAATACAAAGCGGTTATACTATTATGCATACTAAAGGTGGATATACCAAAGAAGAAAATAATTTAATAATGTGCGTAGTTCCTACGAAAGATTATTATATGTTTAAAAGTGTTGTTGAAAAAATAGATCCAGAAGCCTTTTTCATTATAAGTGATTGTTATGAAGTTTACGGCGGTCAACGTAAAGAGCAATTCCCTTTTTTGTAAAAGGTGTTTTTTTACCCTTGTTTTTTTGTTATAATAAGTACAATAAGGTGGTGTATAATGAAATTTATTGATATAAAAAATTGCTATAAAGTATATAAAAATGGCGTTACAGCAATTGCTGATTTAACTTTATCAATAGATAAAGGCGAATTTGTCTTTGTAACTGGTGCTTCTGGTTGCGGTAAATCAACCTTAGTAAAATTATTATATCGTGAAGAAAAACCTACTAAAGGTCAAGTAATGGTAGGTGGAATAAATGTTGCTAAATTATATAATAGTCGAGTATATAAATTAAGAAGAAAATTAGGAATAGTATTCCAAGACTTTAAATTATTACCAAAATTAACAGTTTATGAAAATGTTGCATTTGGATTAGAAAATTTAGGAATGAAAGGAAATATCATTAAATCGCGTGTTCTTAAAGCTTTAGATCGTGTTGGACTTAAAGAAAAAACACGAAGTTTTCCAAACGAATTATCAGGTGGTGAACAACAAAGAGTTTGCATAGCACGAGCTATCGTTAACGAACCTAAATTATTAATATGTGATGAACCTACTGGTAATCTTGATCCTAAAACATCAAAAGAAATTATTAAAGTAATAAATAGTATTAATAAAGATATGGGAACTACTGTTGTTATGGTAACTCATGACAAAGATATCGTTAACTCAATGAAAAAAAGAGTTATAACACTTGAAAATGGTGTTTTAACATCAGATTCAAAGAAAGGAAGTTACACAGCCGATGAAAGCAATAAGAATATTTAGACGTAATATTGCCAATGCTATAAAAAGCATATTTCGTAATTTTAGTTTAAGTGCTGCTTCCATTATTTGTACTACAATTACTTTAATAATTGTTGCTCTAGCTATTATTTTCTCAGCTAATGTTAATAATTTTACAAGAGATATTGAAAATACTTTAACTATAATAGTTTTTGTTGACAAAACAGCTACTGAAGAAGATATAAGTTCAATAAGAAGTAAAATTTTAGAAATTAAAAATGTCAAAAGTGACGAATTAATCTTTAAAGATAAAGAAGAGATTAAAGAAGAAACAATGAAAAACACAGATAAAAGTTCATCATTGTATTCTATTATGGAAAATTGGACAGAAGAAACAAATCCATTAGAATCAGAATTTATTATATCTGTCAAAAATGTTGAAGACTTAGAAGAAACAGCTACTACTTTAGAAAAAATAGAAAAGGTAACAAATGTTAAGTATAGTGAAGATGTTGTTGATAATATGATTCCTCTATTTGACGTTGTTGAAAAAGTAACGATTGTTATAATTATTGGTTTAATTGTTGTTACTACTTTCTTAATTTGTAACACAATAAAATTAACTATCTTCGCTCGTAAAAATGAAATTGAAATAATGCGCCTAGTAGGAACAAGCAATTTCACTATTAAATTACCGTTTGTAATAGAAGGTCTATTTCTAGGAATGATTGGTTCAATAATTCCTATGTTAGCAACAATATGGGGATATATATTTGCATTTGATAAATTAGAGGGACATTTATTTACAAATTATATAAGAATGATAACTCCAATACCATTTGTCTTTTATACATCTATTGCTTTGCTAATTATTGGATCATTAGTTGGTATGTTTGGTAGTTATATAACAGTAAGGAAGTATTTAAAGATATGATAAAGAAATCAAAAAAAATAATTAATCTGTTTATAATATTTGCTCTTGTTTTTGTTACAACATGTCCATTCAAAATCAAAGAAGTCAAAGCGGAAAGATTAATCGATTACAAAAATAAAGTAGCAGAACTAGAAAGTCAAAAAGCTGAAGCAGATGCTTTAACAAATGAAGCAAAGCAAAATATTGAAAAGAAATCTCAAGCTATAAAAGATGCCAATAACACAATCATTCTAAATGAACAACGTGTTGAAGAAGCCAAACAAAAAGTCGCTGAGAGCCAAGAAGAAATAAAAATAAAACAAGAGGAACTAAAAGATGTTCTAGTTTCTCTTCAATATTCAGATTTAAATCCTGATGAAATATATACTGATTATATTTTTTCAGCCTCAAGTATTTCTGAAATGATGGAAAGACAAGCGGTAGTTGAACAAGTAGTAAACTACACCCAAGAACAACTAAATAGTCTAGATGAATTAATTGAAGACAACGAAAAATTACAAGTTAAACTAGCAAATGATAATGTTACTTTAAATAATTCAATTACTTCGTATGAAACGCAATTAGAAGAACTTCACGAATATGTTGATAAACAAGCTAGTATAGGCATGGGTTTTGCAGATCAAATTAAAGCTCAAAAAAATATGATTAAACTATTTGAAGAAGCAGGTTGTAAAGATAATGATGATGTAGAAGTTTGTTACTTCTCTAAAATGGAAGGATCTGGCTCATTCTCAAGACCATTAACTAAAGGAAAGGTTACTCAGGCATATAATAAAACACATGCCGGTATTGATTTAGGAGGAAATCCTGAAGGAACACCTGTTTATGCTCCTGCAAGTGGTACAGTAATTTATGTTGCTCGTAAAACATCTTGTGGCGGAAATATTGTTTATATGCATGCTTTAGTTGATGGAAAAAAATATACTGTTGAAATGGCACATTTATTAAGTATTAAAGTTTCATCAGGACAAAAAGTTAGAAAAGGACAAATAATTGGAACCGTTGGTGGCTACTCAACGTCACATGCTTTATCTGGTGGCTATGATTATTGTACTTATGGCGCTCACTTGCACTATGCAATATCATATGGTTATTTCTTCTCAGAAAGTGGTAGAACCCAATGGAATAAATTTAAAGCTAATACAGGAGCTACTTCAGTACAATCAATCTCTGGTATTAAGAGTAAAAAAGGTTGGAAGTGGACTACAAGAGGATAAGAAGGATAAAACCTTCTTTTTTTTCTTTTTATATAATATCGATTTTTGTCGATTTAAATAAAAAAATGTCGAATTTATTTCTTTTTTATCGTAAATTGTTTAATTTTGTCGATTTTTGTCGTCCAGTATCTATTTATAATGTATTTAGTTTTATAAAGTCGAAATATGTCGTATTATGTCAATAGCTTCTTATCTTCTTTTTATGCAGATAATATTTGTGGTATCATAATATTTAAATGGAGGTTTGCATATGAAAAAAGTAGTTATTTTTGGTGGCGGAAGTGGAATGTCACAATTATTAAAAGGAATGATTCAATTTCCTATGGATATAACAGCCGTTGTTAGTATGTCTGATAATGGAACGAGTACAGGGCGTTTGCGTGAAGAATTTTCTATTCCCGCTGTAGGTGATATAACTAAAGTTTTAATGGCTATGTCTACAGAATCAAAGGGTGTTAAAGACTTATTTAATTATCGTTTCAGCAATGATAGTAGTATTGGTAATCATTCTATAAAGAATTTGATAATGACTGCATTATTGGAAATGAAAGGGGATTTTGCTCATTCCTTACCAATATTATGTGATTTACTAGATGTTAAAGGTAAACTTCTTCCTATTACAGAAGACAATGTTGATTTAATTGGAATTACAAAAGAAGGATACGAAATAATAGGTGAGGCTGAGATAACAGAATCAAAAAGAGAGATAGTTGATCTTAAATATAGTAAAAAAGTCAAAGTTACTCCTAAAGTTTTAGAAGAAATAAAAAAAGCCGATTTAATAATTTTTAGTTCGGGTTCACTTTTAACTAGCATTTCACCACATATTATTATTCCTGAAATACAAGAAGCTGTTAGAAATTCTAAAGCACGAAAAATGTATATTTGCAATATGCTTACTCAACCAGGTGAAACTGACGGCTTCAAAGTAAGTGATCATATAAAATATCTTGAAAAATATCTGGGAGCAGGAACAATTAATGCCGTTATTGCCAATAACTCAAAGATTCCACAAAATATGGCTCTTCTTGCTAAATCAGAAGGTAAAGATCCTGTTGCTATTGATACAAAAGCGTTACAAAATATGGACATAGAGATTTTAGAAGAAAAATTATTCAAAGTTGAAGAAGGATATATTAGACATAATTCTCTAAAAACAGCATACTTAATCTTTTCGTATTTAATTGAGGACGAATAATATGACATTTACTACTAGGTTAAAAGAAGAAATAACTAAAAATGAAATATCTCAATTAGAATCGCTTATTGAATTATCAGCATTTATAAGATTTTCTGCTCATTTAAAAAAAGATAAAATTGTTCTAATAATGGAAAATGCTTCAGTTGCTCGAAGAATATACAAAGATATAAAAGCAAATTTTGCTGTTAATATAAAAATAACAATTCGTAATCAAAAAAGATTTCGTGTTAAACAAATATACATATTAGAAATAAATGAAAAAGTGGATTTTATTTTAGAATCATTAAGTATCCTAAAAAATAATAAAAAGATTCTCCCAGAAGAATATTTTATTAATAGTAAAGAAGAAACAATCGCTTTTTTAAAAGGAGCTTTTCTAGCATCTGGTAGTTTAAATGATCCTAGCAAAGCTGGATATCATTTTGAACTTACTTCATCAACTAAAAAAGAAGGATTGTTTTTATCTCAATTACTAAAGAAATTTGACTTTTCAGCTAAAGTAATAAAACGTAATAATCATTACATGACATATATAAAAAGTGCTGAAATGATAAGTGAATTAATTCGTTTATTTGGAGCGACAAATTGTTTCTTTTATTTTGAAGATATACGTATTTATCGTGATCATAAAAATATGGTTAATCGTTTAAATAACTGTGAAATTGCTAATCAAGAAAAAATTCTGAAATCAGGAATAAAACAATTAAATGATATAGCCTATTTAAAAGAGCATGACCTTATAGGACTACTAGATGAAAATGTCCAAGAAGCTATCAAATATCGTGAAGCATATCCTGAAACCTCTCTTCAAGAATTAGCTGATATCATTTCAACTGAAACTGGTCGAAAAATAGGTAAATCAGGAATCAATCATTATTTTATTAAAGTAAAAAAATTAATTGAAAAACATAAAGAAAAAAACGCTAAATAGCGTCTTTTTTTTACCACATATTAGAATAGTTACCATCTTCCTTATATACTGAGTCCATTAATATAATATAATCATAAATACTATTATTAACTAGTTTGTTCTTTCTAACAACAGTCATCACAACTCCACCGGTTGTATTTAGAGATTCGGCAATGTAGTAGTTGGTATCATCCCAGCCCGCTAAAATAGCCATATGACCATTTAATCCGATCAAATCACCAGCTTTAACTCTTCCAGAATTCATTAATTCTTCCGTTATTTTTACTTTTTCACCCAAATCATCTAAGTCATCATGATCAGCATTTTCTCCAGCACCAATATCACCTACATCAAATCCACCATTCAATAATGCCCAAGTTACAAATCCAGAACAATCTAATCCATTAGGATAATATTTGCCAGTTATATATGGCCCCCAATCAGTATAATTTTGTAAATCGCATCCCCAAATAGCTGGTCCAACAAAACTAGATGTTATATCTTTAAATTTACTTTCATTTAAATATAATCCTCGATGATAATAACGTCCTTCACCATCGACATGTTTATAAGGAGCATAATTATTTAAACGTCCATTTTCATAGAAGTAGTGAATACGATAAGAGAATTCAAGAGTAATGAAACGAGCAGCTGCAATAACCCCAGCTCTTGTCCCGTATCCAGCTTCATTAATTCTATCAAATAAGATATTATCTATTAACTTTGCTTCTTCTTCACTAAATTGTTTACAAGATATATAACTTTTTTTAGTATTTACCACCGGTTTAGTAATAAAAGGACTAACTATAACTTTAACTTTACTATTTGCTCCATCATCACTTACTAAATTTATATATGCTGTTCCATAATCATTTGCCTTTATAATGCCGTCATCATTAATACTGGCAATTTTTTCATTACTAGAAGTTATTTTTATATTTTCTTCTACATTACCCAACTTAACTAATTCATAAGTTAGTAATTGTTCCATTCCTTTCCACATATAAAAAGTTGTTTTATTAGGTTTTATTTCTAAAATTTTATCAATATTAACTTTTTGTTTATTTGAATCTACAATATTTCCATATGTATCCTTAACAAAAATGTTGTACTCACCATCTTCTACTGTAAAAGAGCAATATCCGTTACGAGCTTGAACCCAATTATTATCTTTTTTATTTGGGAGATCATCACTTTCTGATAATAAACACCATGTTGCTTTATTAAACTTTAAGGGATGATTATCAACTTCAATATTAAAAATAACTTGATTATCAAATCTTTTAGATTCGTTTATTTCAATATTAGTTACATAAGGAGGCATTTTAAAGTTGATATATCCTAAATATCCAATAATTCCAAGTATGATTATAATTATGACAATTAGTAAGACCTTTTTATTCTTCATAAGGTTCCTCCATTTCCTGCATTATAACACAATATCTTATTATATAAAATAAACTAAAAAAGTAAAGAATAATAAAATTTGTAACAAAATATGCTTATTTATAGTATAATTATTTTAGAATAAGAGAGGGATATTAATGGCAACAAACAGAACAAACGTAACTTTTAACGATGGAACGGTTATTGAGGTAGAAAAAGGAACAACTATCTACGAATTGAGTAAATTATATAAATCATCAATGTCCTACAGCATAGTTGGTGCCGAAATAGATAACGAGACTGTTCCAATGGAAACAAAGATTACTCGTGCAACTAAACTGGAGTTTATCGATGTTACATCAACCAATGGATACAAAATTAATAAATCTGGCTTAGAATTTGTAACTGAAGTAGCTTTAAAAGAAACTTTCGGAGATGGTTATGAAGTAACTTTCGATCATTCAATTGCAAATGGTATACATATGACTATTATTTGTGATAAAAAATTTTCCTTAACAGACGCTAAAAAACTAAAAACTAAAATGAATGAGATTATTGCTAATGACGAAAGAATATATAACCTTAATGTCGAAAAAAAAGAAGCTATAAACTATTACAATAAAGTTAAAGCTCTTGAAAAAGCTCAAAACATTCATAATTTAACTAATAATATTGTTACAGTATATAAACTTCGTAATTACATAAATTACTTTTATTCTGAAATGCCTTATTCAACTGGCTGCTTAAATAAATATGATTTAGTGTTCTTAGGAGATAATAAACTTGTTTTATTATTTCCATCACCTAACGCTAAATACAAAGTACCAGAATATATTCATTATCAAAATGTTATTAAATGTTTTGAAGAAGGTAAAAAGTGGATTAACGCTTTAGGATTGCCTTACATACCAGATTTAAATAAAAAAATATCAGACTGTGAAATAGAAGACTTAATTAAACTTGTTGAAACAAATTTCAATAATGAAATACATGATTTAGTAGATGATATAATTAAAAAGAATGCTAGATATGTTTTATTTGCTGGTCCATCTTCATCTGGGAAAACTACAACCACTAAAAAAGTTGCTCTTCAACTTCGAAGTCGTGGATACGAAGTATTAGTAATTTCGGTTGATAACTATTTTAAAGATAAGAAAGATACACCTAAAGACGAAAAAGGAAATTATGACTTTGAATGTTTACAAGCTTTAGACCTAAAACTGCTTAATAAACAATTAAAAGATTTAATTCAAGGTAAGAAAGTAAATTTACCTGAGTACAACTTCGTATCTGGTGTAAAAGAATACAATAATGAACCTATTAAATTAGGAGAAAAAGCTATTATCTTAATGGAAGGATTACATTGTTTGAATGATGAAATGACTCCTGACTTAGATGCAAATCTAAAATATAAAGTATATTTAAGTCCATTTATACCTATAAATGTTGACCGCCATAATTATATTTCTACTACTGATTTAAGATTAATGCGTCGCATAGTTAGAGACAATCGAACTCGTGCTACAGATGTTGGTGCCACGATAAATTATTGGAATTCTGTTCGTAGTGGTGAAGAAAAATATATTTTTCCGTATATAAATAATGTCAATAAAATAGTTAATACATCACTCATATATGAAGTTGGAGTATTAAAAGTCTTTGTAGAACCATTATTATATTCAGTAAAAAGTAACTCTTCAGCATATAATGAAGCTCGACGTTTAATTAATTCTTTACGTGGTTTCTACCCAATTCCTTCTGATTATGTTGGAGATGACTCAATACTACGTGAATTTATTGGTAAAAGTGCATTTGAAACTTATAAATAGAAAGAGGAGATAAAATGATAAAAGTAGCAATTAATGGATTTGGAAGAATAGGAAGATTAGCTTTCCGTGAAATGATAACAGGAAGCGATTTTGATATTGTTGCAATCAATGATTTAACAGATGCTGAGACTTTAGCATATTTGCTAAAGTATGATACTAATCATCGTTCATTTCATGAAGATATTATCAATTTTGAAGGCGATGAAATTGTCATAAAAGGAACTAAAAGAATTAAAGTGTATAGTGAAAAAGATCCTGTGAATTTACCATGGAATGATTTAGGGATAGATGTTGTTTTAGAATGTACAGGACATTTTACAAGTATCGAGGATGCCTCTAAACATATAACTGCTGGTGCTAAAAAAGTTATTATTTCTGCTCCAGGAAAAGGTGACATGAAGACGATCGTTTACAATGTAAACTCTGATACCTTAGATGGAAGCGAAACAGTAATTTCTGCAGCGTCTTGTACTACAAATTGTCTTGCTCCAGTATTAAAAGTAATCGAAGATAATATTGGTATCGTAAAAGGTTATATGACAACTGTTCATGCTTATACAAACGATCAAGCAACACTTGATATTCCTCATAAGAAAGGAATCAAAGCTCGTCGTGGTCGTGCTTGCGCAATGAATATTGTTCCTGCTTCAACTGGTGCAGCTAGTGCTATAGGAAAAGTTATACCTTCTTTATTAGGTAAAATGGATGGTAATGCATTCCGCGTTCCAGTGCCAGATGGCTCAGTTATTGACGTTACTCTTGAATTAAGTAGAAATACAACGGTTGAAGAAATAAACACGTTGTTTACTAATAATCAAAACGAAACATTAAAAATTACTATGGATCCTGTTGTATCAAGTGATATTCTAGGTAAGAAAACAGGAGCATTAGTTGATGGGTTACTAACTAATGTTTTAGAAAGCGAAGGGCGTCAATTAGTAAAAATTATTGCTTGGTATGATAACGAAATGGGTTATACAGCTCAAATGATGCGTACCGCTAAAAAATTAATGAGTTTTAACAAATAATAAAGTGTCTATAAGGCACTTTTTTTATGTAAAGACTTATTTTTAAAAATTGAAGTCCATCATTAAGTATTCTATAATTAAAGTGGTGATGATATGAAAAGAAGAATTCAAGACATGGATGTAAAAAACAAAAGAGTATTACTTAGATGTGACTTTAATGTGCCTGTCAAAGATAACGTAATCTTAGATGATAGTAAAATAGTAGCTGCTTTAAACACTATTGAATATTTAATAAAAGAAGGAGCTAAAATTATCATCTTATCACACTTTGGTAAAGTAAAAACAGAAGAAGATAAAGCTAAAAACTCACTAGCTCCAATTGCTGCTCATCTTCAAAAATTAGTTAATACTAAAGTAATTTTCTCAAAACAATCACGTAGTTTATACCTTGAAGCCAAAATCGAAAATATGAATCCAGGAGAGATTATAGTTTTAGAAAATACTCGTTTTGAAGATGTACCTAATAAATTAGAAAGTGGAAATGATGTTCAACTTGCGATGTATTGGGCTGGTTTAGCCGATATTTTCTGCTTAGACGCTTTCGGTTCAGCTCATCGAAAACATGCTTCAACATATGGCGTTGCCAAATACTTGCCAAGTTGTATAGGTTTCTTAGTCCAACATGAAGTTGAAATGCTTGATACCTATATTCTAAGAGCGTCTCATCCTTTTACGATTGTAATGGGAGGTGCCAAAGTTGAGGATAAAGTTGAATTAATTGAATCACTTCTTCCACGCTGTGATCAATTATTACTAACTGGTGGAATAGCAAATTCTTGTTTAGCTATTTTAGGATTTAGTGTAGGTAATTCCTTACGAACAACTGATACTGAAGTAATGAACAAGATAAAAAATATCTTAATTAAATATAAAGATAAAATCATGCTTCCAGTTGATGCAATAGTTGGTCGCGTTTACGATGAAAAATATGTAGAACATGTTAATATTGATAAAGTAGCTGAAGATGATATTATCTATGATATAGGAATCAAAACAATTAATAAATATGATGAAATAATTAAACAATCAAAAACAATTTTTGTTAATGGAACTGCTGGTAAATACGAAGATATTAGATTTGCCACAGGAACTAGAGAACTATTAACTCGCATAACTGACAGCAACGCGATAAAAGTTGTTGGTGGTGGAGATGGTGTAAGTGCGGTTAAACATTTCAAATTAGAAAATCGATTTAACTTCCTATCTACAGGAGGAGGAGCAACTTTAGAATATATAATTCAAGGTGGATTACCAGCTATTGACAATATTCCTGATAGTGTAAAATGAAATATTTAGTATGTAACTTAAAAGCTAACAAGATAAAAGAAGATTTGATTACATATGAAAAAGGAATATCTACGATTAAGACAATTCCTGATATTGAATTAATCATATGTCCTTCAACACCTTTCTTATATCTTTTTCAATCATCTAAATATAGTTTAGGAAGTCAAGATATATCTCAATTTGACTTAGGACCATATACTGGAGAAACAACGGCTGAACAATTGCACTCTTTGAATGTCAAGTATTCATTAGTTGGTCATAGTGAAAGAAGAAATTTATTAAAAGAAGATGAACAAACAATTATAACAAAAATAAAAAAATCATATCATAGTCACATTCAACCTATTTATTTTATAGGTGAAACAGGAGATAAAAAAGAAATAATAAATGAAACTTTAAAACAACAAATAATAAATATTATAGACGAGGTACCTGATTACAAGCGCCCTAAAATGATTATTGTTTATGAACCAATATGGGCGATTGGAACAGGAGTAGTTCCGACGAATAATGATATAGAAATACGTATAAAAAATATAAAAAGAATTATTGAAGAAAATTATAATTTAAAACTTCCAGTATTATATGGTGGAAGTGTCAACGAAGATAATATAAATGAGTTAATTAAAATAGATGAATTAGATGGCTTTGTTTTAGGCGAGAGCTCAAAAGAATATAGCGAAGTAGAATATATTTATCAAAAGATTCAAAAAAATATCTAAGTCGACAAAATAATACATAATACCAAGACAGTATACTTTAAACTAAGAACATAGAAAGAGAAAAATGAATATGAAAAATAATATGAATACATTGGTAGTATGTAGTAAAGAAGAATCGAACAAACTTAAACAAGAAATAGCAGTTTTAACAACTGAAATAACTATTAAATACACAGCGGACAATTACAAAGATGCATTGCAAATCATTAATAATTCTGATGATTTGGATGCAATATTAATTGATGGTACAATGCCTGGAGAAAATATTTTGAATTTATTAACAAATTATAAAAATGAAATATTATTATCTAGAACTATCATCATTGATAACATTAAATTAGATTGCTATAATTTATCAGCATCTAACTATCAAATATTCAATGTTATTCCTAAAAATTACAAAATAAATGAATTGATTATCTCTTTAAAAGAAATAAAGAATAAACAAGAAAAATATAATTTCCACAAGATATCAATCTATGATAAAGTAGCTGAGATATTAAAAAAATTAGGTATTGCTCCTGATAAAAATGGATTTCATTATTTAAGAAAAGCAATTTATGAATGTTACTTGGAGCCTTCATTATTAACTTCTATTACTAAAGAAATATATCCTATGTTAGCTGCATCTTTTTCTAAAAAAGAAAGTTGTATCGAGAGGTCAATTAGAAGTGCAATTGAAACAGGTTGGGATCGTGGAAATTACGAATATTCTAATGAATTATTTTCCAATTGTGTAGATTACTATAAAACAAAGCCAACTAATGGAGAATTTATAGCTATTATAGTTGACAAAATAATGATGGAAGAAGGAAGAACAATTTATTAAAAAAGAAATTACTTGTCTACCTTGTAATTTCTTTTTTTGTTGTGCTATTATGTTAATAGGAGAAATGCTTATGAAGAAGATTTTAACAATTATATTGGATGGCTTTGGAATGCGTGAAGATATTTATGGTAACGCTGTGAAAAATGCCGGAATGAACAATTTCATCGATATTTGGAATAACTATCCGCACTGTTTGTTAAAAGCTAGCGGTTCTTCAGTTGGCCTACCTGATAAACAATGTAGTAGCAGCGAATTAGGTCATGAAATAATAGGAACAGGTCGTTTAATTGAAAATGCTCTTGATGAAATAAATGAAGTTTTTAAAAGGGAACGCCTAAAATATAATCCTAAATATAATGAAATGATTAATTATTTATCTAATAATCCAACCAAAAGTCTTCATATATTTCATTTATTATCTGATGGTGGCGTTTCTTCACATATAAATCATCTAAAATGTTTTTTAAATACCCTTAGTCACGATAAAGTAGAAAATAAAATCTATCTTCACTTAGCTGCTGACGGCCGTGATTCAGATAAACATAAAATATATACATATCTTAAAGAAATTGAAAATAATATTTCTAATAATGTTAAGCTAGCTTCAATTTGTGGTCGTTATTATGCTTTAGATGATACAAAAGATTATAAGAGAACAAAAATGTTTTATGACTTGTTATTTGATGGACGAGGTATAGATGCTAAAAATTTACCGCGTTTTATTGAAAAATGCTATGAAAAGAAACTCTCAGATGAATACTTACCGCCATTAAAAACAAATGACTTTCAAACTCTCGATAATAATGATGTTTTAATCTTTTTAAATTTTAGTAAAGAAAATCAACTTCAATTATTAGATGCGATATGTAATAAAGACTTTATTGAATTTAATAATTATTCTTTAAATATAAAAGTTTATAGTTTATTTGAAATAGATAAACATATTAATACCAATTATTTCTTTGAAATGCCAAAAAACAAACATACCCTAACTGAATATTTAGCCGGCCTTGGTTTAACTCAAGCTCATATATATGAAAGTATAAAAAATAGTTCTATGAGTTATTACCTAAATGGCAAAAGATATTTAAAGTTAGAAAATTGTGATATCTATAGCATTGATTCGCCAGTGGTTGATAGCTTTGATTTAAAACCTGAAATGAACGCTTTATCTGTTGCTAAAACAATTATTAAATGCATGGAAAAAGATTATGACTTTATATTAGCTAATTTCGCCAATCCTGATGAAGTAGGTCATACAGGCAATTATCAAGCAACAATAAATGGTTTACAAGCTATTGATGTATGTTTAGGCAAAATATTAGAAGTTGCCGAAGAAAATTTTTATAAAGTAATTATAACTTCAAGTCATGCTAATGCTGATACGATTATCGATCGCAATAATAATATAATAACCAAAAACACATTAAGTCCTGTGCCTTTTATAATAATGGACAAAAAATACAAGTTGAAAAATGGAACGTTAACAAGTTTTGCTCCGACACTTTTAAAGTACATGGATATTGCTATCCCTAAAGAGATGAAGGATGCAGAAATTTTAATTGAAAAAAAATAAAATATCATGAATAATTTTCGTGGTATTTTTTTAAATATTGAAAAATTTAACTTTTTTCTTGCATTTATCGAGCTTTATTGCTATAATTAAAAACGTATGACTGCTTAGATGTGTGAGGTTGCCGATACACTAGGATGAGTTGTTTATATTTTATCTTAAATTTATCGGGGAATTCATTACGGAGCAAGTCTATACTAGATATAGACGAAGGGAGGACATAAAATGTCAAGTAACAAAGTTCGCATCACTCTAAGAGCTTATGATCATAGATTATTAGATTTAGCTTGCGGAAAAATTGTTGAAACTGTTAAAAGAACTGGGGGAGAAGTTGTTGGTCCAGTGCCACTTCCAACTGAAGTTGAAAAAATCACTGTACTAAGAGCTGTACATAAATATAAGGACTCTAGAGAACAATTTGAAAGCCGTACTCATAAGAGACTTATTGATATTAAAAACCCAACAAAAGAAACTGTTGAAGCACTTGCTCACTTAGATATTCCAAGTGGTGTTGCTATTAACATAAAATAATAAAAAATAAATGGAGGTAAAAAAATGAAAGGAATCTTAGGACGTAAAGTCGGAATGACTCAAGTCTTCACAAAAGATGGAAAACTTGTTCCTGTAACAGTTGTATCTGTTGAACCTAATGTTGTTACTCAAGTTAAAACAACTGAAAAAGATGGTTATAACGCTATTCAACTAGCTACAGTTGACAAGAAAGAAAAAAATGCTAGCAAAGCTAGTATTGGTCATGCTAAAAAAGCAAATACAACTCCTAAGCGCTACTTAAAAGAAATTCGTAATTACGAAGGTACTTATAACTTAGGAGATACCATTAACGCTGATATTTTTACTGCTGGTGAATATGTTGATGTTACTGGTACTAGTAAAGGTAAAGGTACTGAAGGTGTAATTAAACGTTGGAACCAATCAAGAGGACCAATGGCTCATGGTTCACGTTATCACAGAAGACCTGGTTCAATGGGAACAATGAGACCTATGCGTGTTCTTAAAGGAAAAAAATTACCAGGACATATGGGTGTTGAAACAACAACAATCCAAAATCTAGAAATTATTGAAGTAAATGCTGCTGAAAATTATATTTTAGTAAGTGGAAATATTCCGGGTGCTAAACAATCTTTAGTTTTAATTAAAACAGCTGCTAAAAAGAAAGGTGCTACAGAACCAAAAGAAATCCTTTCTTATGAAGAAGAAACAGTTGTTGATGAAGTTGTAGAAAACGAAACTCCAGTAGAAGAAGTTACTACTGAAGAAGTAGAAGCTACAGAAGAAAACCAAGGAGAAAGTAAGTAATTTACTTAGAAAGGTGATCTAATATGGCAAAAGTACAATTAATTAATGTAAAAGGTGAAAAACTAAAAGATTTAACATTAGCTGATAATGTATGGAATATTGAAGTAAATGATATTGTTTTAAAAAAGGCAATTGACTTACAATTAGCAGCAACTAGACAAGGAACTGCCAAAACTAAAACTCGTTCAGAAGTTTCTGGTGGAGGAAGAAAACCTTGGAGACAAAAAGGAACTGGTAGAGCTCGTCAAGGCTCAATCAGAGCTATTCAATGGCGTGGCGGTGGAATCGCTGGTGGAGTAACACCAAGAGATTACACTTTCCAAATCAATAAAAAAGAAAGAGTATTGGCTCTAAAAAGTGCTTTATCTCATAAATTCCAAGATAAAGAACTAGTTGTTATTGACAACATTAAACTAGATGATTTAAAAACAAAAAATATTAAAGATATAATGGCAACATTAAAATTAAATGGAAAAGTTTTATTCGTTACTGGCGAAGACAACGAAAACTTATATATGGCTACTAGAAATCTTGGCTATGCATATAACATTAACGCTGACGAAATCAACTGCTATGATTTGGTTAATGCTGATGTTGTAGTTTGTGACGAAAAAGCTATTGAAGTAATTGAAGGGGGACTTAAATAATGAAAGATTATACTGATATTATTATTGCACCTGTAATTACAGAAAAATCTGCTATTCAAGCAGAAGCAAATGTATACACTTTTAAAGTTGCTACATCTGCAAACAAAATTGAAATAAAAAAAGCAATCGAAGACGCTTTCAATGTTAAGGTAGTTAAGGTTAACACTTTAAATACTAAATCAAAAGCTAAAAGAGTTGGTAGATATGCTGGTAGAACTAAAACATATAAAAAAGCATTTGTCACATTAGCTGATGGCGACAAAATAGAATTATAGAAGGAGAGAAGAAATTATGGCAATAAAGAAATATAATCCAACGACTAACGGACGTCGTGGAATGACTACTTTAGCAAATAATGAAATAACGACTTCAACTCCTGAAAAAACATTATTGGTTTCTAAAATTAAATCAGGTGGAAGAAATAACCAAGGTAAAATGACTGTTCGCCACATCGGTGGAGGAGCAAAACAAAAATACAGAGTTATTGATTTCAAAAGAAATAAAGTTGGAGTTACTGGAAAAGTAGCTACTATTGAATACGACCCAAACAGAAATGCAAATATTGCGTTAATTAATTATCGTGACGGAGAAAAAAGATATATTATCGCTCCTAAAGATTTAACTGTTGGTTCAATAATTGAATCAGGTGAAAATGCTGATATTAAAATCGGAAATGCATTACCACTTGCTAATATTCCAGTTGGTACAACAATTCACTGTATTGAATTGCAACCTGGAAAAGGAGCTTCACTATGTCGTGCAGCTGGAACAAGCGCTCAAATCTTAGGTCGTGAAGATAAATATGTGTTAATCAGATTGCAATCTGGTGAAACAAGAAAAGTTCTTGGAACTTGTATGGCAACAATCGGAACTGTTGGAAATGAAGATTACGAATTAGTAAATCTTGGTAAAGCAGGACGTAAACGTCATATGGGTATCAGACCAACTAACCGTGGATCTGTTATGAACCCTAACGACCACCCACATGGTGGAGGAGAAGGACGTACTCCAGTAGGACGTAAAGCACCAATGACTCCATGGGGTAAAAAAGCTATGGGTGTTAAGACTCGTAGTAGTAAGAAAAAATCTAGCAAGCTAATTGTTAGTCGCAAGAAGAAATAGGAGGAAATAAATAATGGCAAGAAGTTTAAAAAAAGGACCATACGTATTCGATAGATTACTAAAAAAGGTTCAAGAATTAAATAAAAATAATAAAAAAGAAGTTATTAAAACATGGTCTCGTCGTTCAACTATTTATCCTGATTTCATAGGACATACAATAGCTGTTCATAATGGTAAAGAATTTATCCCAGTATATATTACTGAAGATATGGTTGGACACAAATTAGGTGAGTTTGCATTAACTCGTAAATTTGGCGGACATGCTGGACAAAAGTAGGAAAGGAGAAATAAGTAATGGAAACATATGCAATACATAAAAATGCTATGATCGCTCCTCGTAAAGCAAGAATGACTCTTGATTTGGTTAGAGGTAAAGACGTTCAAACAGCTCAAGGTATATTAGAAAATACTAATACAAAAGCTAGCAGACTAATCCTAAAAGTTTTAAATTCTGCTATCGCAAATGCCGTAAATAATAATGGCGCAAATGAATCTGATCTTGTTATCTCTGAATGCTACATTAATCCAGGACAAGTTTTAAAAAGAATCAAATTCGGTTCTAGAACTAAAGTAGATAGAAGAGATAAAAGAACAAGTCATATCACTATCAAAGTATCTGATAATAAGGAGGTAAAATAGTATGGGACAAAAAGTAAATCCAATTGGTCTAAGAGTAGGCGTTAATAAAAATTGGGAAGCTAATTGGTTCGCAGACAAAAAAGAATTTGGTAATCTTTTAAACAAAGATAATAAAATTCGTAAATATATTGCAACTAAAATGAAAGATGCTGCAATATCAACTGTTCTAATCGAAAGAACTGCTAAAAGAACTGATGTTAAAATCTATACTGCTAAACCTGGTGTTATTATTGGACATGGCGGAGAAGATATTGAAAAATTAAGAAACGAATTAAAAAAATTAGTTGATGAAGAAATTTATGTTTCAATCATCGAAGTAAAAAATCCAGATTTAAATGCTAAATTAGTAGCAGAACAAATCGCTGGCCAAATCGAAGCAAGAGCACCATTCAGAAGCGCTCAAAAGAGAGCAATAAGAAACACAATGAAAGCTGGCGCAAAAGGAATTAAAACTGCAGTATCAGGAAGACTTGGTGGAGCAGAAATGGCTCGTACTGAGGGTTATACTGAAGGAACAGTTCCATTGCATACAATCAGAGCTGACATTGACTATGCAATTGCAGAAGCTAATACAACATATGGAAAAATTGGTGTAAAAGTTTGGATTTATAAAGGTGAGATTCTTCCCACTAAAAAAGCTGTGAAGGGAGAGAGCAAAGATGTTAATGCCAAAAAGAACTAAGTATCGTAAACAACATCGTTTATCATACGAAGGAAAAGCTAAAGGAAATACAGAACTACATTATGGCGAATACGGACTTATGGCTACAGAAGGAACATATATAACTGCTCAACAAATTGAAGCTGCTCGTATCGCAATGACTCGTTTTATGAAACGTGGTGGAAAAGTATGGATTAACATCTTCCCACATTTACCATTAACTAAGAAACCTCTTGGTGTTCGTCAAGGTAAAGGTAAAGGTAACGTTGAACAATGGGTAGCTGTAGTAAAAAAAGGAAAAATCATGTTTGAAGTTGGTGGCGTATCTGAAGAAATTGCTAGAGAAGCATTAAGATTAGCATCACACAAACTTCCAGTAACTTGCAAAATAGTTAAGAAAGAAGATAAAGGCGGTGAATCTAATGAAGGTTAATGAAGTAGTAAAAGAATTAAGAGCTTTATCTGATGATGAATTAAAAAGCAGAATCACAGAATCTAAAAAAGAATTATTTGATCTTAGATTAAAACAATCTACTGGTTCATTAGAAAAACCATCTAGGATTCGTGAATTAAGAAAAAACGTTGCTAGAATGAAAACAATCCTAGCAGAAAGAGAAAATGGAGGCGAAAAATAATGGCAGATACTAAAAAGACAACATTAGTTGGTAAAGTTGTAAGTGCAAAAAATGACAAGACTATTACCGTTTTAGTTGAAACATATAAAAAGCATCCACTTTATGGAAAAAGAGTAAAATATTCAAAAAAATATACAGCTCATGACGAGTTAAATAAAGCAAAAGAAGGAGACACAGTTAGAATTAGTTCTACTAGACCATTATCTAAAACAAAAAGATATGAATTAGATGAAGTACTAATCGAAGCTGTTGTTCTATAGGGGGTATCATTATGGTAATGCAAGAAACAAGACTTAAAGTTGCCGATAACTCTGGAGCTCGTGAATTACTTGTTATTAGAGTTGTAGGTGGAAGTAGAGTAAAAAGCGGTAACATTGGTGATATCGTTATTGGAACAGTAAAAAAAGCTATTCCAAACAGTAATATTCCTAAGGGAAAAGTTGTAAAAGCTGTAATCGTTAGAACAGTTGAAGGTGTTAGAAGAGCTGATGGTTCATACATTAAATTTGATGACAATGCATGTGTATTGATTAGAGAAGATAAGAGTCCAATTGGAACAAGAGTTTTAGGACCTGTTGCTCGTGAACTTCGTGAAAAAGATTTCATGAAAATCGTATCACTTGCACCTGAAGTACTATAGGAGGTAAGCAGAATATGAAAGTTAAAGTTGGCGACAATGTAAAAGTTTTAGCTGGAAAAGATAAAGGCAAAACTGGTAGAATTATTAAAACTCTAATCAAAGAAAATAAAGTAGTTGTTGAAGGAATTAACATCGTAAAAAAACACATTAAACCAAATCGTATGAATGAAGTAGGTTCTATCGTTGAAGTAGAAGCTCCAATTCACGTATCTAACGTTAAAGTAATTACAGAAGAAAAAGCAACAAAGAAAGCTGAAACTAAAAAAACTGAAACAAAGACAACAAAAAAATCAAAAAAAACAGAAGAGAAAGCTAGTTAGTGGGTGAAGATATGAGTACATTTAAAAAATTATATAATGAACAAATAACTGACTCTCTAATGAAAAAATTCAATTATTCTTCTAAAATGGAAGTTCCAAAATTAGAAAAAATAGTTATAAATATGGGAGTTGGAGAAGCTTCACATGATGCAAAATTCATTGAAGCAGCAGTTAAAGATCTAGAATTAATATCTGGTCAAAAACCTGTTGTAACAAAAGCTCGTAAATCAATAGCTGGCTTTAAAATTAGAGAAGGCCAAGTAATTGGAGCAAAAGTTACATTACGTGGTGAAAACATGTATAATTTCATGGAAAAACTAATCAAAATTGCTCTTCCACGTGTTAGAGATTTTAGAGGTATATCTAAAACTGCATTTGATGGTAAAGGAAATTATACTTTAGGAATAAAAGAACAAATTATATTCCCAGAAATTGAATATGATCAAGTACTAAAAATAAGAGGTATGGATATCGTATTCGTAACAACAGCAAAAACAAACGAAGAAGCATTCGAATTATTAAATGGATTCGGAATGCCATTTAGAAAGTAATTAAAGGAGGAGGAAAATATTTATGGCAAAGACTAGTTTAAAAGTTAAACAACAAAGACCTGCAAAATTTAAATCAAGAGCTTATACTCGTTGCGAAAGATGTGGACGTCCTCATGGAGTTCTTCGTAAATATAAGTTATGTCGTATTTGCTTTAGAGAAATGGCAAATAACGGACAAATTCCTGGCGTTAAGAAGTCAAGTTGGTAGAAAGGAGGAATTTAGACTATGGTAGGAGATATAATATCAGATATGCTTACAAGAATTCGTAATGCAAATCAAATGAAATATGAAACTGTTGAAGTTTTAGGATCAAAGATGACTTTAGGTATTGCTGAAATCTTAAAACGTGAAGGTTATATTGCTGATTTCAAATATGAAAAAAATACTAAAGGCGATAAATTAAATTTAACACTAAAATATGGTGATAAAAAAGAAAGAGTAATTACAGGTTTAAAAAGAATCTCTAAATCTGGATTACGTGTCTATGCCAAATGTGATGAAATTCCTCGTGTACTTAATGGTTTAGGAATTGCAATCATTTCAACTTCAAAAGGATTAATGACTGACAAAGAAGCTCGTGAAGCTGGTCTAGGAGGAGAAGTACTTGCCTATATTTGGTAAGGAAAATTAGGTTATGAGTAGAATAGGAAAAAGAGAATTAGTTATCCCATCTGGAGTAACTGTAACTGTTGATAATAATACTATAACTGTTAAGGGACCTAAAGGTGAACTAACTTATAATAAAGCAGACATTATTACTGTTGAAGAAGTTGATGGCAAAATTATTACAAAAAGACCAAACGATACTAAAGTTGCTAAACAATTACATGGTACAACAAATGCTTTAATTAAAAATATGATTACAGGAGTAACTGAAGGATTTCAAAAAGGTCTTGAAGCAGTTGGAGTTGGATATAGATTCCAAGTTCAAGGTAATAAGATTAATATAAATGCTGGTTATTCACATCCAGTAATTATAGAAGTTCCTGCTGATTTAAAAGCAGAACAAGTAAGTAACACTGAAATAACAATTTCAGGTATCGATAAGCAAAAGGTTACTGAATTTGCGGCAAATGTACGTAGTGTAAGAGAACCAGAACCTTATAAAGGTAAAGGTATTCGTTACAAAGGTGAATATGTTCGTCGTAAAGAAGGTAAGAAAGCAGCTAAATAAGGGTAAGGAGTCGAGATATTATGATAGTTAAAGAATCAAGAAACGAAATGCGTAAAAAAAGACATTCTCGTATCCGTAACAAAATAAGCGGAACTGCTGAATGCCCAAGATTAAACGTATTTAGATCAAATACACAGATATTTGCTCAAATTATCGATGATGTTAAGGGCGTTACTCTAGCTAGCTCTTCATCTGTCGAATTAAAAATTAAAAATGGTGGTAATGTTGAAGGCGCTAAATTAGTAGGTAAAGACATTGCCGAAAAAGCTAAGAAAATTAATATTAATAAAGTAGTTTTCGATAGAGGTGGATACCTTTACCACGGACGTGTTCAAGCTTTAGCTGAAGCAGCACGTGAAAATGGACTAGAATTCTAAGAGGGAGGTACAGATTATGCCAAAAACAAAAATGGACTCTAAGAAAAACTTGCTTGAAGAAAAAGTTGTTTCAATTGGCCGTGTAACAAAAGTTACTAAAGGTGGTCGTCATTTTAGATTTTCAGCAACAGTAGTTGTTGGAAATAGAAAAGGGCTAGTTGGAATCGGAACAGGAAAAGCTAACGAAGTTCCTGAAGCTATTAAAAAAGCTATTCAAGCAGCTAATAAAAACGTAACAAAGATTGCTTTAATTGATAACAGAACAATCCCACATGAAGCTATAGGAAAAATAGGACGTGCTCAAGTTCTAATTAAACCTGCTAAAGAAGGTACTGGAGTTATCGCTGGTGGATCTGCCAGAGATGTACTTGAACTTGCTGGTGTACGTGATATAGTTTCAAAATCACTTGGATCAAATACTAAAATTAATGTTGCAAAAGCTACTTTAGAAGCTCTTAAAATGCAAAGAACACCTGAACACATTGCAGCTTTAAGAGGAAAGAAAGTTGAGGAGTTGTAGTATGAAATTAAATGAATTAGCACAATCTCCAGAAGCAAAAAGAAAGAAAATAGTAGGACGTGGACCTGGAAGCGGTAGAGGAAAAACTGCTACAAGAGGTCAAAAAGGTCAAAAATCTCGTTCTGGTGCAAGTATTCCAGCTTGGTTCCAAGGTGGACAAACTCCACTATATAGAAGAGTTCCAAAACGTGGTTTTAAAAATACTAAATTTAGAACTGAATTTGCAACAATTAATTTAAGTGATTTAAATAAATTCTTCAATGATGGAGACATTGTAACTCCAGAAGTATTAAAAGAAAAGGGAATTATCAAAAAACAACTTTGTGGCGTAAAAGTCTTAGGCAATGGTGAACTAGAAAAGAAATTAACTATTAAAGCTAATAGATTCTCAAGTTCAGCCGTTACAAAAATTGAAAGTGCTGGCGGAAAAGCAGAGGTGATCTAGATGTTTTCTAACCTAAAACAGCTATTTAACCGTAACAATAAAGATTTAAGAAAGAGAATATATTTTACACTATTTTGTTTAGCAGTATTTAGCTTTGGAAGTACTATAACAGTTCCATGGGCTAATACCGTATATGAAGAATTAGGATTTTTAGAAATCTTTAACCTAATGACAGGTGGAGGCTTATCTTCATTCTCCATCTTTGCCTTAGGTGTTACACCATATATTACTGCTCAAATTATTACTCAATTATTACAAATGGATATTATTCCATACTTTAAAGAATTAAAAGAACAAGGATATACAGGAAAACAAAAAATAAATCAAATCACAAGATATCTTGGTGTAGCATTTGCTTTTATCCAAGGATATATCTTTACAATTGTTTTCTCAGCCTCTAATGATTGGTCTACCATTTTAAAGACAACTGTTGTTTTAACAGCAGGTACATGTTTACTATTATGGATTGGCGATCAAATTACTAAAAGAGGAATTGGTAATGGTCTATCATTATTAATTATGGCTGGTATTCTTCAATCTATGCCAAGTGTTTTCGTTAATGCATTTAATGAATTAGTATTAGCAGAAACATTTAACACTATCGTAGGTTCATTATTATTTGCTTCTTTTGTAATAATATATTTATTAATAATTGTCGGCATGGTATGGGTGCAACTTGCCGAAAGAAGAATCCCTATTCAATATGCTAATCGAACAAATAGTGCATATGGAGGACATCAAAATTTCCTTCCAATAAAAATAAATTCAGCTGGAGTTATTCCAGTTATCTTTGCATCAACATTAATGGCAATTCCTACAACTGTTGTTAACTTTATAGACAATCAATCAGCTATTGACTTTGTTAATAAATATATTGTCAATACATCATTAACAGGTTTTGTCATCTATGTATTCTTGATTTTCTTCTTCGGATATTTTTATACTTTCTTACAAATGAATCCTGAAGAAATGTCAAAGAATTTAAGCAAAAGTGGTGCATATATTCCTGGCGTTAGACCTGGGAATAATACAATTGAATACGTAAGTAACGTATTAAGTAAACTAACAATAGTAGGTTCTTTATTCCTAGTTATTATTGCAGGATTACCAATACTATTTTCTAACTTCTCAGGACTTTCAAGTTCTGTAACAATTGGAGGAACTGGATTACTTATCGTTGTTGGTGTTGCTATTGAAACATATAAGCAACTAGAAAGTAGCTTAATAAGTAGAAGTCATAGGGCAGGTATAAGAAGATAATGAATATTATATTTATAGCTCCTCCTGCAGCAGGAAAAGGAACATTGAGCGATAAGCTCGTTTCAAAATACGATTACAAACACCTATCTACAGGAGATTTATTAAGAGCTGAAATAAAGAAAAAATCCGATTTAGGAAAAAGAATCGATAAAATAATATCAAAAGGCGAATTGGTAAGTGATGAAATAATCACTGAACTTCTAAAGAATGAATTACAAAAAATAAAAAAGGAAAAATTCATTTTAGATGGATATCCAAGAAATATAACTCAAGCAAAGACTCTCAGTAAATTATTTGCAGAACTAGAAATTAGTGATTATGTTGCAATATATTTAGATATCAAAGAGGAACTTGCTATGAAAAGAGCTCTTGGAAGAATAATTTGTTCAAAATGTGGAGCAAGTTATAACACATATTTTGAAAATTTTATGCCTCGAAAAGAAGGAATTTGTGATAAATGCGGTAGTGAACTACAACATCGTGTTGACGATACTGAAGAGACTTTCAAAAAAAGATTTATTACTTATATTGAAGTAACATCTCCAGTATTAGATTATTATAAAGAAATGAACAAACTTCAAATAATCGATGCAAATTATGAATCAGATGATGTATTTAAAGTAGTTGAACAAATTCTTGATGATGGGAATGTTGATAACAAATAAGTTATCAACATCCATACCATCAAAAATGGCAAAAAAAATTATATAGGAGATAAATATGGCTAAAGAAGAGAAAATTGAAGTTGAAGGTAAGGTTGTGGAAATCCTAAAAGGAGGAACTCCAATCGTTGAATTACCTAATGGACATACTGTAGAAGCCTACGTTTCTGGTAAAATGCGAGTTAATATGATTCGTATCTTACCAGGTGATACAGTTACAATAGAATTATCGCCTTATGATTTAACACGTGGGCGTATAATATGGAATAAAAAATAATGGAGGTACAATTATGAAAGTTAGACCATCAGTTAAAAAGATTTGTGCAAAATGCAAAATTATAAGAAGAAAAGGAAAAATCATGGTTATTTGTGAAAATCCAAAACACAAACAAAAACAAGGTTAATAGGAGGTAAAACATGGCACGTATTAAAAATATTGAATTACCAGGCGAAAAACATACTTGTATAGGATTAACTGCTATTTATGGTATAGGTAGAAGTTTAGCAAATACAATCTGCGATAATGCTGGAGTAGATAGAAAGAAAAAAATTAAAGATTTAACTGACGAAGAAATTACAAAACTACGTACAGAAGTTGACAAACATATGGTTGAAGGAGATCTACGTCGTGAAGTTCAATTAAATATTAAAAACAAAATGGAAATTAATAGTTATCAAGGAACTAGACATAAAAAAGGACTTCCTGTACATGGTCAAAGAACTTCAAGAAATGCTCGTACAAGAAAAGGTAAAGGTAAAGTAGTTGCTAATAAGAAGAAAGCTACTAAATAATAAATAGGAGGTTAAAAGATTATGGCTTATAATAGAAGAAAAAGAAAAATTAAGAAAAATATCCCTGAAGCACAAGCTCATATTCATTCAACATATAACAATACCGTTGTAACAATTACAGATAAAGAAGGAAATGTTATCAGTTGGGCTTCTGCTGGAACAATCGGATACAAGGGTTCAAAGAAGAAAACTCCATTTGCTGCTGGTATGAGTGCTGAAGCTGCTGCTAAAGTTGCAATGGATAATGGAGTTAAAAAAGTAGAAGTATTTGTTAAAGGATTAGGTGCAGGACGTGAAAACGCAATTCGTTCATTACAAACTGCAGGATTAGAAATTACATCTATTAATGACGTTACTCCAGTTCCACATAACGGATGTCGTCCACCAAAACGTCCAAGAAATTAATTGAAAGAAGGGACTTAAGGATATGTTAAGATTTGAAAAACCAGAATATAAAATAACAGAATACATTGAAAGCAACCACTATGGAAAATTTGAATTAGAGCCACTTGAAAGAGGCTTTGGTACAACAATTGGTAATGCACTAAGAAGAGTTATGTTATCTTCACTACCTGGAAGTGCAATTACGTCTGTTAAAATAGAAGGTGTAATGCACGAGTTCCAAAAGATAGATGGTGTAGTAGAAGATGTTACAGCTATCGTTCTTGCTTTAAAAAGTGTAGTTATTAAAAATCACTCAAACGAAGATAAAATTATAAGACTATATGCTGATAAAGAAGGAACTGTAACTGCTGGGGATATCGAAAGAGATGCTGACATTGAAATAATAAATCCAGATTTAGTTATTGCTAACCTTGTAAAAGGTGGAAAATTAGATATGGAAATGACAGTAAGCAATGGTCGTGGATATGTTGATTCTAAAACAAATCAAAAACTTTTAGGTGAAAATAAAATCGGCGTTATTGCTATCGACTCATTATACTCACCAATCGAGAGAGTAAGTTATGAAGTAGAAAGTGCTCGTGTTGGTCAAAATGAAAACTTCGATAAACTTATTATCAATGTATATACAAATGGATCAATAACTCCAGAAGAAGCAATGGCTTTATCTGCACGTATATTAATTGAACATTTCAATATTATTACTGATTTAAATGCAATAAGTGATGTGTCAGGTTTAATGGCAGAAAAGAAAGTAGATACTATTACTAAGACTTTAGAAACTCCTATTGAAGAAATTGAATTCTCAGTACGTGCTTATAACTGCTTAAAAAGAGCTGGTATAAATACAGTTCAAGATTTAATTTCTAAGAAAGAAATAGAAGTAACTAAAATCCGTAATTTAGGTAAAAAGTCATTAAAAGAAGTTATTGATAAGGTAAAAGAAATGGGACTTAAGTTCCGCGATTAATATAAAAACAAGGAGGTAAAATACTTATGGCAAAGTATAGAAGATTAAATAGAGAAAAAAGTATACGTAGAAGTATTTTAGCTGGTTTAACTAAAGATGTTATTCTTAACGAATCAGTTGTAACTACTGAAGCAAGAGCAAAAGAAGTAAGAAAATTTGTTGATAAAATGATTACTTACGGAAAAAAAGGAACTTTAGTTTCAAGAAGAAAAGCTTTAGCTTTTGTAAACAATGATACTCAAGTTATAGATAAAGTATTTAGTGAATTAGCTAAACGTTATGAAACTAGAAATGGTGGATACACTAGAATCATAAAATTAAAAGAAAGAGTTGGCGACGACGCTCTAACTGTAAAATTAGAACTAGTATAATAGTTCTTTTTTTATTTGCTTTTTAACCTTTCAATTTCCTCTTGCATAATAGCAATTGTTCTCTCTAAAGCCTCAAAATAATCATCATCATTTTTATAATGTGAAAATGATGAAGGACTCGAGTATAAAGGTGGATTTCCCATATATGGACTTCCACCATTTTTAGCTTGTTGACTATTAATATTAATGGTATTACCTTTTATTCGTTCTTCAACAACCTCTTGCCATGAACCGCAATTCTCTAAAGTTTGGCCAATAGTCATAAACCAATTTCCAATTGCATCTTGCTCATTAGCTGTAAAATTATCAGTTAATGCCAAACCTATTATTACTGCGCTTATTGTATAAAATTTTGGATCGTAACTTGGTGGAAATCTATTCATAATAATATCATCCTCTTAAAATTATATTTTACAAAAATATTTTTTATATCTAAAAATAGTTTTATTGAAAATAAGTAAGCTTTATGATATGATTAATTTAGACTAGAATAAAGGGTGTGTAAATATGGACGATAAATTAAAAGTATTTTGGAATTTAGATGTATTAGTAAAAATGTCACGCTCTAAAAGTGATGGTCCATCTTTACGTGTCGAAGAAGAAGAAATAGAAACAAAATTAAAAAATTATAACCAAGAAATAGACGAAATAAACTCTATTTCCGAAGAAGAAATCTATGATACTAGTGCTGAAATGGCTGATCGTAATATTGAAATTATAACAAAAAAACAACTTCAAGCTTTAAGAAGTGAATTAAAAGAGAAAAATAAAGAATTAATCAAATTAAAAGAAGAAGAAGAGTTATTATATAACCAAAATACTCTGTTAAGAGATAACAAAAACAGCCAAGAAAAATACATGCTTAGTATGGAAGATCGAATAGGAGAGACAACTGATAGTGATATAATAGCCCGCTATAATACTCTTATATCCGAAACATCACAATATATAGAAAATTTAGATAAAGAATTAAAAAGTCAAAATACAAACTACGAAGATATTCAAAGTCAAATAATAGAGCACACCGAAATAATAAAAAACCTTGAAGAAAAAATCGATAAAAAGAAAAAAATATTAGCTGAAACTCAAGCATCTTTAGAAAATCGTGATAACTATATTGATAAAAGTAAAAAAGAAAAAAATAATAAACGTATTGTCGACTTAGAAAATAAAAAGAAAGCCTTAACTAGCCGTCTAGAAGAAATTAGAAATGATCCTAAATATTTGGAATCTAAAATTAAAGAAATAATTAATAATAAAGAAGATTTATCAAAAACTCGTCCATATTTGATTAATCTTCTAAATCAAGTTATTAGAATTCCTTATATTAACGTTCCAACTAACAACGCTCTTGAAGAAGAATTACTTCGCGCAACTCAAGCACGAGATTCATTTGCCAATGAAATAGATCAAAAAACATATAATATTCTTGAAGCAAATACCCCTGAAAAAGTTAGAACAGAATTTTTAAATGAACGCATATCTAAATGGAACAATGAATTAGAAACTTTAAAAGAAAAGATTTCCGATATTGATAAGGATAATCAATTTGATTATAGTTCAAAAGATAAAATAATAGCTGAAATGCTTGCGACAATGAAAAATGATTATAATGAATTTCAACGTGCTTATGATGAAACACCAGATACAAGTATTGGTGCTAAAGCTCGCTTAAAAGCATCTTTAGAAGAGAAAAAAGAAGATATAATTGAAGCCGAAAAAATAGCAACATCATTTAAAATAGATGAAGCTGAAGATATTGAGAATGCAACTCGAATCATTAAATATGAATGTGAAAATCTAAACGAAAAAATAAAAAATGCCGAAGAAGAAATAAATCGTTTAAAAAATCGTTTAACTTCAAAAAAATCTGGTTTAATCGATATTACTTCTAAAAATAAAGATAAAGATATTTTAAAGGAACTAGCTCAAATTGTTATAGATATTAAACATCGTCGTCAGTTCCCAGAAGCTCCTATTGATATAATAAATCGTTTAGAAGAGTCTCTTGAATTAAATTTAATGAAAGATATTGATAGTGAAGTAATAAACGAGACCAATCAAATAATTCCTCGTGATTATGACCAATACATAAAAGAAGATTATCAAGTAATTGATTCCTTAGATGAAACTTTTATAGATGAAGTTCCATCACCACCAAAAAGAGGAATAAAAGTTATCAACGAGGCTAAAATAACAGTTCCATCTAATTTGTTTGAAGAAATAGATGAAGCTAATTCAGATAACGAAAATAATTCTAGTAATTCGACAAGTTCTATAGACATTACTGAATCAAATCAAGTGGTAAATAAAAATAGTGAAGAAGAAAATAACGATAATTATATTCAAGAAGAAATCACAATAAAAGAACCATCTGAACAAGATGATTTAAGTTCTATTTCTGAATCAGAAGAAGATATTTCTCCAATAATTGAAGATACACCATCAGAATTAGAAACAACATCTGAAGAAAATACATCTACCCAACAAGAAGAACATAATGAAACAGAAGCTATTATACCAGAAGAGTCATCTTCTGAAAAAGAAATAACATCGGAAGAGGAGAACCCATTATCACTTGACACAATTTTTAATCCTCAAAAAAAATATGAAGAACTTCAAAGTAGTAACAACCAAGTATCTACAGAGAATTTAACTCATGAACTAGATCAATATATTAATAGTCTAGACAGTAATCAAAACTAGATAGGAGAATGAAATTATGAGTCTAAAAACAAATACAATAATTAGCTTAGAAAATAATGAAAAATATGTTGTATTAAATGAAACAATGTATGGTGGTGTAAAATATTTCCTTGTTATGGGAGTCGATGAAAATAAAGACATCATACCTACTAATGTTGCTATTGTTGAAGAAATTATCGATGGACAGGATACGTATGTAGACCGTGTCAAAGATCCTGAATTAATAATTATATTAACAAGAATCTTAAAATCTCAAATATAGTAGATAAATATTTATCTACTATTTTATTTTATCCTAATTGACTTTATCATCTTTTTATAGTAGTATAACACTCAAAAAGGAGAATAGACTTATGAACTTAATTACTCTTATAATTCAAATTATATTAACAATTCCTTTAACAATAATCTTAAATATATTTCAAAACAAAGAAAATCGTAGCCTAAATTACATTCTCATACCTACGATATATATGATAATTATCGCTGCCTTAATTCCTTCAATTAAAGAGAATATCTTTTTAATTGTTGTCTTTGAAATTTTTATTAGAAACTTTTATATTACCTCGGTTGTAAGTCAAGAAAATAAAATTAGCAACACTATGTTTATCGTAGAGAGTTTATTAAGTATTGCTCTAAGTCTATTCACCTATAATTACTTTATTAATCAAGTTTCATCAGTTATTCCTAATCCTACAGAGATAGCTCCATTTTTATGGTTCCTAATAATTCTATATTTATCATCTTTATATAAAGAAATAAATAAAGAAAAGAAAACAATACATCAACAAAAAGAAATAAAGCTAAAAAAAGAGCAAATTATAATGCAATATGCTAAATTTAAAAATCGTTATTCGTCATTTATCAAAAGTAAAAATAACAATATCAATAATTTAGTTTATGCTCTTATGATTTTTAATGATTATAAAAAACCAAAGTTATATCGTAATTTAACTAGTTATTTTGGTGCTATAACAAAAAAAGAAACTGAATATGGTATAATGCGTATTAAATCTTTTAATCATCTAACTGATGAAGAAAGTATTAAATTAACTATTTCCCAATTTGAAAAACAATTAAAAAACAGTAAATTAAAAGAAAAAGATCAAATTGACAAATTGCTTGCTTCATATAAAACAGATGAGCAAGAACAAATAAAAACAATTTATCAAGAGATAACAACCTTTAACAAAATATAAATAATTAATTTGCATATTATCTTTAATTATGCTAAAATACATTTTAGAAAAACGTTGAAGACGAACTAAGTAATTATATTAAGTTCTTAAATAGAGATTAAATGTTATTAGCTGGAAGCATTTATAGATAAATAATATAATGAAATTCATCGTCTGAGTTGTATCGTAAATAGATGCGTTAAATCTATATAAAGAGCTAGATATCTAGAATTAGGGTGGTACCGCGGAATATTTTTCGTCCCTTAGTTTTAGATTTTTTTTATTGGAGGTAAAAAAATGAAAGAACAAGTAGAAGTACTAAAAAAAGAAGTTAAAGAACGTTTAGGAAAAACAACGTCTTTAAAAGAAGTAAATACTATTAAAACTGAATATTTAGGAAAAAAAGGTCCTGTTGCTGAATTGACAACACATATGCGTGAGTTAAATTCAGAAGAAAAAAAAGAATTTGGTAAAATACTTAATGACTTAAAACAAGAACTAACATCTAGCATAGAAGCTAAAATTAAGTATTATGAAGAACAAGAATTAAATCAAAAATTAGCTAGTGAAAAAATAGATGTTACTTTACCAGCTACTAAAGTTCCCGTAGGAGCCCCTAATATTCTTGAAAAGATTATTGAAGAAATAGAAGAAGTATTTATGTCTATGGGATATGATGTTGTTGATGGACCAGAAATAGAAGAAGATAAATACAACTTTGAAATGTTAAATATTCCTAAAGGTCATCCTGCAAGAGATGCTCAAGATACATTCTACATTGAAGATGAAAAGATTCTCCTTCGTAGTCAAACATCTCCAGTTCAAGTAAGAACAATGCTTAAAGCAGGAGGAAAAGAACCAGTTAGAATGATATGTCCAGGGAAAACATATCGTCGTGACGCTGATGATGCTACTCATTCTCATCAATTTATGCAAATTGAAGGATTATTAGTTGATAAAAATATTCGTCTATCTGACTTAAAAGGAACATTTGATGTTATTGCCAAAAAATTATTTGGTGAAGACTGTGAAACAAGATTTAGACCAAGTTACTATCAATTTACTGAACCATCAGTTGAAACTGATATTTCTTGCTTTGTTTGCAAAGGTAAAGGCTGCTCACTTTGTAAAAACACTGGTTGGATAACAGTTAGTGGTGCCGGTATGGTTCATCCTAACGTCTTACGTAATTGCGGATATGATCCTGCTATATGGTCAGGTTTTGCATTTGGCTTTGGCGCTGAAAGACTTGCAATGTTAAAATATGGCATCAATGATATTCGTGTATTTTATCAAACAGATTTAAGAGAATCTGAAACTTTCGATCGAAAGGAGGCTGAATAATGATAAGTTTAAATTGGGTTAAAGATTATATTGATATAGAGAAAGAAGATTTACATGAATTAGCTGTAAAAATAACTAAAGCTGGTGTAAACGTTGAAAAAGTTATAGATTGTCATATTGATAATTTAGTAATAGGTGAAATCCTTGAATGCACAAAACATCCTGATAGTGATCATTTGAATATCTGTTTAGTAGATGTTGGTACTAAAAAAGTCCAAATTATCTGCGGTGCTTCAAATGTTAAAAAAGGTATTAAAGTAATTGTTGCATTACCTGGATGTATCCTACCAGGAGGCAACGAAATTAAAACTGGGATTATTCGTGGTCAAGAGTCAAATGGAATGATATGTGCTTTGTTCGAATTAGGATTAGAAGAAAAAAATGAAGAAACATATGCTAAAGGAATAGAGATTCTAAATACTGATTTAAAGCCTGGTACTGACGCTAATATATATTTAGGTACTGATGATATTCTATATGAATTAGATGTTCATAAGCATCGTAATAACGATTGCTACTATCATATCGGATTTGCTTATGAAATAGCTAGCATTCTAAATAAAAAAGTAAAATTACCAGTTAGTAAACATAAAGAAATAAAAGATAATGTTAACGATTATATAACAATTAATGTTGAAACTGATAAATGTCCTTACTATACTGCTAAAATGGTCAAAAATGTAGAAATAAAGGAGTCACCATCATTCATTCAAAAGCGCTTGATAAATGCTGGAATGCGTCCTATTAACAATGTTGTTGATATTTCTAATTACGTAATGTTAGAATATGGTCAACCATTACACTTCTTCGACAAAGATAAATTAGGCAACACAATCTTAGTAAGAGATGCTAAAGAAAATGAAAGTATTACTACCTTAGATGGTCAAAATCGCTCTTTACTTACTTCTGATATTGTCATAACAGATGGTAAAAAACCAGTATGTATAGCTGGTGTAATGGGTGGTGAAAATACCGAAGTAGATGAAAATACTAAAAATATCTTAATTGAAAGTGCTATTTTTGATTCTGTAAGTATTCGTTATACTTCAAGTCGTTTAGATTTAAAAAGTGAAGCATCTATTAGATATGGCAAAGGATTATCATATGAATATACAGATGCTGCCTTAGAAAGAGCGTGCTATCTACTAGAAAAATATGCTAATGCAACCATTTTAAGTGGTGTCGCTAAACATGATAAGATCGATAAAACTCAGAAAGTAGTTACTTTTAAAACTCAAGAAGTAAGTACTTTACTAGGTTTAGAATTAACTGATAAAGATGTTGAAACAGAATTAAAACGCTTAATGTTTCCTTATACTTATGATAAAGAAATTTTTACGGTTACAATTCCATTACGTCGTTTAGACATTGATCCTAATGTTAATGATATTGCTGAAGAAATAGGTCGCTTATATGGTTATGAAAACCTAGTATCAACATTACCAAATGTTCCTACTCGTCGTGGTATTTATGTAGGTGATGTTGCCATAAGAAAACAAATAACAAAAAGACTAAGAGCATTGGGATTAAACGAAACTAAGAACTATACTTTAATAAGTCCAGAAATGGCTAGTAAATTTAACTATGAAAACAAAGAGAAAATTAAACTACCTAATCCAATGAGTATCGACAAATCAATAATTAGAACATCTCTACTACCATCTTTAATAAATGTTTATGAATATAATAAAGCCCGTAATATTAAAGATATTCTAATATACGAAATATCAAAAACATACGATATAAATTATAATGAAGATAGTAAAGTAGCTATCCTAATAAAAGGTAATTACCTAATTAATGAATGGCAACATACTACAACCAAATGCGACTTCTATTGCCTTAAAGGAATAATAGAAAATCTATTAAATTATTTAGGCTTTAAAAATCGTTACACTTTTGTTGCTACAACAATTCCAGAATTACATCCTGGAATAAGTGCTAAAATATACCTTGATAATGAAGAAATAGGTATTATAGGACGTATTCATCCATCATACAAAAAAGATGAAATATATGTAGCTGAAATATCTATGACTAAATTATATAATAAACAGATAAAACCATTAAAATTTAAAGAAGCATCTAAATATCCAGAAATAGTTAAAGATTTAGCATTTGTTGTAGATAATGATATTGAAAGTGAAGTAATAAAAAATCAAATTCACCGATCTGGCGGACATTTATTAAACAATATAGAAGTATTCGATATATACAACAATGTTGAAGATGGTAAAAAATCTATTGCTTATAAATTAACATTTAAAGATCCTAATCGTACACTATCAGACGAAGAAGTAATGACTATCTTTAACAAAATAATTAAAGAAGTAGAAGAGAAAACAACTGCTAAGTTAAGAAGTTAAAGTAAAACACTTATTACTATATAAGTGTTTTTTATTTATCTCATTAAAATATTATGATATTCTTATTAAAGAGGTGAATAATTTGAAAAAACATAATTTTTTTCTCTTTTGCTTAAAAATGCTTATTCTATTTTTAGTATATGAGTTTATAAGTGGTAATTTATATCCCTTAATATCGAAATCAATTCTCTATGGTCGCTTTGGTAGAGAACTTATTGTTGAAATGAGCTGCATTCTTCTTGTTGTTATTGTTATTATAATCTTTAAAAATACTTATATTTTTAAAGAAAAAAAAGAAAAATTTAATAAATCTTTAATTATTGGTGGCTTTATGATTGGATTCTCTCTTTTTAGCCTAATTACCAATATTGCTAATCTTAAAACAGATCCCTTGATAATAGATGTTATTTCATTATTCTTATATTGCTTATCCATTGGTGTAATGGAAGAAATATTATGTCGTGGTTGGATTCAAAATGAATTTATAGAAAAATACAGTTCAACTCAAAAACAAGTCATTATATCTATTCTGTGTTCTTCTTTAATTTTTGGAGGAATGCATATATCTAATATATGGATTGGTGGACAAGGAATAATTGAAACCATTGCTCAAATTATTCAAGCTGTAGGAGCTGGATTCCTCTTAGGATGTATCTACTATCGCACTAAAAATATTTGGGCTAATGCTTTTATTCATGGCTTTTGGGATTTTGCAATTTACATTTCTTTAATTGATACTATTAAAGAATGTACTGAAGAAAATATAACTAATACCTATCTAATATCTATCTTATTAATATCTTTAATAATGTCAGCTATTTATATTCTTATAGGGTTTTACATTATAAGAAAAGAAAAAATTAAAGATATAATAGACGAGAAATATACTCAAGAACAATTAAATAAATCAGAAAAAAATAAAGCTAAGATAATTTTTATAATTCTTGTTTTATACTTTTCAATAGGATACATTCCAGAATATGAAAATCCAGAGGTATGTTACAATTATGATTTAAAAGAAGTATCATATAGTGAACTAAGTTATCCAGTATATTCAAAGTATCATATATCATCATCTAAAAATGATTATGAAATAAAACTTGATAATAATAAACTTACTATTACAAATAGTACAACTAATGAATCACAAGAATTTTATAATAAAACAATTACTAATTTTGCTATTATAAAAAATGCAAGTCAATATCTAATAGTTCTCATTGGTTACAATGAATATCAAACAGATACAATAACATATTATACTTATATTGATGAAAAAGAACTTGATACAGAAACATTTATTGAAGATATGATTAATTCCTTTAAAGAATTAAAAGAATCTCCTACAATCGAAAAAATAGGCTATATAGTAGATGATCAAACCCAAAACAAATATATCTTTTTAGAAACACTTAAAAAAGATATATTAATCTTAATTGAAGAAAAATTATATCTTTTAAAATAAAAAAGTTATTATGATAATTCATAATAACTTTTTTTAATTATTTCTGTCCAGCAGTATATGTTTTATTATATTTCTTTGTTTTACCAGTAAATGTCCAACCCTCTAAATAAGATTTCTCACTCCATTTATATTGATAAGAAGTTGATTTCTTAGTAGTAACAGTTGCATCTATAGTAACAACAGTTTGTTTAATACATTTCTCACCACTTAACGTATATCCATTAGGACAAGTATAATTCTTTATATCACCTTTAACAGTCTTTATACATTTTGTACCATTTAACACTGCTTCACTATCTTCACAATAGTATTTATTTTCACCTTTAACAGTCTTAGTACATTTCATATTTTCTCCTTCACCAGAAGAAGTATATCCAGTTGGACAAGTATAACTATATTTCTTAGTAGCAGTAGCACTAATCTTCATTTCACATTTCTTAGTACTTGAATTATAAGTATATCCAGTTGGACATGTATATGTTGTTTGACCTGTTGATGCCGTAGCATCTATCGTAATTGTACATTTCGTACCAGATAAAGTTCCACCATTAGGACAAGTATAACTTGTAGCTCCATCTTTATATGTAGCATTATATGTTTTTACACATTTTGTACCATTCTTAGTATAACCAGAAGGACAAGTATAAGTTGTGTTGGCAGTAGCCGAAGCAGTTAAAGTACATTTATTTCCACTTAACGATCCACCACTAGGGCAACTATAAGTTGTATTTGCTGTAGCTGATGTAGTTACAGTTTTTGAACAAGTAGATCCACTTCTTGTATAACCAGAAGGACAAGTATAAGATGTTGTTTGACTTCTAGTATAGTAAATATATTTATACCAAATTCCTTTATTTCCACAAGGAGATCCACAAGTTGCACCAGAAATAGCTCCTTGTAAAACTAATTTAGAAGTTGTACCAGTATAAGCTTTAGAAGAAGAAGTATAATACTTAGTTCCTTGATTTACCCATCCACCATATGATGTATGAGCTGTTGCTTTTATTGTTGTTGTCTTTCTACAAGTAGAACCACTTAATGAATATCCACTAGGACAAGAATATTTAGTAGAAGCAGATGCTGTATATACTTTATAACAACTAGTACCATTTCTTGTATAACCAGAAGGACAAGTATAAGTAGTACTAGATGAAGCATTTGATGTTATAGTACATTTAGAACCAGATAAAGTTCCACCACTAGGGCAACTATAAGATCCGCTGCCAGTTTTCTTTGTAGCATCATAAGTCTTAACACATTTTGTACCATTCTTAGTATAACCAGAAGGACAAGTATAAGTAGTTTCACCTTTATGTTCTGTTGCGTTAGTATATTTTATACAATATGCTCCATTTAATGTATAACCAGTAGGACAAGTGTATTCAGTTCCAATCTCTTTCTTTATAGGATCAGCTGTAACTGTATAATCACCTGTGTAATTATATTTTGCATCAGTCGTAATAACTTGATCTGGATTATATACAGGAGTTGCATCTATTGTTGCTCCAGTTGTTTTCTTAATACATTTTTTACCATTCTTAGTATAGCCATCAGGACAAGTATAAACTGTCTTAGTAGTAACTATAGCCTTTTTATGTTGATATAAAATAGTTTCTACTGTGTATAAATCATCTTTAACACTACCAGTTTCAGTACCATCAGAATCGACTCTTTCAGTTTCTGAATTAGTATCATCATTTGATACGCCAGTACTATTGTTATTATCAGCTATAGTACTTGAATTATCACTATTATTAATTACTGTTGTGCAAGTACCATTAGAACAAACAGTAGTACATCCAATAGTATCTAATATATAATCATTTTGATCTCCACAATTTAACTGAACTTTTAATGAGTATTCGTCATCAGAGATTTTAGTAACTTCGACTTTACTAGTAGTTTCATCACAAGTCTCACCATCTTTATCAGTAAAGCGAATTAACATTTTGTTGTCTATCATCTCTTTTAAAGTCATAGATGTTTGATCACCAACGTTAGCTGGAAGTCTATCTACTGTGTAGTAGTTTCTAGCAGCATCTTTCATCGTTTTAATATTATTTGTATAAACTGAATCATAGAATACATCTAAATTTGCTTTTGGGAATAACCACAATAGAAGTAAAATAAATAAAGCTAATATAACAACTTTAATTATTATATCTTTCCAGTTAATTCCAACTCTGTAAGTAACATTTTCATTGTCGTACATAATTTTTACCTCCTAATATAATTACTTCGTAAGAGTCTTTCCAGATGACATTGCATAGTTGTTTTGTGCCATACCTTCCAAATCCCCTTGTATTCTTTGACCGAATGTCTGACCATCGATAAGTACATCATCAATACCCCATTCGTAATCACAACCATTATTTATCCATGCTTGAATCTCATCTAATGTTACTTGATCAGGTTCATCACCATTAAATTTGTTATAAACTTCCCATGTACTTTGTACAGAATCAATAACATTATCATTTATATCTCTAACTTCATAATGGTTTGCAAAAATTAATTGTGCCTCGGTTGTAAGTAGCATAGCTGAAGCATGATTAGCAAGAATTTGCTCACTTGTATAAGTATATGTTTCAGCTTCTTGCTTGTCATTGTAAACAGTTATTGTACATCCATTACCTTTCATAATGTCTGCCATAACTTGACCAACTTCTATATAAATTTTATTAATTGTTTCTCTATCTGTAGCTTTAAATATTTCTTCTCTTTTTTGTTGAATCCATTCAGTTAAAGGATATACTCCATTAGTACCATATTTAGCTAATGCTGAACCAAAATCTATAGGTTGGATTGAATTAGCTGCTTCAATCGCCATATCCTTAAAGTCATCATTTCCTGAAGCATATACAACATGATATAAATAAGGATCAGTGTTTAATGGAGAAATTAATAAATTTAGTAAATTTAAATGTAATACATCTATTTCTTCTAATGTATCAGGTGTATAAACTCCATTAACATACAATATTAAAGTACGTATTTCATCAACTGTATAAGCAGTTCCTGTAGTCGGATTAATAATATTCATAGCACTAAGTTGATTGACTAAGTTTGTTGCTCTTTCTGTTACTAACGCCTCATCATTAATATCACCATAATTTACTGGTTCTGGAGCTTCCTCCTTAGTTTCAGCTTGTGGTGTTTCTTCACTAGTAGATTTGCCAGAATCTAATTCGGTCATTTCTTGTTCTGTTTCTTGTTGTACAGTTACATCGCCGCCAGTATTAACAAAAAGATCCGCTATTTTATCTTTATTTGCAAAAGCCGCAACGGCTATACAAGCAACAACAGCACCCGTTGCAATAATTGCCTTAGCCTTTCCACCTTTACCTTTTTTATTTCCTTTTCTTTTTCTTCTATTTAGGTTTTCATCATAATCATCACGAAGATCTTGATCAAGTAAAACATTCTTAATTTCTTCCAACTCTTCCATTAAGTTATTAAATTCATCAGCTGATATTTGATTCGTTATACGATCATCGAAAAGATTATTTTCGTATTCTCGAATAGCTTCTCTAATTTCATCTTCTGTCGCATCTGGTTGAATGTTTAATATTTCATAATAATTCATATAATTACCCCCTTAATAAAAAACTTCTCCTTTTCGCCGCTTATACTAACATATAACATTAAAAAAATCAACATTATCTTATATATATAAATTTTAAATAAATAAAAATGTTTGTTTACAAAAATTATAACACTTAAAAGTCAAAAAAAGTCAAAAAACTAATCTTTTTTTCCTAAAAGTAATAATTTATGATATAATTATCAACACGGGGCAGATATGGTTTCGACAGATTATGTCTGTATATGACTGCAAGTGGTAGGAATACCTTAAATTCAACCTTAAAATAAAATGACAAAGAGTCATATAATTTCGCTTCAAATGCTTTAGCATTTGCCTAATAGAAGGTTAAGAAGCACTCTTACTTACTTTTATCTATAGGGTAAGCTAAGGGTTAATAAATATAGATTATATTATTGTATTTCCTAAGTTACAATAATGAAATTTTATTAGGATAGTTAAGAATCAGGTACGTTATAGCCGTCTTCTTAATGAAATTATAAATCTAACTAAACTTGTAGACGTTGTATAACAGAGTAGTTTGGACAGGAGTTCGATTCTCCTCTGCTCCACCAATAAGTTTTTATCGAACTAAAAAGTTCGTTTTTTTTTTAATTTCTTTAAAAGAATTAACAAAATAAAAAAACCACATATTGTGGTTTTTATCTACTAGGATCAATTAATATTTTTATAGCATTGTCTTCACCAGATGTAAGGCGTTCAAATGCATTTTGTACTCCATCTAATCCAACAATATCATCGACAAATTTCAACATATCAATTTTTCTCGAAGACATTAAATCAATACATTCTTTAAATTCATCGTAAGTATATCCGATAGCACCATATACTTTTAATTCATGCATTACTAATGCAATAGAAGGTATTGTAATACTTTCCATTGAAACCCCAACCATTACAACAACACCATTTGGTTTAACACAAGTAAGAGCTGTTGAAACAGCAGCACTATTGCCAGAACAATCAAAAACAACATCATATCCAAAAGGACATTCTTTTTTCACTTTTTCCATGAATTTTTCATCGCGAGCGTCAAAATATTCGTCAGCACATTTTAAAGTAACTGCTTTTTTACCTCGTTTTTCATTAGTCTCAGAAATAGCAACATATGATGCCCCATTCATCTTAGCAAACATTGCACATATATCCCCAATTATTCCTGCACCAATGACTAAAACTTTTGCTCCAATTTTAATATCAGCAAGATTTACAGCATGTAAGCCGACTGCTGTCGGTTCAACCATAGCTACTTCAGAATCAGTAATATTACTAGGAACTTTTATTACTAAGTCAGGTCTTACTGATGTTGATTCAGCATATCCACCAGGATTTGTTAAAGATAAACCAACAGCATAAGTCCAAGTGTCAGGACAATATTGTGGATTACCACTTAAACAAGCAGGACATTTTCCACAAGGCGATATTGGTAAACCAGTAACACGATCTCCAACTTTTAAGTCGTTACGACTTCCTGGATCTGTTACAATTCCACAAAACTCATGTCCCATTACTAATCCTTCGGGTAATCCTATATCCCAATAATGAATATCAGAACCACAAATACCTGCTTTTTTAACATCTATAACAACGCTACCATCTTTTGTTTTAGGCCTGTTAATATTCGCAACTTCTAATCTTTTTTTTCCTTTTAATGCAACACATTTCACACAAATCAACTCCTATTATTTATAAAAGTATACCACTATTTCTAAAAAAAGTGTATAATTTATATATGCCGACTTAGCACAGTGGTAGTGCAACGCCCTCGTAACGCGTAGGTCGCTGGTTCAAATCCGGCAGTCGGCACCATTATTAGAAAATTAAAAAGAGAATAGACTTAACTATTCTCTTTTATTTGATTAAGATAAATATCAAAATCATTCATTCTTTGTTCTTCAATAGCCGAAATAATCAAATCTTTCTTTGCATCATTAAATCCTGTAAATGACTTCTCGCCAATTATTGTATAAGGAATTCCCTTTACTGTATCATTCATTTCTTCTGCAAAAATTTCTAATAATTCGGCATTATCATCATTAAACCAAACTTCAAAAGTATATAGATTAAAATATTGACCATATTCTTCTTCTATTTCTTGAAAAAAAGTATGTTCTTCAGCACAATGAGGACATCCATTTCCCCAAAAAAAGTAAATATTAACTTTTTGCTCTTCTTTTTTTATCTTTTCCAAGTTAACTGAATCTATATTACTTACATTTACGATTGAGTTATTATTTGTATCTTTAGTCTCGTCAATATTATCACTATTACAACCTGTTAATAAAGTGAAAGTTATTAACAACAAGATTTCTATCTTTTTAATCATTATTAGTACTCTACATATTCATTAGTATTATATAAAGTTCCATTAATTTCAATATAGACAGCATACTTACCATTTAAACCATCTTCGTTAATATTTTTTGTTACTACAATTCCATTTTTTGTTTCTTCTTCAGTAAATATATCAACACATAAAGCAGTATAAGGTTTTTTACTAATTTTAAAATTATAATAATTAGCAGTTATATTTTTATATAATACAATATTAACAGTATCAGTTCTTTTAAACTGTCCCTTAACAACTAAACGATCAATTTCTTTAGTTATACTAATATTATGAGATTTATATGTATCATCAATCTTTTTAGCAAAAATATTAAGCGTTATTTTTTTATCATCAATCTTCGTTTCACCAAGACTTCCTATGCGTTCAGCATCTTCGATTTTAAAGTTTTCATCTTCGTAATAAAGACTCATTTTTTCAACACGATAATTGTTAGTTGGAAGCTTAATCTCAAATATTACTTCATCATCTAATAGTTCCACAGTATCAGATAATAATTCGGCATTTTTACTAAATCCAGCAGGTTGATTTGAGTTCTTACCATCTACATAAACAATACCACCAGAATGAACTATATAATGATCTTTAGCTAAGTAATCAACATCAGAAATGTAAGGTGAATAAAATTCACTACCTCTTTCTTTACCATATTCCCAAACTTGTTCGATCGTCATTTCATCTGTATCAATTTTATACATAACACCTCTTGTATAACTATCAGAAGCATCTACATATTCTTCTTTTATTTTAGATTTATTATTACCATTATCTAAGATAAAAACATATCCTTCTGGTGTTATCATTGCCGCATGCTGACTCCATTGCCATTCGAAGTTGTCTCCTACAGGTGTAAAGAAATATTTTTGATATTCATCACTCCAATTTGTAGAATCTCCAATTATCCAATTTAGTTCACCTGTATCATAGTCGATATTAATTACAGCATCCTGATGACGACCAGATAAAGTAATAGAATTGGTTTCTTTATCATACCAAACAGAATTATTATGGAACCAATCATAATCAGACCAATTTTCACTTTGACCATCAGTCATTTTTAAAACATCTTTTAAATCGAATGTCTTAACTATTTCTCCAGTTTTTCTATCAAGTTCAACAATATAATCTTCAACAGTCCCACTATCATTATTAAAGTCATCACTTGCAATTAATAAATTTCCATTTTCCATTTCGTAATAATCATGGTGATATCCACCTTCAAGACTATATTCATTATATATCTTACCTAATAAATCCATTTCATATAATCCCGTCATATAATAAGGACTATTTATAAGTCTTTCTGTACTAACCAATAAGTGGCCATTTTCAAGTCTATCAATTTTCCATAAAGCATAATTAGTTAAATACCATCTAACATCACCATTAACATCATATGCCATTGTATACCCACTACTAGAAGGTGTAAAAAAATACAAATCATTAGTTAATTTACTTTTTTTAGCATTAACTTCTGTTGGTAAAGCCATATCTTCAGGTAACTTATCTGTTTTAATTTTAATAGTTTTATTTATTTCTTTTCCATTCTCTTCATATTCAATTACAATTTTGTTTTCTCGATCAGCATATAAACCATATATAGGTAGATAATGCTCTTTTCCTTCCTCAAACTCATGAGTAAATGTTGAAAGTTTATCATCTCCTTTAATAGTTACTTTTGGTGCCACTTCATTTTCTGTTTCAAAAATAACTAAAGCACTTAAAGGGGAATTGCCATAAGGATTTAAAATAATATTAGGATTATCTATAGTATAACCTTCTATTTTAAAATTTTCCTCTTTCTCTTTTTGTAAAGCAATCATACTTTCTGTTTGCTCTACCTCTTCTTTATTTAATTTGTTCTTTCCAATCCAAAAACCACCTAATACAAGGAGAGCAACTAAAATTACAACTCCTAAAATAATAAAAATTTTTCTCTTTCTCATAATTTCTCCTTTCATAGTTTTATTGTAACTATTATAAGCAAAGAAATAAATAAAGAATTAGTTGAAAAAACTCAACTATGAGTTGAGTTAATTAAGCAGCACAACTATCCAATGTTAATGGGATACGATATGTAGTTATCTTATCATTTTTATCTGTTGCATTAATTGCTAAATATAAACTATTATCATTATATTCATCACAATTCTTTTCATAATTATCAATTGACAATGTAACATCGTCTAAAAAATCTTTTAATTTAATATTTTCTTTAACTGATTTAAATGAACTAATTTTTATATCAACATTATTATTAGATTCAAATAAAATACATTCTATATTTTTATATTCTGTCTCATCTTCTTCGCCACAATATTCAATATTAGTTATATATATTGCTGATTTACTTTCATTATAAGCAATACTACCAGATATATTAAAATTATTGCAAGTAGAAGATAAGGTTTTAAAATTAAAATCATTGTTTATTGTTCTTAAAACAAATACTAATATCAAAACAATTACTATAGTAGATGGAATAATTATCCACAACCATTTTTTCTTTTTTCCTATTTTCTTTTTTTCTTTATATTCACCATTAAGCAATTCTTCTAAGCCAATATTAAAATCCTTACTAATCTGTTTGATTAATGAAGTATCTGGCATATTTAATCCATTCTCCCACTTACTAACAGCTTGGTAAGTCACATTATATTTATCAGCTAATTGCTTTTGAGTTAGATTATGTTTTTTTCTTAATTCTTTAATTACTTGACCAAATCTCTCTTGATTCATAAGAATATCCTTCCTACATACTAATTTAATTATATCATTTTATCATCAATTTGTAATAGTAGTGTAAATATATTTAAAAAAATTGTATAATTCAATCATAATATGGTATTATATTAATGTACTTGAAAAAGTACTATATACGCCGAGATAGTTGTAACGTTAGAACGTATGCTTTGTTTGCATAAGGTGACTTGTTTAACTCAGTCTCTCGGCACCAAATGTCAATAAAAAGACTATTAAAGTCTTTTTTTTTATTGTAAATCAACAAATTGTATATTTTTTATACCCAAATTCCTAAATATCTGTTATAATTTTCTTATAGACTAGGAGCAGTTATTATGGATAAAGATTATACGGAAACAAATATTCAACCTGAACAAAAATATATAGTATCCTTAGATAATGGTATCCGTCGTGAGGAACCGATAACTATGGAAGTTTTTAATAACTTTAAAGATGGCTCTCAACTAGTTCAATTAAATAATAATGTATTTGGTGTATTTAAATCTAATAGTTTAACTCCAAATACTATGTATATAGATGATTACGATATTATCAAATCAGATATCGCTGAATTATTTGATGTTGATCATGAAGAAACAAAAAGAATTGTTACTGAAGATAAAAATATCGGTGTCTTTACTCTTTTAAATTATAGCAAAGATATCGAAACAAGAATTTCTGCTACTACAGTAATTAACCATATGTTAACTTATCTAAGTAAAGGAATAATTCCCGAAAAGGATGCCACATGGCTTACCAAAGTATTAGAGATTCCAATCTATACAAAAGGAAATGGTATTAAAGATCATGATACAATAGAAGAAATTATCAAATTAGGACTATATGCTTTAATTAAAGAAATTGAACTGCAAACAGGAACATCTATTGATACTAAAATTAAAAGAGCAATTGAAAAAAAATATCTTCGCATGATTCTTTTCGATTATATCATTGGTCGTAAGTACCGTGGTCTAGATTATTGCTTAATTAGTAAGCAAAATGAATATAAAAAACCTGTTTGGTCTGATGCTTACTTAAGTCCTATTTCTGTTTCTAATAGTATAGATAAAGATAATTTAGTAGGAGATAATGAATATATTTTAAATAATAAATTAATAAATCGTACAGCTTTAATCAATACTTTATATGAGAGATTTTATCCCGAAATAAGAAAAATGACCGAAGCAATTAATGATGCTAAAAAACTTTATATAGATGCTGTTATTAGAATAATATATAACAATACTGATATTGCTCATGCATCTTCCCTAGAAGACGAAATCATTAAGAATATCCAAAGTATTGCTAAAATGCAAAAAGATAAAGAATCTAAATTAGCTAAAGAAGAAAAAACAAACAAAGTTGAGAGAACAATGGCTACTCAAAGTATCAATGTTCGTGTTACAACTAAACTAGATTTAATTCAAAAAAAATATCCAATAAATCCTAAAGATCATCCTGAATTACTTAAAGAACAAAAAAAACAACTTGAACAAGAAGATGTTAAATTAGTTGTTGAAGAAGAAAAGAAAAATCAAGGATTTGCTACCTTTGCCATTCTAATTGCCGCCATATCTTTAATTTGTGGTATAGGAATTGGTATTGCTTATGTTTTATTAACTTTTGGAAACTAATAATAGTTTCCTTTTTATTGCATAAAAACTTAAATCATTATAAAATAAACATATACAGAGGGTGGTTTAAGTGTTATCAAAAAAGAAGACCAAAAAAGAGCCAAAAAAATTTCAAATCAATAAATTAATAATCTTACTTATCTGTATAATAATTATATTAATAATTTCTAATATTTATTTTTTAAAACTTTATTATAATAATCAAGATGATGTAATTACTGAAATTGTTTTTTATAAAGAAACAGAAGATAAATACAACGAAGATAAAAAATATTATGCAACCATTAATTATAAGAAATTTAAAAAATTAATAAAAAGTGACGAAATAACAACAATAGCTGTTTTAGATAATACAACAAATACTCATGATAAATTTCTTGAAATGATAAACAAAACAGCATATTACACTAATACTAAAATATATCTTCTTGAAGTAAATAAATTATCTAAAAAAAATACAATAGCATTTTATGAAATAGATGAACGTTTATCAAATTTAGAAACAAATTATATAATTTCTACAAGTAATAACGAAATACTATCAATCACAACCTTTGATAACGCCAAATTAAATAAAATAGTAGAAGGATTAGGTGAAAAATAATGGGCAAAGTATATGATCAAGTATGTATGTTTAAATCAAAGTATCCAGGTACAATAACTTGGTGGCGTCTAAGAAAACATTCTAAAGTCGTAGAAGATCATCTTGGTAATGACGAAGAACCTTTATACTCTTTTGCTGGTCAAAAAACAAGTGATATATTTGATGTTTTCTCGACCTCAGTTCTTACTGTAACTAATAGAAGAATTCTAATTGGACAAGACCATATAATTACTGGTTATACTTTAATCTCTATAACACCTGATATGTTTAACGATTTAACAGCTTATAGTGGAATTCTATTTGGTCGAATAACCATCGATACAGTTAAAGAAAAAGTGATTTTTTCAGCTTTAGATAAAAATAGCCTTTCAGAAATTGAAAATGCCATAACTTCTAACATGATGGAACAGAAACAAAAATATGCACTTCGTCAAAATGTAAGTGAGTAATTACTAATAGGAGTATGTTATGAAAAAAAAGTACAAACTAAAAAAGAGTGCTATTATCATAATGTGTTTATTCCTTCTTTTCCTAATAGCTCTCATTATTTTTATTGTTTCTCTTTTTAAGACTAAATCATATAGTTATGAATATAACTTAAATGAATATAAAATAAACGAAAATTATGATGATCAAAATGACCTATTTTATTATGAAATAGTATATAAAGATATAACTTATAATTTTGTTTATCCTAGTAAATATATAAAAGAAAATAAATTAATAAAAGATATCAAAAAATATGAAGACGATAATTATACTTGTCTAATAATCAAAAGTGAATATATTAAATCTAATCCTTTATGTAGTAAAGGAGATACATTAATAGATTCTCACTTAGTAGAAGGAGAAATTAAAGATAAAATATCTTCATATTTAGATACATCATCTATAAAAGAAGAAGATTATGAAAATTACAAATTATATAATACAGATAATAAAATATTTATTTGGTCATATAAAGGATTTACATATCTTCATAAATCAACCAAAAAATTTATAAAAATATTTGATAAAGATATCTATGATATACCACTAGCTGCTAAGATAAATGAATATCTTTTAATACCTGATTACGAACAAGAACATTCATTTAATAAAATATACATTCTTAACCTAAATGACCTTACTACTGAAGAATGGAATTTAAAATACAACATCTCCTTTGATAGTTATGTTTTAGGTTATCATGATAAATCATTATATATTGTCGATCGTAAAAATGAAACAGAATATGAATTAGTTCCTCATCGTCAAAAAATGCGTATTGTTGGAACATCAAATCGTCAAGGTATTATTTACGAAAATAATCAATCGGAAAAAATAACTCTTCAAAAATTAATATCTAAAGAATATAGTTTTAAATATCCTAATAATTATCACTATACTTTAAAAGATGGCACTCTCTATTTATCTTATTTAGATTATGATATTAAAACTAAAATATCTAATCAAGAAGTTTCATCGATTATTTCTATTAATAATGACGATATCTATTATCTAGTAAAAGATACATTGTATAAATATAATTTAAAACATGGCGAAACTAAACTTATCTCTTATGAAGAATGGGAACGTAATAATAAAAATTTAATATTTATTAATGACCAAAAATAAAAATTAACATATGTTATATTAGGAGTGATTTTATGTACGATAAATACCTAATACAAAGTGGAGATAGTCTAGAAACAATAGCTAAAAAATTCAATACTAAAGAAGATATCATATTGGAATTAAACAATATTCCATTTCCAGATATGTTAAGAGCTGGTAAAGAGATAATAGTTCCTATAAATAAAGAACAATACTTCGAATATTATACTATTCAAAAGGGAGATACTTTATATGAAATAGCAAGAAAATACAATATTAATCCTGAATTACTAGCTTTACTAAATGGATTAAATAGTCAAGACTATATATATCCTAATCAAGAAATACTAATTCCTAAAAGCAATTATAGTTATTATGTAACTAAAGATGGAGATACTATAGATATAGTTGCTCAAAAATTTAACCAAAGTCCTCGTGAATTAATAAATACAAATGAAACTATATATCTTCAAGCAGGACAATTATTAGTTAAAAAAAATTAAAAGTAGAGTAATATCTACTTTTTATTTTATAAAAATATAATAAATACTAAACCATAATATGTTATAATAAAAATAGAATAGGAGGGATTAAAAAATGATAATTAGAAATCCCTATAATATAATTGTTAAACACTATAAACTAATTAATTTACTTTTGTTAATCCCAATGCTTTATTTATCTTTGAAATTCGGTGATATAGCAGGATTCTTTAACGATTATATTTCTCAAGGATACTCAACTCCAGAAACCAACTTTGCTGATACATATGTTACAATTTTAATGGCTGTAGTTATCGTCTTTATGATAGTTGTTAATGTTATTTTATATTTTATATTTAATTCCAAAAAGAAAAACAATGTTATGTATGGAATAAGTATAATATATTATGTTGTTCTTCTTATCGGAATGATTGTTTTAGGTTCCGCAATGAGTAGTATTGAAAGAGATAGTCTAGATCCAACATTTGCTAACTTCGTCCGCGATATCTCCTTTATTACATATATACCAATCTATTTCTTTATGTTTGTCAATTTAATTAATGCCTCTGGCTTTAACATCAAAACATTTCGTTTTGATAATAATGCTGATCTAAAAATAAATGAAGATGATGATGAGATTGAAATAAAAGTCGGTAGTGAAAACAATAGTCTTAAAAAGAACTTCGTTCATTTAATAAGAGAACTAAAATATTATATTCTTGAAAATAAATTTGTTTTCTCTTGTATAGTAGTAGTCCTTCTTTTAATAGTTGGATATACAACATATACTAATTATCGTGTGTATAATAGAACATACGCTTCCAATCAAGCTGTAATTCTTGATAACTTCTCTGTTTCTGTAAAAGAAAGTTATATTACGAATGTTGATTATCATGGACAAATAATATCTCCTAATAAATATTATCTTGCTGTTAAAATAGGCGTTGAAAATAAAGGAGCAGAAACTCCAATTGATACATCATATTTTCGTTTATATATTGGTGATCAAGTAATATATCCTAGTTATGATCGTAGTTCTCGTTTTATTGACATTGCTCAAACTTATCAAGGTGGAAATCTACCAGCTAAATCCTCTGATGAATACGTCTTTGTATATGAACTAAATAAAAATCAAATTAAAACAAGTTATCAAATTCGTATTTTAAATGAAGCTCCAGTTGTTAAAAATAACAAGTTAGTTTCTAAATATCGTAAAATAAATATTCGTCCCCAAAATATCGTTAAAGAAACATCAATAGGTGAATCATCAATTGGTAAAGAAAATTCTCTTAAAGATACAACTTTAGGAGATACTAAAATAACTATTAAAAGTTTTAAAACTATGACAAGCTATAAATATAGTCAAGAAGTTTGTGATAACAAAGGAGCCTGTTCTAATCTTGCCGATACCATCGTTCCATCAGGTGGAAATGCTTTAGTAGTTATAGAAGATGAACTAACTTGGGATAAAGATACATCTTATTATGAAAATAGTAATCCTGACTTTTATAATGATTTTGTAACTATTACTTATAAATTCACGGTTATTACTGGTCGTGATCGTGGAGAAAAGAAGGTAACAACTAATTTGAAAAATGTTACTCCTAAAAATATGACTGGTAAAAAGATATACGAAGTACCTAGTACAATTCTTAGCGCCGAAAAAATAACTATGAATATTAAAATAAGAAATAAAACTTTAACTATTGTTATTAAAGAATAATTCTTGCTTAAAACTTATTTCCGACTAATTGACAAAGACTATTTATTAGTGTAAAATACTGAATATGCAAGTGAGAATATCTCACTTTATATTCTGGGGCTTTAGCCAAGCGGTAAGGCAAGGGACTGCAACTCCCTGAGCACCGGTTCGAATCCGGTAGGCCCCTCCAGAGATATTTTTGTTTGAACTTTTATAGTTTAAACTTAATATATAAATCAACTCTTTGAGAGTTGATTTTTTTAAAACTTACAGAAGAATTAATACTACCAACTTTATTACTTAGGGTCATATAGAATCATTGTAAAAGAAAATATTTTTTTGATATTATTTGATATTATCTATTACTAAATTTAAGCAACCCTTTTTTACAGAAAGGTTATAAAAAATAAAGTATATTTTAATTTGTAAAAGTAAATGAAAATAACGATTGTTATTTAGACTAAAATAATGTAAATTTATTATTCAATAACGATATTTTATCAGTTATTAAAAATAAACGATATCACTTCTACGACTTATACAAATACCAAAATAAAAAAAGTCAAATTATGATAATTTAAATTGTTCCTATGTTATAAAATATCTAAATTAAAAAATCTTCCAAATAAGATAGTATTCCAACAAAATATGTTGGTTACTATGAACCTACTTCTGCTGGTGGACTGAAATCTTAAAGATGCTATGCATCTTTTTATAGTGTAAGAAATAAAAAAATAATATAATATTTGTATATTGGAGGATTAAGTTATGAAAAAAATATTGGGAATTATTATCATAATATCAATTTTAGTTTTTTTGTATTTATACTACGAAAATAACTGTTTGCAAATAAGTGAATATAATATAATTGACAATAAGATACCAGACAATTTTAATAACTATAAGATAATACAAGTATCTGATTTTCATAATACCAAATCTAGAATTTTAACTAAAACTTTAATAAAAGAAATAAAAAAGAATAAACCTAACATCATTGTATTAACAGGTGATTTAATAGATTCTAAAAAAATAAATTTAAATATTACAATAGAATTCATAAAAGAGATAAATGATATAGCACCAATATATTTTATAAGTGGTAACCATGAAGCAAATATTAGCAACTATTCATATTTTAAAGATAAACTAGAAGAAAATAAAGTTATTATTCTAGATAATAAATTGCATATATTAAAAGAAAATGAATCAGAAATAAATCTAATAGGCATAAATGATCCAACAATGAAAAATAATCCATATGAAACAGATGATGAAATAATAGAATTTGAAATAGATTCCATCGATTATAATAAAAATAATTACACTATTTTGCTTTCTCATCGGCCTGAACTTTTTGAAAATTATGTTAATCATGATATTGATTTAGTTTTAAGTGGGCATGCCCATGGAGGTCAAATAAGAATTCCTTTTGTAGGAGGATTAGTTGCTCCAAATCAAGGTTTATTTCCAGATTATACGAGTGGAAAAAAAGAAAAGAGAAATACTACTATGATAATTAGTAGAGGAATAGGTAACAGTATTTTACCGTTTAGAATAAATAACAGACCAGAATTAGTGATAATTACATTAAATAATAATTAATATTTTTTTACAATAAATAAAAGAAGACAGTACATCATTACTAACAATATAAGGTTATACATTCTATTTCATTTTCAGAAAAAGTTACAGATATCTAAAATCAATTCCAACTTAACATTCTAAAGAGGTTCGATAAAACCTCTTTTTCTTATTTCTTATAATATTTATGTTATACTATAGATAGTAAGAAGGTATTAAAATGGCGCGTCGAAAAAGAAAAAATAATAAGATTTCTTTAATAATTTTATTTATTGCTATAATAGGGTATATACTAACAATGTATAGTAATTATTTAAACCCTTCTCAAGCAAATGAAACAAGTGATCAGAACATTGTAACAACTGATTTAAAAGTATATTTCTTTGATGTTGGCCAAGCTGATAGTATACTTATTACTAATAATGGTCATAATATGCTTATTGATGCTGGTAATAACGAAGATGGCCCTAAGTTAGTTAAATATATTAAAGAAGACTTAGGAATAACAGAATTTGATTACCTAATTGGAACACACCCCCATGAAGATCATATCGGTGGTCTAGATGAAATAATTAATAATTTTGATATAAAAAAAATCTACTTACCAGACATAACAACAACTACTAAAACTTTCGAAGATGTTTTAGACGCTATAAGTTCTAAAGAATTAACTATTACAATACCTAAAATAGGTGAGACATTCAAATTAGGAGAAGCTGATTTTACTGTTTTATATACTGGTACTAATTCCAGTGATTTAAATAGTACATCTATTATTACAAAGATGATATTCGGCAAATATTCTTACTTATTTACTGGTGATACAACATCAGATATAGAAAAAACTATCTTAGATCAAAATATAGATATTGATGTTTTAAAAGTAGCGCATCATGGATCTAAGTATAGTAGTTCATTAGAATTTCTCAAAAAGACAACACCATCATATGCTATCATTTCCGTTGGAAAAAATAATTCTTATAATCATCCATCATCAGAAACAATAAACAATTTAAAAAAATATACTAACAATATTTATTTAACAAGTGAAGTTGGCACAATCTTATTAACAAGTAATGGTCAAACAATTGACGTTTCATATTTAGATACTAATACAGATGGGTAGGGGAAACTTATGAAATATGCGATAGATAGAATTGAAAATTCAATTGCTATATTAGAAAATCTTGATACTAAAGAAAAAAAAGAGGTAAATATTAAAGATTTACCTTCTTCAATTAAAGAAGGAACTATTCTTTCTTATGAAAATAATACTTATATAATTAATCAAGATGAAGAATTAATAAGAAGAAAAAGAATTCTTGATAAATTCAATAAATTAAAAAAATAATTCTTCCAATAAAAAAAGACCAATAGGTCTTTTTATTTTAGCTTAGCTCCACAGTTGCTACAAAAATTAGCTCCATTTGTTTTAGTTCCACAATTAGGGCAGAAGTTAGGTACTTGTCCGTTGCCTCCTTCTGTGACTCCACTTGTAGTTGAATTATTTTGTGCTTGATTATTTTGATTAACAACTCCCATTAAACCAGCACCAGCGGTTCCAGCCATGTTCATTCCTGCGAAACCTAACATAGCTCCATTATCATTGTTAGCTGCATCTTTTAAAGCCTCAGCAGATGCAGTTGCCATTAAGCCTGATTGTAACTTAGCATCAGAGAAAATCGTTGCATCATCAATTCTGTTAATTCTTTCCATCGAATCTTCTGTTACGTTGATATCGCCCATCGCTACATCTGTAACAATCAAGCCGTATTTAGCTTTCCATGAAGAACTTAAAATTTCATTCATCTTATCGGAGATTTCACTACCATATGATTGCATATCTCCAAAAGAAACTTTTTTATCTCTCATTACTTCAGAAATCGCTTTAGAAATTTGTTCAACGAATTCCATTTTTAGTTGACTTCCCATAACTTCATCAAATGTTACAACATCTTTTGCATTTGCTCCTAAAACATTACCAACTAATGCTACAGGATCTTCAACTCTATATGCATACTCACCAAAGAAAGTAATTTCTATAATTCCATATTTTTCATCTGTAATTTTCTTTGGCTGAGCAGAACCAAATTTATTACCCATAACAGTTAATAAATTTACATAATAAACTCTTTGATCTTTAGCAGTTTGTCCACCATAAGTAATCCTACTACCTAAAGTTTTTATTGAATCTATAATACCTTTTCCTAAACCACCATAAAAGATGCTAGGTTCAGAACTAGAATCATAAACATAGTCACCTGGTTCTGAAGAAAACTCAACAACTTTTCCATTATCAACAAGCATCATTGCCCATCCTTGAGGGATGACAATCTTACTTCCATTTGTTATTACACCATCAGAAGGATTTTTATTTCCTTCACCATGTTGCACAGATCCTCTTACTATTAATACATTTTTATCAACATTAGGACAAGTTATAAACTCTTTAAATTGATCCCCTAATGTACTAGATGTAGAACTAGTTAAAGCTTTTATTAAGCCCATTTCCTTACCTCCAATTAAACATTATCTATTTTAGTCAGTACCCAATCGTATTCATCTAAGTTGTAAGATGTTCCACAATATTCGCATATTCCAGAAGAATTAACATCAATAGAAGCGCCACATCCTGGACACCTTCTAATATTATCTTGCTCCTTTGTATTAACTTTCTTTTCAAAAGTTAATATATAATCTCTTTGAATTCTAGAACTATCATTGCCAGAAACAAGACTTCCATCATCTAAACTAATTATATAATCCATATATCTTGATTGCAAGTAAACTTTAATAATATAGACACTATCATTTACTAATATATCTATTATCTTACTATCTTTAACATTTAATTCGTCATACATCTGTTTATAGCCTTTATCTTTATTATTTTTTATAAAAGCTATCTCATTATTATATAATTCATCGCTAATAAAGTGTTTTACTTCATCAATTTTATCTAACATTCTAGCTGTCATTAATTTTATAAATACATTATTTACTTTAGAATAAAATATACTTTCTTCAAATGTTGGTTCAATTTTTTTAAATTCTTCAATTTTCATTTAATTCCCCTCAATCATTAATATTAGTTTTTTTACTTAAGACAAATTCATTAGATGGTTTAACAATTGTACTGTTACAATATTCGCAAACTGTCGAAGATCCATCTTTAATCGGTGCTCCACAACTAGGACATTTATCGATATTTTGTTCTTTACTACTTACAACAAATGTCATTTTATAGTTATTAACAATCTTTGTTGTTTTTGTTCCTCTTGTTATTTTATTTGTCATTGTATTAATAACATAGTCATAAAAAGAAACAGCCATAAAAACTTCAATTGTTATAACATTGTTTTCTTTCTTTATATCATAAACTTTTATTCCCATATTATCGAAATATTCCATAATATTTTTTCCAAACTTTGCTTTTAATACTTCTAACTGAGCAACATACGAATTATATAATTCATCAGTACATAATGTTCTTAGCTTATCATAATCAAATTCCATCCAAGCAAGTTGAATATCTACAAATTTATTAAATAATTCTTTTTTTAATTTATCTAATGTATAGCCTGGTAATAAACTTTTTATTAATTCTTCACTTACATCTTTAAATTGATCAGTTTTAAGTCCCATTTGTCTTCTTGTTACTGTACTACTTCTTTTTATACTTTTCTTAGAACATATGATAATAACAAAGACTGTTACAAATATTACAACTAAAAGGAAAAATCCTCCAGAACCACTATAAGAACCAGAACTAGAATGATAAGTACTGCTTGAACTCCAATCATTGTCACTAGAGCTCCATCCACTGTCACTCGAACTCCATCCACTATCACTAGAGCTCCATCCACCAGCGTCATAGTTTGAATCCCACCCAGAATCAGCTCTAACTGCTGTAATAGTCATTAAAGATAAGCTTACAATTAATATAAAGGATATTATCCTTTTTGATATTTTTTTCATATAAAACTCCTTACAATAATTTTATCTTGTCAATTTTCCATACTTTACTATTATATAAATAGACGACTTCGGCTCGCTCATATATATCTACTGTCTTATTATTTCTTTTCTCTTTATATTTATAAATAAAATAACAAGTTATATAATTTTCATCTAAAGCCACTATATAAGATTCTATCTTTATTATATCATGATAATTTTTATCATCTAACATAATTGAATTATTTTTGAGCATTTTCGAAGTACATAATTCATCTTTACTTGTTTGTTTAGTTAAATATTTAACATATTGTAAAAAAGCTATTTCTTTAATTTCATCCATTGTTAATTTACTAAAATAAGTTTTAAATAACTCTGCATTAATATCTTTATATGTATCATATTTTTTCTTGATTTTAGCAACTTCTTTTCGAGTGATTCTTTTCTCAATTTCTTTTAATATAAAGACGATACTTGTTACTATTATTATAAAGATAAAACTTATTGAACTGCTTCCGCCACCACTACTTCCAGAATAATCATAATCATAATCAGAATAATATCCTCCATAACCTCCAGAACTATATCCACCATCATAATTACTACTCCACCCAGAATCAGCTTTAACAGTATCTAAAAAAAGAAGAAAACTAACTAATAAAATAAAGATAACACCTAATTTATTCTTCATATAAACCTCTTTAAACTCTAATACTTTTATAAAATATTGTTCTCTTCAAATCCTATCTTTTCTTTAATTATATATATTTTGTTTTTCTTAATTTCTTTAACTCTATTATTTATTTCATTACTAACTATTCCTCCAATAATAAGTAATATTCCAGTTAATAATAAAGTCAAAAATATAATAAAATTATTCAAAGAATAATTACCAATTAATAATAAAACAATTAAATAAATAAAACTAATGACTAAAAAACAACCTGCTAATAAAGTAATAAAACTAAAAGGCTTATTACTAAATTCATTCCTATATTTTTTTATTTCCTTTATTACGTCTTTACTTCTTATATTTATTATCTTATCTAAAGATAAATATTTAGTCTTATAATTCATCAATGTAAAAATACCTTTTAAATTACTATAACATTCACTATATTTTAAATAATATTCTCTAACTTTATTTCTAAACATTCTTATTTTAGTTGTATATCTTTCTAGTTTCATATTAAATAATTTATCTCTAAAATCATATAAATTATTAATTAATTTATTATTATCATTAATACCTAATATAACAACATCTTCTTGATTATTTTCTAAATAATTAAACATCTCTATTAACTTACTTTGTTCTATTGAAATATCATCTAAACAAATATATTCTCCATTAGCATGTTTAATTCCTATATAATATATTTCATCAATAGAATACTCTTTTTGCATAGATATTATCTTAATATGTAACATATCTTTTTCATATAATTCTTTCAAAACATCTAATGTTCCATCAGTAGAATTGTTATCAACAAATATTAATTCATATTTTATATTTTTTAATTTTTCATTTAATTCATTATATATATTTAAAATTCTTTCCTTCACATTTAAACAAGGTAAAATTATACTTAACTTCATCTTAACACCTCTTAACTATTATATCATACAATAAAATATCCTTATAAATATATTCTTGATAAAGAACCTTATTTTTGTTATGATTATATATAATAAAGGGTGATTGGTATGGATAAGAAGTGGATGATACTAACGTGCTTTTTTTCTATATTAACTTTAATTTCATCTATTATATGTTCGTGCCTCGTATTTTATAATGAAAAAGCACGTACAGACACTAATAGTAATAAAGTTCTAGCTAATAATTATATCTATAAAAGCACATCAATAACATATAATCAAAATAACAAATTAAATCTTTTAAATTTAAATCCTGGATATAATCTAGAACAAACTTTTTCCATAACTAATAATAATTCCAATTCTTTAAAATATAATATCGTATGGGAAAATATAACTAGTAATTGGAATCAATCCCCAAATAATAATGAAGATTTTATATATACATTATCTTGTAGTAATGGTGAAAAAATTGAAAATCAACCTATGCCTACCAAAGAAACTACTATTTTAGAAAATATCGAGTTAAAAACTAATAAAACTAATGATTGCACTATTACAATAAGCTTTTTAAATAAAGGGGCAAATCAATATTATAGTCCTAATAATTCATTTAATGGAGTTTATAAAGTTATAATTATAGAATAAAGGAAGTGATAAGGATATGGAAAAAAATGAAAATTTTAAGTCACAATTAGAAACTCAATACAATATCCTTATCAAAGCAAGTGAGAAAAAAGAACAAAAAAGATATATTTGTATTTTAATTATCTTAATTTCAACTTTAATATCTGTAATAATAAGTATTATTTTTGCTTATCAAGCTTTTAAAAATTCAAAAGAAGCAAATCAATCGGATGATACAATTAACACTTATTATGAAACATTATCAGTAGTATATAATGGATCTAATACATTAGATTTAACTAATATAGGAAATGGCTATAATCTTTCAACTCCTCGTACTATTCAAGTTACTAACGAAGGAAATGTTGATATCGATTTCGACATCAATTTAAAATCAATTAAGACATCCTTATTATCTACTAATAACTTAATATATACGATTAACAGCGATGATAATGAAACAATTAATAAAGAATTACCATTAAATGATAAAGTTTTAATTAGTAATCAGAAAATATCACCAGGAGAAACAATTACTTATACTATTATGGTAAATTTTAATGGTACTATGGAAAGCAATAACTATAGCAACTACTACAATGCAAAACTAAGTGTTGAACCTAAGAATAATAAATCAGACTTATTAGAATAGAGGAGTAAAAAGTGGCAACAGCAAAAAATAAAAAAAGTATTCTTTCAACTATTTTAAAATTACTATATTATATAGTAATCGTTTTCGTATGCCTGATTGCCATCTTTTTAATCTATTATATAATCAATTCTCAGTTACATGCTGATGATGAAAACTACAAGCCAAAATTCTCTATTTATACCATTGTTAGCCCGAGTATGACACCAGTAATTAATGTTTATGATATTGTTATTAATATTCGTCCCGAAACACCAAAAGATATCCAAGTAGGGGATATTATTACTTATAAATCAAGTGCTGCTAATACAGAAGGAATGACTATTACTCATCGTGTAATAGGTGTTTCTCAATTACCAGATGGTACATATGAATACATGACTCAAGGTGATAATAATGAAGAACCAGATAGCCTTTATGTAACATATGATAATGTAATAGGAAAAGAAATAGCTATTATTCCTTACTTAGGTCGCTTACAATTCTTAATTGCCAACCAAAAAGGATGGTTATTCCTTTTACTAATTCCTGTATCAATATATCTTATCAAAGAAATTATTAAATTAATTGATTTATTAGGTCTAAGAAGAAAAGTTGACAAAGTAGTAGGAACTACTGAAGAAAACTTCATTGATCGTATGAAAAGCGAGAAAATAAGAGCTAATGAAAGAAAAGAACTTATAAAAGAAGAGCTATATAATAAAGAAATAAAAAGAGATTCCCAAAAACGAAGTGAATATGAACCGTCAGGATTCTTAGAAAGATATAGTGAGACAAGTATTATTATTAATGAGAATAAATATCAAAAGAATCCTAATAAAAAAATAAAAGTTGATGTTTCTTCAGAGGATAAACAAACAGCTCCATTAAATGCTAAGGCTGATTCTTCTAAAGTAAAGAAAAATGAAAGAAAAAAAGAAAAGCCTCTTATTCTTCCTAAAACTTCTCGTCAAGAAGACATTAACGAACAATACGAAATACTAGATACTGACGAATTAACTTCTAAAATAAAAGAATATGATACTAAAATTGAAAAACTTAATAAAATGATTGAAGATATGGAAACGATAGATCTTTCTAAAGAAAAAACTGATATTGAAGAATTTGATAACTATTTACAAGGATCAAAGATAAAAGTTGTTAATATAGAACCTGCTCGTAAATCTTCATCTAAAGATATTAACCAAAAGAATAAAAAAGAAACTCCTAAAGAAGTAATAACTGATTATGATTTAGAATTTACTGATTTAATTCCTATCGACAATATTCGTGAAAAAATAAAAAGACCTCAAAGTGAAGATATAAAAGATCTCCGTAAGAAAGAAAGTTCATCTAAGAAAAAATCAAAATCAACTCTTAATTTAAAACCAAATGAAGTAAAAAAGATTAATCGTTCTAAAAAGAAAAAAGAACCAACTACTGAAAAAAATAAACTTAATTTAAATCCTAAAGAAATTAAGAAAGTTAATCGTCATCCAGCAACTTCAAATAAAAAAAATAAGAAAACTAAAATAACTAAAGAGGAACCAAAAAAGAATAAGAAAGAAAAGAAACCATTAATAGTTATTGAAAAAATAAAATAGAGTATTAAATAATAATACTCTTTTTTTTTATCCACGACGTCCACCACCACCATGTCCTCCTCTAGAAGAACCAGAACGACTTCTACTGCTACTACGACTACTTCTCGAACTAGAAGAACTACTACCACTGTTTCTGTAATGTGAAGTAGTATGTGAGTTTATAAAACGATTTTCTCTTACTGAGAAATGAATTGATGAATAATTTAAATACTCATTAGCATCTTTAGCTTTAACAACCATTTTTTGTCTTATAATATTATATGCAATAAATATTGCCGTAACTATATATGCCAAAATAAAAGCCGTTCCCCAAGGAATAATAAAAGCTTTTTTATAGATTAAAAAACCATTCTCATCAATATAACTTTCAGATAATTCTTTAGGAATTCCCTTCTTATAATACATATTTATCATATCAAATAAAGTATATATACCATTCATATAATCTTTATTATAAAAGTCATTATAAATCGTATCTAAGATATCATTTAATCGTTCATCATCATAATATAACTGTGTTTCTCCAAAAGTATAAATTGCATAATAAGGAGTACTTATATTAGCATTTCTATATAAAATAATACCACTATAATATTCATCATCTATCCCAAAATCATTATAATCATAAAAATCAACTGCATAGTCTTCATTATCTATATCACTTGTATAAAAATTATCTGCTGATAAAAAAACAAAAGTAAAACCAGTTTCTTCTTCATATTCTTCAATCAAATCATTTAATTCTTTTATTTCATTATCATTTAATATATTAGCAAAATCATATATTCTATCATCAGAATCAACTAGTGGTGTTCTTAGTACATTATTGATATTAGATTCATTAATCTCCCATTTTTTATTTACACCATAATTATTATCAGCTGTTCGATCATAAGTTGTAACAAATGCTTTAACTGGCAAAATAAAAGCAATAAAACATAAAATTATAAAATAAATCTTCTTCATCTTACTCACCTAAAAATGTTATGTAAGAAATAATAATTATCCCTACAAATACAATTGAAAATACAAATAATGCCCATAAAAACACTTTCTTTTTATCCAATGGTAAATTACCAATAAATTCTCCTGTTTGACCATTCATTGCAAATAAATAATTACGTTTTTTATATTTTACATTAACCATCCAAACCGGTAATAAAACATAATGTTTATCTATTATAGATGTATTAAGATTATTATTAGTAATAGTTTTACTAGAAAACTCCTTACAATCATCTAAAACAGCTTTTTTACCAGATTCTAGTGCTCTATTTCTAGCATCACTAAATGCTTCTTCGCTTGATACGTCATATCTTTCGGCAAAAAAACCAGATAAATAAGCATGATTATATTTTACTAAATCATTATATTCAAAAGGTTCAATTGAACTCATAATGTCATTTCCAAATCTCTTAGAACCATCTACAGGTACTTTAAAAAACTTCATTGATCCAGACCTATACAATTTATAATAATCCGTTTTAGTATAACTAATTCTTGAAGTACTCCAATGTTTAACTTTAGTAGCAGAGCATTCTACATTTCCAAATACCTCAATATCATATAACCAAAAAGGTATATAAATACCTTTTATTTTTTCAATATTTTCTTTCTTTGTAAAATCACTCGGTACAAAAAGTTTCCCTTTAGCGACATTAGTAAAGGCAATCTCAGCATCTTTTTTCTCTTTCTTAAAAGGAATAATTGATTCTGGCGCAAATTTACCTGATAATTTATTTTTTAATATCGCTGTATTCCCACAATATACACAAAAAGTAGCAGCAGTCTCACTATCAGCAACAATTTCTGCTCCACAATCTTGACAAGTATATGTAACATAATCGGTAAAATTATCTTCTATTTCTTTTTTATTGTTCTCTAAACTACTAGCATTATTATGTTTTTGCATTTCTTCTAATGTAAACTCACTATTACAGTATTCACACTTCCATTTATTTAAAGAAGGAATATATTTAATTGGTGCTCCACAACTAGGACATTTATTATCTAACACATTACTCTTATTACGCAACTTACTCACCTCATATTTTATTAATTATATCATATATAAAAGAAACATATCTTTATGTTTCTTTTATTTTAATAACAATTTCTCTATATACTCAACAACTCTATAAAGAATATAAGATATAATAACTAAAAGTAATATACCACTAATAACTAAGTCCAAATTAAACACTTGTGTTCCATAAATTATCAAATAACCAAGACCAGCCTTACTTACTAAAAACTCTCCTGATACAACTCCAATTAAACTCATACTTATACTAAGTTTAAAAGAGCTAATAATCGTTTTATAAGAACTAGGTATAACTAAATATCTAACTATTTGATATTTACTTGCTCCAAAAGAATTCATTAATTTTATTTTAATTTTATCTGTATTATAAAAACCATCTGTAATAACAACAATACTTACTATTAAATTTATTAACACAGCCATTACTATGATACTTTTTGTATTAGCTCCTGCAATAATAATAATCATTGGACCTAAAGCAACTTTTGGTAAAGAATTTAAACAAGTTAGAAATAAATCTAGTACTTTATAAACTGTATTATATAAATATAAAATAATTGAAACTAAGAAACTAATAACTAAACCTATAACAAATGCTATTAACGTTTCATATATAGTAACCCATATGTGTATAAATAAATTATTATCTTTATATAAATTAATTATACATTTTACTACTTTAGACGGACTACTAAAAATAAAAGGATTAATAATATTATGTTTACTAAGTACTTCCCATAATATAAGAAAAAACAATAAGATAAATACTTGCCACATAAATATTACAGCCTTTTTAATTTTATATTTCTTTATAAAAGATTTCTGTTCATTACTCATTATTATCTAAATCTTTCCATATTAAATCATAATAATAATTAAATCTTTTATCTTTTCTATTTTTAGTAGGACAATCTCTTTTATCTAACTCTATATAATAAGAATTCTTTACTACTGAAGGACATTTACTAAGGACAATAACTTTATCTGCCATACTTATTGCTTCCCCAATATCATGAGTTACCATTATTGTTGTTTTACCTGAATCTTTAATAATTTTATAAACATCGTCACTAACATTTAATCGCGTACTAAAATCTAAAGCACTAAATGGTTCATCTAAAAACAAAATATCTGGTTGAATCGCTAAAGTTCTTATTAAACTTACTCTTTGTTTCATTCCACCTGAAAGTTCACTTGGTTTTTTAAACATAAAATTTTCAAGTTTATATTTCTTTAATAAATCTATCACATATTCTCGATTTTCCTTATTTAGACTCTTTTTAATTTTTAAACCTAATAAGACATTATCTAAAATATTATAGTGCTCAAATAAAGCATCTTCTTGCAACATATACCCAATAACAGGATTATCGATATTGTATTTAACTATTCCATCACTTGGTTTAATTAGCTTTGCTAAAATAGATAGAAGAGTACTTTTACCACATCCAGATGTTCCAACTATCGCAATAAATTCACCTTCATTTATATCAAAACTAATATCTTTAATTGCTTCTATTTCTCCTTGAAGGGTATTATACTTTTTACTAATATGTCTCACACTAACAAGCTTATTCATTTAAATTAATAACTAAGTCTTCAAAAGGAACATAATTATCTAATAAATTATTATCAATCATTATATCCTCTAAGTTTTCATATGCTTTTTGATTTATTGTTGTATCATTAAACCAACTATCAGCATCTCTATATCTCTTTACAATTTCTTCAACTTCATTTAATGAGTTATCTGGAAATTGATCTAAGATAGCTTCAGCAACTTCTTTATCACTATGTTCCATTACATATTTTATTCCTTTATTAATCGCAGCATTAAATTTCTTTATTGTTTCTTTATTATTATCTATATAACTTTTTCTAGCATAAAACGCAGTATAAGGCATTTCACCCGATAATTCACCAACACTACCTACAACATAACCTAATCCTTCTTTTTCTAATTTAATAGCATTAGGTTCAAATAGATTAACAAAATCACCAACTCCACCAATAAAACTACCAGATAAAGAAGCAAAATCTATACTAGTATTAATATTTATTTTATCCTTATCCCCATTACTATTCTTAACTCCATTTAAGAAGTTTAAAGCTGGCATACCACCTGTTCGTACGTAAATCTTAATATAAAAGTTCATCAACATTAAACTAGATAATTATAATATGTTATTATTAATATAATAAATAAATTATTTAAAGTTGGTGAAAAAATGAATAACGAAAAACGTGGAAATTTCCTAAAAAAATTAAGAAAATCTAAAAATCTCACACAACAGCAATTAGGAGAATTAATAAACTATTCCGATAAGAATATTTCAAAATGGGAGAATGGATATTCGTTTCCTACTGATCCAGAGGCTTTAACTAAATTATCAAACATTTTTGAAGTATCCATCGAAGAAATATTATATGGGGATTATGAAAATAAAGATAATAAGGAAAAGATAAAAGAAAATATACTTAATATTTATACTAAAAATTACAATGAAAAGAAATTTTTAAAAAGAAGTATAGCAATTTCTATAATAATATTTTTAGTCATTATAATAGTATTATTATTAACTATATATTTTAATTTTATAAAAGGTGAGATTAAATCATATAAAATAACAGGTAACTCTGAAAATATTGATGTAATAGAAGGATCATTGTTAATTTCTAATAAAATAAATATACTAGAAATTAATAAAATTGAAACGCAGCGCGAAATTGATTATATATATTTTTATATCAAAGATGAAAATGAAAATAAAATAATATTTAGTGGTGAAAATGATAATTATTACATAGAAGAACATAAAGGAAGTATGGAATATAATTTAAAAAGTATTTTACCATCTAACACATATATAGAAGTTTTATATACAGATGGAAGCGACGAAATTATAAAATTAAATATTGAAGAGAAATTTATTAATGATAAGATTTTTACAGAAAATATATCTCAAGAAGACGAAAAAAATATTATTAATAATAGTAATTTATTTATATTAGAAGAACACGGCTTTACAAAAGAAAAAGATTATCTAATAAAAAAAATTAATAATATAGAAATTTATTATTACTCAGACAAATTTGAAATTGTAATAAAAGAAGATTCAAAAATAGAAAAAATAAGTAAAAATATACATTCTAGTAACATAATTCATGAAATAATAGAGAAAGATAAAATAAATAATAAACAAATTATCGAAAAAGAAAACATAGACTGCGACAATGAAAAATGTGATACAGAAGAAGATTATTATAAATATTTAAATTTCTTAAGCGATTTAATAACCAATTAAATTAAAGAAAAAAGAATAATTCTACTAACTGGAGAATTATCCTGCTTTTTATTGTGATACGATTTTTTTAGAAAAGAGGTGAGAAAATGAAAAAATTTATAAAAATAATTATCATTTTATTAATAATTTGTATAATGTCAAAAGAAGATGTAAAAGCGGAAACCATAAATGAGTACTATTCCAATTATTATGGGATAAATATTCCAATTAACCAATATAACGAACTAAAAAAATACTATACAGAATCATTTATATACACAATGACTGAAGAAGAATATGAAAATATTATGAAAAATGATTTGAAAAATATTGTAGTGACAGAAGCTAATGATTTTATTAATATGAGTGGCATAGTTCCTTATTCAACTTCATTTTCTACTAGTTATAAAACAATTCGAATTGTTAATAACAACGGATACATAACTCTTAGTCTTGTTTGGAAAACAATGCCTAAAATAAGAAGCTATGATGTCATAGCAGTAAGACTTAATGGAGTAAGTGTTTCTGGAGCAACTAATTTCAAGCAAACATATGTGAAAAATGGTTATACTTACATATCTTATACTGGAGCAAAAAAAGAATTCAGCAATGGTTTTGGTTATTCATTTAAATTATCTGAAAATGATTATCTAGAAAGCAGTTTATCATTTTGGGTAAGTGGTAAAGGAACAATTTATGGTTCTTATCAACATGCTCATAGGACAACAACATTAAATCAAAGTAAAAAATATTCTTTATCGTCATTAGGATATGGAAGAGTAATATTATTTGAAAGTTCAGTGAAAAGTTATTATGATGCAATGAGTGGGGTGTCTATTAATGTATAAATATAAAATAGATTCAAATAGCGAAGATAATATTAAAAAGTTTTCTCAGAATAAATTCTACTGATTGTAGAGTGACAAATAAACATTTCTTGTCTATACTCTAAGCAAGAACAGAGAAGTTCGAAATATAAATAGAAAGGAGGCTTTTATGAAAACAAAAATCATAGCAATATTAAGTATTATGGTAGTTCTTTTTTCAACAGTATTAATAGTAAATGCTGCTGAGCAAAGAGAAAAAAGTTCGTTATTTATGAATGGCGGCGAAACAGTAACCGGTAAAACTAGAAACTATAATTATAAGAAACACAAAATTGAATTTTATCCAGTTAGATTAGGATTTCTAGAAGGTGAAATTAGCACATACAATAAGTTATACATTAGATTAGAAAAAAAAGGATTAGTGTTTTATAGTAACAAAGGTGAAACTACAATACGGGGTATAGAGAAACTAAATCAAAAATATGGTTATAATTTTGGCAACCAAGGAACTGGAAAATTCAGATATGTGTTCAATACAGGTTCTAAATATGATTGGTATGGAACAATTGAAGCAGATCCAGTGTATATGTATAGCTATGAATAACATAATCAACTGTTAGTACTGGGCTAACAGTTGATTAAACAATTTTTCATAAAAAAAGTAAATGAAATTAGAAAAAATAACAAAAAAATATAAAATAAGAGAAAAAGAAATTATTGTGTTAGAAAATATTAATTATGAATTTAATGAAGGGAAATTCTATTTAATTAAAGGACATTCTGGTAGTGGTAAGACTACTTTAATTCAAATACTAGGAACAATGTTGAATCCAACTAGTGGTAATTTATATATAGAAAGTAAAAAAATAAATAATTTAAAAAACGACGAAAAAGCTAAAATAAGAAACAAAGATATTGGTTTTATTTTTCAAAATTATTGTCTAAATGAAAAATTAACAGCATTAGATAATGTCATATTACCTATGATAATTAATAAAAAAATAAAGAAGCAAGAAAGGATAAACCGTGCAAAAAAATTATTAGAAATGGTCGGATTGGGAAATAGGATAGAACATTATCCAAATGAGCTTTCCGGTGGTGAACAACAACGAGTATCAATAGCTCGTTCACTAGCTAATAATCCAAAAATAATTTTAGCTGATGAGCCAACTGGGAATTTAGATAAAAAAAACGAAATACACATTTTAGAATTACTGAAAAAAATAAGTGAACAGGGTAAAACAATTATTATGGTTTCTCATAGCGACTTTGCTATTACATATGCAGATAAATTACTCGAAATAGACAAAGGTAAACTAGTAGAGGTGAATCATGAAATTAAGTGAATACATTTTACTATCCAAAAAGTTACTAAAAAAGAAAACACAAGATTCCAGAAAAAGTTCAATTATATTAATTTTAATAATTGCTTTTTGCTTTTTAACAATTATTGTTTCAACTTCTATCAATAAAACAGTTAAATCTTATCAATCAAAGTCAACTTTCAGAACTATATTAGTGAGTAATGATAAATTAGAAGATGAAGAAGTTTTAGCTAAAAAATTAAGAAAAGTAAAAAATATACAAGAGTTATATACATACAGAAGTTTTCGAACTGGAGTTGACGTTATAGATAATCTTTCTAATAATACTGATCACACATTATATTTAGAAGCAGGAGAAAATGGTATTGCACCAGAAATTATTAAAGGGAGAAAAATAAATGGAATAGACGATAAAGAATTAATATGCTCTAATAAAATCATTTTTGACAGTGATATAGACACCAATTTTAATTTAACGTTAAATGATTATATTAATGGAGAAGATTTATTAAATAAAAAAATAACCATTCAATATAATTCTTATGATTATAGTGAATCTATTCCAATAGCTAAAAATACGTATGAAGAGAAATATACTATTGTTGGTTTATTCGATTCAGAAATTTATGGAAATCTTAATACTTGTTATACACATTCAAAAAATATTATTAATATAAATAAAATAATTTTTTATGGAGATGAAAGTTTAGAATATTCCTACCCATCTTTAGTAACTATTATAGATAATTACGAAAATTTAAAAAGTGTTACAAAAGAAATAAATTCGATGGGTTATACAGTCTCAGTAATGGAACAATTTAATCCTTTAATAGGCTATTTGAAAAAGTTATGTAACATTACGACTTTTATTTTGCTGGCTTGTTGTTTAATAATAATTGGTGCCATAATAAAGAAAGAAAAAGAAGAAAATATAACTAATGAACAAGTATTCTTTTATTTAGGATTTAACGAGAAAAATATATTTTTAATTAATATATTCAAAAATGTTATATGGATAAGTCATATATTTTTAATATCGTTGATAATTTTGACTATTATATATCTGCTAATAATTTATTTTGTAAAATATAAATATGTTGTATTAAATGTTTTAAAAATTGTATATCCTATAATAAAAATATTAATAACATATTTTATTGTTTTAATCTTTATAATTATAATTAATACAATTCATATGCTAGAAAGAAAAAAAGCTAATGTATAGAAAATATATTTTCTGCAAAAACAATTATTTGAATATATTGATTTTTTCAATATTAATTTTTTGTATTATTATTGGATTAAACATATATGAGAATATGGAGAGTAAAATAAAATCTGAAGACTTACCAGAGAATAGAACTTTTCTTATAACATTTAGAAATATAATTAATATAGAAAAGACATTAGAAAAATGCAATAATATAGTTGAATATGAACAAATATCGTATGTAAATAAAAATAGTCAAAATATAGAAATATATGAAGTTATTTTAGATAAAGAAGAAAGTATAAGTATAATAGAAAAAGAATTAAATGGAAAAAGTATAAAAATAAAAAAGAAATATGAAAATAATATTCTTTCCGATAAGCTAGCTAATTTATTATATAAAATAATTAGATATTATTTAATAATTGTATATATATTTATGATTATAATTAATTATTTCTTTATTTCTAAAATTATCGTAAGCGAAAAGAAAAATATAGCGATTTTAAAAGCCATTGGTTATACTGAAAATCATATATCTATTATAGTACTTAAATTAATAATGATAGATTTAGTTACGTCCTTTTTTATATCTAATACGTTATATTTTATTATTCAACAAAATTTCGGAGAAATTTTTGATAATTTTATAAATATAAAAGGAATTTTAAATTATAATAGTAATACTATTATTATATCGATTATAATAATATTTATAATTTCGATACTATCTGTTATTGCAAATAAATTTAAACTTCAAAGAACTACTCCGATGACATTATTTTATGAAGATTAAACCAAAGGTGGCTTAAAGGAATTCTATAAAATACCTTTTCAGAGTATAGACACCCCCTAGATTTTTCTAGAGGTTTTCTTATGAACAAATTTTTTTGTTTAAATTTATGATTTAAAAAAATTTTAATGAAATTATTTGACTTAATATCAAGAATAGATGACGAATAGGAAGAATATTATTTGTATGATATACTTTATCTATAAAATAATGATTAATTATTAACAAATAAAAAAGAAAGAATGTATGTTTATGAAAAAGAAGGAATCTAAAATTGCAATATTATTATATACATTAGGAATATTGTCCTGTGTTATATTCTTTTTTACTAAATTAGTATTTTTTATAATTCTTAGTGTTATTTTATTGCTATTAAGCAGTTTGTTTCAAAAACACAAAAATAGAATAATTATGTACACTCTATTAATAATATTTTTTATTGGTCTTGGATATTTTTTATTTTTTGAACCACTTTTTAGAAGACAAGGATTAATGCAAGATTGGGATTTTAAAATCTTTATAAAAAATATAATAACTGAATCAAATATAATCCCATTTAAAACAATAAGATACTACATATATAATATATTCAATTATAAATCAGCTTACAAGCTATCGCTAGATACGTTTGGTTTGTTTTTGAATTTTTTTGGAAATTTACTATGTCTAATTCCTTTAGCAATATTACTTCCACTTTGTAATGATAAGTTAAAAAAACCCCAAAAATACATTACAACTATTTTATTAATCAGCGTATTAATGGAAATTGTTCAAATAATAACTGGAAATGGTATATTTGATATAGACGACATCATATTAAATGCCGGAGGTTCTATAATAACTTTTTATATTGTAAATCCACACATAATAAATTTAATAGAAAATATCCTGCTAAAAGAAAAAAATAAATTAAATATTGCTAAAATAATAACAAGATTATTCATTATATTAATTTGTAGTATTGTATTAATATTTGGATATAATTACAGAAAACAATTGGAGTTAGATTATGTAAATTTTATCAGTAATTATGATATAAAAATAGTATATAAAAAAAATGAATGTAATAATGAGGTGAAAGATTATTTTTATGAAGATGAACTATATAAATATTATTTAACATGTCATTCTATAAAAGACACAACGATTTTTATTAACGATGAAGCATACAGTGTAGAAGAGGTATTCAATAATAAAACCGATTACTTTATCGAATTGGACAGATTTATAGAAGCGGGGCTTATTACTCAAAAAGAAGAAAAATATGAACGAATAAAAATATGTGGTATGTTGGGAAGCCGTTTATCATTTTCTTATAATGCTACAGAAATAGTTTATTTTGAATATATTAATGTGGAGAATAAGAACAATGAAACTTGTACTAATATTTTTATGATACCACAAAAAAACGGATCAGCTAAAGCGAACTTTTATATAGAAAAAAGTGGCGCTGAAACTACCAAACTAACATATGAATTTGTTGTAAAAGATAACAAAATAAAAACATATAAACTCTTAGAGAAATCAACTTTTTATCCAAAGACTGACAACTAATAATGGAACTACGAAGATAATTTTATAAGATAAAAGGATTGCTTATCAATAGTAAACATTGTTTATATTTATAACAAATAAATTTATGTTTTATAATCATACAAAACAGCATAAAAATATTAAATAAAAGATAATTAATGAATAAGAAATAAAAAAAAGAAAAAAGTACAAACGTAATTTGAAATGTTTATTTAGACCAAAAAATTAAAATGGATAAAAATCAAAAAAATGTTTTTTAGTTTTGCTATTTTGTTTATTAGTTAGGAAACAGGTGGAGAAGTGAAATTCTTTTACCTGTTTTTTTGTCAGTTTGTTCTTTGACAATTTATTATTTTTATTTAAAAAAGCATACTTACTAAACTACCACTTTAATAAGTACACTTCTCGAACGTACTGAAAAAACAAATAATCATTAGTTATACAAATTGCTCATAAAATTTAATGGTGAGTAAATGAAAATTATAAGTATTTTTAATGATAATGGAAAAACATTACAAGAAATAATGGAACAATATTTAATAGAGTATTGTTTAAATACTGGCCCATTTAATAACGTTTAAAGTAAAATACATTTTACCTAGAAAGGTGAAAAATGAAAAATAAAAAAATATATAAAGTAGGTTTATATTTAAGATTATCTAGAGATGACGGAGATAATGTAGAAAGTCAAAGTATTACAAATCAAAGAATAGTATTAGATTCATACTTAAAAAATTCTAAAGATCAATTAATTGTAGTTAATGAATATGTTGATGATGGATATAGTGGTTCTAACTTTGAAAGACCAGCTTGGAAACAATTAATGATAGATGTTAATAATAAAAAAATTGATACTGTAATAACAAAAGACTTATCCCGTATGGGAAGAGATTATATTGGTATGGGTCAATACATTGAAAGAGAGTTCCCAGAAAAAGGAATTAGATATATTGCTAAAGAAGATGATATTGATACTTTATATGAAACACCAGGACTAGAATACTTACAATTCAAGTTAATGTTCAATGATTTATATTTAAAGGATGTTTCTAAAAAGATAAGAAGAGTAGTATCTAGTAAAAAAGAAAAAGGTGAATATCTAGGTTGGAAAGGTATATATGGCTACAAAAGAGATTCAAATAATAAGCATAAATTAATCGTTGATGAAGAAGTAAGACATATAGTTGAAAGAATGTTTAATTTAGTTCTAGAAGGTTATAGCCCTAGGCAAATAGCTAATAAATTTTCTGAAGAAGGAATACCTAATCCAAGCAGTTATGCCAACTTAAAAAGAGGAACTAAAACTTCTGCTTCTTATTTGTGGTGTCCAAGAACAGTAGAAGAATTATTAATAAATCCAACTTACATTGGAAATTTAACACAAGGTAAAAGAAAAAAGTTAAACTACAAATCCAAAAAAGAAGTTAGATTACCAAAAGAAGATTGGATTATTGTTGAAAATACTCATGAAGCAATTATTGATAAAAAAACCTTTGAAACCGTTCAAGATTTATTATCCAAAAACAAACATAAGAAAAGCTCTAGAAAGGTTGAGTTACTACAAGGTTTTCTCAAATGCAAAGAATGTAACCACGTGATTAGTATAAATCGCAGCAGAGACAACAAACGAAAATATTGTACCTGTTCATTTTATCTAGCTCATAGTAAATTTAAGCTATGCACACCGCATAGCTGTAACTATGAAAAACTAGAAAAATTAGTTCTTGATGATCTAAGAGAAAATTGTAAAAGGTATGTTGACCCATCAAATTTTGAAGAAATGGTTACAAAAGCCAAAAACAAAATAGACTCTAAAGCGATATTAACAAATCAGTTAGAGCAATTAAAAATAAAAGAAAGACAAGTATACTTATATATAGATAAAATATATGAAGATAAATTAAATGATATTATTGATATAGATATGTATAACAGAAATTTAATAAAATATAAAGATGAACTAAAAGATATAAATAAAAGAATTACTGAAACAGAAAAACAACTATCAATGATTAATCCTGCAAATGAAAAAAAAGAAAGAGTAGAGATGATGCTAAAAATTCAAAAATACTTAAATTTTGAAAATCCAAATCGTACACTTATCAGTAATCTAATAGACATGATATACTTAAGCCAAGATAAAACCATTGAAATATACTATAAATTTAAAGTGTTATAAAACTTTGAAACGACCACCTGTTCGTCCTACTAATATTTCTTTACCATATAAATCTTCGATTTTAAAGTTATCTATTTTTTCTCTTGATACAATAAATTGGCCATCCCTTTTAGTTAACCCAGCAAAAGTAACTAAATAATCTTTTTCCCCGTTTTCATAAACGTAAATAGCTGATTCTGGTCCAGCGAATCCAACTTCAACAGTATTTGATAAAACAGCTGCACTAACTTTATCTGCTCCACTAGTAAGTATTAATTCAATATCAATTCCTTCTTCTTCGAAATATCCATTCTCTATAGCAGCATATAATGGTGCATAAAAAACACTATGAGTTACCTCGGCTAATCTAACCTTTGTTAAGTCATTTTTAACTGGTTTATTAAATTTACTCAATAGTAAAGTTATAACTATAATTAAAAAAATAAACACTGTGATAATAAAATAATTTTTTTTCAAAAATCCACCCTCTCTCAACATATTATATTCAATGAGACAAACAATTGTGATGTTCAAAGTATAAAATTAGGAAACTTAAAATAAATGAAAAATGATTTACACTCCAAAAACTTTTTGCTATAATTGTATATAATAAGCGAGGTGTGTATTGTGGCACAATTATCACAAAAAACAATTAGGTTATTAGATAGGCTTTTTAATCTAAAAGGGGAAGACAATATAATAATAAAAGGAATAAAAGATGAAATAAGCACTACTGAAAACGAAATGGCGGATACAACAGAAGAAAAAAGCAACAATGAAATTCAAAAAAATGATTTACAAGGAAAATTAACTGTTTTCCAAACACAAGCAGATAGCTTTAAAGCTGTTTTTGAAGGAATTGATGATGCTACATTTGCTTCACTTCGTGAGATTGGCATTGAATTTGAAATCAGTAAAATGCTTACAGCAATTGACGAAAAAGCCCCTGATTATATAGCTTCTTTGAATAATCAAATAACTGAATTTGGTGAAAAAATAAAAAATAATGAAGAAAAAATAAAAGAGTTAACAAATAATTTAGAAAAATTAAATAACGATCAAGAAAAAGCAGAAGAAGATCGTCTAAAACTAACAAGTCTTTTAGACCAAAGTTTATCAAGTTCTGAAATAGAAAGAGAAGTTTTAACTGTTAATTTTGTTAAAAAGATTCTATCTTTGTTTGATAAATTTGATGAAAGTGAAATAAAAGAACTAACTAAAATAATTATGTTCCCTGATGACGGATTATTTGAGTATGCTCAAAATTACGAAGAAAGACTAGCTAATGGTGAAATATCACTAGATGATAATTCTTCAGAAGAAGATGAACAACCTATTGAAGAAATAACAATTAACGAAGAAAATCCTGATAAAGAAGAAACAACTGATAATTCAGCTTCAACAACAGAACTTTATCAAGAAGAAGAAACTACTATAGAAGTAGATAGCCCTAAAGAAGAAAATGAAAATCAAATAATTGATATTTCTAACAACGATTCACAGTCTGAAATAGATTTAACTTCATTAAATGGTTCAGATTCTGAAGACGAAGTCGAAGAAAACACTGAATCAGAAGAAAATTCAGAAATAATACCAGTAGTTAATCAAGATGGTGAATCTGAAGAATCAGAAGAACCTGAAAGAGTAGTAGAAGAAGACATAGATGATAACGCAACAACCATTATCCCAGTAATTGAACCAGAAAATACTCAAGTAGAAGAATCTATCGAAGAATTCTTAGAAAAAACAGGATTATCAATTCAAAAATTTACTGATTATAACGAAACACCTGTTTCTGAAATCATGGCTTATTTAAATCAATCTGATCGCTCATTAATTGAGAGAAACTATGAATTATTAAGAAGTATTAATACTGACGAAGAAACAATATATAAATACGCAAACGATATGCTTTATATTGCCGATCAAGACTTAAATAACAAAGTTACTATTTTAAGAGCTAAAGGTATTAATGATAAACTAATTGTTAAATATATTAAAGAAAAAAATAGTTGCTTTAGAATGAACTATGAAGATTTCCAAAAGAGAATTGCTGCGATTGAAACAATGGAAGGAAATCTAAACGAAGAAAATGCTTACTTATTAAATTATAATGTCGCTTTACTTGAAGAAAATTTAAATCTTCTAAATGAAGCTGGTTATGATCTATCACCAGAAGAAAAAAGAAATTTCTGTTATGTTCTATCAACATCAAAACAAGTACTAGAAGATATTGAAATTCTAAAAAATTATTTAATTAGTATTACTAGAAAAAATGGAAAATATGCTTTAGGTATTTTCTGGCAAAAACCTTATAATCTAATAACAAGTATTGATGACTTAGTTGAATACAATTTAGAAAATTTAATTGCAACTAATCCAGAAGTTCTTGCAACTAATTCCGACAACGTTATTAGACGTGTTAAATATTGTGAAGAAAACGGCATCCCAGTTTCTGAAGAAGGATCAAGTATTTCTTACTTTGATTACATTCTAAATCCAGATAAATTTACTAAGAAGTTCGGACAAGTTGAATTGCCTGAATTACCAAATCGTAATGACATCAATCAAGTAATACCAGAAATCATAAGTAACAAAGATAATACTAATCAAGTTCAGAAATTATATGAAATATTAAAAAATTACTACGAAAATAATTCTTTATATAAAAGAATCGATTTAGGCAATGTAAAAGAAGAAAGAATGAAGAATCTACTTCAAATCTTAACTAATTCCTTAAATGCTGAACTAATTGGTAAAAATACATATCAATTGAATGATTTATTTATATCTAAAAATAAGATTGAAAGACATCTAGCAGTTCTTCTATCACAAATTGACGATATAGAATCTAATGAAGATATCGATAAAGAAATCATCTTAATTGCAGCCTTATTTAATATTCGCCAAGATGAAGAAACTTTGAAAAAAGTAGTTTCAGAATGCTTGAATTTTAATAGAAGCGATTCAAACGGAGGTGCAATATAATGATGTATTTAAAAGATTTAGGTTTTGATGAAGAAACTATAAAAAATTTTAAAGAAAATATTCCTGAGCTTGCTCTTGGAAAATTAATTGAAGAGCAAGAAACTATAACTACAAATATCAATTATTTAAAAGATTTAGGTGTTAAAAACTATGTCGATGCTTTTGTCAAATTTTACAATATGTTTTTAATGAATCCTAAATTGTTCGAAGAGATTTTTTCTAAATATGATCGTGATGATTTAATTGCTAAATTAGAAAAAAATGTCGCTATAATGGAATATTTATAATAATATAATAGAGTGTTTAAAACACTCTTTTTTAGTGAAAAAAAGAAAAAAGTATAACTATACATGATATAATAATCAAAAGGCGGGATACAACATGAACATTTTAAACGGATTAAACGACAAACAAAAAGAAGCAGTTCTTCATGTTAATGGACCATGTCTTGTTATTGCTGGTGCTGGATCAGGCAAAACAAAAGTCTTAACTACAAGAATCGCTTATTTAATAGAACAAGGAATACCCTCATATAATATTCTTGCAATAACCTTTACTAATAAAGCAGCTAAAGAAATGCGCGAACGTCTAGAAGCATTGGTTCCAGATAATAATACCTTTGTTGGAACATTTCATGCATTAGGAGTAAGAATAATAAGAGAAAATGCTCCATTATTAGGATTAGATCGTAATTTCTCTATCGTAGATAGTGATGATGTTTTATCAATAATAAAAAAAATAATTAAAGATAATGGTTATGATCCTAAATTAACAACACCTGGTTATATTAGAAATCGTATAAGTAGTATAAAAAATGAGATGCTTACTAATGATGAAATAACGAAGTTCTTTAATACACCTCAAGACCAAATAGCTCAAAAAGTTTATTATGAATACATTGATATTTTAAAGAAAAATAACTCCGTTGATTTTGATGATTTATTACTACTTCCTGTAAAGTTATTCTTAAATAATAAAGATATTCTTGAAAGTTATCAAGATCGTTTCAAATATCTTTTAATAGATGAATATCAAGATACAAACGATGTTCAATATAAATTATCACGTTTACTTGCTAATAAATATAATAATATTTTTGTTGTTGGGGACCCAGATCAATCTATTTACATGTTTAGAGGTGCTAACTTCCATAATATTTTAAATTTCGAAAAAGATTATAAAAATGCTCAAGTAATCTCTCTAGAAGAAAATTATCGTTCTACTAAAAATATTTTAGATACAGCTAACTCTGTAATAAAAAATAATAAAGAACGAAAAGAAAAAAATTTATGGAGTAATAATGGAGAAGGAACAAAAACAAAATATTTAAGAGCTTATGATGATAAACATGAAATTCAATTAGTCTTGGATGAAATAAAAAAACTTCTTGCAGAAGGATATAAAAAGAACGATATTGCTGTTCTATATAGAACTAATGCCCAGGCTCGTTTAGTTGAAGAAATGTTTTTAAAAGCCAATATTCCTTACAAAGTAGTAGGAAGCTATTATTTCTATTCTCGTAAAGAAATTAAAGATTTAATTTGTTACCTAAGGTTAATTTTAAATAATAATGACGAAATAAGTCTTCGTCGAGTAATAAATGTTCCTAAAAGAGGAATTGGCGAATCTACTTTAGCTAGACTTGAAAAAGAAGCACGAGAACAAAATATTTCTATGTTTCAAGCTATAAATAAAGGTAAAGAACAAATATTTAAAGAATTAATTCTTCATTTAACTGAAGAGAGTGAAAATATTACTTTAACTGAATTAATTGATCTAATACTTGAAGAAACAGGAATAAGACAAGAATATGAAAACGATAATAGTTTAGAAAGTCAATTACGCTTAGATAACCTAGAAGAGTTTAAATCAATTACTAAAACTTATGAAGAAAGAACTGGTTCAGTATCATTGTCAGATTTTTTAGAAGAAGTAAGTTTAATAGCTGATATATCGGAACATCAACAACAAGATGATGTCGTAACTCTTATGACTGTTCATAGTGCTAAAGGTCTAGAATTTTCTGTTGTTTTCTTAATAGGTATGGAAGATGGTATTTTCCCTCATCAAAATTCCTTTTCTGCTGAAGGGCTTGAAGAAGAAAGAAGACTATGTTATGTTGGAATTACAAGAGCTAAGGAAAAATTATTTATATCAAATGCCAAACGTCGAATGTTATATGGTAAAGATGTAATAAATCCTCCAAGTAGATTCATTAAAGAAATAGCTCCTGAATTAATCGAAGTTGAAAATGAAAGGATGTTACCAGAAGAACAAATAAATAAAGAAAATCTATATCATTCTGAAGGTGAAGTTAATTTCGCAATCGGAGATATAATAATGCACACAATATATGGAAGAGGTGTCGTAACTGAAGTAAATGGCGATTTTATAAGTGTTGCTTTTGCTAAAAATTATGGCATTCGAAAATTATTAAAAAATCATAAAAGTATCAAAAAGATTTAGGAAGAAGGAAAAAGTATGGAATTATTAATTATGGCTGCCGGAATGGGGAGTAGATTTGGTGGCTTAAAACAAATTGCTCCTATGGGACCAAATGATGAATTTATCATCGATTACTCTGTTTACGACGCTCTTAAAGCCGGATTCAATAAAGTAATTTTTATAATTAAAGAAGAAAACTATGAAACATTTAAACAGACAATTGGTGCTCGCGTCGAACCACATATACCAGTTGAATACGTTTTTCAAAAAATAGATAACGTACCAGAATTCGTTAAAATACCTGAAAATCGTGTAAAACCATGGGGAACAGCTCAAGCTATTTATTGTGCTAAAGATAAAATAACTGAACCATTCGTAGTTATAAACGCTGACGATTTTTATGGTCGTGATGCTTTCAACGTTGCCCAAAAATTTATCGCTTCAGCAAAACCAAAAGAATATGCAACTATCGGATATGAAGCTATAAAAACAATGACCGAAAATGGCTCTGTTAAAAGAGGTGTTATAGCTACTGAAAATGGTCATTTAAAATCAATTACTGAAAGTTCTATTATCAGAGATGGCGATAAAATAAACTGTACACCTCTCAATGGTGGCGAAGATTTTAAAATCAATTTTGAAGATTTAGTTTCAATGAATATGTTAATTTTTGATCCAACAATATTCCCTTATATTGAAACTAAAATGAACGAATTCTTTAAAGAAAATAAAGATAATTTAGAAAAATGTGAATTTTTAATTCCTGATGTTTTAGATAGTGCTAATAAAGAAGGTTTTGCTAAAGTTAAAGTTCTACATACAGATGCCACTTGGTATGGTGTAACTTATAAAGAAGATACGGAATTAGTTCGCAATTCAATAAAAAAATTAGTTGAAGAAAAAGAATATCCAGAACATCTATGGAGGTAATATGAATCCCGAAGAAAGAATAAAAGAATTAGTTAAAATATTAAATCAAGCTAATGTAGATTATTATTTACACGATAATCCTACTCTAACTGATAATGAATATGATAGCCTTCTAATGGAATTATTTCGTCTTGAAGAAGAATATCCAGAATATAAATTACCAGAGTCACCTACTGTAAATGTTGGAACTAAGATTCTTGATTCCTTTGATAAAATAACCCATCAAACTCCTATGTTTAGTTTAGCCGATGTTTTTAATGAAGATGAAGTAGAAGCTTTTGTTACTAGAGTTGAAAAAGAGATTCCTAATCCTGAGTTTGTTTGTGAACTAAAAATGGATGGTTTAGGAGTAAATCTAACTTATAAAAATGGTTTATTAGTATCAGCTGCTACAAGAGGAGATGGTGTCGTAGGCGAAGATATTACTAACAACTTCAAAACAATTAAATATGTTCCAATTAAATTAAAAGAACCGATTGATTTAGAAGTTCGTGGCGAAATTTATATGACTAAAAAAAGTTTTGAGGAAGCCAACAAAAAAAGAATTGCTAATGGTGAAGAACCTTTTCAAAATCCTCGAAACGCTGCCGCTGGATCAGCTCGTCAATTAAATAGTGCCATTGCTAAGGAAAGAAAACTAGATACAGTTCTTTACCATGTACCTAATACAACAGAAAAAACTCATTATGAGACTTTAAAACTATTAGAAAGATTAGGATTACCAATTAATCCTAATTCTCGTAAAGTTCACAATTTTAAAGAGATTAAAGAATATATAGATGAATGGACTAAAAAAAGACCAGATTTACCATATGAGATAGATGGAATTGTCATAAAACTCAATGATATAGAAGGTCAAAGAAAAATGGGGAATACTGCTCGTTATCCTCGTTGGGCTGTTGCTTATAAATTTCCTGCTGAAAAAGTAGTAACTCAATTAGAAGATATTATCTTTACAGTAGGGCGAACAGGACAAATTACTCCAAATGCTGTCTTAGCTCCAGTTAAAGTTGCAGGAAGTACTATTCGCCGTGCTACTCTTCATAACGAATCTTATATTCGTGAAAAAGATTTAAGAATTGGCGATTTCGTTGTAATCCATAAAGCAGGTGATGTAATTCCTGAAGTAGTTGAACCAGTCATAGAACGTCGTCAAAATGTCTCATATTTTGAAATGATAACAGAATGTCCAATATGCCATACTAAATTAATAAAATCAACATCAGGTATCGATTATCTATGTCCAAATGAACATTGCCCAGCTCGAAAAATAGAAGGTTTAATTCACTTCGTTTCTCGTCCTGCTATGAATATCGATGGCTTAGGTGATGCAATTATAGAAGATTTTTATAACATGAATATCATAACTAAAATAGAAGACATATATAACTTAGCTTCTAAAAAAGATGAACTTATCGAATTAGAAGGATTCGGCAAAAAAAGTGTTGACAACTTACTTACTTCTATTGAAGCCAGCAAAAGCAACTCTTTAGAAAGACTTCTATTTGCTTTAGGAATTCCTGGTATTGGAGCTAAAACAGCTAAAGTACTAGCTAAAAAATATGATAACCTTGATAATTTAATGAATACATCAAAAGAAGATTTAACTAATATAAAAGATATTGGTGAAATATTAGCTAATAATATTTATGATTTCTTTCAAGACGAAAACAATAAAGTTTTAATATCTCATTTAAAAGATATTGGTATTAATATGGAATATAAAGGTGAAAAATCTTTAAATAATTCTTTGATATCAAATAAAAAATTTGTCATTACTGGAACAATTAGTTTTATGACGCGTGATGACATAAAAAACCTAATTGAAAAATACGACGGAACAACAGTTGAATCAGTTAGTAAAAAAACAGATGTTGTCATTGTCGGAGAATCACCTGGTAGTAAATATGATAAAGCTTTAAAATTAGGTATCGAAATATGGAATGAAGATAAACTAAAAGAAGTTATAGAGTCCCTATAACTTCTTTTTTTTAGCTATTCCACAAACTATTTCATTATCTACATCAAATAATTTTAAATATTGTTTTAAAAAATATATTTTATCTAACTCATTGGTAAAAATCATATCAGCCAATTTTAAAGCTTTATCAATTTTAACTTTATTATAGCCATCTAGCAATCTATTATATTGGTCAATTTTAGCAGTATCATGTAAAATTGCACAAAAGACATCAAAATTATATCTTTTCTTCTTATATTTTTCATATTCTGCTAAAACATATTCTTCATCAATTCTTCCTTCAATAACTGCAATCATTATATGAGTAATTAAATTAATATTATTTTGTACTATTTCTGGTTGTAAAGTTCCATTAAAACATCTAACTTCAAAATGATCATCATCTTGTGGATTTTCCATTGTAATTCCATAATGAAGCTTGCTAAAATCAAAGTCTTTAAAATTAAATACCGGTCTAAATCTTAAATCAGGTGCTAAAAAATCAATAAATTTAGAACGCATAATACCTTGGGAATTATAATTATAAGAATCCAAAGCATCTGTAAAATTTCTGACTCTTTTAGGGGTCATCATTGGCGAAAAAATAGAAAAATTTTCTTTCGCTGTTAAAAAATCTCTTGGTTCATTAGTTATTCCATATCCAAACTTAAAAATAATAGGTTCAAAAACTACTAATGTTTTTAATAACAAAGATAATTTTTGAGGCGTATTAATTCTATGAGTTCCAATATGTAAATGGCTAGAAGTATTTCCAGCAATTGTCGCTCCGGTATCTTTTAAAGTAGCAAACATCTCAGCTAAGTGTACCCAGTCCCAAGGTTGATTAGTTAAAATTGGCGTAACAATTTCGGCAGCAGCTGTTTCTTCTTCATGTAAATTAAATCTATCCTTATCATATAAATCATGTACATCATTAAAAAGTCCAACAATTATTTCTGCCGTATTAAAATCTATCCCATTAATTTCGATTTCATTACCAAAAGAAATATATTCTGGTAAATCTAAAGATTTTCTAAATTTTAAAGGAGTTACATTTACTCTTTTTAAAAATAGTTCTAGTTGTTCCATACTTAAATCTGACAATATTATATTATTATTCTTTGATATCATAAAAAACCCCTTTCTCTTGAAGATATATAATAAAATTTAATAATCATAAAGTCAAATTTTCTATTTGGCATATAATGTAAAAAGACGTAAACAATTGCTTATACACACATAATGTAGTATAATTTAAGTACCTAAAAGAGGTGGGAAAAGAATGAAAAAAATTAAAAAATTCTACAAAGAACATCGAGTTTTTACAATTTTAATGGCGGTTGTTATAGTATGTGTGATACTAATAGTAACAGTATTAATTCAATGCTTTTATGTTGGAAATGGAAATGATAAATATGGTAATAGGTTAGAAGGAATAGAAAATTATCAAATTTCAGAATCACGTCAAAATGATTTTGAACATAACCAAGCCAATAACGATAAAGTAAAATCAGTTGACTTGATTATAACTGGTAAAATAATATATATAACTTTCCAATTCCAAGAAAATGTTGATTTAGTAGAAGCTGAAAGTATAGCCTTAAAATCACTAGAAGAATTCTCTGAGGACGAACAAAATTTTTACGACTTTAATATAACATTAAAGAAAGAATCAACAGAATCAAGTGATGGCTTTATTATTTCAGGTGCCAAAAACAAAAATGGTAGTGGCTTAAAATGGAATAATAATCGTCAAGTAACAGATACAAAGACTGATTCATCCGCTACCGAGAAAGATGATTAATATGAAAAAAATGAAAATAAATAAAAGAATAGTAATTATAATTATTCTAGCTATATTAGCTATTGCTATTCTTGGTATTATCACATACAAAATTGTAAATGATGAAAACAAGTTAACTGTTGAAGAAAAAGAATGGATTACCGAAAATGTTAATGTTGTTCAAAACATTAATGTACCAAATAATTTAGATATATTTGGAAAATCCGGTAATGGTGTATTTTTTGATTTTATAAAAAGTCTAGAAACAGAATATAATTTAAATGTTAATGAAATAACTTATAACTTAGGTGAAGAAGTTGGTAGTGGATCGTTTAAAGTTGTCTATGATTTAGACGACTCTGATGTAACTTTCTATACTGAACATTATGTAGTTATAAGTAAAGAAAAGATTAACATGAGCAATATATCTCAATTAAGTAATCGCAAAATTGGTATATTAACAAGTGATGAAAAAATTATTTCTCAATACTTAAGTGACGTTAATAATACTATTTTAAATACTTATGAAACATCTACTAATATCTTTGAAGCCTTAGAAAGTGGAGAAAATATTGAAGTTGCTTTTATTCCATTAGAAGAAAACCTAACATCAATATTAACATCTAATTATTATATTGATTTCCATGCTAGTGACTTAAATAAATACTTTATTTTTGAAACTAAAGAAAATGATACTTTTAGTAGTATTATAAAAAAATATTTCTATCAATGGGAAAAAGAAAACTTATCAACATCAATTAATCAAAATGAACTAAATACTTTTGTTGAAGCTTTATCTATTTCTGATAAAGAAATAGATAGTATCCAAGCTGATACTTATAACTATGGCTTCGTAGATAATAGTCCATATGAAGTCTTAATTAGTGGAACATATGGTGGAATTGTAAGCGAATACCTAACTAGATTCAGTGAGTTTAGTAATACCGAATTTAAATCAATTAGATATAAAAACTTTGCCAAATTTACTGAAGCTATTGCTAATAAAAAGATCGATTTATTTTACAATTATTACAATTTAGATTCTAAATATCAAGAAATAGGATCTCTTATGAATATTTCTTTCGTTGTTGTAGCGCCAGAAGAAAATCCACTTATTATTAATTCTATTTCATCTTTATCAGGAGAGACAGTATATGTTCAAAAAAATAGTATACTTGAAAGATATTTAACATCTCTTGGTGGTGTTAAAATCAAAACATATGAAGATGAAAAAGACTTAAAAAAACTTGCTCGTAAAAATAATGTCTTTGTCCTAGATGACGAAGTCTATAATTATTATAAAAAATCATATTTAAGTGATTATCTAGTTAGATATAGTAATACATTATCAGATACATATAACTTCTATGCTCAAAATAACGAAACCTTTAATTTGTTATTTACTAAATATATTCAAACATTAGATCCAAAAGAAATTAAAATTAAAGGCAATTATAACCATTCATATACAATGCGTTCTGGTACAATCCTAAGTAAAGTAGCCAAATATTCAATTTTTGTAATCATTGTCTTTATAATTATTTTATATCTAGTATATCGTTCAACTAAACGTATTAAGATAGTCAAAAAGATAAAGAAAGAAGATAAGCTAAAATATATTGATCAATTAACATCTTTGAAAAATAGAAATTATTTAAATGAAAATATAGGTAACTGGAATAAAAATACTATCTATCCTCAAGCAACTATAATAATTGATTTAAATCAGGTTCGTAGTATTAATGATACACTTGGTTATGAACAAGGTGATGCTCAAATAAAAGCAGCTGCTAATGTTTTAATAAAAACTCAATTAGATAATACTGATATTATGCGTACTGATGGTAATGAATACCTAATTTACTTAGTTGGTTATCAAGAAAAACAAGTTGTCAGTTACATTAGAAAACTTTATAAAGAATTTAAAAATCTGCCTTATGAACACGGAGCAGCAATTGGCTACAGTATGATAACGAATGATATGAAAACTATTGAAGACTCAATTAATGAATCAGTCGAAGATATGCGTGCTAAAAAAGCTGAATTAGAGGAAGAATAAAATGAAAAAAAGAAGAAAAAGAAACTTCTTCGAAAGATTTTGGAAGGCTTTTTGGCGTCCTGAAATGCTTGTTCTACCCGGACAAGTAGCATTCTTCCTTTTTCTATCTGTAGTTCCAACTGTTACTTTAATAGGATATGCCTGCTCATATTTAAATATTTCTAATGACTTAGTTCAGAATTTAATATCCAATGTTTTAAGTTCAGATGTTGCAGAGTTAGTAGCACCTATTATAACAGCAACTAAAATAACTCCGACTTTCTTTATAACATTAGGTATTGGATATTTTATTGCTAGTAATGGAATGTCATCTATTATTATCGCTTCAAATACAATATATGGTATTAAAGACTCTGGTTTCTTTAAAAGAAGACTTAAAGCAATAATAATGGAATTAGTTATTGTTATTCTTCTATTATTCGTTTTAGCTGTTCCTTTACTAGGTACTAGTATTATAGATTTATTACATTATTTCAACTTAGATAGTGAAACAACTGAAATAGTAGTTAATTGTATTAAATTGTTAAATGGACCTATTTCTTGGTTAATTATATTCTTCTTTATTAAGACAATTTACACAATGGCTCCTGATCGAAAAATACCAAGCCGAAATGTTAATGGAGGAGCTATCTTTACGACTATAACTTGGATAGCTATTACATCCTTGTATTCATATTATATATCTAATTATGCCAATTACTCTGTCTTCTATGGGAGTTTAGCTAATATCGTAATTCTAATGTTATGGGTTTATTTATTGTCATATGCCTTTGTTATTGGTATGGCTATGAATTACCACGAAGAACTAGAAAAAACCGGCGTAATTGAAATAAGTAAAGTAATTGAAGAATCAGCTAAAAGTGCTCCAGTAATAGAAGAAGAACCAAAAAATAAAAAAATAAAAAAAGAAGAACAAGATAATAAATAATATCTTGTTTTTTTATTCTTTAAATCAATATCTTTTGATATAATAGAAACTGGTGATTAAAATGGAAGAAGTAATAAAATATCTTGTAAAGACTCTAAATTTACAAGAAAATCAAATTAAAGAAGTTTTAACAATGTTATCAGAAGGAGCAACAATTCCTTTTATAGCTCGTTATCGTAAAGAAAAAACCGGCAATTTAAACGAAGATCAAATAAGAACAATCGAAGAACAGTATAAATATCAAGAAAATTTACTAAATCGAAAAAATGATGTTATTCGTTTAATTGAAGAAAAGGAAATGTTGACTCCTGAATTGAAAGAAGCTATTTTAAATTGTACTAAATTAACTGAAGTAGAAGACATATATCGTCCATTTAAAGAAAAGAAGAAAACAAAAGCTAGTGAAGCCATAAAGAATGGCTTAGAGCCATTAGCCAAGATGATAATGTCTTTTCCAACTAGTGGTACTTTAGAAAAAATAGCTGAAAAGTTCATTACTGAACAAGTACCAGATACATCTAAGGCTTTAGAAGGAGCTAGTTATATTATTGCCGAATGGGTAAGCGATAATGCTTCATATCGTAAATGGATTCGTTACCAAGTATATAATAATGCTACGATTTCTTCTAAATTAAAGAAAAATGCTCAAGACGAACATCGATTATATGAAATGTATTATGATTTTACAGACAGTGTTAAATACATTAAACACTACCGTGTTTTAGCTCTAAATCGTGGTGAAAAAGAAAAAATACTTTCAGTCTCTATTGATATGGATATCGATACAATTCAAAATTATTTAGAAAATAAATTAATTAAAAACAAAGAATCTTTTGTTGTTGATTTAGTAAAAAATGCTATTAAAGATTCACTAAAAAGACTAATTTTACCTAGTATTGAAAGAGAAATACGTAGTGAATTAACTGAAAAAGCTGATAAACAAGCAATCGATACTTTCTCAACTAATTTAGAACATCTATTATTAACAAGACCAATAAAAGGAATGATTGTTCTTGGTTTTGACCCTGGATATGTCAATGGTTGTAAGTTAGCTGTTGTAGATAAAAACGGTAAATACCTAGATTCAACAGTCATCAAGCCTTTTCTAAATGGCTCCAACCAAGATAAATACCTTGAACAAAGTAAAGTAATTGTCAAAAACTTAATCGAAAAATATAAAGTTGACATTATATCTATCGGTAATGGAACAGCATCACGTGAATCAGAAAAATTTTGTGCTGATTTAATCAAAGAATACAATTTAAATTGTAAATACGTGATTACATCTGAAGCAGGAGCTTCAATTTATAGTGCTTCTAAACTAGCAATTGAAGAGTTCCCTGATTTAGCAGTTGAAAAAAGAAGTGCTGTATCTATTGGCCGTCGACTTCAAGACCCATTATCAGAATTAGTAAAAATTGATCCTAAGTCAATTGGTGTTGGTGAATATCAATATGATGTCAATCAACATGATTTGACAGAAGCACTTAACTTTACAACTTCCAAGGTAGTTAACGAAGTAGGTGTAAACATCAACACTGCTTCAAAAAGTATTCTTAAATATGTTTCCGGCTTAACTAAGTCAGTTATTGAAAATTTATATAAAGCCAAAGAAGAGCAAAAATTTACCTCTCGTGAAGAAATAAAAAAAGTTAAAGGTATGTCATCCAAAGTGTATGAACAATCAATCGGATTCCTTCGTATACCTGATGGTATTAATCCTTTAGACAAAACAGGTATTCACCCTGAAAGTTATGATGTGACAAATAAATTATTATCTAAATTACAATTAGATATTAAAGATATTAATTCATCAGAATTTAAAGAGAAAATAAAATCTCAAAATGCTTTAAAACTATCTCAAGAATTAAATAGTGATATCTATACAATTGAAGACATCTTAAAAGAACTATTAAATCCCGGTCTTGACCCACGTGACGAATTAGAAGCACCAATTTTAAAGAGCGATATTCTTCATCTTGAAGATTTAAAAATTGGTATGGAACTACAAGGAACAGTACGTAATGTAGCTTCTTTTGGTGCTTTCGTCGATATAGGTTTACACGATGACGGCTTAATTCATATTTCAAAAATGAGCAAATCTTTTGTTAAAAATCCTAACGACATCGTTCATGTTGGTGACATCGTTACATGCTATGTCTCAGATATTGACCTAGCAAAGCAAAAAGTTCAACTAAGTTTAATAAAAAATGCTTAAAAGATATTATATAATATCTTTTTTCTTTTATTATATTTATAATAAAAATGGCAATTTGTGGTATAATATCTAGCATGAATTAAGAAAGAAGAGATTGTAATGAAAAATATAAAAATTCATCCTTTTATTTACTTATTTTTAAGTATTTTATATTTTGAAATAATAACTAAAATTGTTATAGCTAACCATTTTTTTAATATAGGAATTATTTACTTAATAATATTTTCAATTCCTTTTAGTTTACTGTTTACTATTTTAACTAAATCTTTTCCTTTAAAAGTAAATCGTTTTATATGTTTATTTATATCACTCATAATGACTATTTACTTTGAAGTACAATACATCTTTTATAATTTGTTTTCTGTTCCTTTTTCCTTTTCAACAATTAGTTTAGCTAACCAAGCGTTTGATTTCACTAACATTATCAAAGATGCTATCTTTGATCATTTACTAGTTTTTCTTCTTTTATTAATCCCTTTCATTACTTTAATAATATTTATCAAAAAAATAGATTTTTCTCGATATCATAAAGAATCAATAATATCCTTAATTTTGTTGTTTATAACTTCATACTTATCAACATTCTTAACATTAATTCCTAGTAAAAATAAACATGATTTATATTTTTATGTTGATGATCAGTTATCACTAATTGATTCATTTGGAATGTTAACATATACTAAAATCGATATTAAAAGACAAGTCTTCGGCTATGACACAGAATTAATAATTGAAACTAATAATAACAATAAAAATGATACATCAATTAAAGATATTGATTATGGAGAGAATATTTTAGATTTAAATCTTTCTTCAACATCAGATAAGGCAATTAATAAAATTAATAATTATGTAAGCAACGAGATAGCAACTAACAAAACTGAATATACTGGTATGTTTGCTAATAAAAATTTAATTTTTATTTTAGCTGAGGGATTTAATGAAGTTGCTGTTGACAAAGAAAGAACACCAACTCTATACAAACTTATTAATAATGGCTTTGTCTTTAATAATTTTTATTCACCAGTTTTCTTAAGTACAACTGGTGGAGAATTCCAAGCTACAACAGGTCTTATTCCAACTCAAAATATCTTAAGTACCTGGAAAAAGAAAAAGCCAGAAATAACTTATGCCTTAGGAAATACTTTTGGTTCTTTAGGTTACCGTGTTCAAAGTTATCATAATTGGACATATACCTACTATAAAAGAAATATTACTATGGGTACCTTAGGATTTAATCAATATTTAGGTTGTGGAAATGGTTTAGAAGATAGAATGAATTGTGATTGGCTTCCATTAGATTCTGAAATGGTTGAAGTAACAACTTCTGATTATTTAAACCAAGATGGTAATTTCGTAACATACTACGTTACTGTTAGTGGACATTCTCCATATAATAGTGGTGATAATATAGCTCTTCTTCATTTTGATGAAGTAAAAGATTTAGAATATTCTGATTCTGTAAAGTATTATCTAGCTGCTCAAATCGAACTAGATAAAATGTTAGAAAAATTGATTGAAAAACTCGAAGAATCAGGTGAATTAAAAGATACTGTAATTGCTTTAGTAGGTGATCATTATCCATATACACTGTCAATCGATGAAATGAATGAAGCCGCAACTTATGAAAAAGATGATACAATAGAAGTGAATCGAAGTAATTTTATTCTTTGGAATAGCGAAATGAAAGAACCAATTATAATCGATAAAGTAGGAAGTCAATTAGATGTTTTACCTACCATTTTAAATTTATTTGGAATAGACTACGATTCGCGATTAATTGTCGGTAAAGATATTCTTAGCGACTACGAAGGATTAGCAATTTTTTCCAATCGTAGTTGGACAACCGATTATGGCTCATATGACTCTAGTACTAAAACCTTTACTTTAAAAGAAGGTCGAGAACTAAAAGGAGAAACAGTCGATGAGTATGTTAAACGTATTAACAATCGTGTTGCCAATAGCTTTAGTATCAGTAAACTAATTATCGATAATGATTATTATAAGTACATATTAGGAAGTTAAGGTGATATTATGTGTGGAATAGCTGGTTACGTTAGTAATACTAAAAAACCAACCAAAAAAATACTAAAAGCAATGACCGATCGCATTGCATATCGTGGACCGGATGCTGAAGGATTCTATTTAGATGAAATGGCCGCCTTAGGTCATCGCCGTCTTTCGATAATTGATTTATCAACAGGTAATCAACCAATTTACAATGAAACAAAAGATATAGCTATCGTTTTTAATGGCGAAATATACAATTATGTTGAATTACGAGAAGAATTAAAAAAATTAAATCATAAATTTACTACATCATCTGATACTGAAGTACTAGTTCATGGATACGAAGAGTGGGGTTATGAACTAACAAAAAAACTTAGAGGTATGTTTGCTTTCGCTATATGGAACTCTAAAGAAAAAGAACTATATATGGCACGCGACGGCTGGGGAATTAAACCACTTTACTATTATGAAAATAATAATACCTTTATGTTTGCCTCAGAAATAAAAGCGTTTTTAGACCATCCGGACTTTAAAAAAGAATTCAATGATTCTATTATTTCTGCTTACTTATGTTTTAATTCAACACCAACTGAAGAAACATTCTTTAAAGATGTTTATCGCCTAGAACCAGGTTATCAGCTAATTTACAAAAATCGCACTAAAAAAATAGAAAGATTCTTTAAACTAGAATTTGAAGAAACTGATCAAAATATTGATAATATAGTTAGTGATATTAGTAAAGCTATGGAAAATTCTGTAAAATACCATGAAATTGCTGATGTCGAAGTAGGATCATTCTTATCAAGTGGAATAGATTCATCATACCTTGTATCAGTTAGTAAACCGGATAAAACTTATACAGTAGGTTATGACAATCCTAAATATGATGAGATATCATATGCTAAAGACTTAGCAAATAAATTAGGAATAACTAATAAATCTAAAAAAATAACTAAAGAAGAATATATTAAAGCATTTCCTAAAATTATGTATCATATGGACGAACCACTAGCCGATCCATCTGCTATAGCTCTATATTTTGTTGCTCAAATAGCCTCACAAGATGTTAAAGTTGTATTATCAGGTGAAGGCGCTGACGAACTATTTGGTGGATATAACACCTATAAAGAAGAAATAGACCAATCATGGTATATGAAAATTCCATATCCAATTAGAAGAGTAGCTTCCTCAATAGCTGGTTTACTACCTGAAGTACGAGGATTCAATTTTGTTTATCGTCGTGGACGTAAATTAAAAGATTATAATATTGGGTTAGGCCGTGTATTCCGTGATGAAGAAGCAATGAAAATAGTTAAATGCCCTAATCAAATTCATACCAAAGATATAGTAGCACCTTTCTATGAAGAATATAAAGACAATTCTACTTTAGTTCAACGCCAAGTAATCGATTTCTACTTTTGGTTAGTTAAAGACTTTCTTCATGCTGTTGATCGTAATACCATGATGTTTGGTTTAGAAGCAAGAACACCATTCTTAGATAAAGAAGTATATGAAGTAGCTCGTAAATTACCAACATCAGCTAAGATAAATAAAGAAACTACTAAACCAGCTCTACGTCAAGCAGCTAAAGAAGTTATTCCAAATGATTCATATAAAAAGAAAAAATTAGGTTTTCCAGTTCCATTAAGAGAATGGATAAGAGAAGACGATTTATATACTGAAATAAAATCTAAATTTCAAGGTCCAATAGCAGCGAAATTCTTTGATACCAAAAGAATCTTAAAACTATTAGAAAATCATAAAACTGGTAAAAAAGATTGTTATAAAAAAGTTTGGACTATATATACATTCATCGTATGGTATGAACAATTCTTTGTATAAAAAAAGTCGAAAATTCGACTTTTTATTTTGTTCCAAATATTCTATCTCCAGCATCTCCTAAGCCGGGAACAATATACTTATTTTCATTCAAACATTTATCTATTTTAGCACAAATAATTTGCACATCAGGGTGTTTTTCAGTAACTTTTTTTAATCCTTCTGGAGCAGCTATAATAGATAAAAATTTTATTTTCTTAACACCTTTACTTTTTAATAAATCAATCGCATCTATAGCTGAACCACCAGTAGCTAACATTGGATCTAAAATAATAACCTCTCTTTTAGCAATATCTTTTGGTACTTTAAAAAAATAGTTAACTGGTTCAAATGTTTTTTCGTCACGATACATTCCGATATGACCTATTTTGGCATTTGGAATAACGCTAATAACACCATCTAACATACCCATGCCAGCTCTTAAGATAGGGACAAAAGCATAGTTATCCTCATCTAATTTACCTGTTTTCATTTTTTCAATAGGCGTTTCAATTTCGACTTTCTTTAACTTCGCATCACTCATTGCTTCATAACAAAGAAACATTCCTATCTCTTTAATTAACTCTCTAAATTCCTTTGTCCCTGTTTTTTTATCTCTTAAAATAGCTAACTTATGCTCTATTAAAGGATGATTTAACTCCTTAACATTCACTACTTATCATCTCCTAATTACTTCTTCTTTTTATTTAATTCCTTTTTTATCTCTTCAATTATTTCACCTTTTAAAGAAACAGTTAATTCATTTTTAATATCTTCTTTTAACTTATCAAGCTCCTTGTTATAAGTAATCTCTTTTTTATCAACATTTTCATCTATAACAATATTTTCTTTTCCTTCCTCCTCATTTGGTAATATTAAATTAAGAACTATTCCAAATATAGAAGCTAAACTCATACCAGATATCGTGATAGATAAGTCTCCACTTACTATTGATATTGCTGCACCACCTAATCCTAGTACTAACATCGATGAAGCAACAACTATATTTTTAGGAATTTCAAAATTGATTTGCTTTTCTATTAAAACCTTTAATCCATTTATAGCAATAAATCCATATAATAATAGAGAAACACCACCTAATACAGCGTTTGGTATTGTTGAAACTAATGCTGTAAACTTACCTAAAAATCCAATTATAATAGCAAATATTGCAGCTAATCCAATTACTTTTACCGAAGCTACTTTTGTCATTCCAACAACGGAAGTATTTTCTCCATATGTTGTATTAGCAGGTCCACCTAAAGCTCCAGCAACAAAAGTTGCAATACCATCACCCATTAATGTTCTATCTAAACCAGGATCCTTTATTAAATCTTTTCCAATTATTTGACTCAAAGCCGTATGATCACCAATATGTTCACACATAGTAACCAAAGCTATTGGTGCAATTGTTAATAATGCTGTAAAATTCAATTTATAATCAACAAAAGGAATAATAAACTCTGGAACACTGAAGAATTTTGCTTCTATAACAGGAGTAAACTCTACCATTCCCAAACATACAGCTATAATATATCCACCAATAATTCCTACCAAAAAAGGTATTATTTTAAAAAATCCTTTAGCTTTTGTCATTACAATTGCTGTTATTAAGAAAGAAGCTAAAGCTACTACTAATGTTTTCCATTCTAAACTAGAACTACTATCTAATCCTATTTGTGAAATTGCCGATGGTGCTAACCCTAAACCAATAACCATAATCATTGGTCCTATTACAATAGAAGGTAATAATTTATCTAACCAATTCTTACCGATAAAATGAATTATAATAGCTATTATTGCATATATTAAACCAACAGCCATTATGCCAGTCATAGCTCCACTAATTCCAGCTTTCAAATATCCCGCTACGATAGGGGTAATAAATGCAAAGGAACTACCTAGATAAACTGGAGATCTTCCTTTCGTACAAAAAATATAAATTAATGTTCCAATCCCAGAAGTTACTAATGCAACAGGAATTGTTAGTACAGTTTCTCCAGCTGCACTATTAACTAATATCGGAACCAATATTGTCGCGCCAAACATTGCAAAAACATGTTGCAAAGCTAAGACAATAAATTTTCCCAATGGTGGTCGTTCATCGATGTCATACATCATTTTCTTCTTCATAAATCCTCCTTCTCGAATGTAGAAACAAATAAAAAAAGGCATCCTTCTACAAGGAAACCTTAAATAATTACACAACCAATAACAAAAGCTAAAATAGATGAATTACCAACAACAATAGTATTAAGTCTTGCTATAATAGTATTTATATTGTTGTATAAACTTCTCATCATATTCCTACACCCTTTATAAGAGAATAATATAAAAAAAATAAAAAAGCAAGACTAAAATTATATAAATGTGGATTATCTCTCATTTTTTTTAGTAAAGTGTGGAATAAAAAGATTGTACAAATTAAATAAAAATAATATTATATTAACAGAGGTGAAAAGTATGATTAATATTAAAATAGATTCTCGTAAAGTTAAACCAGGAGATACATTTGTTGCTCTAAAAGGTACAACTGTAGATGGTCATGACTTTATTAATCAAGCAATTAATAATGGAGCAATCAAAGTAATTGTCGAACATGACGTAGATTGTCAAGTACCTAAAGAAATAGTCGAAGATACTAATAAATGGTTAACTGACTATATAAGTACAACTTATTCTAAAGAAGCCAACTCAATAAATTTAATTGCTGTAACAGGAACAAATGGTAAAACAACAACTGCTTATTTAACTTATCAAATACTAAATAAACTAGGTTCTAAAACAGCTTATATTGGTACAATAGGATTCTATCTACCAGGTGAAGAAGTAGTAGAAATCCCCAATACAACACCTAATATTTTAGATTTATATGAGTTAATTTTAACTGCTAAAGAAAAAGGTTGTCAAAATGTAATGATGGAAGTTAGTTCTCATGCTTTACATCAAGAAAGAGTAAAAGGTTTATCATTTAAAGTAGCAGCATTTACAAACCTTACTCAAGATCATTTAGATTATCATAAAACCATGGAAAACTATCTTCAAGCTAAACAACTTATTCTTAAACAACTAGAAGGACCTATGATAATAAATATGGATGATCAATATGCACCATCATGGTTAGATAAATATTCAAATATTAAGACATTTGGTTTAAAAGGTGAAGATTACAAAATTATTTCTTATCGTGATACTGAACATGGTACTCATATTAAATTTAGTACTCCAGAAAAAGAATATGAAGTAAATACAAACTTAAGAAGTACATTTAATGTATATAACTATTTAACTTCATTATCATTAGTTAATAGTTTAGGCTATAGTATTGAAAAAATAATTGATATAACAAAAGAAGTATATCCTCCTAAAGGTAGATGTGAACAAATCAAAGTAAAAGATGGCGAAGCCGTAATTGATTATGCACATACTCCAGATGCTGTTGAAAAAATAGTTAAAGCATTTACTGAAAATAAAAAGGGTAGAGTAATCACCTTAGTAGGCTGTGGAGGAGATAGAGATCCTAAAAAAAGACCTATTATGGGACGTATAGCATCAGAAAACTCTGATTATGTTATATTCACTAGTGATAATCCTCGTACTGAAGATCCAAAATGTATAATGGATGATATCTTAGCAGGTGTTAAAACAAATAATTACGAAGTCGAATTAGATAGAAGAGAAGCTATTAAAAAAGCTTTAGATATGATTCAAAAAAATGATGTTGTTTTAATACTAGGTAAAGGCCATGAAGATTATCAAATTCTTGGACACGAGAAAGTTCATTTAGATGATGCAGAAGAAGTAAGAAAGTATATTGATACTCATAAATAATTAAAATAAGTAAAAAAAGTAGGTAAAAAGGCTTGCAATTTATAAAAAAGCTGATATAATTAATATTGCCTACTGATTTTTGCGGATGTAGTTTAATGGTAGAGCTTCAGCCTTCCAAGCTGATAACGTGGGTTCGATTCCCATCATCCGCTCCATTGAAGAATTTGCTCGGAACAATTGCCGGGTTTGATATATAAATCTATCGAAAGATAGATTTTTTTTGTCTCGAACTCCACGTTATCAGCTTGGAAGAGGAAGCTCATTTATTCCTATAGAAAGCCATAACTTCTATTATATTGTCAGATATATTGTACCATTTAACTTGAATAAAACTCCTACAAGACTCATATTTGGGATTGTAATTAAGATTACGTGTCATAGGTTGCAAGGTTAACAAAGATATATGTAATGATGATCTCTCATCTTTTAAATATTTTCTCATTATATAATAAACTTCATCTTTCGTAATCCAAATAAAATCTTCAACAACACCATATATAATAGCATCAACCTCATATTCAGATTTAGTTCCTTGTAAAACAAATCGATTAACAAAAGCATTAATATATTTTTCATCATTAAGAGCCTTATTAATTTCATCAATATCTTTTTGATTGTTTTCTCGGTAAAGAGAACTCGATATACGCGTTTTACCAGTACCATCCATTGTCTCATCAGCATATTGATAATACAAATATTTTTTTATTATTTCTTCATCAATACCTATTTCTCTAAAAAATGAAATCAAAGTACCAATAGACTCAATATGAACAGAATTCTTAATTCCTTTCTTAATACTAACACCTCTAACATAACCATTAATCTTAATATAAATATCTGCTTTTCTTTTAGATTTATTAACCCAACACTTTATATAATCCTTATAATCAAGATAACCATACAATTTATATAATAATTCCAAAAAATTAGGATAAACTCTCCCTACTTGCTTACCATTAAGATACGAAGCAAACTCTTCTTCATTCTCATAGCCCGTAATTTCTTTATTAAAAGCCATAACATTTCTCCCTTCATTAGTATTATTAAAGAAAAAAATAAATTTCCTTAATTTTTTTTATATTTTTCTAAAACTAAGTTCATCCTTAAATAAAACTTTGTTATCAAATTTAAATTAGTCAATATTTAATTGATATATTCTTTTAAATTAATTCCAACTATGTGGTCGTTGATTTATATTAAATTTTATCATCTAATTTATTCAATAAGTGAGGGATATTTTTTGCTAAAAAGTTTAAAACCATCTTATTTATCACTCAAAATTATAAAAAAATCAAAAAATATTAAGATAGAAATCACTTTTTATATTCTTTAGAAAATATAACTAATATGTTACAATAATATAGAAATGTTAGGTGAAATATATGAGTGAAAAAGATTTAGATTCTAGTATAAACTCTTATCAAGAAGAACAAAAACCTGCGTATTATATAAAACAACTACAATGGGATATGGCTATAGGACTACAACAAGTAGATAACTTAAAACCATCTAAATACCTAGAACAAATAAGTGAAAAAAATATTTTAGGTGAACTAACAATTAAAGAAGTGGAACAAAGTTTAAAAGAATATTACACTACCAAAGGACAACAAAATATTAATCATAATGAATTAGAATGTGACTTTGTATCTATGAGAATTGTTGAACTATTAAATCAAGATAATTTTGAATTATCAGTAGATTATCTAAAATATATTCATAAATATTTATTTCAAGATGTTTATGAATTTGCAGGAAAGTTTAGAAAAGTTGATTTTTCCAAACACGAAAAAATACTAAATAATGATTCTGTTGCATATGGTGACTCCAAAACTTTAAAAGAATCATTAGAGTATGATATTAGTCTAGAAAAAGAGAAGAACTATAAAGATATGTCTATTGTAGATGTAATTAAAAATATTACTGACTTTTCATCTAGTATTTGGCAAGTACATCCTTTTAGAGAAGGCAACACGAGAACAACAGCAGTATTCATAGAAAAATATTTGATTAATCTAGGATACAATGTAAATAATACATTATTTAAAGATAAATCAGTATACTTTAGAAATGCTCTAGTTAGAAGTAATTACTTCAATAACTATTTAAATATCAAAGAAGATAAAACTTATCTAATTAAATTCTATGAAAACCTATTATTAGGTAAAAATAACAATTTACATTCAGAAGATTTAATTGTGAAAGAGTTGTTTTAAAAAATTTATTACTAATTACAAGACACACTCACACACTGTGTGAGTTCTTTTATTACAAAATAATAAAACTATGATACAATAATCTGCATCGAGGTGTATTTATGAGCAAATATGAAGTTATATTATTTGATTTAGATGATACTTTAATAGATAATGCTGAAAACGTACGATATGCTTATACTAAGATGGTAGAATCAGTAGGTGAACACTATACAGAAGAAGGCTTTAAAAAATGGTATGATTTAGATAAAAAATTTTGGATAGACTTTCATAACAAAAAAATATTTGTTCCTAAAGAATTTCAAACACCTCAAGAACTTTTTGTTCAATATGTTAGAAGTTTAAGATTCCAAATGTATTTTGAAGGGAAAATATCACTTGAAAAAGCTTTTGAAATAAATGAATTATTTTTAGCAAGTTTAAATGAAATAGTCGTTCCAATTGAAGGTGCTTATGAAACATTAAAATATTTACATGATAAATATAAATTAGTAATAGCAACAAATGGTCCTACTGTAGCTGTAGAATCTAAATTAGGAAAAATTGGTTGCCTAGACTTTATTGATTCAATCTTTTCTGCTGATATGACAAAACAAACTGTAACCAAACCAAGTAAAGAATATTTTGAAGAATTAAAAAATTATTTAAACTTCTATGACAATAATAAAATGTTAATTATCGGCGACTCACTAAGATCAGAAGTTCAAGGAGGAATGAACTCTGGTATTGATTCCTGTTGGTTAAATCGTAATAATGAAGAATTACCGGAGCAATATAAACCTACTATGGTTATTAATAATTTAAAACAATTAACTAAAAAATTGTAAAATATATATTACAAAAAAAGATTTTAAGTACTATTCTTAAAATCTTTTTTATTTTTTCATACCATTTTTTAAACTATCTACATTAATATCTTTAGCTTCTAATCTCTTTATAGTTAACTCTATACCAGGATTAAATTCAAAATCTTTAGCAATATGATACATTCTTAATAAATCTTGAACTTCTAGTTCACTTTCTCTTAATAGTTCATCTTCTACTTCTTTTTGATGAATTTTAGGATCATCCCATGCTAATTTTGATCTTTCTGTTCTATCAGCAACTCTTATTCTTATATTATCAAGATTATCAATCATTCTAGCAAACATAATATACATAATTTTGTCATGTTGTAAGAAAGATGCTAATTTAAATAAAGTATAATTATCATTCCATTCATCATTCAATTCACGTACTTCTTCTAATAATACAGTTCTAAAATGCATATCAGGATCATTCCATGAATTTTTCATTCTTTCTTTATAGATACTATTTATAGTTCTTAAATCACGTAGTTTTGTATCTAACATTTCAAATATTTCAATTAATTTTGTATCTTCACCATTATCTTTTAAAGATTTTAGTGAAGTTAAAAAATCAAAATTATCTAAGTTTTCTGCCATTTCAATCACCAATCTAATTATATCATTATCCTAAATAATATACAAATTTACCTATAAAATTTCATTTAAATATTATATGATATAATAATTACTGAAGGAGTCTTAATATGTTAGTAGAACATCCATTAAAACCTATATATAATAGCGAGTCAAAAGTTTTAATCTTAGGAACAATGCCTTCAATAAAATCAAGAGAAAGAAACTTTTATTATGCTCATCCTCAAAATCGCTTCTGGAAAACTCTTAGTAAAGTCTTTGATGAACCAATAGGGGAGACTAATGAAGAAAGAATAAACTTTCTCCTTACTAATCACATCGCTTTATTTGATGTTTTAAAAAGTTGTGATATTTCCTCATCAAGTGATAGTTCAATAAAAAATCCTATACCAAACGATTTAACTCCAATATTAAAAGAATCTAAGATAAAAACTATTTTTACTACTGGTAAAAAAGCTTATACTTTATATCAAAAATATTGCTATCCTAAAACTAATATTAAAGCTATTTTATTACCTAGTCCTTCACCAGCTAATTGCCCAAAAGGTATAGAAGAAAAATTATATAAAGAATACTCTCAAATAAAAGATATTATAGATTCTTAATTATTATATTTAGATAGGAATGACTTATGAAAGAAATAATATATTTTGCATATGGAAGTAATCTTAATATAGAAAAAATGAATAAACGTTGTCCAAGTTCTAATATTCTTGGTTCTACTATATTAAAAGATTATAAATTAGTATTTAAAGGTTCATCTCAAGGAAAATCTTATTTAACAATCGAAGAAAGTCCTAATTCAATAGTTCCAATAGGGATTTATCAAATATCATCTCTTGATGAAAAAAGACTAGATATTTATGAAGGATATCCTAATTTATATTCTAAAAAGGAAATCTCTTTACCATTTAAAAATCCTAATTCCAAAGAATTACAAGAAATAAAAGGAATTATTTATATTATGAATCCTTTATATTCATATAATAAACCTTCTTATAGTTATTATTTAATATGTCAAAAAGGATATCTAGATTTTCAATTTGATCTTCAATATTTAGAAGATGCTTTAAAAGAATCTCAATCTAAAAAACTTAATAAAAATATTTTTCCTCTTTAAATTATTAACTACTTATAATATCTATAATAACTTATAGTCTTCTAAAATAATTTTATGTTATAATAAGAAAGTAAAGTAGAGTGATAATATGAAAAGAATAAAATATATAATAATTACTATTATCTTTTTGTTAATACCACAAATATTTGTTTCTGCTAAAAATAATGATTATGAAGTCGATAGTTATAATATAGAAGTGAATATTGATAGCAATTATAATTATAAATATAATGAAAGTATTAATTTAATATTTAATAAATCAAATGTTATAGTTACTAATAATATTCCTTATAAATCTACTAATATAGATGTTAATAGTAATTATGTCGTTGAAACTAATAAAGATAAATTAATAAAGATATCAAGTAAAAATAATTCTCATGATTCATATACTTACAAATATGAATTACAAAAAGAAAAAAATAAAAAAGATATATATATAGTTGATATAACTAATAATTTTAATAATGAATTAAATAATATAAATTTTATTATTAATTTTCCACAGTCATTTAATAAAAATAATCTTGAATTTTATTTAAATAATAAAAAAATTAATAATCTTACATATGAAATAAAAGATAAAGAAATAATAGGAAATATATCTAATTTAAAAGAAGAAGATACTCTTACAATAGTAGTCAATTATGATAAGCTGTATCTTAATTCTCTAACTATTATTTCTATAATAACATCTCTTGTATTATCACTTATAAGTTATATATTATGGCGTATTTATGGTAAAGATATTAAATATACTATAAAAAAAGAGAAAAATATTCCATCACATCTTAGTCCATTGGATGTTTCATTAATTGAAAATGGTTCTTTAAAAAATGAAGATGCCATTCCATTATTATTATATCTTGCTAATAAAGGCTATCTTAAAATAATAGAAGATAAAAATAACGAATTTACTATCATAAGAGAAAAAGAATACGATGGTCCTAATTATAAAGAAGCATCATTTATAAGAGCATTATTCCGTCAAAACATGTCTGTCAATATATCTGAATATATAAATGCTCTTACTGAAAAGTCGAAAAGTCCATATCAAAAAAAATTAGATAAAAAAATAACAAAAGATAATCTAAAAGAAAGAATAGTTAGAGCTATTAAAAATGTTATATCTATTTCAAATTCCAATGAAGAAAAAAATAAATATTTTGAAATAAAATCATCTAAGAAAAAAACTTATCTTCTATTTTCAATAACTATTATTTTAGTATTAGTAACATCTATTCCCTTTATAGAAATTAATAAATTATATTTACTACCTATATCAGTTTTATTTAGTAGTATATCTTTATTTATTTTAATTAACTTAGTTGAAACTGTAGATCTTACAAAGAAAAATAATAAGATTTTTCTTCTAATTATATTTGCTATTATTACACTATTAGTTTTACTATTACCTTCATTTAGAAGAAACAAAGTATATTTTATTGCTTTTTTAATAGGTATTATGTCAGTAACATTTATTTTATTCTTATATAAATATATGCCTAGAAGAACAATACATGGTACAAAGTTATACTCTAAAATAGAAGGATTAAAATTATTTATAAATGAAACAAATAAAAAAGAATTAACTTCTATTTTAGAAGATAATCCTAATTATTTATATGATCTTCTTCCATATGCTTATATTTTAAATATTGAAGATATTATTTTTACCAAGTTAAAAGAATTTAATGTAAATAGTCCATCATGGTACAAACTAGAAGATTTTACTTATCGTAAGTTATTTAATTCAATAAATCGTTTAAGAAATATTGTTAACCAAAAAGATAAAGATGAATAAATCTTTATCTTTTTATGATATAATAAAAAGAGAGCTATAATAGAAAATTATAACTTGAGGAGGATATATGGAACCTACATTAGGACAAATAAAAGAATATATCAGGGTACACAATATAAATTTAAAAGATGATAAAATATTAAAGAATGACGATGATATACAGTTATATGGTGATAGTGAGGATGCTGAATTATATTTTCAATATTATCTTGAACATAGCGTAGAAATTCATAAATGGTTAAATAACGAAGAAAAAGAATCAGAAATGTCAATTCGTTTATAATATAGACTTGTCTATATTATTTTTTTAAATAATTACTATACAAATTTGACAAATTTAAGTATAATAATATAGAGGGTAGAAAGATACGGAGGGACATCTATGAATATAGTTATTCCAAAACCAGTTAATGAAGTATTAAACGTAATCAATGATAAAGGCTATGAAGCATACATTATAGGTGGAGCAGTTAGAAACTGGATTATGGGGATAAAACCATCTAACTATGATATAAGTACTAACGCCGATCTTGAATCTATCCGTAAAATTCTAAAAGATTATAATACTTTCTATTGTGGAGAAAATAATTGCCGTCTTGGTATTGTTAATACCAAATTTCCTATGGAAATATCTAAATATAGAACTCCTGAAAATACACTTGAATCAGATTTAGCAAGTCGTGATTTTACCATGAATGCCCTTGCATATTCTGACGAAGATGGATTAATAGATTATAATACTGGAGTATCAGATATTAATAATAAAATAATCAAAATAAATAGTGATCAAGATGAAGTTTTTACCGATGATCCATTACGCATTTTACGTGCTATTAGATTATCTGCTGAATATGGTATGCGCATTGACCAAGAAACACAGAGTTATATGTTTGATGACCGTGATTTACTATCTAATTGTGCTGCTGAAAGAGTAAGAGATGAGCTATCAAAGTTACTAGTTACACCAAGATGTGAATTCTATATCAAAAAATATCTTGATATTTTTCTAGAAATAATTCCTGAACTAGCTTTATTAGAAAATTTCAATCAAAATGAACCTCATCATATATATGATGCTTTAAATCATACTCTTGTTTCGATAAAATCAGTCGAACCAAGATTAGATTTACGATTGACGATGCTTTTTCATGATATAGCCAAACCATTTACATATTCTAAAAAAAATGATGGAACAGCACTATATAAAGATCACGGAAAAAAAGGGGCAGATATGGCCCGTGAAATAATGAATCGCTTAAAATTTAATAAAAAGCTAATTCAAAAAGTTACCAAACTTATTGAATTTCACGATTATAAATTACCAGATAACGAAATGAAAATAAAACAATTTTTAAATAAATTTGGACCGGAAAATATTGAAGACTTATATAAAGTAAAATTAGCTAACTACTATGCTAAAAATCCTGCTTATGCATCAGAATTAACAAATATCAATAAAGAATATGAAAAATTAAAATTATCAACTCGCAAATCTTCATTCATAAAAAAGAATGAACTTAAAGTAAATGGTAAAGACCTTTTAGATTTAGGAATTGAACAAGATGATATTGGTAATGTTTTAGATAAAATATATAATGAAGTTTTATTAGGTAATTTAAAGAATAATCATGATAAAATAATTAACTATATCATTAACAAAGTATTACCTCATGGTTATGACGAACAACTATTTAAAGAAAACATATAAAAAAGGTTTATATAATAAACCTTTTTTTATTTATTTTCTTCATAGTCATCTGTTAGATTACCATCTTTATCTTCATATACGTTTATATCTTTATTATTCTTAAATTTAAAAGTATATTTATAAACTAAATCTGGTTGATCAGTACATTTTTTAAACCACAAAGAACTACAATCAGTAATATCTTCATATACATATTCAGTAAAACTAATTGCCCATAATTCTTTCTTGTTTATTTCATACTTTTCAACTAAATAATCTTTCGCTACTTCACTATTAGATTGAACATAAGTTAAATAAATAACAACTCCCAATAAACTCAATAAAATTAAAATAACTATTGTAAAAATTAATCCTTTTAAAAATTTCTTCATAAAATCCCTCACTATAACTATTTTTTATAGCTAAATTATAACATATATTTAGATATAAAAGCACAATAAGTGGTATAATTATAACAAGGAGGATTTGTTATGATAAAAAAATTTATCTCAGAATTTGTTGGAACACTGTTGTTAGTATTCTTTGGTTGTGGTACAGCAGTAGCTGCAAATAAATACGTTGCTAGTGTATTTGGAGAAGGATTATCATTTAATATGTTGTTAATTGCTTTTGCTTTTGGTTTAATCCTAATGGCTTTAGTTTACACAATTGGTCGTGTATCTGGAAGTCACGTAAACCCAGCAGTATCAATAGCATGTCTAATTGATGGTCGTATTTCTGTTTTAGAATGTGTTTATTACATTATTGCCCAAGTAGTAGGTGGAATAGCTGGAGCTATGCTTTTATCATTTATCTTTGCATCTAATGCTTCACTTGGAGCAAATGGCTATGGTGCTTTAAGTGCCCTTGGAACAACAACAACTTTACAAGTAGCATTAGTTATTGAATTAATTCTTACTTTTATTTTTGTTTTAGTTGTTCTAGCAACCACTAAAAAAGAAAATTGTTTCTCTGGTCTAGCTATTGGTTTAACTTTAACACTAGTACATATAATGGGTCTACCATTTACAGGAACTAGCGTAAACCCAGCACGTAGTATTGGACCAGCTATAATTACTGGTGGTCTTGCTTTAGAACAATTATGGGTTTTCATTGTTGCTCCTATAGTAGGTGGCATTTTAGCTGCTTTATTCTATAAATATGTTATTGCTACTCCTGAAACTGAAAATATTTCTTTAGCAACTAAAACTACAACAACTGTTGTAGTTGAAGATGAAGAAGATGAAGAAGAACCAGTTAAAGAAGAAAAAGCAACAACTAAAAAAGCAACAACTAAAAAAACAACCAAAAGTACTAAAACAGATTCTAAAAAAACTAAAAAAGAGAATTAAAATAAAAAATGTAGATTATTTATAATCTACATTTTTATATAAGAAAAGAGAATATTATATATTCTCTTAATTTATTTCGATAACTTTTTTAGATTCTGTTTTTTCAACTTTAGGTACAACGATCTTTAGAATACCATTATTAAATTCAGCTTTAATATTTTCTTCATTGATATCGCTGAAAGTAAATGTTCTACTAACTTTTCCATAAACTCTTTCACGTCTGATGTATTTTTTACTATCATCTTCGTCTTTTACTTCGTTGTTCTTTTCGGCAGTGATTGTTAAAACACCATCATCGCATTCGATAGTAATGTCTTTTTTATCATAGCCTGGGATATCCATTTCGATGTTATAATTACCATCACTTTCATATACATCACACTTCATCTCATTTACTCTTGGCATTCTACCAAAATCATCAAAAATGTCATCTAAATAAAAATTTCTAGGTATTAAACTCATCTAAATTTCCTTCTTTCTACAGTCTCATTATAGTACCATAATTAGCACTTGTCAATATCAAGTGCTAATTATTTTATATTTTATTCAAATTTTACATTTTTATACATTTTTTACTGTAATTTGTTATAATACCAATGAAGAAAAGGAGAGTTTTTATGTGGAAGATTGGAAATGTTGAAATAAAAAATCAAGTTGTTTTAGCTCCGATGGCTGGTATTTCAAATACATCTTATCGTAAAATAATAAAAGAAATGGGAGCTGGTTTAATTTATGCTGAGATGGTTAGTGACAAAGCCATAACTCATTATAATGAAAAAACTCTTGATTTATTAAAGATGAGTGACAAAGAAAGACCAATTGCTCAACAAATCTTTGGTAGTGATGTTTCCTCTTTTGTCCAAGCTGCTAAAATAATCGAAGAAAAAATGCACCCTGATATTATAGATATTAATATGGGATGCCCTGTACCTAAAGTGGCTCTAAGAGCTCAAGCTGGAAGTGCCTTATTAAAAGATCCTGATAAAATATATGAAATTGTTTCTGCTGTTGTAAAAGCTGTATCCATACCAGTTACAGTTAAAATTAGAAGCGGTTGGGATGAAAAACACATAAATGCTGTTGAAGTAGCTAAAAAGTGTGAAGAAGCTGGAGCCAGTGCCATTGCCATACATGCTCGAACTCGTTCTCAAGGATATAGTGGCCAAGCTGATTGGTCTATTATCAAAGCAGTTAAAGAAGCTGTTAAAATTCCCGTTATAGGTAATGGCGATGTAACAAGTTGTTATAAAGCTAAAGAAATGCTTGATTATACAGGCTGCGATGCTGTCATGATAGGACGAGGAGTCTTGGGCAATCCTTGGCTCATAAAAGAATGTGTTGAATATTTAGCAAGTGGTAAGTTACCACAAACAGTTACTTTTATAGAAAAAATTGAAATGATTAAAAGACATTATCAGTTATTAATTGCTGATAAAAACGAAAAACTAGCTTCTCTTGAAATAAGAAGTTTTATTATCTGGTATTTAAAAGGCCTACCTCAAAGTAAAGAAATAAAAAATAAAATTTGTCAATGTCAAACAAGTCAAGAAATGTTTAATATTATTGATGAATACAAAAATTATCTCCTAGAAATTGAAAAACAGGATTAATTTAATCCTGTTTTTTTCTTTTTAAAAGCAATTTTCTTTCATACTCACTAAAATGTTCTCCAAGCACAATATTATCTCTTTCTAGACTACCAATAACGGTTTCATTTGATTCCATACTAACTATTTTATCTATCGTCCATAAAGCTTTTTCCTTATCATATTGATAAAGTGTATATAGCTCAATTGCAATAAGATAAGCAATTTGATATTTAAAAAAATCATCTAAGGAATAACCAGTTATATATTTCAAATATTTAGAAGAATAAATTTTTCTAATCTTATTTAATCCTTTTTCACCTTCTTTTTTGTAAATATAAATTATTTGCATTAATTCATAAATAGTTAAACTATCTGCTTTTATCAGATTATGTAATTCTCTCTTCCTTTTTTGTCCTTCTTCATCAATCTTAAATTTTTCTTGATAAAAATCACAAGCTAGCATTTCCATTAATAATGAATGTGTTTCAGAGATTAAAAATTGTCCTAAAAAGTCTTCGTTATTAAACCAATCTAAAACATGTGTCGTTTCATGTGCTAAAATAGCAACTTTAGATATATTCGAATAATTCGGAACAATACAAAAATAATCGCCAGTTGCTCTAATAAAAAATGTTAGTCCATCAGTATGTGAAGTAGGGTGAATAAATTTAATATGTTCATTAGCATCTTCTAAAAAATCATCAATTCTTTGTTGATAAGAACTATTTTGTTTTCTGAAAAATTCTTCAATTAAATTTACGGCTTCTTCATCAGATATTTTTGTTTGTCTATATTCAATTTTATTTTCTCCATCTAATATAGAATTTTTAATTATTTGTCTAATAAAAGGATAAAATTGTTTATAATAAACTAAGTCTTGCCAATTTTCATTCAATTTATTACCTAAAGATATCTCTTTATTAATATCCTCTGAAAATAATCCTTTTAATATGTTAGATAATTTATCTATTACAACTAAATCATCATTATAATCAAAAAGCCCATTTTCTTTTATTATTATTTTTAAATATTGTAAATAATCTAATTTTATGTCATATTTTCTTTCCATAACTTTTACCTATCTTATCCTCAAATATTAAATTATAATAATCTTTAATATGTTCTCCAAATATAATTCCTAATTCTCTAACTTTATTTAGATATTCCTCTTTAGACAATCCTTTTAACATAATTATCTTATATAATAAGTCTAATGCTTTTTCTTCATCTTTCATATAAATATAATATAATTCAACAGCTGTAAGATAAGATATAACATAATGCCAAATTTCGTGTATATATGTAGTACAAATATTATTTACTGCTACCTTATCATTATCAAGTTCTTTTTTATAAAAACATTTAACCTTCTTTTTATTACTTAAATCATCTCTATTAAGAGTATTATACATATCTAATTTTACACATACTAACATAGCACAATATAAATAATCAATAAAAGTATCTCTTTTTATTGCTAAAGCATCATCTTCTCTATTTATTCTTGTTCCAACATAATCTATACCAATCATTTCAAAGAATAAAGAGTCAACTTCGTTAAAACAATATTTATTATAGTCCCACATTATTTCTGGATTTAACAATGCTGATATAGCGTGACTTGATTCATGAATATGTGATATATAATCTTGTAGAGTATTATTTTTTCCTATATCAATATAAACCATTTTTGTATGACGAACTATGTGTGTATTCCCACAACTATCATAGTTATTGGAAAGTTTTCTAAATTGTAAGTGTGTTGGAAACTTTTTAGCTATTTCACTATAAGTATCATAAAATTTCCCTTTAAAATTTTGAAAAAAAGAATTACTCATATCAACTATTCCAGCTGGAGATGTTTTTATATGTTGTAAATTACCTGGATTATTTATTACTAAACCATCAAACTGGTTATTAAAATTCCTAAATAAAGGAGCATACATTCCATAATTTTTAATTATTTTTAAGTCATCTTTAATAACCGCTCTAAAAGAAGGAACATTATTATCATAAGGAGTAACAACAGAATCTTTTTCTAAATATGTAAAATAGTATTCTAATAAATAAATTAAATAATCACAAATTTCTGTGTATTTTCTTTTTATTTCTATATTATTAGAACTATCAGCCATTTTTTTATATTTTTTATATAGTTCATCTATTTCCTTGATATTCCATTTATACATATTACATCTTCCTTTTCAACGCTAAAGATAAATCATCTATTAATAAAGCTGACTCTTCTTCTAAATGTTCACCTATATTTAAAACACTACATATATATTCTTTTAAATTACCATCATAAGGAAATCTCAAAATACTTTCAAATATTTTAAGTGCTTTATTTTTATCAATCTTGTATAGATGAAACAATTCTATAGCTACCATATAACTAACTATATAAATTCCTTGATCATCTATATATGTATTTAATACACTATCAAATTCTTCTTTATCAGTATCATAATAGTAATCTAAATCATGAAAAAATTTATCATTCAATTGATAATTATTCTCCTCCCATAAATTAAGAACAACTGAATGTAAAACAAGTTGAATTGAATTACCAAGAAGTGCAGGTAAATTACAATATCTTTCATATAATAATTGCGTTTCATCATGATGCCCATCATTTTCATAAAGTGCTATTATTTCTGGAAAAATAGAAGCCACTTCTGCAAACATAGGATATCTTGGATAATATAATTCTTTAGGATTTAAAGCGAATGAAATGATATGTCCATATTCATGGATTAGATTAGAGATTTTAGAAATATCATCATCTTTTAAACAATTCATGAAATATCTCTTAGTAGGCCAAATATATGTTGCGTTTGCAACTGTTTGATCAGAAATCGATTCAATAAAACGTACAGAATTAAATCTCTTTTTATAAAAAGATTCAAAAATAGGGTATAAAGATGGCATATGTTTTTTATAAAATAAATTGGTTAAAGCAAACGCTCTATCGTTAGAAACTTTAGCACCCGTAATTTTACCATAGCTTTCATTAAGTCCAACTTTTTCAATCATTAACTCTTCCAAATAGTCAATCTTATCATAATGCTTCGAAAGAGAATTCTGAAAGAATGAGACAATAGAATAATAAGTTTTATATCTTTCTATATCTGATCTAATATTTTCAAGTCTTTCCTCATCAGTTAAATAAACAATTTCTTCGTCTTGACCTTTCTCTTCCTTAATAGTTTCGTTTAAGTTATATATAACAGATAATAACTCTTTTTTTATACTAGGGTTAGTTTCATATTTATATCTTTTTAATAATTCTTTCTTTGCTTCCAAAAGTTCATTTATTCCCCAATTATATACCATAAAACCACCCCTTTTAAATAGACTATATAATAACATAGTTAAAAAAACTTTACAAATCTTTCAGAAAAAATATTGACATAAAATATCAAAAAGAATATACTTATTATAGTAAGGAGGTATACAGAAGACGATACCATAAATAACATCCTTAGAAATATAGTTTAGGGCATAAACTTGAAAAACAGTGAAAATATAGAGAAATTTATATTTCGTTTGTGAAAAAGTATATTTAAAAAAGTATGTTATATGTAGTCCGCAAAACTACACGAATTCTGTTACCGCAAATAACAGAATTCACCCATAACTTGAAACATGTGCACCTGCAATGCATTTGTATATTAACGTAGTAACGTTAAGCCCACAAGTTATTTCCAGCATGATTTATCATGACTGAAGAGGGTATAAGATATATTTTATACTCTAATCGGATTCTGTTAATCGTTGAATGGTTTAAATATTCATCACCATTCGATCATTATTCAAGCAATTGAAGTATCAAGTTACCATTATGGTATTACTAAATAGTTAGCATTTTCTATTTTTCCAATAAGGATAGTAATATTTTAATGAAAATGATGGATGGCTTTCGTACTAGCACAGATTTTATTAAATAATAAAGTCGCAAGTATGTTATGCATTATGAGTACATTTTTGTCAATAAATGAGAAAAAAATCTTAATTGAATTAGAATTATATCTTGGTTATATACAAATAAGGTATTCTTCTTTGGGATTTTAAGATCGGAAGCTTATTTAAAGACAATCTGACCGCGTTTAAAAATTGGAGAGTCTTAAACTTGTCTTGCAAGAGAATCAAGCAATCCAAATGCTGAGTATATCCCCTTTAGGTTAGCTGCCCAAAGGTTAGATACAATATGCTATATCGTGAGCGCGCGTATAAATAAAATTTAGCGATGAATTGGAGAACTCTTATACAACAGTATAGTTAAACGTGAATGTATATAAACTTGAAATATGGATGATTGAAGTCACTGTATTTATGAAACTATCAAAATAGTATTTCAAATTCATTCAGCTATACGGGAGTTAATTTTAAAACGAACAAATGCAAAATGAAAAAGAACGATTAGTGTTCTTTTTTTTTGCTTTAATTAATGTCTAGTAAAAAATAAAAATATTGATTTAGTATTTAAAAAAGATTAAAATAATAATAAGGAAGATTGTAAAATCCATCTAGTATATCTAGAGAAGTTGCAATGAATAAAAAGGAGGAATTTATTTGAAAGCAATGGTTGGATCAAGTATCCTTGCAAATAGTTTTGACGCTGGTGTCGAAACTGCAAAAAACTCTATGAAAGGAATAAAAGCACCAAAAGTTGGCCTTTTATTTACATCAATAAAATATAATCAAAATGATGTAATTAAAGGAATAAAATCAGTATCTCCAGACTTAAAGGTAATTGGTTGTACATCATCTGGAGCAATTATGACTCCTGATGGAATAATATCAAGTGACGATGGATTTGCTGGTATGATGGTTCTAGAAGATAACGAACTTACTGTAGGTGTTGCTGCATCTCCAAGAGGTAATGACCCTCGTGCAACAGGACGCAAAATAGCTCGTGAAGCAATGGCTGATGCTGGTAAAAAATATGCACCAGTAGCTTTTGCGATGTTTGCATCTCCTGCTGAAGAAGAATATTATTTAAAAGGTATTCAAGATGAATTAGGCGAAATACCTATGTTCGGCGGTTCTGCTGCAGATGACGCTGTAGTAGGAGAGTGGAAGGTATTCTGTGAAAATCAATCATTTGGAGATGGTTGTGCTATCGCTTTATTCTACACTACTAAAGAAATTAAGAATGTCTTCACAGGAGCATACAACGAAACAGATAACGTTGGTATTGTAACTAAAGTTGAAGATGACCGTCGTATAGTAGAAATTGACCATGTTCCAGCACTTAAAAAATATGCTGAATGGACAGGATTGAATCCAGATGAATTGATGGGACAAAATTTATTAGTTGCTTCAATCCCAATGGCTTTAGGTGTAAAAACTATTCAAGGTGATTTAACTGCAGTACGCCACCCAATGGTTGGAAACCCTGATTACTCATTTAATGTTGGTGCAAAAGTGGCTGAAAAAACTGCAATTATTCAATTACAAACTGATGTTGATGGTTTAATTGAAGGAGCCGTATCAACTATTAAAGAACTAAAACAAGATTTTAAAGCTGGTGCAATGTTCTTAGTTCACTGTGGAGGAAGAAAACTACATATTGGTGATCGTGTAGATGAAGATTTTGTCGCTATAAAAAATGCCGCTGGAGATACACCATTTATCGTAGCCTTTACATTTGGTGAATATGGTCAAAGAAATCATTCTGGAGCAACTATAGGTGGGCTATCACTTTCATTTACAGGATTCTCTGAATAAGGAGGTAAAATATGGCGAAGAATTTAATTGGTAACAAATGGTTAGACGCTTCAGATGGAGCAGTAATTACAATTACAAATCCAGCAACAGGAGCAGTTATAGACACAGTACCAGAAAGTACACAAAAAGATTGCGATGCTGCTGTTCAAACAGCTAAAAAAGCTCAAAAAGTTTGGTCAAAAAGACCTTTACATGAAAGAGCAAAAATTCTAATGAAATTTGTTTCATTAGTTGAAAGAGATAAAGACGAATTAGCTAAATTACTAAGTGATGAAACAGGAAAACCTATCAAAGAAGCATATGGTGAAATTGCCAATGTAAGTATTGGCATCCCTGCTTTCTGTGAAAAAGCTAAGCACGAATATGGTAATATGATACCTGCAGGTCAAGAAGCAGGAAATGAAAATACATTACAATATACAGTTCAAGCTCCTCTAGGAGTTGTAGCTGCTATTATTCCATTTAATTTCCCAAGTGACTTATTTTGTCAAAAAATCCCACCTGCATTATTGATGGGAAACTCTGTTATCATGAAACCATCTCCACATAATCCATTAACATTAACAAAATATGCTGAATTACTACTAGAAGCTGGTGTAGATGAAGGAGCGATTAATGTAATTAATGGTACAGGTGGAGCGGCTGCACAAGCCTTAGCTGCTAATCCAGGTGTTGCCTTAGTAAGTTTAACAGGTGCAACTAAATCTGGTATGGAGACAATGAAAACTTGTAGCAACAATCTTACACACTTAATGCTTGAGTTAGGTGGAAACGATGCTTTTATATTAGATCGTGATGGAGATGTTGATTTAGCTGTAGAAGAAACCATTTGGGGTAGATTTTATAATACTGGTCAAGTATGTTGTGCTTCAAAACGTTTCCTAATTCATAATTCTGTTAAAAAAGAATTTATTAAGAAACTAAAAGAGCGTATTTCTAAAATAAAAAGAGGAATGCCTAGCGATCCTACTGTTGAATTAGGATGTCTAGTTAGTGAAGAAGCAGCTATAAAAGTTGAAGATCAAGTAAATCAAACTGTTGCTGAAGGCGCAACAATTATTATGGGAGGCAAAAGAGATGGTGCTTTCTACGATCCAACTATTCTTGACGGCGTAACTAAGACTATGGCAGTTGCTAAAGACATGGAAATCTTCGGACCAGTTGTTCCAATCATCGGTTTTGATGATATAAATGAAGCTATAAAAATAGCTAATCAATCTTCATTTGGATTATGTGGTTGTATAATCTCAAGAGATATGAATAATGCTATAAAAATAGCTAATCAGTTAGAATGTGGTGGCGTTATTATTAATGGTGCATCATTCTTTAGATCATTTGAAATGCCATTTGGTGGATGGAAACATAGTGGAATAGGTAATGAAGGTGTTATGTCAACTCTTAAAGAAATGTCACGTACAAAAACAGTTATTTTAAAAAATGTTTTAAAGTAATTAATCAATAACTAAAATGTATAACAAAATATATAAAAAAAGCTTGATTTTCAAGCTTTTTTGTTTTTTAAAGAAATCAAAAAAATTGATTTTTTTAAAAATGTAAAATTTCTGAAAATCAAAAAAATGAAAAAAAGTAAAAATTTTGTAAATCGAACAACAAAAAATAAAAAAGTCGAAAAAAGCCCATATAATAGGCAAAAAATAGTTTTAAACATTAAATGATAATATCAAAATTGCAATAACAAAAAGTCCTAAAAATCGCAAAAAACGAAAAAATGCAAAAATTAAAAAATGCTAATTTTGAAAAAAATTTTAAAAATAAAACTTCCCTTTTTATCACCCACCATTTATAATGAAGATAGGAAAAGGTAGAAGGAGAGTTTTTAATTATGGCAGACAAAAAAGATGAAATTTTTTCAAAATTACAAGTAGTAAAAAGAAACGGAAAAAAAGTTGATTTTAACGAAACAAAAATTGCAATTGCCATCAAAAAAGGGTTTGATGATGTAATCGAAAGTGCAAGAAAAGACGATGAAATTACAGAAGCAGATAAATATAATGAAAAAGATATGCAAAAAGTATTTCATGATGTTTTAAATAAAATAGAAAAAGATTATAAAGATAAAGACAAAATTAAAATAGAAGAAATTCAAGATTTAATAGAGCAATCATTAAAAGAAAAAAAATATGATGATGTCTATGAAGCTTTTGCTAATTACCGTGAAAAAAGAGCTCAATCAAGAGCAGCTTTTACAGAAGATAAAAGATCTCATAAATTTTTAAAAACACTTGAAGGTTTGGCTTTAAAAAGTGCTGCTGAAGATGATACCAAAAGAGAAAATGGTAATATTGACGGTAATTCAGCAATGGGAACAATGCTTCAATTCGGATCAAACGTATCAAAAGAATTTGCTAAAACATATTTAATGAAAAAGAAATTTGCTGATGCTCACGACGAAGGAGACATTCATATTCATGATATGGACTTCGAAGCAATGGGAACAACAACATGCCTTCAAATTGATATAGCTAAGTTATTTAAGGGTGGCTTTTCAACTGGACATGGTTTCTTAAGAGAGCCAAACGATATAATGAGTTACTCAGCTTTAGCTGCTATTGCTATTCAATCAAATCAAAATGATCAACATGGTGGTCAATCAATCCCACTGTTTGATTATCATTTAGCACCAGGTATTATTAAAACATATCGTAAACAATTAAAAATGACTCTTCAAGACTTACTAGACTATTCAGACTTTGCATCTTTCATCAATATGAAAAGTGTTGAAGATGTAATTAGTAAAATAACAACTATCGAAGAAAAAGTAGAAGTATTTGAAAAATTCTATAAAGAAAATGAGTCATTAAAAAGATTATTTACAATGTCTATGGAAAAAGCTGTTGCTAAAACAGATCGTATTACATATCAAGCAATGGAAGCATTTATTCATAACTTGAATACAATGCATTCAAGAGCAGGAGCTCAAGTTCCTTTCTCTAGTGTTAACTTCGGTACTGATACATCACCAGAAGGACGTATGATTATAAAAAATTATTTATTAGCTGTAGATGCTGGATTAGGTCATAGTGAAACACCTATTTTCCCAATATCTATTTTCAAAGTTAAAGAAGGAATTAATTATAATCCAGGAGATCCTAACTATGATTTATTCAAATTATCTTGTAAAGTATCAGCAAAGAGATTATTCCCAAATTTCGAATTTATAGATGCTCCATTTAATTTACAATACTATGTTCCTGGAAGACCAGAAACAGAAGTAGCTACAATGGGATGTCGTACTAGAGTAATGGGAAATGTAGTTGACCCTGATCGTCAAATATGTGTTGGTCGTGGTAATCTATCGTTCACAACAATCAACCTGCCACGTTTAGGAATTAAACATGGTATAGTTGGACCAAATGCCAATAAAAAAGCTGATATGAAAGGGTTCTACGAAGATCTTGATCAAATAATTGAACTATGTAAAGATCAATTACTAGAAAGATTTGAAATTCAAGGTAAAAAAAGAGTTTACAACTTCCCATTCTTAATGGGTCAAGGTAACTGGATGGATTCTGAAAAATTAAAACCAAATGACAAATTAAAGAAAGTACTAAAACATGGAACATTATCAGTAGGTTTCATTGGCTTAGCAGAATGCTTAGTTGCCTTAATAGGAGAACATCATGGTCAATCGGCAAAGGCTCAAAAATTAGGACTAGAAATAATTGGTCATATTCGTGAAAAAATGGACGAATATTCTGAACAATATAAATTAAACTTCTCATGTTTAGCAACACCAGCTGAAGGATTAAGTGGTCGCTTTACTAAAATAGATAAAGCTATATACGGAAAAATTAAAGGCGTAACAGATCGTGAGTATTATACAAACTCATTCCATATCCCAGTATATTACAATATTTCAATAGCTAATAAAATAAAATTAGAAGCTCCATATCATGCTCTAACTAATGCTGGACATATTAGTTACATTGAATTAGATGGCGATGTTACTGAAAACGTTGAAGCATTTGAATCAATAATAAGAATGATGAAAGAAGCTGGTATTGGTTATGGCGCAATAAATCATCCAGTAGATCGTGATCCAGTATGTGGATATGTCGGTGTAATCAAAGATGTTTGTCCAGGATGTGGACGCCGTGAAGGAGATCCGATTCCTGCTGAATTACTAAAAAATTTAAATTTTAATAAATAAAAAAGAGAAAGAGGTAGAAGGTATGAAAACAGAAAAAATGGAAAAAGCTGCTGAAACAAAAGTTGAAAGCAAAAAAATGGTTGGAGAAGGAGTAGGTTTCGAAAGAATCAGAAGAATAACTGGTTATCTAGTAGGAACTGTTGAAAGATTCAACGATGGAAAACGTGCTGAAGAAAGAGACAGAGTAAAACATACATTTGATAAATAAAAAATCCAACTAAAAAGTAGACTAATTAAAGTCTACTTTTTATATTTATTAAATAAAAATAACAAATTATGTTATAATCATTCCTGGAAGTGATTTAGATGAACTATCTAAAAAAACATAAACTATTTACTATTTGTTATACCATCTTAGTTATACTATCTATTTCATTAGTAATATTTACTTATCATAACCATTCATTCTATAAAGAAACTATTGCTAAAATAACAAGTACACAAGAAGAATATATAAGTACTGATACAATCACATACGGGTATCATGAAGATATATATATGCAAACAATAAAAGCAATTATTTTAAATGGTTCTGATAAAGGTCAAACTATAATAATCAACAATGAATATCATCAAGGAGAAGCATACGATCAAAAATATCAAGTAGGTGATGAAATATTTGTCTCCTTAAATAAAAAAAACAATCGTATAAAAAATGCTCATATAGAAGGATATAAAAGAGATAAATATATTGTTATATTAATTGTTTCATTCATTCTTGTAATTGTTTTAGTAGGGCAATTAAAAGGATTTCTTTCTATAATCAGTGTCCTTCTTAATATAATAATATTTAATTGTCTTATTTACATAAATACTAAAGGGATATCTTTACCACTTCTTTCCTTTATCGGAGCAATTATTTTTACTCTCATCTGTTTAACTCTAGTATCCGGATTTAACAAAAAAACATTAGCAGCTATAATAAGTAGTATTGTCGGTTTGTCTGTTACCATGTTAATAACTCTTATAGTTATCCACTTCTCTCAATATAATGGAATAAGATTTGAACAAATGGAACTTCTAACACGTCCATACGAAGGTATCTTCATATCAGAAATAATTCTCGGTGGTCTTGGAGCAATTATGGATATTTCAATAAGTATTTCTTCATCCTTAAATGAATTAATAGAAAAAGATAACCATATATCCTTAAAAGCACTATCTAAATCAGGAATAAATATTGGCAAAGATATAATGAGTACTATGATAAATGTTCTTTTCTTTACCTATATATGTACTATTATTCCTAACTTAACAATTTACTTTCGTAATGGAATTGAAATAAGTAATTTAATAAGTGAATATATAAGCTTAGAAATGACTAGAGCTCTAACTGGAGCAATAGGTATAACTTTAACAATCCCAATAGCTATTAGTATAACCCTCTTATTATATAAAAGGAGGCTTAAACAATGATAAAAATACTATCTATAATATTATTAATCCTTCTTCTATTAATTGGTGGTAAAAGAGGTTTAAAAACTTTTTTAACCATCTATATAAATCTATTCTTAATATTTATAATTATCGTCTTAGTAGGATGGGGATTTAATCCTCAAATACCAACTTTCATAATTTGTCTTATAATAAGTATAATAATTCTCTTTTTCTTAAATGGAACAAATAAAAAAACAATTTCATCATTTATTTCTGTAACTATATTATTAATAATATTCTTTATAATAACAATAATTTTCGGAAACAATATCTATATTCAAGGTTATGCTGAAGAAAACATTGAAGGAATAAGTTATGTCATCTATGATACAGGCATAAATATGTTAGCTTTATCTAATTGTATAATTATTATCGGTTTAATAGGAAACATAATAGATACTTCAATAGCCATTTCTTCAGCATTATATGAAGTATCAATCAATAATCCCCATTTAAATATAAAAGAGTTATTTAAATCCGGAATGAGTATTGGTAAAGATATCTTAGGAACTACAACTAATACTTTATTCTTTGCTTACTTAGGTAGTTGTATGACCTTATTAATTTTCTTTCAAGATTTTCAATATAGTTTAACTGCCATTATTAACTCTAAGATATTTGCGACTGAATTTACGCGCATCATGTTAAGTGGAATAGCTTCATTTTTAGTAATTCCCATAACATCAATAGTTGCATCATTTTTATGTACCATAAATAAGGAGGAAAAAACAAATGAAAAAAATGAAAATAATATACGAAGACAAAGAAATACTAGTCGTTGAAAAAGAATCTCATCAATTGACAATAGCCACTCCTAAACACGAAAAAAATACTTTATACAACGAAGCCAGTACATATGTCAAAAAACAATATCCTAAAAATAAAATATATATTGTCCATCGTTTAGATAAGGATACTTCTGGTTTAGTAGTCTTCGCCAAAAATCAAAACATCAAATATTATTTACAAAATAATTGGTCTCAAGTAAAAAGAGAGTACTTATGCATTGTCGAAGGTCAAATGCCTAAACAAAAAGACACTCTAAAAAGTTATCTTATTGAAACAAAAACTTTTCAAGTATTTAGTACAAAAGATAAAACAAAAGGTAAATTAGCTATTACAGAATATGAAGTTCTTCAATCTAATTCCAAATATTCTCTTCTAAAAATAAATCTTAAAACAGGAAGAAAAAACCAAATAAGAGTTCAACTATCAGATATTGGACATCCTATAATAGGTGATAAAAAATATCATAGTACTTACAAATCATTAAATAAATTATACCTTCATGCTAATTTAATAGAGTTTAAAATAAAAGACAAAAAATATCATTTTACAACTAAATATCCTGATTATTTTGCAAGAATATTTAAAGAAATAAACTAATATGATATAATTCATATAATAGGTGATAATATGACAGACATCATGTATTTTATATTTAATAATATTTTCTTTGTTGTAATAATAGCAATAGGTTATTACATATACCATGAATATAAAGACTTAAAAAATCGTACCAACAGTATTAACGAGCTATTTACCAAGACATTAAATAAATACTTAGAAGATAAAATAAATATTGCCAAAGAAACGACTAGTCGTATTCTTAATGAATATGGTAAAGAAGACGATGTCAGTATGGAAATTAATCGTTTATTATTAATGATTGAAAAAGGAGTAACAGGTTCCATAAATGACAAAGTAGAAACAAGTAATGCTATTAATAAGTTTAAACTAAGTAAAAAAATAGATCTTGAAAAATATCCCTTCTTAAAAGAATTAGAAACTCTAGGTACCTTCACAGAAGAAGACATGAATTCTAAAGAAAATGGTATTGCCATAGCTCGCAAAGAATATAATACACAAGCTTTCCGTTACAACGAAAAAGCTAGTAGTTTCTTCATGCAATACTTAACAAAATTTCTTAATTTAAATCAACAATATACTATCTTTGATGCTCCTAAGACATCAAACTATGAAGAAAACTACGAAGTATTCGAAGAAGAAGAACCAGAAATAAATTCACTATCTTCTTTAAATATTCCTTTAAAATATGATGACGAATTAAATAAGTTAATTTACAAGAATGACTACGAAGACGAAATTAATAATGAAGATTTACCAATTAAAAAAGACGATAAATAAAAATGACTATTTTCTAGTCATTTTTTTTAATTCATCATACTGTTTATACATATATTGAACACCATTCTCTAAATAAAAATAATGATATATATATAATATAAGAAAAACTACTACTATAACTACTATTGGTATAAAAACCCAACTAAGTAATGTTAAAGCTAAAAATATTAAAGTAATTAAAGCATAAAACAAAGTTACACAAAGATGAATAAATCTTTCATGCTGAAAAAATTTTATTTTAAGGAGATGTTCAGTAATTACTTCATCAATCTTTTCCTTATCCTTATTTTTAATAATCTTATCGACATAGTCAATATTCTCTTTCATATATTCTCTCATTTTATTCACCTATAATAATTATAACAAATAATTAACAAAATAATCTTATTATCTTAAATTTTTCTTTATTTTATATTATAATAAAATTGGTGATAGTATGAAAAAGATAAATAAATATGACATCGTAATTTATAGTTGTTTAATCTTAGCTATAATATGTCTTATCTTAGGTGGTCGTGATTATCTAAATAGTCAAGAAAATAAAAGTAATATTAAAGATGAAGTAAAATCTGCTATCAAAAATATAAATCCTGAAGAAGAAATATCTCCAACAGAAAATAATAATTCTGAACCAGAAGAATTAACTAAAATAGATAAAAATAGTTTACTAAAAAATTATCTTAATTCTATATTAAATCATTCAACAATTAATGAAGTAATAACACCTGATATAATTAATTCGTGGGGAACATATGAAATTCTTGATTTAACATATGAAAGAAAAGTTGCTGATGATTATTATCAATATCTTACATATATAAAAATAAGCAACAAGAATGGAAAAATACCTGGTAATATAAATAAAGATAAAAGTACAGAAGAAAACCCTGTTTTAGAAGTAAATGCATATCTAGAATATTCCCCTGAATCAAATAATTATTTTATTAAATATCTTGATATTTAATAAAATAATTTTTTTTATAAAAAAATTCACTTTTTTATTGACTTTATTTGTGATTTTGCTATAATTAAAGAGCAATGCCTGATTAGCTCAGTCGGTAGAGCGCACGGCTGTTAACCGTTAGGTCGTAGGTTCGAGTCCTACATCAGGCGCCATTAAGAATAATAAGCAAGCATCAAGCTTGCTTTTTTTTCTATAAATGATTAAAAATATAAGAATTTAGAACTTTATGTTATAATTAAATAAGGTGATAACAATGTATGAAACTTTAGAAAATAATAAACCACAAAAGGTAACATATCAAGTTGGAGGCAATAAAACTAGTATTCCTCATGATGTAAATGTTACTGAACATCAAGAAAAAATTATTTCTAAGCCTTTAATTGAAGAAAATTCAACTTCAAATGAAGAAAATATATATCAAGGTTTTGTGAGTATTTTAGATCGTTATGGTCAAGAATTAACAGAAAGAGAATACATTACTGATCCATCTATTGGTCGTGACGAAGAAATAAAACAAGTTATAATGACTCTTTTAACTCCAGAAAAAAGTGCTTTATTAGTCGGTAAAGCAGGTGTTGGTAAAACTTCTATTGTTGAAGGTGTTGCTTATCGAATTCAAAAACACTTAGTTCCTAAAGCTCTAGAAGGCTACAAAATATATAAGTTAAATGTTACCTCATTATTAGGTAAAACTGAATCAAATGGCCAAATTGAAAGTCGTGTAGACCTTCTTGTTAAAGAATTATCTAATCGTCCTAAAACAATTGTCTTTTTAGATGAAACACATGTTTTAGTAAATAAAGATGGTGGCGAATCAGGAATTGATTTTGCTAATATGTTTAAAGCTGGATTAGATCGTGGCGAGATAAAAATGATAGGTGCTACAACTGATGAAGAATATGAGCAATATATTCTTCGCGATCGTGCCTTTCTAAGACGTTTTCAAAAAATAGATGTTGCTGAAGTTGACCAACCAACCTGTGTAAAAATTTTAATGGGAACATATCCGAAAATAGAAACAAAAACTGGTGTTCACTTCGAATATACAAGTTTTATTATTGAAAGAATAATGACCTTTATTGTCGATATGACAGATGAATATAAAAGAATATATGAAATATCATCACGTTATCCTGACATTTGTTTAACTATTCTATCCAATGCCTTTACATATGCTTTATTTGACAATGAAAATGTTTGTCGTATAAAACATGTCTACAAAGCAGTATGTAATGCTCGTAATATATATGATGATGCCCGTACTAAAGCTATAGAAAAATTTAAGATTGATTTTGCTGATTTAATTAGAGAAGAGAATGTTGACTTATCAGATACTAACTAATACTGTCAATCTCTTCTTTTTTAACGTCTATTAAAGATTATATTTGGTATAATAATAATAGAATAGGATGGTATTATGGAAAAAATAAAAGTATTTCAAATAGGTTGCGGAAAGATGAGCGTTTATACAATGCGCTATGTATTCGAAAAAGGTGCTCAAATAGTAGGTGCTGTTGACATAAACCCCAATGTTATTGGAAAGGATATCGGCGATATAATAGGAAATGAAAAGAAAAATGTTGTAATCGAACCAGTTGATAATCTCGCAAGTTATTTACAAAGAACTAAACCAGATATTGCCATTGTTGCAACAATGAGTTTATTAAATGATGTTAAAGATGTTTTAAGAACTTGTGCTTCATTAGGAATAAATGCTATTACGACATGTGAAGAGGCCTTCTTTGCTTCAAATTCAAATCCTAAAGTTTGGAAAGAATTAGACGTTCTAGCCAAAGCCAACAAATGTACAATAACAGGTTGTGGTTACCAAGACATCTTCTGGGGTAATTTAATTTCTATTTTATCAGGAACAACTCATAAGATAGTCAAAATAAAAGGATCATCTTCATATAATGTTGAAGATTATGGTATAGCTTTAGCTCGTGCTCACGGAGCTGGTTTAACACTTGAAGATTTTGACAAAGAAATAGCATCAGCAGATCGTATGAGTAAAGAAGAACGCCAAAACATAATCGAATCCGGAAATTTTGCTCCTTCATATATGTGGAATACAGTTGGATGGCTAGCTGATAAACTTCATCTTCATATTACAAGTATGAATCAAGAATGTGTTCCTAAAACTAATGATGTAGATTTAGAGTCATCAACTTTAGGCATAAACATTAAAGCTGGTGATGCTACAGGTATGAGTGCAGTAGTTACAGCTGAAACAGAAGAAGGAATTACTATTGAAGCTGAATGTATCGGTAAGGTATATGCACCAGATGAAGTAGATAAAAATGAATGGACTATTATCGGAGAACCAGAAACAACAATTGTTGTCAGTCAACCATCTACCGTCGAACTTACTTGTGCTGACGTTGTAAATCGTATTCCTGACGTTATTAATGCTGACCCAGGTTTTGTTCCAACAAGTCAAATGCCAGAACCAACTTATCGCTTAAAAAATTTGAATGAATATTTAAACTAATATAAGGATTTAAAAAACTAAACTTTACGTAAAGTTTAGTTTTTTTTATATTCAAGATTGACCATCAAAAAAAATTATGTTAGGGTAAGTAACCAAAAGAAAAGGGGGATTGAGGATATGAAAGAAAAACTAAAAAAAACAGGAGCTTTTATCGCTGCATCTACAATGGCTTTAACGATTACAGTCTTCTCTCAATTTAATTCAGCTTCTGCTTTAGAAAATAATATTTTATTAAGTAAGCTTGAAACCGGAGCATCCTTAACTACCGATGAATTAAATCGTGCTCTAAAAGATGCCAATGGTCAAGAAATAATTGAAAAAAATCTTAATTTAGGTAAGAATATAAATTATTATACCGACATTAAAAGTAACAATACAATCCAAGATATTGAATTAGAAGTTAGCCTTAAAAATAATTTTGGCAATGATGTATTAATTGAATATACTGGAATAGAAGCTGATACTTCGCAAATGCCAGTTAAATTCTATTATAATTATAAAATATCTGAAGACCCATCTAAATTAGAAAAAGGTCTTGATGTTTCTGCCTGGCAAGGAACAATCAATTGGGATGAAACTAGTAAACATGTTGATTTTGCCATCATAAGAGTAATGGATGCTATATGTCGTGATGCCAATGGAAACTATGCTTTAGACGAACAATTTCATCGAAACATGCAAGAATGTGAACGTTTAAATATTCCTGTTGGTGTCTATTGGTATAGTAGAGCTACTACAGAAGAAGAAGCTCGTCGCGAAGCCAACTTTGTTGGTCAAGTATTAAACGATTATACCTTAGAATATCCAGTTTATATTGACGTTGAATGTGAAAGCCAATTAAGTCTTGACGATCAAACACTACGAAATGTCATATCAGCTGCTAATACTGAAATAGCAAAATATAATTTATATCCCGCTATTTATATTAATAATTCTCATGCCCATCGTGTAGAAAGTTTACCATATAAATTATGGTTAACATCAGGGGAAACATATAATAATCACGTTTCTTTTACCGATTTTTCTAGTGAAGAATTTCCAGTATATTATACCCCGACATCGCAACGTACAAGTTACCAATATTCTAGCAAGGGAAGTGTTCCAGGAATAAATGGATATATTGATTTAGATTATTCCTTAAAAAGCGTTAAAACTGAAATAGCTAACAGTCCTGAATATAAAAGTCGAAGTAAATAAAGAAGTGCTTATTTAAGCACTTCTTTTATTATAAAAAAATTGAATATATAATAATAAATAAGCAGTTGAAATAGCAAAACCTGCTAAGACATCACTTGTATAATGAACTCCTAAATAAATACGACTAAATCCTATTAAAAAGATAAGAATAGATAATAAAATTGTAAATAATAATTTATTTTCTCTTTTTAAATTACTCTTTAAAATTAAATAAATTAGAAAACCATAATAAGCTAAACTTAGCATTGAATGACCAGAAGGAAAACTATATCCTTTTTCAATAATTAAGTTAATATCTAGTGGTCTTGCTCTAGCAAAAAGAAATTTCAATGTTTGGTTTAAAGCAAAACAACATAATAAATTAAGAACAATATAAAAAGTTATTTTTTTCTCTTTTACAAATAACATAATAATTATCGTTAGAGCAACTATAAAATAAGTACTACATAGAAAAGAAAAGAATTTAAATACAATTGTTAAAGGCTCACATCTTAATTTAGATACATATCTAAAAATTAAATCATCAAAATATTTAATTTCATCTAATAGTAACATCTTAGTTAAATAAACAAATAAGATAATACTTAAACTAAAAAGAGCAATTTTTATAGATTGTTTCATTATCTTATTCATCTATCTCACCAAAATATATCTTTATTATTTCTTTATATCTTTCTAATAAGTGTTCATTAGCACCTTTCTTTTTAGCAATATTATATAATTCTCTATATAACCAACGGTTTTCATCTTTTGTACCACCAGTATTTTTCCACATTTTATCTCCCATTTTTAAGAATCTATCATAATTAGAAATTAAATTATGGAGTTTATCAGCAAGCATTATATTTATAACATTAACGTCATAATTAGCTCTCATTCTTTTTACATAATCTTTTTTTCTATCAATCCATTTAGCAATCGCCATATCTTCCGACAAGTCTGATACCATATCTGCAACTAATGTTCCAAATCTTTCTTCTATTTCTTCATATCCATATTCAGTATCATTAATTACATCGTGCAAAAGAGCTGATACTAGAACATCTTCTGTTGTTGTAAAGTCTCTAAGCATTGAATAAATAATCATTGGATGAAAACTCTTATCTATATTTTCATTTTTACGTTTTTGCCCTTTGTTAGCTTTAACCATAAAATGAATAGCTTCTTCAACTTTAGTATACATTGTATCACCCCATATCTTATATATATTACATATATTATTTTATATTAAATTTATTAATTTGACAAATAAAAAGACACATTCAGTGTCTAATCTCCATTTTGAATTACTTTTTCTAAATAAATTTTTTCTTTAAAAGCACCTCTTTTATTAGCTTTTTTCTTTCTTTTTTCTTCAATATCTTCGTAGGAAACATTCTTATATTCTAAAATTGCTCTAATTACTTCTAGAATGTCTACCATTTCTTCAATATTTTCTCCTTCTAAATATTCATTAACTTCCTCTTGAAGTTTTTTGTTTAATTCTTTAATAAACTCTTCATCATTTAATATGCGTGTTACAGGAAGCTCATTATCTTTAAGAATTATATCAGGGATATTATCTCTCACTAATTTATTATATATTTTCATTTTTTCTTCTCCTTTAATTTATTATTTGATTTTATATGTGCTCCAATTATTTCAGAGACATCTGATATTGTAATAAATGCTGATTGATCTTCTTCTTTAACAATTCTTTTAAGCTCTGGAATTTCAATTCTTGTAAGAACACAATATAACACTGCTTTTTGACCACTAATTAATCCGTTACCTTTCAAAATTGTAACAGTTCTTCCAATTTTTTTATAAATATGTTCTGCCATCATTTTACCATCATCTGTTATGATAAGTGCAGCTTTTGTCTTTTCGAATCCTTCGCTTATTTCATCAACCACTTTGCTAGTTATAAAATATCCTAATAACGAGTATAAAGCACGATCAACTCCAAAAAAATAACCAGCAATTGAAAATATAACAACATTACATAATAATACAAATTGTCCTACTGAAAAGTTAGTATTCTTACTAATTACAATTCCTAATGACTCTGTTCCATCTAAACATCCACCAAATCGGATTACAATACCAACTCCAACTCCTAATAAAACACTTCCATATATTGTTGCCAATAATATATTATCCGTCACGTGATTTACAGAATGGAATAGTTCAAGTAAAAGAGAAAATATAGCAATACTATAAATAGCCTTAACTAAGAATTTACCTCCTAAATTTTTAAAACCGATATATAAAAAGGGCATATTTATAATAAGAATACATAAACTTAATTTCCAATTAAATAAAATATTAAAAATGATACTTATACCAGTTACTCCTCCATCTAAAATGGAGTTAGGTACTAATAATCCTTCTAGTGCAAAAGCCGCAATAACTGCTCCTAGAGTAATAAAGAAAAATTCTATAACTTTAAAAAGTAATGGTGATTTTTTAATTTTTGACATATCATCCTCCTTTTCCACCTTATATTTATTATAACATAAAAAAGAAAACTCCTTAAGTGTTCTTTCTACGTCTTAAGAAATTTTCTTCTTATATTTACTTTGATTATTTAATTCTTGATAATATAAAACTGTATCTTTATCATAATATTTTATTTCTCCACTAGGCAACATTAACATTCTTTCAATTCCTAAATTATCAACAAAATCTACATTATGAGATACAACTAACATTGTCCCTTCATAGTCTTTAAATGTTTGTGCAATAATTTCTCGTGTTTGTGGATCTAAATGGTTAGTTGGTTCATCTAATATTAATAAGTTAGCTCCAGTTAAGGCGAGCTTAGCTAACGCCACTCGACTTCTTTCTCCTGGAGATAAATAAGCTACTTTTTTATAAACATCATCTCCAGAAAACAAGAAATTACCTAAAAAAGAACGTATTTCTTTTGTACTTAAAGAAAATTCGCTAAAGTTTTCTAAAATAATTTTTTCATTATCTAATAGTTCATGCTCTTGTGCATAGTATCCTAATTCTGTTTTATCATTTAATTGTAATTCTCCACTAAGTGGTTTTAAATATCCCATAATTAATTTAAGCAAAGTTGATTTTCCAACACCATTTTCACCAACGATCAAAAACTTTTCGCCACGACTTAAATCAAAAGTTAAATCATTAATTAAAAGATGATTCTCATTATAACCAAAAGTTAGATTTTCACATTTTAATGGTATAATACCTGATTGATGATTAATCTTAATTTTAAAATGTGTAACTTTTTGTTTTTTTTCTAAAGTAATTTTATTTTCTTCTAATCTTGCTAACTTTTTCTGTCTATCTTTAGCAATACGTGCTTTCTTTTCGTTACCACCAATATATTTAGCAATAATTCTTTTTAATTTTTCTTCTTCTTTAATTTGTTTATCATAAATTCTTTCTTGCGTTTTTAATCTTTCATTTCTTATTTTAATATACTTTTCATAATTACCTGGAAATAATTCCATCTTATGTGTTATTTTATCAACATATAACGTTTGTGTCGTTACTTGATCTAAGAATTCTATATCATGAGAGATAACTAAAACGGTCCCGTTATAATGCTTTAAATACTGAATTATATAATCTTTACTATCATTATCTAAGTGATTAGTTGGTTCATCTAACAGAAGTATTTCGGGATTAGAGTAGAGAAGACGGGCAAAAGCGATTTTACTTTTTTGTCCTCCTGATAAATCGCATAATTTCATATCTAATAAATCACTATCAATATTCATCCCAGTTACTATTTTTAATAAAATATTTTCTGCATTATAAACTTCATAGTATTCCAATTTCTCTTGTAATTTACCAATCTTTTTCATTATTATTTTAAGCTTTTTTTCATCACTTTCGATACTTGCCTCAGTATAAGCTTCACTAAGTTCTTTCTCCAATTTCTTTATAGGACGACCATCTAATAAATAGTCAAACACTGAAATTTCCATACTAGGAATTTCATCACTTATTACCTGTGGTAAAAAACCAATTCTTGTTCCAGGTTTTAAGATGATTTTTCCTCTATCAGGTTCCAATTTACCTAAAATAAGTTTAAAAAAAGTACTTTTACCGGCTCCGTTAACACCTATAATTCCAACTTTTTCTTTTTCTTTTATTTGTAAGTTAATATCATCGAATATTTCTTGTGTACCAAAAGTCATAGTTAAATTCTTAATATTCATGATATCTCACCTCGCTTTAATATAATATCATAAAATAGGGTAGAAGTTTAAATAAAAGAGAAGATTCTACCTTCTCTTTGTATATTTAACATCATCAATAATTTTTTCTAAAACAAAATCTCTATCTTTAAAACTATTAATATATTCAAACATTCTATTAGCATCATCAACAATACTAGTTCCTAGCACTCCCATCTCGCTAGGTTGACATATAACAATATCATTACTTTTTAAATTAATAATATTTCTTATTGTATAATCATCACATGTTTTACCATAGCCATCATACCAATGATATTCAATATCGGGAGTCATTTCTCTTAATCTAAAGACTAATCTTCTTAAAAAAGAAGGGTGACATAGCGGAAAAAAAACTTTTTGCATATTTAATCTTTCAGCTGAGCTTTTTATATTAAATTTAGCATAATGTATTTGATTTTCGCTTTTTGACATTGTAAATATATTCAATCCAACTCCAAATCCCATATTCTCCAATATTTCAACTAAACATAAAGTAATTGCCCCGCGATTAAAGATCTCTTCTACACTAACATTTCCAAGTATTGCCGCATTATAATATATATTGATTTGTTTTCTTTTAGGTTGTTCCTTATTTAACATTGATAAAGGACATCCTTCTAAATAAGCTTTCACATCAGGGGCATATCCTACATAATAATTATATTGTCTTTGTTTTATTTTGGCCATTTTTATATATTTTTCTAATTTTAATTTTAACTCTAATATTTTATCAAAATCTTCATGACAACCATATTTTAATAATTGCTTTGCTTCTTCAAGACTTCTTGTCTTTGTAAAATAATAATCATTACTCTCACTAGCTAAATCATTTCTAAATATATCTCTATTTATTGGTTGTGCATCTAAATAATCTAAGAATTCCGTAATAGAAAAGAAATCATACTCCATAACTTTATAACTATCTTTTTTATAATATTTATACATATTATCTCCTTAATTGTAATCTTTTTATCTCCTCAAAATACTTATTATCTCTTTTTATATCTTTCATATTCCCAATAATAGTATTAAGATCATCTTGACCTAAATTCTTTACAACATTCGAAGTTAATATATCAGCTACAGGAATACCATTTAATTCTTTTTTATAAACTTTACCAACGCCTCTTGTCGATACTATATGAGGAACTCTTGTTTTTAAAACAGCATCTCTAAAAGACCACATAAAACTTAAAACGTCTTCGTTAGGATATAAGCATTCTTCTAATTTTCGATCATAGTCAAAAAATATATTATCGAATCTATCTAAAGTAGCAGCATCTAAAGCATTACGTCCAACATATTGCAAATCAGCACCTTTACCCCAAGTATTGGCTGCTGTTACAATTCTAAAATCTTTATGTCGTTCAATTGTTTCGTGAGGAAATGCCATATATCCGTTAGCCAAAGCTGAATTAATAACAATTAATGCTGAAGGATCAGAATTATCAATTTCATCCAAGAAAAATAACCCACCATTTTTAAATGCACGATAGAATTCTGTTTCTTGATAATGACCACCTGCATCAATAAAGCCTGTAAGTTTAAATTCATTTGAAGCGTTATTTGTATAGTACATATGAAGTCCTAGAGAATCAGCAACTTGTGAAATTGCTACGTTTTTACCAGAACCAGCTGGACCAATTAACATTATAGGTTCATCTAGTTGCGTTTGACGTAGTATTTGTTCATATTTTTCATGATAAAATGCCCCAGTTGTTTTACCAACTTGTGAATTATTAATATAAATATTATATGATAATGGAACATTTATAGTCTGTGTATAATCTGCCAATATCTTGTCAAATAATGCTCTTAAAGTTTGCTCAATATTACTTTCTACTTTATATTCTTCAATAACTTTTTTTATTATAGAAAGTATCTCTCTTTGTGTTGTTGTATCCAACTCTTTTAAAATATAGTCCATTAATCTTTTCTTAGGATCCTCAGAATCAAGATACTCTTCTAAATTAGCTTCTATCTTATCTCGTACAGCTTCCTTAGTAATAGTCACTAATAAAGCATTTAAACTATCAAATAAACAATCAGTATTTTCCTTCGTCTTCTTAATAAATGGACTACTAACCTCTATTTTTTCGCCATCCAAATTAAAAATTTCACTATTTATCATATATGTATTAGCATCCATCTGCTTAATATCATAACAAAAATACTCTAAAACATCCTTACTATTAGAAAACATCAACTCTCCATTATTATTTGTTAATCCATAATAAAGCTTTGTATATATTCCTTGTCCATCTGTAACGCCAGCTAATAGTTCTTGCTTTTTCTCATCCCAAATAACAGAACAGAAATCCATAGTTCCACTAAGTTCTTTAAATACTTTACTTCTTTGATCTTTATAAATTTTATTTATCAAAATATGATATCTATCAGAATCATCTATTGAATAAATATTACTATATTTTCTAATAGCCTTATATATTTCATCTTGATTATAACCACTAACAGATGCAATCTTTGATTGTGAGTTAATATAAGGATCACGATCTGAATAATAATTACTAACAACTATTTTAGCCATTACAACTCCGTATTCCTCACGTGCCAAAGACTTAACTGTATAGCCAGTAGGGCAGATGTCTTGTAATTTTAAAACAATATCTCTTTCTTTTAATTCTTGACCTCTATAAGCAATAAAAACCTTTCCACTTTTTTCATATTCCTCCATATAAATCCCTTCTTTGATAATAACAAAATGTTAATAAGTAATTATCAAAAAAATGCATTCTTCTGATACCAACATTATATTAATAACAAAGTTAAATGTCAATATGTTTTTAACAAAAAAATAAAAAGTACTTACTACTTTTTATTTTTTACATATTTACTACGTAGATAATGAGCTGTATAAACATTATGCATTAATTCATATACCGTCATTGGTCCAACACCACCTGGAACAGGGGTAATATAACTAGCTAATTCAGAAACATTGTCATAATCAACATCTCCATGTAATTTACCATTTACACGATTTATTCCTACATCAATTATAACTGTACCTGGTTTAATCGTTTCTTTTTTTAAATATTTAGCTTTACCTACAGCAACAATAACTATATCAGCATTCTTTGTATATATTTCTATATTCCTTGTTTTTGAATGACATATTGTTACTGAAGCATTTCTATTAGTCAATAAATTAGCAATTGGTTTTCCTACTAAAACACTTCTTCCAATTACTACAACCTGACTACCTTCAATTTTAATTTTATATTTATCTAGTAAATCAACAATTCCTTTAGGTGTACAAGGTACTAGAGCAGGCATTCCTTGAACTAATCTTCCAGCATTTATAAAAGTTAGTCCATCAACATCTTTATAAGAATCAATAGTATTCTGTATTATACTAGAATCTAAATGTTTAGGTAAAGGCATTTGAACTAAAATACCATCAATTGTCTCATCTTTATTTAATTTCTTTATGTATTTTAATAAGGTTTCTTGCTCAACATTATCTTTGAATATTTTATGAATAAACTTATATCCTAGTTCGTTAGCCATTTTTTCTTTCTGTCTTACATATACATTACTAGCTTCATCATTTCCTACTTGTATTACAGCAAGTCCAAGTTGTTTATCTAGTTTGTCTATTTTTTCTCTCAATCCTATTAATAATTCATCTCTTAATTTTTTTCCATTCATCTCTACCATAATATCACCATATATATTATAACATAAAAAAGACTTGCTATTAAGCAAGTCCAGCTTCTTTAAATGCTGTTTCTATAACATCTTCACTTTGACTACCATTAATACCATAAATTATTTTATTATCTTTAATAAACATTGTATTTGGCGTACCAGTAATTACAACGTCAGCAAAATCTTCCCAATCACCAGTACCTTCTAAATTAGATAGAGCTTCATAAGATTCAGAATCACTAATAGTAGGTTGGCTACTACTAAAATCTATAATCTTCCCAAAGTCAATGTATTTAATTGTTACATCATGTTTTTCTGCAACTTTCGTTATAACAGGCATATATTGTGCACAATATGAACATCCTTGTCTAGCTACAACAACGACAATTGTTTCACCATCAGATTCTTTTTCAATATCAGTTGCTTTAATTTCATCTAATCCACTAGTATCATATGTATAGTCGCTTTCACTTGTTTGTGTAGGCTGTTCATTTGCATAACTAGTATTATCACCATTTATAATATAAATCATTGAACATAAACAAAGAAAAATAGTTGCAATAGATATAACAAGAATAATATTATTTTTCTTTTCAATATTGACTAATCTATCACTAATGCTAAGCTCTTCAAATTCTTCTTCTTCAATTTCATTTTCTATAGTTTCAATTTTATTTGTTTTTGCCATATTAATTCCTCCCTACAACAATTTTACTAGTTTTATACCTTAATTACAAGGAAAAATTATTTTCTTCACTAAAAATTCACTATCATAAATGTTATAATAAAAAAAGGTGATAAATATGTTAGGAGCAATAATAGGTGATATAGTTGGTTCAACTTACGAAGTACTAGAGATAAAAGCTCTTCAAGAATCTCCATCTAAGAAAAGATCATATGAAGATCGAATACAAATTCTATCTTCAAAAACTCCTTTGTTTAATAAAAATTCATCATTTACTGATGATTCAATTTTAACTATCTCTATTGCTTCAGCTATTTTAAAAAATGAGGATTATGAATCTAGTTTACGCTTGTTTGGTAACAATGAATTATCGAAGGGATTAGACCGTTATGGTCGTTTACCATTTAGTCCTGGCTTTGTTAAATGGTTAAAAAAAGAAAAAGTAGGGGATAGTTTAGGAAATGGTGGAGCAATGCGTATTTCCTCAATCGCTTTATATTTTGACACTCTTGAAGAAGTTCTTGAAGAAACAAAAAAAGCTACTATACCTTCCCATAATAGTGTAGAAGCAATTATAGGAGCTCAAGCAGTAAGTACAGCAATCTACTTAGCTAGTCATCATAAATCAAAAGAGGAAATAAAAAATACTATAAGTTCTTTATTTTCTTATAATCTTCAATTTGATTTAAATACTCTACAACACGAATATCGTTTTACTTCTAAAACAAGTAATTCCGTTCCCCAAGCAATTTATTGTTTTTTAATTTCTGACTCTTTTGAAAATGCTTTACGTATTTCTCTTTCAATAGGTGGTGATAGCGATACAATCGCTGCTATTACTTGTGCTATTAGTGAAGCTTACTATGGAATACCTTCTGACTTAAAAGAACAAGCTTTAACTTATCTAACTCCTTCATACCGCTCAATAGTTCAAGACTTCTATGAAGAAATAACTTTAAAAAAAGCCTTATCTTTAGTAGATATCAAAGACCAATATTTTTTAAATTATATGAAAACTCATACTAAAAAATATAATATTCCTGAAGAAACAGGTATTTGGGGCTGTTTCATTACTAAAGATGACGATAATCTTATCCAAGAAGTAAAAATAATTGTTCCTAATATCATCAATGAAAAAACTCTTTTAATTAATATTCATGAATACACACATGCCTATGAAATATACAAGAGACTAGGAACAATATATGATTTTAACGATATAGAAGAAGAACAAAAAGCTCGAAATAATGAAGATTTATATTTAAAAAAAAGAGTTATCAATTGATAACTACTTTTTATTCTATATTTCTTTTAAATGAATATAACTGTTTACATAAAGGATGACTCCTTGAACCAGAATATATACGTAACTTATCTAAATTATCTTTTATATTAGGAGTTCTAATTCCCATTTTATTTAAGATATTTACATCGTATTCTTTAAAAGCTGGACAAGGTAAAACAGTTCCATCATATTTAATAACTAGTTTATCTAAACCAGCTGTACATTTATGAGTATCAACTCCTTGTAAAGGAATACCAATTCTTAACTTTCCATTGAACTCGTCTTTACACTTTTCATAAATACTACAAAATTCTTCAAATTCTTCATCACTTAAGGAAAGGAGTGATTCGTTTTTTTCGCCTCTTCCTTGTGGTACAAAATTTAAAATACTTAACTGTCTAAAATTAGCAACATTTAACATTTCTATAATATCTGGTAATTCTTTGTAATTTATTTTAGTCGGAATAAAATGAGCATCAGTTTCAATTCCTGTATTAGCAGCTTTTATTATAGAAGTTAATACTAATTCATAAAATTCTTTTGTTCCCATGATTCTATCATATACTTCTCTGTTCCATGCTTGAAAATCAAAAACAATCTTATCTAAGCCAAGTTTCTTTAAGTATAAACAATCATAAGTTGACAACGAATCAAAGTCTAATTTATCTATATCTAAATATCTTTTCATTAATTTATTTATTAATGATTCATATTCATCATTAGGCATTCCTTCTTTTAAATATGATTTGTATTGTTCTCTTAAATTAAATTCTAACTCTTCGATTTCATCCGTAGTCATGTGTTTTCTTCTTTTTATTCCACTAGTAAATAAGACTGTTCTAATATTTTTACTTTTACAATACCTAATTATTCTAAAAATATCAGGATGAAGTAGAGGTTCTCCACCTGATATAGATATTTCTTCTATTCCACCAATTTTCATTAAATAATCAATTGTCTTTTTAAACAATTCGTAACTAATTATCTGTTTTTTATCTATTCCCGAACAAGAAGAACAAAATAAACAATTATTAGGGCATGTTTGAATAATTTCAAAACATAAATCTTTTAACATAGCACCACCTGATATTTTCTTATCTTAACATATAAAATAAAAAATTGAAATAATCATATTTTATTTTTTTTCTAATAAATTAAAGTAGGAGTGTTTATGAATAATATATTATTACTTATATTTATAATTATTTTTTTTACTTCAGCTTTACTAATTTCTATCTTAACCTATTATAAAAGATAAAAATTATATATCATAATTCCATATCCCTAAATGACCTTTAGCTTTAATTGGATGATCTAAAATTTCTATATCACTTAATATCCAAGCATATCTTCCTACTTTATAATCTCCACATATATATTCTTGATAATTATTTTTCTTTAATTTATTTATAAACTCATCTGTCATATATATGCAATCTACTATATTACATTTACAAATAATATATCCATATAATATCTCATCTAAATTTACTAATTTCATTAACTCTTTATTATTTAATGCATATTTAGGTATTTTAGTTAAACTAGCATGAATATATAATTCCCCACGATAATTAGTTTTCCAACTTCTTGTTTCAATATGTTTCTTTTTACTTTTTATAAGATAAGCCCAAGGCTCAGTTAAACTTAATACTTTCATATTTACTTCCTATTTAATTAATATTGATATCATATTTTGTAAATCTAAGAAATTCGTATTATTAGTACATACAACATCATATATTCTTTCAAAAATTTCTTTATTTTCTTTAACATTTTCTTCTAAAAAGCCTATTTTTAATGCCTTATCTCTTTTGCTATTACTAATCATCTTTACATCTGAAGAATTATCTCCCATTAAAATAATATTTTTTCTTTCAGTTACTTTATCTAAAATATTATGTGGTAATGAAACTTCATTTTTATTAAGTGAATGAATAATCATATCTTCAATTCCTACTGCAATACCATCTTCGAATTTTATGAAATTAGCTACAATAAAAATATTATCATAGTAACATCCGTGTAACTTCAAAAATAGTTCTATAAAGTTTCCTATTCCAGCAGAGATTATAATAACTGGTATATTTCTTTTATGAAAACTTTTTAGCATTTCAATAGCACCATCTCTAAATTTCATAATTTTAACATCTTTAATTGCATTTTTTATAACTTCTTCTTTTAATTTATATTTAATAAATAAAGATATATGTTTATTCCACCATTCAATCATATATTGATTTTTCTTATTCCAATCCATCTTTTCGTCTATCTCAATAGGGCGATACTTTTCATAAAGTTTATTACGATCTTGAATATATTCTTGACATACAAAATCTCCTGTCGATAATATTCCCCATGATGATTCACTTTCACCAATTGTTAAAGTCCTATCAAAATCAGTTACAACATATATAGAATCATCATGCCAATTTTGACAATTTTTTATTGTCATTTCATTATAAGTAATCATACTTAACCTCCATAATGTTTATATTATAATATAAAAAGGGGATAAAGTAATATTATAAAGTTACATAAAATAAAAAAAGTTCATAATACTAAGTACTATGAACTTTTTCATATTTAACATACCTAAAGTATGTAAATTTTACAATGGGGCGAAATGTGGGAATCGAACCCACGCGTGCCAGAGCCACAATCTGGTGTGTTAACCACTTCACCAATTTCGCCATGTGTATAACTAGAATAACAAATAATTGAAGAAAAAGCAAGTATATATTATAATTATTATAGGGAAGTGATTAAATGAACACATTAACTTATTTACTAGTTAAAGAAACTCTTTGGGATCAACTTAAAGCAGAAGTTCAAGATGTATTAGATATGTTTTCTGATTTCTTTTTAATGATTAAAGAAGTAACTTATGATGTAGTTGCCGGTTACATTGGGGCCGACATTACAAATTTATTATTAATAGCCATCGGTGTTATTGGAGTTATGGTAATTTGTATTACTATAATAAATAGATAAAGGAGCTTTTAAGCTCCTTTTCTTTTTGTTTTTATTACTGGTAAATCATCTTTCAATTTTTCAAACCCTATAATCTCAAATTCACTCATACAATCCCTTCATACTTTATTAATAACACATTATTTTTTTTTATGTAAATTATGTATATAAAATTTAAATATAAAAATTTTTTATAGATAATTTTTATCATTTAATAGCCATTAAAATACCTATAAAATCTATTCATTATTTTATGATTATGATAAAATTATATGGGTGATATACATGCTTGAAAACAATCAAATAATCATTACATCAAAAGTAAATAAATTTAATTTATTAAAGAGAAATAATCAAAAATTACATAATAATAAGATTTATTCTCTTGATGAATTCATTAAACTATATTATTTTACTTATAATGAAGAGACATTGTACTATATTATGAATAAATATAGTGTTAAATACGAAATAGCTAAAATATATATTAATAACTTATATTATCTTGAAAATACTACTTATAATAGTTCTAAACTTAACTTTTTATTATCATTAAAACAAGATCTATATAATAATAAGCTCTTAAAAAATAATAAGTTATTTCTAAATTATTTAAATAATAAAAATATACTTTTTTATAATCTTCCATCTTCTAAAGAAAACGAAAAACTTTTTCGTCAATTATCTTTAAATAACAAAGTTTTGTTTCACAATGAAGAACAAAATAATTTTAAACATTCCATTTATGAATTAAATAATATTGAAGATGAAGTTGTTTTTGTTGCTAATAAAATATGTCATCTTATAAAAGAAGGAATATCTATTAAGAATATTTATTTAACTAATCTTAATGATGACTATCGTCGTCTTATTAAAAGAATCTTTCCTATGTTTAATATTCCTTATACTCTAGAAAATAATGAGTCTATATATGGCACAAAATTAGTTACAGCTTTCTTTAAATTATATAATAATGATTTAAAAGTTACTTTAGATCAATTAAAATCTTCTGTTAAAACAGAAGAAACTGAAGATATATATAATATGATAATAAATATTGTCAATAAATATTATTTTGTTAAAGATAAAGAAAAAGTAATTGAAATGATAAAAAGTGATTTAAAAAATACTAAAATACCACAAAAAGATACATTATTATCAGTCCATGAAACTAATTTAAAAGAAACTATTTTTAACGATCAAGATTATGTCTTTATTCTATCATTTAATCAAGGAATAATTCCCCAAATATATAAAGATGAAGAATATTTAAGTGATAAAGAAAGAACAGAATTATCTATTTCTTTAACTATAGACAAAAATAATCTTGAAAAAGATTTAATTAAAAATCAAATATCTTCAATTAAAAATGCCTGTATTACTTATAAAAAAACGGCTAATGGCGAAGACTTTACTATCTCTAGTCTTAATGAAGTCTTAAATTATGAAGTAATTACTATTACTGAACTAGATTTAAATAACAATAATTTATATAACAAAATAAAATTAGCTTCTTTATTAGATGAATATTATAAATATGGTACTAAATCTTCATTGTTAAGTAATCTTTATCATCATTATCAAGATTTACCATATAAGACATATGAGCATCAATTTACTGGTATTGATCATCTTTCTCTTCAAGAATATCTTGGTAATAAGTTAACTTTATCTTATAGTAGTCTTGATAAGTATTATCGTTGTCCATTTAGTTACTACATCGGCAACATTCTAAAACTCAATATCTATGAAGAAACATTTTATCAATTAGTAGGTACATTGTTCCATAGTATTCTAGAAAAAATAACTAAGACTACTTTATCTTATGATGAATTGTGGAATCAAGAACTAAAAGCATTAGATCATTCTTTTAATACCAAAGAACAATTTTTCTTAGACAAATTAAAAAAAGAACTTTCATTTATTATAGAAGTGATTAAAGAACAAGAAAAATATACTAATTTACATGACGAATTACATGAAGAACGTGTTTATGTTAATTTAACCGGTTCTATAAAAATAACTTTTACTGGAATTATAGATAAAATAAAATATAAAGAAGAAGATAATCAAACTATTATTGCTATTATAGATTATAAAACAGGAAATCCGAATTTAGATTTAACTACAATACCTTACGGAATAGGAATGCAATTGCCAGTATATCTATATCTTGCTAAAAATAGCCCTAAATTAAAAAACATTAAAGTAGCTGGTTTCTATCTTCAAAAAATTCTTAATAATGAAGTAGCTGTTGATAATACTCATAGTTATGAACAGTTAAAGAAGAAAAACCTTCTTCTTCAAGGATTTTCTAATTCTGATTTATCAATATTAAGTGAATTTGATTCTTCCTATATGGACAGTAATATTATCAAAAGTATGAAAGTCAAAAAAGATAATTCGTTCTATCATTATTGTAAAGTATTAGATAACCAATCTATCGAAAAAATAACTAAAATAACCGAAGATAAAATCAATGAAGGTGCTAAAGAAATTCTAGATGCTCAATTTTCTATAGCTCCTAAAAAGATAGGTAAAACAAATTATGGTTGCTCAATGTGTAAATTTAAAGATATTTGTTTTCATACAAATGATGACGTTATAGAACTTAAAGAATTGAATAAAGAAGACATAATAGGAGGTGAAATTAATGGCGTGGACTAAAGAACAAGAACAAGCAATTAATGAAACAGGAACCAATATTATTGTATCAGCTGGGGCAGGCTCTGGAAAAACGGCTGTTTTAACAGCACGTACAATGCGAATAATAAATTCTGGAACCCATATTAATGAACTACTAATCTTAACATTTACTAAAGCAGCTGCCAGTGAAATGAAAGAAAGAATTAGAAAATCAATTAAAAAAGAGGTAGCAAATCAACCATCTTTAGCCAAAGAACTTGAATTAATTGATCAGGCATATATAACGACATTCGACTCCTTCGCTTTATCTGTAGTAAAAAAATATCACTATTTACTAAACATTTCAAACGAAATAAGCATCACTGATGTCTCTATAATCGATATGCAAAAAACTAAAATTATAGAAGAAGTTCTAAATGAATACTACGAAAATCCAACTTCCTCATTTAGTAAATTAATATATGATTTTTGCGTTAAAGATGATAATGAATTAAAAAATAGTCTATTAAAAATAGCCTCTAAAATCGATGGCTTTCCAAATCGCCAAGAATATCTTAATACATATATTAATAATTATTTTTCTTCCTCACATATAGATTCTCTATTATCTGAATATCTTGAACTATTAAACGAAAAGAAAAATGAAATTAATAATCTTCACCATCAGTTATCATTTATAATAGATGGTGAATATGACGCCAAAATAATAGATGCATTAAGTATTTTGGAAACGTGTCATTCTATAGATGATTACTATTATAAAGTTAGTTCTATAAAATTACCTTCATCACCAACTGGTAGTGAAGAAGAAGTAAAGAAAATGCGCTCTAAATTAAAAACAGCTCTTGACGAACTAAAAGAAATAACAACTACCTATGGTTTAGAAACAGAAATAAAAGAATCTATATCTCAAATTAAAGAATATTCAGAAGTAATAATTAGTATTATAAAAAATTACTTAGCACGTCTTCATCAATATAAAGAAGAAAATGAAATTTATGATTTTCAAGACATTGCATTATTATCTATTAAAGTTTTGCAAGAAAATATAGAAGTTCGTAATGAACTTAAAGATTCTTTTAAAGAAATAATGATTGATGAATACCAAGATACAAATGATATTCAAGAAACTTTTATTTCTATGATTGAGAATCATAACGTTTATATGGTTGGTGATATAAAACAAAGTATCTATCGTTTTCGTAATGCCAATCCATATATTTTTAAAGAAAAATATGATAATTATGCTATTGGAAATAATGGTCTAAAAATTGACTTGGTAAAAAATTTTCGTTCTCGTCGTGAAGTACTATCTAATATAAATGAAGTCTTTAATTTCTTAATGGATAATCGCATTGGTGGAGCAGAGTATCACGAATCACATCAGATGGTTTATGGTAATACATCTTATATAGAAGAAGGTCTTACAGATTATAATTATAATTTTGAAGTTCTAGAATATAATCTTCCCGAAGATAAAAAATATTCTAAAGAAGAAATTGAAATATTTACTATTGCTCAAGATATAAAAAATAAAATATCATCTAAATATCAAATTTTTGATAAAGATAACAAAGTATTAAAAGATATTAGTTATAATGATTTCGTTATCTTAATGGATCGTACAAGTGACTTTGATTTATATAAGAAAATATTTGAATATTTAGGAATTCCCCTTACTTTATATAAAGATGATAAATTGAATAACGCCGATGATATCTATATTCTTAAAAACATAATTGATTATATTGTAAAAATATCTCAAAAAGAGTTTGATCAAGAATTTAAGTATGATTATATAAGTATCGCTCGTAGCTATCTTTTCAATTTAAAAGACCAAGAAATCTTTGATAGTTTTAAAGAAAATAATTATACTAATAATATAGTCTATCAAACATTTTATTCATTAAGTACCAATTTAAACCAAATAACTATTAGTTCACTATTAGAACAAATAATAAATAAAACTAATATGTATGAAAAACTTATTGAAGTAGGGAATGTCGAAGCTTCAATCGTTCGTATTACTAAATTATATGATATTGCTAATAATTTAAGTAATTTAGGTTATGATATCTATACATTTAGAGATTATCTTAAAGAACTACTAAGTAGTGATTATGATATGAAATATTCACCTTCTCAAACTAATTCTAACTCAGTAAAAATTATGACAATTCATAAATCAAAAGGTTTAGAATATCATATCTGTTATTATAGTGGTTTATATAAATCATTTAATATTAGTGACTTAAAAGAAAAATTTTTATTCGATAATAAATACGGAATTATAACGCCATATTTTAAAGAAGGAATTCATGATACATTTATCAAATATTTAACTAAATATCACTATTTAGAAGAAGAAGTATCAGAAAAAATTCGTCTCTTCTATGTTGCTCTAACTAGAGCCAAAGAAAAAATGATTTTAATAACTCCTTATACCGAAGAAGAGGTTAATTCATTAGATGAAAATAATACTATTGATATAACTACTCGACGTAAATATCGTTCATTTAGTCAAATGCTTGATTCTATTAAAAGTAATATTACTAAGTATTATAAAACAATAGATATAGATAACCTTAATCTTACAAAAGATTATCTGTATACAAATCGCCAACTAACCAAGTTAGAGGAAAATACTTATCAAGAGTTTAATGTTAATTTAATAAATATTCCATCAACGAACGCCTTGAACAAAGAACACTTTTCCAAAAATCTACATGACTTGATTGATTCAGATACTTCTAAAAACATACAGTTTGGTTTACTTGTTCATGAAACACTAGAACTTTTAGACTTTAAAAATCCTAACTATTCTCTAATAGATAATAAATTTATTATTTCCAAAATAAAAAAATTTTTATCCCATCCATTATTATCTAATTTAAAAGAAGCGAATATATATAAGGAATATGAATTTATTTATAACGACGCAAATAATGAATATCATGGTATAATAGATTTAATGATTGAATATAAAGACCATATTGATATAATAGATTATAAATTAAATAATATCAAAGATGATAATTATCTTAAACAACTAAGTGGATATAAAAAATATATTTCAACCATCTCTGATAAAGAAATAAAAATATATTTATATTCTATAATCAGTGAAACTTTAGAACAAATATATTAAAGGAGGTAAAAGTATGCCTATTACTAATAGCAATTTTAAAGAAGACATTTCTTTAATTATTTCGTCTTTAATTGAAATAATAAAAAATCCTAATATTCCTATGAATAATAGTGCTTACTTTTACCATGAAAAAGCTCAACGAAGTTTCTATATCTATCTTTATATTTATAAACTACTTATAAATGATTTAGATTATTTAGAGATAAAATATAATAACTATTTAGATAAATACAATGAATCATTAAAATTTAACATATCATCAATCACTAATATTCCTTGTCAAGATGAACTAAGTTTACTAGCAACTTTAAAACATTACTTTTTTACAACTGAATATACTTATAATCCAGAGAATAACCATATTATATTCCGTGATGAAAAATACATCGATACTAAATGGTTGCTTACTTTTTTATCACTTCTTCTTGACAATACTAAGAATAAAGAGAATAAAGAAATTAATATTTGTTATACTATTCCAGATAAAGAAATAAGTAAAATTGAAGAAGAAAAAGACATTTCAACATTTCTATCTCATTTCCAATTTTATAGTATAAAAGTCAGACATACAGATAATACAAAACCTGTTAAAGAAAATAATATTTTAGTTGTAAAAAATGCTGCAATTAACTATTTAAAACATTTAAAGCAATATAAACATGGTCTTGAAAATGAAGAATCATATTTAATTTTTTATAATCTTCTAAAAAAAGAATGTTCTAAAGAAGGATTCGAACTTGAAGAACAAGAAATGAATCTTTTAGATGTTGAAAAGAAAATATTAGATAAAATATATACATTCATTGATGATGATTTCTTTAAAAGTCAATTAAGTAAACAAGTTCACTTAATAGAAAATATTATTTGGCAATCAAGTAATGATATTACAATGTTGGAACATATAAATACAAATATTGATAATTTAATAGATTTATTATCTCTTATTAATAAACATAAAGATGAAAATTATTTATCTATCAAAAAAGAATATCATATTAACGATATTCAAATTCTTCTAATTCTCATAACAAGTAAGTTTTTATTAACATATCTTTATAATAGTGACGAAATAGATTATAGTCTTTTATCACTATCAAATATAAAGCCTAAATATATGAATAGTATTTGTCGAAATCAAGAACAAGAACTAAAAAATCATTTAAAAAGTCTTGATGTTGATTTAATTTCATCTAAAAAAGATCTTGAAAAATATAAAGAAGAGCGTAACTCCCTAAATGTTAAAGAACTTGGAGTAGATAAATATAAAAAAGAACTAGAAAGATGTGTTGGCAATATTAATCGTGCTAGTATAATTATTGGTCGTCTTAACTCCAATATATCTTCTTTATCTAAAGAATATGAAGATTTAAAAAAAGAATTAAAAGAAAAATATCGTAATATAAATTTATATAATTATAATCATTCAATTATCCGTCACTTGTGTAATTCCATAACTGGATGTAGTTTTTATCTAAAAACAAATAATAATGCTGCTTTATTTAGCAATATAATTATATTTGAAGACTATGAAAAAACTGATAATTCATTTTATTTAGAAGTATCATTTAAAGAACTATTAAAAATAAGTAGTCAATACTTATTAAATGGCGTAATGGTCCAAAACGATCTTCCTAAATTAGCTTCTTAGTAGGTGATAAAATGCCAAAGAAAAACAAAAATATTTTAGCTTATCTTAATATTGTTATATCCATTATCTTTCTAGCAATTCTTTCTTTTAGTGTCATTAGTGATAATGTAATTTATTTAATATTAATGACTCTTTTTATCGGATGGGCAATTCCTTATTTTGTTCTAATCATAACAGGAATATCTATGTTTAATAATCATCATCCTAAACTAGGTCTAGTTTTTAATATTTGTAATTTCATCATAACAATTATTCTTCTACTTATTTGTCTTAATGTATATGATAAATATTTATTAGTTTTAATTATAGAATATAGCTGTATGAATATTATAAGTTTAATAAACATTATTTATTATCGTTTTTATTTAAAAAACCATCCTAATCCTGAGATAATCAAAATAAAAAAGATAAAAAAAGAAAATAATGGCGCAATCGTTTAAAGGTGGTATCTATGAAAAAAGAAAAAGAATTAACGTATAAAAAAAGGACTAATAAAACAGGAGTAAAATTAGAACGTAAAAACTATATAATAATAATTGTCCCAATTATTTTAATAATTTTACTAATTGTTGCTATTGGTTTCTATGTTTTTATATATTCTAATCCATCAGCTAAACTAAAAAAATATCTCTTAGAAAATTCATATGTTTGTAATAAAAATAGTTGTTCAATTATAAAAAATAATGAAGTACACAATATCAACTATAAAACAGGAGATATTTCTATAAGTACTGACGAATACGATTGTTATATTAGTAGTAATGTAACATATCAATCTAAATCGAATAATCAAATATGTACTTATTACAAAAATGATTATCAACGTTTGACCCCAATTGACACTAGTTTTACAACAGATGTATCATGCGAAAAAAACATCGATATTATTAACAAAAATATAATATATTATCGCGAATTACTAACAGAGATAGACATTGATGTCAACAACTTATCTAAATAAATGTAAACATTCACACTTTTTAAAAGTGTAAATGTTTTTTTATGCTAAAATCAAAGTAGGAGAGTAACGATAATATGAAAAAGTATCACAAAATAATTCTACTATTTATAATGAGCTTTCTTTTAACAGGATGCTTTTCCGAAAAATACAACTTAAATGAAGAGACAACCTTAAAAGGTATTATCCATACTAATGAAATAATTAAAGACAATCAATCATACATGATAAGCATTCTTGAATTAGATAATCCAATTATAATTGAAGGAACTAAAATAAATAAAATAGCTATCGATTATGATAAAACACTAAGAGATGATACGGAAGTAACTATCGATGGAACAATTACAGACAATGACAATCAAAATCTTGATCTTACTTATTCAATAAAAGTTAACGATATAGATAATATTCTTTCTTATATAAATACTTTCAGTAATGATACTTTCTCTGTAACAATTCCTACAGAAATTATTAAAATTTGTGATATAAAATCTATTGATAATGGCTTTAGCATTTCTAAAAAAGACAAAAATCAAAAATCTGTTACTTTATTTAATATTATTGCTGTTTCCAATGAAGAATTTAACAACCTTCGTGAAAATGAGTCAATTAGTATAGAAAAAGTAACTTCTAATAAAGAAAAAACAATTATTGTCTTATATTCAACAGAAGAATATGAAAATGATGACTATACAGAATATAATAAAATAATAAGTAATATCGATAAAATAAAAGACACCGTTGTTATGAAATAATGTCATAGACATTATTTTTTTTAAAAAAAACTTATTGATTTCAATCAATAAGTTCACATTCATTAAGTTTATAAGTATCATCTATCTTACATTTTACTGATACTTCTTTAGTTCCTGTATAAGGAAATTCTTCTTTCCAAGATAACGTAAAATAACTTCCAAAGCCTTCATTTTCTTTATAAGCATCTTTTGTATCATAAAGTTTATATTGGTCTCCATCAGTGACTAAATACCCATGTACAATAAAATAATTCGCTTTAATTAAATTGATATTATCTACTAAATCATTAAGTTCTATTTCTTCAACGTTTTTATAATTTATTTGTTCTGTATCTACTTTTGTAAGATTAAGCATCATTGTTTTTAAATCAATCGTTCCGACAAAATATATAAAATCTTCTTTTTTAACATCGCATTTATCAGTCGCAATAGTTCCTTTTATCTCTTTACCATCATCCGAACTAATTGTAATAGTAGAATATTTATTATCTTCTATAATATTTTTTACTGTCCCCGAACTCATATACCAAATACCACTTTTTTTAGTCGTATAATTCAATAAATAACCTTGTGTTATTTTAACGTCTTCTCCTAATTTTGCTTCTACGCTATCAATATTGTTAACATCACTAACATCAACCGAATTATTATCTAATTTATTTTTATCTTCGCTTTGCTTTTTACTTATATAGTTCCAAAAGAAAACACCTAAAATCATTATAATTAATGCACATACAACTATAATTAAAATTTTATTCTTTTTTATAAAATTCATAACTTCACCTCTAATAATTAATATTATATAACAATTTTTAATAATTTATATACTAGTAATTTGTTTATTTTTATTATAGAATTGTAAAGTGCGAGGAGGCTCTTATGTTTAAAGATAAAACTAAAGAAGAAATAATAGCTGAAATAAAAAAATATGTTGAAGAGACACCAGGTTTTATAAAACATAATCAAATTCATTTTGAAGATATTGGCGAAAACTATGCCAAGATGTATGTTGACATTACAAAGGATTCTCTTAACCCAAGTAATATTGCTCATGGTGGATTAATCTTTGGTTTAGCAGACTCTGTAATGGGAATGGCTGCTAGAACTAATGGTTACAATGTAGTTACAATAAGTTCTGATATAAATTATTTAAAACCTGGAAAGGGCAAAAGACTAACTGCCGTTGCTAATGCCTTGAAAGTAGGACGAAATACTGCTGTTTTCCGTGCTGATATATATACAGATGAAAATGTTTTATGTGCCACTTCTACAGCAACTTATTTCTTTTTAAAAGAAACTGAATAAGTTTCTTTTCTTTTTACTATTACATATAATTTTTAATTTTCTATTTTTTTATGTTTAAATATGTTATAATATAAAAGATAAAAATAGGAAAGTAGGTGCCGAGATGCTCATAGAAGAATTGAAATGCCTTGAAATATTATTACGCCATCTTATTACTAAAAATAGTCTCGAAGCCGAAATCCTTACCGAGTTTTCAGATGAAGACACTTTCAAAGAATATAAAAATAATTTATTTAATCTAATATCTATAGATAGTTTATTAGCAAATTATCCTCAAACATTCTCTTTCTCTTTAGAATCATTCTTAAAAACAGGAATTATTCCTAATATGTTTGAAGAGAAAACAACAACTCCGATTATAGATTCTGATTTTAAAGGCGATTATCACGACTTCTATACCTGTATGATTAAAGCTCTAGAAAATAATGACTATATTTTCGATCATGATAACAATATTCATCTTTCCACTAGTACAATTGAAGCAACTGTTCCTCAAGTTTGGCTTTATCGTCTACAAGTAGCAGCTAAAAGAGGCACTTATGAAAGAATTTTCTTCTATAACAAAACAAATTTATCAAATATTCCTAATACCAAATCTTTAATTGAATATTTACGTCATACCAAGTCTTTTATTACTAAAGTGACAACATCTAATCCTAATGCTGATTATGAACTTGATTTCCTAACGGCTAAAAATTTAATAAAAAGTAAACTTTCCAATCAAAAAGAAGTAAAGGTTGATAATATAATTAAACTATTTATCGAAAGTATGCCTCAAACATACGAAGTAGAAATCGGTAAATATAAAATATCTAATGAATTTTGGCTTGTAAAAAAAGCTGACTCATTAGGTAAAGCATTTTATAAAGAACCTATAGAAGTTCAAGAAAGGCTTCTAAACAAATGGATTTTAGAACGTGTAATGAGCCGTGAACTTGCCTTCAAGGAAACTCAAAAATATATTCTTATATCTAATCCAGGAAATGAATATAATTTTGCTTCCCAACCTATTAAAGAAGAAAGTGTTATTACCGGTTTATTTAATCTATATATTAATTTAATAAGTCAATTAAAACTCGATACATCAAATCATAATCTTAGTTATTTTAAAGTAAAGAAAAATATAACTGAGCCAGAACAAGCTAATATAATTGAATATAGTAAATATAGTCGCATAATAGCTGAGATAAACACTCAAAAAGAAATGGTTTCTAAAAAAGCTCGTGAATTACTTCAGAAGATAAATCAACTTGATATTATTAAAGATTTTGAATTAATTAGTCAACTTCGTCAAGACTACGAACATGTCTTGACTTCATATGAACAATGCGAAGCAGAAAAACAAAAATATATTAATAATCTTCATAATTTAGATCAAAACCAAGGTAATCAACAATCAACAGAAGAATCATCTTTATTTGCGCAATTACTAGAAGCTACAAAAAAAGGACGTCTTTATCTAAGTGGTAATAATCTCGTTATAGAACTAAGCAATAACTATTTTGGTGAGCCTATTTTCTTAGCCACAATTAATACAGAACAATTACTAGAATGGATTGAAGATATTAATTATTCATTTGAAGAACCTAATAAAAAAGTAGGATGAGGAAACTCATCCTTTTAAATTGTTTAAAAATTATGGTATGATATAAAAGGTGATACATATGGGTTTAACTATAAAAAATAGAAATAATTTTACTTTAAGTGATGATTTAGCTTCTGTTTTCTCTCTTCCTACTGAAGAAAAAAAAGAAGATTATAATTCTCTAAAACAAAATATTTTTTCTTTATCAATTGACAACGAAGAAAAAGCCAATATAATAAATAAAATAAATTTGCTATCAACTACGAAAAACACTAAAACAAAAAGAGAAATTATAAAAGAAATAGAAATATTTAAAGACAAATATTCTCTTTAACAATCGAGGGATAATATGATAGATAAGGAGTATACAGTAGAACAATTTATAAAAAGTAATAAATCTTTTTATAATGTCTTATATTCCACAGGATATCCTTCTATCGATTTTTATATAAAAATCGAATTACTAATTCTATATTATCGCTATAATTTATCAAGTATTTCTCAATTATCACAATCTAAACAAAATATTATTTATAATCTTTTAGATGGTAAGTACACAATATCCCATAATCAAATTATTTTATCAAACCAAAATATACCTCTTTCATACTTAATTAATCTTATTAATGAAATAAAAACCATTAATAAAAATGGAAAGATAGCTAAAATAATTCCTTTTATTGCTATTAAAAGTACTTCCGAAGATTCGCCAAAAAAAGAAAAAAATGCTGAGAATATTATCCATTTAAAAAAAATTCAAAATTCGTTTAATTATACTTTTAAAGAACGTTCTTATATTTTTGAAATGACTCAACGTGTTGATCAAGATACATTGCCTTTTATTAATGCTAATCAGAATAAAATTAATAATAAAATTAGCACTTTAATAGAGAAAATATTATTAGAAAATTACCGAAATTATACTTCTTTTGAAATTTCTTTACTATATACTTTCATAAGTTTCTATCCTTTCTTAGAATATGCCAAAGAAAAATACGAGCCATATTTAAGTGAATTAAATATTAATCAATCTATTATTGGACTTACTAAATCTACCTACAATGAACCAGAAATCAGTAATCTTTTAGCTAAAATTATTCTTCTTGATCAAAAGCAAAGACAACTAAGTGAACGAATTGAATATCTATCTATAAATCCTCGTAACAAATTCAAAATAGATAGCTTAAAAAAACAAATAAAAGAATCTAAAAATATTCAGCAAGAAATACTTATCGACTTTTATCTTCAAACAAGATCGCCATTTATTTATAATAAAAATTTGCTACAATATATAATGAAGAGTATTTATCAATCAAATATATATATTAATTATTCATATGATGATCCTATAATAAAGTTTTATTATATAAATAATAAAAAAGTTGAATTTTATTGTGCTATTCATCTATCAACATTAATCAATTTAATTGACTATAATATTCTATCCCTTCCTGAGAAAGATTCTCAATTGAAATTAGAGGTAAAAAATGAATAAAAAGGAAATGTTAATAAATTTTAATCATGCTTTTATGGCTTATAAAGATTTTCTATATGGTTATTATAATAATGAATTATATAGTAATGACAATCTTGATTTTTTATTATGTCTTTTTTCTTCCTTAACATTTCTTTTAAATATCGAAAGCTTAAAGACCAAAGATGAATCACCATCTGAATATATCAATCAAGACATGTTAATTGAAATCTTACAAACAATAGTCGAAAAAAAAGAAGATGGATACTATCTACAAGAAACATTCATCAGTTCGTCTCCGGAAGAAGTTATAAAAGTTATTAGAAATAAAATAGCTCATGGCGATTTTTTACTTAATATGCAAACTAAAGAAATTATTTTAAATTATCATAATCAAGACTTAAAAATTAATATCGATGATTTTATTGCTTTTACTATTTATATCATAGAAAGAATTAATTTATACACTAATAGTCAAAATTATACTCGTAATAATTTATATGCAAATACAAATAACTTAAAACCACTTAAGCATCGAAGAGATATTGATAAATTTCTTCAGAATATATATTTTATTGAGTATAATTTTAACAATGTAACACCTTATGATAAAGAAATAATCGAAGAAATTTTAAAAAAAATACCTTCTTTTCTAGTTAATTATGAATCAATTAATCACCAACAAATTAATAATTTTGCCATTAGAAATTTTTTTGCTTCATTTCGTTTAAGTGTTAATCCTAATATTATATCTTTATATCAATCTTCTCATCTTATAACTTTAAAACAATTTATTCTTGAAAACTTTAAAGAGTTAACTAGTCTTAATCTTAATAGTCAAGTATCTCTAATATCTCAGTGGTTTTATAAATTAGAACGCAATAAAAATAGTAAAGATAACTTAATAGAAGGTATTCACTATAATATACGTTTACTTAGTACTTTAAAAAATAATCATTCATCTAATATAAATGAAGTTCTATATAATAGCAATTCTCCAGGTTTACAATCAAGTTTAATCGAAATGATTATTACTAATGATTTATTAGGTTTTTATGTCCATTACCACTATCCATTAGAAAATTTATGCAAAGATAAAGATGAAATAGGTGATGTATACTTTGATTGTAGTAAATTAGATTTAAGTAGTTTAAAACCAACAGTATTTATTCCTCCAAAAGGCCAAATAAATTCTTATGAACAAGCTGCTCAAGGTTGTCAAAGAAGAGTAGAGGAGATAAAACTCAAAATAAATAGTGCCAATAAACAACGCCATGCTCTTTATAATAAATTATTATCAGTTCAAGATGAAATTCAAAAAAGAAATATCAATATTGCTTTAAAAACTATTGAATCACAAATTGCAACTCTTCAAGAAAAATACCAAATTGAATTGGCTTCTCTAGAAATTATCGAAAAAAATATTGCTGAATTTTCAGTCACTACTAAAGAGAGTTACCGATATAATCGTTATCTAATTGAATATATTCGTAATTCGATAGCACACGGTTTTGTATATTTTGACTATAGTCGTTGCCATGGAAATAGTCAAAAATGTCAAATTCGTTTTCTAAATATTCACAATCAACAAGAATTATTTGATATGACCATTTCTTTAACTGATTTTGAAAATCTCTTTAATTATCATAATATGCAAGTATTCAATAACTATTTAAAAGAATTAGAAAAAGGTAAATCTAAATGATTTACTTTTTTTAATATAAAAATAATTTACAATTATATGAATCTAATAATTCATTTACCTTTTTTAATTCATAAATTCCCTCTACAAAGCAAAATCTTATTATTAAGTCATAAACATTGTTTTTAGGTAAAGAATAAGATGCACTATTAAGCAGTTCTTCAACTTGTTCTTCATTAAGTTCTAAAGATAATCCCAGTAAAATAACTGTTTCTTTGCTAGGATGATACATTACATCACTTCTTATTTTCGAAAATAATCTTCTATCTATATGAACTTTATTATATACATCACTATCTTTTAAATTTTTATCATCAATATATTTAAATAATAATTTATGAAAGTTTGTTTCCGTTTTACTTTTGTTAATAAAATCATCTATTTTATGAGTTCGACATTTTCTCATTTGAAAATCTAGATTATCATTTCTCTCCTCATCAAAACTCTCATCTAAATAAGAAAGATCTATTCTATTAGCAATTTCATCTTCATTGATAAAACTAGTACAAGATGCATCTTCTGATCCATATCTAAATTTATCAAATTTTATAATAATTGTATTATCTAAATATTTATTTAAATATTCTTGTAATTTTTCTTTCATAAAATGTCCCTTTCTATGCGACCAAATAATAAAATTTGTGTAATACAATTATATCAGAAAGAAGGCGATAACATGCAAGAAAAATTAAAAAAAGTAAATGATAAAAAAATATTAGAATTAACTTATAGCTGGGGACTACATCAACCTGGGATTATGAAAACAATTATAACAAATGATAAAAAATTATATTATTACCATTATTATCACCATTTAACACCATTTCTAAAAGAAAATAATATTCCTCAAGAATCTATATCGAAAGGACTAAAACTATCTTCTGAAGAATATTTAGAAATTCTTAATTTTATTGAAAAAGAAATCATAAATAAGAAATATAAATCTTTACTAATCCGTGATGTATGTTACAGAGTAAGTGTTAAATATCATAATCGTGAATATATCTATGTTAATTGTTATGATTCTAATAATAATGAAAAAATTTACGAAAAGGCTCAAAAATTAATAAAAGAAATAGAAAGCAGGAAAATAAATGAAAAAAAATAAACTAGATATAATTTTTCTCTTAGATCGCAGTGGATCAATGTCAGGTAGTGAGAATAATACAATTAATAGTTATAACTCTTATCTTAGTAAACAAAAGAAAAATAAATATTTAACTAAAATAACAACAATTCTTTTTGATGATCAATATGAAATTCTATTTAATAGGGAAAATATCCAAGAAGTAAAATATCTAACAAATAAAGAATATTATGTTAGAGGATGTACTGCTTTGTACGATGCTATTGGTAAAACTATTAATTTCTATAGTCGTCAAATAAAAAATAAAGTTTTATTTATTATAATAACTGATGGACTAGAAAATGCTTCTTGTGAATTTGATAAATTACGAATAAAACAATTAATTCAAAATCATCCTAATTGGGAATTTATTTATCTTGGTGCTAACATCGATACATATAGTGAAGCTACTAAAATAGGAATTAAAGAGTCTAACATAGCTAGTTATCAAAAAACTAAAAAAGGCTTTAATGACTTATTTGAAGCAGTAGATGAAGCCACTATTAGCTTATTAAAACATGATAATTTATCAAACAAATGGAATCAAAGATTAAATGACTAATTATTCAAATTAGTCGTTTTTTATTATTGACCATGTAATTAGTATAAGTTATAATTAATCTGTAAAATAGGAGGATATATAATGAAAAAAATATTTAAATTTTTGACTATTTGTAGCTTGTTTTTTATATTCTTAACAACAGCCAAAGCTGCTGACATTTTTAAATTTGACTGGGAGACAACCAAACATAATTATTATGAAGAGGATATATTATTTACTGATAATATTGCATATCAAAATGGCTTTATTACTAGTATTTTAGATTCAGAAGATTTTGCTTCTAACTTAACTATGTATGATCCTGATGGTACAATAATTAAAACCAATATAATAAATAATTATGCCATAATTACTTTAAAAAATATTAACAACATCATATATGCTTTAGCAATGAATGATACTGGAACTATAGAATTATTAAAAATAAAAGATGACTTAACTCTAGATAAACACTTAAATTTAGAAATAGAAATCACAGACTATCCAGATCCAATACTAGGAGTTACTATTTACGATTTATTAGGTATAAACTCTATTAAAGAAGATGAAAAAAATATTTATGTCCTAGTAGAAGAATTTATTGTTAAAGTATCGAAAGATATGAACAGTTTTGAAACTATCAACCCAACTCAAGAAGATATTGCAACTTATTTTCCTGAATATGAAGAAATAGTTTTAAATCCAATTACTAATTTAAAACAATATATAAGTGTTATTGAAAATAAAAAACAATTAATATATACAGGATTTGATATTGAAGAATGTCCTCCTAGAGGTGTTGAATGTATAAATGATATAGATGCTATTATTAGAATAGATGAAGATAATAAAACATTATGGGAAAAAGAATATCCTGACTATTTATTTGTTTACAATCCTCAAATTGTTAACAAGTACATTGTAGCTGTTGGAGTAAAAAAAGTTGAAGATGATACTCAAAAAGAAATTATAATTTTAGATATGAATGGTAATATTGTTCAAACGATTGTTAATGATGATCCTTTTATTATTACTGGTGGTAATTATAATTTTATGGTTAATAATGTTGATGAATCAAGCGAGTATTGTCCAATAGCACCTCATTCTTCAACTAGAACTGCACCAGCAATAAAATGTTATAAACATTGGCAAAAAGTTTACTATATACCACTTAACATTTCTACTAAAGTTGAAGGAAAAGGAAAAATCGAAGTAGTAAATAGTGCTCGTAATGGAGAAGAAGTAACATTTAAAATAACTCCAGAAGAAGGATATGTTCTTGGTGTAGTTAAAGTAACAGATGCCAATGGTAATGTTTTAACATTTACTTCCAATACCTTTACTATGCCATCATCAGACGTTACAATCGAAGCAACATTCATACCTGAAAATCCTGAAACATCAGATATTAAAATAATAGTCCTTTCTGTTATCTTAATTATAGGTAGTATAATTGGCTTCATCAACTTTAAAAGAGTTAAATGGTTAGACTAAGAGAGTTAAACTCTCTTTTTTTAATAATTTTTAATATTATATTATCTTAAAATGTTGTAAAATATTACATGTCAAAAGGTGATATTATGAACAACAAAAAATGTTTAATTATTTATAATCCCAATAGTGGAAAAGGAAAAAGTCAAAACAATATAAAAATATATTATGATTTATTAAAAGAACGTGGCTATAATGTAGATGTAATTGCTACTCAATATAATCATCATGCTACGGAAGCAATTATGCGAGCTAAAAATTACGATGTTGTTTTTTCAGTAGGAGGAGATGGGACTTTAAATGAAGTTGTTAAAGGGAACTTCTTTAGAAAGAAAAAATTAACTATCTGTCCTTTACCAAGTGGAACATGTAATGATGTAGCAACTATGCTTGGATATGGTCAAGATCCCGAAAAAAATATTGATTTAGCTCTAAATGGTGATGTTAAGAATATGGATATTGGTACCATTAATGATACGCCATTTGTCTATGTTGTTGGTATGGGTAAATTCATGAATGTCCCTTATGAAACAAAGAGTGCTGATAAAAAGAAAAATGGCTATTTAGCGTATTTAAAGGAAGCTTTTAGTGAAATTGTTAATCGTCTTCAAAGATATCGTGCCGAAATAATTGTTGATGGTCAAAAACTAGATGATCAATATTCGTTAATTATGATTTCTAATTCTGATCACATTGCTGGTATTGATTTATTCTATAAAGATGTATGTTTAGATGATGGAATGATGGAAGTTCTATTATGCAAAGCACGTACAAAAAAAGAATTTGTTAAAAGTTTTCTCCAATTATTTCTTGGCCGTAAAACAAAAAGTTTAATTTCTTTAAAAGCCCATGATATTCAAATTAAACTCATTGATAAACCTGCCAAAAAATGGTGCATAGATGGTGAACGATATGATTATGATGGTGATACATACCGCATTAAGTCACATGGAAAAATGAAAATTTTAGCTCCTAAAAGAGCTTCAAATAAATTATTTAAAGCATAAAAATAGACATTTCAAATTGAAATGTCTATTTTAATTTACTAAAAACATTACCTAATTTATCATTAATTACTAAATTAGCTTTCCTATCATATGGTGTTACATCTTTATTAATAATTACTAACTGATCACCTCTATAGTAGTTAATGAATGAAGCAGCAGGATAAACTACTAAAGAAGTTCCAGCTACAATGAGTAAATCACAGTCCTCGATTGCTTCAATTGCTTTTCGAACAACATCTTCATCTAAATTTTCTTCATACAATACAACATCTGGTTTAATTATTCCTCCACAAGAACATCTTGGTATTCCTTCCTTTTCAAAAATATCTTTAGCTTCATAAGACTTATGACATTTCATACAATAATTTTTGTAAATAGTTCCATGCAAAAGTAAGACCTTCTTTGAACCTGCTTTTTCATGTAATCCGTCAATATTTTGTGTAATAATAGCTTTTAATTTGCCTTCATTTTCTAATTTTACCAAATACTTATGACATATATTAGGTTCTGCATTTAAACAATTTAATTTATCTTTATAAAACTTAAAAAATAATTCTGGATGTTCATTAAAAAAAGAACGACTAAGATACACCTCTGGTGGATAATCATATTTTTGATTATATAAACCATCTTTACTTCTAAAATCCTTAATACCTGACTCAGTACTGACACCAGCGCCTCCGAAAAAGACAATTTTCTGAGCATTATCAATTAGTTTTTGTAAAGTTAATAAATCATCCATAAAATCACCAATTATATTATATCAAAAAATGATAGCCAAAATATCTATTAACTATTATAATATTTGTAGGAGTTGATTATATGATAAAAAAAATAATATCTTTTTTTCTAGGGCTTATAATGTTTGTAACAATTTTTTGTATAACAATTATATTTGCTACTCGTTCATTACTTACTGGACCAACAATAATAAATTATATTACTTATAACTTTGATGGTGAATTAGAAATAATAGGGGACGACTATTTCAATGATATTCTTAATACAACAGATTTCGAATTAGAAGAATATGCTGATAAAGAAGAAATTGAACTTGCTTTTAATAATATGATAACCCAGTATTTAAAATATTATCTAGGTGTTGGTGTTGATTATGAGGAATCAACAACTAAATTGAAAGATTTAATAATAGAAGCGTGCCAAAAATATGAAAATGAAACTGGTAAAGAAGTAGATGAATCTTTAGTAGATGAATACTTTAATGAAATTGATAATACAATAGCTGAAAATAAACCAGTAGAAGATGAATCAGTAACTCCAATATTCCGAATTATATTTTCTAATTCAATAATTATTAGTTTAGTTATAGTTGTTTTAGTTTGTGCTATTGTAATAGTCCTATTAAGAGGACGAAAAATCTTAACTCATCTAGCTACTATTTTAATTTTTAATGCTTTAGCAAGTGGTTTATTTGGTAAGGTGTTATCTTTCATAAGTTCTGATATTAATTCTAGTAATGATATAGGTTCTCAGTTATTTGAAACTATATCTAATCAATTAGTTAATATAGGTATTATATGTCTAATCGTTGCTATTATTTTAATAATTGCTAATATTATTATAAAATCAATAGTCAAGAAAAAAAATATTACCCAATCTAGAGAAGAATCAAATACATCAAATGAATCTTTTAATTCGCCAAATATTAGCAATCAATCTTTAGATAATTTAGAGCAAGATACTCAAGATAAAGTAAACAACCAAAATATTCAAGAATAAAAATAAAGAAGATTTAGAAAAAAGCTAAATCTTCTTTTTATTTTTATAAACTATTTGGAATTCACTTCAGATAATATTGTTTTTATTTCCATTTCCAATCTCTTATTTCTGGCATATCAATACCATATTCACGAATATACTCTTTATGTTCTACTAATTTTTCACGCATTAACTTACTTAAGTAAATTCCTTTACTACCTAAATTAGGAACCATTCTACAGACTTCAATAACTAAGTGATATCTATCTATTTCATTTTGTACACGCATATCAAATGGTGTTGTTATTGATCCTTCTTCCATATATCCTTTTACAGTTATATTATGATTATATCTCTCATAAAGTAATTCATGTATTAAAGATGGATATCCATGGAAGTTAAATAATATTGGCTTCTTTCTTGTAAACAAAGAATCATATTCCTCATCACTTAATCCATGTGGATGTTTACTCTTAGTTTGTAATTTAAATAAATCGACAACATTTATGAATCTTATTCGTAATTTAGGAAGATGTTCTCGTAGTATCGAAACTGCTGCTAAAGCTTCTAATGTTGGTGTTTCACCAGCACAGGCAATAATAATATCCGGATCGCTTTCTTGATCATTACTTGCAAAATCCCAAATACCAAGTCCTTGTGTACAATGTTTAACAGCTTGTTCCATCGTCAGCCATTGTGGTCTTAAGTGCTTAGAGGCTACTAAAACGTTAATATAATCTTTACTTTTCATACAATGCTCAAAGCAAGAAAGTAAACAATTAGTATCTGGTGGTAGATAAATTCGTGTTATATCTGCTTTTTTTGTAGCTAAATGATCTAAAAATCCAGGATCTTGATGTGTATATCCATTATGATCTTGTTGCCATACATTACTTGTTAAAATATAATTTAGAGAAGCTATTTTCTCACGCCATGATAGTTGTTTACATACCTTTAACCATTTAGCATGTTGAGAAGCCATAGAATCTATTACTCTAACAAATGCTTCATAACTTGCAAAAAAACCATGTCTTCCTGTTAGTAAATATCCTTCAAGCCAACCTTGGCACATATTTTCAGATAACATTCCATCCATTATTCTTCCATTATGTGCTAAAAATTCGTCATTATCTTTTAAATCTGCCATCCAACTTCTATTTTCAGCCTCAAAACTATGATTCAATCGATTGGACATCGTTTCATCAGGACCAAATATTCTAAAGTTCTTATTTTCAGCATTTAATTTAAATACATCTCTAACATATCTTCCAAGTTCAATCATATCTTGAGCCTCTATTGCTCCAGGTTTTTTAATATCTAAAGCATATTTTCTAAAATCAGGCAATATTAAGTCTTTTAATAGATGTCCACCATTAGCTACAGGATTACTTCCCATTCTTTTATTTCCTTTTGGTGCTAGTTCTTGTAATTCAGGCATTAGTTTTCCCATAGCGTCAAACAACTCTTCAGGATGATAACTTCTAAGCCATTTTTCTAATAATTCTAAATGTTCTTCTTTTGTCATATCAATAGGTACTTGATGTGCTCTAAATGTACCTTCAATTTCTTTATTATCAACAATTTTTGGACCAGTCCATCCCTTTGGTGTTCTTAATATAATCATTGGCCAAAAAGGACGATCTTCAATTTTTTTACTACGTGCATTATTTTGAATAATTTTTATTTTTTCAACACATTTATCTAAAGCCTTTGCCATCTCTTTATGCATATAAGTAGGGTCATCACCAGCAACAATAATTGGTTCCCATCCACATCCGTGGAAGAAGCTTACTAATTCATCTTCACTAATTCGTGAAAAAATAGTAGGATTACTTATTTTATACCCATTTAAATGTAAAATAGGTAATACCGCTCCGTCATTTGCCGGATTTAAAAATTTATTTGAATGCCATGAAGTTGCTAAACTAGCTGTTTCTGCTTCACCATCTCCAACTACAACAGCAGCAATTAAATCTGGATTATCAAATACAGCCCCAAAAGCATGAGCCATGCTATATCCTAACTCTCCACCTTCATTAATAGAACCAGGTGTTTCTGGAGCTACATGAGATGAAATACCTCCAGGAAAAGAAAATTGTTTAAATAATTTTTTCAAACCACTTTCATCTTGAGAAATAGATGGATAAAACTCAGTATAAGTTCCTTCTAAATAAACATGACTAACTATAGCATTACCACCATGTCCTGGTCCAGATATATAAATCATATTTAAATCATATTTATTTATAATTCTATTTAAATGAGTATATACAAAAGTTTGACCAGGTATAGTTCCCCAGTGTCCAACTATCTTTTTCTTTACATCTTCTTTTTTTAACTTTCTTTTTAATAATGGATTATCTAATAAATAAAGTTGACAAGCTGATAAATAATTAGCTGAATTCCAGTATTTATTCATTTTTGCTAAATATTCTTTAGTATCATAATCATTCATAACCATTCTCCTTATTTTATTCATAATTAATTATAACATGTAAAAAATTATAAGTAAATTAAGTAAAGAGTTAAAAATAAAGAAACATCCTTATTAGAGATATGATATACTAAAAAAAAGTAGGTTTGATAGTATGAAAAAATATTTAACTAATATGATAAAAGATAAGTTATTTTTAATAGGGATTATATGTTTAACTGTTGTCAGTCTTATAGCTGTTATTAACCTTAATAAAGAATCTAAAAGTTCAGAAGCAACTCCTAAATCCATAAAAGCAATAGATGATAGTGTTATAATTAAGGAAGAAGTAAATATCGAAATCAATTCTAAAACTCCAGAAGTATCATCTTTTTTTGAAAATATTCCAAATGAAGATTTAACAATTACATATTATCAAGATGAAAAAGAAGTAGAACTAAAAACGGATGTTGTTACTAGTTATGATGTCATAATATCTGGTAATAAAAATTATCGTAGTAAGTTAAATATAGTAGATACTACAGCTCCTGAGGTAGAATTAAAAAATGTTACTATTTTTGAAAATAATTCATACTTTCCACAAGATTTTATTTCTTCATATAAAGACAATAGTGGAAGTGATAAATATACTATTGAATTTGTTAATTCTGATCAAGCTAATTTAAAAAAGGTTGGTACCTATGATATATCTTTAAAAATATGTGATATTAATCAAGTATGTACTGAAAAAAATACTACCTTAAAAATTAATAAGTCTTCAACATCAACTTCAGAAAAAAAAGATTCTAATAAAACTTCAACAACAGCATCTAACAATTCTTCATCCAATGAAGTAAAAGTAGTTAAACAGACTACCGAAAAAGTTATTATTAAAAGTAAAGATATTAAATACGGAGTAAAAGAAGTTACCACTGCTAAGATAACTTATGATGTTTATAGTAACGGAACTAAAAAAGAAGTAAATCGTCAAGATATAAAGACTAAATATGATTATTCAGGATATAATGGTACAATTAATTCTATGAAGCCTGAAGCTACTAACTTATATAATAGTCTATCAGCAACTAGAAATACGATATTAACAGAAACTAATAAATATCGTAGCGAAGAAGGACTTACTGGTTTAAAAATAGATAAAAATTTAAGTATTCTAGCAACTATTCGTGCTATGGAAATGGCTTACGGCAATAAATTTTCACATACTCGTCCAAACGGAAAAAGTTGGGATACTTTTTGGGAAGAAAGTGGTTTTAATTTTAAAGTTCCTGCAGGTGGGACATATGGCGAAAATCTCGCCTATGGCTATTCTGACGATTTAGGTGCATGCAACGGTTGGTATAATTCAAAAGGTCATTATGAAAACATGGTTAATAAGGCTTATACAAAAATTGGTATTGGAAAATATACTTTTAATAATAAAACTTATTGGGTTCAATTCTTCTCAAGTTAAAAGTGGTTTTAAAACCACTTTTTTATTTGACAATCATTTATACTTAAGATTTAATATGTTTAAGGTTTTTCTTCTACAAGGAGTTCTTAGGAGGAACAATTATAACAATAGAAGACTTTTATAATGAAATAAATAATGATAAATACATCTCTATAACAGAAACAAAAGACTTAGTAGAAAGATATTTGCCATTATTTAAAAAGATTAAAAAAAATAAAAGTAATCAATCTAGAAATTTTTTAAAAGACTATCGAAATATTTCAAAAATTATTTCTCTTCATAATCAAATATATATAAACAAAGTTAGAAAAAAATATTCTATTTTAGATAATATTAACGGTTATTCTTTAGATGATTATCAAAGTAGAGTAGTTATCTCTGAAGAAACATCAACTCTTGTTATTGCTGGAGCTGGTTCAGGAAAAAGTTTAACTATAATAGGTAAAATAATTTATTTAGTTAAAATAAAAAAAATAAATCCTCAAGATATATTATGTATTTCTTTTACTAATGACGCTACTAATAACTTAAAAAATAAAATCTATGAAAATTATCATTTAAATATAGATATTTATACCTTTCATAAATTAGCTTTAGAAATTTTAAAACAAAATAATATCTCTTATCTTATTGCCCCTGAAAATTATTTAGAGCAAATTATTGATTTATTTTTCGATGAAATAATTCCTAATAATCAAGTATATCAAAAAGCTTTAACACATATTTTAGGTAGGAGATATTCTACTTATGACATTTTCTCTCTAAAACAAGTTATAAAAACATTTATAAATTTATTTAAATCAAATAATTATTCTATATCTTATTTCTTAGTTATTTTGCGTAAAATACATTTTACTTTTAATATAAAAGAATATTATAAAAATAAATATATCTTACTTTTAATTATTAATATTTACTTACTATATGAAAATGAATTACAAAAAGAAAATGCTCTCGATTTTAATGACATGATAAATAAATGTATAACTCTTTTAAAAAAGAATCCTTTAAAAAAACATTGGCATTATATTATAATTGATGAATATCAAGATACTTCTTTAACTAAGTTCAATTTTATAAATGAAATAATTAAACAAACTTCTGCCAAGTTCCTAGCTGTTGGCGATGACTTTCAATCTATTTATCGTTTTACAGGATGTGATTTATCCATCTTTCTTAACTTTTCTAAATATTTCAAAGATGCTAAAATTTTTCATATAATTAACACATACCGTAATCCTCAAGAATTAATTAACGTTGCTGGCAATTTTATTATGAAAAATAAAAAGCAACAAAGAAAGAAACTTGTTTCATCAAAACATCTGACAAAACCTATTATTATTTATTATGATGATAACAAAATTAGAGCATTAAAATATTTATTAGAACAAATATCTTCAAAAGAAATAATGGTTTTAGGACGTAACAATAAAGACATTAATGATTATTTAGACCAAGACTTTATAAAAGAAAATGATTTTTATATTTACAATAATATAAAATTTCGCTACTTAACAGTTCATAAATCAAAAGGTTTAGAAAGCGATAACGTAATCTTAATTAACTTAATTGATAGTATCATAGGTTTTCCATCTCAAAAACAAGATGAAAAAATTATTCGTTATGTTAATAATTACCATGACAATTTTCCGTACGAAGAAGAAAGAAGACTATTTTATGTTGCATTAACAAGAACTAAGAATAAAACTTATATAATATGCCCTTATCAAGGGGAATCTATTTTTATTAAAGAAATAAAAAAATATTCATTATATGTTGAAACAATAAAAAAGAAATAATAAGAATTACTTTGTTCTTATTATTTCTTTTTCCTCTTCACCAGATGCTTGTATTAATTGTAAACCCTCTTTATAGCCCATCATAAATATTTCTTTTTCTTCATTAAGGAAATTACCTTGAGATTCTAATGAAAAAGGTTTATAATTCTCCCAACTTAATCCTTCTAAAGCAAAATCTTTTCCTATATTATAGATTACTTCTCTTTGTCGCGGATCGATTCTTGTTTCCATCAAATCACCTAAAGGTATTATAACATTTTAAGGAAAGGTATGCTATAATAATTTTTGTTAGAAAAGGAGCTTAATATGAATCAAATTTATAATAAAAAAACAGTTTTAATTACGGGTGGAAGTAGAGGTATTGGTGCTGCAACAGCCAAAGAATTTGCTAGTCACGGATACAATATTATTATTAACTACGTCGAAAATGATTTCCAAGCCCAAAATATTCGTCAAGAAATATTATCTAAATATGATGTCAAAGTTACTCTTGTTAAAGCTGATGTTAGTCAAGAAAAGGATATCGAAAAAATGATCTCAACTATCAAAAAAGAATATGAAACAATCGATTGCTTAATTAATAATGCTGGTATAGCAATTGACACAACTCTTGAAGATAAAACAGTAGCCAATTTTCATCAAATACTTGACGTCAACTTAATTGGCCCATTTTTAATGTCAAAATACATAGGTCAGCTTATGTTAGAACAAGGATATGGTCGAATTGTCAACATTTCATCAACTAACGGAATAGATTCTTACTATCCTTATAGTATGGATTATGATGCTTCAAAAGCAGGCTTAATTTCCTTAACCCATAATTTTGCTATCCAGTATGCTCCTCATATTCAAGTAAACTGTGTTGCTCCTGGATGGGTTAACACTGAGATGAATAAGGAACTTGAAAAAGAGTATATTGCCGAAGAAAATAAACACATTTTATTAAAGCGCTTTGCTGAACCAGAAGAAATTGCAGAAACTATATATTTCGCAGCTACAGCATCATATTTAAATGACGCTATAATTAAAATAGATGGAGGAAGAATATAATGTTAGAAGAATTAGGAATAACAAAAGAAACTTTAAATTATCTTAAAGAAGAAGAGGCTAAAGTAAAAGATATATTTGCTCAAATAGATGATACGTGTCGCTATAACTCTTTAAAAGTTTTATCTGCCTTTCATAAATACAATGTTCAAGAAGGTTATTTTAATAGTACTACTGGTTATGGCTATAATGATTTAGGTCGTGACAATATTGAGAAAATATTCGCGTATGTCCTAGATGCTGAAGATGCTCTTGTTAGAAGTCAATTTATATCAGGGACACACGCCCTAACTGTTGCTTTATTTGCCTTTCTAAGACCGAGCGAAACAATGCTTTCAATTTCTGGAGCTCCATATGATACTTTACATGAAGTAATAGGAATTAAACCCAATAATAGCAGTCTTATTTCTTACGGAATAAAATATGATCAAATAGATTTAATAAATGATGATTTTGATTATCATAAAATATCAGAATATTTAAAAGAAAAGAAAGTAAAGCTAATTGAAATTCAAAGAAGTAAAGGATATTCTACTAGAAAAAGTATATCACTTGATAAAGTCGAAAAAGTAATCAAAACTATTCGAGAAGTAGATAAAGAAGTAATAATAATGGTTGATAATTGCTATTGTGAATTTGTTGAAAAAGAGACACCTCTAACATATGGTGCCGATATTATAGTTGGCTCTCTTATTAAAAACTTAGGTGGTGGTATTGCTCCTAATGGTGCCTATATTGCTGGTCATCACGATTTAGTTGAATTAGCCAGTGAAAGATTAACTTGTCCTGGAGAAGGACGTGAAGTAGGACCAAGTTTAGGAATTAATAAAGCTATTCTTCAAGGATTATATATGGCTCCAAGTGTTGTTGCTAGTGCTCTTAAAACAGCAGTTTTAACAAGTGTTGCTCTAGAAGATTTAGGTTATCAAGTAGAACCAAAATATAATGAACATCGAACTGATATTGTCCAAAATATTATTTTTAATGATGAACAAAAACTAATTAAATACATTCAAGGAATTCAAATGGCTTCGCCAATTGATTCTAACTCTTTGCCACTACCATGGGATATGCCTGGTTATGAAGATCAAGTTATAATGGCTTCAGGTTCATTTACACAAGGATCATCTATTGAACTAAGTGCCGATGCTCCAATTCGTCCACCATACATAGCTTATCAACAAGGTGGTTTAACTTACGAATATGGTCGTTTAGGACTCGCTCGTGCAATTGAAGAATTAAAAAAATAACATTTACTTAATTAAGACTAAAATAACAAATTATGTTATACTAATAATAGAATAGAAGGTGCTCAAATGGTAAATGAAATGACTAATGACGAAATTGAAGAATTAGTTGGTTTAAAAGATTATGAAAAGAACATGTTAAAGGCTCGTAACAATGGACTATTACTAACCGATAATCAAGTTAACACTTTGGAAAAATATAATATTGATGTTAGTAAATGTAGTACAATGAGTGAATTACTTTATATGATTGATCAAATAGATGATCCAGATGATGATGAATTAACTTTTTTAGCTGAACAACTTTCCGAATTTCAATATTATAACGATACAAGAAAGTAAATATTATGAAAAAATCAGAGAAATTGAAAAAATATCAAAGACAAAAATTCGAAAATTATAAAAAAATAAATGGTTTACGTCTAAGAGATAATGAAGCTTACATAGACTTAAAAATACAAGACTTAAATAGTATTAAAAATGAATTTTCTCCTGATAATAAAATAATTTTAAGACAAGAATTATATGACTTCATCGAAAGACATGCCTCATATATTCCCCTAGAATATCCTTTAGTTTTAGAAATACATAATAATACTTTTACATCAGGAGAAAAAATACTTCTTCGTCGTCTTATAAAAAATCATTTTAGTTTAGAAACAGTAACAAAAGAAATGGAATTAAATGCTATGAAAAGAAAAACTCGTTTTTTCTTAATTAGTGGTATAATAAGTTTCCTAATTCTTTTTATTTGTTATCAATATAACTTTATGCCTTACATCGATGAGGTTGTTTCGTTCATTGCTTCATTTAATATTTGGGAATTTGCTGAATTATTAATTTTCGAACAAGACGAATTACATGAAGAATATATATTAAAAAAACATCTATCTAAAATTAGAATTGTTTATAATAAAACATAGTTAAAATATGATATTTATGATATAATTAAAACAAAAAGAAAGCGGAGGGGAAACTATGGGAGATACTAATCAAAAATTCCAAGTAGAAATTGAAACAGGCGAAATTGTTGATGCTGAATTATTATCAGTAGTTGAAATAGATGGTAAGGAGTATGCCGTATATTCTTTAGATAATAAAAACGGAACTGTTGATATATTAGCTTCATACGTTGTAAAAGATAGCGAAGGATATGACCAATTAGTTGATATTACAGATCCTTATGATAAAGAAAAAGTATCTAATTTTATTAAGAGTTTAGTAGTTTAATAAAATTATTAGAAAGGGGAATATATATGGTCAAAAAAGGAGTTAAGCTTTTTAGTGGTATTAAAAAATCAGCCCTAAAACATTTTAGAGATAGAGGAAAAGAAATGGGTGAAGATACCGAAAATAAATTTGGAATTAATCCAGATGATTTACATAAAAGTTCTAAGCGAAGTCAAGGAGGTCCTAATATGTCTGAAGAAAATATAATCAAAATAGCTGAAGATGCGTATCGTGGAAAGAAAGTAGATGAAGCGCGCAGTATAATAGAATATTGGTCTAGTCAATATAATGGTGTTGATCCTAATAGTACGGAAGCTAAAACATCTTCTAAGTGGATAACTATCTTTGATAAGAGAATTAAAGAACTTGCTGATTTAGAAAAATCAAGAGAACACATTCAAATCATTTACAAAAATGTCACAGAACTTCAGCCATTAGTAAATCAAAGAATCAAAAATATTACTGATATTTTAGAAGAAATAGTAAATAATATAGACAATTTAACTCCTGGCAACAGTTCGTTCGAACAAAACTTTAATTCACTTATAAAAAATTCTAATGAATCAATAACTCTTAAAACGGGAACAACTATTTCTAATCTTGCTGAAGCTATCCTTTATTTGAATAAAGTGAAAGTTGAATATGAAGACTTTACAAAAAAAGAATTAAAAATTTCATATTTAAAAAATGAGAATATGAGAAAATACGTTGGCTTACTTGCTAAAAAGAAAAAAGATCTTATTAAAAAGTCAACCTCTAGCGAATTTTTATCTAAAATAGATCAAATAGTAGAATTTCTAAAAGAAATCGTCGTAGATCCGCAAGAAGTACTAGATGCAATGAGTTATTATAAATATCCAAAGACAATAGGAAATAATTTAAAAGCTCAATTTGAAAACGAAGTTACTCAAGCTCTTCCTCAATTAAAACAATATTATATAGAACTTATAACTAATATTGAAAATTATAAAGACAATCATGATAAATACGAAAATTTAAGAAATAGTATTAAAGAAATATCTAAAAAATATTCCTCTCTAGATCCAAAAGAATGTCAAGATTTCATTACAAATAAATTAACGGAATTAGATAATGAAATTTATACAACTTATGGTAAAGAAGTTGTTGATTATTGTATAGAATATAATGCTAAATTGTCTGAAGCTATGAATAACCTTCAAACACTTGGTTATAATTCACCATATTTTGAAGATGCATATCGTAAAACAATATCATTAATTGAAGAAATGAAAATCAAGGGAACTTCTATAGGAATTAAAGTCGATTTTAATGAAGAAAGCCAGAAAATTACAATAGATTATCCAAATAATGTAATTGCCCAATTTAAAAAACAAATTGTTAGTGATGAAGTAATTCAAAAAATGAAAGCTGACAAAAATAATAAAAAAGCTAAAGATAAACAAAGAGATGCTTTAAAATTAAAATGTAAAACTTTCTATGCAAATCACTTTGGATATTTAAGTGAATGTTTAAAAAGATTAGAGCAATCAAACCCAACTGCTGACGTAGATACATCAGAATTTAATTTACTATCAAAAGATGAGATTGAATTAATAAAAGATGACATATTTAGTCAAATGGAACAGATTTTTTATCAAAAATATTCAAAAGAATTTTGTTCTTCAATGAAAGCATTAATAGATAAAGTAACATTAATAAGAAGTAAAATGAGTCGCTTAAATGCTCAAAAGGATAATAGTCCAACTCTTCTTGCTGATTATGAGACAGTTATAAAAGAAATTAAAAACTTAAAAAATAACTATGATAAAAAATATCTTCAATCAGTAACTTTTGATGATAAAACAGGTTACTTAAATATTAAATACAATAATGATATACTACCTGAATATTCAGAACAACTTGTTCCTCAAGCATTAATCGATAAAGTAAAAGAATTAAAAAAGAAAAATCCAAAGCCAAACCCAAACCCTCAACCAAACCCTCAACCAAATCCTCAACCAAAACCAAAACCAAATCCAACACCAAATCCATCAAGTAGCCCTAGTGTTGAGGAAGAAAATGATATTAACTTATATCTAAGCAATATCGATGCTATTAATAAAAAGATAGAACTTATAAATATCTATAATACACGTGAATTTGTAACAGATATAACTAATATTCAAGGTTGTATCAATTTTGAGAATGAGGCTCAAAAACTTGATCAAGATATAATGAGATTGAGAGTTGAACTTTCAAATAGTAGTGTAAATTTCTTAAATAAGTATCATAAATATATTTTATCTTTTGATAAAGTAAAAAACGCTACTATAAATGATATAATTTTTGATAATTCTAACAGTGATTATAAAGATTTTATTGCTAAAGTAGATCAAGACATTATTGAAGCTGAAGAAGAAATAATTGATTTAGCTAACGAAAGAGAAAATGCTGATCAAATAAGATTAACTGAATTAAATGCTCGAATAAAAGAATTACTAAAATATATAGAAGCTAAAAATTCACTTGTTAATCGTCGTTTGATAGAAGAATGTCGTACAAGTAAAATAGATATTGTTAAAGAATTACAAAATAGAAGAAACAATAAGAAAGAATGGCGTAAAAATCTTCGTAAAATAAAAAATAATGAAAAGGTAACGCTAACACCAAAGCCTAAACCGCAGCCACAACCAAATCCTTCAGCTTCTAACGAAGGACCATCTGTTACTGTTAAAGTTCCAAACGGAAAAGTTAATCCAAACCGTAAATTAGTTTTCAATCCGCGTAACAAAGTTCAATTAGTTAACAAAGAAAAAGACTTTATTGGAATCGCTGATGGCGTAACAATCTCTTTAATAAAGAGTGGAATAAAAATAAAATATAGTCAACAACTAAAAGAAAAATTAAGTCAATTAAATGCTAAGCTAAGCTTAGTAAATAAAGACAATGTTCGTAGTCGTACATCTCAAAAAATAGACAATAGCCAAGATGAACACGTAATTGCCTTCAAAGATGATCGAGACTTACTAAATAATGACGAATATAAAAATTATAAGATTGAAATAAGAATTCCAACAGAAAATAGAAAAGGAACAGATGTCTTATATGAATATGACTTTAATCAAGAAGGTAAAGCACGTACTCGTTAAATTTAGAAAGCATCTTCATGATGCTTTTTATATTGAAAAAATACTTAAAAAAGTGTATATTTATAATAGAGAATACTAAGAAGGGAGTTGTATTTTATGAATGATTCAAAAAAAGATAAAAAACCAATAGAAAATACAACACCTGAAGAAACTAGTGCCACAATAATGCCAACAATGCTTGATGAAAGCGAAGAACAGTTAGAAAAAAAACGTGACCTATCAGCAATAATTCCTCATTTTGACGAAGGAACTAGTACTGCTGAAAATTCTGTAGAATTAATTAGTAAAGATAATAGCTTAAAAAGTGATGGGTCTATTTCAATTGCCACTCTAAATAATGAAGGAGAAGTAACCTTATCTCCTAATGCCAAATATCCAGATCAGATTGATATTGAAGAACGAAAAAAAGAACAGCAAAGAAGAAAAAATCGTAAAAATGATAAATTTAAAAAGAAGAAAAATACTAAAGCTGCGCAAAAATTTCAAAATTATGTTGCTTTTTTCTCCCTATTAACAATAATCTTTGTTGGTGGCTTTGCTTACTGGTTTACACATCGAAAAACAGAAATGGACTTTCAACCATTAACAGTTACTGTCGAATTAGGAGAAGCATTGCCATACCAGACAAGTAGTTACGTTAAACCAGGAGTAGGAGATACTGTCGATGAACTACAATATGCCCTTGATTTATCGTCAGTCATCGTTGAAGAACCAGGAGAATATAATTTCAGTGTGACTTACAAAGGAGTAACAAAACAAGGTAAAGTCATTGTTCAAGACACAACAAGTCCAACTTTAGAAATAAGAAATGTTACTATAGTAGAAGGTCAAACATACGATGCAAGTACTTTTGTTGAAAATTGTCGTGATTTAAGTGGATGCAATTATTCATTCCAAGATGCTGAAACTGATGTTAAATACACAACTGCTGGCTCATATGTTGTTTATGTCGTAGCAACAGATGCTTTTCAAAATACAACAACTAAAAAAGCTAGTTTAATAATTGAATCACAAGGTAATGTTCACGTTTATACTAAACATACCGGTTATGATTGGGAACTTGGTTACGAAAAAGATGAAACATATGATTTGCATTTTGCTAAATTCCGTGATTATTCATTATTAATTAACGGTACATATGAAGAAAAAATGATATATCAAGATGAAGAAAAATATAATAAAGATAAAACAGCTTTAACTGGTGAAGCAAATTATACTTTCAATGATGCTGAAAAAACTATTACACACAAAACTGCTGTTACCGTAGTAGGAAGTAATTATAGTCATTTTGAAGATATTGAACCATATCTTATAAAAGAAGGATTTACCGAAATAGGGTAAATCTTTTTTAATTACCTAATCATATTTTAAAAAGATGAATAAAATAAATTGAGGAGGTAATTATGAGTAATAATTGTTTATTTGAAAATGCTGTAAAAAAAGTAAATCATTATAGTAAAACCCATCCTTCTAGTGGCTGTTGTTGTGGATTTAGAGATGTGTCATCAGGAATTACAGGTCCGACAGGTCCAACCGGTCCTGCTGGAGCAACTGGTCCAACAGGTCCACAAGGAATCCAAGGAGTACAAGGAATTCAAGGCCCAATCGGTCCAACAGGTCCACAAGGAATTCAAGGTATCCAAGGAACACCTGGAGCAACCGGCCCAACTGGAGCAACCGGTCCAACAGGCGCAGCAATAACTTTAGCAATAGGTACTGTATCAACTGGAAACCCAGGAACGTCAGCAGCTGCATCTATAACAGGAACACCACCTAACTACATTCTTAATATAACAATTCCTAGTGGTGCAACAGGTCCAACTGGAGCTCAAGGTTTAGCAGGAGCAACTGGTCCAACAGGCCCAACCGGTCCAACAGGCCCAACTGGAGCTCAAGGTTTAGCAGGAGCAACCGGCCCAACAGGTCCAACTGGAGCTCAAGGTTTAGCAGGCGCAACTGGTCCAACAGGTCCAACTGGAGCTCAAGGTTTAGCAGGAGCAACCGGACCAACAGGTCCAACCGGAGTTCAAGGTTTAGCAGGAGCAACCGGCCCAACAGGACCTACAGGAGCTCAAGGATTAGAAGGAGCAACAGGTCCAACCGGACCAATTGGAGCGACAGGCCCAACAGGTCCAACCGGTCCAACAGGCCCAACAGGACCATAAAAAAAGGATGTTACAAACATCCTTTTAATCTGAAAATAATTGAACCCAATATGTTTTACCATAAAAAGTAAATTTACCGATTCCTATTTTCTTATAATCTTTCATTATCATATTTTTATAATGTCCAGATGAATTTTTTAATGATAAAAAAGCATTATAATTTGTCGTAGTAGAACTAGAATAAGCAACATTTTCACCACGTGTTTTAGAACGATATCCATAATCAGTAAACATAGTATCAAATCGTCTACCATCTGGTCTAATATGTTTTCCATCACTAGAAGTGATAACTTGACTATATGCAATTTCCATTGCTCTCATTAAAGCCATTTTATTTAAATCAGCATTAATTGTTAAATTACCAGCACCAACTGAACTTCTTACTTTATTAGTTTCTTGTAAGAATAGATTAGTAGCATTGTTAATAGCATCCTTATTTGTCGACATATATGTTGTTGCTTCTTGTTTTAATTCTTTAAAATTACCAACATATCCTGAAGGATCAAAATCTGTATAAGTATTACCACTAAAATTAACTGTTTCTAAATAGCCATCACTATATAAATTATAAGTCACTGTACTAGCATAATAATTTAAACGAGCACCATAATGATCATCATATTTATAAATACTATTTTTCTTTGTTATTTGTTTTACAAATACTCTAGGTGGAGTAGTGTCATCCGGCTTACTACCACCACTACTAGATCCTGAATTATTACCAGATGAACCAGATGAACCAGAAGATCCAGATGAACTAGAGGAATTATTATTTTTATTACCAGAAGAACCACTTGGCTTACTTCCACCAGAAGAGGACGAAGTTTCATTTTTGTTGTTATTTCCTACCGAAATATTTTCCGAGTCACCTTTATTAACTGTTAATTTAGAAATTCCTTCTACGCAATTATTACTATAATCACATACTTTTATTTTAATATCATAAACACCAGCACTAGAAAAATTGGTACTTTCAGGAAAATATGCATCATACTCAGTTATCTGACTATTATCATTATATATACTGACAAAAGAATTTGGATCAAGTGATTCTCCTTCTGTAATAGTTAAATCTTGTAAAGTTACAAAAGGTTCTGTTGTATCTCTTATAACCAACTTTGTTGTATATTCTTTACCATTATTTATAATGACATCAATCTCTTGAACTCCTCTTACGTATAAATTTCCATCTTTTTCATATGTAAAATTTTCAATTGTAATACCATTTTTACCAGAATAATAAGATATAGTAGCATCTTCATTTATCTCATAGCTTTCATTAAAATAATCTTTAATTTCTGGTAAAAGATCACCTGATTCTACAATTAATTTCTCTGTTATATATCCATTATCAATTTCTAAATATTTAATATTATCTTCAATATAATATCTTGTACTTTGATGACCACCAATAAAGTTCAAAATAAGAGCTAAAACATTAACAGTTGTAACAATAAAAAGAGCAATTACTAATAAGGATAGGGTATTAGTTTTAAATTTTTTAGAATGGAATATATAATTAATAACATCTGAAAATGAATAACTTTTAATTTTGTTAATTCTTTGTTTTATTCTTACTCCTAAGCTCACTTTCGGTTTACTTTTTTTTAAAGCTTTTTTTTGAGCTAAGTTAACTTTAATACTAGATATTTTATCTTTAAACTTTTCAATAACGTTCTTTTTTTTATTATCCATAAGCTAACAACCCTTTACTATAAATAATTATATCATATTTTTATTATTTTCTGTAAATATAATTACTACTTAACATAAAGTATATTAGGTGATAAAATGACAAAATATAAAATTACTGTTTATGCAATTGCTAAAAATGAAGAAATAAACGTCTTAAAATGGTATGATTCTATGAAAGAAGCTGATGAGATAGTAGTTCTTGATACTGGTTCCACAGATAAAACACTAAGTTTACTTAAAAAATGTCCTAAAATAAAAGTTTATTGTGAACAAATTAAACCTTGGCGTTTTGATGTAGCACGTAATAAATCATTATCATATGTAAGTTCTGATACAGATATCTGTGTATGTACCGATTTAGACGAACGCTTTAAAAAAGGGTGGCGAAAAATACTCGAAGATAATTGGCATCATGACACTACAAGAGCAAGATACTTATATAATTGGAGCTTTGATTCCTATGGCAATCCAGGAACGACATTCTACCTTAATAAAATCCATACAAGAAATAATTATTCATGGGTAAATGCAGTTCATGAAATTCTAGTATCTTCACAAGAAGAAAAAGAAATAATCATCCCAGGTATTGTTTTAAATCATTATCAAGATTTTACAAAAAAAAGAAGTTCTTATTTACCATTACTAGAACTTTCTGTTAGGGAGGATCCAAGTAACGATCGTAATACTCATTATCTAGGTCGTGAATATATGTATTATAAAATGTGGGATAAGGCTATTGACACCCTTCATAAACATTTAGAGTTACCATCAGCGACATGGAAAGATGAACGTTGTGCTTCTATGCGTTATATTGGCTATTCATATTATCAAAAGAACTATCTTGAAGAAGCAGTAATGTGGTATAAAAAAGCTATTAAAGAAGCTCCATATCTTAGAGAACCATATTTTGACTTAGGATACTTATATTATTCTATAAATAATTATTCTGAAAGCGAAAAATACTTAAAACAAGCATTGAAGATAAAAGAAAAAACTATCTCATATATTAATGAAGAAAGAGCATGGAATGAAACAATATATGATTTACTATCTATTGCTTGTTACTATAATAATAAATTTAAAGAATCACTCCGTTACATAAAAAAAGCCCTTAAAATTAATAATCAAGATAAGCGTCTTCAAGAAAACTACCAAATTATTTCTAATTACTTAAAAAAAGACATTAATTAATGTCTTTTTCTATTGTATCTAATATCATTTCAACTTCTTTAGTAGCCCTTTCATCATATGGTAATATATACTTTATTACATTGTTTTTCTCTGTAACTAATATAACATAATCATCGCCTAAATATATAGTATCAATATTACTTAAACTAATATTATCTATATTAACTGAGTCATCTTCTTTTTTACATAAATATAATATAGTATCAATTCTTTTTAAATATTCTTCATTTACATTATTACTTAGTTTAACAGCATTATTACGACGACGATAATATTTATCTTCAGCATCATAATATTTAAAATTGTTTTTATCTACTACTAGACTACTAGCAAGTAAAGTACTGATATTATCTTTATAATTAGTATATATATCATCAGGATTCAATAAATTCTTATTATCACTAAAAATCTCATAATCATAATAAGTCTTATTTATAGGATCGTTTATAATTGGACAAATTGTTTTATCTAATTTTAAACCATTACGACTAGTATATTTATCATTATTAACAATTGTAACAAACTCGATAGGTTCTAATTCATCTCTTGTAATACTAATTAATTCATTAGCAAACAAACGTAATAATTCATTATAATTAGAATCTCCATTTCCTTCTAAACTATTTAAGTAAATTGTATTCCCATTTCTTACACCATATATTTTAGTAACTAAAATATTATCTTTATAAATTCCTATTTGTAAACCATTTTTATTTAAAATAGAGTAGTGTAAGAAATCATTACCAATAGCTCCGACTTTATATAAAGAATTTCCTAAACATTTTAGTTTATCTTGTTTATAATTATCAAGAATCTCAACTTTATAAATATCATCTTTATAACACAAATAAGGTATAGTACTAGTTATTCTTTTAAATGAGTCTTCAAATAAATTAATTAATATTTTTATTCGTTTATTCAAATCATTAACTTCATAATATCCATCTTCACATATTCCTTTAATAATTTCTCTATCAATTGTTCTACCTAATGTATTATCTTCAAAATTTATTAACGTTAAGATATTCTCAGCTCCAATAAGAGTTAAACTATCCAAATCTTTACCTAAATCCTTGACGTATTTTTCTATCTTATCCCATTTAGATATAATAATGCCTAAATTATCAACTACACCTTCATAATAGCCATCAGCAACCATAATTAAATTTTTTTTAGTAAATAAGAAATTACTTAATGATTTACTTATTTTTTTATACTGACTCAAATCATATCCATTAAATATTCTTTCTAAGTCACTTAAAGAGAAAACACGTTTCTTTGGTTCATAATAATAATTTGTAATAGGGAATTTACAGTTATCAGTATTTACTGCTTTAAAATAATCATGTGCAAAGAAGTTTTTAATTTTAGCATTATCCATATTACGATCTATATAATGTTTAGTTTTTGTAATGATTCCATTCAATATATCAACATAATTATTATATTCAATAATCTCTTCAATATTATAAATATCCATATTATCTTTATAGATAAATTTTAAAGCTGATTTATCAATATATATTTCACCATCTAGATTTTCTATAATATCAGCTAATTTATTTAACTCTTTCATTTTTTTCTTTTTGATAACAAAAGGAATACTAGTTCCATAACATATATAGTTCATTATCATAATAATTTTATCTTCTTGATAAATTTCTTTGTATTTATCAATTTTATCGTTTAGATAAGTAATACTTTTTAAGTCGTTTAAATATTTTGTATATTCATCAGTTTCCTTTGGTTTATGAATACCTAATTTATTCAAGCAATTTTCTATATCGAAACGATCATTTACAATTGGCGTTAATACGTGTTCTAAAATACTATCAAAATCAACATCTTCATTAGCAATATAATTAATATATTTTTTCTTTAAATCATTAATAGGATAATTATCTCTAAAATAAGGACTATATGATTCTTTATTAGGATCTGTTAATGCTCTAACAAATAATTTAAATTTCAACTTATTAACAAACTCTTTACCTATCTCTTTTCTCTTATTATAAATAACATTTTCTAGTACTTTAAAATTCTTTAAAATAATAGCTTCAAAAGTATCGTTATATTCTTTAGCTTTATTTTCTAAGTATAAAGTAATAAAACTTTTTGCATAATCATATATTTCTTTTTTAGATGCATATTCATCATAACTAGAATATTGAACATACCCGTATAATGTTTTTATTATTCCGTTATAAGAATCAAAATTATTATCTAACATTAAATATAATAAATTATCTAAATAAGTGTTTTCTCTAACTTTTTTAGCAAATAAACTAATATCATCTACATAACCAATTTCTTTTAAATTTTTAGTTATTTTTTTTGCCATATTTTGAAATACTGAAGAATTATTTTCTTTAAATAATAATAGCTTTTCATTTACAACTTCTTCTTGTAATGCTTTAATTTCATCTAAAGAAACATCTTTATCCCCATCATTTATTAGTTTAATAGTTTCATCAAGTCCTAAAATTAAATAACTAGTTAAAACACTTTTATAACTTAAAACAGTAACCTTAGATTCTTGCTTAGACAAAACAGATTTAGTTCTAACTGTTTCAAATAAATAGTTCACTTCACCAAAGTTTATTTCATCAAATTGTTTATCACTTAAGTTAAATATACCTTTAGCTAATTCACGATTTTCAAAAATTGTTAAATCAATTTGCTTTTCAAAACTTTTATCAATTAATTGAATTAAATCTGTAAGATTAAATTTTTTTCTTAGTTCACTATTATTTATAAAATCAGCTAACTTAATATCTTTTTTCAAAATTAAATTAGTTATTTCATAATTACTTAATTTATTCATTATATAAGGTAATTGTAGATAATATATAACCTCATCTTTTACTAAAAGATATAACATATCATATAACATATTGTGCTCTGATTTATAAACCAATATTGGGCTATCTAGAAAACCTTTAATAAAAATAGTATCTTTAACATCAATTTTTACATTTAAATTATTTAACTTATCAAAAATTATTTTCCTTTGAAGCATATTAAAAGCTGCTTTAAAACTCAATTTATTAATTAATAATTCTATCGCATAAGAACTCATATCATTAACAAATGTATCATTACGTAAAATATTAACTATATCTTCCTCTTTAAAATGATTATTAATAGCTTCTATCATTACAGTATCTAGAAAACGATTAAATAAATTATAATTATTGAATATTTTAGTCTGTAATTCTGTACTTAAATCATTAAAAGGGTAGAGTATAATACTATGTTTTGAACATTTCTTTAAATTTTCTTCACTAAAATAATTATTGGCATTTTTTTCGTCATATTTATATAATTTTTGTAGTATAGCACTTAAAGCATCATTATCTAATGTCTTTAATTTACTTATTTTAGTTATTTCCATTATATTAAATAAATCCATATACTTATTATTAAATTTACCAATAAAATTTGGATTATCTAAAATAAAATTATAAATTTTTTCATTGTCTAAACTATCAAATATTAAACTATTATTAGCAATCAAATTATAAATTTTTTTATTACTTTCATATAGATTGAAAAAATCATCAAATGATTTACATTTTTTTAATAACAACTTAGTATATGAATCCTTTGTTAAAATGTTACACATTTCAAAATCAATTAGATTAATCAATCCTAAGATATTATAAGAATAATGAAGATTAATTGTAAAAGGGTCAATCTTTTTTCTTATTACTTCATTATTAAGTATTTCATTTAATATTATATTATCTTTAAAATTACCGGTATCAGATATTTCATTATTAATTAATAATAAATCGATACTTGTTAATTTTTTCTTCTTCTCTAAATATTCAACTTTTTCATTAGTTTTTAAAGTATCCCAAATATTAAGAAACAATTTATTATCTCTAATAATATCTTCATATTTATCTTGGTTATTTAGAATATCTAATCTTATTTCAATATTACTGTCAGTTAAAAAGCAATTAATATACTTATCATAAGCAAAGTAATTTTCACTATTTCTGGTTTGTAATAATGTTCTTAAATCATCAATAAAATTTTTACTATTATGCAAATATTCTTTTAATTTTTTTAAATTATCCTTTTGCTTTTTAGAAATATCTGTTGAAACATATAAAGTAGTATGTACTATATCTTCTAATATTATTTTAAAGTCATCTATATTCATACGTAGCCCCTCCATATTATTACTTATTATTATAACATAACACTAAAAAAGACTTAAATATTTTTTTAAGCCTTTAACTTTCCTCATCTGTTACTAAAACAGCATGCACAACAAATCTCTCATTATTGTCTAAACAAGTAGATAAAGTTAGTATTTTATCATCTTCGTCTAATTCTACCCCAAAGTCGTATTCACTACGATCTTTAAGCATATTTAAGAATTCCATTTTTTCGTCTTTATCTAAGAAATTAGTTAATAAATAATCACTAGTTACATCTATTCCATAAATAGAAAAGACTCTCCATGTACCTTCTTCATATAAAGAATTAAATGTTATATAGTGATTTTCTTTTTTCTTTAACCAATCCTTCTTACGAATTTTTGGTAAAGTACCGAACATTACACCACTAGTAAATCGATTATGAGCGTATATAATAGTATTATCATCTAATATATCAATACTATTACGATAATCCATAAATACCCATCCATTATAATCTTTTTCTTTATAGACATTTCTCGTTAAATAATAACTATTATCAGTTGTTCTAACTACCGGATAATCAATATTCGTTCCAGGTACTTTTAACCAGCCGACGATATCAGAATTGATTTCTCTTAATTTGTCATAAGAATTAATTACATTATTTTCTTTATTATCGGTTGATTCCTCACTCATAATATCTTCAATATCATCTTTTATCTGTTTTATTTTGGTTTCTGAAACGTGATTATTATATAAGATATAACCACATACTGAAACTACTATTGCAAAAATAATCAATGCGCATATTTTTAATGTTGTAAAGATAATTTGTTGTAAATAATTCTTTTCCAAATAATCTTTAGAATAAATCAATGATATCTTTAATCTATATTTCTTCTTTAATTCTTTATTTAAATTTCTTAAATTTGTAATAGCATTAGCATCATCTAAATCATCATGTATTTGAATAACTTTATTTTTTACTTTGGCGTTTTTTAATAAAGATACAATTAAATTTATATTATCACTTGAATATCTATCAAAATGAATAACTTTTAAATATTTATTGATTGCTAAAAAAGTTTTAATATCTTCAATATCTTCTCTTGTTAAAACATCATTAATTCTAATATTAGTTTTATAATATATTTTTGAAAATGAAGTTAAATTATTTTCGGCCATAAAATTACTAGTAAATAAAACTTCATTACGAGAATTTACTTTTATACCATGATTATCTAGTTCTTCAATCATAAATTGTGGAATTCCATAACAATCTAATACTTTAATGTTCTTTGACTTTACAATTACTTCACACATTGAGTATGACAAATTATCGTCGTCCATTATTATCAATTTTTCAATTATTGGTAGTTTCTTGATTATATCAATCATCAAAATACCTAATTCATTATTACTTATAACAACTTCTTTTATTTCTCTTTCTTTAAATAAATCGCATATGAACAAACTAACTAATTTACTATTTTCTTTTATATATTCGTCGCTAAATACTAGTTCATTATTTGAAATAACATTCGTATTTAGTAGGTTAGGACCAACAGGTTTATTGGTTCGAAACTTAAAAATAAGTGAATTGTCTTTTATTGCTATTGTTATCTTTTTCATACGCTCACCACAATTTATTCTACACAAATATAATAACATAAAAAATAAGTTTTTCAAAAAAAATTAACACAATATAAAATTTCATGTTATAATATTATCAGAATAAGGAAAAATAAGTATAGGAGAGGTATTATGAAAAAAATAAAAAAAGTATTATTAGCTGTAGTATTAGGAATATGTACATTTTCATTTGCTTCTGCTGTTAACGCTGCAGATTTAAGCTTAGTAAATGTTAGTTTAGTATGTAATCCTAATAATCTTGAACCTGGTCAACAAACAGATTGCTTCATTATTGGTCGTCCATCTGGAAATAGTGATGGAAGCGGATCATTGCATGGATTCGTTGCTCAAGCATTTTCAACTAAAGATTTACGTTTAGAAGGTGCTGCAGTTAAAGATAATTTATCAGGAGCAGATAGTGCTTTTACTAAAGTTTCAACAACAAGTGGAACTGAAGGAACAGCTGAATTAAAAATTTCTGGTGAAAAAATTCAATTTAGATGTAATGTAAACACTGATACTGACGGAAAAACACCTGCCGATTATGGATGTGCTGTATATTACTCAACAACAGATAACGACGCTTTTACTCAAGCATCAATGAAAAGTAACTTATCACAAGCTGTTCAAGAGGTATTACCAGATACTGATAGCGCTTCATATGGGACATTTGGTTCATTAAGAGTAAAATTAGACGAATCATCAACAGCAACAAACGATTGTGGTGAGGTTTGTGTTAAAGTATGGAATATTGAAAATAAATCTCAATATGAAAATTATCAATCATGTATATCAGGCGACAAAGAAGAATGTGGAAATGATAATACAGCATTATTAGAAGGTGGTCATACATTCTGTACAGAATTACATATGAAATCAGTACCAGATGAAATTATCGACGTTCCTGATACTGGAGCATTTGTATCATATATTGTTTTAATAGCTGGAGCTTTAATAGCTATTAGTGCTGTCGCAATGGCTAAGAAAAATAATAAATTTAATAAAATTTAGTAATAAGACCTAAAAAGGTCTTTTTTTTATTTAATAATTTGACAAAAATATAATAATTTGTATAATAAACTCCAGAAAAGAGGGGTTTTTATGGATGAAATAGAACAAGCAATTAACCAATTTTTAGATATTTTAAATCAGGAAAAATCTTTTATTTCTAATCCATATGATTATATATATGAAAATATTACTAACGACAATAGCGCAATTATCGTTGAATGTCTAAGATATGTAATAATTCATAATCAAGAAATAATTCAAAAAAGAAAAGAAAACTTAAAAAGCCTTAAAGAATCACTAGCTAAAGTACAAGATATTAAATATTCACACTCATCTATTATTCCAGAAAAAGACAATGAAACTAATGTTCCTCAAAAGATATCTATTGATATAAAATCATATGTAGATTTATTATCTTTTAGTCCTTTAGATGAAGAATTAGAAAAAAAGTTATCATCTTTATCACATAATGATATTAAATTAATTAAACTATATGCCTATAAAGAAAAAAATAACATAGATGCCGAAATAAGGAGAATTATTATTTCTAATCCATCTTACGATATAACAGATCTTCAAAACAAAAGTAGTAAAATGGCCGATATTATTAAGTTTTTACTTTCTTTAGAAGAAAAAGAAGAATTAGTTCCTCTTGAAACAACTCCTGAACTTTCTAATATTATCCTTTTACCACACAAAAAAACGTCTTACTTACATGAAGATATATTAAGATATATTGAAAATCGCAAAGAAATAAAAAATACAATTGATAAAATTCTTGATGGTTATTTTCTAAAAACTAGAGACACTAAAACAATTTCTGGCTTTGATAATATTAACTTATTTGAATATCGTCATCCTAACGGCATTCGTATATTATATGTTGCTGAAAGTAACTATATTTTTATCTGCTCTCTTTTTTACAAAGATAAACAAAAAAGTATTAAAATTGAAAACTATTATCGCGAAGCTATAAATCGTTACTTCGAAAATATAGAGTATTTAAAAACTCAAATATCTTCTCCTGATTTTTATATCGAACAAGCTGAATTAGTTGGACAAATAAATTCTCTTTTAGAACAGGGAATGATATATAAGAAAGTAGGTGACTACTATGAATAATATAAAAAATATTATTGAATTAGCTAATCAATCTCTAGAAGACACTGACTCACTATTATCAGAATGTGAAAATAAAGAATTCACAAAGTATTATAATAAGGTCATAAAATTGCTATCATCTGACCCTGAAACTATCATTAGTATTCCAAATTATTATATTTTCCTACTTTCATTATTTGTAACTAATACCGATAATAGATCCTTATTTCATAATTATGTTGAAGATTTAGATGAGTTGAAACCAATTGTAAATAGTTGGGAATATACACCTCATGCTAAAGATCTATTAGAATTATATAATCACACAAGTTCGGAAGGTAATTTAGAAAATTATAAATACCTAGATAATTTTAATAATTTAAATTTATCTGTCCTTTCATTAAACTATAATCTTAAGATAGTTTATTATGTCATGTATAATTTTTTACAATTAAAAGATAATCTAAAAAAAGCTATAGACAAACCTGATGAAATATCACCAATTATCTCCAACAAAGGTAAAAAAATAATCCAAGCTAATCGTCAAAAACAATTAACTTCTATTTTTAATAATAGTGGTTTTAAAGTGTTTTTAGATGTCCTAAAAAACGAAGTAGAAAAACAAAATACTGAATTAAAAGAACGACGTAGTATTTTAGATAAAAGAAAAAAATACACTTTAGAAGTCATAAAAAAAGAAAATGAATTATCTACTTTAATAAATCTACCAGATAATTGGCATCGTTATTTAGATCCTAGACTACTAGAAGAATTATATTACCTTATTCAAAGTCATATCGAAAGACAATATCAGGATATTATTACCGAAGAAGAAACACTTCTTCAAAAAAGAAATCGTAGTACTTTAACAACATTTCTTTTTAACAAAGGGTATAATCCATATTCTTTAGATAATGGTTTACTAACAGAATTAGAAAAAAAGTCAGATTTGATTTCTAGTATTAACGTTTTATTAGAATGCGATTTAAGTATTGAAGAAATTTTTAATGATTACATAGATATTTTAATAACCTTAACACCTGATAAAATTACATCCATCAAAGATCTAATAAGTAAAAAAGCATTAACACTATCTACCCTAAAGAAAAAAGCATTATATATATATGGCTCTAAATATTCCGAAATTTTAACTAATGTTAGCATACTAGAACCAATTATTGAATTCGAAAACATATTCTATGACGATCAAATTCTTTTCGAATCACCAACTAAAATAAAAAATATTCTTCAAGTATTAGCAAATTATCATTTAACGAAAAATAACTATATCTATCTACTATGTCATTTCACTTATCTTCCTATTTATGATTTATTACTTGAAAATAATATTTCTGTTTCATTATTTATTAGTATCTGTGAAACAGAAAATCCTTTAAATACAATAAAGAGAATAATAATATATCAAAATATTCACGAGCAATATGAAAACAACAATCATCGTTTAAAACGTGATGTCGCAAGTGAAGATAGATTTATATGTTCAGATCAAGAATTAGATGAATATATTCCTAATATTGTACCATTAGTTTCTAGTCCAATTGAAAGTACTGGCGCCATATTATCTACTGATGTCCATCATCCAATTGTAGAACTTTTAGATAAGGATTTTGGAATAGAAGATACCTATATAATAGGTAATGCAATCATCTCTCGTCCAAAGTTTATTCGTAACTTCTCAAGTACCAAAAAAGATTCTTCATCTATTATCCCATCACTAATACAATCATCTATTTTAGAAGCCTCTCAATATTATAGTTTATGTGATGAATTAAATAATCGTGTTTTACATAAAATAAGGTAAACTTTACTAATATCTAATGGTGTGCTATAATCTAAGCAATATTAAGGGGGGATTATGATGAATATATGTGAACTAGCAGCTTTAGCTTCAAGTAAGTTTGAAAAAAATAATACTGATTTAAAAAGAAGGTATTTACTTAAAAATATAGAATTAATTAATAAAGTAATGAGTTGTACACCTGGTTATTGTGGATCGTTTGGTACTGGCTATCCTTTCTATGTCTTAGATTCTAATTTAGAAGGAGAATTACCAATTATATCAGAGCAACTTCGATATAATAAAGAATTAATTAATGAAAGTAAAAAAACGGGAGCAACAGATTGGGTTTGTGCTAAATGTCTATTAACTAGAGGGGATGAAATGCCAGATTTAAAGCAGATATGTAAACCATGTCCTCGAATCAAAGATACAATAAAGCCACGCAAAGTAATAAATAGACTGCCAGATATTGATATGTGGATGGTTTGTGCTGATCGCTATTTTGAACTTGCTCAAATAGTTTTATCTCAATCATTTGCGAAGTTAGATATGCATACGTCTGATGTCAATCCGGTTCAAACAATTTATGATATTCAAGAAATAGCTGATGATTTAGAAAAAGGAAATATGCCTCAAAAATTACTACCTTTGGATATCCATATAATTCCATATTCCCAACTTTCTAAATTATTAGATGAAATACCATTTGTTCTTGAGTCGTTTAAAGAAACAGAAGAAGCACCATATTTACCGATTCATCCGGTTTCATTAAGAAAAACATGGCAATATGATGATACAGCATATAACTTTGTTTTAGATTACATGTATAGCTTAACACCATTTAATTTTGAAGAAAAAATACTGAGAAAATTAAATTTCTCACGCAAAATTATTGGAAGCTTATATACTGAAGAAGAATTAAGAGAATTACTTAATCGAGTATCATCAGATTCTGTTAAAAGACGTTTTGAAAATAATTCACTAAAAAAATCATATGATAGGAGAATACAATCATGGAAAAAATAATTGATTTACATATTCATACAACATGTTCCGACGGAGCTTTATCACCAAAACAAGTCATAGATGAAGCTGTAAAAAATGGTGTTGATACTATTGCTATTGCCGATCACGACACAACAGCAGCTTATACAGAAGATCTATTTAATTATGCTAAAGAAAAAGGAATAAATTTAATTCCTGCAGTTGAAATATCAACTAAGATAAATAAATGTGGTATTCACGTATTAGGTTATAATTTTGATTTACAAAACAAAGAACTTCTTAATCAATTAAGTTTATTAAGAAATGCCCGTCATGATTATTTATACAATGTATCCGCTAAAATAAAAGAACTTGGTTATAAAATAGATGTCGAAAGTCTTGATAAAATAGATGCTGTTACTAAAGCACATATTGCCTTAGACATTGTTAATAACTCTGAAAACGAAGAACTTTTAATTAAAACTTTCGGACACATTCCAGATAAGGGCGAATTTATTGAAACTATCATGAACGAGAATTGTCCAGCATATGTAAAAAAAGCTACCATCACTCCAAGTGAAGCATCAAAACTAATTAAAAAAGCTGGTGGTAAAGTAGTTTTAGCTCATCCTGTAGCATATAAATATGAGGATAATTTAACTCTTGATGATATCGAGAAATTAATTCAAGATATGCAACCACTAGGTATTGAAGGTAACTATATTTATCACGATCGTAACAACAATAAAATAAATGAAGTTGAATTTTGGAATAAATTTGCTCAAGACCATAATCTTCTTTCAACAATTGGTTCAGATTTTCATAAAGAAGATGGTATTCATACTTTAATTGGTTTAATAGGTGAAGAACTTCCAACTATTGATTCTCAAAAAATTTTAGATATTTTAAAAAATAGCTAGATAGCTATTTTTTTAATGTCTTTTTATAATCTTCATATAACTCTTTAAAACGATTATAATGAATAATTTCTCTTTGTCTCAAAAATAATAATGGTTGTATTAAATCAGGATCAGTTGCTAAATCAAGTAGATTTTCATATCCAGCACGTGCTTTTTCTTCGGCTGCCATATCTTCGCATAAGTCGACAATTGGATTACCTGTTGACGCTAAATAATCAACTGTAAAAGGAACACCAGACGGATTTAATGGATATACTCCCTTGCCATGTTCTGCAAAATATTCCCCTAAACCAGCAGCTTCTAACTCTTCTAATGAAGCATTCTTTATTAATTGTCTAAACATCGTTGCAATCATTTCACAATGTCCCAATTCTTCAGTTGCAATCATATTAAGTAAAGATTTTCCTTTATCATCAGGCATTGCAAAACTTTGCGAAAAATACCTTAATGCAGCTGCTAATTCACCAGCATATCCTCCTAAAGCGCTTATAATGTACTTAGCCATTCTTAAATCTTTTTTCTTAATATTTACTGGGAAAGCTAAATGTTTTTCATATTTATACATATTTAATCCCTCCATCATTATCCCATGGCCAAGGATTTTTATAATAATCATACATGTTAGAGTAGGTTGAACATAAATTCAAAGGACGAAAATTTTTTTCATATTCTTCTAAATAATTTTTATATTCATTAACATATATCTTAAATCTATCATACAAATCTTTATCATTTGGATGTAAGTCTAAATAAAGACTTAAATCATTTAAAGCAAACTCCATTTCACTTAGTCTTATTAACAATTCATTTTCTTCATTATCAGCTCTTAATTCCTTTACTTTATAATTCTTATAAGGTACATATTCATTTCTAAACATATTTCCACATCTAAACCCATCTTTTGCATCAAATAAATTAACTTTATTTATTTGATTTTTAACATTAAAAATTATATCTTCAAAAAACATAATTAATCCTCCTAAAATATAATATTCTAAAATAAAAAAATGTTCTGGGCATTTATAAAAAATTGTATAAAATCTCTTTTGCATAATAATCTATTATGTGTTAGAATATAGTTATAGAAAGGATATGATACTATGAGCAACATAAAAAAGAATGAAAGATATATTCCTATCAAAAATTATGTTCTTGCTGCTGTAATAGTCGTCGTAATAGTTTTACTAACTTGGTATGGTTTCTCATGGTACAATGTTATCCAAGAGAATAAAGTATCTAAATCATATTTAGTAAAAGAAAAAGTTATTTCTAATGAAATAAAAAGTTTAAAAGAAGTAAATGATATTTTTTCTGAAGCTCCAAGTTCTTACTATATTTACATAAGTTATACAGGTTCAGAAGAAGTTTATAATATGGAGAAAGATCTCAAAAAAATAATTAGTGAATATAATTTAAATAATTCTATATATTATTTAAATGTTACATCTATTAAAGATGAAGATGATTATATTGATCAAATAAATGAAGCTTTGTCTTTAGATGAAGTTAAAGTAACAAATGTTCCAACAATTATTTATTATAAAGAAGGAAAAGCTGTTGACATTATTAGTCGTGAAGACGATAATATAATGAATGTCGGTGATTTTCAAAAATTATTAGATGTTAATAATATCGAAAAAGAATAAGACCTATAAGGTCTTTTTATTTCAGGAGGATTAGTTATGATAAATGTTGTTTTATTTGAGCCAGAAATACCAGGTAACACAGGAAATATAATGCGTACATGTGTTGCTACAGATACGAAACTTCATTTAATAGAGCCATTAGGATTCTCATTAGATGAAAAGTATATTCGTCGTAGTGGAGTTAATTACATAGATAATTGTCAGTATACAGTTTATAAAAATTGGGATGAATTCTATAATAAGAACAAAGATAATGGCATATTTTATTTCCTAACAAGATATGGTCATAAGCCACATACAACTTTTGATTACAGTGATAAAAATCAAAATTATTATTTTGTTTTCGGTAAAGAATCAACTGGTATTCCAAGAGAAATTTTAATTGATCATCTTGATACTTGCATGCGTATGCCTATGACTGATAAAGTTCGTGCTTTAAATTTATCAAATACTGTTGCCATTATGGTTTACGAAGCTCTTCGTCAACAAGATTATAATGACTTATTGCGCGAAGAACCATCAGATATTGGTCATAAAGGCAATCATTTTATTGAAGATTATGAAAAAGAATAATTCTTTTTCATTTTTTATGTTACAATTAAAATAGGTGATATGTAATGAATTGTAAATATTGTGGTGCCGCTTTACCAACATCTGGAGGCGTATGCCCATCATGTGGTAAAATGATCCCCATATCTCAACAAAAAGAAATGAAAAAAATATTAGATCCACGCTGGAATCAGTATCGTAACAAAAATACCGCCTTATACAAACAAGCATCCAATACAGATAATGATGCCAAAATAGGAAAGGCAATTATGCTTATAATCGGTATAGTTTTGTTTATAATAATAATAGCTATAATAAAAGGATTAGGAACATAATATGACATTATTTTTACTATGTATTAAAATTTTTTTGGCTCGTATAACTGATGTAACATTAGGAACATTAAGAACTATTTATACAGTTAGAGGTAAAACAGTGACCGCAGGCATTATTGCCTTTATTGAAGTTTTTATCTGGTTTGTAATTGCTCGTGAAGCATTAAATACTGACTTGCAAAGTATATGGATAGTTATCGCTTATTCAGGTGGCTATGCAACAGGAACAATTCTTGGAACTTTTATTGCTAACAATTTTGTTAATAGCTTAATAAGTATCGAAGTTATAACAACTAAAGCTACAATCGATAATATTAACAAAATAAGAAAAGAAGGATACGGAGTATCTGTTGTCAATACTGTTGAAAATATTAACGATGAAAAGACTAAAATATTATATATAACATTAAACAGTCGAAATTTAGAAAAATTAAAAAGAATTATCAAAGAAATTGATCCATCAGCCTTTCTAGTTATAAAAGAATCTAAAATAGTTCAGAATGGTTACATAAAATAAAAGAATCTATATTAAATAGATTCTTTATTTATTTAAATAATCATTATATTCATTCATTATATCATTCATTAAATTAACTATTTTCAATACCTGTGTATAAGCCCCAATATTTCCACCTTTATTAGCAATTGCAATTCCAATATAAGGTTTATCTCCAAAAACAATTCCTGTTTCTACAACATCTTTACTAGCAAAACCAGTCTTACTAGCACTAGGTATAGAAGGCATAACTTCTTTAAAATAATTATATTTTCCATTAGATAAGATATTTAACAAATTAATTCCTTCATCGCTACGAATTGAAAAATTATATATTTCTTGCCATACAAGGGCAGCACTTCTAGCTGAAGTATAACCCCATGGATTACCAGCTGTTAAATATAATTGCTTAGTTCCTAAATTTTTTAACATATTATTATAACCTTTAACTCCAAAAGTTTTATGTAACATAATATGAGCTATATTATCTGAATCATTTAATGAATAATAAAGTAAATCCCTTACAGTATATAAAGTCCCAAATTCAGCCTTTTTTATAACTCCAGTACCTTTATTATAATGTTTGCTTTCATACATTATTTGTTGATTAGGATCAATATTTCCAGCATCTATTTGTTCATAAATATATAAAGCATATGGTGCTTTTATAGAACTAGCTGTTTCATACTTTGTATCAATATTATAAGCAACACTCATCCCATCATCCAAACTTACAATATAAAAAGAAACATTTTTTCCATAACTATTTATAGTCTCATATATTTCGTTTGTTAATTCGTTACTGATTTTAAAATCACTATCAGCTATTGATATAGTATTTTGAGTATACTTTTTTGCCGCAATATCAATAGTATTTTCTTCTAATCCTGAAAAATCAGAAACATCAAAAGCATTTTGATAATTTATATCATCAAAATCGCTTTTATTATTATCTATTATTTCACAATCTTCATTATTTTGAGTATTACTGTTACTATTACTAAATTTCACAGTAACTAAAGAAAGACTTAGTACTACAAAAGAAATAAGCAATAAACAAATTATAATATTTGAATGTTTCTTCATAAATACCTTCCTTACTTTATATAAATATATTACTACAAAATAAATATCAACTCAATGAAAAAACCAATTCGATATTTGAACAAAACTATTCAAATTAAATTAAAATTATACATAAAACCACTTAATTATCTTTAAAAAGTTGCATAATTTAAATTTTATGATATAATCTAAGTATCAGATTTAAGTGGGCTCGATGATCCCACTTTTATTATTAATTAGAGAGGTGAATCATGAATAAAGTACTAGAAGAAATTAAAAGAAATATCATTGATCCAATGGCAGAGATGGATATTATTGTAGACTCTGTAAAATATGAAACAGAAGGGAATTATAATTTTCTAAGAATTGAATTAGATAAAGTAAATGGTCTTGATTTAGATACTATAGTTGCTGCTACTGAAATTATAAATCCTATTATTGATAAACTAGACTTAATAGATGATTCATATATCTTAGATATTGTTAGTAAAGAAAAAGGAGAGAATTAAAATGGCAAGAAAGAAAAATGTTGTTGAAGAAACAAATCAAATGAATCCTGAAGAATTTATCAAAGCCGTTAAAAATATTGTCGAAGAAAAAGGAATATCTGAAGACATTGTCTTTGAAGCTATGGAATTAGCACTTACAACTGCTTATAAGAAAAATTTTGGTTCTAAGACAAATGTTAGAGTAGATATTAATCGTACTACTGGCGAAATAAAAGTAATGTCTTATTATATTGTTGTTGATGAAATCGATGAAGGCGAAACAATAATCGACGAAAACGGCAATGAAGTAGACGTTCCACCAGAGATTAACTTAGATGCTCAAATCTTACTTGAAGATGCTCGTGAAATTGATCCAGATATTCAAGTAGGTGAAAGAATTGAAAAGGAAGTAACTCCAAAAGATTTTGGTCGAGTTGCTGCTGGAACAGCAAAACAAGTTGTAATGCAAAAAATAAGAGAAGCAGAAAAAAACTCTATTATTGCTGAATTTGCTGATAAACAAGATGAGATGCTTGTAGGAACTCTAGCTATGGAAGATGCTCGTAATTATTATGTTGAACTAGGACGTACTAGAGGAATTCTTCCTAAATCAGAAATGATTCCTGGTGAAGAAGTTAAAATGGGATCTAGTATTCGTGTATACGTAACTAAAGTCGAATCAAATACTAAAGGACCATTAATTCTTTTATCTAGAAAACATTACGGTTTTGTCAAAAGATTATTCGAATCAGAAATACCAGAACTAGCTGACGGAACTATAATTCTACATGCTGTAGCTCGTGAAGCTGGAGTAAGAAGTAAAGTAGCTGTTGAATCTACAAACGAAAGAATTGACGCTATTGGAGCATGTATTGGTGAAAGAGGAACACGTATAGCTTCAATACTAAAAGAACTAAATGGTGAAAAAGTTGATATTGTTTTATATAGTTCAGATCCAGCTGAATATATCAAAAATGCTTTAAGTCCAGCTAAAGATGCGATAGTTAATATAACTGATCCAATGAAAAAAGAAGCTCTAGCTATTGTTAATGATGAAAACTTATCTTTAGCTATTGGTAAAAAAGGAACTAATATTAAATTAGCTTCTAAATTAACTAAATATAAAATCGAAGTAAAAACCTTAAATCAAGTAAATGAAGAAGGAAATAATTAGAAAGAAGGTATTTATATGCGTAAAATGCCTGAAAGAACATGTGTAATTACCAAAGAAAAGACTCTAAAAAAGGATCTTTTAAGAGTAGTTCGTAATAAGGAAGGAATTGTTTCTGTAGATTTAACAGGAAAAGCTAATGGTCGAGGAGCTTATTTAAAAAAAGATCTTGATGTTATTAATAAAGCACGTCAAACCAAAGCTTTAGATCGTATTTTAGAAGTTGAAATTCCTGAATCAATATATGATGAAATGATTAAAATAATAGAAGAAGAAAGATAGAGGTGATTAATTATGATGAGCGTAAAAGATTATGCTAATGACACAAATCATTCCGTAGCTGAAATACTAAAAAAATGTAACGAGTTAGGAATTAATGTCAAATCAGGAGACGACGAACTTACTGAAGACGATATTATTATTCTTGATAATACCATTAATTTAATTAGTACTGATAGTGAAACAGATTATGAAGAAGAAGATGCTATCGACGAAGTAGTAGAAGATTTAGTAGAAGCTAATAACTTAGATAAAAATTTTGCCAATACTAATAAAAAACAAAAATTAAAAAAGAAAAGTCAACTACAAAATTCTAAAGATGAATATATGTCTAAACGTAAAGAGATGTATAAACATAAAGAAAAATTAATGAGTAATGCCGAAGAAGAAAATGTTGTTCTTTATAAAGATGGAATGTCAGTTCAAGAGTTAGCTAACGAACTAAAAGTTAGTGGTACCGAAATTATAAAGAAAATAATGACTCTTGGTTTGATGTTAAGTTTAAATAATCCAATTGATTATGAAACAGCTAGTGTTATTGCTCTTGACTATAATAAGACACTAAAGAAAGAAGAAACTCAAGATATTTCAAATTTCGAAGAATTTGAAGTTAATGATCGTGAAGAAGACCTAGTAGTTCGTCCTCCAGTTGTTACGATAATGGGTCATGTTGACCATGGTAAAACAACTTTATTAGATACAATTAGAAAGAGTAAAATAGTTGACTCAGAATATGGAGGAATTACTCAAGCTATAGGTGCATATCAAGTAGAAAGAAATGGTCACAAAATATCATTTATTGATACTCCAGGTCATGCAGCATTTACCGAAATGCGTGCTCGTGGCGCAAGTATAACAGATATTGTTATTATAATTGTTGCCGCTGATGATGGCGTTATGCCTCAAACAGAAGAAGCAATCGATCATGCCTTAGCAGCCAATGTTCCAATTATCGTTGCTGTTAATAAAATAGATAAGCCAGATGCACATCCGGATCGTATTAGGACCGAAATGGCTGAACATAATGTTACTCCAGAAGAATGGGGAGGAAACGTTCCATTTGTTGATATTTCTGCTAAGACAGGTCAAGGACTAGACTTATTACTTGAAACAATTCTTGCTATAGCTGAAATGCAAAATCTAAGAGCTAATCCAAATAGATATGCAATGGGAACTGTTATCGAATCTAAGATGGATAAAAATGTAGGTGGAGTAGCATCACTTCTTATCCAAAATGGTACCCTTCGAATTGGTGATCCGATTGTTGTAGGAACAACATATGGTAAAGTAAGAACGATGAAAGATGACATTGGTAATTCAATCGTTGAGGCTGGTCCATCAACTCCAGTTGAAATAACAGGTTTATCATCTAATCCATCTGCTGGTGATAAATTCATGGCTTTTGAAACTGAATCAGAAGCTAAAACTATCGCTGAAAAGAGAAGTATTCAGGCTCGCGAACATAAATTCCAAAAACAAACTCTTTCATTAGATAACTTATTTGCATCAATTGACTCCAATACTAAAGAGATAAATGTTGTTTTAAAAGCTGATGTTCGTGGCTCAGAAGAAGCCGTTCGAAATGCTCTTGAAAAGATAGATGTTGATGGTGTAAAAGTTAAAGTTATTAGAAGTGGAATTGGAACAATTACCGAAAGTGATGTTGTTCTAGCACAAGCTTCCCAAGCTATTATCTTAGGATTCTGTGTCTCACCATCAAATTCAACTAAAGAAATTGCTAAAGAATATGGTGTTGATATTCGCTTATATACTATTATTTATAAATTAGTTGAAGAGATGGAAGCAGCTATGAAAGGTATGCTAGAGCCAGAATATGAAGAGAAAATAATTGGTAATGTAGAAATTAGAAAAATATTCAAATTTTCCAAAGTTGGTAATATAGCTGGTTCATATGTTACAGATGGTATTGTTAAAAAAGATGCTAAAGCTCGTCTAATACGTGATGGAATTGTTATAACTGATACTAAGGTATCGACATTACAACATGAAAAAGATCAAGTAAAAGAAGTAAAAAAAGGATACGAATGCGGTTTAACCTTAGAAAACTATTCTGATATAAAAGTTGGCGATACAATTGAAATATACGAAGAAGTAGAGGTTAAAAGATGAATCAAATAAAATTAAAAAGAATAGGTTCTCAAATCGCACAAGAACTTAGTAATATCTGTGCTACTGAAGCACATGATTCACTATTAAAAAATATTACAATAACTGGTGTTGAAGTTACTAACGATTTAGGTCTAGCCAAAGTCTTTTTTACGACTTTAAAAGATGAAGATCATAAAACTCTTGAAAAACAACTTAACGACGATACTGCTGGATATTTAAGGACTAAAATAGCTGATCGTATAGAAATACGACATACTCCTAAAATTAGGTTTCAATATGATAATTCAATTGCTTATGGAAATAATATTGAAAGATTAATTAACGAGATACATGAAAAGGATGGAGAATAACTCCATCTTTTTTATTGCAATTTATACTCATATCTATTAGTATAAAAAGAGGAGTGATAAAATGAAAGAATTATTAGAATATTTACAAAAAATAGCTGATCTTAACTACATTTCTACTTTAATGCATTGGGAAATGGATACAATTGCCCCAACTAAATCAATAGATTATCTAATTAATGTAAAAACTCAGGTTGAAGTAGAATCATTTAAGTTGTCAACTAGTCCAGAGTTCAAAACATTAGTAGATAATGTAATTAATAGTAACGAATTCAAAGATTTAACTATTGAAGAACAAATATATTTAAAAGAACTTCAAGAAGACTATGAAAGAGAAGCCAGAATTCCCAAAGACTTTTATGAAGAATATAGCAGTTTATGTAGTAAATCAAATGCCATATGGTTAGAAGCTAAGCAAAAAAAAGACTATCTAATTTTTAAACCATATTTAGAAAAAATTATCAACTATACTAAAAAATATTATTCTTACAAATATCCCAATAGTCAGAATTTATATGATGATATGTTAAATGAGTATGAAAGAGGATTAACATCTGCAATTATTGACCCTTTATTTACTAAATTAAAAAAAGAATTAATACCTCTTATAAAAAAATTAAAACCTACTAAAATAGGTGTTCCTCAAATCTCTTATACTAAAGAAGAACTACTAGATATAGCTCATCTCTTATTAGATTATATTGGTTTTGATAACGAAAGAGGAGCACTTGGTATTTATCCTCATGGCTATACATGCAAATTAAACAATAATGATGTTCGCATAACTTTTTCTAATAATAAAAGTATCTTTGATCATGTATGTACTGTAATTCATGAAGGAGGACATGGAATATTCGAGCAAAATATTAACGATAATTTAACAAAGTATCCAATTTATGACATTAACAAATACGCTCTTCATGAAAGTCAATCGCGTTTTTATGAAAACATCTTAGGTCGTAATATCAATTTTTGGATTCCTATTTATGATAAGCTAAAACCAAAATTAAAAGTTGATATTTCCTTAGAAGATTTTGTCAGTTATTTAAATAAAGCAGAGCCATCTCTTATTCGAACTGAGGCAGATGAATTAACTTACTGTTTTCATATTATTTTACGATATGAAATCGAAAAAGACATTTTCAATAACAAAATATCTGTTGAAGATCTACCAACTATTTGGAACTCTAAAATGAAAGAATATCTTGGAATAGAAGTACCTAATGATGCCGAAGGTCTTCTCCAAGACGTTCACTGGTCACAAGGATCTTTCGGCTATTTTCCTTCTTATTTACTAGGTTCCATATTTGATGGTATGTTGCTACAAAATATCAATTACGCACTTGGTAATGTTGATAATATTTTAAAAGAAGGACGTATAAAGGATATTACTAAATATCTTAATCAACAAATTCACAATTATGGTGGAGCATATAATATTAAAGAAGTAGCTGAAAAATTATGTCATCAAGAATTATCTTCAGAACCCCTAATTAACTATTTTAAAAATAAATATCAAAAATAATTAAGAATTTGACAAAAAACTTTCTTTATAATAATATAATCCCCATAAAAGGGGGATTTTACATGTTAGCTAAAAAAGGATTCAGCGAAGAACAAATAGCTGAAAGATTTAATATTTTTAAAAACAAATATCAATCTAGATATTCACAAGATTTATGGAATTATATTGAAGAAAATTTTTGGCTTTATGTTTTTTCATCATGTGCTCCAGATGTTTTGATGCAAGTTTATAGTGAAATAGGTTTAGTACATGAAAAAGGCGATTTCTATGATGAACATATAAAAAGAATAAAAGAAAGATTTGACATCGGATGTAATATTATCGATATTGGATCAGGAGTTATTCCTTCGTTTGCTAATAAACTTGCCTATGAACAACTAAAAATAGGTAAGGGAACAATAACTCTCTATGAGCCATTATTAATAGATTCAAAACCAAAATATTCTAATATGACTCTACATCGCGAAGACTTTACACTACATACAAATATCAAAGAGTTTAATTTAGTAACTGGTATTATGCCTTGTGAAGTAACTGAGACCATCATCGAGCAGGCTTGTCAAGAACAAAAAGATTTTTATATTGCTATGTGTGGTTGTGTTCATGTTGATAACTACATACCATTTATGTCTATTTCACCAGAAAGTTACCAAAGATATATCATTGAAAAAACTGCTTCCTTATTAAGAAAATATGATAATGGTCAATTAGAAGTAGATACCTTAGGCCCTGAATTTGAAATCGATTATCCTATTTTGTCAAACAGGAGATAATATGATTAAATATAATATGAGTATGTTTACTCAAGAAGAAAAAAAACAAGTTATCTCCTTATATAATAGGTTAAAAGATTTAAGAGAAGTAATTAAAGAAACATCTTATACAAAAGAAGAACTATTATCAATCTTACTAGTAGGAGGAATATCTAATCAAGAACTTATTAAATACATAGATATTCCTTTTATTAACGAAGAGCAAATTATTTTAATCTCAGACACTCATCTTGGTAGTAAATATAGTAACCTTGAATATCTTCATCAAGTATATGAATATGCAGTATCTCATAATATTAAGACCATTATTCATCTAGGAGATTTATTTCAAAGTACTATTAAAAATGTCGAACCTCAATTTATCGAACCTGATAAGCAATTATCAATTGCCTTATCATTTTTCAATACGTATCCAGATATTACAACTTATCTTTTATTTGGTAATCATGATTTACATCTTTTAAAAAAAGATGAAGCATTTAATCAAGAATTATTAAAATTATCCAATATCAAAATTCTTGGTTTTAAGAAATCTTATATAACATGGAAAAACACCATTATATCTCTTCACCATCCCATATCTAAATATAATTTAAGTATTCCATATTTAAAAGAAAATATTCTACTATTTGGTCATCGCCATCAATTATATATAAAAGATAATAAAATTTTTTTACCTACCTTAAGTGACGATCTAAAAATATATAATGGTGATAAAGGTAAACCAGGTTTCCTAATTTTTTCTTTTACTTCAAAAGAAATAAAAATTGAAAATTTTGAACTCTTTACTAAGCAAAAAAAACTAATTTATTTAAATAACTAATCGGAGATGATTACTATGAATGGAATTATAATTGTTAATAAACCACAAGGCTATACATCAAGGGATGTCGTAAATAAATTAACCAAAATATTTAAAACAAAAAAAATTGGGCACACTGGTACTCTCGATCCAATTGCTACTGGTGTTCTAGTAGTATGTATTGGGCAATGTACTAAGTTATGTGATTTGCTAACTAGTACATACAAAGAATATATAGCTACTATTAAACTAGGTTTTAAAACTGATACTCTTGATATAACTGGTACTACTATTGAAACTAAAAATATTCCTCAGTTAAATAAAGAAACTATTATAGCTGTTTTAAATAGTTTCTTAGGTTCAAGTATTCAAACAACTCCAATTTATTCAGCTGTAAAAGTAAATGGTAAAAAACTATATGAATATGCCCGTCAAGGTCAAAATGTTGAACTACCTAAAAGAGAAATTAATATTAAAGAAATAAAACTTCTTTCATTTAATAAAGATGAAATAACTTTTAAAACAACTGTATCTAAAGGCACATACATCCGTGCTTTAATAGATGATATTTGTCAAAAATTAAATACTGTTGGAACAATGTCATCTTTAACTAGAACAAAACAAGGATCATTTACTATTGAAGATTCTTCTTCTTTAGAAGAAATTGAAAAAAATAATTATAAACTATTATCAATCGAAGAAGTTCTAACTGATTTAGAAAAAATTAATATTGATGATAATTTATATCAAAAAATAAAAAATGGTTCTATAATAGACAAAACTTTTTCTAGCAATATTGCTTGTCTTGTCTATAAGAATAAGATAATAGCTATTTATCAAACATATGATAAAGATTGTCAAAAAGCTAAACCACTAAAAATGTTTATCAACTAAGGGGGATTTCATGATAACAATTAATGAAATAAATAAAGAAAAATTAGAAGAGATTCGTCGCTTTTATAATTTTTACGATGATAATTTAGTTAAAAGCTGTAGTGGTTTTTTAACTCCTACTTATCAAGAAATTAGTACCACCGATTACTATCGTGCCTATTTAAACATTGTTAAAAGAACAGCTGAATTTATAAAATATTTTACTAATAGCAATGATCCAATACTTGCCTGTATTGTTTTTCAATACTTGCTTTGGAATGGATATCTATCTAAAGACAAAAAATTAGTATATAGTATCTCTGATCGTATTAATAATCCAGTTGTAACAGGAGCCGATATTATGTTAGGTAAATCAGTTTGCTTAAATAATGCCGATATGCAAACTAGTGTCTTACGAGCTATGGGACACGAAGCTTATCTTCTAGGATGTGAAGTTGATTCACATCAAGAAGCAAACTTTGAATATCGCCCAAATATTGATAGAGAAATTAATCCCAAAGTTAAGATTTCTGACCGTATTATAAGTAAACTTGTTCAATTAACACCTCTAAAAAGAATCGGAAACCATGCTGTTACTCTATTTAAAGAAGAATCAATGTATATGATAAGTGATCCAACAGCTCTTGCTTTTGCTCAATATATAGATTTTTTAAAAGCTCAATATGTAGGAAGTGATCTTACATTAAATATTAAAATGGGGCTTTCATTACTAAGTGGTCAAATGACGCCTCAAAATTTCACTACTATTGTTAACCAGACATTTCTCCAAAGTGATCATCATCCATTAACTAATAAACATCTTAAAGTAATTTATGACACTGTTGTTAATATGTGTCATCTAAATAGTCCGATTTTTAATGATTTTCACAAATCTAATATCGAAGATATAGATATAGTATGTCAAAAATTAACAAAAAAACCTCACAGCGAGAACCATTAAAATAATATTAATACTATTATCATAAAAATATTATAAAATAAAAAGCAAATAATACTTGATAATATTAAGATAATTTGGTATATTAAACAAGTAAGTTTAATCTTGGTTTAGAAATCTCCGAATCTATACTAGGATAAACGGTTAATATGAAAAGGAGGAATAATAATGGCAATTTCAAAAGAAAGAAAAGCTGAATTAATTAAACAATTTGGTAAGAATGAAAAAGATAGTGGAGCAACTGAAGTTCAAATAGCTATCCTTACTGAAGAAATTAACAATTTAACAGAACATTTAAAGACTCACATTCACGATTATCATTCTAAACGTGGTCTTCAAATGATGGTTGGAAAAAGAAGAAGTTTACTAGATTATTTAAAGAAAAATGATGTAGTAAGTTATAGAAAAACTATTGAAGCCCTAGGCATTAGAAAATAGTAAAAAAAGTAGGCACTTATTTTTAAGTGTCTTTTTTTAAGAAATAGAGGTAAAAAAATGAGTAAAAAAGTATATGATTTAGATTTTTTAGGTAAAAAAATCACAATTGAAACAGGTGAATTAGCTAAGCAAGCTAATGGTTCAGTACTAGTTAGATATGGAGATACAGTTATTTTAACTGCAGCTGTAATGGGGCATACCCCAATCACCCAAGATTTCTTTCCATTAACAGTTTTATACCAAGAAAAATTATATTCTGTCGGCAAAATTCCTGGTGGTTTTATCAAAAGAGAAGGTCGACCTACTGAGCAAGCTACATTAGCAGCTCGTTTGATTGATCGTCCTATTCGTCCAATGTTCGACGAGAATTTTCGTAATGAAGTACAAGTAATTAATACCGTTTTATCAGTTGATCAAGATAATTCTCCAGAAATGGCAGCTTTATTAGGTACATCATTAGCATTAGGCATTAGTGATATTCCATTTGATGGACCAGTAGCTGGTGTAATTGTTGGAAAAATAGGTAAAGAATACATCATTAATCCATCAGTAGAACAAGAAGAACAATCAACGATTCATTTAACTGTTGCTGGAACTAAAGATGCCATTTGTATGGTCGAAGCTGGAGCTAAACAAGTATCTGAAAAGGATATCTTAGGAGCTTTAATGTTTGGACATGAACATATCAAAAAACTATGTGAATTTCAAGAAAAAATTATCGCTGAAATAGGCAAGCCAAAAGTTGAAGTGGAACTTGCTAAAATTGACGAAGAAGTTGAAAAAGCAGTTAAAGAATATGCTACAGATAAGATGTATGAAGCATTATCATCAAGTAAAAGCAAGCTTGAAAAATATGCTGATATTGATGCAGTTAAAGAAGCAACAATGGAAAACTTTGCTGAAATATATAGTGAAAGAGAAAATTGTGCCGAATTACTAGGTCAAGTTAAAAAAGTTGTTGATAGCATTGAAGGTCTAGTAGTACGTCGCATGGTTACTAAAGACAAAAAAAGAACTGATGGTCGTGGTATGAAAGAAATTCGTCCTCTATCAGCAATGATTGATCTTTTACCACGCACTCACGGATCAGCTGTCTTTACTCGCGGAGAAACTCAAGCACTCGCTACAACAACACTTGGTTCATTAGAAGAAAATCAAATTCTTGATGGTATAGATATTGAAGCTTCTAAACGTTTTATGCTTCATTATAACTTCCCTCAATTCTCTGTTGGTGAAGTAGGACGTTATGGTTCCCCAGGTCGTCGTGAAATAGGTCATGGTGCATTAGGAGAACGTGCTTTACTTCAAGTAATGCCTGATGAAAAAGAATTTCCATATACAGTTCGTGTAGTATCAGAAATTCTTGAATCAAATGGTTCATCATCTCAAGCAACTATCTGTGCAGGATGCTTAAGTTTAATGGCTGCCGGTGTTCCAATAAAAGCTCCAGTAGCAGGTATTGCCATGGGACTAATAACTAGTGAAGATGGTAAAAAATACACAATTTTAACTGACATTCAAGGATTAGAAGATCACATGGGTGATATGGACTTTAAAGTAGCAGGAACTAGAAAAGGTATCACTGCTTTACAAATGGATATTAAGATTAAAGGTGTTGCTGAAAAAATATTAAAAGAAGCTTTAGCTCAAGCTAAACAAGCTCGTTTAGAAATATTAGATGTTATGGAAAGCGTTATTTCAGAACCACGTAAAGAGCTATCAAAATATGCACCTAAAATCGAAACTATTCATATCAATCCTGATAAGATTAAAGATGTTATCGGTAAAGGTGGAGACATGATAACTAAAATTATTCTTGAATCATCTAATGTTACTTCCGTAAATGATATTAATGCTGTTAAAGTTGATCTTCAAGATGATGGAACTGTTTTAATCTATCATCGTGATCAAGATATAATTGCTAAAACAAAAGAAATGATAGAAAATGTTGCTCGTGAAGTAGAAGAGGGCAAAATATATAATGGTAAAGTCGTTAAAGTTGAAGATTTTGGTCTTTTCGTTGAACTATGGCCAGGTTGTGAAGGATTATGCCACGTTTCTCAATTAGCTTGGGAAAGAGTTGAAAAACCATCTGATTTATTTAAAGTAGGGGATGAGATAATTGTTCGCGCTGAAGGATATGATAATCGAAATCGTTTGAATTTATCACGTAAATCAGCTCTTCCAAAACCAGAAAAAAAAGAAAAGAAAGTTAATAAAGATGAAAAGAAAACTAAATAATAAAGCTTTATATAAACATTTTAAAGGTCATACATATCGCATTATTACAACTGCTAAAGACTGTGAAGACCTATCATTAAAAGTAGTATATCAAAATATCGAAACTAGCGAAGTATGGGTCCGTGACTACGAAGAGTTTTTGTCAGAAGTTGATCATAATAAATATCCTGATGTACAACAAAAATATCGCTTTGAAGAAATCAAATAAAAAGACGTTTATAAACGTCTTTTTTTTATGCTATAGGTACATTATTTACAGTTGTGTTAGTAGTCTCGCTATTTACATTATTAGTATTATTACTATTATCATAATAATTATAAATATTTTGATCATAATCATTTGAAACTGTAGAGAATAATATACCGATAGGAGTTTCCATTAATGCATTAGTAAATTCTTGTTGCTTTTGAGCTAATTCTTCATCTGTCAAAGTATCGGCATTATTAGTATTTATATTAGCTACTTCACTAGTCCAATCTTCATCAAAAGAAAAACTAATACTAATAAATTCTTCTCCTTTATTAACTGAAATCTCAAAATTATATTTAGCACGTTCTTCATTAACATCACTTTCAAGCTTTAAAGTGCCATTAACTTCATCACTATTAATAATTAAGCTATAATCTAATTCAATACCAGTATCATTCCATTTTTTTACATCTAACGTACCAAATTCTTCATCATTTATCTTAATTGTTACTTTAGTAGTCGAACCATTTTTTACTCCAGTTGCAATTAAAACATTCTCAGTTTCTTTACCAGTTTCTATATCATTACTATAGATATAACTACCTAGTTCAAATCCCTTGTTATTAAAGTAATAATATAATCTTGAATCACTTCTATTATTTGTTAATTCAAATCCTACAATTTCATTTTTTAAACCATAAGAATAAATATTAAAATAAGTAATTTGTTCTTCACCATCTTCAGATATTTCTATTTCTTGTCCCATAAGAGTATCTAAATATTCAGTTACTTGATCTTTTTCTGAATCACTCATTCTAGCCAAAATATCAAGGGCTTTATCATCATTCTTTAAACCATCAACTATTACTTGTTTTGTATTACTTAATACATCTTTATCAATAGTATATTTATTATTAGTAACTTTTAACTCTTCATTATTAACTTTTATAATAGCATCTTCTTTACTTAATTTATTTTCATCTATACTACTTATTAATAATTCAGCTAACTTATTTGAAAGATATTCGATTTCTTCACTATTTAATTTTTCTGAATTATTAAACATATCCTCAAATGATGAAAATAATTCTGTTTGTTGTTGTAAATCAGCTTCTCCTAAATAAATATATCCACGATAACTAGAATATTTTGCATATTCTTTATTATCTTTTAAATATTCATAATAGCTATGCTCTGTGCTTTCTTCACTATTTTTAATAATTATTCCAGATTGAAAAGTTTTATTAGTTGGATCAACTCCAAGATTAATTCCGTAAGTATAACCAGTATATGGCTTTAATGTTTCAATATTAGAATCAAATGATGCTTCTAAATTATATATTGCTTTTTGATGTACTAAAGTATTAGCTGTTGTATTAATTTTTTTAAATACGGCATTTATTGTCGATTCGTAAACATTCTTAGGATCACTAAAATACGTCTTTACAATATATGGATAGATAACAAAATATCCCAATAACCCTAATCCAATAAGAACAATCAAAACTATTCCGATTATTAAACCTTTATTACTTTTTTTCTTCAAAGGAGCAGAAGAAGCAACAAAACCAATATTCGTTGCATCAGTTGCAGTATTTAAAGGAACACTTGGCCCATAAACACCATTAGTTGCAGTAGTTTGCTGGTTATTCGCTAAAGGATTAAGTGGTGCTTGTGCAACAATATCTTGATTAACGGGTTGCTGATTAATAGGTGAACTAGCTTGTCCTGGACTAACATTAACTTGTTGAGGTTGTTGTATAGGCTGTTGGACCTGATTAATCGGTTGCGACATCGGTTGTTGAGGTTGTTGCTGAACTGGTTGTTGCGGAGCTTGTTGTATAGTTTGCTGTCCTTGATTAGTAGGTTGGACCTGTTGTTGCAATTCATTAATTTGATTTATTTGTTCAACTTGATTTTGTTGATAATTGTTAACGCTATTTACTCCTTGATTATTATTCATATCAGGCTGATACTGAGGAGGATATCCAGCCGATTGTTGTTGATTTTGTCCTAAATTATTTTGTTCATTCATCAAAATCACTTCTTTCTTCATATTATAATCCTACTATCTAAAATTATAACATAAAGAAAAAAAGAAATATACTAAAACTAAATGTATCCTCCAACAATTTTTTTAAATAAATCACCAAATAAACTAAAGAACGAATGTTTATCAATACTTTCATTAATTACTAAATTAACAACTTTAACTTTCTTTCCGTTATTGTCAATAACTTCCAATTTACCAACAACATCACCTTTTTTTAAAGGAGCTTCAACTTTATCTTTAATAATATTATAAGAATATGTCTTTTTTTCATTTTGCTTAAGTAAATCTGTAACATTTTCCGAAGCAACTATTTTTCCAATATTATTTCTTCCTTTTTTTACTTCAATTTCTCCGATTACTTGATCTTTTTTTATAATTGTATTTAATTTATAATTTGCAAAAGCATAATTTAACATACTTGTTGTATCGGCACTGCGATGCTCAGATGTATCAACTCCCATTGTTACCGTTACAAAACGAATATTATTTTTTTGAGCTGTTGCCGTAAGACAATATTTTGCTGTAGATGTATATCCTGTTTTCAAACCATCGACTCCGTCATAAAAACGAACCAATTTATTAGTATTAACTAGCCATGTTTTACTACCGTCAGGTTTTATTAAATAATCTTCATATAAAGAAGTATATTCTAATATTTTTTCATGCTTTAGAAGTTCCCTTGCAATTTGTGCCATATCATAAGCTGACGAATAATGATTTTCGGCGTCAAGTCCGTGAACATTAACGAAATGTGTATTACTTAGACCTAATTCCTTAACTTTATCATTCATCATCTTCACAAATTCATCAGTACTTCCTGCTATATGTTCTGCCATAGCTACAGCTGCATCATTCCCACTAGCTATAGCTATTCCCTTTAATAATTGCTCAACTTCAATTTTCATATTTTCTTCTAAGAAAACTTGACTTCCACCCATTCCAGCTGCATTTTTACTTACTGTAACAATATCATTTAATTTGATTCTTCCATCATCAATCGCTTCAATAATTAAAAGCATTGTCATTAACTTCGTCATTGAAGCAGGAGGCTTTCTTTTATCCTTATTTAACTCATATAATATAGTATTGGTTGTTGGTTCAATCAAAATAGCTGAATCACTATATGAAGTTAAAGAAAGCGCTGATATTTTACCAAAAAATAAGAAAAATAATAAAAATACAAACATCTTTTTTTTCATTCACTCACCCTAATAAAAATTATGATTAAAAAAATTAATTATTACTTTCATTAATAAAAACATATGATATAATGTATAATAAGAAAGAGGTTAAGTTTATATGAAAAAAGAAGTAAATCAAGATTCAACTTTGGAAGATAAAACACCTAAAGAAGAAGTAAAAACACCTACTAACCAAGTTGAAACTCCAAATCCTTCTCTTGAAAATGTAGTAACTCAAGAGAATCCTTCAGCTAAGAACAACATTTTAACTACAATTATTCAAAAATTAAAATCTTTTGGCATGAAAAAAGTAATGATTATCGCTGCTATCGTTGTAATACTTATTGCTTTAGTAACTGTAAAAGTTATTACATCTACTCCTAAACAAGTTTTTAAAACAGCAATATCTAATTTATATAAAGAAACAAGTAATTATCTAGAAGAAATAGATAAAATATATGAAAAATTTAATTTAGAAAAAAATCCTTTATTAGCCAATATTGAACTTAATATGGATAGTAATGTTGAAGATATTACTTCTTCAACTGAAGAATTAGGATTTGAAATAAAAGATGTAACTATTAACGGACAAGCTGGCATAGACCTAGATAAAAAAGAAATGTTATTTGGCGGTTCTTTAAAAGGTAAAACTGAAGAAATAAATATAGATGCTTTGGTTAAAGATAATAATATTTATTTAGTTTCTAATCTATTTGATGATGTAGTAAAAGTAGAAAATAGTTATGATAGTCCTCTCTATGGTCTAGATAGTATAACAGAGCAACTTGATTTTAATAAAATTGATTTTAAAGTTTATGATGCTATATTAAAATCTTTTACTAATGCCTTAAGCAAATCACTAGATTCTGATTCAATGGAAAAAGAAAGTACAGAAGTAGATGTTGTTGATAAAGAAATAAAAGTAACTAAAAATAGTTACGAATTAGACGATAAAGCTTTATCAGATATTATAAGATCTGTAGCTGACCAACTACTAGATGATGATGACTTTATTTCTAATTTGTCTGATACTTTAGATATTGATAAAAGTGATATTAAAGATACATTAAAAGAAATAAAAAAAGATGCTAAAGATATTGAATATGACGATGAAGTAGTTATTAATGTCTATACAAGAGGTATCTTAAATAATTTTGCTGGTTTCAGTTTTGAAATAGAAAATGATGAATATTTTACATATTACACAGATGGTAAAAATGTTGAAATAACTTTCGATAATAATACTGCAGGGTATAGCCAAACAAAACTTAATATTCAAGCTGTAAAAGATGGTAAAGAAACTGATATTGAAGCTAAATACAATGGTGAAGAAATATTAACTGCTACAATTAAAGAATTCAGCGACGAAGTTATTGATATAGAGTATGAAATAAAAGAAGATAAAGAAGTAGTTACTAAAGGAACTTTCTATCTAACATATAAAGAAGATAAAGAGAGTATAAGTGGAGATTATGAAATTCGTCTTGATGTTGATGATGAATATTTATCTCTAAAAGGTAAATATGAAGTTAAATCATCTGATAAATTAACTGATATTGATACAAGTAAGGCAATCACCGAAGATGAAGTAAGTGACGAAGAAATTCTATCTAATCTTGAAGAAATAGCTAAAAAAGATAAAATATTTGAATCAATATATAATAGTGCATATGAATCTACTTTAGATTTAAATTACTATGATATGGCTGTTCTTTATGGCGTTGAAGATGTAAAAGAAGTTCTAAATAAAACTCAAGGAACCGTATTATATGTTGGAGCTATTGGTCGTACTTACGGAACTGGTTCAGAAACAGCTATTTTTAATAACTTAGAAAATGCTCAAGAAGAATATGACTTCCATACTTATTACTATAGTCAAAGTTATATCAATGATGAATTTAGATCTTTAGTATCAGGAGTTACTCCAATTTGTAATGCATCCCAAAATACAACTACACCAAGTGAAACAGCTCCGACATGTACTGAATATCCAACAGTTTACTTTATTAAAGATGGTAAAATAGTAGCTGCTGTTCAAAATACAATAACTAAAGATGAATTAACAAAATATTTAAAAGAGATTGGTATTGCTTAAAAATATAGACAATCTCCAAAAAATAATATATAATCATTATAGTATGAAAAGGATGGTATAAAATGAACGGACAAATACAAGGAAAATATTTACCAGTTGGTACAGTTGTGTTACTACGTAACGGAACAAAAAGAGTAATGATAAATGGTTTCTGCACTATGGATGCTAGCAAACCAGATAAAGTATATGACTATTCAGGAGTATTATTCCCTGAAGGATCACTAAGCTCTGATCAAACTTTACTATTCGATCATGAACAAATTGTAAGAGTTGATCATATGGGATTAGTTGATCAAGAGGAACAAGAGTTTAAAGTTAAACTTGCTCAAATCGTTGCTGCAAGTCAAAATAACGCAGGTACAGCTCAAGGACAACAAGGTGCTACTCCAGTAACTCCTGTTAATCCAACAGCAGGACAAGCTCCAGTGACTCCTCAAACACCACAAAATCCAACAGGAATGTAATAAAATAAACAATTACTATTTGACAAAAAATAGTAATTGTTTTATATTATTGGCAATATGTTGATTGGGACATGATATTTTATTCCCTTATTTCCAGAGAGTTTAGAATAGTGAGAACTAAACAATAAAAGTAAAATATTCCTACCCATGAGTGAAATATGAAAATATTTCCGGATATAATCCGTTATCAAAAAGAGTATATAAGGATGGTACCGTGCATTAAGCACTCCTTTGGTACCATCCTTTTTATATTATAGAGAGGGGTTAATTTATGTTAAATCAATTTAAACGACCGAATAATTTATTACATAAAATAAATATAAAAGAGGAGGAAAAGAAATGAAATTAAAAAACAGTTATTTTTATACACTTCGTGAAGATGCCAAGGATGAAGAAAGTACAAGTGGAAACTTATTAGTTCGAAGTGGAATGATTAAAAAAGTAGGCGCAGGTATCTACATGTACTTACCTTTAGGTTATAAAACACTAAATAATATAATGAAAATAATAAAAGAAGAAATGGATAATGCTGGAGCTCAAGAATTACTGATGCCAAGCTTAATTCCAAGCGAATATTATGAAAAATGTGGTCGAGTTGCCATTTTTGGTGATGACATGTTCAATCTAAAAGATCGCTATAATAAAGCTCATGTTCTTGGTCCAACACATGAAGAATTGTTTACAATTGCTGCCAAAGCAATGGTTAAAAGCTATAAAGATTTACATTTTACTTTATATCAACAAGCTGACAAGTTCCGTGATGAACCAAGACCACGTTACGGTTTGATTCGTGTTCGTGAATTTATTATGAAAGATGCTTATTCTTTCGACAAAGACGAAGAAGGTTTAGATGTTTCGTATTTAAATATGAAGAATGCCTATAACAAAATATATGACCGTTTAGGTATTAATTATAAAATCGTTCGTGCTGATAATGGCGCTATGGGAGGATCTTTATCAGAAGAGTATCAAGCTATTACTGATATAGGTGAAGATGTTTTAGTATTATGTAAAGATTGTGACTATGCATCAAACCTTGAAATAGCTCAAACTGTATCATCTCTTCAACAAGATGAAGAAGAAAAAGAAATTGAAATGGTTCATACGCCACACCAAGCAACAATTGAAGATGTTTGTAAATATTTAAATATTGATGTCAAGCATTCTGTTAAAGCTTTACTTATGAATGCCGATGGTGAACTTGTAATCTGTTTTATTAGAGGAGATCGTGAACTATGCGAAAATAAAGTATGTAAAGTTTTAGGAATAAGAGAATTAAACTTTGCCAACGACGAACTAATTGCTACTAGTAATGCTGTTCCAGGATATACTGGTCCAATTAATTTAAATGCTAAAGTTATTATTGATAATGAAATTCTTCAAATGAAAAACTTCTGCTGCGGAGCCAATAAAGAAGAATATCATTATATAAATGCCAATGTTAAAGATATTAACTATGATATTGTTGCTGATATAGTTAATGTTCAAGAAGGAGATAAATGTCCACATTGTGGCGGAGAATTATACTTTAAAAAAGGAATCGAAATAGGTAATCTATTCAAATTAGGAACAAAGTATGCTGAAAATCTTGGGTTAACATATCTTGATGAAAATAATAAAGAAAATGTCGTTATTATGGGTTCATATGGTATTGGACCAGGACGTATTTTAGCTAGCATTGTCGAACAAAATAATGACGAAAACGGGCTTATTTTACCTATGTCAATTGCTCCATATCAAGTAGCATTAGTTCAAATAGATATGAAAAATGATGAACAAACAGCCATTGCTGAACAACTATATCAAGAACTTCTTCAAAATAATATTGAAGTAATATATGATAATCGTGATGAAAGACCAGGAGTTAAATTCAAAGATATGGATTTAATTGGAATTCCACTACGTATAACCATTGGTAAAAAAATAACCGATAACCTTGTCGAATTAAAAGAACGTCGTAACAAAGAACAAAGCGATATTAAAATTGATGAAGTAGTTGAAAAAGTTAAACAAATAATAAAAGATAACTTAAAATAAGTTATCTTTTTTGTTATAATTAAAATAGGTGAGAATATGGAAGAATTATTTCGTAAATTCTGTTGTTACTACAATACAAAAGATCATACAATAACATTAGATGAACTACGTCAAGAAGCAGGAAAAAATTTCAAAAAATATCAAAAAAAAGCTCAAAAATATATTAAAACTCTTCAAAAAAAGACAGCTAAATTAGGTTATAAAACTGATTTTGAATCATTTTGTAATCTCTTAGAAAAATATATTAATCAAAAAGACAAAATGAATGATGAAGATAAAAAAGAATATCTTAGAATCTTAGTAAGTTTATCTAAAATTCATGAAATAAATCTCCGTGAAGAGTTAGAAAGATATACTTCATATAAAAAGAAGACTAGCGATATAAGTGAAAAAGATATTTTTAAAGCTTTTTGCTATTACAATCTTCAAAAAGAATCTAAAGTCGAAGATTTTAACAAACTAAAAGAAATAGTTCTTAATAATAAAATAGATTTCAATAAAATGCAACAAAAAGCTCTTATCTTTATTGAGGAAATAAAACAACTAACAGAAAAATTAGGTTTTTCAACTCAAAAAGAAGACGTATATAAAATGATTGACAGCTATAATCAAAACAAACGTTATATGACTGACAAAGAAAAAGCTGTTTATTTAAAAATTCTTCTTTATTTGTCAGAAATATATAATTTAGATTTACGATCTTTATTATTATTATCATCAAAAAAAGCAAAAGAAACACCTGATACTCAAGATTTATCTAACTATCAAGATCCTCTTACTAATTCAGAGTTAATATCTAAAATGTTATCTCAAAGATATCAAGAAGGAAATTTTGATATTAAGCATCTTACTTTATCTAAAGACAAAATAATAAAAGAACAAAATAATATAGACTATTTTAAGTTTCAATCATCACTAACTTACAACTTATATTGTATTTTTTTAGATAAATTCAATAATTATGCTTACGAAGATTTAAATACAATTTATACATCTCTTCTTGGAGAAGAAGAAATATCTCTTTTAACTAAAATAAACGAAGATGACATATATAATATTTTAAAAGAAATTAATAATCATGAATCAATTCATTACATATGTAAAAAATATAAACTAACTAATAATTTATATCAATTTATCTATCTAAGTCTTACCGAAACAACCAACTTAAAAGAAAATCATATCGGTATTAATAATCGTTCATTATTTAATAATGACAATTCCCAACCAATTTATTCTATTTATTTAAATGGTCCCGAGTATGAAACTATTCTTCTATTAAATGAATATATAAAAAAATGTGTCTTAAATAATTTAAATTATGATATGTCAGGATTATGTAATGAAAAATATACTATCTTATATGCAACCAAAACTGATTTACAAGCTAAACTTACTATCCTCGATAATATTGCTCAAGAACATAAAGATTGGATAGATAATTTTGGCTTACCATTACCTATAAGTAGTACTTTAAATAATTCTTTTTATGGCCTTTCTGAAGTAGGTATATACGATGATAAAAAAGAAAATTGTCTTCCATATATAGAATATATTGACTCATTATCAGAAGTAGCATATTATCGTACCTTAGCTAAATTAGTTATTTCTAAAATACCAGAAGAAAGTGCTACTAAGATTCTTAATGATTTCATCATGTTAAATAATATTACTTTATCTTCAACAAAAAATCCTTTAGAAGCCAAATATAATGATACATCTTTCAGTACTATTAAAGACCTTGTTAATCAATATATCCCAACTATTAGTAATAGTCTTTCTATCTACATGAGTGATAACACTAAAAAAGAAATTTTAATTAAAGAATTTAAAAAATCGTTACAATATTTATCAAATATTATCAGTAATAAAAATAAAAAAGAATATAGTAATATTGCTTTTAATTTGATATCATAACCACATAGGATGTGGTTGTATGCGAAAAAAAATGAAACATTTTCATGAAGAATTAAAAAGAATAGGCGAAGAACAAGGAAGAAGTTCTATAATAGTTTATTTTGTTCTTCGTGCATTAGTAATAGCATGTATGGTATTAGAGTTTATTCGTGGTGATTTAAACAATGCCTTTTTATGTCTTTTATCTTTAATTCTATTTTTAATACCTTTCTTTATTGAAAAAAAATTGAAAATAGAACTTCCTAATACTTTAGAAATAATTATTATGTTGTTTATCTTTTCAGCTGAAATACTAGGTGAAATAAATAACTTTTATGGTTCCATCCCATACTGGGATACAATGCTTCATACAATAAATGGCTTTTTAGCTGCTGGAGTAGGTTTTGCTTTATTCGATCTATTAAATAAAAATATCTCTAGTATTAAATTATCACCACTTTTTTTAGCCATTGTATCTTTCTGTTTTTCTATGACAATTGGAGTCTTATGGGAATTTTATGAATATGCTTCAGACATGTATATTTTAAATACGGATATGCAAAAAGATCGTATTATAGATGAGATAAAATCGGTTAAACTAAATAAAGATGGTAAAAACATACCTGTTATAATCGATAATATCAAATACACAATTATTTACACTGAAGACGAACAAGGTAATATAATCGAAACTAAAATAGATAATGGCTACTTAGACATTGGAATTATTGATACTATGAAAGATTTATTTGTTAACTTTATTGGTGCTTTTTGTTTTAGTACATTCGGTTATTTGTCTATACTTAATCGTGATAAGTACCAATTCTTATCTAATTTTATTCCAAAAAAGCGTACCTAGTATGCTTTTTTTCATAATTTTTTCATCATATCTTCATAATCATTGCGTATCATAATAAAAGCGACTAAGGAGGAAAAATGAAGATAGAAATAATTGGATCTAATACAATAAATGGTATAAAATTGCGTAAAAGAATTATTGAAATTGCCAATAGGGTCGAAGGTAAAATAACTATTAGTTTAATAGAAGACTATAATCAAAAAGAATTGCCTTTTCTTTATATTAACAATCAATTAATAAGTAAAGGAACTGTTCCTCATAAAAAAGAAATAGAAAAATATCTAAAAAACAATTATAAAGAATAAAAAGCTATGATATAATGAATAATAGGTGATAATATGGCATCAGCAATAATTCATTTATGTGTTGCAAAAGAAGTTAATAAATATTTAAAAACTGACACTTATAATCTTTTACTTGGTTCCATAGCTCCTGATATTGCTAAGCAAATAGGAGAAACTAAAGAAATATCACATTTCTTAGATCATACCAATGAAGATGATATTCCTAATATTGATCGTTTCTTAGCTAAATATAAAAATACTCTAAATAATTCTTTTAATTTAGGTTATTTCATTCATTTATTAACTGATAAATATTGGTTTAGAGATTATATATATCAATATATTGAAAGATTTACTAAAAATAAGGATAAAAAAAGAGTAACCTATACAGCTATTAGAGATGTAATATATAATGACTATACAAATATTAATATTGATTTAATTGATAAATACGAACTACCTTTAGATATTTTTTATGAAGAATTTAGACAACCGGTTTCTGAAATAACCGAAATCCCTCTTGATAAATTGAATATCTTAATCGATAAAATGGGAATTATTATTGAAGAAAGTAAATCAGAAAAGACTTTCATGTTTGATACTAAAGATATAGAAATATTTATTACTAATACAGTTAAATACATTATTAAAGATTTAGAAATACTAGGTATAGAAATGCGAAAATGATTTATTAAAATCATTTTTTAATCATGTAATAAAATGTTATAATATAAAAGAAAGTAGGTGATTTAGATATGATAAGATGTCATAATTGTGGAACTCACGTTGAAGAAGGAAATACCAAATGTCCTCTATGTGGTGAACCTATTCAAAATGAATTTTCAACAAATAATCAAAACTCCTTTTTCAATCAGAATAGCCAAAATGATATGTTTAAATCACCAAGTTTAAATAAAACTTTCTTTTCCGGAACATCTTCTCCTAATTCATCTAAAAGTTTCTTTAATCAACCATCAACATCTGATCAACCACCAAAAGAAAAAAATCATCTTGCTAAAAAACAAAAATATCTATTAGCTATAATAGGTGTTGTCATAATAGCGATAATTGCTGGATGTCTAATATTTAGCAATTCAGATAATGAAGAAGATACGATTGATCCAAATAATAAAATTGAATTAAGCGATGTTCCAACTGATGATGAAGAAACATCATCCGAAAATGAAGATCCAGATAATTCTGAAGAAAATACTGAACCAACTGAACCAGAAACACCAGAGACTCAAGTTATGGAATTCGGTAGTTATAGCCTTGAAATTCCTGAAGGATATAATGCTACTCAAGAAAATGATAACGCCATTACTATCGGTAATTCAGCTACTGGTTATGTAATTACCTTTGAAGCAGGTCCTTATAACATTGGTGCTTATCGTGCTAACGATGATGAGATGACTTCGGCATACGAACGTCAAAATGCCACTGTTGAAAGAATCTATGATGATAATGTTGCATCTCACGATGTTCATATTTTAGAAGTAGATAAAGATGGTACCAAATTTATTATTGCAATTACTCCAAGTATTAATAAAAAAGCTTATATAATTACTTTATTTAATGGTTTTCAAAAAGATTCGTATGATTATGGAGCTTTAACGGAAGCTTTATATATAAGTGATAATATAAAATTAAGTAATTAGATTATCATAAAGATAATCTTTTTATTTGCCTAAAACATTGACTATAATTCTTAAATATTATATATTTAATATAGTTATACTAGAATAGACGGTGATGAATATGAAAATGCAAAAAAAATACGTTTTAAGTTTAATTGTCATTGGCGTTATGTTCTTGTTTGTTCTGGCTACTGGAACTGGTTATGGTGTCTGGCTTGCTACTAAGAATAACAACGAAAAAGTTTCATCAACATTAAATTGTTTTAAAGTTTATTTTTCTAATAATGGAATAATTGAAATGAAAAATATCGATTCAATTATCAATGAAGAAGGGATTGAAACTAGCCCTTATACATTAACAATTACTAATATCTGTGAAAATACTAAAGAACTTCAAGTTCGTTTAAATGTTTTAGAAAGTAGTACTATTGAAACTAAAGCATTAACTATCTCTGCTGCTGGTAATATTGAGAAAGAAATTACGTCCTTCGATAATTTACCAACTACAAAAACAACGCAAGAAGATGTTACTCAAAGTAAATTAATTGGTCTTGCTCAAATAAAACCTAATGAAACAATTAGAACAAATATTAGAATTTGGTTTGATGAAAAAAAAGCTCCTAATATCGATCCTAAACAAGTATTTAAAGCTCGTTTTGAATTTATTGATACTGAATCATCAATAAAATCATCATTTAGCGAGATTTTAATCAATAAATTAAACAATGATACTAAAACACCAGATTATTCAACTATTTCTACCACTTCTGAAGGATTATATAAAATAGTTGAAAATGATGTAACAACTTACTACTATCGTGGAAATGTTACTGATAATTACGTTAATTTTGCTAACTTAACGTGGCGTATAGTTGGTGTTAATAGTGATAAATCAGTTAAATTAATATTAGACAAATCATCTGCATATCAAAGTTTTAGTACTCAAAATAATGCTCCTGATTATACTGGTTTAAAATATATTTATAACAATGTTGAAATAAATAACAATATTAATACTTATTTACTTAACTGGTATAATCAAAATATTGTTAATAATAATCTTGACCTATATGTTCAAAATCACAATTTCTGCAATGATGCAAGCTATACAGTTAACAACTATCATACTTATTACAATGCTTATAATCGTTTAGTAACAAATAAAACACCAACCACTTCTTGTAATCAAAGAAGTGCCGATTATGGTGGAACATATAATCAAAAAGTAGGATTAATTACAGCTGATGAAGTCGTTATCGCTGGTGGTCAATATAATACAGCGAATAATAGCTATTATTTAGCTAATGGTGAAAATTTCTTTACCTTATCTCCAGCTGAATACTATAACTATAATTCTTATATGTTCATTGTTAATAATAATGGATCCTTAAGTACAGCTTCAACAATTACTCAACAAGGTATAAGGCCAGTTATAAATTTAAAAGCTGATCTTACTGTTAGCGGTAGTGGAACAGTTAATGATCCTTATACAATTGATATAGAATAAAACACTTTTTACAGTGTTTTTTCATTTTATACAATCTAATTTTTTCTTAGTTTGTCGAACCTGTTTAAAACCTAAAATAAATTCACTATATTTTAGTTAACAGGTGATAATAATGACAGAATTAGAAACAATAATTAAATTGCATGAAAAACTAATATATAAGATAGCTACTAAATTTTATGAAATTCCTTTAGAAGATTTATACCAAGCCGGTGTCATTGGTCTTATCAAAGCTTATAATAATTTTATTGATAATGGTACAACTAAATTTACTTCATATGCCTACAACTACATATTTGGTGAGATGTATGAACTAACAAGTAATCTTCGTACTATAAAGCTAAATAAAAAAATCTTAAAATTATATAAACAAATAGAACAAGCCAAATATCGTTTAGCTCAAAAACTTAATCATTTCCCTTCAATTCAAGAAATATCATCTTTTTTACAAATCGATGAATCAACTATCTACCAAGTATATGAATGTACTTCTAATATAATGTCTCTTGATCAAAAGGAAGAAGATCAAAGACCTATATATGAAACCATTTCTAATCCTCAAGATAATATAAGTACAGACAATATCGATTTAAAAGATTCTTTTAAAACTTTAAATAAAGAAGAAAAAGATGTTATCAATTATCGTTACTTTAAAGATTATACTCAAAGTGAAACTGCTAAGATATTAGGTATGTCTCAAGTAACAGTATCTCGTTACGAAAAGAAAAGTCTAAATAAAATGTATAATTATTTAAGTGCTTAACCAAAATAATAATGGAGGTTAAGTATGAATAACACAAAATATAAAAAAATGGTCGATAATCTAACTCCTAAGGAAAATCGTCTTCTTAATATGATAACATCTTTTATAACTGGTGGAACAATTGGTGTTGTTGGCACATTGCTATATGTTAATTTAGATAAAATATACAATGAAGAATTATCTATTTCTTTCGTTCTTTTAATTATCATAGCAATTATTGCATTTCTTACATGTATCGGTGTATCCGATAGTTTATTTCAGAAATTTAAGTGTGGCCTAATTATTCCCATAACCGGATTTGCCCATTCCGTAGCAGCATCAATTATCGATTATAAAAAGGAAGGTTTTCTTAATATGGGATCCAATGCCTTCAAACTAGCCGGATCTGTTCTTCTTTATGGTATAGTAAGTGCCATTATTTTAACTTTAATCAAGGTGATTTTAAATGTCTAGTTTTAAATACAATAACGTCTATATTAAAGACTACGAAACAATAGCGGGTCCAAAAGAAAAAGAAGGCAATTTAACATATCCGAATACAAGTGATGATTACTATTTTGGTGAAGAAAGAATTGAAGATGCCGAAATAAAAATGCAAAATATTTGTTTAACTAAAATCATTAAAAGAAATAAACTTAATAACCACATCGAACTAGTTGTTGGTGGTGATTTACTAAATCAAATAACAATTACTTCTTACAATCTAGTTAATCGACATATTCCTTTTTTAGGAGTTTACAATGCTTGTGCTACCTTTAACGAATCATTAATTATCTTAGCTAATATGATTAATCAAGGAAGTATTACCAAAGGAATAGCCATTACATCGAGTCATAATTTGAATGCCGAGAGACAATATCGCTTTCCAATTGAATATGGTTCACCCAAAAAAAATTACACAACTTTTACGACAACAGGAGCTGCTTGTGCTTTAATCACAAGAGAACCAACGAATATAAAAATCGAATCATCAACAATTGGAACAGTTGTTGATTATGGTATAAAAGATGCGACAAATATGGGAGCAGTAATGGCTCCAAGTGCTGCTGAAACACTAAATAAGCATTTAACAGAGTTACATCGTTCCCTTGATTATTACGATATTATTGTAACTGGTGACTTAGGACAACTTGGTAGTAAATTGTTTCTTAAATTAATTAAAGAACAATATAATTACACTCCTAAATATTATCTTGATGCCGCAAGTATCATATACAAAAACGAACAAGATACCTATCAAGGAGGTAGTGGACCAGTAGTTATTCCTTTAGTTTTATTTAATAAAATACTAAAAGATTCACATAATAAAAAGATTCTTCTTTTAGCTACGGGTTCCTTGCATAGTCCTTTAATGGTTAACTTAAAAAAGAGTATTCCATCAATAACACACGCTATAAGTATCGAGGTGATAAAATGATTTATATAAAATCTTTTCTTCTAGTCGGTTTTATCTCTATGATAGGCCAAATAATTTTAGATAATACTAAGTTAACACCAGGTCATATAACAAGTATCTTTGTTATTTCTGGAGCCGTTTTATCTTTCTTTGGAATATATGACATTATCACAGAGTTCTCTTTGGTCGGTAGTAAACTACCTATAACATCCTTTGGTAATGCCTTATATCAAGCAGCCTTAGAAGGTTTTAATCAAAATGGTTTTATTGGAATGTTTAATAATATTTTAAGTACTACAAGCTGTGGTATTAGTGCTGCTATATTCTTTGGTTTTATCTTTTCACTTCTTTTTAAAATAAGAGATTAATTAATAACATATTAAACATATGTTTTTTTTCTTTTTTATTTAAACAAACTTTGATATAATAAAAAATGAAGAATGAAGGGATTTATATGGATAATAAGGAACAAAAAATAACATCTGATGTAGAACAATCTCTTCCTCAATTAAATAAAGAGGCTGAGAAAAAAGACGAAACAATAAATTCAACTTCTTTACCAATAAAAAAAGAGGAGAAGGGACAATCAACCTTAAATAGTGATGCTGATTTCAGTTCTATTTTTAATGTTGAATCAGAAGAAAAGAAAGAACCGACTCCAACAGGTCAAACAAAAGTTGAAACTCCAGAAGCAAATGCTCCTAAAGTAGAAGTCCAAGAACCAAAGCCACCAAAAAAGGAGCCTAATCCAAACGCTTTTAATGGTCAAGAACGCTTACTATATGAAATTAAACCTGAAAAAGAAGGGAATCCTATTGTTGTTGTTCTATTTTTCCTTTTCTTATTTACAACAATTATTGCTCTTCCATATTTTAGTAAAAAAATCGATTTATCAATTTTCAAATCATCAACCCCAACTCAACCAGTTGAGCAAGAAGAGGAAGAATATTACTATTTTAATAAATCATCTGTTAGAGCAGCAATTGGTAATTTAGAATTTACTAACTTTGTTAAATATCAAGAAAATGGCGAATATTTTGTTCGTTTTATGGTTGCTAATAATGATGAAAAGCCATATCAATTTGATAAAAAATATTATATAGTTCTTTATGAAGACGAAACTATTCTATATCGAGCATTAATCCACTCTTATGATGCCATTGGTTCACTAGGAGTATCAGAAGTTGCAGCTACAATTTCTGAAAAGAGTTATAATGATGCTGATCGCTTTAAAATAGAAGAGATAACTGAATCACAATATCCAACTGTTCGTTTGATTGAGGAAGATGGCGATTATCAAGTATTAACATGTAATTATCATAATGATGAAATAAAATATTACTTCTTAGATGGTAAACTAAATAGCTTAAAAGAAACATATACAGAAGAACGAGATAGTTCAACTACTTATAATGACGATTTAATAAAATATCGTAATTTATCTCTTGATTATAAAAAAATAGAAAATTTTCAATCAACATTTGTTGAAGATAGTACTTCATTTAGTATGATAAATAGTTTTAATCATAAAGATATATCAGATGCAACCTTATATAATTTAAAAACATATAAATTCTTTAAATACAACGAAAGTAAAGAAGTTGTTTCATTCGAACTAGAAGCGCAAGGCTATACATGTAGTTAGGGTGATAAGATGTCATATAATTTTTGTGTCTCTGATTTCGAAGGTCCTTTAGACCTTCTTCTCCATTTAGTAAAAGAATCTAAAATGGATATTTATGAAATAAATATTCATGATATAATAAATCAATATTTAGATTTTATTCACAGTTTAGAAGAAAAAAATATTGATATTGCAAGTGAATATTTAGTAATGGCTTCTGAACTAATTCATTTAAAAAGTAAGCTATTAATAAATCGTCAAGATGAAGAAGTATCAGAAGAAGATGAATTTAGTATTACTTCTGAAGAAGATCTTCGTAATAAATTATTAGAATATGAAAAATATAAAAAGTTAACTGAAAACTTTCACGATCTTGAGCAAAAAAGAGGGGAAGTTTATACTAAATTACCAGAATCCTTAAAAGAATATATTGAAGAGACTGGTATTCAAAAAGGCGAATTTAATATTCAAGATTTATTAGATGCTTATCGTTTATTTATTGAACGTCAAAAGTTATCTAAACCTTTAAATACTAAGATAACTAAAAAAGAATTAAGCGTCGATGATAAAATAAAAGATATTCGCCATCTATTAAAAAATCGTCGTCGTCTAAATTTTATTGAATTATTTACAGAGATTACAAAAGAAAATGTCGTTGTAACATTCTTATCTATCTTAGAAATGAGTAAGAACAAAGAAATCTTACTATCTCAAGAAGATAATTTTAGCCCAATAATGATAGAGAGATGTGAGTAAAATGAATTTAATAGGAGTTTTGGAAGGAATATTATTTGTAGTTGGTGATGAAGGTATAACTCTCAATCAAATATGTGATATTTTAAATGTTGATTTAGATGAAGCAAAGAACTTATTACGTGAATTAAAGAAAAATTACGATAAAGATGATCGTGGCGTTAGAATAAGCTACTTAGGAGATGCTTTTAAATTAACAACCAAAAAAGAGCATAAAGAGTACTATTGTAAACTTGTTGAAAATCCTGAAAGCAATACTTTGTCACAAGCAGCACTTGAAACATTGGCCATTATTGCCTATAATCAACCTATTACGAGAGTTGAAATCGATCAAATGCGTGGTGTCAATAATACTCAAATGATAAGAAAATTAGTTGCCAAAGGATTAATCAAAGAAGCTGGTAAAAGTACTATGCCAGGTCGTCCAAATCTATATGCGACAACAAGTGAATTTCTAGATTACTTTGGATTATCATCATTAAGTGATTTACCAACTATTATTAATGAAGAAACAACTACAGATCAAGAAAAAGATTTATTTACTTCAATTTATAAGGAAAACGATTAAATGAAAAATTTAGATTTATTAATAAATGAAGATGAAGACATTTATAATGAAGAATATGTTAATATTGAAATAACAAATTCTCTAATAAAAAATAAAACAATTGCTAATTGTCATTTTAAAAATGTTAAGTTTACAAATACTAAATTCGAAAATGTTTATTTAGATAACATAACATTTGAAAGTTGTGATTTCTCAAATACAAGTTTTGATGAATGCAACTTTCGTCTTCTTAATTTTCAAAATTGTAAACTATTAGGAACTCAATTGTTAAATTTACATATATCAAAAGTTAATATTAATAATTGTTTATGTAAATATATGATTATTACTGATTCTAAAATAAAAGAACTTACTATCGAGGACTCTAATTGTCAAGAAAGTAATTACTACAACCTAGAATTAAAATTAATTAAGTTTCATAATACTAATTTTCAAGAAGCTGAATTTGTAAAAACTCCTTTAAAAGGAATAGATTTTAGTAGTTGTAATATATCTGGTATTCGTTTAAATCTTTATCTAATAAAAGGTATGAAAGTAAATAATCTTCAAGCTTTAGAATTAACTAGATTACTAGATATTGAAATTGTAGAGTAGGTGAATTAATGAAAAAAAATATTATAATTACAATTTTAAGTATTTTACTTTCAATAAGTATAATCGTCATTATAATAACAAATATTGGGTATAAAGATGAAATAAACAAACTAGAAGAAGACTTAAATCAATCTAAGGAAACAAATTCTGTTTATAAAGAAGCTATAGAAAATATGACATCATCTAATGATGATAACTATACTTCAAAAGAAAATGAGTATAGTAATATTATTCAAATAAATTATGACACATATGATAAAATGGTATCTCAAAAACAAGATTTTATTTTAATTGCTACTCAAACTTATTGTTCCCATTGTCATGATTATAAACCTATTTTAAATGAAGTATTACAAGATAACAATTTAATAGCTTATGAAATAGATCTTTTAACTATATCAGATGAAGAAAAAAGCTTATTTAAAGATCAAACTAATGTAACAGGAACTCCAACAACTTTATTTTATAAAAATGGTGAAATGATTAGTGATAATCGCCTTGTCGGTTCTATTTCCGAAGATACTTTAACTGAAAAATTAAAAGAATTAGATTATATAAGATAAAATTTAAATTTTTTATCTTTTTTTATTTATCTTTTAATAAAATATGCTATAATATTTTATGTAATGCCTCCGTGGCGGAATTGGTAGACGCGCTGGACTCAAAATCCAGTGTTAGCAATAACGTGTGGGTTCGAGTCCCACCAGAGGCACCATAAAGAAATGATACGAACCCAATAAAGGTTCGTTTTTTCATGTAATTATGTTATAATAGAAAACATTGGATGTGATAGCATGTCAAAAATTGATGATATTAATAGGTTAATTATTGAAAGTAAATTATCTGGAGAAATATTTACAAAAGAAATTAGTGATGGACATCATACTTTTGGCGAATTGTATAGACATAGAATTATTTTATTTTGTACTTTATGTAATTTACTACCTGAAATATCATGGAAATCAAAAAAACATTTTGATGAAGAAAATGATCCGATGTTTAATGATAGCTTTATAGCAGGAATCAATACTCCAGAAGGAGTTGCTACCTATCACGTTAAATTAAAATATTGGGAAATGTTTAATATTCCAGAATTGGAAAGAGCTCCAAAATATGAACAATATGATTCGGATGATGTTATAGAAAGAGTATATTCGTTGTCAAAAGTTAAAACCAATAACAGATAGTTATAAGATGAATTTTAACATTTGTTATATTAGTGTTAGAATATTGTTAAAAAATTGTTCACTATTATAAAAATGTATGATATATTATTGTTGTACTGAGATGAGGGTACGGACTTAATCTTGGGTTCAGTATCTCACCCCTCAAGGCACCAGTGACGAATCTGTTCGAACTTTTCGAACTTTTGATATAGGAATCAATCAGAAATGATTGATTTTTTCGTTTTTATAAAAAACTCCATAGATGATTTTGATACTTGTGTCAAAATACCTAGGGGGTTAAATATTTTGCTAGAGTTAAAATATAGTTCTAAAATTACAGAAAATTAAAGATAAAAAGAACGTGACAATTATAATTGTAGGAAATATAATGAACGAGGCAAGAATCAAATAATAAAGATGAATTATTAGATTTATCAGAAAAAAGATAAATAAATTACAACTAGATATATTTTCTTTAGAAGATAAATTAAGACAATGGAGATTAAGATTAAAAAAATAGTTGATTATTTAAGAAATAAAGTATGTGGATTATTTGATAATTAAAATCAAGATATATATGAAAACTATTATTAAAAAAGTTAAAATTGATAAGGAATAAAAGAAAAAAGATGATGATTTTGATATAGGAATGTAAAATTATCGTTAAATGTAGTTGATTTTACTGTAAATATGTTATAATTGAATATAGAATACAAGAGGATATTTATGGATAAAATAAGAGTAATTGATGCAATTAATAATAGCGATTTAGATTATAGTGAATTATATAATAGTATAAATATCATTGATAAAGAAAAAACATATTTTGATCCCGAATCCTATAGGGAAATAGTTTATTTATCAATGTATTTATATCATGTAAAAAAGGGAATACACACATTAAGTAAGAATGGCAATATTCCTGAAATAATTCCTAAAAAAATCTCATATGAACAATTTAAAAAGGAATTGGAGACTTATAAAAGTATGAATTTTTATAACGAATTATTACCTGATATTTCTAATATGTTTCAAGAATTGAATAGACTTGCTAGTGATAAATTACTTCATCAAGGTTATTGGACAAAAATATATTCAAGTTTTGTTACTGGGAATGAATTACAAGAAGCTGGTAAAATATATGTAAGTATAGATAATAGTTATTTATATCAATTTGCTTGTCTAATGCTTACAAATTGTCTAAAAAAACATTTGTATGATTATGAATTTAAGATTAATAATAACTCAGAAATTAATAGAACAGATAATTTGGTTATTTATTTTACAAATGAAAATTTAAATACTTATTTAGATATTATTGAAGAATTAAAACAACAATATCCTAATTTTAGAATTAATTGTTCGCACATGCTAGGTAAAGAAATATCAGATGGCGTTGTAATTGCAAAAGATTATAAAGATGGAAGTAGTTTTACCGAAAAAGTTTGTAAAAGTATATTAGGGTTAAAAGAACAAGGATATGATACTGAAACAGTTGTTGAAGCAATTGATGGCAGTATTGATAAACATTTAGAAAGTGTAGTATCTTTAATCTCTAATAATGAAATACGTCATAAAAAGATTTAGAAGAGGAGATTTAATATGACTGAAAAATTAAAAATAATTTCTCCATTTGAAAATTCTAATTTTTTAATATGATCATTTCTTTTTGTTTATGTTAAAATGTTTGTAGCGATTGATTATTATATCGATTTTCATTGGTAAAAGTTGTAGATAACTCCCTCAACGGCACCAGATTGATAGGAAACTCGAACTTTTAATTCGAGAGTAATAAATATTAACTAGAAGTACCGTCTAGTTTTTTTGTTATTTGAGAATGGAAGTGATGAGTATGGATGTTGTTAAGGAATTAGAGTTTGATAAGGAAGTTTTAAAAAGGATTGAAATGATATGTAGATTTGCTTGTGTTAAGCCTGTTATTAAACAAGGAAGTATTATTAATATTAAAGGAACTAACATTGCTTATGTAAGCCCACATATTACAAGCATTAAAAGATATATTTAGAAATGTTTTATTGTTTGGAAAAGATAAAGAAAAAGATATTATGATAAGTCAAATAAAAGATTGTTATGATAACAACTTATATAATGATTCTGATATTTCATATATAACAAAAGATACACCTAAAGAAAAAGAGATGACTTTGTATGTAGAAGAAAAGGACTACGAGTTTTAGCTCGTAGTTCTTAAATACTAAATGGTGTCAATTTAGTAAACACACTTGTACATTGACAATATCAATGTGCGTGTGTAGTATTTAATTAATAATCTTCATAATAATTTATTATTTTGTTCATAGTGCCATCATTTTTAATTCTATCCCATTCTTTTTTATAAACTGATTTTGCAAATTCTTTGTTGAGATAATCAGTTTCAAATTTGTTTCTTTGTTCAATTATTATAGGATTATTTGTCCAAATATTAAATTTGCCTGAAGTATTTACACGTTTTAACATATATTGATAACACCTCTCAAAGTGTTCATCAAATGTGGTCAATTCTGGATAGTTTTTTAACGAAGTTGCCAATTGCCTTTTTGCAAGAACTTCAATGTCAAAATCTCTATCAGAATCAGATAATATTTTTCCATATATATTTCTTGGTTCTTCTTTTCTAGAACCTCTATGATCTTCAACTGCTTCTTTCATAATTTTTATTTGCTCTGAATCAAAATATTTTTTTAATTCAGAATCATTATCTAAAAATTTACCAGATTCATATTCATGATTTTCTCGATTTACATTTAATCCAATATCGTGATAAGAAGCTATTACGTATGCCATATTTTCATCAAGATTATAATAATCAGCTAATAATAATGTATTTTTTATGACATTATTTATATGAAGCATTCCATGAGAATAATATTTTTCGTATTTTGGGAAAATTTTTTCTTCAATATATTTTTTTAAGTCTATATTAATTGCCATTACTAACTCACCTAAATAATTATATCATTTTTTTAAATCAAATTTATCACAATTTTAATCAAAAAAATAAAAATTATGTTATACTATAGTTAATTAATATTATTACTAACTATTTCTTTTGCCCAAAGAGTTGTTGTACTTCTCTCTTCCAGGCACCAAATTGATAATTACTCGAACTTACGAGTTATATATAGAGGACTTGCTAAAAGTTCTTTTTTGTGTTATTATGAATATGTCAAGGAAACTTGCATAAAATAAAAAAGAGGAACATTCGATTCCGAAAGTGAATGTCGCCTCTAATAAAATTAGGACTGACACTCAATCAGAGATGAAAGAGTGTCATATTTTTATTGCTATTACCAATAAGGTAAGGAGTAATAAAATGATAGCAATAAGACGAAGAACTTTTATTATAAAAGTTCTTTTCTTCATTTCTATCCCTCCTTTCTTTCTCAAGATTGGAGGACGACACTCACATCAAATGTTCCTGTTAGAATTATATAATAAATGATTTAATAAAAGCGATAAAGGACTATATCTATTATTATAATCATGATAGAATAAAAGAAAAATTAAAAGGATTGTCTCCTGTGAATTACAGGTTACAATCCTCTAATTAGAAACTATTTATAAACTGTCCAACTTTTGGGGTTCAGTTCAATAAAAGTTCTTTTTTATTATAATCAAAAAGATATAATAATTAATTTTATCTTAAATTATATTTGTATGTTATATAATAACTTAATCAATGAGAGTAAAGGCTGTTGTACTAATTGAAAATAGTAAAAAGTATAAATAACATTAATATTTATCAAGCAAAAAATAAATGTTATAATATAAACGAAATAAAGGAGTAGTTCTAATGAAAAAGTGTTTATATTGTAATGAAGAAATAGAGGAAAATGACTTATTCTGTGGTTTCTGTGGACAAAAGCAGGAAGAAAATGAAAATCAAAAACAAGTTGAAAAAAATTTAAGCTTAAAAGAAAAAAAGGGATTCGCAAAAAATTTAATAGTAGAAAATGAAGGAAACAAATTTAAATCTATAAAGGAATTTTCTGAAAAATACAATACATCAATAGATGAATCGAGTAAATTCATAAACGAAGCATATAATATACTCGATGGCAAAATAGATAAACAAACTTTGTTACCTGTTAAAGTTGTTATAAAATCAAATAATGAAAAAAAAGCAACTCAAAGTAATACACAAATTTCAAATTGTTATTCATCAAAACAAGATAAAATATTAAAAACTATTATTGTATCCCAAAACAGTAGAAAAAAAGTTGGATCTACAATTAGTCGCGCAGCAATTGGTAATGCGATTTTAGGCCCAATAGGATTAATTGCAGCGGCATCCGGAAAAACAAAAGAAACAACAACTTTTCAAATTGTATATCAGAGTGGAAAACAGAAAACTAAAACAGTTAAAAATAATAGCTCATTATTTAAAGAATATTGTAAATATTTAGAAAGGTAGAGAGTCAAATGAGAAAGTGCCCAAAATGTAATTATACTATAAAAAATGATAAAATGAAATTTTGTCCAAAATGTGGAGAAAATTTAACTTTTATAATAGAAACTACAGAAAAAAACAAAATAAATAATAATGATAACATAATAATATATATATTAATTAGTGTAATTGTTATAGCTTTATTTGGTTTAGTAATATCTAAAGTAATTTTAAACGACGATAAAAAGAATAATGACACAGGCAAAACAAATGATAGTTTGAATATTGTAAATAATGAGAATACATCGACTGGATATTCTAGTGTAGATGATTTTATTAATGGAATATTTTATTCTAAAAATTATAATATAGAATATTTTACATCATTTGTACCTGGTGTTGATGATAAAGATAATATTGAAATATATATACTTTCTCAAAGTGACGAAAATGTAAGTTTTAAGTTAGTATTTGATAAATCGCAAACATTATTAAATATGATGATAACTTATGAAAATACAGAAGATAACATAGTAGAAGATGTTGAAAAATTTTTGCTAGATGACATTTTTGATATGAGTGAAAAAGAGAAAAAAAATTTAAAAAAACTAATAAACTTGAATTCTAGTAGTGAGGATAAAAAATATGGCAACCTACTAATTAGAAAAGGAAGTTCAAACACATTGATAGTAACAGTAGATGATTCTTCAAATTTTAAAGATTATAAATTGATTTCTTTTACTTTAGAATATAATAAAAAAGGCGAATACGGAAAAATATCAGAATATGAAGGCAATCAAGAAATACTATATTACTTTCCAAAAGGAAACTATATCATCACATTAGATAAACATAATGATAAATATTGTTTTTTATGGATAGATTATAATAAAGCAGAGAAAAATGAATTTGGAACAACTTACAATAATAAACAAAAACTCTCATTTAATGAAAATAATAAAACACATACAATATCATTAACGTCCGATACGCATATATATAATTCGAACGATTGTAATTACAATCTTATAAAAACTAGTTAAATTTAATAGTTTATATAACAAAGTTGTCAAAAAGTATTAGATTTATCCAATTATAAAAAATTCAATTCTTGATTTAGAATTGAATTTTTTTTTAGAAATATATTACTTCTTCCCACGATCAGGTATTCCACTAGCTAAAGCATGATTAACCTTTATCAAAAATAATTATACTATAAATCATTTTTAGTCATCACCTTAATGTGTTATAATAAATTTAATAATTATGGAGGGTTTTTATGAATAATGCAATCGCAATAATTGAAATAGGAAGTAATAATACCAAAACACATATCTATCAAAATAATGAATTAATAATGGAAAATAATACAACTATTGAATTTAAGAAAAACTATAAAATAAATAATAAAATAAATGAAAAAGATTTAGAAAAATTATATGTAATAATAAAATTAGTCTTAACATATACTAAAAATGTTTATATCTTTGGTTGTAGTATCTTTCGTAATATAACTAAAAAGGAATTAAATAAGATTAATGAAAAAATAAAAAAAGATTTTGCTTTAGAAATAAAAGTTGTATCGCAAGAAGAGGAAGCAAAATATACAGCTTTTGGCTGCTATAATAATATAAATTATGATAAAAATATCTGCATTTTCATAGGTGGTGGCGGTTCTACCGAGTTGATTTTCGTTAACAAAGGAAAAATAATATTCCAAAAATATTATGATTTTGGAGTCGTTGATATTACTAACAAATTTCCAAGTCTTAAAGATGACATTCCAACCTGTACTTTTGATGAAGTATACCAATATATATCTACTTTAATTGATGATATAGATATTAAAGCTGACATTCTTATTCTAGCAGGTGGTGATCATTTATACTGGTATAATAATGCCCGTTATAAACTTCTACCTAATAAGCTATATCAAAAAGATAATCAAGAATATATGCTTACTATTGAAATGAGTGATAAATACGATAAAGATGCACTTATAACATCATTAGATAGAATTAGAAATAATAGCGATAATCCATTATGGTTTGATGGCTCTCGTGCTATGAAAGTAATTACTAATTATATATCACATCAAGTTGCTGCTAATTACATTATTCCAACTAAAATAAATATGGAAGATGGTCTAAAAGACCTTTTAATTAAATAATAGAGGCTAATTATGAACATTCAAGAATTAAAAGAAGCTCTATATCAAAGTTATAGTAAAGATCTTTGTTATCCTAAAGTCCAAGATAAATGGAATGAATCCAATAAATATTTTGGTATGTGTGCCATAACATCACTAATTATAAATGACTATTTTAATTATCCAATTTGTAAAACTCATGTTGATGGAATAAGTCATTATTTTAATTTAAATAAAGATCAAATAATTGATTTAACAGCCGACCAATTCACACATCCAATTGATTATACCTCTTACGAAATAGTTAATCGTTTAAGTATTTTAACAACTGATACAACTAAAAGATATCTTGAATTAAAAAATAGAGTAATCAACTATTTACTTCATAAAATTGATAAAGAAATATCTAATTGCCAACAATGCCAAGGACTTATTGAAAAATTTCCTTCTACTACAACAGTTCATTTAGGTAAGGATAATGATATCGTTTTAATTGGTGAAGCTCCAGCCAATAATGGTTGGCGTAAAAGTAATAAAGTATGGCATGATCCAAATGGAAAACTATTACCAAGTGGTCAAGTACTTCAAAAACTATTTCTTTATCTTAATCGTGACCTTATGCAAACTACATTTTTAGAAGCAGTTAAATGTTTTCCAATAGTTCGAAATAATTTAAAACAATGTTCTAAAAATTGTCATAATATAATGTTAAAACAAATAACTATTTTAAATCCCAAATTAATAATTACTTTAGGAGAATTCCCAACCCGTAGTCTTCTAAATATTAAATTTTCTAAGTTCAAAGATGTTGTAGGTAAAATCTATGAAGTAAATGGTTATAAAGTTCTTCCTATATATCATCCAAGTCCTATCTCTCCAAAGAGTTATAAAGATAATATCCCAATATTTACCAAATTAAAGGAGTACTATAATGAATAAAGAAAAATATAAAAAAGATATTATAAAAAGATTTTCTAATAAAACAAGAGATTTATTATTACATCAATTAAATCTCTTTTGTGAAGAACATCAAATTACTAAAAGAACATACGAAGTAGGTGAAGATGTTAAACTATCAAAAGGTACATTTATTCATGGAATACCTGGCTTACTTGATAATTTTGATTTTACTATTGAAAATGGCTTTATTTCCACAGATTTTACATCAGTACCAAGACCAAATAAAATATGTAATAGTGTTGGCATGTGGAATATTAAAAAGAATTGTCTTCTTAAAGATTATATTAACGAATATAGTGGTTTTACTATTACCTATACAATAGGACGTGGACCAGATTCAAAACAAGTCTCAGAATTAATTCCTTATCATAAGTTTGATTCATATACTGAAGAATTAAATAATAAAGAAGAAATATGGACCTATTGGGGAGATAAAACTAAAGAAGTATCTTTTATACCTAGTTTAGTATCTAATAAAAGGCAAATTGCCTTTATCTTAAATATGGAAAGTGAATATGCTAATGCCTTAGCTGTTAATGATGTTTGGAATCCTACTTTTGATGAAGAAACTATAAAACCATTTCTAGACTACCGTTATTTTCCTAAATTCTTAGATGAACGAAATAATCGCAATGCCTCAACAACAGATCGTGAATCAGCTATTATGTTTGGTCTTCCATCTACATTGATAGAAGGTGTTCTAGTTGGTAAAAAAATTGAAAATAATCAAGAGATGTTAAATCATATAAAAGATAAACTTCCAGATTGTTATATTTGTAATTTAGAAGGAAAAGTTATTATTGGTAATAAAAATTAATATAATTAAGGTGATAAAATGAACATTTATAAATCTTTAAATGAAATGATAGAATATATTGAAAATAATTTAGAAAATAAAATTGACTATAATCGTTTAGCTAAATTCCTAGGAGTTAATACTTATACTTTACAACGTCTTTTCTCTTTATTAACCAATATTTCCATAGCTGATTATATTCGTAAAAGAAGACTTTCTGTAGCTGGTGAAGAGCTTTATAAAACTAATATCAAAGTAATGGATGTCGCTCTTAAATATCAGTATGAAAATGCTACTTCCTTTTCAAGAGCATTCGAACAATTTCATAATATTAAACCTAGTCAAGTAACAAAAGAATCAAAGTTAAAAATATTTCCCAAAATAACTTTTGAGGAAAAAGACCAATCTACCAAAGAAATACCATATGAAATAATTGAAAGAGATGAAATAACATTATATGGTTTATCTATTCCCACTACTGAAGAAACAATTGAATATGATGCTCCTCGCTTTTTTCAAGAAATTTATCAAAAATACTTATCTAAGTATGGTGAAATTAATTATGGCATGGTCTCCTATGAAGATGAGTCTCGTCTTAGATGTAATGCCTACTGGGTTATGTACGACCATGAAATAGAAGAATTTACTAAAATAGTAATTCCTAAAAGTAAATGGCTATCTTTTAAAATACCTAATCAAAACGCTCCTGATATTAGAGAGGCATCTCAAACTTTTTATCACTCATTCCTTCCTAGTTGTCAATTTAATCTATCAGATATTCCTGAACTAGAATACTATCATGATGACATAACAGAGTTTTTAGTTCCAATTATCTAACTGACAAAACTGGTATCTAAAATATCAGTTTTTTTTAATTTATTTATTATAAGATATACATCGAGGTGATGAAATATGAAGTACTCATCAGAAATTTATCTAACTAAAAATCATGTTACGCAAAATGAATGGCAAGAATTTATTAAATATATATCTAAATATAATGGTATTCTAAAAAAATGGACTATTACTATATCTATTGAAGGTCAAGAAATAAGATATCATTTACATACTAATTTTAAAGTACCATCAAGTATTAGTAATCTTTCTTCATTTCTTCTTAAAGAAGAACCTAATTATAATATAAAGCATCAATATATAAGTTTTCCCACTTTATATCCAATAGGTTCTAATATAATCGATTGTCTTAATTATAGTCAAATAAAAAGATTAGGTACTTTAAAATATATTACTATAATCTTTAAAAAAATAACTTCTGAAAAAATAATATCTAAAGTATATTTATATCTTGAAAATAATCATAAAATAATTAAAACTAAGATGATTCTAGGTCTTCCATCTAATCTTTTAAGTTTTGATTTCTCTCAAAATAAACTATATAGTTATAAAAAGATTCCTAAATATTTTGATATAACTAAATTAACTAATTACTTAACATCTACTTCGAATAATAGTTCCTTATTAGTAGATACTTTTCCATATCTTGAAGGACCTAACTATTTAAAAACTTTCGATTATAATAAACATACTCTTATTATAGGTTCATCTGGTACTGGTAAATCAAAGTATATTAGTTCTTTTATTAATAATTTATACAATATTGATTCTAAATCATATCGTCTTATTATGATAGATCCTCATGCATCAATTGAAAATGATATAGGTGGAATAGGTAAAGTAATAGACTTTAATCAAATAGATGATAGTCTTAATTTATTCTCATCGTCTAATCAAGATCTTATTTCCAGTACTGAATTAACTCTTGAGTTATTTAAATCAATAATAAATGATCAATATAATAGTAAGCTAGAAAGAGTATTGAGACATTCTATTTATTTATTATTAGCTTCCAATAATTTCAACTTTAATACCTTAAGAAAGTTACTTCTTGAAACTGAATTTCGTCTTAGCTTAGTCAAAAAGCAAAGTACTAATCTTCCTTCTAGTATTAGTGATTTCTTTCTTACAGACTTTAATGAAATAAAAACTAAATCTTATAACGAAGCAATATCTCCGATTATTTCTTTTATTGATGAAATGGAAATGATACCTGTTTTAAATAATGAAAACATTCCTTTTACTTTAGAAAATACTATCAAAGATAATTTTTTAACTCTAATATCTCTTGATAAAACTAAATTAGGTGATAAAGCTCTAAAAACCATTTCTGGTTTAATAATGCAACAACTATTTACTTTAGTACAAAAGCATTCATTCAAAGAACATCTTATTTTTATTATTGATGAAGTTGCCATTATCGAAAATCCTATTTTATGTCGTTTTCTTTCAGAAGCACGAAAATATAATCTATCTTTAATTCTAGCAGGACAATATTTTAATCAAATTTCATCTTCCCTAAAAGATGCCATATTTGCTAATGTCATTAACTATTTCTTATTCCGTTTATCCCAAAATGACGCTCGTCTTATTGTTGATAATCTTAGTATAAAGATTCCTCAACTAAGTCAAAAAACACTTGCTGAACAAAAAGAAGAAAAAATAAATCTTCTTAGTAATTTAAATAATCGTGAATGTATAGTAAGAATAAGCATAAATAACAAATTAATTCCTTCTTTTAAAGCTAAAACTACTGACTATATAAGTAATCCTCGTCTTAAAAAAATATCATTAACAAGTCATAGTCCTATATCTATAAAAAAACAACCATCTAATATAACTTTTAATATTGACAATATAAAAATACATGATATTTTATCATCCAATTCATCTAGTAGGGGGTGACTAAATAATGAGTGAAAAAGAAATATATAACATAATAAATCTTATTTTTAATTATATATTTAATCAAGATAATCCTTTTAATTTAGAAGAACTGTTATCTAAATATGCTTTTGATATTAAACTTCCTAAGAAGGTCAGAGATTCTACTACTAATGAAATAACTTATGCTGATTCTATTAATTTTCAAAAGTTTATAACTTTAAATAATATGGAAAAAAGAGATATCAAAGAAGGATGGATGTTACCTAAGCAAGATATTACTAGTTTAGAACAATTAATTCAGATTTGGAATCAAATAAATTATACAACAACTGAAAGAGTATACGATTCTGAACAAGTAAGTGCTAGTGACACAATATATCGTTGTCAAAAAGTCTATTATTCGACTGGTTGTTCAGATTGTCAAAATATTATATATTGTGATTCTTGTGCTGATAGTGAATATCTCTTAGCATCTCAAAGATCAAGTACTTGTTCTTTTTGCATACGCACAGACGATTCCAAAGATTGCAGTAATTCCTATAATGTTATTTGTTCTAATAAAATAAGTAATTCTTATTTTATTCAAGACTGTTTTAATTTATCCGAATGTCTTTTTTGTTCACATATTGCAAATAAGAAATATTGTATAGCTAATATGCAGTTTTCTAAAGAAGAATATTACCAAATAAAAAAACAAATAACAAAATGGATTTTAAATGCATAATTCGACTTTTTTCGACAACTACTAATGTCATAATGTAATTGTATTAGAAAGGAAGAATTAAAATGAAAAGTAAAGTAAAGTGGTTTAATAATGAGAAAGGATACGGATTTATTGAATATAAAGAGAATGAAGATATATTTGTTCATTATTCAGCAATCTTAAGAGATGGTTATAAAACCTTAAATCAAGGAGATAATGTCTATTTTGATTTAATCGAAACTGAAAAAGGATATCAAGCTCGAAATGTCGAATTATTAAATAATATTGTTTAACATTAGATTAATCTAATGTTTTTTTATAAAAAATTTTGACAAATAACATATGTTATATTATTATAAAAACAAGAAAGGAAAATTATTATGAAAAATATTCAAACATTAATACATCATCATAATAATTTGCACTTGTTAATACGACATTAAAAGTTGTAAGTACAAGTGCTATTTGTGGTGCTTGTATTTACTTTATATAAATTTATCTAATATAAAAGCTATACAAGGACCATTGTATAGCTTTTTTATATATTTAGAAAAGAGGAATATGATGAAAATAATAAAAGAAGGAATCGTTTTTAGTAACGATATAAAAAGAATATTAGAAGGAAAAAATTCTTTGAATTATAACTATTCAACTAAAGGATTTATTCTTCCTTCAGACGAAATATACAGTATATTACGTCAAAACTTTAAAAATACAACAGAATCCATTTTTTCTAAAGTAACTATTATTACTGAAGAAGAAATGACTGAAGGTTTAACTTTATCTTTAAATGATGTTATAGGAGTGTTTCCCCATTGTCTCTTTAGATCGTATTTATTTATCTCCTAAAGATAACAATATCTTATTTTTAGATTGTACTCGCTTAGATAATTCAAATGAATTAGTTTCTAGAATAAACCCTAACGATTTTAAATCCGTATCTAAACAAATAGAATATTTATCAAATTATTTACTTGCTAATAATCTTGATGAAATAATTATTGCCGACGATGTTATTTTTAGTGGGAAAGTACTTCAAAAATTAATATCTTTATTTGCCGCCAATAAAATTAAAGTTATTGGAGCACGAAGTGCTATTGCTACTATTGAACCATTTATTTATTTTAATGAAATTCTTCCATTAGGATTAAAATGTAGTTATCTTTTAGATAAGAAAGTTATTGACCAAATTTGCGAAAGAGATTTTTATTATGGTATTGCTGGTTCAGGTATATCAGTTCTAAAAAATAATCAAATTTACAAGTCACCATATTTTCTTCCTTTTGGTAATCCTGTTGCCCGTGCTTCCATTCCATTAGAAGAGCAAATAAATTTTTCTAAAAAATGTCTAGAGCAAAATATTTATCTTTGGCAAGAAATAGAATCTTTATCTTCCAAAATCATTTACAATCGTGACTTACCGGAAAAGATTTTAAACGCTAAAGAAGATGAATCAGTTATTAAAACTTTAAAAAAGGAGCGAAAAAAATTATGAAAAAATATCAAATAGGTATAATGGGATCTGCAGCCGATTTAAATTATAGTCAATCAGCCAAAGAGTGTGCTATTCGTCTCGGTGAACTAATCGCTGAAAGTAATAATATTTTAGTTTATGGAGCCGAAAAGGAATATAGTTCTTTATCTACTAATGCAGCTATTGCTGCCGATAAAAAAGGAGGACTTACAGTTGGTATAACATACGGCAAAGATCGTAATATTTATGGCAATTTCAAACCAACTATTTTAATCCCTTGTGGTTTAGAAATAGGTGGTGGAAGAGAATTCACTTTAATTCTCGCTTGTGATGCTATTATTGCTATAAGTGGTGGGTCTGGAACTCTTACCGAAATGGCTATAGCCTATCAAGCTAATATTCCTATAGTCGTCATTGATCAATATGGAGGTTGGGCTAAAAAACTATCTAATAAATACCTTGATAAACGTCATCGTTTAAAATGTTTAAGTGCTAAAAACCCAGAAGAAGCCTTAAATAAAGTATTAAAAATATTAAAAGAAAGAAGTGATACAAATGAAAATTCAAAATGTTAAAGGAGGATATGATTTTCTTCCTCAAGAACAAATAATTAGAAATTATATTAATGATACATTAAGGAAAACTTTTGAAGAATTTGGTTATCTTCCTATCGAAACACCAATTATTTGTTATTATGATATCCTAGCTGGTAAATACGACGAAAATAACGATATTCTAAAAGAAATTTATAAATTAAGAGATCAAGGTAATCGTCGTTTAGGATTACGTTATGACTTAACAGTCCCTTTCGCAAAATTTATTGCTTTAAATAAAAATGAAATAAAGTTTCCTTTTAAACGCTATGAAATAAACAAAGTATTTCGTGATGGACCTGTTAAAGTCGGACGTGATCGCGAATTTACACAATGTGATGTTGATATCGTTGGTTTATCTAATCAAATGATTGAAGCTGAACTATTATCCATTTATGTAAAAGCATTTAATAAGTTAAATATTGATATTAATATCAAATATAATAGTCGTAAACTTATGAGAGGTCTCATCCTTGAAGTTAATGTTCCTGAAAAATTAGTTTCTAATACAATAACAATAATCGATAAAATAGATAAGCTAACCAAAACTGAATTTACGGACTATCTTCTAAATATAGGGTTAACTATTAATCAAATAACAAATATCAATGAATTCTTTAACTTATCTTTAAAAGAATTAAATACTAAATTTAATAATACTTCTAATCAAGATATTAAAGAAGGATTAAGTGAATTAAATGATTTAGAAAATTATCTTAATGCTTTAGATATTAGTAAGTACTGTGAATTCTCTTCATCTTTAGCGCGTGGTCAAGACTACTACACTGGTAATGTTTTTGAAGTATATGAAGCGAGTGGTAAATTAAGTTGTGCTATTGGTGGCGGTGGACGTTATGATAAGATGATTACCGATTTTATTGCTGATGGTGAACAATATCCTGCTGTTGGTATCAGTTTCGGTCTTACTTCAATTTATGAGCTTCTAAAAGACCGTATAACATTCAAAAATAAAGCTCCTGTTGATATATATGTTATTCCTATGCAAACAAATACTGAATCATTAATCTTAGCTAATTCTTTAAGAGATTTAGGTATTAAAGTAGATATTGAAATGAATAATAAAAAACTTAAAAAAAGTTTAGATTATTGTAATAAAGAAAACATTCCTTATGTTATTGTTCTTGGTGAAAATGAAATCCAATCTAACTCCTTTATTTTAAAAGACATGATTAATAAAAAAGAATATTCTCTTAAAATGAATGAACTATTTAAAATTAAAGAAATAATCACAAAATAATAAAAATTTGTTACTATATAACAAAGGAGGCATTATATGGCAAAATTATCAAATATCTTATTAATGCTTCAATATCTTCAAACAGGACGCAAATATTCTGTTAAAGAACTTTCGAATTTATTAGAAGTCTCAGAAAGACAAATCCGTTGCTACAAAGAAGAATTAGATAAATCTGGAATATATGTTGATACTATAATGGGACCATATGGTGGTTATGTATTAAATAATTCAATCAGAATGCCTCTTCGTCACTTTAAAAAAAGCGATTATACAATTTTAAATAAGTATATTAATCAAGAAAAAGATTCTAAGTTAAAAGAATCATTAATTATTCTTCAAGATAAAATTAAAGGTGTTTATATTAGTAATCAAGAAAAAATCACTTTAAAAGATGATCTTTTATCCACATATAATTGCCTAACTCGAGCGATAAAAGAACGAAGAAAAGTTAAAATAACTTATTATTCTTATAATAAAGGAGAAAACGAAAGAATTATCTGTCCTGCTGAAATGTTTTTATTTCAAGATGGTTGGTATTGTGCTGCTTTCTGCCTTTTAAAGCAAGATATTCGTCATTTTGAACTTCGCCGTATTATTAAATATGAGCTTTTAAAAGAAAATTTTTAACTAGACAAAATGCTTCCTACTAAGATGCTATATTAATCTTAGAAAGGAAGTAGATAATATGTTAACATTTGTTACCGGAAATTATGGTAAATATGTTTCAGTAAAAAATAAATTTTCAGAATCACAAATTAATCTTAACTACTATAAATGTGACTTAGAAGAACCTAATATCAATGATATTGATTTCATATCTAAGACTAAAGCTTATCAAGCATATGAAAAAATAAAAAAGCCATGCTTTGTTAGTGATACAGGTTTTTATGTTGAGGACTATCCTAATCATCCCAATTATCCTGGTGCTTTTGCCAAACGTAGTGGGGTAAGTACAAATATTGATCAATTACTTGATACTTTAAAAGATACAACTAATCGTCATGCTTATTTTTTAGATTGTTTAACTTTTTATGATGGTCAAAAATTTTATACTTTTTATGGTCGTAGTGAAGGCACAATCGCTTTCGAAAAAAGAGGTCTTTCTAAAAAAGAAGCAAAATCTAATTTATGGTTAGTTTTCATTCCTCAAAACCATCATCATACTTTAGCCGAAATGACAGATGAAGAATTAAACAATCGTCACGACAATCATACTTCAGCAACTGATTTATTCTTAAAGTGGTATTTAAATGAATATCAAAAAAATAAATAGGTTATAAAACCTATTTATTTTTTATTACTAAACAAATCTCTTATTTTATTTAATGCTTTTTCTAGTTTTTTTGTAACAGATAATTCCTTTTTATCTTCTATTCTTGGCACTATTTCATATGTAGATATAAACTCCATAGAATCAGTACTAAATTTTCTCTTTACACTAATATCTTCTCCAAAAAATTCATTAGTATCTAAATTTTTATTTATAATAAGCATTTCTGCAGCTTGAAAAAACATTACTGGAATTATAGAATCATCACCTTTTAATTCTTTACCATCTTTTCGTGATATAATCATTTGTAACGGATTAACTCCCTGATTAGCAACGAATGGTATTGCCTCATCATCAGCTACTAGATAAGGTCCATCACTATCAGCTACTTCTGGAAAAGGAATTTCTTTAATTCCTTTTTTAAAATGTAAAATATCGACTATTGATTTACTTTTATAATCTAATTTCCTATATTTACTTATTAACCCATTATCAGCTATTTTTTCCGTAAATAATTTTTCTTTATACTCACTTAAAATCATATTCATCTCATCAAAAGTTCTTTGTGCTTGTTCCATTAATTGTTCTTCTGATAAATATCTATATTCCTTAAAATCGACTATCCAGTCAATATTCATAAAATATTCAAGAACTTCTGGATTAGTAAATGATACGAATTGAGAATTATTCGAATCATTAATTTCTAAAGAACTATATCTCCTTACTGAAATAGGAATATCTTCATTTAAAGTTAGAAGTTTTGCAATATCATTTAATTGAACATAAATCTTCTTAATTCCTTTTTCAACATTAAATATTTTCATAAATCTACCTCTTTTATATTTATTTCTTTAATAAAAGTGAATCAATATCATCGTCCACCATTAAAACATTAAAAGTATCTAAATCATATATTGGAATATTATAACTATACTTAGTAAGTAATTTTTTAATTAATCTTAACTGATAACTTAAAATTCTTCTTTTTTCATTAATTGACAATTGTTTTTCTAATATAAAGTTACAAGGTATAGTAATACCACTTAAATATTTTAATGGTATAATATCTTTTACTTGAACTTCATCAGGCATATCACTATATCTTTTATTTTTCTTTTTTCCTAGTCTTTCCATTCTTTTAAAATCTTTATTTTTCCTTAAATCAACACTTGAAACTAATTTTGGTTTTATAGCTGGAATATCATCTTTATTAAACATTAAAGATATTGTTTTTTCAATATAAGAATAATAACTTGTATGATGATAATCTCCAGTTTTAGGATTAATTATTTTTGTATCTTTCAAATCATAATCGCATAAAGAAATATAATCTAAGCCATTAAAACCTATATTCATTGCATATGAGTTTTCCTGCAATCTTCTTGATAAAACAGCTCCAGTCTGTAAAATATATTCTAATTGTTCAAAAAAAACTTTTTGGCTATATTGATAATAGAAAGCAGATACACCATGTAAATAAATGTTATCCATTAATTGCTTCCTCCTTTTAGTAGGTAGATATAGTACTACTATAATTCTAAAAATGCAAATTTATCTTATTATAATTTGTTGTTTTTTATTTCGTTAAATATTATAATCAAATTAAATCTCAGGAGGTCTATATGCAAGAAATAATAAATGAAATATATGAAGAAGTAAAAAGAAGATGTTCACTACCAAGTAATTTCTATGGAGTAGGGGCATGGGATCATCATATTGAAATAGTTTATCAAATAGCTAAAAATAATGCTAAATTATATGGCGCCAATCAAGATATTGTCTCTTTAGCTGCTTTACTACACGATATTGCCTCAGTAACAAATAAAGACTATACAGAAGAACATCATCTTATTGGAGCCGAGATAGCTGAAGAACTTCTTCAAAAATATAATCTTACTCAAGAACAAATTACTCTAATAAAGAAATGTATTTTAAATCATCGTGGAAGTCGCTTAGTGACGAAAAATTCTCCCGAAGAAATATGTCTAGCTGACGCCGATGCTATGGCCCATTTTTATAGTATTCCTTCCTTATTAGAGATGGTTTATGTTGAGAAAAAATTATCTATTGATGATGGAGCGGAATTTGTCTTAAATAAACTAAAAAGAAGTTATAATAAGCTATCTTCTCAAGGTAAAAAGATAGTATCTTCCCGTTATAAAGCCGCTTTGCTAGTACTTAAAAAGCCAGATATTAATGAATTCTAAATAAATAATATTCATATTATTAAATATGAATGAATTAGAAGAACTTAATTTAGAAAAAATAATTTGGATAATATTTATAATCCTCAGTGCTATAAATATATATGGAGATAATATTCAACAACTTTTTCTAATAGAAAACAATCCCAAATACGAAAAAAAGCACAATATCTATTTACATTTACTATAACAATTTATATTATTCTATATCTTTACTTTGTATATCGTAATTATAATAAATTCCAAGAATCTATTTGTAATCATAATTCTCTTTTACCAGGTATAAGATTATTAGGTAGTATTTTTATTGTTATAGGTGTCTTTTTTATATTATATTATCAAATTAATGAAGAAACACCTCTTGGAACACCAGCCGCCTAAAATTAATATAATTATCTTCTTAAAAATATGTTAAAATAAATATAAGGTGATCAATATGAAATTTAAATATCGTCATATAACTATTCCATATTTTTATAAAGATACCAAAGAAAATTATAGTTATTATATATATTGTAATCGCAAATATAAAGATTTAAATAAATTATTTACTAAATTTATTGGCTTTTATTTAACATATCACTACGAAATTAAAGATAATATTAAAGAAGTTCATAATTTAAGTGATGTTTTATATGACTTAATAAAAAATTATGATACATTTAAAATTCCTCGTAAATATCAAAAAGAGTATAGTTCTAATGAATTAGAATATATTAAAGAACTTCAAACAAAATTAAAAAATAATAGTTTAAAAGTAGAATATATTAAAGAAAATGATTCTAAAGTAAAATTAAAAGATATCTTTAATCGTAAATTAATAAAATTTAATAATGAAATATATAATAAATACAAAGATGTAATTATTCCTAAGAAAATATATTCTAAAGAATTTAAAAATAATTATTATATAGTTGCTGGAGAAGCTTATGAATCTATTTATCATGCTCTTGATGTCGTCTTTGATAAGAGTTTATATTATCAATTTGGTGGTACTAGAAATCAAAATAATCGAACTCATAAACATTCACATTCTTTTGATGATTTAATTGCTTTAATTTTTAGCAATGCTAATAATTTTAAGATTCATGTTTCACAAAGAGAATTTTATAGTGAACAAGAATTAACTTTTCTTACTAAGCTTTCTGAAAAATTAAGAGAGATGAAATTTCAAAGTGTATCACGTAACTATGATGATTTAGATATTGATGAATATATATATCTTAAAGAAAACAAAAACTACTTAAGACTTTTAATTCATAATATTAAATTCTATTGGGCAGAAAAAAAATATCAAAAAGAAGTATTAAAAAGTCATAAAATATAAAGAATCGTTAAGATTCTTTTTTAAAATATAATAAAATATTGGAAGTGATATTATGAAAATATATATTAATATAATTCCTATTTTACAAGCTATTCAATCAGAATATGGTAATGATATTCTAATATATCGTCTATCTAAAATATTTAATATAAACTTCCTCTTTTTAATAAATAAAGATTTTAGTATTCAATTCACTCAAAATACAATAGAAATAAAAGACGATAATACTACATATCAAATAACTTTATTTTCTGATTATTACTTATATACTAAAAAAGAAAAAGATTATTTAATTCATAATTATTACGATTTAGAAGGTAAAATATTTCGTAAAACAGCTATCTTTTATCAACCAAATGATGATCCAATCATTCTCGATGAAATAAATGAAGAGGAATTAAAAAATCGCCGTTTATTAAAAACAGCTGAAAATGATAAAGACTTATTAAATCCATACTTTGAAAAAGAAATATCTACCATTCAAAGAAGAGCTATTACCGAAAAGTATTTACATAATCAAAATAATACTACAAAAGAAATAACTACCCCTAATCATCTATGTACATATACTTCTAATTTACTTAAAAGCTCTTGTCAAATTACTAATCAACAAGGAATATTGGAAGTATCATCAAGTATTAATTACTTTCCTCCTTTATTCCTAGGTCGTATTCGTAATAAATATGAATTACTAGTTGAAACTGTAAAAAATAAATTTCCTAATATTCTAATTCGTGAAAATATCTTTCAAGATAATCTTCTAACTACATATGAAATAAATACATTTAAATTATCAAATATTATTTTAATAATTTTAAAAAAAACTAATCCTTTCATTAAGTCATTTGAAGAAGAAAAAATAGCTATTAAATCTAGTTCTAATAATTATATTACTATTCAAGATATAAATATTTTAATAAGTTATATAAAAAATAATATAAATATTCCTTTTACATCAGATATTATTATTGAATTAATAAAAATTAAAAATCAAATTTTAGCTCATCATAAAAAGCGATTAAAAGATATTGATATTTTTGATTTTAAATTTAATTCATATCCTCGATTTGAGGATTTAGCTTTTGATATTTATAGTAACTTATCATACTATAATAGTAAGATAAATAATTTTTTAAATCCTCCTACTGAAAAACCACCAACTTTAAAAAAATAAATAATAATACATAAAAATAAGATATAATGCTATAATACAAACAAGAGCAATAGTGATTGGAATTTTATAAAAAAAAATTCCCCCTTTAATGAGTCATTAAAGATCAAAGTAACATTTAAGATTGAATTGTAATATTCCATAAGACTTCTCTACACTGCGTGTAGAAACGCTGACGCTTACGTCGAATTCCATATTACAATATCTGAAGTATTGCTCTTGTTAGGAGGTAGTAAGATGATAATTCATACTAAAGAAGATTGTAATAATTTCTTACTATCTCTTAATTTAATTAATAAAAATATTTCTGATTCCGAAAAGTTACGTTTACTATATACTTTAACTAATCCTATCGAAAAAAATTATAAAATATATAAAATTAGAAAGAAAAATGGTCAATTTCGTCAAATTTATATACCTAACAATCTTCTAAAAAGTATTCAAAGAAAGATACTAAAAAACATCTTAAACAATAAAAAAATCTCAATATATGCTAAAGCTTATAAAAAAGGTATTTGTTTAAAAGATAATGCTTATCCACATCTTAATAAGAAAATTATTCTAAAATTAGATATTATTAATTTCTTTGACAATATTGAATACTATGATATTTATCGTACTTGTTTCAGTAAAGAATATTTTCCACCTTCAGTTGGTCATCTTTTAACTAATCTTTGTACATACGAATCTCGTCTTCCTCAAGGAGCACCAACTTCAGCTTATATCTCTAATTTAGTTTTAAAAGAATTCGACGAAGAAATAGGGCATTGGTGCGATGAACATAATATTAGTTATACTCGTTACTCCGATGATATGACTTTTTCAGGAGATTTTAATCCCCAAGAAATTATAAAAAAAGTTCGTCACTATCTTAATTATTTAAATTTAAAATTAAATAATAAAAAAATTAAAGTAATAAGTAATTCTAAACAACAAAGAGTAACTGGTCTTGTTGTTAACAAAAAAATTCAAGTCCCTAAAAAATATCGTTATAAGATACGTCAAGAAGTTTATTACATAAAAAAATATGGTTTATTATCCCATCTACAAAAAATAAATTATGAAGATAAACCATTACATTATTTAAATTCTCTCTTAGGACGTCTTAATTATTTACTATCTATTAATTCTAATATCGAATTTATTAAATATAAAGAATATCTAACTAAACTAAGAAAGACTTATTTATAAGTCTTTTTTATTTATAATTATTTTAATATGTTATATTATTTATTTAATAGGAGTATAATTATGAAAATATATATAATAGGTCAAGTAGCTTCTGGTAAATCAACACTTGCCAAAAAATTAGCTCATAAATATCATCTCTCTTACTATGAACTAGATAAAATTATTTGGGATGATATTCAAGGTATCAAAAGAAATTATCAAGATATAAAAAATAAAATAGAAGAAATAAAAAAACAAGAATCTTGGATTATTGAAGATGTTGGTCGTTCCATCTTTCAAGAACTATATCCCTTATGTGATACAATTTACTATCTTAAAATACCTACAGTATTTTTATATTATCGTGTTATTAAAAGATGGATTAAACAACTTCTAAAACTTGAAAAATCTAACTATCCTCAAAATATAAAAACTCTTAAACAAATGCTTACTTGGTTAAAAAAAGGTCTTCAAAAAGAAAATACTAAACTTAATTCTATACCTCAAGATAAATTAAAAATAATAACTTTTTTTAAAATAAAAAAAATGCTAAAATAGATTTGATAGGAAGATGTATATGAAAAAGAAAAAAATAATTATTATTAGTATAATCATTATTATTCTTATAATATCTAGTATCTTAATATTTCTTAATTATCAAGAAATGGAAGTTACAATTAAAGAAAAAATAGAAGTACCTCTAAATAGTAAACTAACTAATTTAGATAATATTACTAATTTAAAAAATGGTCAAATAATAACTGATGAAAAAACAATAGATACAAGTAAAATAGGAGAACAAAAAATAAACATTTCTATAAAAAATAAACTAGGTAAAGTAAAAGAATATCATTATACAGTTAATGTTTATGACGATGAAAAACCAAGTATAATTTTTTCTAAAGAATTAACTATTGAAGAAGGACAAAATATTGATTTATTAAAAGATGTAAAAGTCGAAGATAATAGTCAAGAAAAAATAACTCCATCTGTTGAAGGAAATTATGACATAAATGAACCTGGTAAATATCAATTATATTATGTAGCTAAAGACTCTAGTGATAATGAAGCTAAAGAAGAATTTACTCTTATTGTAAAAGAAAAGAAAAAAGAATCTTCTCAAAATGATTCATTATCAAATCCCCAAGAAACTAAAACGTTTACAACATCTAAAGGATTTAAAGGGGTTATTAAAGATGGAATTACCTATATAGATGGTTATTTAATAGTTAATAAAACTTACTCTTTGCCATCATCTTATGGTACTAGTTTAACTAGTACAACTAAAAATGCTTTTAATAAAATGCAAGCTGCCGCTAAATTAGATGGTATTAATATTTATATAGCAAGTGGATTTCGTTCTTATCAAACTCAAAATCGTCTTTATAATAACTATGTTGCTCGCGATGGTAAAGCTAAAGCTGATACTTATTCCGCTAGACCAGGACATTCTGAGCATCAATCAGGTTTAGCTTTTGATATTTGTAGTCATGATTTAGACGGACAAAATGCTTGTATTAACTCTAATTTTGATAATACCGATCAAGCCAAATGGTTAGCTCAAAACGCTTATAAATATGGTTTCATCTTAAGATATCCTAAAGGAAAAACTAATGAAACTGGTTATAAATATGAATCATGGCATTTCCGTTATGTTGGAACAGATCTTTCAACTAAGTTGTATAATAATGGCGACTGGTTAACTATGGAAAATTATTTTGGAATCACAAGTGAGTACTAAAATTTGTCAAATACATAATTTTAAGTTATAATCTCCCTAACAAAAAAGGGGGATTTTTATATGGCAATAAATTCAATAAAAGAATTACTAGACAATCAAGAAAGAGAAATTTTTCTAAATAATCAAAAAATATCTGGATATAGAAGTGGTTTATTACCTAAAAAGTTAAATAATCAATATTTACAACTATTCAAAAACATAATGTATCTACCACCAAATAGATTACAAGAATTAACATCAATTACTGAAGAGGAATTACGTTTTATCACTCAAGAATTTTATAAAAAATATTTTAAATTACATGATATTCAAATTCTAAACAATAAAAATAGCTATCCAAATTCGATTGCTGATATTGCTAATCGCAGTAAAACATTTGAACAAGTAACAGGAGGCATAAGTACTTTATCACCATTTTATTTACCAATCCATTATTTGCATACTGATGATCCAATGACTGCTATTACTGAAAAAGGAATTATATATGGAGATAATCTAGAATCACCAATCATCTTCGAAGGAATATCACTTTGTAATAATTTATCTTTATTATCAATTCCTCTCTATACTCATGAAATATCTCATACTCAAACTGAAAGTACACCTGGTTATGCCGAAGACTATCATAATAAAGAAGTAATAGCTATCTTTCTTGAAAAAGTAGCAGCTTTAGAACTTGATTCAACAAATCATCTTTTACATCTAATCGAAAAAATGCGTTATCGTTCTTTACAAGAAAACATAAAAGCATTAAATTCTTTTCATAATGGAGATCCTACTATATCCTCTACAGCAGCTATCGAATCATCTATGTATATTGAATCAACTCTTAAAGCTGAGAAACTTTTTGATATTTATCAAAATGCTCGTAAACCAAAAGAAAAAGTACGTATCTTATCAGCTATTCAAAATATTTTTGATGGCCAAATGACTGTTGAAGAATTACTACAAAAAAATCAAGTAACAGCAGCTAAAGGTGCTGACTTATCCCTAACTAAAAGACATCTATCTAAGTAAAATTTGACAAAAATCCCTCTTTAAGGATAAAATATCCACAAGAAGAGGGGTTTTGTATTATGACATATAAAGAAATCAGTAAATTTCTTTCGTCTTTTAATACTAATTCATATAATCGAAGCCAAATCGGAAACAAAAAACAAACTATTATCAATATTTATGAATTACTAAAAAAACTTAATATCAATTCTAAGAATATTGAAATTCTAATTCGTAATATAGCTTATTTAAATTATGAAGAAATAAATATACCTTTATATATAGAATTACTAAGTAAGTCATATGGCTTTATTAATATATATGAATTAAAAGATGTAATAAAAGTCGTTAAAGAAGTCCATAACTTATACTTTAAAAGTTCTCCTAATATACCATTAGAAGAGTATCTTCATGATACCCCAGAAACAAGAATTAAAAAAATATTTTTAAATCGTAATAACAAATATATCATGAAAAATTTTACATCACCAGAATATCTAAATTATATAAGTGATTTAAAACTAGCTAGTGCTATTGAATTAAATCAAAAAGAATACAAAGAATTTATAAGTTATATTAACGAATATGAAAAATATCAAAATACTTACTCACCATTATCAATATTCAAGACATATCGTCGTCTAAGAAAATATTTAAAAGATAATTCACAACTATTTTGGGATATCTTCTTTGGTAATGAATATATTGTAGGTTTAATTAAATACAATATAAAGATAGAAGATATTTATAAAAAGAATATCTATCATAATTATCAAAAGAAATCATCTAAAGAAGCACTTCAATTAGATTTATTTACATATCAAGAAGAAACTATTGAACCAGAAATTAAACCACTAGAAGATCTTAAAGTAATCCAATTTTGTACTATCTATAATAGTAATAAATTTATTGAAGAAAAAGAACTTTTAAATTCTTATCATAATTTATTAAATTCTAAAGAAAAAATAGAATTACCAAAATTAAAAGAAAATAAAAATAATTATGTATATAATGTAAATATATAACAAGTAGTTAACTACTTGTTTTATTTTTACCTTCCTAGTAAATATTTAAGAATTATGATAAAATAAAATTAGGAGTGATAATATGAATAAAGAGTTAATAAATCGTTTAATTGAAGAAGCTAAAGAAATAGCAAGTCGTAATTTTTGTTGTACACACTCTAATTTTACTGTCGGAGCCGCTCTTTTAACTAATGAAGGAAAAATATATAAAGGATTTAATATTGAAAATGATGGTATTCAATCTATATGTGCTGAGAGAGTAGCTTTTGCTAAAGCTCTATCGGAAGATAATCAAAAATTTACATGTATTGCTGTTGTTGGTAAAAAGTTAACTGCTAAAGAATTTAAAAAGACTTTACCTTGTGGATATTGTCGTCAATTTATGTCAGAATATGTTGATAAAGACTTTATTATTTATACATACGATGATATCGAAAATAAATTATATACTTATAGTCTTAACGAATTATTACCTGAAAGTTTTAATTTATAGGAGGAACTATGAAAAACGGAGAAAAAATGTATCATATAGGTTTAAGTAAAGAAGATATTAAAAATGCTAAATATGCTATTTTACCAGGAGATCCTGGACGTGTTCCTAAAATAGCTGCTTGTCTTGAAAATCCTTATAAAATAGCCGTTAATCGTGAATATACCAGCTATCTTGGAACTTTAGAAGGTGAACCAATTCTTGTCATGTCTACGGGAATGGGTGGTCCATCAACTGCTATTGCTGTTGAAGAACTTGCAGCGATTGGTGTTGAAAACTTAATTCGTGTTGGTACAAGTGGTGGTATGCAATTAGATGTCGATGCTGGCGATTTAGTTATAGCTCAAGCGGCAATACGTCAAGAAGGAACAAGTAAAGAATATGCTCCAGTTGAATTTCCTGCCGTTGCCAATATTGACCTTGTCAATGCTTTAAAGAAAGCTGCTGATGAATTATCATATCCTAATCATGTTGGTGTGGTTCATTGTAAAGATTCATTTTATGGTCAACATGATCCTGAGCGTATGCCTGTATCATATGAATTAGAAAATAAATGGGAAGCTTGGATAAAAGCTGGTGCCCTATGTAGTGAGATGGAAACTGCCGCTCTTTATACTGTCTCATCAGTCTTGAGAATTAAAGCAGCCGCTATTCTTTTAGTAATTTGGAACCAAGAAAAAGAAAAAAGAGGTTTATCTCAAAACCAAGATTTTGATGTTGATAAAGAAATATTTGTTACAATAAAAGCTCTTACTAATATAATTAAGGAACAAAAAAATAATGAATAAAATAGTTAATCATCTAAAAAATAATCTTGCTATCTATCTCATTATTTTAACTTGTTTACTAATAATTGGTATATCTTTATTTGTAACTAAAAAAACTCCACAAGAAGAAAGTATAGTTGATACATCTATGTTTAATGTAATCTCTTTAGATGAAACTATAAAACGTTTTGATGAAGATGAAATAACTTTCTTAGTAATTGGATATAAAAGCTGTAGTGCTACAGCATCCTATGTACAACACCTTCAATATGCTCAAGCTAAATATGGTTTTCAAACTTATTATTTAGAACTAGATACTATCGATGAATCACAAATGGATCAATATAATAAATTAAAAGAAAAACTAGACATGGAATATAATTTTCAAGGTACAGTAAATAAATTTGGTGAATTTATTGGTAGTACACCAATGACAGTAATTATCAAAGATCATAAAATGGCCTTTGGTTATATCGGAACAATTAACTCTGATACTTTAGGAAATCTTACAAAAATGTATGATTTAGCCACTCAAGAATAAAATAAAAATAAAGGAGAGAAAAATGAAAAAAAATGAAGTCTTATCAAATGCTTTTATGTGGTTATTTATTGGCTTACTAGTATGTTTTGTCGTATCATATATTTCTACATATAGCATTGAAATTATAAACTTATTATATGGTAGCTTTAATGGCTACGGATATTGGATTTTTGCTATTATTGAGATTATAGTTGCCTTAATCTTTGTTGCTCTTATTAGGAAGTTATCCCCAATAGCAGCTAAAATAATGTACTTACTATATGCTGCCTTAACAGGTTTAAGTTTAACAGGTATCTTTATTGTTTATACCTCAACATCCTTAACTTTTGTTTTCTTAGCAACAGCTATCATATTTGGAATATTTGCTATAATAGGTAAAACTACTAATATAGATTTATCTAAATGGTATGTCTACTTATTTGTTGGCTTACTAGCTATAATTATCTTAGATATTATAAATATCTTCTTACTAAATAAAACTTTAAACTTATTTACTTGTATTATAGCTATTGTTATCTTCTGTGCTTATATAGCTTATGATATACAAAAAGCTTTAGATCCATACTTCTTAGCTGATACTAATAATAAAGGTATTTATATAGCATTTAATCTATTCTTAGATTTTATTAATATCTTCATTAGATTACTAAGTTTATTTGGTAGATCAAGAGACTAATAAAGTCTCTTTTAATTTGCCTTCCATAATATTTAATATTATAATAAAAAGAGTGATGTATATGAAAAGAGTTTTAATTGGTATGAGTGGAGGAGTAGACTCCTCAGTAGCAGCTTATCTTCTAAAAAAAGAAGGATACGAAGTAATAGGACTTACTATGTCTTTATTTCCTTCTAATAATGAGACATCTATTGAAGATGCTAAAATAGTATGTTCTAAATTAAATATAAAACACTACGTATTTGATTTCTCTAAAGAATTTAATAATAAAGTAATAAAGAACTTTATTAAATGTTATCAAAATGCTCAAACACCTAATCCTTGTATTGAATGTAATAAATATTTAAAATTTGGTTTAATGTGGCAAAAAGCTCAAGAATTAAATTGTGATTATATTGCTACAGGACATTATGCAGCTATCAAAGATAACAAACTATGTCGTATCGATTCTCCTAAAGATCAAAGCTATTTCTTATATAAAATAGATAAAAGTATATTACCTCATATTTTATTTCCTTTAAATAAATATATAAATAAAGACGAAATAAGAAAAATAGCTGAAGAACAAAATCTATGTGTTTATAATAAAAAAGATAGTCAAGATATCTGTTTTATACCTCATAACGACTATACTTCATTCTTAGAACAAAACTTAGATAATCTTCCTAATAAAGGAGATTTTATCTACCATGGAAAAGTAATAGGTCAACATAAAGGTCTAATCTATTATACTATTGGTCAAAGAAAAGGATTAGGTATTAGTTATCTTCATCCTTTATATGTAATATCTCTTAATAAAGAAAATAATCAAGTAATTCTAGGAGATGAAGAAGAACTATATACTAAGATAGTTAATATAACAGATATTAATATCTTAGTTGATAAATTACCTAGTAAAGCCCAAGCTAAAATAAGATATAAATCTAAACTAACATCATGTAATATCGAAATAATAGATAATAATAATCTTCGTATTATCTTTGATGAACCAGTTAAATCAGTTACTCCAGGACAATCTTTAGTTCTATATGATAATGATATCGTCCTAGGAGGAGGAATAATAAAGGAATAATCCTTTATTTTTTAATGTCCTAAAAACTATCTCCCTTATTTCATATATTAAAGTAGGGGGTGATAATATAAAAATAATAATTACTACTATAATAAGTTTTATAAATACTTTATTCATTTTTCTATTTGGTAATCCAGATAAAGCAATAAAATATCTCATTACAGTCGTAATTCTTGATTACATAAGTGGTCTATGTCGCGCCATAATTCAAAAAAAATTAAATAGTAGTATCGGCTTAAAAGGTATCTTCAAAAAAATAGGATATTTTATTATTGTAACTATTGCTTTAATAATTGGTAATTTATTAGAAGTAGGATCGTCTATTAGAAATATTACTATACATTCCTTAATAATAAATGAATGTATATCTATTTTAGAAAATTGTTCTCAACTAGGTATTAAATTTCCTAAAATATTAACATCTTCATTAAAAATATTTAATGAAGATATTGAATCTAAAGAAATTAATAAAAAAACAAAAGAATAGATCTTAAATCTATAACCTTTTGTTAAACTTCTTCATATATTATATTGAGTGAATAAGATCGATCAAAAAACACTCATAGATGAAGAAGGGCTAATAAATATAATCTTCTTTATTATATAGCCATTACTATAATATGCAAAAGAACATTATATATGCTAAAAGTCCCTCTTTATCTAAATACAAGAAGGAGGATATAAATGAACGAAAGTTCAAATGAGTTAGATGAAACTCTTAATTCATCAAATAACTACGATAATTATTTTACTGAAACAACAAGTGGCTTAGATATTACAGCTAACAATATTGAAGCAAACTGTATTACATCAAAAAATGAAAAATTTAATTTAGATAGTGAAGGTAATTTAACAGTTAATAGTTTAACTATTAGTGATTCTAATAATAATTCATTAAGTTTTGAAGCTATTTTCAATCGTATTTATCCAGTAGGTTCTATCTATATTAGTACTAATGATATAAATCCTAGTACTTTATTTACTGGTACATGGGAGAAGATTGAAAATAGATTCCTACTAGCATCAGGATCTAGTTATCAACTAGGTTCAACTGGTGGTGAAGCTACTCATAAATTAACTATTAATGAACTACCAAGTCATACTCATAATGCTAGTGCTGGACAATTTATTAGTACAAGTCCTAATGTAACACCTGGTACAGTAATGAGTTTTGATTCTGGACAATACAAAAGATATTCTATGAATTCAACTTCATCTACTGGTGGAAGCAAAGCTCATAACAATATGCCACCATACTTAGTAGTATCTATTTATAAAAGAATATCATAGGAGAACTAAGTATGAACGAAAGAAAAGAATTAATAGAATATCGTACTTCAAATAGTAAATACTTTCTAAAAAAAGATGGTACTATAGAAGTTGAAATATATGATAAAAATATTCTTCCTACTTCTAGAATATCTGTTACAGGAAGTGAATCAAATACTAGTGTTATTGATACCTATATTTATTCAGGAGATACTAATACATCAACATATAACCAAGATATATTAAAAGTAGGAGTAGAAAAAACAAATAATAAAAATACCATATATAGATCATTACTAAAATTCGAACTTCCTAAAATTCCAGCAAGTTATACAATGATAAATGCTAGACTAAATTTAGTTGGATATGCAGATACTAACTACAAAGATTATGACCCGGGTACCTTAATTACAGTTCATGAAGTAACTCAAAATTGGACTGAATCTAATGCCAAGTGGTCTAATATGAATAACAAATATAATTCACATATTGAAAATTACTTTTATTCTATTAGATCACAAGCTACTATTAGTGGTAATGAAATGGTAATTACTCCTAAATCGTTTGGCGTAGATATTACTGGACTTGTTCAAAAATGGTACAATAATCCATCAACAAATTATGGGCTAATGTTAAAAGCTTTTGATGAAACCTATAATGCTAATATTAAAAGTGGTCAATTTTATTCTAAAGATAATAAAGTTACTGGCAGCAATCCTAAACCAAGAATTGTTATTACTTATCGTAATTTTAATGGTCTAGAAAATTACTTATCATATAGTTCACAGAGTCATGAATTAGGTTCATGCTATATTAATAATTTTAATGGTAATTTAACTTCTACATTTGATGTTGCCAATACAATAGGAGGACCATTACCAACCAGTTTATATCTTGTTTATAATACATCTGATGTTATACTAAATCATAATTACGGATATGGTCTTGGCATAAAACCAAATTTAATCCAAACTTTAAAAGAAATAACAATTGAATCACAGAATATGTTAGAGTACTTAGATGAAGATGGTACAATTCATTATTTCTATAAAGGAACTGACAATATATATAAAGATGAAGAAGGATTATTCTTAAAAGTCGAAAAAATTAATGATAATTATATAATGACTGATAAAGATAAAAATACAAATAAATTTATCAATCATAATGGAATCTACTATCTAGAAGAAATAAAAGATACTAATAACAAAACAATTACTATTCAGTACGATTCAAATAATAGAATAAGTAAAGTAATAGATGCATCATTAAAAGAAATAAATATTACTTATGAAACTAATAAAATAACTTTTATTAGTCCTTATAAGAATGTTATTGTTAATTTAACAGATAATAAAATTACTTCTATTATTGACTTAGGAGATACAACTTCAATCACATATAATTCTAATAATTTATTAGAAAAAATAATAAATTCTGATGGAACAAGTATTAAATATGATTATCTTAATGATTTAACATATAAAGTTCTTAAAGTAACTGAGTATGGTAAAGTGAATATTGAAGGAAACTATTTAGAATTTACTTATAATGTAAAATCTACTGTAATAAAAGATAGAAAAGGTTTAGTAAATACCTATGTATTTAATAATTATGGAAATGTAGAAACTATTTCCAACCAAGATACATCGAATAATATTGCTAATTCTTATGGTAAAAGTTATATCTACGGAGATAGAGAAACTTCTTCAGTAAATAAAGTTATTTTAGATAATTCCTTAATGAAATATACAAATAATTTACTTAGTAATTCTTCTTTTGAAGGAAATGGAGATAATTTTTATTCACATAATCAAGATTTAGTATGTTCTCTAAGTACAAGTGCTCATTATGGTATGTATTCATTAAAATTAACTAATACTTCATTAAATACTTTTGCATCTTTAGATAAACAAGTAGATAAAGGAAAATATTATACATTTAGTGCATTTATAAAAAATGATATACCATTTAAATTATCATTAATTTATGATGATATTGAGGAAAATATAATAATCAATAAAATAAATGATGATTTTCAAAGACAAGAAATAACATGTTTTTATTCAGATTATGCAACAAGTAATCTAAAAATAAAAATAACTCCACTAGCTATTGGTAATATTCTTATTGATGACATGCAATTAGAAGAAGGACAAGTAGCTAACTATTATAACTTGATGGAAAATAGTTCGTTTACTAATGGAATAACTGGATATGAAATAGAATCTTATAAAAGAACTGGATACGAATTGAACTATGGAGAACCAACATTAATAAATCCGAGTGTAGAAGTTGTTAATACAGACGGATGTAAAGCTTTAAAATTGATTAATAGTCCTTTAATTCAAACAACAATTTCAAAACCCTTTAATATTAGTGGAAAAGCTGGAGACGTTTATGAATTATCTTTCTGGTATAAAAATGAAGGAATTAGTTATTTACCAACTGAAGAAACTATAGATACAATGCCAGATCCAGCTCATATTGCAGCTTTCTTATATTTTAATTATGGTAATGTTGATGATTGGGATGGATACAACAAAGAAGATATATTATTACCATACAATAAAGATTGGCATTTTTTCTCTAAAAAATATGTAGCTAGTAAAGACTATAGCGATATAGCATTTAATATACAAGATTTCTTTAATATTGATAATTGTTATATTACAAACATCTCTTTATTTAAAGACTTAGAAAGTTATTCTTATATATATGATGAAAATGGTAACTTAGTATCTAGTGTAGATCTATCAAAAGAAACAAGTCAGTTCGCTTATAACTCAAATAATCAACTTATCGAAGCAACTTCACCATTAGGAAAAAAATATAAATATGAATACGATGATAATGTAACAGACAGACTTATTAAAGCTATTTCTTCTACTGGAATAACTAATTCTATTGATTATGATAATTTTAATAATCCAATTAGAACAAGAATTAATAATACAGAAGCATTTGCTGATATTGAAGAAACAAATTATTACATAAGAGCTCGTGGAACTAATGCTTATATTAATATTAAACCAGATAAAAATTTAGAAATATTAGAAAATACATGTTCCCATGATAAATTTAAAATCATATTACTTCCAAATAATAGAGTAAAAATCCAATATACTATTCTAAATAATTATTATTTAAAAGATAATAATAGTATTCTAAAATTAGAATATGGTGATACAAATAACATCTTTGAATTAATAAAAAATCAAAATAAAAGTTATTCTATAAAATCTGTAACCAGTAATTTAGCAATAACAGTAAATACCAATAACTCTTTAACTTTAACAACATATAATGAAGATAATTCTAATCAACAATTTCTATTTGAAAAAATGGATAGTAAACTATTTATAGAAAGTAGTGCTTCTTACTCAGAAGATGGTCGATTTATTAACACAGTTAAAGACCAACTAGGTAATATAACTACTTATAATATAAATAATACTAATGGTTTAATAAATTCTATTATTGATCCTAATAATAAAATAACTAACTATACATACGATAATAAATTTAGAATAACTAATATTACTAAAGAAAACCACTCAGTATCATACGAATATAATAATGATAACAATTTATCTAAGATAATACACGGTACTAAGAATTATATCTTTAACTATGATGAATTTAATAATCCATCATCAGTTAAAATAAATAATAATACTTTAGTAAATAATTATTATGAAAATAATAATGGTAATTTAAATAAAGTATTATATGGTAATAATCATGAAATAAATTATACATATGACTCTCTAGATAGATTAGAATCTATTATAAAATCTAATGATACATATAAAAACTACTATGATAACTTAGGACGTATAACTAAAATAACATCTAATAATGATATATATAAATATGATTATGATTTTGCTAAAAGACTAAGTACATTTAAATATAATAATTATGAAACTAATTATAACTATGATAAAGAAAACAATGTAATAGAGAAAAAAGAAGAACTATTAAATAATAAATATACATATAATTATGAATATAATGATGAATCATCTTTAACTAAACTATCTCATTCTAATAACAACTTTAACTATACTTATGATATTCTAGGTAGATTAGAAGAATCTAATATAAATAATACATATAAAACTAAATATAAATATATTACCTATGGTAATAAAACAACAACTATTATAGATGAAGTAGATGATAATGGAATAATTTATAAATATAAATATGATAAATTAGGTAATATAACAGAAATATATAAAAATAACTCTTTAACTAATAAATACTACTATGATACACATTCACAACTTATTAAAGAAGATAATATTTTAAATAATCAAACTATCTTATATGAATATGATAACTATGGTAACATCTTATCTAAAAAAGTATATACTAATAATACTCTTATAAAAGAAGATACTTATACATATAATGATTCTAATTGGCAAGATCTATTAACTAAGTATAATAATGAATCTATTACTTATGATACAATAGGCAATCCAACATCTATTGGTAATAAAACATTATCTTGGATGAATGGAAGAGAACTATCTTCATATCAAGATAATACTAATAATATAACTTATAAATATAATTTAGATGGAATTAGAACTTCTAAAATAGTAAATGGTATAGAAACAAAATACTATTTAGAAGGATCATCTATAATATTTGAAGATAGAAATGGAAATATGATATACTATATATACAACGGAGATGAACTACTAGGATTTATATATAATAGTAATACTTACTATTATCATAAAAATATCTTTGGAGATATTATAGGTATTTTAGATTCTAATTATAACGAAGTAGTAACATATACCTATAATAGTTGGGGTTTACTAACTAATAAAACAGATACTACTACAATAAACCTAAGTACAATAAATCCATTTAGATATCGTAGTTATTACTATGACGAAGAAACCAACCTATACTACCTAAACTCTAGATATTACAATCCGGAGTGGGGAAGGTTTGTTAATGCTGATTTTTCTGTTTTTTCTAACAATGATTTAGTATCTGGAAATTTGTATGCTTACTCTAGCAATAACCCTGTTAATTTTTGTGATGATAGTGGTAAAAGCATATTTTCTGCTATAGGAAAGGCATTAAAGAAAGCTGTTAATACAGTAACAAAAGCTATAAATAATATTAAAAAAAATGTTCAAAAAAAGATTAATAGTACAAGTAAATCTATTAAAGAAACTTCTTCAATTGTAACTATGTTTGCAAAAAGTTTTGGAGCTAACAACAATCGAAAACTTTCATCTAATGAAAGGAAAACGTTAGAAAAGGAATTTAAAAACTCAAAAAAAATAAATGATGTTATTACTTACAAAATTGCAACAACTCCACATAATCAAAATACTTTTTTTGCTGAAGGATCATTTTCTTCTTCCTCTGATGATAGTTTTTTATCAAGGGCAATTGTTGGTAGTTATGATTATAGAATTGAAGGAACTCTTTTACAAGATAATATGTGGAATATTCACGTTTATATAACTGATACATATGATTTTACAAAGTATATGAGTGGATGGCTTACTAATCCGTTACATTTAGCAAATAATATAGCTCTTATAGGAACAGAACTTGGAATTATTGGTTATTATGAATGGAAGATAGATTATTATATAAATAGAAAAGATATATGGAGATAATTTAAGGTGATGTTTATGAAAATATTAAAAAAAATAGGAAAAATCATATTAGCTATTATTATTTTAATTATTATAATTCCTCAAATTATTGCTACTATCGAAATAAATAGAGAAAAAAGAAATATTATTAGAGGATATAATGATAAATATATAATAGAAGAAGATGGATTCCAGTGTTCGTTTTCATATGAAGAATACTATTATGATTCATCTTTTGATGAAAAATATAAAAATAAAGAGAATTATGAATTAGTTAATGATAAAGTAGATCTTTTAAAAGAACATGTAAGAGAATCTTTCAATACTTGGAATAAAGGTGAATACTTTGATGTAGATGAGGTAATAACAGAGAATGATTACTTTTATTTGAGAGATAAAACTACAGAATATTCTTTTGAAGATAGTTCGTCTATTCATAAGAACTATTATGTAAGATTGTATATATATGATATTGATAATCATACATTATACTATATAGAAAATGTTACATAAAAAATATATAACAATTATTTAAGAAGATTATTGATTTATCGTCAATAGTCTTTTTTTATTGTAATATGTGTTATTCTATTAGAAACAAAAAGAAAGATGTATATATGATTAGAAAAAGTTGGCAAATTAATTGCAAAACAAAGAAACATTAAAAAATTACACAAGAACAATAACCAAGACTTTAATTATATTTATGATATTCTAGGTAGATTAGAAGAATCTAATATAAATAATACATATAAAACTAAATATAAATATATTACCTATGGTAATAAAACAACAACTATTATAGATGAAGTAGATGATAATGGAATAATTTATAAATATAAATATGATAAATTAGGTAATATAACAGAAATATATAAAAATAACTCTTTAACTAATAAATACTACTATGATACACATTCACAACTTATTAAAGAAGATAATATTTTAAATAATCAAACTATCTTATATGAATATGATAACTATGGTAACATCTTATCTAAAAAAGTATATACTAATAATACTCTTATAAAAGAAGATACTTATACATATAATGATTCTAATTGGCAAGATCTATTAACTAAGTATAATAATGAATCTATTACTTATGATACAATAGGCAATCCAACATCTATTGGTAATAAAACATTATCTTGGATGAATGGAAGAGAACTATCTTCATATCAAGATAATACTAATAATATAACTTATAAATATAATTTAGATGGAATTAGAACTTCTAAAATAGTAAATGGTATAGAAACAAAATACTATTTAGAAGGATCATCTATAATATTTGAAGATAGAAATGGAAATATGATATACTATATATACAACGGAGATGAACTACTAGGATTTATATATAATAGTAATACTTACTATTATCATAAAAATATCTTTGGAGATATTATAGGTATTTTAGATTCTAATTATAACGAAGTAGTAACATATACCTATAATAGTTGGGGTTTACTAACTAATAAAACAGATACTACTACAATAAACCTAAGTACAATAAATCCATTTAGATATCGTAGTTATTACTATGACGAAGAAACCAACCTATACTACCTAAACTCTAGATATTACAATCCGGAGTGGGGAAGGTTTGTTACTAGTGATATAGAATTATTAGCAAATCAAGATATTATATCAGCAAATCTATATCAATATGTTAGTAATAATTCAGTAGTTAATTATGACAAAAGTGGACGATTTATATTAAATGCATTAGCTGGAATTTTAATTGGAAAAGAGCTTGCCGAAATAGGAGCAGCCGTGGCCGGGGCAATAGCATCTGCTGCTACAACAGTATTAGTTGGAGCAATAGCAATTGCTGGAATAAGTGCAATTTCTACTTCTATTTCTAAGTCAAAGACAAAAACAAAAAGTAAGACTAAAAAAAGTAACAATTCAAACAATAATAAAAAGCATACAGTATATGCCTTAGTAGATGAAAGTAATATGGCAAAATATATAGGTAGAACTAATAACCCACCAATAAGAAGTACTCAACATTCATTAACACCTTCAAAGGAAGGATTGACAATGAGGATAATAAAAAGTGATTTGAATTATCTTGAAGCACGAGGGGTAGAACAAATGACAATAGAATATTGCAATACTTTAAATAAAAATGATTTGAGTGCCAATCAAAGAAATGAAATAAAAATAGGAACTGAAAATTATTATAATCTAACAAGAATGGGTAGTTTAGCTTTTGATACTTCTATTATCCCAGTAATAGGAGATCAATGTTATATCGATCCAAGTTTATATCCAGCTGTAAAATAAAATAAGTAAAGTCAGGAGAAAACTAAAATGAAAAAATTGAATAAAGAAAATATAACTAATTGGGAGATTGGAGATTGTTTTATTACACCAATTAAATCTCAACGATTTCCTCAATATAATGACAGATATCTTATAATTATTTGTTGTGATTATTATGAATTTATAGGAAGAAAAAAGAATTATCCTTTAGTTTATTATAAGATATCAAAAAAAGAAGTAAATAGTGAGAAAGATATAGATGATGCAGAATTTTATATTAGAGATTTAATTCACATGGGATTGAGATATTTGCCTTATAGTGGACTTATTGATGATAGAGAATTGGAAAAAGAAAGAGATAAAGTAAAGTTATATCCAGATGAGTATGGTTTTTTAAAAGAGTATAGGATTAATATTTTTCCAAATAAAAATAATAAAGAATTTATTAGAAACTGCAAATATATTAAATATGAAAATTTTGAAAGACCAAAGGAAGAGTTTTTTCATTGGCAGGATGGATTGACAAATTATTTTCAAGGAGATATTCTAACAGTCGAATGGTTTTTTGATAAGCTTATGTATTGGTATCAAATAAATAATGAAAGAAAATTAGTATATTATCATTTTCCTTTAGAAGAAATGAAACAATATCGAGATAAATCTTTATATCCCTTAATAGTGAAGTACAAAGATTTTATGGACGAATATAAGAAAAAAGAAGATTATCCTCGACTTAAGTAAATAAGGTTTAACAAATTATATGAGATTATTGATTAATTAATCGATAATCTTTTTTGTTATATAGGAATAATAAAAAATGATATACTATATATACAACGGAGATGAACTACTAGGATTTATATATAATAGTAATACTTACTATTATCATAAAAATATCTTTGGAGATATTATAGGTATTTTAGATTCTAATTATAACGAAGTAGTAACATATACCTATAATAGTTGGGGTTTACTAACTAATAAAACAGATACTACTACAATAAACCTAAGTACAATAAATCCATTTAGATATCGTAGTTATTACTATGACGAAGAAACCAACCTATACTACCTAAACTCTAGATACTACAACCCAGAGTGGGGAAGGTTTGTTAATGGTGATGGGGTAATAGGTTCAAATGGTGATGCAATTTCTCAAAATTTATTTGCATATACAAGTAATAATTTTATTAACTATAGTGATAATGATGGATATGGTCTTATATCTGCTTTAAAAAAAGTTGTTAATGCATTAGATAAGACTGTGTCAATATTAAAAAAAGAGATAACAAAGGCAGCAGCAAAGAGTCCAAAAACAGTTTTAACTGCAACTTCAACGTCATATTTAAAAATTGTTAAGGATTATCCTATAGCAAGCGAATTATTTAATAAGTCTATGTGGAATTCTAGAGCAAAATTAAGCAAAAAAACTGAAAAGAAAATTCAAAAAGCATTGTTAGAGAGTGAAGAATTTAGACAAGGTGTTGATTCTATTATCGAAAAAAACTATAAATTTGAATATGGTTTTGTATCAGATATGGAAACTGTTACTTTTGAATCAGGGGATTTATATTATGCGTTTCATAATGCTAATATAAGAGTTTCATGTTCATGGCTTAGAGGATATCCAATATATTTAGTAACTTTTTCTGACATGTATGATTTTACAGAGTATATTGATGATCCATCAGAACTTGGTGAATACGCTAATAATTTAGGATATGAAATGCAGAAAAATGGACAATTAACACCATATTATATTAATATGACATTTGAATATAGATAGGAGAAAAGATAAGTGAAAATATTTTATAAGATTATAAAAATATTAGGTATAGTTTTTGGTCTTTTTTGTATAATTAATATTTTATACATAATTGGTATTATTTTTATATTTTCCACTATGAGTATACCTGGTTTTGAAGAAAGATACGATATACAAATACCTCTTGGTTCTGATGATGCAAAATATGGCGGTAGTGAAACATATTTAGATAATGATGAAGTTGATGTAAGTTCAATCTATTACACAAAAAATGTTGACTATTTGATAAAAAAGTATAATTTTATTAATATAGGTAATGATAATAAATTGTTAGATAATTTAAAAGAAAAAATTATAGAAGATTTATCTCATGAAAATAAAGAACAAGTTGAAGAATTTTTCTCTCAAAATTTTTATGGCTTTTATTATAAGTTAATAGAAAATGAAAATGGTAAATTACTTTTAATTTATGATAATGAAAGTCAGACGATTTATGCTATAGAAAACAAAGTTTTATCTTGAATATAATTATTTGGACTGAAAATTTAAAATATACTAGATATGTTAAGCTTTTTATGAAATATTATCACTATTTTTTTCTATAGAAAATATAAGAACATAAAAAATTCTTTGTTACTGTTATAATAAAAGGTTATGTTTGATTGTGGTAAACAAAATTTTCGTGAAGATTATTGATTTATAAGTCAATGATCTTTTTTGGTTATTATGAATATTTCCGTTTTTTTGCTATAATAACTATAACTTACGAAGAATAATATGGATAAGAAAAAATAAATGAATTTTTATAGTAGTTAATACGATTATGTTAAAATTAGTCAGGAGAAAACCAAAATGAAAAAATTGAACAAAGAAAATATAACTAATTGGGAGATTGGAGATTGTTTTATTACACCAATAAAATCTAAGGAATATCCTCAATATAATGACAGATATCTTATAATTATTTGTTGTGATTATTATGAATATACAAAAAAAAGAAAACCATGTCCATTAGCCTATTTAAAAATATCAAATAAAGAAGTAAATAGTGAGAAAGATATAGATGAAGCTGAATATATAATTAGTGAAGCGATTCATATGGGAATACGATATTTTCCAATTAGCGGTATGGATACAGAAGCGGATATAGAAAAAAAGAAAAAAGTAAAAGTATATCCTGATGAATATGGCTTTTTAAAAGAATATAGAGTAATGATTTTTCCTGATAAAAAGAATAAAGAATTTATTCAAAATTGTAAATATATTAAGTATGAAAATTTCGAAAGGCCAAAGGAAGAGTTCTTTCATTGGCAGGATGGATTAAAATCTTATTTTCGAGGTGCTGTTTTACCAGTCGAATGGTTTTTTGATAGAATAATGCATTGGTATAGACTTTATAATTTGAGGATGTTGGTATATTATCATTTTCCTTTAGAAGAAATGCAACAGCATGAAGATAATTTATATCCCTTAATAGTGAAGTACAAAGACTTTATGAAAGAATGGAAAGAAAAAAATTATCCAAACAAATGATAGTAATATACAATATTTAAAGGGTTTATAATTATTTTGGTTTGAGAAATATACTTGTTAATTATTAAAGATTATTGATTAATTAATCAATAATCTTTTTTATATTAAGAATTAGAATCATGATATACTATATATACAACGGAGATGAACTACTAGGATTCATATATAATTATTAATATGCTGAAGAAATCAATGCATACTATCAGAATTCTAGATACTACAATCAAGAATGGGGAATCGTGTTAATGCAGAATAAAATAATATTTGAAAAAATCTTAGGTGATATATGTTATGAAGAATTGAAAGTAAAAAAAATTTGCTTTTATACAATAATTCTTAATTTAATACTTTCTATCGCATTTATAAGTCATACATACAAAAACGGAATTGGTTTTATTATAACTTTAATTATAGTGCAATTCTTTATCATAAAATACATAATAAAATATAAAAAAACGAGATTACAAGAATTAGATTATTCAAAACAACTTTTTATAAATGAAAATGCTGAAATAAAAGAAGAAATAAAAACTGGTGAGTTTAACTCTCAAAAAGAATATATTTTAATGAAAAGTTATTTTATTGACTTAAGTCGAAAAAATATCGTAAAGTTTGCTGATATAAAATCAATAAAATTAAAATTTTTTGCAATAACAACTATTCCATCATTCTTCGAGAAAAATAAAAGTGGACAATTTATACTAGTAAATACAAAAGATAATCATAAAATAAATATTTTAAATTGGAGTTTTAATCGCCCATTTGCGGAAGATAGCAGTGTATATGATATTTTTGTAGAAAAAACAAAAAAATAAAAATTTTGTATAAAAATTATTTTTGTACGAGATAAAACAAAAAAGAAATTATCTAATACGGATAATTTCTTTTTTATATATATAATGATATACTATACATACAACGGAGATAAACTACTAATATTTATATATAATAATACTCTTATATTTTCAGTATAAAGTATTAAAAAAATTACTTACTATATAGGAGGATAAAATGATAGGAATAGAATTTGAAAAAGAAAATGAATTTGATAATATTTTGTATAAAATATTAAATAATTTACCTTCACAGAATTGTATATGGCAAGTAACAGAAGATGAAGTATATAAGAGAGAATCTGATTTGCATTATGAGGATTTCTTTGAAAAAAGTTTATATAATAATGAAGAATTTATAAAATGTATAGAAAAAGAGTGTTATCCGGTTTTTTGTAATATTCAAATGTATAAGAATAATTCAATAATCAATAAAATAGAAACAGTTGAAGATTTTTATAATAGTAATTGTGAAATGATAATATTAATAACTGATAATATTTATGTAGAGATTTATGCTAAGGAAGAAATATATTTATCATTTATAAAAGATAATCTTAAAAAAATAGGAATTAGAAATATAGGATATAAAGATATTAATAAAAGATTAACAATGTTTGCTTATGGAGATTAATGAATTTCAATGCTTTGAAAAGATTATTGATTAATTAGTCAATAATCTTTTTTATATTAAGAATATTTATGTTTTTTTGCTATAATAATTATAACTTACGAAGAATAATATGGATAAGAAAAAATAAATGAACTTTTATAGTAGTTAATACAATTATATTATAATTAGTCAGGAGAAAACTAAAATGAAAAAATTGAAAACATAAAATTAAAAAAATAATTTAAAACATATTTTTGTATATTATCATGGAAAAACTTATTGATTTGAAATTAGTAGTGACATTATTGAAAATGATGTTGGTTTAACTAATTCATCAAAAATTGAAACGTCATCAGATACGCTCTTTATTGGTGTTGAATTTGGAATTTATATTTTTGGAGGATTTAATATAAAAATAGGATATAATATTGAATAAGGAGGAAATCAGCAAATGAATGTTAAATTAAAAAGATTATGTGCATTATTTATTGATAGTATTATAATTTATTTTATAATATGGATTATTTCTTTAAGTCAATATATAGTTGATATTAAAATAGCTAATACATTAGTGGCTTTAACAAGCATAATAATAATTTTTATTATAATACCACGCAAGGACTGCCTTTTTGGATACGAAAGTATAGGAAAAAAAATAATGGGATTAAAAATATATAAAGATGGTAAAAGAGTTTTAAATAAAAAAATATTAATAAAAAGAATTACAGAAGGATTTTTTGGAATACCATTTTATATTATATATATATTAAAAAGTAACAAAAGCTTAGGTGACGAAATAATGAATACTGAAGTGAAATAACAAATTAATGAATTTTATAAATTGAATTACATAAACCAAAAAAGAAATTATCTGATAAGGATAATTTCTTTTTTATATATATAATGATATACTATATATACAACGGAGATAAACTACTAATATTTATATATAATAATACTCTTATATTTACTGTATAAAGTATTAAAAAATTTACTTATTATATAGGAGAATAAAATGATAGGATTAGAATTTGAAATTGAAAACAAATTTGATAATTATTTATATAAAATTCTAAAAAATATTTCTACTGATAATTATGTTTGGAAAATAATTGATGATGATGCTTTTTGTGAAAAAAATATGGGCTTTTTGTTTGAAAAAGATGAATATAATAATGATGAATTTTTTGAACTTATAAAAAATATTAAATCATATATAATTTTTTGTACGATTTTATTATATAAAGGGAATGTTAAATCTTTAAAAATAGAAACTCCTGAGGATTTTATAAATAGTGATTGTGAATTAATATTGTTGATAACAGATAATATTTTTGTTGAAATTTATTGTAAATCTGAAGAGTTAGAAAAACAAATAAGGCATAACTTATTTGAAATGAATATCGATTTTAAAGAAAAAAATATTTTTTGTAGAAAAAAAATGAACGGTAGGTATGATTAATATAATATATTTTTTATTTAATTAATTTATCTAAGTTTATTTATTAACATCAATTTATACAATTACATCTGAAATAAAAATCAATAGTGGCTGGTATAAACCACAATCAGTAAAAACTAGTTTTACTGGAAATTATGGTAAAAAAGTTATGACAAAAATGGTAGATGAAGGAATACAATCAAGTGTAAAAAGTAACGTGTTAACTTCCAAGAATACCAAAACAAATGGTACAAAGAAATCCTTATCAAAAAATAAGAGTACATATGTTCCTAAAAAGATGATATCGACAGATTCTAAAGTTGTTGCAAAACAGCAACAGGAAAGGAACGAATTTTTGGCAGTAATGAATGCAATTCAAAATAATTTAAAACAGAAAGTTTGTTATATAAAATAAAGTAAAGAAAGTAGTGTTGAGTTATGAAAAAAAGAAAAAAACTCACAGAAAAGAAAAAAGAAAAAATTTTTGAAGTTATTGTAGGTACATTAGCATTTATAGGATTGTTCATAATTGGAGTTTGTGTAATTGAAGTAGTTAAAACAAAAGATAATTCAAAAATGTGGCCATTTTTAATATATGGTATTATATATATGCCACTAGTATTTTATATTTTACCACGTGTGTTTTTCAAAGATGATATGCCCTCTGGTAAAGCTAAAAAGGTAATTAAAGAAAAATTAAAATTTATTTCCTTTGAAGATTTAGAAAAAAACTTTATCATAAAACTAGAAGATAGAAATATAGAAATTGGAAACTTTAAGAATAATGATTATAGTTGTACATTTGGACTTTATAATAATAAATCATATGCTATTGGAGAAGAACTTATATATTTAAAAAATCCTACTAAAAAAAATATAAAAGATTATAAGAAAAATTCCTTTGATGAACTTTGTACATATATTAGCTTTGAAGAAAAATATGCTAAATATGCACGAAGATATATTGAAACATTAATGATAATTGTAGTTGATGAATTAAATCCTGATATAGAAAAAGAAATTAATTCTGATATTATTCAATTTGGTAGTAACAATAGATTTCCAGTATTTATATCATTAAAAGAAAAAGAAATATTTATACCAATTCAAAAGAGCCAATTAGGTATAGGAGAGTGGCGAAAAATAAAAAAAATATTTGTTCAAAACTACGAATGGTTATTTGAAAATAATATGCCTGAAATATAACAAGTTATTAAGATTATTGATGAATTAGTCAATAATCTTTTTTATATATGATACACTATCTTCATAATAGAGATAAACTACTAGAATTCATATATAATAGTAATACTTACTATTGTCAAAAAATTATCTTTATGGTAACATAATAATGTCTTAAGGAGATATTTTTTATGGCCTGTTGGTGAAGCGGTTTAACACATAACCCTCTCAAGGTTACATACACGGGTCCGAATCCCGTACAGGTCACCATTAGAAACCAAACGACTATAAAAAGTCGTTTTTATTTTATAAAAAATATTTAAATTCATATAAATTTATAGTATAGTTATAGTGGTGATACTTATGATAGGAAGAAAATATGTTATTTTAATTCCAAAAAGAATAAGTGTTTTTTGCTGTGTATAAGTTGTGTCTTTTTACGACACAACTTTTTTTGTTCACAATAAAAATATTATTCTTTTTATCTTAAACTAAACAAAAAAAACTCTTCTTTTTATTGAATATGTTATAATAAACCCAATAGAAATCGTTATGGGTGATAATATGAAAATCGAAAAAAATATAATAATTAGTTTACTTATTTTACTAGGTATAGTAGTTCTTTTTATCTTTTCAAGAAATTATCTAAAATATAAAAATATATATCATGTTGCCAGTAATCCTTTTAATACTATAGAAATTGTTGGTAAAAAAGTAAGACTTAAAGATAATTTAAGAACTTATGATTTAGAAGTTGATTGTAGCGAATTAAGTGAACATGAACAAATTACATATTATCGTTTAAATGAAGACTATAAAGATTTTAAAATATCAGTTGCTACTAAAGTATTTAAAAATAATAAATTACTTGAAAAAGATTTAAACGAAGCAACATCTTTAGAAGTTAATATTAGTGTTCAAGATAAAGATGAAACATATGAACAGATATATAAGATTAATGCTACTTGTTTAGTTGATGAAGATTCAGAATTAGAATAATATATTGTGAACCCTATAATAGGAGGGTGATTATATTATGCATGAAAAAATAGCTCTAATACTATCTTTATATGAAGAGGGAATACCTCTTAGTGAAATCCAAGAAAAACTAAAACTTAGTTGTCAAGAATTTAGTGAATTACTAAAAATAATAAGAGATGCTGGTTATAATACAACTAAATCATATACTAGTGATGGTACTATTGTTAATAAGTTAAATAAAACTCTTAACTTTAAAACTGGTAATTCTATAAGGATTAATGTTAAAGATCGTATTCTAAGAGCTATTTTTTATTCTGACTTACACTTAGGAAGTATTTATGAAAGACCTGAATATCTTAATATAGTTAATGAATATGCTCTTGCTCACAATATACATGTCTTCTTTAATGGAGGAGATATGGTTGAAAATGTATATCGTGATTCACCAATCCCTTTAAAATATTCAACTATTGAAGAACAAGTTAATCATGTTATTGATGTTCATCCATATCACAAAAATCAAATATATTTTAATTTATATGGTAATCATGATTATAAATCAATAATCGATAGTGGTTTAGATATTGCTAGAATTATCGAAGACAAAAGATATGATATGATTTCTTTAGGTTATGGCTGTTGTATTATTCACTTAAAAGATGATAGTATTGCTATTGTTCATGATTTAAAAAAGAAATCTAAATTAAATATTCCTTCAAATATTAATTTAATCTTTAGAGGTCATAGTCATAAATTCAAAAATAGAGAAAATAAAATTATTTACATTCCATCTCTTTCTGATAATAATAATGCCGCCTATGAATTTAAACCTTTAGTAGGATTTCTTGATACTGAATTTATTTTCTATAATAAGAAAATAGCTAAAGTAAATATTAAACAATTAGCTATTGTAAATGATGAAATAAGATTAGCTAACGAAGAAACTATTCCTTTAATACCAGATTATGTTGATCGTCGTAGTAAAGGACGCTCTTTAACTAAAGATAAAAATTCTTCTAATTAAAATCCTTTGACATTTATAAAAGTTATGTTTATAATAAAGACACAAACGAAGAAAAAGAGTAGTATATTCGTTCTTATATTATAGAGAGTTCTTAGTTGGTGGAAAAAGAACATATATCCGAATAGAAGAAACTTTGGAGTTGAATACTGTATACAAGGTATTCCGGTTAAATCACGTTAAGATTAAAGTGTATGACATCGTTCATGAAATAAGGTGGTACCGCGCTAAAGCGTCCTTATATTCATGAACTTTTTTTATTAAAGAAAGGATTGATAATATGACGACAAAAGATTTAGCAGATTTGATATTTCCTAATATCACTAAAACAGTTGCTGACTATGAAGCAATGTACCCTGAAAGAAATTTAAAGGAAGGAGCTAAAGTAACACGTTATGCTCCATCTCCAACAGGATTTATGCATATTGGTAATTTTATGTCAGCAACAATTGACTATGTAATGGCCAAACAAAATAATGGTGTATTCTATCTTCGTAATGAAGATACAGATTCAGCCCGCGAAATAGAAGGAGCAGTTGAGTATATAAGACATGTCTTACAACATTATAATATGAATCCTGATGAGTATGAATATCGTGATACTCAAGAAATAAAAGGCGAATATGGTCCTTATATTCAATCAGAAAGAAAAGAAATATATCATGCTTTTATTAAACATTTAATAATTGAAGGTAAAGCATATCCTTGTTTCTTAACACAAGAAGAAATGGATTCTATAAGAGAAGCCCAAACTAAAGATAAAAGAAGAATAGGTATCTATGGAAGATATGCTAAGTATCGTAATTTAACTCCTGATGAAGCTGCTGAACGTATTAAAAATGGTGAAAAATATACTATTAGATTAAAGAGTACTGGAGATTTTAATCGTAAATTTAAATTTAATGATTTAGCTAATGGTGAAATGGAATTTCCTGAAAATGATATTGATATTCCTATTATGAAATCATCTAATTTATTACCAACATATCACTTTGCTCATTTAGTAGATGATCATTTAATGCGTACTACTCATGTAGTTCGTGGTCAAGAATGGATAAGTTCTATTCCAATTCATTACGAGTTATTTAAAACTTTTGGTTTTAAAATGCCTAAGTATATTCATACTCCATTAATTCTTAAAAAAGATGGTGATAAGATAAGAAAGATATCTAAACGTCTAGATCCTGAAGCTCGTATGACTTATTATGAAGAAAAAGGATATCCAATATATTCAGTTATTGAAGCTATAATGACTATTGCTAATTCAAACTATGAACAATGGCGTGAAGGTCATCCTGATGCTCCATTTACTGACTTTGACTTTTCTCCTAAAAAAATGTCATCTTCTGGAGCTTTATTCGATTTAGATAAACTAGATAACATATCTAAAAACTATCTATCTAAATTAAAAGCTACAGAAGTATTTAATTTATTAGATACTTGGTCTTCAGAATATGATAAAGATTTTAATAATTTAATAAATAAATATAAAGATTATACTATTTCAGTTCTTAATATTGAAAGAGAACAAAAGAAACCACGTAAAGACTATGCTTCATTATCTGAAATAAAAGGTCAAATCTGGTATATGTATGATGAATTATTTACTGATGTAACATATAATTTTGATTCTAAATATTCTAAAGAAGACATTAACGAAGTCTTAACATCTTACTTTAATGATTATTATAACGAAGAAGATGATAAAGATACTTGGTTTAATAAAATGAAAGAATTAACTGATAAATTAGGATATTGTTCTAATATGAAAGAATATAAAGAAAATCCATCTAAGTATAAAGGAAGTGTTGCAGATATCTCTAATATTATTAGAGTATCTATAACAACTCTAACACAAACACCTGATTTATATATAATTCTTAAATTATTAGGTAAATCTCGTATAAAAGAACGTCTATCTAAAATAAAGTAGCAATAGCTACTTTATTTTTGACAAAAAATAATCTCTGAGTACAATATATTACTTGAAAGGAAAATATCTATGAAAAAGAAATATAAATTAGTTAAAAATATTATCATAGCATCTCTTGTTAGTGGAAGTATTATTCTTTTTACTCCCGAAGCTAAAGCTTCTAATATATCTAGTAATATTTCTCCTTCTAATGAAGAATTTCATAATGAAATAGAATATTTAAATAATTTAGATTCTATTACTTTTCAAAATATTGAATTATTTAATATTGTATCTTCTAAAGTAGATAATTTAAATACTAATAGTATTAAAGATATTAAGACTTTAGTTATCGATCAACCTTTATCTAACAACGATCTAAGTGATTTAAAATATTTAACTAATTTAAAATTTCTTATTATTAAAAATAATACTATTGATTTAAGTGATTTAAAGTATAATCAAGAATTAAATTCTTTAGAATTATCTAATTGTAATATTTATAATTCAGAGTATTTACCTAATAGTTTATCTTGTTTATATATTATAAATAGTCAAATACCTCTTGGTACTTTAACAACTCCCTATAATTTAGAGAATCTTATTCTTCATCAATCTCCCATCTCTAAACTAGATTTAAAAAATCCATCTAATTTAAAAGATTTATATCTAGTAGGTAATAGTTATATATCTTTATTAGATATTGAAGAATGTCTTAATTTAAAGAATCTTAATATATTACATTGTTCTAGTATTAAGGATCCATATGTCTTAAGTAGTTTACCATCTTTAAAGAATCTTGAATTAGATGAATATGCTTCTATATGGCTTAATCAAGATATATTAAATACTTTACCAGTCTCTAAGAGTACTAAAGATAGTATTTCTAATTCTCTTATTATTATAGATAATATATATAATATGTTAAATGATTCATCTTTATCTGATGAAGATAAAATAAAGAGTATTACTTCTTATATAATTAGTAATTATTATTATAATGAAGAAGTATCTAATAGTGAAGATATAGATAATGAAATAGCTTTATCATATAATGAAAAACCTATTACTTCTCTAAGTAGAGAAGATGGTATTATATGTGTAAATTACGCTTGTTTATTTCAAGCTTTAGCTAATCGTTTTGGTCTTGAATCTTATGAAATAAGCAACGATATTCATGCTTGGAATTGTGTTAATTTAGATAATGATTTATATTACTATGATTTAACTTTTTTAGATTCTTATAATAATGAAGAAGTTCTAAATAGTTTAAATAGTTCTGATAATTTACCATATTATCATTTTACATCTTTATCTGACGAATCAAGTTATTCTAATACTCAAACACCTATCATAGATTATTCTATATCTAATGAAATAGGTTATTATAATATGGATTCTTTATCTATAGATGATTTTATCTTTAATAAAAATACATTTCCTTTTTATCATAATTTAGTTGATAATAAAGAATTTGTAACCAAAAAAATTATTCAAATAATTATATTAAGTACTTTATTATTAGGTATAGCTTTAAAACCTAAAAAACTTATCAAGAGGTGATAATTTTTGACGAAAATTATCAACCATCGTATAATACATTTCACCAAAGGGGATTTTTATGAAAACTAAAAAATATAAATTAAGCCACAGTATTAAAAAAGGCTTAATTATTACCAGTTTAGCTGTTGCTTTAGCAACAGTTACAACACCACTTAATATCGAAAATATTCCATATACTCAAGAAGATCTAAGTAATAATATATATTTTAATAATGAATTAACTAAAATATCTTCTTCTAATGAGATTATTATTAATAATCAAGAAATATATAATATCTTAGTATCTTTAGTTGGAGAACCTCTTACTAAAGATAAACTAAGTAATATAACTGAATTAACTATTAATAATTTAGATAACAACGATTTAAGTGATTTAAAATATCTTCCTAATTTATATAGTATTACTATTAATGATAATGATCTTAATCTTCAAGATTTACAATATAATCAGAATCTTTATTATTTAGAAATTAATAATTGTACTCTACATAATACTGAGTATTTACCAAACTCTATCGAAGGCTTATTTATTTATTATAGTAGTTGTTCTGATAATCGCTTTATAACTCCTTACTATTGTAAGAGTCTTTCTTTTGTTAGTACATCTTTTAATAATTTAAATTTAAAAAATCCATCTATTTTAGAAAATTTTATTTTATTAGGAGATGCTATCTTAGATTTAAATACTTTTAAAGATTGTCTTAATTTAAAAGAGATATATTTATTACTATGTTCTAATATTTCAAATCCTTATATTTTAACTGAATTACCTAATTTAGAAACTATTGAATTAGATGATTATTGTCCTATCTGGTTAAATAATGAAATATTAGAACAATTACCTCTAAGTAATGAAGATAAAATTATTTATGGCGACGAAATAACAAAACTAGATAATATAGCTAATGACTTATTAAAAGATAATCTATCTAATGAAGATAAAATCCGTTATATAACTATCTATATTTTAGAAAAATTAAAGTATGATGAAAATGTTTTAAATAGTGAAGAAGAAAATATAGACTTAGTTCATGAATATAACTTAGAGCCAATTAAAAAAGCTTTAACAGAAGAAAATGCTGTTTGTATAAACTACGCTTGTTTATTTAAAGCATTAGCTAATCGTCTTGGATTAATTAATTATCAATTATATAGTGATAATCATACTTGGAATCTTATCTACCAAGATAATGAACTAAAATGTTATGATTTAACTAATTTAGATAATGATACCATAGCTATGATAAATAATGAACTATGTATAATAACTGATGCTACAGCTAGTGAAATTATAAAAGATGGTAAAGAAGATATATTATATTTTTATAATTTTGACCCTGATGAAATAAAATTATCTTCCTATGAATGGGATAATTTTCCTACTCAGGCTGAAGATACTCTAGTAAATATTGGTTATATAAATAATAATTCATTAGTTAAAATAGCTTATAAAAATAAAATAAGAGCAACAATTACTTTAAAAACTTTAAGTAATATTTTATGTTTAAGTTTATTAAACTATGCTTTTAACTATAAATCTCGTCAAAAAGAAGAATCTAATAATCTTAATTTAACTAATTAATTGACAATCAAAATAAAAAAATATTTCCAAATAATAAAAAATATACTACAATAAGAATATACTATAATATACAAATTTGCCAAATCTGTCTATATATGTTATAATGGCGAAGTCTGAGGTGATTAAGATGAATATTAATCAAAGTGAAGATTTTAACTCCTTAATCGAGGATATAATTAAGAATAATAAATTTAAAAGTTTAAATAAAGAATTACATCATGGTATTTCAAGATATGACCATTCTATGCGTGTTGCCAAATGGACATATAAAATATGTAATTTATTTAATAGTCAAAAGACTGATGAAATAACAAGAGCAGCTTTATTACATGACTTCTATATTGATAAAGACTTAGCATCTGAAAAAGGTCATGAAAAATTAGGTGAACATCCTAGTGTTGCTTTAGAAAATAGTTTAAAATATTTCGATTTAAATGAAGTACAACAAGATATTATAAAATCACATATGTTTCCTTGTACTAAAGTTATTCCTAAATATAAAGAATCATGGTTAGTATCAGGAGTTGACAAAGCTGTTAGTACATATGAGATGTTAAGATTTAAGGCTTCTTTATATGTTGGTATATACTTTCTATTCTTATTTGAAATAATTAGGCTACCTAGATAAATATTATAGTATATCTATAATATTTTTTTTAAAATATATTTAATTTTGCTATCAAAATATAATATTTCGTGATATTATAAAAACGTATAAAAATTTTTATTTATTTTTTTGTCAAAAAATGATATATTATCTTCGTTATGTAAATAAAAATGTTTTAAGGAGTTGGAAGGGATTTATTTATGGAAGAAATTAATTTAAAAGAATTATTTGATTATATTAAAGAACGCATTTTAATTGTTATTATTATCATCTTAGCTGTCTTAGTAGTAGGTTGTATTTATTCAATATTTCTAAAAAAACCTATGTATCAATCTGAAACAACAGTCGTTTTAGTAAGTGATGATGGTACATCAGGTGGGGGAACAACTACTCAAAGTGATGTTAATTTAAATCAAAGTTTAGTATCAACATATAGTGAAATAGTTAAATCAAGAAGAATAGCTGATAAAGTTATTAAGAATTTATCTCTTAATTATACAATTGATGAATTATTAGATAATATAACAGTTTCTAACGCTTCTGAAACTGAAATAATTAAAGTTGTTGTTAAAGATCAAGATAAGGCTTTAGCAGCTGATATAGCCAATGAAGTAGTTAAAGTATTTGGTGAAGAAATAAAAGACATTTATCGTTTACAAAACGTAAGTGTTATAGATGTCGCTGAAGAAGCTGAAGAACCATATAATATAAATATGGTTAAAGACCTAGTTATTTACTTATTAGTTGGTATTGTTTTATCATGTGGTGCTGTCTTTGTTGTTTATTATTTTGATACAACAATTAAGAGTGCCGAAGAAGTAGAGAAAAAACTTGGTTTACCAGTGTTTGGTATTGTTCCAAGAGTAAAATATAAAGAAAAGAAGTAGGTGAATAGAATGAATAATAAAACAGACTTGATAATTAATATTAATCCTAAATCAATGTTTAGTGAATCAATCAAAAGTATTCGTACTAATTTACAATTTTCTGCTATTGATAAAGAGCTAAAAACTATTTTACTTACTTCACCAGAAGCTGGAAATGGAAAATCATTTGTTTCTGCTAACTTAGCCGTTGCCTACGCTCAAGATGGTAAAAAAGTTTTAATTATCGACTGTGACTTACGTCGTGGTCGTCAACATGAAATTTTTAATGTTATGAACCAAACTAATAGTGGTTATTCAAATTTAATATTAAATTATAAAGATGAAATAAAAATGAGTCGTTATGTTGTTAAAACAGAAGTAAAAAATATTGATTTAATTCCAACAGGTCCAACTCCTCCAAATCCAATTGAATTATTAGCATCTAAGAATAATGAAGAAGTTATTAAGGAATTGAGAAAACACTATGATATTATAATTCTTGACTGTGCACCAATCTTAGGTATTAGTGACACTCAAGTAATGTTAAAACATGCTGATGCTAATGTTGTTGTTGTATCTAGTGGTGAAACACCAATAGAATTACTAGAAAGAGCTAAAAAAGTATTTGAAACAGCTAATAGTAAAATAGATGGTGTAATTATTAATAAAGCTAGCGTTAAAGGAAGTAGTTATTATTCCTATTATGCAAATGATTACTATAGTAGTAAAAAGATAGATTAAAAAGAACAAAATCATAAGTATAAAAATAGTATAGGGGTGTATTTATACATGAATGAAGCAGTAGATATTCAAGCAATAGGAATCAAAGAAGCACTTTATCTAACTATCAAAAGATTCTTTGATATTATTGTTGGAATAATAGGTTTAATTGTTCTAATTCCAATAATGCTTATTATAAAAATAGTTTCAATATGTCATGGTGATTTTGGTAAAATAATCTTTACTCAAAATCGCATCGGTAAAAATGGTAAAGAATTTAAATTTTATAAATTTAGATCAATGGTTCCTAATGCCGATGAGGTTTTATATAAGATGTTAGCTGAAAATGAAGAAATGGCTAAAGAATATAAAGAAAATAAAAAACTAAAAGATGACCCTCGTATTACTAAAATAGGTAAATTCATAAGAAGATATTCAATAGATGAACTACCACAATTATTAAATGTTCTAAAAGGTGATATGTCATTAATTGGAAATCGTCCTTATTTACCAAGAGAAAAAGAAGATATGGGTGAATATTATCATGATATTATTAAAACTAAACCAGGTATTACAGGTTATTGGCAAGTATCAGGAAGATCAGACATTTCTTTTAAAGGAAGATTAAAATTAGAACAATTCTATTCTAATCATTGTGGTTTAAGAATGGATATCAAAATATTTTTTAAAACCTTTAGTGCTGTCTTTGGTCACAAAGGTGCAGAATAAAATGCAATTAATTTGCATTTTTTTTGTTTTTTAAAAGGAAATTAACTCTTTATCTATAATAATACAAATAGAAAGGAGTAACTACATATGTAAGAAAAAAATAAATACTTCTTCAAGGATATACCTACTAAATAGATAAGGTATATAGTAGAAGGAGGTCCCATGGAAACAAAGTATTTTGCATCATTAATGTATGATCGAATCTTTAAAACTTTATGGACAAGTAATCATGAATATACTAATATTTTTTTAAATCGCATTATTAAATATATTACTAATTATGATATTAAAGATTATCTTCTTACCATTAATGAACTACCATTAAAATCTAAAAATAGTATAGCTAGTAGAGTAGATATTCTCTTAGTATCAAAAGATAAATCAAGAATAATAAATATTGAATTAAATCCTAAATTAAAGAAAACTACTAATAATAAGAATCTATCTTACTTATTTAAACTAGCAGCTGAATATTATAAACATAATGATAAAAATAAATATCTTCATAATATAGACGTTATTCAAATTAATTTAAATGGTTACTACCATCAAAATAAAGATATCTTAATAAGTAAATATACCTTATATGATAAGCAATATAATTTAACAAAACATTCTATCATTGTCTATGACGTTTATCTACCAAGAGCTAAAAAACTATGTTATGATGAATATGAAGATATTTATAATGATTTATCATTATTCACATGTACTAGTTATGAAGAAATGCAAAAATATATTAAAGATAATAAAGAAAGGAAAGATATAATGGAGATGTTACATAAGATAGCAATTGATCCTAATGTTCCAACTTACGACTATGGTGAATATCTTGAATCTCTTCATAAAGAAATTGCCATGGAAGCAAGAAAAGAAGGCTTAGAACAAGGCATAAAAGAGGGAAAAGAACAAGGCTTAGAACAAGGGGTAGAACAAGGAAAATGTATCTCAGCCATCAATCTAATAGAACAAGGTTTCTCTATTGAAGAAGCATCTAAACTACTTAAAATAGATCAAAACATCATAAAAAAAGCTCTTAAAAAGGATAATTGACCATTCAATTATCCTTTTAATATAAAAAAATATTCTTCTATCTTAGAAATGTTTAGTATGTCTTTAATTCTCATTATTTCATCATTTTGAAAAAAAGCTTTACTATCTAAAATTCTTTTCAAACGATATATTTTAATTTTTACATCTTTACTAAAATGAACTAACTTATATTCCAATTTACTTTCTTTATAAGTTTCATCTATCTTTTTAATTAATAAATCATAATTAAATATCATACTACCATCCCCCAATTGTAATTATACGTATAATACTTAAAAAATCAAATTTTGCTCTCTTTTTTTATAAAAAAAGAGAAAAAATAGACAATATTTATCTATTTATGTTAAAATAGCAATCATTCTTAACCAAAAATCTCATTATATATAAATTATTTCTATAGTAGATTATTAAATATTATGTTATAATTTATAATGACATTTTATGAGTTTTAAGTTTATATAACTAAATCAAAACAAAATACAAATCAAAAAATAACAATAGAAAAGAGTAAGAAGTATGAAAATATGTTTCGCTTGTTCATCTGGAGGACATTTAGAAGAAATATCAAGATTAAATAAAATAGCTGATAAATATAATCATTTTCTAATAACAGAAAAAAGTTCATTCAATCAAAATTCTTTTGGCAAAAAAAAATATTATGTTCCTCAAACTAATAGAAGGGAAATTTTATTTGTTTTTAAATTTATTTATATATTTTTTAAGTCTTTTATTATTCTTTTGAAAGAAAAACCAGACATTGTAATATCAACTGGTGCACTTTCATCGTATCCAATATGTATTATAAGTAAATTTTTTGGAAAAAAACTTATATATATTGAGTCTTTTGCTAGATGCGATAGACCATCATTAACAGGAAGGTTGTTATATAAAAAGGCTGACTTGTTTATTGTTCAGTGGGAAGAAATGTTAAAGTTTTATCCAACTGCTATATATGGAGGTGGAATATTTTGATTTTTATTACCTTGGGGACTCAAAAGTTCCAATTTAACAGATTATTAAAAAAAATTGACGAGCTAATTTCAGAAAAAAAGATAAAAGAAAAAGTTTTTGCTCAAATAGGAAATTCTGATTATAAACCAATTAATTTTAAATATAAAGAATTTTTAAACAAAGAAGAATTTGAAGAGTGTGTAAAAAAAGCAGATTTAATAATTACTCATGCTGGCGTAGGAACTATTATTACAGCCTTGAATTTTGATAAACATGTAATTGTTGTACCCCGTTTAGCTAAATATAAAGAACACGTTGATGATCATCAAGTAGAAATAGCCGAATCGTTTTCCAAAAAAGGATTTGTTCTATCAAATGGAGAAAATATAGAAAGTTTATACGAAAATATCAAAAAATCAAAAACAATGAAATTTAAAAAATATATTTCTTCAAACGAAAAAATAAATAATGTTATAGATGAGTTTATAACAAAAACTGAAAAAAAAAATAAGAAAATTAAAGTATTAATGATAGGATCTTCTATGAAAGTAAAAGGAGGAATTGTTTCTGTTATAAGAAATTATTTAGAATATAAAAATTGGGACGATGTTGACATTAAGTTTATACCAACTCATATTGATGCGAATACGTTAGTTAAATTAATTTATTTTTTTGTTGCTATAATAAAAATAATATTTAGCTTAATAAGGAACAAATATAATATTGTACATATTCATGTTTCAGAAAGAGGAAGTGTAAAAAGAAAATATATTGTTATTAATATAATAAAAAAAATATCTCCTTCTACAAAAATAGTTTTGCATCATCATGGAGCAGAATTCGATAAATACTATGAAAATCTAAAGTATAAAGAAAAAGTAAAAATAAAAAAAATGCTTAGAACTGTTGATACAAATATAGTACTTAGTAAAAGATTGGTAAATTCAATAACATCTAAAGAACCAAAGTCAAAAGTTGAAGTATTATATAACGCTGTAACAACATATGATAACAACAAATATAATAAAGATTCGAAAGAATTGTTATTCCTTGGAAGATTGGGTGAACGAAAAGGAGTATACGACTTTTTAAAAGCCCTATCAGAAATTAAAAATGAACTTATTGAAAATAATATAAAAGTCAATCTTTGTGGAGATGGAGAAGTAGAAAAAGTAAAAGAGGAAGTAAGAAAAAGGAATCTAGAAAAATTGGTTAGCCATATTGGGTGGATAAATGCCGAAGATAAAGAAGACTTTTTTTCAAGAACTATGATAAATATTTTACCATCGTATCATGAAGGGTTGCCGATGACTATATTAGAAACTATGGCATATGGAATTCCAAATATTTCTACTAATATTGCGTCAATTCCAGAAGTGATAAAAAATGGTGAAAATGGCTATCTAATCGAACCTGGAGATATAGAAAGCTTAAAAAAATATATTCTACTATTAATAAGTAATAAAAAGAAACGTACCGAAATTAGCTGTGAAGCGAAAAAAACAATTGATGAAAATTTTTCCATAGATAAACATATAAATAATTTAAAAAAAATTTACAAAAGTTGGAGTTAATATATGAAAGATTTAGTATCTATAATTGTACCGATTTATAATGCAGAAAAATATTTAGATGAATGCATTATGTCTTTATTAAATCAAAGTTATAATAATATTGAAATATTATTAATAAATGACGGATCGAAAGATTCTTCACTTAAAATTTGTAATAAATATAAAAATAACAAAAAAATAAAAATATTTAATAAAAAAAATAGTGGTGTTAGTGACACGAGAAATTATGGAATAATTAATTCGAATGGAAAATTTGTATCTTTTGTTGATAGTGATGATTATGTCGAAAGAGATTTTATTAAAAATTTAGTAAATTCAATGAAAAAAAATAATACTGATTTAGTAATAGGAAGCTATAATATTGTTGGTGATAAAATTAAAACAGATGAAGAGTTACTAAAAAAATTAAATAATGTAAATGATAAAAAATTAATATTAGAAAAATTAATAAATATTGAAGAAAATAATTGCATATTTGGTTATATTTGGAGATGCTTATATAAAAAAGAAATAATAACCAAAAATAATCTTTATTTCAAAAAATTAAAAATGTCAGAAGATTATTTGTTTTTGGCAGAGTATGTTAACAATTGTCGAAATGTGAGTATTGAAACAAAAAAATTGTATAATTATAGAATAAATAATAGTTCTGTAACTTCAAAGTACATACCAACTTTATTAGAAGATATGATATATGTTAATGAAATAATATTAAATGATATTATTTCAAGTGAAAAAACTTTATATAGGAATTACATTGGAATAGTATGTAATACATATTTATGTTATATACAAAATATTGCCAAATCTAATAAGATTATTACAGAATTAAAAAAATTAAAAAGCGTAAAAAATAAAATCTTTAAAAAGTACTTAAAAGAAAGAAAAAGATACAATATAAATTTTAGAAAAAAACTAAATATTTCATTAAAAATGTTTGACTTCAATTTAGAATTACTTTATATTTTCTTGTTTGCAATAAGGAGAAGATTAAAATGCTTAAGACGATAAAAATTAAAAAAATTATATTTTTTCTATTTGTTGCGACATATATAATCAGATCAATAACAGATGGTTTATTTGTTGTAAATGATATAAATAATTTCATGGTATCTTCAAAATATATTACTATGTTCTTAGCAATTATATTCTTTTTTATGTTAAAAAGAGGTAAGTTAAAATTAAGTAAATCGTGTTTTGGAAATGAAATGAAAAGAATGCTTTTTTTAGTAATATCATTTTTTGTTATTTCATTGCTTTTTGCAATAATAGAGCAAAATATTACAATAAATACTTTTACAATCTTGATTAAAATGATATTGGGAATATTCTTCGCATTTATAATTCTTAATACATTAGATATAGACGAAATATACAATGCAATGAAAATAATATTGATTTTTGCTATAATTGGATATATTATAGAAATTGGAATAGAAAACTTTAACATTGAAAACATTGCACTTATCAATTATGCCAAATCATATTCTCCATTTGAATCGTCTTATTTTGCAGGAATTGCTTTATCAACATGTGCGTTTTTTTCGTATTTTAGGAAAGAAAAAAAGTGGCTAATTTTATCGATTTTATTTACAATTTGTACATTTAAAAGATTATCAATTTTGTTTGCAATAGTATTATTATTTTTGCCATGGTTTATAAATATTGATGGAAAAATTGATAAAAAATATATAGTTCTTATTTCAGTTCTATTCGTATTTTTTACAATTGGATATTATTGGATTTTACAAGAAAACAATGAAAATCTATTTTACGATATATTTAATGAAACACAAACACAATTCACTATGACAAGAAGTGATAGATTACATGAATTGATAAATGAAAATTTTCAAAGTTATGGCTTAGGATCGGCGGCCAACGAATTAGGCTTAGAATTAATAGAAATGGACTTAATAGAAATTTATATGGAATTAACAATAGTAGGGTTGATTTTGTTCTGCTTGACATATTGGTCAATGACAAGCGGACAAATATATTGTTGCATTTTCATGGCATATCAATTTTTTAATTTTTTAACTTCTCATTCTATTGGAGGAAATTTTTCTTGGACCATAAACTTTATTATAATTGGTTCAATATTATATAAAAATGTAAAAGAATACAAAGGAACAAGACCAAAATTTTTAAATATTATAAAGATGAGGTGAAAAAATGAAAAAAGGTTTAATAACAACTTTTTACAAAGCACATAATTGTGGTGCTATGCTTCAAGCATATGCTCTAAAAAAAGTATTGAATGATAAAGGATATAAAATAAAGTTTTTGAATTATAGAGACTTAAATATCGAAGAAAGTTATAAGATGTTTTCGCTTAAAAATAAAAATTTAAAAAACAAATTAAAAGAAATATTAAAAATTCTTATTTTTTATAAAGAAATAAAAAATAAGAATTTAAATTTTGAAAATTTTCAAAATGAGAAATTAGAAGAAACAAACTATGAAATATCTGAAAATAATCTTACTAATGTCAACAAAATTAAAGAAGATTTTATTATCACTGGTAGCGATCAAGTATGGAATGTTGATATTACCAAGGGATTATCTGATATATATACATTGAATTTTATAAAAAACATAAATAAAATATCATATGCTGCCAGCATTGGAACTGAAAAAAATGTTTTAAAATACAAAAATGAATATATAGACAAACTAACAGGAATAAATCATATTTCAGTTAGAGAAGAAAGTGCAAAAAATGAATTAGAAAAAATATTACCATCGAAGAATATACAAGTGGTTTTAGATCCAACTTTACTTCTAAGTCAGAATGAGTGGAATGAAGAAATAAAAACATTAAAGAAAGAAAAAGAACGATATATTCTATCATATATTGTTGAAGGAAACGAAGAACAATTGAAAATAGTAGAATACTTGTCAGAGTTAACTGGATTAAAAGTTATTCATTTTGAAAGAATAAACAGATACAAGAGAGTATTAAGAAAAGCAAACTCAGACGGACCTTTAGAATTTGTAAATTTAATTAAAAATGCTGATTATATAGTTGCTACATCATTTCATGCTACTGTTTTTTCAATTATTTTTAATAAGAAATTTTGGATAGTGCCATATAAAGCCACTGGCTCTAGAGTAACTGACTTATTAAAAAAATTAGAAATTTCTAATAGAGCAGTTAATACTTTAGAAGAATTTAATAATAGAAATTATGATGAAGAAATAGATTATGAAAAAGTAAATAAAATATTAGAAAAAGAAAGGGAAAAATCAATTAATTGGTTAATTGATGCGATAGAAAAATAAAAATAGAAAGAAGATGTAATTAATGAGTCGTGAAAAGAATCTAGCTAAAAATACAATTATTATTACAATAGGGAAAATATGTACACAATTAATTACATTTTTTCTTTTGCCATTATATACTGGTATTCTTTCAACAGAAGAGTATGGTACAGTAGATTTACTTAATACATTAGTATCTTTATTATTACCAATAGTAACATTTCAAGTGGAACAAGCTCTATTTAGAGAATTAATAGAAGTAAGAGATAATGAAGAATCAAAGAAAAAAATAATTTCAAGTGGAGTTATTACTGTAATATTTCAATGTATTATCTACTTAATAATATTCGCATTAATATCTCCATTTATTAATAATAATTATAAGTTCTTTTTAGCAACAAATGTTATTGCTTATATTTTCCTCTCATTATTTCAACAGATTGCCAGAGGTTTAGGAGACAATAAAAGATACGCTATCGGTAGTTTCATAAGTGCTTTATTTACAATTTTATTTAATGTGCTATTCTTAGTAGTTATTAAACTCGGAGCATACGGTATGTTACTTGGTACAATGAGTGGACAACTAATTGCTTCAATATATTTGTTTATATCATTAAAACTATATAGCTATATAAAAGTTAATGAATATAAAAAAGATATTATAAAAAAATTATGGAAATATTCAATACCATTAATACCAAATGCAATATCATGGTGGATATTTAATGCTTCTGATAGAGTCATTGCAACTATGTTTCTTGGAGTCGATCGAAATGGAATATTAGCAGCTTCTCTTAAATTTTCTAGTGTATTCATAACTTTTTATAATATTTTTAATATGAGTTGGACAGAGTCAATATCTGTCGCTATAAATGATGAAGATGTAGATGATTACTTTAATAAAATGTTTAATATAATCTTAAATTTATTTACTGCAATGTCAATAGGAATGATTTCTTGTATGCCATTTGTATTCCCAATTATGATAAATGAAAAATTTGGTAGTGGTTATGGATTAGTACCTATATCAATAATTGCTTCATTATTTAACGTAGTAGTTGGTTTATTAAGTGTTATATATGTTGCTAAAAAAAATACAAAAGCTATAGCAAATACATCGATTGTTTCCGCCATTATTAATATAGTAGTGCATTTGTCCTTAATTAAATTTGTTGGATTATATGCAGCAGTAATATCAACTTTTGCCTCATTCTTCATAATGAGTATATATAGATTAATAGATATTAATAAAAAATATTTTAAAATTAAAATAAATAAATTCTTAATAATAAAAACTATAATAACATTAATTATTGTTATTCCATTATATTATATTAACAATATATATCTTAATATAATTTCGTTAATCATAGCAATTATATTTGCATGGAACATTAACAAAAAATCAATAGATATAATATTTAGCTTTATGAAAAAAAAATTAACGTAATTTAATAAAAAAGAAATGAAAGAAGGAAAGAAAATGTTAAAAACAGTCGAAAGAAATAATCAAATAGTTATTGAATTATTAAAACATCATAATATTAAAAAGGTAGTAGCAAGTCCTGGTGGTACAAATGTATCATTTATAGCATCTATTCAAAATGACCCTTTTTTTGAAATATATTCATCTGTAGATGAGAGATCGGCAGCTTATATTGCTTGTGGTTTATCTGTTGAAAGTGGAGAACCAGTAGTATTAAGTTGCACTGGTGCGACAGCAGCTAGAAATTATTTTCCTGGTTTGACAGAAGCATACTACAATAAAATACCTATTTTAGCAATTACATCAACTATGCCTATAGAAAGAATCGGTCATAATTTTCCACAATTAACCGATAGAACAAATGTAAGTAATGATATTGTTAAAAAAAGTTTTCATATACCATTAATAAAAGATGAAGAGGATGAATGGGCATGTACTGTTAGAGCAAATGAAGCGATGCTTGAATTAAAACATAATGGAAGTGGACCAGTTCATTTAAATGTAGAAACATCATTTGGGGAGTTTACGGAATCAGAAATAAAACCAGTAAAATATATAGATAGAATAACTTTTAATGAAACATTTCCTAACATAACTAAATCAAAAGTAGGAATTTTTATTGGAAATCATATTAAAATGTCGGACGAGTTAATTTTTCAAATAGATCAATTTTGTGAAAAATATAATGGAGTTGTAATAGGAGATCATACAAGTAATTATAAAGGAAAATATTTTGTGCCAACTAGTTTAGTTTCAAATCAAAAATATTGTCATTTAGAGTGCTGTAAAATGGAATTATTGATTCATTTAGGTAACATATCTGGCGCATATTTAAATATTCAACCAGCTGAAGTTTGGAGAGTAAATGAAGATGGTAAAATATGCGACAATTTCAAAAAATTAAGATATGTATTCGAAATGACAGAAATAGATTTTTTTAATAAATTTAATCAACAAAAGAATAAAAAAGTTGAAACAACATATTATGAAGAATGGAAAGAAAACTATTGTAGATTAGAAAGTAAAATTCCGAACTTGCCATATTCTAATTTGTGGGTTGCAAAAGAATTGTCGAAAGAATTACCAAAAGGATCGGTTCTTCATTTAGGAATCCTAAATTCATTAAGATCATGGAATTTCTTTCAAATTGATAAAAGTATAAATGTATACTCAAATACTGGAGGCTTCGGAATTGATGGATGTGTTTCAACACTTTTAGGAGCATCATTAGCTAATAGAGATAAATTATATTTTGGAGTAGTTGGTGATTTAGCTTTTTTCTATGATTTAAACTCGTTGGGAAATAGACATTTTGGAAATAATGTAAGATTATTGGTAATAAATAATGGAATGGGACAAGAATTTAAAAATTTTGGAAATAGAACAACTCAATTCGATGAAAATACAAATACCTATATAGCTGCAGCTGGTCATTTTGGAAACAAGTCAAAACAATTAGTAAAAAACTATGCAGAAAACTTGGGATTTATATATATATCTGCCAGTAGTAAAGAAGAATTTGAAGAAACAAAACAAATATTTCTAGATAAAAACAATAAAAAATCGGTAATTTTTGAAATATTTACAGATACACGAGAAGAAACAGAAGCCTTAAAACAAATTATTTCGTTGGAAAAAACAGGAAAAGAGTTAACAAAAGAAATAGTGAAGAATACAATCGGATTAAAAGGTGTTAGAAAAATTAAAGATTTTTTAAGAGGTAAATAACATGGGAATTAAAAATAAAGTAAAAAAAGTTTTAAAAAAAATAAAAAAAACATTCACATGGAAAATAAAAGAACCAATTAAGATTCCAGTTTGCATAGGAGATTTATTAAAAGAAAGAACGATAATTATAACAGGTGGAGCAAGTGGAATAGGGTACGAAATTGCAAAACTAGCTATAAATAATAAAGCAAATGTTATAATTTGCGGAAGAAATGAAAAAAAATTAAAAGAAGCTAGTTTAAAGTTAAAAAAAGAAACTAATGTAGAAAAAGAAAAAGTATTTTATTATAGACTAGATATATCAAATAAAGATACATTAGAAGAAGAATTTTCAAAAATAGTATTAAAACATAAAGTAGATACCTTAGTGAATAATGCAGGAATATCAATTGGAAGTAGATTCTTAGAAACAAATATATCTGATTTAAATAAAACTATTAATACAAACTTAGAAGGAACATACAATTTATCACAAATATTTTCCAGATATTTAATAAAAAATAAAATAAAAGGGAATGTATTAAATATTTCATCAATATCAGGTTATAGACCTGCGATATCTCCATATATGCTTTCAAAGTGGGGAATAAATGGTTTAACAAAGGGTATGGCAAAAATGTTAATTAAATATGGTATAATAGTTAATGGGATAGCACCGGGCCCAACAATAACTTCAATGATAGAACATGATGAAAATAATTTATATTATGAAAAATCTCCGTCCGAAAGATTTCTTGATCCAGTAGAGGTAGCTAATTTAGCGATATATTTAATAAGTGATATGGGTAGAATGATTGTAGGTGAAACAATACCTATCACTGGAGGTTGTGGTAATTTAACTTATGACGACATTGAATATTAATTAATAATAATTAAAAATGTATAAATAAACAAATATTAAATGGCGAAAATAAATAGTTATAAAAGAAGATATCCTATTATGAATATCTTCTTTTATTATTTTGACTAATACTTTCAAACATAAAAATATCTTCATCTATAAAAAACTACTAAAAGTTATAAGTTATCGAATCTAATCATTAAAGAGTCAGCTAAAATATAACATATTTATTAATAAAAACATAGAAGAATTAATTTAATATATACTATATAAATATTAAATAATATGTGATACATAATGACAAAAGAATTCTTAGAATATAAAAAGAAAAATATAGAAAGAGAATTAGATTTTGTTCTTTTAACCAAAAAAACAAAAACAAAATATATATAATAGATATAAAACAAAATATATATAATAGATATAAAACAAAATATATATAATAGATATAAAACAAAATATATATAATAGATATATATAATTTATATATATTAAATACCAGGAACTGTCCCAGTATCTATAGATTTATTTAAAGAATATGTTATTCCTATATTAAATGAATCTGGTTATGAAGTAGATGATAGTATATTTATTGGTATAGAAGAAAATAATGAATATATGAAAGTAATTGATACAACTTCTAAAGAAATACCAATAGTATATTGTCCTACTTGGGAAAATGAATTAAGAATTAGAATAATCTCTTTAATAAAAGAAAAGAATCTAACTCCAGATGATACTACTACTTTTAAAATGTAAATACTAACTAAAAAGTTAGTATTTTTTTAGTTTTAAAAGCAATCATTTAAATTGTTATAAATAAAAAACATGTTATAATTTATTTGAATATATAGTTTTAAGATTAAGTAATACATTAAAAATAAGAAAGGATAGATACAGACAAGTATTTATAAGGTGACCAAAATTTAGCAATATTAAGTAGTAGAAAGAGATGAAATTTAAATGAAAAAAACAATTAGCATAGAGGAGCAAATAAAATTAAAAAATAAAAGCAAAAGAAGAACTTAAATATAAGGATGAAAAGCTTAATTATATTGAAAAATTTATTGAAGTAATAAATAAAAATGATTGGAAACTCATTTAAATATATAATATCTAAATGTTAAGTACTAACTATATGTTAGTACTTTTATGTATAGGTATCCTAGATAAAAAATACTTTGATAGTATAATAATAGTTAAATTTAAAAAAGCTTAGTATATAACTAAGTATTTAAGATAATGGAGGTGACAAAAGGTGAATCAAGATATAATAAAATTTGTTGATAATATATTCGAATCATTAACTAAAGAAAAAGCAATAAAGCTTCTTTCAGAAAAAATTGGTAAATCTGAAAAAGTAATTAAAGCAACTGACAAACTTATCGATGCTTATGAAAGCACGAGAGATTTAAACGATTACGAAGCCAAAGATGTGTTTGAATTATTTGCAGCATATATTTATTTATACAGAAAATAAGCTGTTAAAATAGAACAAAAGAGGTGAATTATGAGATTAAAACTAAAAAATGTAAAAAACATATCTGAAGTCGAATTAAATATAATAGAAAATAAAATAAATGTATTATGTGGAATGTGTGGAAGTGGCAAATCGGCAATAGGATTAGCATTAACACAACAAAATTTGGAAAATTATGTTACTTTTGGAAAAAATAAAGAAGATGTAAAAGTAGAAATAGACCCTAAAGATTATTGTATAGATAATTGTGAAATTTTCAATGAAGAGAGTATGAAATATATAAGTTTAGATAATAAAGAAAACGAAAGGATATATAACATTATTTTTTCCGATGAAACGAATTTAGAAGAATTAAGAAATAAAATATCTAATGAGTTTTCAAAAATATATGCTCAAAAAAGTACTTTTGACAAATTTATACAAGATATGGATCAAGTTATAAAAGTATTAAACAAAAGAAAAATATCAGAAAATAAGACTTCACTAACAGCTAGTTCTCCAGTATATAAAATTCAAAAAGAACAAGAAGATCCTAATAATAAATTCTATATAAATTTTATAAAAAGAAATAATATAAATTATGTTAATTGGTTAAATGAAGGAAAAAATAATAATAATTTTTATAAAGTAGGAAAATGCCCATTTTGCGGAAGAAAGATGACAGAAAGTAGAATTAATAAAATAGAAAAAATTACTACTATTAAATTAGAAAATTATCAAATAATATCTGATGCTTCTGATGTTTTAGAAAAAGTAAATATAGCTGTACCAGATTTTTCTAGAAAGAAAGATATACAAAAATTAATATCGGATTTTGAAAAAAGAATGAAAATATATGTTTTTGCCAAAGATTTATACAAAACTATCGAATCATATAGTTACGGAGAGTTTGATTTAGATAAAATATCCAATATTAAGATACCAAAGGAATTGTTGGAGATTTATTCTAAATTATATAAAGAAATAAAACCAACGCTTGATAATTTGAAAGAAATAAGAAAAGAAATAAGTATTTTAAAATCAAGAACTTACAAAATAATTAATAATAGTATTAAAAATTTAAATGAATATTTAGAAAAATTTGATATAAATTATAGTTTTAAAAAATTATCATATAACACAAACTCAAAAACGGCATCTATTCAATTAGTACATAATAAAGACAAATTAGAAGGAAATAGTTTTAAATGTTTATCACATGGAGAAAAAAATTTAATATGCTTACTATTATTTTTATTATCGACCAAAAAACAAATAATTATATTAGATGATCCAGCATCATCATTTGATGATAATAGAAGACATAAAATATTTAATTTAATTACACAATTAAGTAATGATAAAACATTCCTTATATTATCGCATGATCAATTATTTGCAAAATATGCAGTTATATTAAAAAGTAAACAAGAAAACCTTACTAAGAAAAACATCGGAGAAATTCAATATTTAATAAATAGAAACGGAAATATAGATTTAATAAAAATTGAAGAAAAAGACTTTGAACCATTAGATAAACACATCGAGAATTTTATTAATCAAAATAAAGATATGCCTTATTATCGTAAAATTATTAATTATAGATTATTATTAGAATTAAAAAGGAATAAACACAACAAAAAACATAATTTGGCATATGGTTATTTATCAGCTATTTTGCATCAAAAATCTAAAGAAGATATATTAGAAGAATTATCTAAAAAAGGGGAAACAGAAGAAACTGCATTAGCAGCTGTAAAAAAAGTAATAGAAAAAGATCTGGAGAAAATGCCAGATAATATTTTAGAAAAGTTTGATTACAATGAATTGACAAATTATGAAAAAATAGTATGGACAAGAGAAAATTTAAAAGTAGAAAAAAATAAAAAATCAATAAAGGATGAATTATCAGAAATAGTTCATCATAATTCATCATATTTTATTTCTCTAAACCCATATAAATATGACATATTTTCTAATTGGGTTTTTGAAATAATAAAATCTAAAAAATAAAGATATAAATTCAAAAGGAATTCTTTTTTATATAATTATATTTGCAATTCCAAAAAACTGGTAACTGAACTATTATTAACATATATTAATTTAAATAAGATAGTATATATACTTACATAAATACTAACTAAAAAGTTAGTATTTTTTTGTATACTAAAACCCCAGATTGTCTGGGGGTTCAGTTTAGCTTTAGCGTTGAGTATTCAATAAAAAACTCCTTTTGGTATTATATATTTGCGACTCACAATTGCAAATAAAAATACAATGAAAAAGGAGTGGTCAGTCCATGTGGAAAGACATTAATAGTTTATCACATACTAAGTGGAATTGTAAGTATCATATAGTTTTTGCACCAAAGTATAGAAGAAAAGAGTTCTATGGAGATAATAGATTGGAAATTGGAAAAATATTGAGAGAGTTATGTAAATGGAAGGGTGTAAATATAATAACCGCAGAAGTATGTCCTGACCATGTGCATATGTTGGTAGAAATTCCACCTAAAATGAGCATATCAAGTTTTATGGGCTTTTTGAAAGGAAAAAGTAGTGTGATGATATATGAACGCTGGGGAGATATGAAATTCAAATATAGAAACAGACAGTTTTGGTGTAGAGGGTATTATGTAGATACAGCAGGAAAGAATGCAGAAATGATACGAAACTATATCGATGAACAGCTTAAAGAGGATCACCTGTCAGAACAATTAACAATAGATAAAATTAACCCGTTTACGGGTAGCAAGAAATAGTACTGCAAGTGTGAGTCGTGAGTACGCTTTGAAGCGAAGCAGGAATGTTAGCCTTATAGGCGCTAGAGAAAAACCACTAGCTATGCTAGTGGATTATTTTTTATAAAAAGAAAATATATAAGAATAATAATGTTATAGCAATTAGTATGTTTTATTTTACTTAAAATAAATATGTTATAATAACACCAAAAGAGGTGAGATTAATGATAGAATTAAGTCTTAGTAATATAGAAAAAAACTTTGGTTTTAAAAAAGTACTAAATGGTTTTAACTTAGAATTAAAAACTAAAGAACGTATAGCATTAATCGGCCCAAATGGTAGTGGTAAAACTACCATCTTTAAAATAATAATAGGAGAAGAAAATATAAATAATGGAAATATATCTATAAGAAAAGATTCTACAATAGGTATGTTATCCCAAATACCTCCTATATTTAAAGAAGAAACTACAGTAAAAGAAATCTTACTAATAGGAAAAACTAAAGTTATAGAAATAGAACAAAAACTAAGAGAACTAGAAAATAAAATGTCTACTTGTAAACCAAATGAACTAAATAATCTATTAAAAAAATATGGTATCTTACAAGAAAAATTTAATAACTTAAATGGCTATCAATTAGAATCAGATATAAATAAAGTATGTAATGGTTTTAAAATAAAACCAGAAATGTTAGATAGAAAATTTAATACATTATCTGGAGGAGAAAAAACTATAGTATACTTTGCTTCTCTTATCTTAAGTGAACCATCTATTCTATTATTAGATGAACCAACTAATCATCTAGATATAGATACTTTAGAATGGCTAGAAGAATATTTAATAAATTATAAAGGATCTATTATAATAAGTTCTCATGATCGATATTTCTTAGATAAAGTAACAACTAAAACTATATTAATTGAAAGAGGAAAAGAAGAAGTATTCTTTGGTAATTACTCTTATTATTTAGAAGAAAATGAAAGAAGAATAATGTCTGAATTTGAAGACTTTAAAGATCAACAAAAACAAATAGCTGCTATGAAAGCATCTATTAAAAAACTACAAGAATTTGGTCATCTTGCTTTCCCAGGTGGCGAATCATTCTTTAAAAGGGCAGCTAGTATTCAAAAAAGACTAGATAAAATAGAATTACTAGATAAACCAGAAACAACCAAAGAACTTCCTCTTGATTTTCAAGTCCAAAAAAGATCTGGCAAAGAAGTCTTAATAATTGATAATCTAAGTCTTATGATAGGAGATAGAATCTTATTAGAAGATGCTAATATACATATTAGATATGGTGAAAAAGTATGCTTAATGGGTAAAAATGGTACAGGTAAATCTACTATAATAAAATTATTATTTAATGATACCCCAGCTGAAATAATAGATGGTGAAATAAAATTAGGTAGTAATGTTAAAATAGGTTATTTACCTCAAGAAATACACTTTGATGATGAAAATGCTACTATATTAGATACTGCTCGTAAATTCTTTGATGGTACTGAAACATCTCTAAGAGCTACTTTAGCTAAATTCTTATTCTATGGTGAAAATGTCTTTAAAAAAGTTAAATCTCTTTCTGGAGGAGAAAAAGTAAGACTAAAATTATTAGAACTAATTCAAAAAAAAGCTAATTTCTTAATCTTAGATGAACCAACTAATCATATAGATATAGATACTAAAGAAATGTTAGAAGAAGCCTTAAATGAATATACTGGCACTATTCTCTTTATTTCACATGATAGATACTTTATTAATAAATTAGCTAAAAGAACTCTTTATATAGAAAATAATCATATAAATTCATATATAGGTAATTATGATGATTATAAAGAACAAATATCAAGATTATCTAATATAGAAGAAGAACCTAATAAAAGAAAAAAATATAATACTAACTAAAAAGTTAGTATTTTTTAATATCTTAGTATATAATATTAACTCATAAAAGAGGAGATAATATGGATTACTTAGATATAGCTCAAAATATAGTAAGAGGTACTAAATTCTATAATAAAGAAACTACCTTTAATGAACAATCATTTATATATAAAAAAACAAATGAAAGACTTCAAGATATAATAGATATCTTACTTAATAAAGATAAAATTTTATGTGTAATAGGTAGCGGAGACCAAATACTAAATTCTTTATTAACTAAACCATCTATAATAGATGCTTTTGATATTAGTATATTTCCAAAATTCTTTTTAGAATTAAAAATAGCTTCTATTAAATCATTATCTTTAGAAGAATATATCTCTTTCTTTATAGATGACATAAGTATTAATAATGAAGATTATTATGATGATATCTTTTATAATAAGATATCTCCTAACTTAGATAACCAATCCAAAGAATTTTGGGAATACTTATTCGATTATAATAGTTGGTACGATATATATAATTCCCCCTTATTTTCTTCAGAACCATTAATTAAATCATATGCTCTAGAACAAAATCCATATTTAAGTGAATATAATTATTACAAACTAAGAGAAAATCTAAAAAAAAAAAACTAAAATAAACTATATTCAAGGAAATATATTAAATATGGATATTAAAGAAGCATATGATTTAATATATCTCTCTAATATAATTCAATACGTTAACATAGAAGAATATAGAAGAAAGATTAAACATCTTTCTTCTATATCTCAAGGTATAATAGTAACATATATATTTGGTAATATTAAAAAAGCCCTAAATTACTTTGAAAACACAACGTATAGAAAATTTAATGATAATAGTAGTGGAATATTAATTCATTATAAAAGGAAATAAGTATATCTAGTATAAAATATATAGTAAAGTATAATATAGTTAATTTCTATATTTATATGATATAATAATAAAGAATAGGTGATTCTATGAATAAATACGAAATAAAAATAATAAATAAAGATTTTGAATTTACCAAAGATGAACCTATAGTAAAAGGATCAAGAAAAAAAAGACTAGTAATAACTAGTAATAACAAAATTGCTATGTTTAAATACGAGCGAGAAGACTATAACAGTAGTGAAACTTGTTCTGAAAAAATAGCTTTTGAAATAGCAAAAGTTTTAGGATATCCTTGTGCTAAAATAGATTTAGCAAAAGATAATGATGGCAAAATAGGTATTTTAAATTATATCTTCTCTGATCCATTAAAATCTCCCCATACTGATATAGTAGCATTCTTGAATAAGAGTGAGGAAGAGCGAAAATATTATTATACAATTTCAAATATAAAATCGACTTTAGATGAAATAGATGCAGAATTATTTAAAGACTTTTTAAAAATAATGTTGTTTGATGCATTAATAGGAGAACAAGATAGACATGAAGAAAATTGGGGAATTACAGAACGAGACGGAAAATATTATATATCACCATTATATGATAATGGTGACAGTCTATTAAGAGAATTTAAAAATATAAACGAGGCAATAAAATATTATAATAAACTTAAAGACTTTGATGCGTATATTAATAGAAGTAAAACTTTAATATATAAAGAAGATAATCATAATAAATATAAGCATTTTGAATTAATAAAATATTTATATGATAGCTACCCTAAATATATCAGTGAAGAAATAAAAAAATTAAACAATTTATCTAATGAAATAATAAGCGATATAGTTAATAAAATACCTGATGAATTATTGACTGATGAACATAAAAAACATATAATAAAATATCTAATAAAACGAAGAGATATACTATTGAGTATAAATGATTGTAAATAAAAAGAGGTAGGTAAAATGAAAGATGAACTATGGTTGATTTGGAAAGAGCCAATTTCTAGAAGAAGATATAAAGTTGGAGCTTTAGTTAAAGAATCCTCAAAATATAAATTCTATTATGTAAATCCTGAATTAAACGACGCTAAAGAAGTAGGTTTTAATTATTTTCCAGGTTTCGAAGATACAAGTAAAATATATGAAAATGAAAAATTGTTTATTAACATTGCAACTAGATTACCAAATCCAGCAAGACCAGATTATTTAGAAATTTTAAATTGCTATAATTTGGAAAGAGATTCAGATAATTTTGAAATATTAAAAGCTACACGAGGAAGAATTGTTACAGATAACTATGAATTCGTATCTGCATTTGAACCAAATAGAGTTGAATTTGATGTTGCTGGAACAAATTATTGCAAAGACGTGGAAGAATGTAAAAATTATCTTAAAATAAATGATAAACTATATTTAGAACATGAACTTAATAATGAAAAAGATAATCATGCAATCAAAGTTATATATGAAAGAAATGGAAACAAATACCATTTAGGATATGTTCCTAGATATTATAGTAAAGAAATATTAAATGAACTAAATAAAGGAACAGAATATTCAGCAATGATTCAAAGTTTGAATCTCGATTCCCAATTAAGTGACGAAAAAATCACCGCTAAAGTAAAATTAATTTTAGATATATAAAAAATTTAACTTATAATTTAATTTATCTCTTATATTGAACATCAAATATAAGAGATTTTTTAATTATTAAAATATTATAAGTATAGAAGAATTAACCAATCAAATTAATACCATTTCTAAGAAATAAATCAATATAATAAAAGAAAAAATATAAATAACAGCGAAGATACTTATTCTACATAAGAAAAATAAGTATCTCTTTTTTAATTTTATAAATAACTTCATATAAAAAAGGAGATCTTTTTAATACTTAGTATAAATAAGTAAGAAGGGAATGTATAACTTGAACTACTACAATGAATTAAAAAAAGAATTAATAAAGAAAGAAATATCCAAAAAAGCAAGAGAATATGCCAATAATAGAAATGATTTAAATACCTATTATAAAGTAGGAAAAATACTAACAGAAGCAGGTAAACACTATGGAGAAGGAATAATAAAAGAATATTCAGTAAAACTAACAAAAGATTTAAATCAAAAATATAGTATTAGAACTTTATATAATATGAGATTGTATTATGAAAAAATTTGTTGTAATGAAAAATTGCAACCAGTGGCTGCAATTTTAACTTGGAGTCATTATTGTGAACTTTTAAAATTGAAAAACGAAGATGAAATAATATATTATATAAATATATCTAAAAATAAAAATCTTAGTAAAAGAGAATTAATTCAAAAAATTAAATCTAAAGAATACGAAAGATTACCAAAAGAAACAAAATATAAATATATATATATATATATATATTAAATATTTATTTTATTATAGAAAACTTAATGAAATTATTAGTGGAATATTAATTCATAACAATATAATTTAAAGAGAAAAAGATAATAATAACATATGTTAATCAGAAATTATTATATGAGTTAGCACCATATACTACACTAACCAAAATAAAAGAAGATATATAACTTGAATTACTATAATGAAATAAAAACTAAAATATTAGAAACGGAAAAATAATAAAGAAAGAACTACTATTCAAAATCTAATAAAAAATCTAATTTAGTATCTACTACTAATAATAATTAATAATATATATGCTTTACACTCCCAATATATAAATATAATAATTATTATAATATTAATGCTATAATATGAGTACTTTTGAGGTGATAATATGAATAAAAAGATATTAATATACATTAAGTTAATAATTATATTTATAATGTTATTACTATCTATATATTTATTTAAAGTAATATTAGATATAAATATATTAAGCACTAAGTATATAATTATTCTAATAAGTATATTAGTTATATTAAATATAATAGGAATATTAACTTTAATATCTAAAAGAATCTTATTTAATATCTTAAGTATAATTATATATTTTATTTTAGTTATTATTTGTATATTAGGTATTAATATAGGAAGTAGTACTCTTTCATTTTTAAATAAAGCTTTTAATAATAATACAGTAGAAATAAACACATATAATGTAATTATATTAAAAAATAAGTATGAAGATATATATAAATTAAATAATAAAAAAATAGGATATTACTTAGAAGACAATGATAAAGAAGAAGTATTGAATAATATAGATGATTTAATTAAAGTAGATAAAATATCTTATGAAGATATTTATGAATTATATAATAATTTATTATCTAAGGAATTAGATGCTATTCTAATAGCATCTTCGTATTTAGATCTTTTAGAAGAAGATAATAAAGATATTTATGATAATATAGATATAATATATAGTTTTGAGATAGAAAATATTTTAACCAAAAAAGAAAATAGTATAGATAAATTAAAACCTCTTAATATTTATATATCAGGAAGTGATTCTCGTAGTAAGACTATTTATAATAAATCACGTAGTGATGTTAATATGATTCTAACAATTAATCCAAATACTAAACATATTCTTATAACATCTATTCCTAGAGATTATTATGTACAGGTACATGGTCAAACAGGTTTAAAAGATAAATTAACTCATAGTGGTATTTATGGTTTAGAAGTATCAGAAAAAACTATTGAAGATTTATTTGATATAGAAATAGATTATAGTATAAAAATTAACTTTAATGCAGTTACTGAAATAGTAGATTTGGTAGGAGGAATAGAAGTATACTCTGATTCAACATTTAACTCTTATCATAAAAAAGGCTGGACAGTAAAAAAAGGTTATAATTATATGGATGGAGAAAAAGCCTTAGCTTATTCTCGTGAAAGATATGCTTATTCTAGTGGGGACAGACATCGTATTCAAAATCAACAACAAGTATTAGAAGCTGTATTTAAAAAAATTATGAAAGATAAATCAATTCTTATAAAATATGATGAATTATTAGTATCTTTAAATAATTTATATCGAACAACTATTCCTAAAGAAGTAATATCTTTATTTGTTAAAAATCAAATAGATAATATGTCAACATGGACTTTTGACTCTAATTGGGTTAATGGTAGTAATGCATCTTTACCAACTCATACTGCACCAAAATCAAAACGTTATGTTATGATTCCTTATGAAGATGATGTAAAAAAAGCTCATGATAAGATAACTAAAGTATTAGCTGAAACATAATAAATAACATTAAAAATGTAATTAGAAAATTAAAATATTATAAATTTAATAATAAAGTATAATTAAAAGAATATTTATAAAAATAAAAGGAAATACCTCCATATATCTATAATAAATATAATAGGAGGTATTTTATGATGAATAAATTTGGTAAAGATTTAGGTGAATATTTAAAATATAGAAATATCAGCATAAAATAATAAATTGAATTAATATATTAATAATGTTACAATTAAAATAGGTGATAGTATGAAGTATATAAAGAAATTAATTATCTTGATAATCTTATTTCTACCAATCATAGTAAATGCCAAATTAAACGAAATAGAATTAGAAAATCAATTTAATACCTACCATGAAGAAATTCAATATTTTGATGATTATTTTTTAACAGATGGTTATGATTTAAAAAATAAAGAATTCGTATATAAAACTTACGATTTAGAAGGTAACAAAATAGCATCTCTAAAACTTAATGATTATAGTGAAATGGAATCAATCGGTAATCATTTATATTATAATGAAGAAGATACTAACAAAATTATCAAATTAAAAGGTAAAACTCTTGAAAAAGTCAAAGAAATAACTACAGATGAAATTATTGGTTATATATATACAACAAATAATAATCAAGTAGTTGCTAAATACTATAATGACAATCTTTATAAATTTGAAATATATGATGAAGATTTAAATATGTTAACATCTTTTACAACCGATAATTATTCTCCAATTATAGGCGAAGATTATTATATAACAAGAACTTATGCCAATAGTACATATACGTATACAACATATGATTTTAACAATAAACAACAAGGTACATATCAAACAAATTTAAGTTATAATGAACAATCAACTGATGGAAAAAATCTATTATTATATAGATGGGGAGAGCAGAATTTAGTCAAAGTTAATCCTAATACTTTAAAAGTTGAAAAAGAAATTATTGCTCCAATAGAAATTGATAATACAATAATTATTAATGATAAAGTTTATATAACTGATTACAAGAAATATTATTATAGCGATATATACTTAAACGAGTTTGAAGAAATAACTGAAGATGAATACTATTCTATAGAAGATGAATATTATGATGAATATTATGATGAATACTATAATATAAAACCCAAAAATGTAATATCAGATAGTGAATACAAAAAATTCATTAACTACTTAGAAAGTGAATTAGGAAATCTAAATAAAAGATTATTTATTAACTATGCTATCGAATATAATAATCAATATTATACTGTAATTATTAATGAAGGTAACATAGTATCTCTTGTCTATGCTGATAAAGATTTAACAGATTTTGGCCTTGTAAGTTTAAGAAATGATGATTTCTTAACTGACGAATTAATATCTAGAACATTTCTACTATCAAATAATAAAGGTATAACTTTGTTATCTAAAATAGGATATGGATGTCCAAAATCGAATAACATAGATTATTATCCTGCACATCAAGACTCAGATGGAAATACATGTGGAACAAACGTAATCTTCCAAACTTACACTCCAATCTATAATATTGAAACTAAAACCGACGGCAATGGAACAATTAAAGTCCTAAGTACTGCTAAATCTGGAGAAGGTGTAACGTTTGAGATAACACCTAAAGAAGGTTATGTATTAGGAGTAGTTAAAGTAACAGATAAAGATGGAAATGTCTTAACATTTACTGACTATAAATTTACAATGCCATCATCAGATGTAACTATCGAAGCAACCTTCTTGCCAGAAAATCCTGAAACAAGTGATCTAATAACATATATTATCTTATTATTCGGTTTAACAACATTATTTATAATCTATATAAAAAATGAACAAAAAAGAAAGTATTATAAAAACATAAAATAATACTTTCTTTTTATTTAATTGCAACTAAATAATTAACATAGTATAATTAAAATAGGTGATAGTATGAAGTATCTAAAAAAACTAGTTATCTTGATAATTTTATTCTTTCCATTTTTAGTAAATGCTAAAGAAAATTTAAACTTTGAATGGGGTAAATATATTGACACAGATAATGAATACACCAGTTATGTTATTGATGTTGTCGAAACAGAAGAAGGATATTTAGCATATAGCTATAATTACGTAATATATTATGACAAAGATGGTAATATAATAAATACTGAATATTTAGATGGTTATTGTGATTATATAAAATATGATGAATCTACTAACCAATTTTTATGTCTTTATGAAGATTATGAATATGTTGATGGTCAAAGTAACTATACTATATATCTCGTATTATTAGATGAAGAATTAAATATTTTAAAATATAACGAATTTAAAAATACATCAATGGATTATATATATCCAAATAATTCTTATTTTTTAGAATCTAAAGATAATTATATTATTATCAATTTAAATAATTTTAATACAATTATAGTAAAAAAAGATTTATCAATTTTTAACGAATACAGTATAGACGAATTAACTGCAGATCAAGTAAAAGAGTATTGGCAAGATTATTATATAATTTATAAATTATATGAAGAAAATCCTGAAAATTCTAAAGAATATTATAATATAGTAAATAATAATCAGTATACTTTATTAGCTTATTATGATTATAAGCAAAAAATAAGTGGAATAGAGATTTATGATAAAAATTATAATCAAATACTAGATCAACAAATAAATACTACAAATCAAATCATTGCTGAGTTAACAAACGACGGATATTATATTATAACAGAAAATGATATTTCAGATAGAGATGAATGTCGATATGAAGACCACTGTTTTTCACAATTAGAATTAACTAAATATAACTTTCAAAAAGAAAAAGAATATAGTGAGGAATTACAAACGTTAGTTTCTGATGGATATGAATATTATTATAATGAAGGACGTAAAATAACTAATCTAAAAAAAGTAAACAATGGCTTAATTATGCTTAGTAATTATATTGCTAGTCCAAAAGGAAAAGCTGTACAAAATCTTGATGAAGTAATAACAGGTGAATTACCAACTATTACTAAATACTATTTTACTTATGATATATCAACTAAAACCGACGGTAATGGAACAATTAAAGTATTAAGTACTGCTAAATCTGGAGAGGGTGTAACATTTGAAATAACACCTAAAGAAGGATATGTATTAGGAGTAGTTAAAGTAACAGATAAAGATGGAAATGTCTTAACATTTACTGACTATAAATTTACAATGCCAAGTAGTGATGTAACCATCGAAGCAACCTTCTTACCAAAAAATCCTGAAACAAGTGATCTAATAACATATATTATCTTATTATTCGGATTAACTACAATGTTTATAATCTATATAAAAAATGAACAAAAAAGAAAGTATTATAAGAATATTAAATAATTAAAAGTGTAAAGGAAGTATTGAAGAATATTTCCTTTTTTAATTTAAATGTTAAAATAGCATTAGAAAAAGGAATTCAAAATAAAATATTATAAAAGAAAGGAGATTTAAAATGACTGAATATAATATCAAATACGAAATTCTAGATTATGATAAATTTTATAATAGATTAAATAACATATGCCAAAATCCTAAAAATAAAAATAAAGTAACTAAACATGATCCAATTGGTTATACTAAATGTGGTTTTCCAATCGAACATTATTCAATAGGTCATGGTCCAATGCATATTGTTTACATGGGAGGAGCTCATGGTAATGAAATAATAAGTGTTGATTATGTTACTCAACTAATGCAAAATATTGCTGAAGGTAACAAAGATTTTCAAGATTTTAATCCGTCCGAATTCACTATTGATTTTTTACCTTGTCAAAATCCCGAAGGATTTTTTACTACAACTTATGCTTTAAAAAGTATTATGTCTTCAATGAACGAAAAAGAAATTGAAGAATTTTGTAAAAAATATTATTCATTATATCGTGAAGATGATCAAGTCGTTTTAAATATTAATAAAATACTTAGAATATTCTGTGAGGAATTTGATATACCAAGTGTTAAGGAAGATTTAATTACTATTTTTTGGCAAAAAAGTAATAATAAAGATCTTACACCAAAATATATGATAGCTTTTCTATTAATTTTCTTTAATGTTGATAAAGAAAAATTAGCTAATTTTATAAATAATAAATGGCAAGACTTATTTCCAGATAAAAAAACAATCTCTCATATTAAGAAACATCAAGAAATATTTAGTAATCTAACTCTCGATTGTATTCCTCTTAAAGATGATGCTCATCGTAAACTAAAAGAATCTTTAACAAAAATTTATCAGAATGGACTTTTTCCTATAGGAACTCTTGCTAATTTTTTCAGCAATGCTTCCGGTATTAATCTAAATGATAACAATGAATATTATTTTCAAGATTTAAAAAAGAAAATGCAAACTTATGGTGAAATATATGCAGGTTATCGTGATAATAATATTTTAAAAACAATTCCTGGACCGGCAGGTATACCAACATCTAATCTTGATGGAAGATTTGAATATACAGAAGAAAATAAAGCTTTATTATCATTTTTAGAAAATCAAGATAATAAAAATGAAAATTATGCTTTTATCAATTGCCATGGTACAGGAGGTATGTTATATGTATATCCTGTATCTGATAACGATTTATCCTTAGCTCATACGCAAGGTGTAACAAGAGATTTTAAATTTTATATTAATGGTCAAATTGCTAATGAATATACTAAGAAAATTTCCGAAGTATATGAAGAGGAAACGGGTAAGTCTAATTCTGGATATAAAATAGTTGGTTTTCCTAATCACATTTCAGGAGTAGGAGATGTTCTTCGTAAAAAATATATAGCATCATTTCTTTTAGAATTATCAAAAATGGGTGGTAATCCCATTGCTCCATACGGTGATAAAACAGGTAATTATTATTTAACAATGAACGCTAATATGAGTGCAGCTCATCAAATGATGCAAACTATAAAGAAAATAGCTCATCTATATAATATAAATTACTTTATGTATTATGATGATAATGGAAAGGTACATTATGAACAAAGAAAAAAATAATAAATTAATAGTTATAAACACCTCAAAAAACATTATTCAATTATATGAAAAAGAAACTTTAGTAAAAGAACTATTTGGAATAAATATTGGCAAAAATGGTCTAACATCAAATAAAAAAGAAGGAGATATGTGTACACCGATTGGGCAATTTAATTTAGGTTTTGCTTTTGGGACAATAAAAAATGATACTTTTTCATATCCGTATTATAAGATAAATGAAAACATGTATTGGGTAAGTGATCAAGAATCCCTTTATTATAATAAGTTAGTCGAAATAAGTGATCAATTCAAAAAAGAACCTTATCCATATTATTGTTATACTAATGAGAAAAATTGGCAGGACGCTGAACATTTAATAGACTATCCAATCGAATATGAACTGGCAATTGTTATTGAATATAATATGGAACCTTGTATTCCTGGTAATGGCTCAGCTATATTTTTCCATCTTCAAAATAAAGAAACAACTTCTGGATGCATATCAACAACTAAAGAAAATTTACTTTATATTTTAAATTGGTTAGACAATGATAACGGACAAATAAAAATAATTTAGAAGAAATAGTTCTTCTTTTTTATATGTTGCATATAATAAAATAAACACATAAAATAGTTTTATATTGCCATAAGAAATAATTATCGCCAAAAATCGAAGAAAAAATTGACAAGTTATTTTAAAGTGTTATAATTGAATTACTTTTACTGGAAAAAGACCTGAAAATATAGTCAAAATATATTAAAGAAAATTTTTTTCAAAAAAAAATAAAGAAAAAATTGACATCCTTTAAATGATTTGATATATTATTCAACGCAACCAGTTAAAAGGTAGCAGAAATAAGCCAAAAAACTTTAAAAAAAGTTCAAAAAGAAGTTGACATAATTAAAGCGATTTGGTATATTACTAATGCAACCAAGAAAAGAAAAG